>JBPCLP010000044.1:0-99501 GCA_051003195.1 Candidatus Sumerlaeaceae bacterium | reverse complement strand
GTGCACAGCACCCGCCGTTTCCATTTGGAATACGAGGATTGGCTAAGTCGTTAAACCTCCGCTTTTCACCTGTTCTTCGTGTCCATTTTTCCCTTGAGCTTTTCCGGGGCGAGGTCCTGCTTTCAGGAAGAACACGATCGACGCGCTGCCACAGCTGTTCGGCTTTGGTGCCATGCGGAAGCGCAACAACATCAGCACGGCAGGTCACGAATGATCAAAGTAGAGATAGTCAAGCGGGTCGCAGAGCACCTGAAGATGAAGGACAAGGAAGCTCTGGTCATTGTCGACTCCATCATTGAGGCCATGAAGAAAATCGTGGCAGAGGAGGGCCGGCTTGAGATTCGTGACTTCGGTGTATTTCAAACCAAAAAGCGCAAAGAGCGCATTGGTCGAAATCCCAAGGATAAGAAAGAATACCCTATCCCTGCACGCCGCGTTGTGACGTTCAAAATGGGACGTGAGCTAAAAGTTTCAGGGGAACAGAACCCCAGCGTCACCAGCGCCGGCGGCGGCGGGAATAGCGATGGCTCAGGTAACCGGACTGAAAGCGGCGGTACCACCAATGCAATGGGTCAGACCGAGCAACAACCCGCGTCCGCCCCAAATCTGTAGTCCGTAGAAGGTTCCATTAGAACTTTCGTCCCTGATGGCCGCCTTCGAAATCCGTTATCCTCTTTTGCTAAACGGAACTTTCGTCACGCACGTCCTGCAACTTATCGCGCTAAAGATGAAACTCCAGGTTTTCCCACCGCCGGATGCCGACGCGCATCGGCAGATAGATAACTAATCCATTCAGCACAACAAACCCTAAAAAGCAGGGCCACATGACCCGCAGAGCTTCGCGCGCCGCCAACCAGAACGGCGCTCCTTCCTGCAGTTGCTGAATCAGAACGAACGTAGGCGGCAGTTCCAGGCCGATGTTGCCTCCAATATAAAAAAGGCTGAACACAATGTTAGCCGTACCCCCCAGCCCATTTGCAATGCGCGCGGGATTATCCTGTCGAAAATCCGGAAACGTGGCGCCTAATCCCACGGCCAGGCTGGTCAGACCCACTCCCATAATGAGCACCGTCGTCACGCTGATCCATGCCAGGGCCAGTCGTACCTGCAGCATGTAGTTAGAAAAAATAATCAGGACTGCGGCAAGACCGACAGCAATTGTCAGGCATAAGCCATATTTCTCCCAGATGAGTTTGCGTTTGGGGAATGGTGCCAGCCCCACGACCCAGTACTGCTTACCCTCAAGACTAAGCATTGGGTATATGAAGCGCGTGGTCAGGATACAAACCACGAAGCATGTGGCACCAAGATTGAAGAACGATAAAATCGTAGGCCATTGGCGGAAAAGGTTTTCCAGGGCCGCCAGTTCACGTGTCAAGCCGCGGATATTGGCAACATAGATGATGAGTAGCCCGAACAAAATGACAAGCTGGGACCATTGACTTGGATCCCGCCAGAACGTTCGCATGTCTTTGCCGATAAGCGCCGCGACCGGTCGGGTGAACACACCCATTACCCTGTCAAGTAGCGGAAACGGCGACCAGCCCGCAACGGTTGTGGTTGCGCTTGCGCCCTCTTTCGCCAGTGACCACCCTCGGTAATAGAGTGCCGGAACGAGCCACAAACATACCTGCACCATCATGCATGCCGTTGAGGCCAGCATCAGCCACCAGTAGCCGGTCTCCAGCCAGTGACCGCTGCTGGCGGACTGCATTCCGCGTGCGAGCCAGTAGTTTGGCAGCAGTGGTACATTGCCAACATTCAGCATCGACATAATCTGTCCGAACTCCTGCGTGTCCGCATTGCGAAGAAGCGTCCTCAGGCCCATCATCCGGACGAGTCCGCCTGTAACCGCCAGTGCGCCCAACAGCAGCCCAATAGAATATACACGCGCGCGCTTTGCCGGCAGATAAGCACTGAGCAGCATCGTGATGAACGCGCCGAGCGCGGCGGGAATTACGAGGAAGGGCAGCCCGAGGAAAATCGCCGCAGGGTAGAATCCAAGGTTAGCTTTTTTCGCGATGCCATAGGCTGTGAATAGTGGCACGCTCAGCAGCACGAATGCCCACGAACTGTAAAAGATCGACTCGGCAAGCTTGATCGAAAATACGGTCCTGTAAGGTAGAGGGTATCCCAGCAGAAACTCGGTTTCCTTGGAAATGTATGTCGTCGTGAGCGTAATAATGAGATTCGAAAAGGTCAGCATGGAGAAGAACGCGAGCAGCACGATCCCGACCAGCCGCTCCATCAGCGGAGCGCCAAATGGCTCGAGTGTCAGAAGGTAGCGGAACATCTCCCAGAAAAGCACGCCCCCGAATGTGATGAGCAGTACCAGTGTGAAGATGCCCGCCGCCACGTGGACCCATAAATGGCTGCGGATGCTGCGGACAATATTGTCCAGCATAATCCATTTGGCGCCAAGGATGGTTTTTACATGCCTCACTGGGAATTCGCTTGGGACCCTGTCTGCGGACTCACCACGAAAATCTCATCTTTCGAATACAGCAGCTTTCGTTTTCCCGCCGCCACTTCGTCCATCAGGTCTCGCATGATCTCTACATACCTCGCTGTCGGCATTGCATAAGGCGACTGCAAATCGGCGAACACATAGCGTCCCGGTTGAATGTTCTTCTCATTGAACTGCCATGCCTCCGTTCGCTTGGGCGTAACACCCCATAGCCCGAACTGGATGACCGTAGGCACATCCGGCGGCAATACATTCCGCGCGACATGGATACGAAGCAAAGCATGCGGATCGACCGGCGCCGGCAGTCGAACGTAGTCGTCAGTTCTCGTCGGCAGAAAGAACTGCACAGCTCCCACACATATCAGGTAAATAGCCAAAAGGCAATTGGCTGTCCCTGGTTGCATTCGTGACCGCTGAATCATGCGCAAAAGCCGAGCCGTCCCGTTAATAAGTGCCAGGAACAGGAACGGTATAAACGGGTAGCTGTAGTAATACGTTAGCGCCTGCGTGAAGTAGTAGCTGCTTAGGAGCATGATAGCCGGGGCAGCCGCGAGCAAAGCACTCCAGCCACCCAGCAGGCAAACACCGCCAGCCGAAACGATCAACAGATCGAGGCTGCGCAATCCGGTCCAGCTCAGCTCCAGGGTTCCGGCACGCTCCAGGTAAAACGATGCATTACTATCCGAACCGCGTCCGAGGTACCAAACTGTGCCTACTCCAATTGCGAGCGCTCCCAGCGATGCAAGCAGCAGCCACCGGCCACGCGCCCGGTCCTGGTTTTCGCGCTGAAACATCAGGAACACCGCGAAGCAACCGCACCAGAGTGCTGCATCTTCCTTTACCATCAGCGTTCCTGCGGCACTGAGAATGACAGGCCACTTCGATCGTGCATGTGCAAACGCGATGGTGCACAACATGAGCAGGACAAAAAGCGTCTCAAAATGATACGCGAGCTGAATCGATCCAACAAAATGGTTCGTCAAAAACAGGAACCCGACTGCAAACCGCAGCGAGCCATGCAGGCCGGCTTCGCGTGCGATGCGATACAATGGCAGCGGACAGCACGCCAATGCCAGAGTGTAAACAGTGACCAGGGGAATCGGATAATCGCTAATCAGCGTGAGTGGTGCCAGGGCCGTCAGGAGGGGAGTGAAGTGGTAGCGGTAGTGGTTCGTCTCTACGAGTGGCGCCCACATAAAATTGCCGTGCAGAGTGTTCACCAGCGCTTGCTGCAGGTTGCCGACGTCAGCCAGGTACCACCGTCCAGCCATCCAGTTGTTAATGGCAAGGTACTCCATATAGCCGAACGCCACCAATACAAACGCACAGGTTGCCACGAGCCATGGATCGGCCAGTGCGTTGCGCCAGTACTTCATAAACTGGGTACACGCACCAGGTAGCGTTCGCCTTCGAGGTTCATTGGTGCACCGATCGAAAGCCCTTGGTCGGAGAGTTGCCGCGCTTGTTCGGCTCCAACAATTAGCGCATTTAAACCAAATCTGCCGGGCAAATTGTCATCAAGGGCAGATTCAAGTGCTCGGGTATACAGGTTCTTCTCCGGCAGGAATGGCACATTGAATGTATGGGCTTTCAACGCCCGGTGATGTGTCAAAACCGGTATGAGTCCTTCAGCGGACCGCATATTAGCCGACACCAGTACATGAATCGTCAGGGTATCCTTTATACCGTCCAGTTTCTGCAGCGTGTTAAGGATGTCATGCTGCACTGAAAAATGCATCTCGCCACGGCGTAACTGCTCGGGCAACCGTGACAGGTACAGAACAGTATCGGGCAATTGCATCAATAGCAGGAGACCCGCACAGTAGAGCTGGTATTTGCGGGCGTGAGCGAGGCCTGGCAGCTGGTGCAGTGCCCTGACCGAAAAGTATACCAGCGGCAAATATAAATAACCCCGTGTAAAGTGCATGGGCTGCATGGGAGTCGACGTGATCCGATCATGAAACATCAGCAGCAGTTCGCATGCGAGCCAAGTACACATCAGTATGTCCGAAGAATCCGCTTTCGCTGAAGTTCTTCGCCAACGTTTAACATTCGCAAACGGCAGCAGCACGAGTAGCCCGTAAGCAGGAAGCATCTTGGACAATAACATGGAAGCCGAAAATCCCGCCATCTGTTTACTTACTGTAAGGTGTTCGGGAAAGCGTGGAAGGTAAAGTAGGTAGTAGGTCATAAATACCACCTGGAGAGTGCCAGCGGCAGCCACAAACCACAGATCGCCACTTCGACGTGTGTACTGCGCGACAGAATATACGCAGACGATGCAGCCAAGAAGCGCACCGGTAAACGGATGTGACCACCATGTCAGGAACAGCAGGAGAAGCCCAAGAGCCTTCCGCCCCTGCAGCAGCGATAACATACAACCGAAGAACAGGACATGGTAAATGCATTCCGGCACGCTGAAGAGCACACGCACCGGACTTGCTCCCCATTCACCGTAGCCGCCTTCCGCTGATTCGACTGCCTGGGGCCAGGTGCTAAACCAGGCACCTGACTCGAGTCGAACGCCATCCACCACCCATACCATGACCCAGTCGGCAACCAATTGCCACAGCCCCGCGAGCCATGCCACCCCCCCGCCGCAGATAACCAAGACGTAACCGGCTAAAGCGATCGGCTTATCACGCTCGTGCATGGGCAGAGCCGTCCTTACTACTCCGGCTCCCAGCACGAGCATGAGGGTGCCGAACACCATGCGCAAAAGCTGATCTGCCTGAAAGAGCGTCAAACCCAGGCCGCGCCATACTATCCCCATTACCAGAAAACCAAAGTGACTGTATACTCGCGGGCTGTCCTGCAGACTGGAATAAGGCGAAGCGTAGCACAAAATAGAATGCTCGTCCCAGGTCTCGCGTGCGCACGCGTAGTAAACGAGAAGGTCCACATGCGGCAATCCAACCACTGAGCGGCCCGACGGTAGAGTCGCTGCTTTGTAATCTACGATTGTGCTGAAGGCGCCTGCGCTGCATAGCGCAACGACTGCAAAGAGTAACCACGGCAGGCACGTTGCTCGTCCTCCCATTTCCGACCATCGTGAGAGTCCAAGCCTCACAGGTTTGACGCGCCGTCAGCGTTATAAAGGTTTTTACTCAACGAGAGCTGTTGCCAAAAGCGGCTCTCAGGCCCGCAGCGCTCTTGCGACAGCTCGCAGCTTCCTCTGCGTTTCCGGCCAGTTCATAGCTCTTCGCCAACTCGTTCCAGGCGGCCGGATTATCAGGCTCCTGGTCAACAAGACGCTTTAGCATCGCCACAGATACTTCGGCATTGCCCAACTGCCGTGCGATAAATCCGCCTGCGAAAAGGGACGGACCCCTGCGCGGTTGGATTTTAAGAGCCATCTGATGATCCGCAAGGGCCTCTACGGCAAAACCGTACTTCCAGTGTCGGTTGCCGAGTTCCTGGTAACCCATGGCAGGGTTGGGCGCAGTATGGTTGACGATCCACTCAGCGGCTCTGCTGCGTCCCTGCCTCGCAAGTTGTTCCGCAGCAACGTCCAGCGGCGCATAGACGCTCATCGTGTATTGAGTCCACGGCGAAAGAGCGCCGAGCAGCCCGATTCCGGTGCTCCATAGAGCCGTGGCTGCAAATCCTGCGCGTCGCATGAGAGATCTGCCAACCAGCCATTCGTGCGGCAGGTACGCATACAGCAGCGGCAGTACCGGAAGCAGATGCCGATTACCATACGATGCGCCCGCCAGCCCCACCGAGAACAACGGCACCAGCACAACCAGCCCGACCAATGCGCATACGGCAGCAGATGTGCCAGCGCGGGACTCCATCCGTGCAGCGCGACCCGCCACCACGTGCATCAAATGCACCGCACCCCAGAAGGCCAATGGAACAAGCAGCAGCGAGCTCCGATGCCCTAACGTGTAATGATAGAGTGCCGAAAAATAACCCGGGAAATGGTCGTAGTCGGGGTTGATGGCCTCCTGCCATGCAGTCCCCGGATATTCGAATGCGCCTTTAACAAAGTAGGATGTCAGCCACGTGCCCAATGTAATCCAGTTGAGAAACAAGTGAACTGCCGCAGGGATAGCCGCTCCGACCGTCAACCCGCTCACAAATTTTACATGCGAATCCTTTCGCACAGAGCCTGACTTCATACCTGCCAGGCAAGAGGCGCCCAACCCCAGCACAAAGAAGCAGCCGGGTAGAAGATCGATAGCGGCTGAAAACCCGGCAAATATACCCACGAGCAGCCCGTTGCGAATCGACCATGGTTTCAGTGCTGTCGCAAATGCTCCCAGCAGCAATAATGCCGCCAGCGGATGATTCGTGAATACCCTGGTGTACGGCGGAAATAGTGATCCCACCGCCAGAAGTACCGTCGCAATGACCGCAAATCTAATCCTTTGGTGTTCGTGCAGCGCCTCCAGTTGTCCGCTTACATTCCCGAACGGACGGCTCAGAACACGAAAGAAGAGGACTAGCGTTATGCATATTGGGAGCGACACGAAAACTCCAATTAGTGTCCGCACAACCGCCTCCGGCCGGGTAGAAAAGCTCCAGTGCAGCGCATGAAACAACAGCCCATACATTCCCGCACCCAGGAAGTTGAGCAGTGGAGGCTTCCCCGAATAGAAGCGTTCGCCGACGCGGATCCGATCGATGCTTTGAAAGCTCGACCCATCTACAGAATAGCTGCCGCGCTCCACCAGGCTTTCCATAAACGCGTAGCGGTCCATATCGAGACCTGTGGTAATTCCAACATCTGCCAGCAGAAGGCCCGCGCCCGCATAAACCATCGCGAGCAGCGCGACGTACCACGACCATTTTGCTCGATATGACATACTCACACCCGCATAAACCCTCTTGCCAATACACGACCTCAAACTTTTCCGAAGACATGGCGCCGTCGCTTTTCTCTCGCAACCGGCAGACGAAGATGAGACCTGACTACGATGCGAATTCTTGGGATCGATCCAGGCCTGGCAAACACGGGTTATGGTGTGATAGACCACGACGGACAACGTTCCGTGCTGCTCACCAGCGGCTGTGTTGTCACGAGCCCCTCTGTCCCGTTGCCGCAGCGTTTACAGCAGATCTATGATGAACTCGTTTTGATAATTGAAAAGTATCATCCTGAGGTCGCCTGCGTCGAGCAGCTTTTTTTCAGCGTCAATGTGAAGAGCGCAATGGCCGTCGGAGAAGGGCGTGGAGTGGCGATCCTTGCCACGGCTAAGGCAAAGCTGCCGCTGGCGGAATATACACCCCAGCAGATCAAGCAGGCGGTTACTGGCCATGGCGCAGCGAAAAAAGGCCAGATCGAGCGCATGGTGAAGGTACTGTTGAACCTGGAGCAGATGCCTGCGACCAATCACGCCGCCGATGCTCTTGCGGTGGCAATTTGTCATGCGCATTCGTTTCGCTACTCGCAGATGGTCGTTGCTTCGTTACAAAAAGAAGCCGGCGCTACACGCCCCCGCCCGGCACTTGACCTCGCCGCAGCACGGTTTCTGAAAAGACGATAGCTCGCGCTTGTGCGCGCTGCATTTTACCTGAAAGATTTGCCAATGTCTGCACTCATCGATACGCTCACCGATCTGGCGCGCCGTGCTGGCCACGTGACCCTTGGTTATTTCCAGGTGGATAACCTCACCATCGAAACGAAAACAGACGACAGCCCAGTTACAATCGCTGATCGAGAGACCGAGCAGTTCATCCGAAGAGAGGTCGCACGGATGTTCCCCGACGATGTGGTCATTGGTGAGGAGTTCGGCGAAGGTGCTGGCGCAGAAGGCGCCCGCCGTTGGATTGTCGATCCTATCGACGGCACGAAGTCTTTTATCCATGGCGTGCCGCTTTACGGCGTGATGATCGGGATCGAGGAGAAGGGACAGATGGTCGCGGGCGCGGTGAACATCCCGGCTCTGGGCGACCTGGTCGTGGCTGAGCGCGGGCATGGATGTTTCTGGAATGGCAAACACGCCCATGTCAGCAGCGTCACACGCGTGCAGGATGCACTGGTACTTACGACTGATATTAGAAATAACCACAAGCATGGCCATGGCGGGGCATGGGACAGGATTTCGGATCTTGCACGGATAGTACGTACGTGGGGCGACTGCTATGGCCATCTCCTTGTCGCCACTGGACGCGCCGACGTGATGGTAGACCCCATCATGAATCCCTGGGATTGCGCCGCCCTTCTTCCCATTCTAGAGGAAGCGGGCGGCAGCTTCACCGATTATCACGGCAACGCCACTGTCTATGGGGGCTGCGCCATCAGCACCAACGGCCGCTTAAAGGACGAGGTGCTCGCGCTCGCTAACGCCGGATAGGTTCGCCCGGGTTGTTCAACGGATCACTGCTTACTTCCCGGAAAGCATCCCGGAAAAAGATTTCAAAGCAGATGCGTAATCCTTCTGGAACTGTGCATCGCCTTTGAAATTCACATGTCCCGGATCACCGAAGTGGTCGAGGGGGTAGGTATACAGAAGCGGCTCCAGCACCCGAAAATTCGCGAATCTCTGCTGCCAGCTGTTTGTTAACCTGAGATATCCCGCGTTCGCACCCACTGCTTCGAATCGCTGATGCAGTGGTGGCGCCATCGGTACTCCCAGCATCAGCACTGTTGTACCTGCATCTTCAGCACGCGTCAGGAATCTTTCAAACGCGGCCACCTGCCGCTTGTTCTCGTACACACCGTAGGGGCCCAGCAGCTTTTCAAGATCCAGCACTTCCGCTTTCGGCACCTCGCGCTTGCGATGCATAAGGAAGGCACCCGTCGCATTAAAATCGGAAGTCATGCGCACGTAGTCTTCGGTCGGTAAAGGCCACCCGCGTCCACGAATAAGGCGCTTCACCGCGGGCCATACCGTCTTCTTGTGCTGCGCACTTGGTGGCTGTAAGGCATAAGCAATCCGGTCCCACAATAAATACCAGCTTTTATCGAGGACGATCGTCTCCCACAGCGTGCGCAGCGGCAGTGCCTCATACGCGCGCACGCGGTGCGCCGGCGCCGCGTCCATCGCATTGCAGCGTTCCGGCATTCCTGTCATCTCCGGCCGCGCATTTACCAGTATCAGTTTTGGCGCCGGTTTATAAAGCAAATACGTCCGCAACATCGCGTCGTACGCCTCGATCCCCATAAACGGCCACGAGTAGTTACTTGCCTGCGTGTGCGCGCCAATGGCAGTGCTTACTACATCTGGCCTGACGGAGAAAAATTTGCTATCGCCAAAAATTGCAACGTCGTCCCGAACCGTTCCACTGCGCATAATGTCTCGTTTCGCGTGGAGATTCGCCTCAATTCCATCTTCGAACCGTGATCGGTTCGTTTGAATAAACAGCTCGAACAAAAGGACAACGAGCACTGCGCCAATGGCCGCAACGGGCATATGCCTCTGGGGCACAGACGCGAACGCCTCGTACTCAGAACTGGAAGTAGATGAATAGTCGGCCACTCTGCGGCCCTCCCATGCTGATGCACAAATAGAGAATCACATACAGCGCGAACCGCACCACCACCGGCCAACGCTGCATTACATATCGATTGGACGTGATATACATGACAGTCTCGAGCACCACCAGCAATCCGGCGAACTGTACGAGCAGCTTCAACATGGGAACAACACGGTAAAGCTGGTCCCAGCCGTGCAGTAACCCAATGAGCAGGCGCTGAATATCAAGTGCGCGTTCCGCGCGAAACAGCAGCCAGCCAACGCAGACGAATTGGAACATCACAAAAATTGCAAACGCCCGACGCATGGGTGAGCACTTATCCGGCGCATCGCCGCGCATCAATCGCCACACTCGTTCTGCCACCAGGAGCAACCCCTGGTAAACGCCCCAAAGGATGAAGTTCCAACGCGCACCGTGCCACAATCCGCCGAGCGTCATCGTCACCATGAGATTGGTAATTTCACGCCCCCGACCCTTTCGATTCCCCCCCAGCGGAATGTACAGGTTATCGCGCAGCCACGTCGAAAGACTGATATGCCAGCGCCTCCAGAACTCCGAGGGGCTCGCGCTGAAATAGGGCAGGTTAAAATTCCAGATAATATCAAACCCCAGTATACGTCCGAGCCCGCGGGCCATATCAGAATAGCCGGAGAAATCTCCATAGATCTGGAAGGCAAACGCATAGGTTGCGACCGCGATTTGCGGGCCCGAATAAGCACCGGGGTTCTGGTACACTGGATCGACCAGCAACGCGAGGTTGTCTGCCACGAACACCTTTTTATAAAGGCCCCATAAGAACAGCCAGCAACCTTCGCTTACTTTCGAAATCGTGACCACGCGTGGCTCCAGCACCTGCGGCAGCAGTTTTGCCGCGCGCATGATGGGCCCGGCTACAAGGTGTGGAAAGAATGTAACAAAGAGCGAGAAGTCTGTAAATTTACGCGCTGCCCGCACGTCGCGGCGATAAACGTCAAAGACGTAAGTCATCTCCTGGAACGTGTAAAAAGAGATGCCATAAGGCAGAATGACCTCTAATGCAAATTCGGGAATCGTGAGCCCGAAATGTCCGAATAGCGTCTGGAGGTTGGCGGCAAAGAAATTGAAGTACTTGAAAAAACACAGCGCGCTCATGTTCGCGACGACCGTCGTCGCCACAATCAGCTTTCTCAGCCGCGGATTCTCAGTATGCTCCAGTCCGATGCCGCACCAGAAATCCACGACGTTTGTCGCGATAAGCAGCAGCAGGAACTTCCAGCTCCAGAAGCCATAGAAAAAGTAGCTGGCGGCGAGCAGCAGCAGATTCTGCCGCTTATGATCACATAGCAGGTAGAGCGGGAAGAGGACCCCGAAAAACGCAGCAAACGCGAAGCTGTCGAAAACCATCGTTCGGGATGCCGGCTCCTGGGTCGTGGTTATGCGTACAAGCTGATCCGGAAGGAGGCTTCAGATGCCGCCTTAAAGCGTCAATTGTAAATCCTCTTGCAAAGTCAATGCTCGTTGCAACAGACAATGACTTGAAGATCGAAATGGTTAGCCGCCTCGCAAATGAACTGAAAATCCGTACAGGCTTCCAAAGCCTTGAGCAGGAGGCTTTCCTGCAAATCCTGCGGACAGCGGACCATCTCGCCACCCAGGCCGGGGATCTCCTGAAGGAACACGATCTCTCATCGACCTCTTACAATGTCCTGCGGATACTCAGGGGCGCCGGGGCGAAGGGTCTCGCCTGTGGGGAGATTTCCGACCGCCTGATCACGCGTGTACCTGACGTGACCCGGCTGCTGGATCGTCTCGAGCTGAAGGCGCTGGTCGCTCGCACCCGCCTTACCAGCGATCGGCGTGTTGTGCTCGCCAGGATTACTCAACGCGGGCTGCGGATTCTTTCGAGGATCGACGAACCCATGGCCGCTTTGCACCAGCAGCAGTTTGCTCACATGCGCCCTGAGGAGCTTGGAAAGCTTTGCGCATTACTTGAATCGGTTCGCGCCCTCACGGGTGCAGAAGTGGTTTCTAAATAGCGTCCACTTCGGATGCTACGACTTCATTTAGGATTTAAGGTTCGTAGGTAGATCATATAAAGGAGCTTAACATGCGGCACTACGGTCGGTTCTCCACTCTCACAATCCTTGCAGTCATTACCTGCAGCAGCGCCTTCGCCGCCGCCGAGACATACAAAGTCGACCCGGTCCACTCATCGGTTATTTATAAGATACGTCACATGAACGTGACGAACTTCTATGGCCGCTTTAATGATATCCAGGGCACCATCAGCATGGATGAAGCCGCGCCGGAGACTGGCAGCATCAACATCGAGATTAAAGCGGACAGCCTGGATTCAGGTAATCAAAAGCGCGATGAACACGTGAAAGGTCCCGACTTTCTAAACACAAAGCAGTTCCCCAGCATAACGTTCAAAAGCACATCGATGAAAAAAACCGGCGATAAGCAGCTCGACGTGACCGGTGACCTGAACTTTCATGGCGTGACCAGGCCCATTACGGCGAAGCTGGAACTCATTGGTAAAGGTAAGAACCCGCGCATGGGTGAAATCGCGGGCGGAGAGGCGACATTCACGTTCAAGCGCAGCGATTACGGCATGAACTTCATGATGCAGGGTCTCGGTGACGAAATCGGTGTAATCGTCGGCATCGAAGCCGTTAAGCAGGGCACAGCGCCGCCGACTCAGTAATGCGCTCAGATGCGCCACGCTTTGAATTCAGTCGGCCCCGGTGATTGACTGATGCTTGGTCCTATCCTGCTGGCAATCGGAATCCCGATCGTATTGTCCGGAGTTCTGTTGGCGGCAGGGTGGGCAGGCCTCCGCCGTAATTCTGCCCGTCAACTTCCCTGGTGGAGCATCGCTGGCGCGGCAGCACTAGGGTATGCGGGTGGCCATATATCCCTTTCCGGATGGCCGCCGCTCCCTCCCGGAGACGTTACGCACTGGCTGCCCTTCGTGGCGGTGTTTGCGTTCCTCTGTGCGGCCATCGTTTCAATACGTGGCACGCCTGTGTACGTCTGGAGCATGCGTGTTGTCATCGCAGCCACCGTCGCTGCGTTGCTCTCGTTCCCGCTGTTCAAGTCGCAATCCGCCGGTTCGGCGCTCGCTTCTGCTGCTATACTTTTCGGAGTGCAGCTCTTATGGCTTGTCGACCACGACGTGCTGGCACGTCGATTTCCTCCAGTGGAGTTCATAGTAGTTCTGTTGATTCTCAGCGTCGGTGTATCCGTTGCACTTGTGCTTTCGCGTACTGCGCTGCTCGGTCAGCTTGCCGGCGCAATGTACGCCGCGCTGGGACCGCTGCTCATGGCGAGTATCTTCCTGCCCAAAAGAAACCTCGTTCTTACACCACTTGCGTTTGTCGTGGTGCCGGTTCTTGTGGGTCTGGTGTTTCTGGGAATGGAATTCGCCTATTTGCCCAGGACACCCGCGCTGTTGCTCATCCTTGCTCCAACCGTTTTAGCTGCGATATCCCGCAGTCGCGCGGCTGATCAACCCAAGTGGCGATGGGCCGGCATTGCGCTACTCGCGCTTGTCATTGCAGGAGCACTATTCGCAATTACGCGCGCCCTGCCGGCTCTGGAGTTGTACGAAATTTAGCCCCACGCCCGAGTTAATCGACAAATTTTCTGTTACGGCGTGCGACGACAGGAACTGTTCGATAGAATGAACGTCTAACAACAGATTGTGAGTTTCGACCGCTCCCGGCTTTTTTATCTTCTGTGCTTTGTCATCGCCGGATCGACTGTTGTAGCCATCGCGAAAGATCTCCCAGCTTCTGCCTCGTCCACCGTTCTTACCGCCGAAGTCCGCAAGTCCGCACGCGAGCGTCTTCGCCCTTATTTCGAGCGCCAGCACGTTGAGTTCCCGCCCAAAAACCTTCGTATTGTCGCCACAAAGCAGGAGCGCCGGCTCAAGCTTTTCGCACCGGACCATACAGGTGAGTGGCGCTTCATCCTGCAATACCCCATCGCCGCCGCCAGCGGGACAAGCGGGCCAAAGCTGTGCGAAGGTGACGAACAGGTACCTGAAGGCATTTACCGCGTAAACTCGCTGAATCCACACAGTAAATTTCATCTGTCGCTGGAACTCAATTACCCCAACGAGTTTGATCGGCGTCAGGCTCGTGCCGATGGACGCAAGCTCCCGCTCGGGCGCGATATCATGATCCATGGCAAATGGTGGAGCATCGGTTGTATTGCACTTGGGGATACCGCCGCAGAAGACGTGTACGTTCTGGTTTCAGATACAGGGCTGAACAATGTCAGGGTAGTGCTGGCACCTATGGACCTGCGTGAGTTGCCGCCAGGCAAAACCCCACCGCTTGATGTCGTGACTTCCCAGCCAGCCTGGGTGCCTGCCTTGCATGACGACCTCAGACGCGAATTAACTCTTTTAAAGGACGCTGGACTTTCCACCACGTCTTTACTGGTGAGCTACCGCGACTCAATTCCTCCTCCACAAGTCACCGCTGCACAGGCCGCTGCAGCACTGGTCTTAGAATTAATTCAGTGGCTGGGCGCCACTCCAAAAGAATGAGATATAATCATTTGCGCATCGTTACGTAATCTATACGTAATACTTAGGGTTACCTTCTTACCAGTGAACCCGTCGACCCCACTCCGTCCGCCGCCGCCACTCTCTAAGGCGGGAACGCTACGCCGTCTCCTCAATTGGGATTGTCACTTTGTCGCGCGCTGTGCGAGGTGCAGCAACTCGATTGCACAGCCCGTCTGTCCTTGGACGGTTATCTGGTCGTGCGGGTCGCCGTGCAGGCAATTCATGTCGAAGCACCTGCCGCATCAGCACCAATGGAAAGTGGGTTACTTTAGGTGCTAGTGCTGCCTGTCCGCAATCGAGACAGTGACATGCCCTGGCCTAAAGTTCCCCATTTGAAAATCGCCTCACGATCTCACACCCTTTGGGCGCACGCTTTACCTGGACACCCGACAGTTCAGGATCGTGCCCGAACAGGATGATCGAATTACGTTCCGCTGCGGATTCGAGACACTCACGTTTTTCATCGATCACTGTGAGCGGCTTGTTGTCGAAGGCGGCAATGTAATGCACCGGCAGGTGCGCCGCGGACGGAAAGAGATCAATCGTGTAAATCAGGGAGATCGTGCTGTCCTCCACTAATACCATTTGCATTGCCGGCGTGTGGCCATGCACCGTATTGACGGAGATATGCGGAAGTATTTCCGCCGCGCCGTCCAGTTCCTGTAGCAGCCCCTTTTGGGCAACGCATTCCCAGTTGCGAGCATCGAAACTCGCACGGTCCTTGTCGCTCGGCGACCGCGCCCACGCAAGTTGCTCCCGTTGCACGAAATGTGTGGCATTCGGAAAGACGCAAACCGCATTTCCGGTATCGTCCAATTTTGTAGCGCCACCCGCATGGTCAAAATGCAGATGCGTGTAGATAAAATGAGTCACATCTGCCGGATCGACGCCATGTGCGTGCAATGCCGTCTCCAGTGCATTAAGCGGTTGCTCGACACAGAAAATAGCCCGCGCCTTCGGCTCAAGCTTCTCGCCCACGCCAGCGTCTGCTACCACCACAGCGCCTTCGCCTGTAATCAGCAGACACTTTGCCGCCATCAGCACCCGGTTTTCCTCGTCCACGTGCGGGTAGACGCGTTGCCAGAGTTTCTTCGGTACGATGCCAAAAAGCGCGCCGCCATCCATCCGAAAGTGACCCAGAGTTAGCAGGTGAACATCGTACTTCCCGATCTTCATTGCGGATTCTGCCCCGATGCAGTCGTTTTGTCGTCGTCGGTCACAGGCGTTAGCTTATGTCCGTCAAACCGATACTGATGGGTTGTGCGGGGCAGCACCTTATTGCTCACGTAGTCGGCGAGGAGGTTCGGATAAAAAACGCGAAAGAGCGCCAGGCCATAAGGCGTGGAGATGTGTTTACGACCCCGATGATCGAAGTTCGTATACACAGTGATAGTCGATCCAGGTGCCCACGCAGCCGACTCACGGCCAACCTCCGAAACGAACTTCTTCCACGCCCTCGACGTGCGTAGAAAGTGCAGCGTGTTCGGGGACCAGCGCACGCTCCAGATAAAAACAAGCCATAGCTGCAGCAGAAGTACGATCCCCGCACTTCGGATCGGCACTCGCGCGAGAGCTAAATACGTGAGCATTGCCAGGATCGTGAAGGGAAGCGCCGAGTAGATGAAGCGTGGCATTGGAAACGAGTGCAGAGGAGCAACCGGCAGCAGTACCACGGCCGCGCAAAGCACCATGCACGCAGGCAGCCGGTATCGCGTGCGCACCAGGCTCGCGACAATCGAAATGATCAGAAGAGCAGCCGATGCACGACGGACTATTCGCAGTCCTGATCCGGTTGTGTGAAAGTGAGGGAGCGGCCAGTCCAGCACGGTCAGAAAAGGCAGGTAGCTGTTAGCCACATAGTTTAGAAATCGCGGAAGTACGCCTCCGCTCGAGATTTTAATTTCGCCAATATTTACATAACTGATCTTTGCCGTCACCTGCAGCCACAGATTCAACGCCAGGTACGCACCCGCCGCAACACCCAGCCTGAGCAGTGCACGAACCGAACGGCGGTCCAGCGCTCGTCTCCCAACGGTAAAGAGAAACAATACGGCCGGCGTGACGACACCAAGCTCTTTGCCTGCGAGTGCAATCACGAACCCCACCCACACAGGCCACAAGGAAACTCGTCCTGCTTCGGCCAGCCACTTATCCCAATACAGCACGGCCAGCAGAATTCCAAGGGCGGCAATGCTGTCACAACTGTTCGATAGCTGGCTGGCGATCCCAAATGCTCCGAAGTGCGTGGTGAGCATCAGGCACGCGAGCAGCCCGATCCAGTTGCGCGTCGGCACGAGCCTCATCGCCAGCAGCCCTGTCACCGTCGCAACCAATGCATGGATGAGCAGCGCGCTCACATGATAGTAAACAGGCACGGTACCAGCGAGTGAGTAGCAGATCTTGAACAGCAGCAGGGTTGCAGGACGAATGAATCCGTTGTCGACTGGCTGAATGCAGCGAAGCCAGCCTGTGATGCCGGGCGTTGATACTATCGGCAGAATTGCAACATCGTCCCAAATCAGGAAAGCCTTCAGTGTGGGAGCATAGAGCACAATGGTAAGCAAGAGACTGAGCACGAACAGAAATGCCGGATGGCAGAGCCATCGACCGCGGGGTTGCACCCGCAGTCCCTCCTGATCATGTATGAGTGTGGCCGTTGCAGGCGGCGAGCGTCTTAGAATTTGTGCGATACCATGACGTTCGCCGGCTCATCGGAGCTCTCCTTTGGCAGGTAGCGTACCGGCTTCTGTTCAAGTGGGAAACTTAGAGTCACCACAGTACCCTGACCCGGCTGACTGACGATATTCATGTGGCCGTGATGTTCCTCAACAATACGCGAGACAATCGCCAGGCCCAATCCGGTACCGCTGAACTTCGTCGTAAAATACGGCTCGAAAATGCGTCGCAGGTCTTCTTCAGGAATTCCCGGACCATTGTCCGCAACGCGCAGCAGGTAATCCGATCCTCGAATCTCCGTGCGTACATCCACCCGGCAATCGGTTCGTTCCTGCGGCCGGATGCATGCAGTGCCCGCGGCTCCCTCGGTGGTGGCATCCGCCGTCAGTGCTTCCAGGGCATTCTTCAGCAGGTTAATGAGAGCCTGCGTCATCTGGTTGGGATCGACCTCCACTAAGGGGATGTCATGGTCCAGCCGAAGTTGGAAGCGTACGCCTCTTGCCTCGGCATCCGGCTGCATCGTGGCGACGGTACGTTCTACAAGTCGGTTAAAATCCGTTTTGGAGACCATGGGCCGAGTTGGCCGCACCGCCCGCAGAAAATCGTCCACTACGCGTGAGAGGCGTTTGATCTCCTCCACGATAATCTCGCTGCTCTGTAGCATACGACTCTTGTCCGCTTTTCGTGCCCTCGGATCATTGAGTGCTTTTTGCAGTAGCTGCGCATGAATCTGAAGCGAGTTTAGTGGATTCTTAATCTCGTGAGCCAGTCCGGCCGTTAAGTTTGCCAGCGTCAGCGCGCGATCAGCCTTTCGTTTCTCTTCTGCCGCCAGGTGGGACTCAGTTAGATCGTGCAGGATAACAACCGCACTGCCAGATTGGTGAGCGCCCCCGCCTTCAAGCGGAATGATGCTCACTGAAAGTACACGTAGAGCAGATTCGCCAACTTCAATTTCCGCACCAAGTATCCGCTCTCTATGCAGTGCAAACCTTGCGATCAGCTCGGAGAATTCCTGTAAGCCCACCAGGGAAGAAATTCGTTCACCTACGATGCGGCGCTTCGGACTGATCGACAGCATCGTGAGCGCGGCTTCGTTCGCATATAGGATTTCGAGGCTTGGACGCAGCACCAGTATTCCATCCAGCATTGCATTGAACACAACCTGCAGAAAGTTCTTCTCCCGCACGAGATTGCCGAGGAACGCCTCGATTTCCTGGCGATCAATTTTGGAGAGCTTAGATACGAACTTGTCTTCGAAACCACCGGTTTTCTGCATAACAGCAGTACAATGCGTGGGACGGGAGAGCTCAGCAAGTGACAAAATTCATGCTCTGTTTAAGGACAAATGCTTGAGTTGCGCTTCAAAACCCGTCGCTCTTCACAAAACGATGCAAGAGGTGGACAGATGCAAGACACCCATGAGGTAAAGTGCCCATGCTGTAATACCATCCTGATCATTGATCGCAGAACAGGCAAGCTACTCGACGAACGAAGGCCAATACTGGAGCAATCCACGGGAGACAGGTACCAGGACGCATTGAAAAAAGTGCGGGAGCGCGGTTCTGTCGCCGAGGAGAAGTTTCAGAAGTTCAAGTCCGAGCGCGGAGATAAAATGGCCAAGTTGGATGCCCTGTTTAAAGACACCGTCAAAAAGGTCGAAGAGAGCGGTGAACCAATCGAGCGCATCAATCCGTATGAGATGGACTAGACGGTGGAGCTTGGGAAGCCGCCAGCAGATCTGCCTCGTTCTCTGCTCCGACCGCGTTAAGCAGCATGGCAGTCGCTTCCTGTGTCGGCACGGGACGGCCAAGCAGGTAACCCTGGCCAAGCTGGCATTTCAGGCTGCATAAGAACTTCGCCTGCTCTTCCGTTTCGATACCCTCCGCAATAGTGCCCATGCCAAGGCCGTGGGCAAGGGTCACGATTGCGCGCACGATTTCGGCATTCCGGCCGGCGGACTCCATGTGGCTCACGAATGACCGGTCTATCTTCAACTTGTCGATCGGGAACCGATGTAAATATGCCAGAGATGAGTAACCGGTGCCGAAGTCGTCTACGTGCAGTTGGACTCCCAGACCTTTAAGCTCGGTCAGTAACCGGATCAACCCATCGGTATGTTCCATCAGGACGCTCTCAGTGATCTCGAGGGCAAGCCATTCCGGCTTGCTGCCGGTTTGCTGCAGGATCTGGTGGAGGCGCGCCAGGAGGTCCGGCTGCGAGAACTGCTTCCGGCTCACATTGATGCTGATGGTAAGTTCCTGGTCTGCAGGTAGTAATTTACGCCAACTGGCGAGCTGCCAGCAGGCAGTCGTCAGTACCCAGGAGCCGATCTGCGAGATGAGTCCGGTTTCCTCTGCGATCGGCACGAATTCTGCCGGCATGACAAGTCCCCGTTCGGGATGGTTCCATCGCACCAGCGCTTCAAATCCAGTAATGCGCTTTGTCGTAAGATCAAACAGTGGCTGGTAGTGAACGCAAAGCTCACTTCGTTCAATCGCCCGCCGCAATTCCGCTTCGGTCTGCAGAAGTTTCAGCGCGCGCGAATGCATCTCATGGTCGAAAAGTTCGTGACGCGCTTTGCCCTTCGCTTTGGCGCGGTACATGGCAGCATCCGCGTCCCTTAGAATATCTTCCGGCCTGCTGTAACCCGTGCTGCTGAATGCGATACCGATGCTCGCCGTCGTCCAGACATCATGACCTTCGAGTTGAAATGGCTTCGAAATTTCTTCCTGGATTCGCTCCGCTACGCGGGTTGCCTGGGCCGGCTCTTCAATGTCCTCCAGCAGCACCGTAAATTCGTCGCCACCCAGGCGCGCGACCATGTCCTCAGGACGAATGCAGATCCGCAGGCGCTCCGCAATATGCACCAGCAGCTTATCGCCTACCAGGTGGCCAAGGCTATCATTGATAATCTTAAAGCGATCGAGGTCCAGGAAAAGAACGGAGAACAAAAAGTCTTCCCGGCGCTCTGCCCGCCCAAGGGCGCGCCGGAGCTGTTCAAGAAAAAGCAGCCGGTTTGGAAGCGAAGTCAGGGCGTCGTAATAGGCGCCCTGAAGTAATTGCTGTTCCGCTTTACGGCGCTGTGTAATGTCGGTCATGGATCCAGCCATGCGCAATGGATTCCCATCCGCATCGCGCACTGCGACCCCCCGGAACAGCATCCATCGATAGCTGCTGTCCTTGTGCTGCATCCGATACTCGATCTCAAGTTGCGGTGTTCCGCCCTGCAGATGCCTGGCCAGTTCCGCCCGCACACGCACAATATCTTCTGCATGAATACGGCTCTTCCACTCATCGGTGCTGTCAGTAAGTTCATGCTCCGTGTAGCCAAGCATGCTTTTCCAGCGCGGCGAATAGTAGATGGAATTCGCGCGGAAATCCCAGTCCCAAAGCCCATCGTTCGCGCCCCGTAGTGCGAGCGCGTACCTTTGCTCGCTTTCGCGCAGGGCTTCTTCCACCGCCTTCCGATCCTCCTCCGCAAATGTCCTCATCAGCGCCGCGCTGCAGTAGTTCGCCAGGATCTGTAAAACCTGGAGGTCGCGTTCATTATATGCCCGTGAGCTGTAGCTCTGGATCGAGAGCATACCGATTACGGTTTTCTTATGTGTGATTGGGGCAAACAGCAGCGATTCGGACCGGCGGTCATCCTGACCGAAACGCGTCAGCTCAGATTCGCTTTCTGGAACCCCCTGTTGCCGCAGAATGATCTGCGGTTCGCCGTTCAGTACTTTTTGCGTGAGAGGCCTAAGCGGAGTTCGCGTGGTCGCAACCTCCTGTTTGCGCCCGTCAATCGTATCGAAGTTTATGATGTCGCGCAGTTGCCTGGATTCCTCGTGGTACAGTCCCACGAAAGCGGAATCCCAGCCGAAGATAGCGTCCGCCGCACGTATGATAAATGCAGCTGCTTCTTTGGGTGTCGACACCGCGCCGAGCCGCGCGCCTAACGATGCAAATACCTCCTTAATCTTCTCGGAAGATTTCCGATCCGAGATATCCATCCACGTTCCCACCACTTCATGCGGCGCGCCATTGGCATCCCGCTGCAGGCGCTGACGGTCATGGATCCACGTGTACGAGCCGTCCTTCTTCAGCATTCGGAACTCGCGGTCCAATGTCCCCGTGCGCAGAACCGTTCGCATGCCCGTTTCAATAATTCTTAGCTCATCAGGATGAACCTGGTCACGCCACCACCCCGGCATGTGCACGCATTCTTCAGGCGCATAGCCAAGCAATTGCTCTACATTCTCACTGATAAATGTAAACCGCTCCATGTCATTTGTATCAGGAACAAGGCTGTAGATCACGCCCGAGTTTGCACTCAGCAAATGCTGCAGGCGCGCATGGCCATGCCTCAGGGCTTCCTCTGCACGGTGGCGTTGGGATAAGCTGACGCGTAGCGCGCGATTTGCACGACGACGGTAATAGATCAGCCAGCTTCCCACTCCGGCGGCCAGAGCCGTCGCAACGGCAGCCACTACCCGCTCCCAACGTTTCTCCGGCTTTGTCGTGTGCAGCGACGCCTCATGTACTCGGATCGCTGCCGCTAGAGGTATAAGCTTTAACTTAATGTCCGCTGGGCTGGCAACTTCATACCATTGGT
The DNA here is from genome assembly GCA_051003195.1 of Candidatus Sumerlaeaceae bacterium. Lineage (GTDB taxonomy): Bacteria > Sumerlaeota > Sumerlaeia > Sumerlaeales > Sumerlaeaceae > JBPCLP01. The sequence continues at coordinate 77,775 of JBPCLP010000044.1, read as the reverse complement.
CACCGTTCGCGTTAATATGAGACTCGGCTATTGCGCTCAGGGAAACTCCTGGTTTGAGCCCCGCCGCAAAGCTCAGATTCCTGAGGACTTCTTCTGGCAAACGAAGATGAAGAGTGTTCGAACCATCCCCTAGAAGCAGGTCCCGCCCAGAGTAACTGTTCAGCGGCGTCTCGCCTACAATCACGCCATGCAGCATTCGTTCATCTAGTGGTGCAGCGTAGGATTGAGCAGGCGATAGGGTCTCAGCGGCCTTGCCATCGGTGTTCCCCGCTGCGCCAGCGGCCACACCAGTGCACAGCAATGCGAACAAAAGTCCTCCCATGCCTCGGACCCGCAAGCGCACACGCTTTTGACAATAGACAAAGGCCATCACGCACAATCGACACGAACAAGCAGCGCAAATCAACTCGTTTTCGCGCCAGAAGCGACTTGGATTAGATATTTACGACCCCACCCCGGAAGCCCACAAAAGCCCTCGCGTACACATCTCCATAACGGGAGGCATCTCGACAATACTTGCCTGGTGACCCAGCGAACAATAAAACACCCGCCCCTTGCCATAAAGCTTCGTCCATGTGACTGGCATGTCTACTGGACCATTGCCCACATGCGGTCCGTCGGCTATTGGAAACCGCGTCGACGCGAGGACTTTGACCGCCGGATCCACGTGCATATAATACTGTTCGGAGCACACATCAAAGTCGGCAATATCCCGGGTGATGTAATGATCCTTATCGATAATGTTAACGCGATATGTGGTTCCATCGTTACCCGGGTGTGCAACCCACTGCCCGCCCGTCATAAACTGGTACTCTGTCTCAAGCCGAAAAGCATCGCACATCCCTCCGTGGCATCCGCCAATACCCACCCCGCCTTTCACTGCGGCGAGAAGCGGCTCCAGATGCTCCTTCTCGATCGTCGCCATTGTGTAGACCGGCACAATTAGCTGCAGCGCCTGCAGGGCTGCGAGGTCCCTGAACGAGTCCAGCGTATTCGAGAGTTCCACCTCGAAAGAATGTGACAACAACACCCGTTGAAAAATCTCAGCAACCTGTCGTGGTTGATGTCCTTCCCATCCGCCCCACACAATTAATGCCTTCTTTGCCACGGCCGGCCTCTCATTTCAGGTTAGCGCATACACAGGATCGCGAATACAAAATTCCGCGTCTAAATTAGTGCGTCTGTCGGCGACAACGTACCGTCGATGAACATACGCTGCCACAGCTCGAGCTGGAACAGGATCCAAAGTTTCTTGTCATGGTTTGCGCGTCCAGAGGTATGCTCGTCAATGAGGCGTCGCAACACTGGCTCCGCAAAATAGCCGCGCCCCAGGCACGTCTGACTCAACAGCGTCTCTTCCAGCACCCGGCGCAGTGGCCCACGAAACCATTCGGCAACAGGTACTTTGAATCCCCATTTGGGTCGGTGGATTATTTCCGGTGGAAGCAACTGCTGCGCAAGCTGCTTCAGGATCCATTTGCCTGAACCCCCGCGTATTTTCAGCGACAGAGGAATACGGCCGGCCGCGAATTCCACAAGACGGTAGTCCAGGAACGGGCATCGCAGCTCCAGCGAATTGGCCATGGTCATGCGATCGCCGCGCAGCAGCAGGTTTGCCGGTAACCAGTGTCGCGTATCCAGGTACATCATTTCATTAATACGCGAATCCATTTCCCGGCCCACCAGAACGCGGCTACTGAAACCATGTTCCTCAGTTGCCAAAGATCCAGGCGCCTTTTCGATGAACAACTCGCAAAGTTGCTCCCGGTTGAACGCGCCAAACCAACAGGCGTAGCTCTCGAATTTGTTCTGTTGGGAAATACAGTCGAGCGCCAGTTGAGGGCCTCGCAAACGCGAGGGCAACTGCCGGCCTAACTGCCGCAGCGCCTTGGAGGGCAACGCGCGCAGCAGCCTGCCGTAGCGGTGCTCGAAAACGTACTTCGGATAGCCGGCAAATATCTCGTCACTGCCTTCGCCCGAAAGAACAACCGTCACTTTGCTCCGTGCGAGTTTGGAAAGCAGGTAAATAGGAATGTCCGACGGTTCGCTGATCGGGCTCTCGCGTGCATATAATGCCGCAGGAATCGCCCGAATCAGATCGTCGGAGCCAACGATGATCTCATGATGGTCTGTATTGAACCGCTCGGCCACAGCCCGCGCATTTTCTGCTTCATTGAACCCGCTGTCGAAACCGATTGAAAATGTCTTCACCGGTGCCGGATGCAACTGCGACATCAGGGCAACAATCAGCGAAGAATCAATTCCACCTGAGAGAAACGCACCGAGCGGCACCTCCGATATCATGCGAAGGCGAACCGCATCGGTAAGCAAGTTGCGCAGCTCTTCGCGCACACCGTTCGCGTCCACGGATTGCCGGGCAGACTCCCCGGGAAACTCATAGTCCCACCAACGCCGCGGGTTCGTCATTTCGACAGGCGAAACGGACATGACGCAAGCGGGCTGAAGAACTTCCACACCTTGGAAAAGCGTTTCATTCCCGGGTACATAACGGTAAGTGAGAAAGGTCGGCAGGTTCTTCGAATTGACCAGCGCCTTCACATCGGGGTGTTGCATCAGCGACTTGATCTCGGATGAGAAGACGAACGCATCCCGTGTCTTCACGAAGTGCAGCGGCTTTTTGCCCAGTCGATCACGGGCGAGGAGCAATCTCTGCGCGTTGCGATCCCACACTGCAAAAGCGAACATGCCATTTAGTCGTGGCAAAGCACCTTCGCCCCAGACTGCCACGGCGTTCGCAATCACCTCCGTATCTGAATGCGTGGTGAAGCTGCGCCCGTGCTCCTGCTCCAGGACCTTGCGGATATCTGCGTAATTGTATATCTCACCATTGAACACAATGGTATGCTGGCCCTCGGCCGTCGTCAGGGGTTGATGCCCGCAGGCGACGTCAATAATCGACAGGCGTCTGAAGCCAAGCGCCAGTGAACCGTCCAGAAAGATTCCCCTGTCGTCCGGTCCGCGGTGCTCAATAGCACCCACCATACGATCAAGGACGACCGGGTCGGGCACGGAGCCATCCAGTTGCAGAATACCGACAATGCCGCACATCTAGGCCAAAAGCTCCTGTATTGCGCTTATGTGGCTGCATCCCATCATCGGTTGAACTTTTGTACCTGAGCCGGACATCGCAATATCTAAGGGTTGCGTCGGAATCCCGGCAGGACCCTGCATTTAAGGCAACTGCAATTGCCCCAAAATTCTTCTGGCATTATCATATTGGCCAATGCTAGCGTACCTGTGTTTACAACTATCACCCTTCATGCGGCTGCGTCGTGATTAGACACGACGCAGGCGCACGAATGGTGAAACCGGAGCAGGAAAATGCCAGGTTTCATGCAGTTAGATCATTCGCGTTCCGCCACGCCGGGGTTTCTCGGCTCATGTGGGACAGGTCGGACTTCCGGCCGTAGCAGCTCGGGCAGCTATCAGCTGCTTTCCACCAGGTATGGCCGTAAATTGTGCGGTGGCACAGGCTATCGTTTTCGAAAATCGTGGCGAGACCGCGCTGCTACTTCAGCCGTTATGCTGCTGAGGGTGGCGGTGCTACTCGGGCTCGGGCTGGCCGTACCGGCACAGGCCCATGGTTCCTCCGGGTGTGACTATCTACCCCACTTCAGCACGACGTTCTAACGGCGAAACCACGGAGCCCGGAGACTTCCACGTCGGAGCTTTTGCAGGTCGGCGCCAAATTCTTCCGCCAGCCTTTCGTAGTGGAAGAATTGCGTCGTGTGGTTGTCGATGTCCATATAGCACTTATCGAACTCCAGTGTGCCCGTGGCCACATCGAATATGGCCACGTTCATGGATACGGCACTGGCAAAACTACCGGGTACCAGGGGCTTGCGGAGTTCCGAGTCGCAGATGTGTCCCACGACAACCTTGTCCACACCCATTTCCTTGCCAATCTGGACGGGATCGAGTTGTAAAAGTGCCTTCTCCAGCGCGTCCCCTTTGAGATTCAGCTTCGTCCCAATTAGCTCCCGCTTATCGGCATAGTAATATTTCAGGTCTTCACGCGAAGTGATGGCGTACATTCCGTTGTCGCGCAGATAGTCGGAAAAAATGTCGGCGGCCATTCTCCCGACATTCGAATTGAGAAAGATGTCCTGGTGGCCCAGCCACCACCCACGGTAATCTTTTTCTGTTACGAGTTCCTTCTCGGTATAGCCAATCCGCCTGGTGCAGCAGTCTCGCTTTGGCACAGCCCGCGGTGCCACGGAAAAATCGAGCACCACGGCAGACTGACAGTTTGCATCGGCAGTCACACGCTGCTGCGCACGTGGTGCCGCTGATGCGGCAGCTGTTATAACGCTCACCGCCAGTAGAGCAGTAATCCCACGGGATAATGGAGAAATCAGACGCATGGCGCTCAAGCAGCAGTGCCGGTTTGCGGCTTGTCAGCCAAAAAAAGCAGTCAGCTTACACCCGCATAAAGGGTGTCCAGCATCTTGCGGATGTTTTCTTCGCTTAACTCTTGTCCTCGCAGGTCTCTCATCGCGACTACCTGGTTCAAAGCGCCTTTCAGATCACGCACGTTTGTGTCGACCTTCTCGGCAATGGTGCGCGAAACCAGCGGATCAAGGCCGAGCTCCTGAACATCGTTTTCCCGGTTGAGGATTGCCGTTCGGGTTTCAAGGTCCGGCGACGCTATATCGACAATGACACCAGATCCGAATCGTGACCGCAGGCGGCTTTCCAGATGCGCGATTTCGGCCGGCGGACGGTCAGACGTAACTACAATTTGTCGCTTAGCCTGGAATAGTGCGTTAAAGATGTGGAAGAACTCCTCCTGCGCCCGTTCCTTTCCCGCCAGGAACTGCACATCGTCTACAATCAGCAGTTCCACATTGCGGTAACGCGCACGGAACTGCTGCACCCCGTTGTTCTGGATCGCCTCGATAAGCTCGCCCGTAAAGTCCTCGGAATTCGTATAGATGATTTTTGCTTTTGCATCGTTCGCGAGCAAATGGTTTGCGATGGCATTACAAAGATGCGTTTTTCCGAGCCCGACATCCGCATAAATAAAGAACGGATTATAGGCGCGGGCCGGCGATTTCGCAATAGCGAGCGCCGTCGCATATGCGAAATTATTGTTCGCACCCACCACGAAGCGGTCAAAATCGTATTCTTTTACCAGCGCCAGCTCGAACATGGATGAATCGAGCCGTTCAATGTCAGCCTTACTGCCCTTAGGCACGGTTTGCGGTGCCGAGGCAGCCAGTGAGGCAATTTCTTTGTACTCCTCAAGCGCACGGGCGTCGTCTCCGAGCTTGGAATACAGTTCTGCGCGCAGCCGCCGCGCAGTCAACTTATGCGGCTGAAGCGTAAGAACGCGCTCCAGGGTGCCCATCGCCTCTTCAAGTTGCCCGCGGTCGATCTGTGTTGTGGCAATCTGCTCCATTTCGTCCGTTGCTGTTTCCGTGCGACCCGACTTCAACAGCGCATCGATGTACCGTTGCCGCGCGCCCATGTCTCGGGGCGCCAACTCGATTGCCTCGCGCTCTGCTGCAAGTGCTTCCGCTTCGGAATTCAGGCGCCGGTAAACATCCGCCAGCGCATGAAGCTCTTTAACCGCTTCAACGTTAACACCTCGTTTGCGATAGGCCTGCACAATCTGTCGCCGCACCTCGACGTTTTCGGGGTTAGCTTGGAGGATCGACGCGAGGGTCGCCAGCGCCTTGCTGTCTTCACCCTCCAGGTTATACGAGTCCGCAGCGGCTGTAAGCTGCTCTTCCGCCTGCGCATCCTGTCCGAGCAGCCGGTACAACTGTGCCAGTTCTTCGCGGGCAAGTACGTCGTTACTGTCATTGGAAACCAGTTCGCGAAGCAGGGTTTCAGCCTCGGCAAACTGTTCGTCATCGCGATAGCGTCGAGCGAGGAGAATCTGTATTTCCTGCGCCTCTGCTTCTCGTCCCATCTTTTTCAGGAAATCAATTTGCGCGCGCTTGATCGCAATATTGTCGGGGTCACACGCGACGATCTGATCGAAGATCGATGCGGCCTCGGCGGTTTTGCCATCTGCCGCCAGCACATCCACAAATCGAAGGCCTGCACTTGCAGCCTCGGTATTGAGCTTTTGCTTCTTGAGCAGATCAAAAAGGTCGCGGTGCAGTTCAATATGATCCGGCGCGCGTTCGAGTCCGCGTCGCAGTGTATTCAGCGCTTCGTCCTGTCTGTTGGTACGTTGCTGGATGCCGGATAGCCGACGCGTTAGCTGGACCCCGGCAGGAATATCGCGCCTTGAAAACTCACATACCGAAAGCAGCGCGAGTAACTTCTCATCCTCCGGCGAGCGCGAAAGTGCATCCCGCAGCACACGCGCTTCGCGGTCAAAGTCACCCGCGGTGCGATGAATCCGTGCGAGGTTAAGCCGCCATTTTCGAACTTCGTCCGGCCGTTTGAGTTTCTCATAATGTTGCACAAGCCTTGTTGCGGCCGCCGCGTCCTCCGAATTATTCGAAAGCAAGCGTTCAAGCGTTCCGGCTGCGGCTTCAATCTCACCCGCTTGCTCCTGCAGGCTGGCAGCTTTCATGAACGCCGTGGCTTGTTCTTGGCGGCTGCCGGCTTTGCCGTGCATTTCGGCTTCAGCCAACAGCGTTTCAGCATTCTGCGGTTCGAGTGTCTGTGCTTGGGCAAACACCTCCTTGGCTTCAGCGTGACGCCCTCCACCAGCAAGGTCGTCCGCCAGCCGGCGCAGTCGGGTTACAGCCGCGGTTTTGTTGCCGGCTCGCAGGTGGAGTTCGGCGATATAACGCACGAGGTCGGTTTCCTGCGGCATGACCATGGCGAATCGCTCCGACTCCATGATCGCCTCGTCCAGTTTGTCCTCTCCGGCAAGCGCCTCACATCCCAGGATTATCGCGTCTCTCGCGCGCGCCCTGTTATTTGCACGTAAATGCGCACTAGCCAGCTTCAACAACAGCGCGGGAGGCGATGGTCCCAGTGCCGCCGCCCTGTCCAGGTATTGCAGGCCAATTCGCGCCGCGGTTCCCTCCGCGTTCTTGTCGGCAAGTCTTTCCAATAGTGCGACCGCGCGTTGCCGCGCATTTTCATCACCGGCCTTCGCGGCAAGCTCTAGGTTGCTGGCCTGCTGATCCAGCAAGTCGGCAGCTTCAGGTTCATTTGCTATAAGCCGATCAAGCAGCTCAGCTGCAGACTCAAAATTTCGCTGTCCAGTGAGTGCTTTTGCCACGCGCCGGCGCGTCTCGCGCGCCTCCTCTGTTTCAGCCGCGGCTTCATGAAAGTCAGCCAGCGCACGTAACATTTCGACGTGTTCCGGCTGCCATTCCAGTATCTTGGATAAACGCTCACATGCCTTGTCGCGCTGCCCGGACTGATGCTCAAGTCGTGCAAGACGTGCTTCTATGTTCCCAGCCTCCTGCGGCTGTCCCTGCGTGTAGTATGCGTCGATCAGCCGCGCGAGTGCCTTCTCATCCTCAGGAGCCGCCGTCACGTAACCCTCCAGCGCTTTCACACTGGCTTCGGGTTCGTCACGGGTTGCAAAAAAATCCGCAGTTTCAAAAATGCGCTCCGCCAGCTCTGGACATCCGGGCGCTTTGCTGGCCGCGTCTATGAAACGTAGCCGCAGTTCAACCGACTCTGGATCAAGTTCGAGAGCGCTCGAGAAAAGTTCCGCCGCGCGCTTGTGGTCCTCGTGTTGTTCCGCCTGCGTTGCCGTGTTTAATAAGTACTGAATCGCATTCTGGCGTTGGTTGGCTTGTTCGTATACGCGCACAATATGCGGCGTGGCATCAATGAGGTCGAGATGCCGTTCGGTACTGATTTGCTCTACTCGACTGTAGGCATTGATCGCGCCCTGTGTGTCGCCTGCCGCTTCACATGCATCCGCCGCGGCCATGAACTCCATGAGCGCGGATTCCGCGTCTTCCTGTTTTAATGTAAGTTCCGCAATTGCGACTCTTGCCTGCGGGCTGTCCGGGCGGAATTCACCCCAGTCCTTAATATCCTGCGCGAATTCAGATAAATCGGCGTCCGCACCCTGCAGACCCAGCACTGTTTGCAATTCCTGAAACCGCTGCTCGCTTTGCCCGTTGGCAGTGTAGATGTGCAGCAGTCCGAGATGCGCTTGAAGCAGATCGGGCTGGGCTTCCAGCAGCTGCTGGTAGATAGCCTCAGCCTCATCAAGCATTCCCGCGTTTAGTTGCTTCTCGGCGGCCTCGAGCTGCTGGGCGAGAAACTTCTCATCGATTGGTAGCGAAACAGTAAGCGTTTGCTCCCGCACCAGTGTGCGGATTGCCTCGTCGAAAGGCAGCTTTTTGCTGTGCGCATATAGCTCGATCAGCGTGCCGCCGCTGCTTCCCGGGCATTGTGTATAAAGACAACGAAATGTCCGCTGTTCCTTATCTATGATCAGGTTCCGGAACAGCCCTTCACAGTGGATCGGACAGAAGCACTTTACCGTCTTCGAACTATCCTGGTATTTGTCGAACTTGTAGTCGATGACCTGCATCATACGCCGGATATCAATCCGGCGGTTTACATCCTCGATTACTTTCGGCGGGTAAATGCTTGTCATCCTGACGTCTACGATCCTTAATCGATGGCCAGTCAGAGCATACTGGTGAATCGTTTGGCAACCGATTGTTTCGCAGGCGCGTTGATATTTCGGGTTGCACGTGAACACTGTCCATTTTACGGGATGCCAATGTTTCGCAGGGCATTCCTCGAAGTCCGAAACGAGCGCATTTCCTGGCTTCTTATACTCCTTATAGGGCAGTTCTCCGCCATCCCGGCGTCCCCAAACCCCAACGTAGAAGCCATCGATTCACCGCTCGCACGCTCCACCGCTTCCACCACGACCGAGACCAGGCCTTATGTGGCCACTGTGCCGAGTACCTCGTCCCTTACTCTGTTATACAGTGCTTCACGGGGCAGCAAACTTGAGCCGTGCGGATGCCGCGCACTGAACCTCGGTGGGTTTGACCGTGAAGCAGCTATGCTGCAGACCGTTCAAGCCCTGAGTTCTGCGACACTAATCTTCGATTCCGGTGGATTTTTTCGCGAGTTCACGGATGAGAATCTGCGGCTGCAGGGTTATTATCTCGTAGAGGCGCTGAACCACGCCGGCATCCACGCGATGAACGTCGGCTACCACGATCTCCGGCAAGGGCTTGGAAACCTGCTGAAGCTGCGCGACCAGCTGGGCCTGCCGCTGATTTCCGCAAACATCGTCGACGCTCGCACCAGGGCGCCGATATTTGATCCCTATAAATTAGTGACCCTTCAACGTGCAAACGGCAAGCCGTTGCGCGTCGCGATTGTCGGAGTGACGGCGTCGAGCTATGCGCCGGCGCAGATGGAAGGCGAACCGAAAAAACCCATTTCGCAGATCGATTTACGCGCGAAATGGACAATTGCTCCACGACCTGAATTGAATGAGCGCGGGGGCGCCGCAGAGATGCCCAGGACCGGTGGCAGTTCACCAGCACTTGAATATGCTTTTTCTCCAACAACTGCAACTCTTTCGACTCCTTATGAAATCGTGGATGTGAGTGGCGCACTCAAACCGTTGGTTGAGAAACTTCGCCCCGAATGCGATGTGCTGGTGCTGGCTTCATTTGCCACTTGGGACCGAACCCGCGCCGTCGTCGAGGCGGTACCGGGAATCGACATCGCTGTCGCGGGCGAGTTCATGCGCCATTATGAACCGCAACGATTCGGGCCGTCGCAAACGCTGTTGGTGGCAACCGATCACGACGGAAAATACCTGGGCCAGGTCGATGTTGAGCTGGACGAATCCGCGCACATTCGAGATGCCGCGGCGCAGTTGCACCCGATACTTCAGAGCATCCAGCCTGACAGCAGGTTCACGCAATATATTGCTGCGTATTCGCGGGATACTCAGGCCCTGCCGACCCCTCAAACTCCGCAACTCGCCGAGAAAGTCTATGCGGGAGCAACCAGTTGCCGCACCTGCCATGCCGATGCATTCGCGCAATGGAAGACGCATCACCACAGCCGCGCCATGAAAGCCCTGGTGGACAAAGGCATGCAATACAACGTCGATTGCCTACGGTGTCACACCGTCGCGTTCAAGCAGCCCGGCGGATTTACAGACCTTCGCGTCACGCCCGGGCTTGCGAATGTGCAGTGCGAGGTCTGCCATGGGCCAGCGCAGAACCACGTTCTGGAGCAAAACAAGCTTGCCCTCGAAGCATCGTCCGGTACGGGCGCCGTCCCGGCGGGCGGCACTGCCCGCCTGCAGATGGAATGGGACGCGAAGTTCTGCATGCAGTGCCACGACTCGCAAAACGATCCGCAGTTCAATTTCGAGCAGGACATTAAACGCGTGCGTCACAAGGACCCCGCCCCTGCACGTGTACGGTCTACGACCGCCACGCTGGCGATGTAGTAGTTACTTCTTCAGGAGCCGCCCACCTTGTAGACCGTGTATTCATTACCGCCTTCCGCCGTTTCCAAAACGGATTTGCCCTTGGCCACTGCGCCTGCCCACTCACTCCAGCCCACATGCAGGTAGGCATTCCCGCTTTTCTTAATATCATACTGGTCCATGGCAATTTTCGGCGGTTTCACACGTGCCATTCTTTTATGATAATAGATCACGTCGCCCGGGCGCGGCTGCTCGCTTCCGGGCTGCAGCTCGACTACTTTATTGGGAAGCCCGTCGAAGAACTGAAGCCTCCAGCCAATCTCCGCGAAGATCTGGTCACCGCGCATAATGGCCACAAACAGCCGGCTTTGTGGTTCAAGAAGATCCCGGCATTTCTTGTACGCCTCCACGCGCGATAATTCGTTGCAGCTCAGCAGCAGCCGGAAATTATGCAGCGCCATGAACGCGAACGCCGCATAAAAAATCATGCACATGCAGAGTGCTCCAATTGCCGATCGAGCCGTCCAGCGCAGCGCTGGCGATGCACCCATTCGAGCGATCTGCACCAGCCTCCATGCGGACGCGGTTACGACAATGCTCATGAGGAATCCGTGAGGATAGAGTAGCCTGATCTGGAAATTCGGCCAGATCACCAGTTGCACCAGTGTCGGCAACATCAGGGAAAAACACACCAGGTCCAAATCAAGATAGTAGTCCCGTTGGCCGCGTCCACCTCTCTGCCAGATGCACAACACGTACGAGAGCGGAATCAGGAGCAGCACCGGTCCGAATGAATCTGTGAATGCGTGGACAACACGCCAGAATCTGCCTGTTGCCGTAGCGCCGGGCATCACCTCTTCGGTCACGCCGGGCTTCCATCCCGTAACGTAAAAGAAGCACGCGAGAAACAGAACGGACGCAATCGCATACGAGCACAGTAATACCAGGGGAGTTCGCCAGTTTCCGCTGCGCCGCGTCAATGCGGCACAAAGCACCGCCACGCCCGGCGAGTAAAAAATTGCCGTCTCCTTTGTGAACAGAATGAGAACGGCCCACGGAAACAGCACGATAAGCCCGAGCCGTCGCAGCAAAGTCTGCGAACCGCGACCCAGCGCCAACCATGCTCCGATTCCGCACCAGGTCCCCAAAAACGCCAGCACCAGCGGCTCCAGCGTAAATAGTGTATAATAATTATACGGCGTCGAGTTCCAGTCATCGGGGATATAGAGCAGGAAGAAAAACCCTGCCACCACAGCCCACCATGCAGTGCCTGAAAGCGCACGAAACAACCACGCAAGAAGCAGCACGTGAACGACAAGAAACCCCAAATGCACCGCGTGATGCCTCGGCCCTGACAATCCGCACACGCGCGACACGACGTAATGATAAAAATAGTGCACCGGCGTAAGCCGGTAAAAATCTTTCTCCGATTGAAGAGCTTTAAGCGACCGCTGCTCCGCAATCTTCTCCACCATCTTGAACGAGTACAGTGTATCTCCAGGTTCGTCGAGAAGATGAAAATCAAGACTCAGCGTCGGCCAGTAAAGCGCCAGGGCCGCCGCGATTAGAACCAGGGCAGGCGCAACGTTATGAATCCAGTAATTGTGGCGGCCAACCACGGCCGCATCTCTAACTCGTTTGGCTACTTCTTTGCCGATTTTCGCGGGGCACGGCGCGCCGGCTTTGACGTCGTCGACGCGCTCTTTCTATTGCCGCTCTTGTGGCCATTAGGACTCACGGCCTCCAAAGGGCCGATCTGCCCCGAAAGCAGCTCATTATGCTGGAACCGCGAGCCTGTTGGCACATCAACCGGAGCTACCAGGCTCGTGCGACTGCCCAGGTACACATCGTCGCCAATCCTTGTTGGGTTGCGCCGCTTACCATCGAAGTTCACGGTTACCGTTCCGGTTCCAATCGACGAGCGCTTGCCGACCCGGGCATCACCCATATAACTTAAATGCAGAATGTCTGCATCCTCGCCAATTTCACTGCGCGTAATCTCCACGAAAGTACCGATGCGCGCACCGTTGCCGATGCGCGTACCTGGACGAATGCTCGCATAAGGTCCGACGCGCACATCATTGCCCAGTTCCGCATGATCAATGCAGCAGAACTTCAACGTGCTGTCGTTGCCCAACAGGCTATCGGTCAACTGAACATGCGGCCCAATCTCGCAACGCTCGCCTATTTCACACCGACCTTGTAAGATGGTGAAAGGCCGTATCACAGTATCGCGCCCGATCTGCACCTGCTTGTCGATATACGTCGATGCTGGATCGATGACCGTCACGCCCTGCTCCATAACCGACAATGCAATGCGCCGCCGCAGGTGGCCTTCCGCGCGCGCCAGCTCCGCACGACTGTTTACGCCCATCGTCTCGGCGGAATCCGGCCCTACCACCGGCTCAACTTCCTCGCCCATACGGTTGAGGATTTCGATCGTGTCGGTCAGGTAGTATTCCCGCTGCACGTTCTTGTTGCCCACCTTGCGCAGCGCAGCAATCAACTTCGCGCAGTCGAACACGTAGATGCCCGTGTTGATCTCGGTAATCGCAACTTCGTACGTGTTGGTATCCTTCTCCTCCACGATTTTTCCGACAGTCCCATCACGATTCCGAACAATGCGCCCGTAGCCGGTTGGGTTTTCCAGTTCGCAAGTCAGAACCGTCGCTGCAACCTGGTGCGCCCTGCGGCGTTTCACCAGTTCACGAAGCGTATCCGACTTGATGAGCGGCGCGTCTCCAACGGTCACCAGCACATCGCCGCGAAAATTTTTCAGAAATGGAAGCGCCTGCTTTACTGCATGCGCGGTGCCCAGCCGCTTCTCCTGCTGCACGCAGATTGCGCGCTTGCCAACATGGCCCTTCACCGCATCGGCCATGAAGCCCGTCACCACATAAATATGTTTAGGCTCTAACGGCTCAATCGCTTCGAGTACATGGTCCAGCATCGGCTGGCCGGCAACGCTGTGCAGCACTTTCGGAAGCCCGCTGTACATACGTGTGCCCTGGCCCGCTGCCAGTATTACCGCTACAAGTTCCTTCATCAGTTCCTCTTCGCTTCTTTCGACGGCAAAACTTCAGCAATGTTCAATTTGCTCCAACCGGCAGATCCGAATTTTGCGGACATTACTCTTCTGCGCCAAACTTGGAATTCACGAGGTTGCAAAGTTCCTCGAGTGCCGCTTCCGCGTCGTTGCCGCTGCACTCGATCGCAAGTACAGTTCCCTTGCCCGCCGCCAGCATGACAAGCCCCATGATGCTCTTGCCATTTACCCGCTGTCCGCTATGGCTCACCTGCACTTCGCACTCCTTGTGCTTATTTGCCGTTTGCACAAAGGCGGCTGCCGGACGCAGGTGCATGCCCGCCTCATTCAGGATCTCGACTTCTCTCTTTGCTGTGCTCATACCGCTCCATGACTCGGGTTGCAGCGGCCAACGACAATGGCGTGCGGGCTGCACCAGCATACCCAACAGCTGTGTTCCTCATGCGCTCAGACAACAAGAATTTTTTATGAACTAACACTTGACTGTGCGCGCGCGCGCGATCACTTCACGTGCGCGTAACACACATCAGCCTATAGAAAGGGGTGATTTAAAATGGCAACAGCCAAGAAGGGCGCAGCAAAGAAAGCCGCTCCCGCAAAGAAGTCTTCCGGCGCAAAGAAAACCGCCTCGAAGAAGAAGTAACCCGAAGGGTCACACGCCCCGGGTGCCATTATGTTTCTCCTGGTAACACCTTAGCAGTATAGCAGCAAACCCCGCCAGCGGGGCCGAAGCAAACAGTAACAACCGCAGTCGAAGCATCCCTGCTCCTGCAAGTCGGGCATTAAACTGGCTCTCGTAAACACGATCATGTCACGTTACATTCCCCTCCTCACGGCGGCTGCCGCCTCACTGACTCTATGCTCCTGCAAAGTGGAGACGAGCACAGAGAAAATTCCCGAGGCCGAAGGCAGTGGAAAAAACGCGGTTAATATTCGCGTACAGCCCATGAGCCGCGAGGAAGTTAAGGACGCGACTGCACGGGTGATCGACAAGACCGCCGACGTGGCGACCGAAGTCAAGGACGCCGCAAGCTCACTTACCGCAAACGCGCGTGAGTTCCGAGAAAACGCCACCTCCGCCACAAACCGCATCCTGCCCCAGCACACGCCCTCGCCGCCCCCCTCTGCCACTGTGATCGCCACACCTGCACAGGCTTTCACACAAACTGAGACCGTGACGACCACCACCACAGTACCTGTCCAGTAACTCGGGAATCCTGCGCCTTACTTTGCGGATGCCGTTTCGCGGAACGGCAGCTCCGACAACCGAATGTCCGGATTGCGCTGTGTAAAATAGGGAACCGCCCATTCACCGCTGAACAGAATGACCGGCTGCCCGGCGGAGTCGTCCGCCAGCGCCGCGCCACTTGGGACTACAACGTCCGCAAGTACCTCCGGCGCAACATCAGGTGAGATCCAACGCATAAGCTGGTAAGGAGCCGTGTCCAGCCGGGTATCCGCGCCATATTCCGACTGCAGTCTGTACTGCACCACCTCGAATTGCAGTGGCCCAACCGCCGCCAGCAGCGGCACGCGTTGGGTAGTGTTACGCATGTACAGCCCTTGTACTACACCCTCCTGCAGCAGTTGGTCGAGCCCCTCTCGAAAACGCTTAAACTGAGCTGTTGTGCTGCTCACCAGCATCGCAAAGCACTCCGGCGCGAAACGCGGTATCTCGTCGTACACCACCGCTGAATTGTCGGTCAGTGTATCGCCGATGTGTAAATTCGAATGACCAACCACCCCAATCACGTCGCCCGCGTAACCCTCGTCGACCGTCTCGCGCTTCTGGCCGAACAGTTTATGTGAGCTCGACAGGCGAACTCGTGCGCCCGTACGCGGATTCACGACCACCATGTCGCGCTCGAATTTACCCGAGCAGATCCGGATGAACGCGATCCGGTCGCGGTGGTTCGGATCCATATTGGCCTGGATCTTGAACACAAAACCCGAGAATGCGGGATCCCGCGGGTCAATGACTTCACCACTGGTCGACATGCGCGCACGTGGCGGTGTGGAGTATTGCAGGAAACTATCCAGCAACATCTGCACACCGAAGTTATTACTCGCGCTGCCAAAGAATACCGGAGTGACACGCCCCGCCAGCACCTCATCCGGGCAAAAAGACGCTCCTGCGCCCTCGAGCATTTCCAGCTCATCGATCACAAGTTTAGCAGCTGTCTCGCCCATCTGCTCACGCACCGTGGCATCATGGAGGTCTACGATTTTCACCGGAGCGCGATAAGCGCCGCCACTCGTACGCTCGAAAAAATGCACCTGGCCATTCATGCGATCGAACACGCCCTTGAAATCAGGACCCATGCCCAGCGGCCAGTTCATCGCGTACGCATGAATGCCAAGCACGCTCTCCAGTTCATCCAGCAGCTCCATCGGCTCTTTGCCCGGGCGATCGAGCTTGTTCATGAACGTGAAAATCGGTACACCGCGGCGCCGGCAAATCTCGAATAACTTGCGCGTTTGCGCTTCGATGCCCTTCGCCGCATCAATAACCATCACCACGGCATCCACTGCGGTCAGAACGCGATAAGTATCTTCGCTGAAATCCTTATGGCCCGGCGTGTCCAGCAGGTTAATGCGATAGCCGTCGTAGTCAAACTGCAGGACGGTCGAGCTTATCGAAATGCCGCGCTTGCGTTCAAGCTCCATCCAGTCACTGGTTGCCGCACGCTGGTTTTTGCGCTCGGTTACAGAGCCGGCCAGTTGCAGCGCGCCGCCATAAAGCAGCAGCTTTTCAGTCAGCGTCGTTTTGCCTGCGTCTGGGTGCGAGATGATCGCAAAGGTCCGGCGGCGCAATATTTCTTCTAATGGGATCATCGAGTTAGCCGCGTGTGATACTGGTGGCATACGAAAGGATTCACCCGCGGTTGGAGTACGGGCCATGCTTGCTTTACAGGCAGAATCAGCCGGAAAGCCCAGGGCTCAGCACTTAGCAGCCTCACGTGCTGGTTGACTGCGATTATCCCTCTGCAGAGAACAGGTTTTGTTTCTTAGGGTAAAGCACCCTTTAGACCTTCGCCGGGCAGGGGGAGAATTGCCGAAATCGCTGCCACATTTGCTGACTTTTTTTCGCCACACGATGCGCAACTTTCACCATACAGGTGCCGTTGCGCCCAGTTCGCAGTGGCTTGCCCGTGCATTGGCAGAGCCCCTGGCCGAGCGCCCCGCCGATGGCAGCCCTATTGAAGTGCTTGAGGCCGGTCCCGGAACCGGTGCGTTGACGCTTGAAATTGTGCCGCACTTGCGCCACGGGGATCACCTTACCCTGTGTGAGATCAATCGCGAGTTTGCCCGCCATCTCGAGCGGCGCTTCCGCCACGACCCCAGGCTCAAACCCTGGCGCAGCCAGGTTACCATCCATCATGGTCCCGTCGAAGAGCTGGTTTCACCCCAGCGTTTCCACCATATCGTGAGCGGCCTGCCGTTTAACAATTTCGACCCCGCGCTCGTGCGCCAGATTTTTGTCTCGTTCGAGAAGATGCTCAAGCCGGGCGGCACCGTGAATTTCTTCGAGTACGTTGGCATTCGCACCCTCAAGGCACCCTTCGTGGATGACGCAGAGCGCACCCGCTTGCGCATGGTCGAACAGGTAATCGACGACGTCACCAGCCGTCGGCCCAGGCAGCGCCGCTTAATGCTTTTTAACTTTCCACCCGCCTGGGTTTGCTCGCTCCAAGCCTAGTGTGCCGTAGCAGTAGTTCGCAGCATAATTCCCGGATTCCGGCTTTTTTGGAATCCGCTGCCCCAGGTTTTTTGCACCGAAGGTGCAGCGGGACGCAGCCCTGGGTTACAGCACGCCATTTTTCGCGCCCTGAAGGGGCGCCGGAAACTGAAAATATGCGGCACGATCAGTTCAGGTTTTTTGCACTGAAGGTGCAGCGGGACCCAGCCCAGGGAAAGGAGGCCACGGCTTTTTGTGGCCGACGCAGCCCTGGGTTACAGCACGCCATTTTTCGCGCCCTGAAGGGGCGCCGCAAACCGAAAACATGGTACGAATCTCAGGGACACCACACCAGCCCGACAGCAGCTACTTCGGCCGGCTTTCAGGATTTCGCTGACTACGGACAATGTCACCTTTGCTGACCGTGCCGTTCGTCGGGTCGTAGATGCGGTTCACCTTCACATCAACAATTCGGGTGCCGTCTGGTCCGCCGCTGCAAATGCGCCATTCGCCCCAGTCTTTGAGCAGCGTTGCTCCCGCAGGCCCAATCCACGGCTCCGGCGCTTTGTCCACCGGATTGAAAAACAGACGGATGTTCTGCCGGCTCCCCTTATAATTAAAGTCCCACGTTTGCGGCTTTGGCCCGGCAAAGCGGTTCTCTGCAAACAAATCAGAAGGAATCGAACTCAGGTACGCAATTGGGGTCGTCACACAGAACCCCGGAATACGGGACAGGAATTCAAAATAATCGTTTCCTGTAGTCACGGCTGGATCTTCTATCGATGTTGCGGGAAACTGGATCACCCCGTACTCCGGATATCCATTGTTGTCCGTGCGGTACGATTCCACTGCCGTGGCCAGCGAACGCATATCCGCTTTCACCCGGGATACTTTACTGCGAACCTGTGCTTCCAGGAGATTCGGCACCGCAATTGCCGCGAGAATCGCGATAATCGCCACAACAATGAGCAGCTCTATAAGGGTAAACGCCCGACGCATAGCCTAATACCAGCCCGCAATGTGCATGCCGCCTGCAAGCCTGATTTACCCCACCTCAAACCGTCTAACGAGTGGGTCAAATTGCATTAAATAAGTGGAGTCGCGCTTGACACCGCCATCAGCGCCGCAGAAGCTCAACTCTATGAGTAAGCGCAGGCCTACAGACCACTCCGGTTTGATGAGCCGGGTTGAGGCTCAAGACCCGCACGATCGAGCTTTTGCGTACTCTCCGCATGATGTCGGTTCCCAAAGTGCGTTTACCGCGCGCGGGGCGCACGCCAGCTCGCGATCCATCGCAGGCATCGGCGGCGGAATTCGGCTGCAGGATATGGCCCTCGATAACGAGCCGCGGACCCCTATCGCGCCATTGGAACGTCCAATTTCACTTACTGGTCAGCGCATCGCGCGCGGCATGCTCTGCTTCGCATTGCTCGGCGGCCTCGCCGTGGCACATGTGCAGCTGCGCTTTGTCATTAACGATAGCCGCTTGCAGCGCCAGCGCATGCAACGTGTGCACCGCGAGTTGCTGCAAAACTACGCGATGCTGGAACGCGCAAATGCACACCTATCGGACTACGATCGGCTGCGCAGCTATGCCACCAACGAGTTGCATATGGTTGAAGTGCAGGACCACCCGGTCGCAACCATTGGAGCGGAACTGCGGCACAAGTACTCAGATGAAGCCATGATGCAGGCCCGCAGAAACACCGCCACCGACACCGCCATTGCAGGGGGCGTAAGCAGCCTCCGCAATGTCACAACCGGCAATTTGCGCAAGCTGGTGGACACGGGCCGCGCGGCGCTGGCCGGCCAGCCGCAACTTTAGCCCACTGGTTCCACTTCCAGTTTAGTCGGTCGAATTCGCGAGTAGCTCCTGCGCCTGGATACTTAAGGGCGTTCCCGGACGCGAGCTGACAATCTCAGCCAGTGCCTCACGAGCTGCCTCGCGTTGGTAGTTCATCCCAAGGTGCAGCCGGGCGATGTTGTAGGAGATCCAGGGATGCATGTAACCGCCACCAGCCGCAAGCGCCGAAACTTCCTCAAGCCATCGCGCAGCGTTCCACGGATCGTTGCTCGCCTCGTCGAGGCTCGACAGTTCTAGAAGCGACTTCTGACGCAGAAACTCCGGGGCGAAGTCTTCGCTTGCTTCACGGAGCCCCGCTCGGGCCTGCCACGTACGGCCCATCTTCCTCAGGAGAATAGCGCACTCATATGCATAGACCAGCCGCTGCTTGCCTCCCGTCGCCGACGTGGTTGAATCGTACCGTTGTATTTGCCGCTCAAATCCACGTCGCAACCTGTCAACATCCCAGCTTGGATTGACCACTTCGTCTCCCGAGATCTTTTCAATCTGTACCTGTTCCGCCGCCAGGGATGCTCCCTCCGTCAGGGCGTGCCGCAGGAAGTCAGCGCGGTAGCTGATTTCCGCGTAGAACTCAAACTCGTCAGTTTGGCTCCTCTCCAGGTGAGTGAGCGCCTGCTCATAGTAAGCCACCGCCTCCGCGAAAAGGTTACGCGTTTCCGCTTCTTTGGCACGCATGCAGATTAGCCGCGCGAAAAAACGGTTCATGGTCTGGTTTCTCTGTGGCTCCTCCAGCTGCTGCCACAGCGCAAGCGCGCCATCGAGTTCCTGCCGCGCGTCATCATTTCGCTGCTGAACAAGTGCCAGCTTTGCAGCAGAAAGATGAATCAGGAAACGTATGCTCGTCTGTTCAACGCTTTCCTGCAATTTCGGCCGTATGGAGCTGTGTAGGAACACCTCTCCCATCGCTGCCTCCAGCCACGGCTGCATCTCTGCCGTTTCAAGGTAGTTCCCAAAAACTTCGAACACACCTTCGATACTATCCGCTCCAGCTGATTCGCCATTTAGCTCGCGGACCAGCAGTTCCCTGGCATTGGAGTATTGGCCGCTTTCCACGTGTAACAGGAACAACTTCAGTCGCGTCGCATCTGCCAGTGAACTCTGTGGGGCAATTTCCAGGAACCGTTCCAGGTAGGCCGCAGTTTGCCGGGGCGACGGACTGAACGGCCGTTCCGTGGGACTGAAATAGTACACGTCGCGATCATATCCCTCAAGCGCATGAAGATACTCGCGTTGCACCGACGAAAGTTCGGGAGCCATTCGCAGCAGCTCTCCGAATGCACGGTCGGTCTCGCGCACATTCCCGGCTAAACGCGAGCGCACCGCCGACGCAAATCGGCGTGTGAGCCGAGGTTCGTTGCGTCTTAATATCGCCAGTGCATTCAGCGCCGTGTCGTTCAATTGCGACGCATCGCGCGACGTTGTTGTTTGATCCCCGCGGTGCAACTGTTTCTCGTAACGCTCAAAATACATGCGCGCCTTGTCGTGGTCGTCCAGGCTCAAGAGATAACTGTAACCAAGTGCCTTCCATAAATACTGGCGCGGAACCGTGGGCGCTGCTTTTCTCGAGGATAATATCTTCTCGATCGTCTTTACCGCCTCGCGCGTGCGGCCCAATCGCTGAAGGTTTGCCGCGTACACAAATTTTGCAAGGTCCGGGTCCTGTGTACGTTCGACGCTCGATGCCAGTTCCTCATACAACGCATAACTTTTGGACGTGGAACCTTTGCGAAAATACTCCTCCGCCAGCAGGAACTTGTCCTGCAGATCGAATGTCAGGATGTGAGGTTTTCCTGAAACGGGTGAAACGACACCAAGCAATTGATCTTCCAGCACAAGCGCCAGGCTGTTTGTCTTCGCCGCGGATTCCATGAGAGAAGCACTCAGGTCTTGCACCGGCACGAGCGCGCTACCTCGGCCCCTCACGTTGCGGACCTTGATAACTCCATTGCTCAGGTAGGCAACCTTATCTGGGTCCGTCGTAAAACATGCCTGCTGGATTCCTTCTGAATCCTGCGTGGCTTTTTTGTCGGAGACCCTCCCTTCCGACGTCACGCTCACAATGTGCAGCTCCGTTGGGCTACGGCTTTTTTCCGTGCTGGCGTTCGTTACATGCGCCTTCACATCTCCAGCGGATTTGCTTGTGTGCGATGGTTGCCCGCCGTCGTGCAGGTAGAGCAGCTTATCACCTTCGGAATTCCATTTTGGCTGCGAAAGATCGATCGCCAACGCGTCGCTCTCGGAGGTTACAATGTCCACTCGTTGCACCCGCGGATCAAAAAGCCCGAGCTGCGGGCGAAAATTCTGGCAGCTGTAGAATGCAATTTTGTCGCGCCCTGCGGATGCAAATAGAACATCATGCGTCTGGATCAAAGCAGGGGACGTAACATCGTTAGCCCATGGTCCGTGCCGGTAAAGCACGTTCTTGCCGGGTTCAGTTCCCAGGGAGAAAAGAGAGCCATCCCGCGTAAACAGTGGCGATGAATTCCTTCCCATTGCGGAAGTTACCTGCGTCGTATTACCGTCACGGCCCACGAGAGCAATGTCCCAGTTGCCCGCCGAGGCATTGACCACCGCAATCTTCGAACCGTCGGGCGACCACTCAAGAACATTGCCTTCGACAGAGTTTCGTAGGATCACACGTGAGGTCCCCGCCGCCCAGTCCGCTATGCAAAGCCCTTTCTTGTCAGACAGGTATGCAATCAGCCGGGAATCTGGCGAAAAGCGAAGCGCGCGTATTCTATCCTGCGGAAGGCACCCGCAAAGCACACATCCCCCGATCACCGCCGCCGCTACTGCCCGTACCGCATTACGCAATCTTCCGGGTGAGGTCAGGCCAGCCGTTCTATAAGTGCGAAGACGCATGAGGTCTGAACTATACGAAAGTTGCCTGTGATACCGCGCAACCAAAATATTGCGGGTGCAGGATTCCGCAGGCCTGAATTTGATCAGATGAACTCACACGCATTATCAGCCGGGCAACTGCGGTTATACCTCGTCACCGACGATCGCGGCCGAAGTCCTGGGGAATTGGAACGCATTGTCTCGCAGGCACTTCAGGGCGGAGTGACTGCGGTTCAGTTCCGGGAGAAATGTGCAGCGCCTTCCTTTTGCGTAAAGGCATTTGCCCGTTTGTCGGCAATTTGCCGCGAGCACGCTGCGCCCCTGCTTTTGAATGCGGATCTGCTCGGCCGGTTCGAATTGCTGCACGAACCCGACGGCGTGCATTTTAGCGAACGCACCTTGCCGCTGCATGCGCACGAGGTCGCGCGGCTGGCTGGGTACTCAGCGCATAACCTCGAAGAAGCATCCCACGCAGTCGAGCATGGAGTCGATTTCTGCACTCTGAGCCCCATTTTCGAAACCCCGAGCAAGGCCGGTCTACTGCCGCCGCTTGGGCTGGAAGCACTGCGCGAAGCCCGGCGCGCATCGCCTCAACTGACCATTGTCGCACTCGGCGGCATCGACGAGACAAACGCAGCCGGGTGCATCCGTGCAGGGGCAAGCGGCATCGCCGTCATGCGTGCAATCATGAATTCCGACGATCCGCTCGACGCAGCCCGGCGGCTTTCCACGGTTATATACGAGACACTGGAACAACTGTCAAAGGGGTTCACCTGATCAGAACCCGCAGCTTCCATCGGTCGGTCTGATTTAAAATTAGCACTTGATTGATGAACATCTTTTGCAGCCGGACTTATCTCTGATACAGCATGCGGCTGACACGGTGTGCGCGTTCGCCACGCGCCCAGACCGCATAGCTCGGAGCAGGTTTACATCGTGATGTGGCGTGGCATCATCCACCAGTACCGGCAATACCTCGATGTGCACGAGAAGACGCCGGTGGTAACTCTTTGCGAAGGCAACACCCCCCTGATCCCCGCACCCGGATTATCAGAAGAACTCGGACCCAACTTTGAGGTTCTCCTGAAATACGAGGGACTTAACCCCACCGGATCCTTTAAGGATCGTGGTATGACCATGGCCGTAAGCCGGGCAGCCGAGTCCGGCAGCAAGGCCATCATGTGTGCAAGCACGGGCAACACCTCAGCCAGCGCGGCCGCATATGCAGCCCGCGCGGGCATGGAATGTATCGTTATCATTCCGGATGGCAATATTGCGCTCGGCAAAATGGCACAAGCCCTCATGCACGGCGCAAAGGTGTTCGCGGTGCAGGGCAACTTCGACGATGCGCTGCGCATGGTACGGGAAATCACGAGCAATTATCCCATTACCCTCGTGAATTCAGTAAACCCGTATCGCCTCGAAGGCCAGAAGAGCGGCGCGTTCGAAGTCGTCGATGCCCTGGGCGATGCGCCCGATTACCACTTTATCCCCGTCGGCAACGCCGGCAACATCACCGCGTATTGGCGCGGATATCGGCAATATGTTGAAGCGGGTAAGAGCAGCCGTATTCCAAGGATGATGGGATTCCAGGCAGAAGGCGCCGCTCCAATTGTCCGTCGCGAGGTTGTACCCAACCCGGAAACCGTCGCCACGGCCATTCGAATTGGTAATCCTGCCAGCTGGAAGTTTGCGGAAGAGGCACGCGATTCCAGTGGCGGTCTCATCGATATGGTCAGCGATCAGGAAATCCTCGACGCCTATGATCTCCTGGCGCGTACGGAGGGTACGTTTTGCGAACCCGCCAGTGCTGCTGGCATCGCAGGCCTGTTGAAACTCGCCCGGAGCGGGTACTTCCACGAAGACCAATCGACCGCGCGCGCTGGACGCAAAATCCAGGTCGTCTGCGTACTCACCGGCCATGGATTGAAAGATCCGGACAACGCAATTAAACAATCCTCTAACTACATTCAGATACCGGCCGAGGTCAATGCCGTGCTCGAACACGTCGCGGTCGTCCGAAACTAGGCCCTTACCACAGGCGTAGCACTAAAACCACATCTGTATGCATTTTCCGGAATGCACTAACAGCAGACCGGTAATCAATTTCGCGACTTGGTTCTCGCGCCGTCCGGTCATTGTGCTGGTCGATTCAAGCCGCACAATAGCGTGCTTCGTCGCGCTGAAAGGTGCTTAAATGCCAAGCATTCATGCGAGTGACATTGGTGAGCAATCCGGCCATGGCAAATTCTGGGCAGCTGCAATTGCCGCCATGTTGATCTGCGGTGTTGGCTTTGGGCTCTACCGCTTTGCCGGACCCGCAGGCTTGCAGAACGAAAAGCCGATCCCAACGAAGGTGAAGCCGGAAATTCTCGTCCAGTTGCGAGAGCGCGAAAAAGCCGTTCAGGCGCGCCAGCAGCAGGCCGAGGACCTCTTCCGGGCATCACTCGGATTGAGCAATGCACAGATCGGCCAACTCGCAAAAATCGAAAGTGAATCCACCAGCCCTCGCGACCGCGCAGAAGGTGTACGTGCCCTGCTCACTGCCGACCAATTGGAGAAGTACCAGCAGCGATACCCCGAAATGCGGTGGGCAGGCAGAGGCGGTTTTGGCGCGGGCGGTGGAGATGGCTGGCGGGGTGGAAGACGCGGAGGCGGCGACGCTGGGACAAGCGCAACGCGCAGCTAATGCCTATCGGGCAAGTTCCTGAAACTGTGCAAAGTAGCGCCCGCCCGGTTCAATCTCAAGAATCGCTACACTCGCGACGTCACGAAAGCGCGGCTTGCAGGCTGCGCCGGGATTCAGAAAAAGCACCCCTTCCTGCGTCTCGTTCTTGCCGCGATGCGAGTGCCCGTGGACGACCACCTGCGGTTTCTCATCCTGGAAAAACTTCAGGGCCGAGCGGTTGTAGTCCGCAGGGTCCAGCAAATGTCCATGTGTCATGCAGATGCGCACTCCAAACAATGTTCCGCACCACTTCATCTGCCGCTTCTTGGTGGGGCTGCCGTCCACGTTTCCCGTGACGGCGTTGACCGGCGCGATCATTTCCAGCTCATCCAGGATGCGGTCATCGCCCACGTCACCCGCGTGCAGGATGTGCTGCACATCATTGAACATATGATACACCCTGCTGTCGAGAAAACCGTGGGTGTCCGAGATTACTCCGATGCGCATGGTGCGTTCCGCTGCGGCTTGACTAGTGTGCCGTCCCGGAACTTCCTAGTCATATTTTGAAAGCAATCCAAGCGCGGACGGCACACAAAACCAATAAACGAATTTCTGGGACACCGCACTAGCTTACCGCCGGTACTCCAAGCTCGTCCCCGCGCGACGGCGGTTTTGGCAACTCATCTGTTGGTGTGATGTAATTATTTTTCAGGATGTCCGCGATCGGCTGAAGCGGCGCCTGCACCTGGACCTCGTACTGACCGCCCTCCGCCGGCTGCTGCCCGACAACTTCGGCGCGCTGGATCTGCTTCTCAATCGCACGCCGCACGCCGATATAATTATCCATGATGGAACCGACCGTCTGGTCGGGCCCGACCGGCAGCTGTCGCACACGAATTTTCAAGTCCTTGAGCGCTGCTACCCTTGCCGCGTTCTGGCTCGCAATCGCACGTTGTGCAGAGCTGGTACCTGCTGGCGCATCTCCGCGCCCGCTCGCTGAGAGCACACTGTTTTGCCACGAGAAGCTGTTTGGGTCAGGTGCCGGTACCGCTACCGCCCGCTGCGGCGGAGCCCCGACTTGCGAGCAGCCTGCGCATAGCATAAGCAGCCAGGCCATCAGCACAATGTTAAAGGGCCGTACACCTGCACAGTGACACGTAGTTCTTTTCATCATAACAGGCAAGAATGCTCCAGTTTGACCGGAAATGCCGTCAATGCTTTTTCCAGCAGTGCAGCGACATTCCATTTAATGCAGCTGTCAAACAACAGCCTTGCAGCTTCCGCTTTCGCGCCCAGCGTTTTGCCTTCCATGAGCTTACGATTCGCATTAAGCCTCGCGCTGCTGCTCGTCACCGCTACTTGCGCTGCCGAGGAAGGCAAACTGCTCCAGATATGGGGACTGCCGGAACAGGATGCTTTCGCCGGTTGGATCCGTGTTCTCGAGGAATACGATCTGGCTCATCCGGAAGTACGTATTTTGCGTGGATCGCCCGGCGGGCAGGAAAGCGGGGGTGTGGACCGCCAGAAGCTGATGACAGCCGTCGTATCTGGTAAACCACCAGACCTTTTGTGGATGGACCGGTTTACCATGGCAGGCTGGGCTTCCAGGGGTGTCTTCCGCGCCCTTGATGACCTCTACGAACGCGATCACATTGACCGCGCCGATCTCTACAAAGCCTGCCTCGATGAGTGCATGTACCAGGGCAAGACCTATGGTTTGCCATGGGATACCGACAGTCGCGCGCTGTGGTGCAATATGGACCTGCTTGAAGAGGCCGGATACAAAGAGCCGCCGAAGAACTGGGACGAGCTTAAGGAAATGGCCATCAAGCTGACCAAACGCACACCAGAAGGCAAGTTTCAGCAGATCGGTTTCGCTCCCATGATCGGCAACGCATGGCTATACATTTATGGATTCCAGAACGGCGGCGAGTTTATGAGCGCCGACGGGACGCGTTGTACGCTCGCCGACCCCCGCATCGCCGAGGCACTCGCATGGATGAAAGAAGTCTACGACGGCCTTGGCGGCGCAAAACCAATCATGGATTTTCAAACGGCGTCGCAGGCTGAAGGCGCCGCCGATCCCTTCCGCTCCAATCGCATCGCGATGCAGATCACCGAGAACTCAGCGCTCGACTACATGGCCAAGTTCCGGCCGGATATGCGGCTGTATGTCGGACCGCCCCCTTCCCCTGAAGGTAAACCGATCGTTTCATGGTCAGGCGGATTTTGCTGGGCGATACCAAAAGACGCCACCGCTACAGACGAGGCCTGGACCCTGACCAAGTACCTCGCGACTCCCGCCGCGTGGGACCGTTACATCCACTTCCAGGAAGTTGCCAACAAGGCCAAGGCCGCCGAGGTGGGTACCACTCAATCCTTCACCATTCCGCGCCTCTCCTGCTCGCGCAAAGTCAACACGCTACAGATCCAGTACGCCGAGACACACCTGCCCAAGACCATCGCCGACGCCTTCCGTGCACATGTCACGCTCCTGGATAATTGTCGCTTCCGTCCCGTGACACCTGTGGGGTCCCAACTCTGGGACGAGCAGGCCCGCGCGACGAACAACGTGCTCTACGACAACAAGTCTCCCGGCGAGGCACTCAAATACGGCCAGATGTCCGTGCAGCGTGAACTCGATCTGCTGCTCAAGCCAAGCGCCGACCCGGTGTTTTCCATAAAGAAAACTTTCGGGCTTATCTTCGGGGCTATACTTATACTATGTGGCGCAATCTGGGCAGGAGCAGCGTCGCGCTGGAAATGGAACATGCGCTCCCGCGCGGAGGCTCGCGCCGGGCTCCTGTTCGCACTGCCATGGTTGATCGGGTTTTTCGTGCTGATGTTCGGGCCGATGGTCGCGTCTCTCATGATCTCCTTCACCCGCTACGATGTTTTGAACCCTGCCCGGTGGGTAGGTGCCCGCAATTACCAGACACTTGCCGGCGCCGATCCACTATTCTGGAAATCACTGTCGAATACCGGCTTCATGGCGATCATCGGGGTTCCCATTGGACTTGTCGTCAGCCTGGGTCTCGCGCTGCTCGTGAATCGCGAAGTTCGCGGCATCCGCATCTACCGCACGTTGCTCTATCTCCCGGTTGTTGTGCCGACCGTCGCCGCTTCCGTGCTCTGGCTCTGGTTCCTCAACAATGAAACCGGCTTCACCGGCGCGGCGCTCGTGCCGATTCTCAACAAACTCAAACTGCCCACACCCAGTTTTTTTGGCGATCCCACGTTCATGAAACTCGGCGTTATCCTGCTTGTCACCTGGACCGCCGGCAGCTCGATGATCATTTTCCTCGCCGGCCTCAAAGGCATTCCCGCCACCTACTACGAGGCTGCCGCCATTGATGGCGCCGGACCGTTCAAGCAGTTCATCCACGTCACCCTTCCCATGCTTTCACCGTATCTTTTCTTCAGCGTGATCATGGGCATCATTGGCTGGCTTCAGATCTTCATCCAGCCCTACGTGTTTATCACACCGCCGGGGTTTGGACCAGGCGACGCGATGCTGACCTACCTTATGTACCTCTTCACACAGGGTTTCCGTTTCTTTAACATGGGCATGGCCTGCGCCATGGCCTGGATTCTCTTCGTGATCGTTGCAGCGCTGACCCTCATCCAGTTCAAGCTGGCGCCGCGGTGGGTACACTACGATGTCTAGTTCACTAGACAAGGGCCGCGCCGTCGGCACCGCCACCGCTCTCGCCACCTTCGAACCACGCATGCGCGCGCCCGGGCGAAGTGCATGGCCTGGCATCCTCAAGCAGACCGCGCTCATTGTCATCACGTTAATCTTCATACTGCCTGCGTGGGGGATGTTTGCGACCTCACTCAAAACCGAGGCGCAGATTTCCAAATACGACACGCTCCTTGGCATGTTCTGGCCACACCCCGTCCGCTTGAAAAACTATTCCGAAGTTTTCCAGTTCGTGCCCTACGCACGCTACCTCATGAACACCATCTACGTCACTATTCTCGCGGTCATCGGCACGGGCTTCTCGTGCTCATGCGCCGCTTACGCGTTCTCGCGGCTGCGCTGGCCCGGCCGTAACGTCTTCTTCGCGGTGCTCCTCGCCACCATGATGTTGCCTTCGCAGGTCACCCTGATGCCGCAGTTCCTCATCTTCACGAAGCTCGGCTGGGTTAACAGCTTCAAGCCACTTTGGGTGCCCGCGTTTTTTGGCACTGCCTTCTTCATCTTCCTGCTGCGCCAGTTCTTCCTCACGATTCCAAAAGACCTCGAAGAAGCCGCAGAGATCGACGGCTGCAGCCACGCCGGCATTTTCTGGCGCATCCTGTTGCCGCTCCTCAAACCCGCGCTCATCGCCATCCTGATCTTCCAGTTCCTCAATACCTGGAACGACTTCGTGGGGCCGCTCGTCTACATCAACCGCGCCGACATGCTCACCATGGCCATGGGACTACAGATGTTCAAAGTTCTCCACCTCACGCAATGGGGCCTTATGATGGCCGCCGCCACCATCATGACGCTGCCCGTGCTGGTCCTCTTCTTCTCCGCGCAGAAATACTTCATCGAGGGCGTCACGCTCACCGGCATCAAGGGCTAGCCGCCACCCGGGTGCCGGTTCACGGGTCGATCCGCATCCAGCTCCGGCCGCCAGCGGACCTGCGCAAGGAGTTCGCCCTTATTTCGCTTTGCCGCTCTTGCCCGCCTTGCCATCGTAAGTCCATGGAAGGCTTTCGCTACCGTGGAAATAGGTGTTGGTAACATAGAGCGATACTTCCACCTGTACGGGCACGTCGCTCAGATCTGCATTAACGAGGCCTTCATCGACAAGCGACGCCGCAAAGTTGCCCTTTTTTAACGATGCCTTAAAGGTGGCCGTACGTACTCCGTTCTTCTCTTTCACGGTGACGGCCAGGCTGTCGAAACCAATTTTTGCTTTCCCCTTTTCGTCGAGGAGGAAAGTCCTGGTAATACCGCCAATATTGAGGACCGCTGTCTGGTTGGCGGCGGTGAACAAAAATCCGGTCGGCAGTTGCAAGGCACCCGTTACACTGATCGAGTCACTGTCTGTCTTTGCAAAATTGAGCTTAATACTTTTCTTCGAAATAGCGGCGAGTTGTGGGGCGACGGCCATTCCGATGATGAGCGGGTTATCCAGCACCGTCGCGCCCGAAACGGTTGCAGCCCCGGTTGCCGTATTCACGGTATAGAGGTGCGTCGCGGTGCCAACTCTCAGGATCGCAAACAGGGTCGGTCCCGCAAAGTCGAGTGCCGCCTGTGAAATAAAATCCACGCCCAGTGGGCCAATCGCTGTGGTTGTACCCGTGTTGGGGGATATGGGCGATTGATTTACGCTGCCGATGCGCATGAGCTGGTTGCTGGTCGAGTCCAGCGCGAAAAGCGTCGTGGAGGTTGTGCCGGCGAAGCTGCGATCGTAGGCAACCTCGACAAGGTTTCCCGCAGGATTAATGGCTGCATCATTCGCTGCGAGCGTGCCAGTGAATGGATTGATGCGAAGATTCTGCTCAGCATTGCTCACAACCCGGACACGATCCACGACCGGATTAAAATCGACGCCGAATCTCGTTCCGGAAAGAAGCACCGGGAACGGCGTGCTGCTTACCGCAATTGCCAAAGCCGTGGCGGGAGGCGTCACGAGCTGCACATTAATTTTGTATAGCCGGCTGGTGTTGCCTATTCCATACAGCTCGCCAGTGCTGGGGCGAAAATCGATGCCAACGAGCGCTTCGCCCGGCTGAAGTCCCACAATCGGGATGAATCCTTGATCGGGGATGGAACTGTACAGAGAAACCCCCGGCGCGGTATGATCGAAAATATAAAGTTCGTTTGAGCCGGTGATAGCATAAATCGCCAATGCGTTCGCCTCCGGCGTAATGGACAATAGTCCGCCGGTAAGTACCAAAACATGCAACAAGCCGGACCTGGTTTTCTTTGAAAGCATGGAACCGCCTCCCCCGAGTGATGAGCTACACGAATCACAAGTTAAGCGCGCTTCAGTGTCAACCTCCGAAGGCCGTCCGCGCTGCGCACGTCAGCGCGCCGGTCGATTGAAACGCCGATGAAGGGATTGCGGGCTCCGCGCCACGCACAATTGCGGGGGGATGCCAAAGCACTATATGACTCATTTTGCCAGATTTAGATTGAGCTTTAACACGGCAGTCATCACAGACCTGCGCTAATCATGATCGAATATATACTTCTCGCCCACACGATGCACCAGAATACGATGGCCTCCGCCGACGCGGCGTCCGCCAAGGCAACGGCCACTTCCGCAGCTGGTGCAGCAGAACGGCTCGAAATGCGCCTCGGCGCGCTGGAACTCACGGTGGAAACGCTGCTGCGCATGCTGATAGATTCCGGCCGCTTCACCGAGCAGGAATTCCTCAAACTGTTGGCCACCGTCGATGCCGAGGACGGCCGGGTTGACGGCCGGCGCGACATGTTCCGGCTGCGCCGCCAGTGCCCGAAGTGCGATCGGTTCTCCGGCGGCGACCGGACCAGGTGCATGTGGTGCGGAGAAAATATGCAGGGCGTCAAGCCGGCCCAGGTAGAATAGCCGCGACCGCGACGCTGTCCCGGCAATCGCCGCCCGCGCAGCAGCACCTAACGCGGCGCTTGCGCGCGCTAAACTTCGCGCTACTTAATTTCCCCGGGAAGACTCCTACACAGGCTTATGCTGTTTGTCGCGCTTTTCCTTTTCCTTCTGCTCGTGCTCGTGGGCCTTTTGCTTCTGGTCCTTGGCCTTGTCTTTTTTGCCGCCCTTGTCACCCATTTGAGTGCCTCCTTCGTGTCTAGGATTCCAATCCGCCGCTCATCCCGCGAGACCTGCAAGCACTGAAGTATCAGAAAACCTCGAGCAGCGCATCGGCGAGGATGCCGTGCCCTTGCTCGTTGGGATGGTTCGCGCCGTTGGCAAGCAGCGTGTCGGTGTCGAGCCCCCGGGCGCGGGCGTGCTGGTATTTCGCGTAGCCGTCGGCCAGGCAGACGTCCAGTTGCGTGGCGACGCGGCGCATGCGGTTCATGTAGTCGTCCATCCATCCGGACTTCTGGGCGTTGGCGGAAACCTCGGCGAACCACGCGTGTTGAAGGGCTTGCGGGGTGACCCCGAAATTCATCATGTTGGCGGTGAGCAGGATGATAGGAGCGGTGGTGCCGGTTTTCAGCTGGGTGACCAGCTGCCGGAGACCCGCTTCGTAGGCGTCGCCGCCGTCGGGTCCGCTCCAGCAGTCGTTGATGCCGAACTCGACCACGACGAGATGGGGCGAGTGCGCGACGACATCGCTCTCAAAGCGGGCGAGTGCGTCGGCGATTTTGTTGCCGGGCACGCCGCGGTTTATGACTTCGAGATTTGCAGCGGGCCAGCGCTCGCGAAGCTGGTCGGCCCACTGGCGATGAAAGACGATGTCGTGGTCGAATGCGGGATCGACCTGGCTGCCGAAGGTGATGCTGTCGCCGAACATGACGACTTTCTGCGGGGTTCCATCGCGTAGCGCGGAAACAAACGGCTTGAGGGACGGATGCACCGTCAGTCGGGCCATGCGAGCTGCATACCGCGCGCGCGTTGCATGATCTCGTCGGGGAAGTGGTCGGACGATTGGGCGGCAAGGCACTGCTCGAGTTCCTGGACGGACTTGGCGCCGGGAATGACGCTGGTGACCTCGGGATGCGAGAGGGCCCAGTGCAGGGCCGCTTCGGGCAGGCTGTTGATTGCTGGAAGCTGGCGGGCGAGAAAGCGGAACTGGTTGGCGCGGTCGAGCCGGCGGGCGACTTCCTCGCGCGGCATCGAGGCCTTGAAGTCCTGCTCGACGAACGGGCCGTCGGGGCCGAAGGAATCGGTGAGGAAACCCTGCGCAAGGGATTCGCGTGCGACGACGGCGGTGCCGGATTCGCGCACGACGGGGAACAGCGTGCTGAGCGCTTCATGCACGAGCAGGCTGACCTTCGCCTGCACCGCATCGATGACGCCCGAGCGCAGGAACTGTTCGACCTGGGGCAGCGTGTCGGCAACATTTTCCCAGAAGCTGAAGCCTACCGCGCGGATTTTGCCTTGCTGCTTCAACTGGGTCATGGCGGCGAAAGCGTCCTCGGCATTAAAGAGCGCGGAAGGTGGGGAGTGGACGAAGAGCATGTCGATGTAATCGGTGCGCATACGCTGTAGCGATTCCTCGACGCTGCGGATGGCCTGCGCGCCGGAGTAGTCTTCGCGCATGTTCCACCACTCGGCGTTGCCGTTGAGGTGACGGCCGTACTTGGTGGCGATAACCCAGCGCTCGCGCTGGCCGGCGACCGCCTCGCCGACGACGCGCTCGGCGCGGCCGTCCGCAAGGTCGCCAATGCCGTACATGGGAGCGGTGTCGAGGAAGTTGACGCCGAGCTCGCCCGCGCGGTGGATGGTGCGGATGGATTCGGCGTCGTCGGCCATACCATAGATGCCCCCGCCCATGGCCCAGGTGCCGAGGCCATACTCGCTGACCTGGATGGTAGTTTTGCCGATTGGATTCATGCGCATGGCGACGGTCTCCGGTGGGTGATATCGATGAGCCTGTCGTCAAACGCTAAGGTGCGATCTCGCATTTGCTACTGTTTATGCGGAGCCGGATTGCAGAATTTGCCGCAGGAAGCGTTTAGACCGCCAGACTTTGCAACTCGTCGAAGCGCTCGAGGAGGTCGGTGGGCTGGAGTTCTCGGATGGTTTTGATGTGGGGCTTTTGCTGCAGATAAATGTTTTGCCAGCCCGCCTGGATCGCGCGGTGGTGATGTGATGATGGTGGTACTGACAGGACTAATGGCGGGAGCGGTGCATGTGCTTACCGGGCCGGATCATCTTGCGGCCATTGCACCGCTCGCGGCCCGGGGTCAAAACCGCGGCTGGGTTCGCGGCATCCGTTGGGGCATCGGCCATTTCGCGGGGCTCGCCATCGTGGCCTTGCTCTCCCTGTGGCTGCGCGAGAAGCTGCCGCTGGAGCTGATTTCGTCCTGGGGTGAACGCGTTGTTGGGGCGGTCCTCATCGTAATTGGCCTGTGGGCGTTGCGACACGCAATATGCACAAAGCTGCACGTTCACGAACACGACCACGACGGCGGCCGACATCTGCATGTGCACGTGCACGTCGGGCATGGCGATCATGAACTGCCGGGTGCACACGAACATACCCATGCCTCGGTCGCCATCGGAGCACTGCATGGCCTTGCCGGCAGTTCGCACGTGCTGGCTATTCTCCCGATGCTGGCATTGCCTACAGCCGCGCAGGCGGTAACGTACCTGTTAGCCTTTGGGATCGGCACAGTCGCGGCCATGGGCGCGTTCTCCTGCGGTATGGGAAAACTGTCCGAGCGCTGTGCAGCACATCATGCGAATCTCTACCGCGGCATGATGAGTGGCTGCGCAGTGGCGGCGATTCTGCTCGGCGGCGTGTGGATGTACGGTGGCTCCTGGTAACGGATCGCGTTCCAGTCGGCGGGTGGCTGCCGCGCAATCAGCGGAGTTGAACTTGGATCGGTACCGCGACTGTTAAGGAGCGACCTTGCGTGATTACGATCGGTACCCCGACTGTTAGAGAGCGCCCCAGCCGTGATTTCGATTGGATCGGTACCCCGACCGTTAGGGAGCGCCCCAGCCGAGATTTCGATTGGATCGGTACCCCGACTGTTAAGGAGCGACCCAGCCGTGCTTCAAGCGGCTTCAACGGCATTTGCCCGCACGCACCAGCGCACATTCGCCCAAAAATCTTTTTCGACTTTATTGGACTTAGCCCCCATTAAGCGTCCGCCAGGGAATAGGCACGCACCTCAAAACGGGTCTATACCTGCCCCCGTAGTAACTGAACGTGTTCTTTGACAGCTATGCAGGCCGTACGCCGTGACAAACGGCAAAGGGACTTCTACGCCCAATCGACGTGGCTTCCGCGTCTTTGCGCCTGGCGGAAAAACCGCCCATCCGGCAAGCCCCGCTACCAGGGCGCACTGGGCCCCGGCGAATCATTACGCGAGGATTACCGTTTTTCAAGTGGCGAAATTACCCCATTTTGGCCAACTTGATTTATCTGCAAGCCTTTCAAGCTTCTACACTGCAAACTTGAAAAACACTTGAAAAACTTGAAAACTTGAAAAGCGTCCAACCGCAGTCACCCGCGCCCTCGTACCCATAGCAATCATTCGTGATATTCGTGCGGTTCGTGGACAAAAATTACAACTGTAACGCATCCCGAACCCTAAAATATCCATTGCCTGCACCATCCTCAAAAGTCGTTCGCGGTACGCAGCCCGAATGCTCCAGCCCCGATTGCGCTAATGCCGGCAATGATTCCGACGCCGTTCGGAAAATTCGGGACGTCTATGATAAGGATTCATGGGTTAGAGAAAGGAGTTTTCCACGCGGCGCAGATTGTGACATCTGCTTCGAAAAGAAGTACGTCCGCTTTTCAGCAGAGCGAACACGCATCCAATAGAAGCCGAAATTATTTGCCCTCTAAAAACCTGCCGCGCAGTGCTTGCCACAATTCACCTTCCCGGAGATCATGCCTGTGAGCCGACACGCCGTAGTGGCCGCCGTAGTTTTCGTCCTGTCCTCGTTGTTCGCGATTACGCCGCAACACAGTTTTTCAGCAGAAGAGTCGAAAGCCGCCGGCGACAAGCCGAAGATCGCGCTGATCATGAAATCGCTGGCGAACGAATTCTTCACCACAATGCGCAAAGGAGCGGAAAAGCACCAGCAGGACAACGCGGGTAAGTATGACCTGGTGGTGAACGGCATCCGCGATGAGCGGGACCTGAACGCGCAGGTCGCGCTGGTGGAGCAGATGGCCTCTCAGAAGGTGAATGCCATTGTCATCGCCCCGGCTGATTCGAAGGCGCTAATCCCGGCGCTGGCCCGCGCGCGAAAGGCCGGAATTGTTGTCGTGAACATCGATAACCGGCTGGACGCACAAGTGCTGAAGCAGACCGGCGGCGACATTCCGTTCGTCGGTCCGGACAACCGCGAAGGCGCGCGCAAAGTGGGCGAGGTGCTCGCGGCGAAGCTGAAGCCTGGTGACAAGGTCGCCATCCTGGAAGGCGTGCCGACCGCGTTTAATGCGCAGCAGCGACGGCTCGGGTTCGAGGACGCAATGAAGAAGGCTGGAGCGAACGTCGTCGCTGTACAGACCGGTCAGTGGGAGATGGAAAAAGCGAACACTGTCGCCGCGGCGATGCTGAGCGAGCACCCGGACCTGAAGGCGATTCTCGCGAGCAACGACAACATGGCCCTTGGCGCGGTGGCGGCGGTCAAGGCCGCAGGCAAGACCGGGCAGGTGTTCATCGTCGGCTTCGATAACATTTCGGCGATCCGCCCGATGCTGAAGGATGGGCGTGTACTGGCCACGGTGGATCAGCATGGAGATCAACTGGCGGTTTTCGGAATCGAGTACGCGCTGGAGATATCGAAAGGCGCCAGGCCCGCGGACAAGCAGACGCCGGTGGATCTTGTGACTGCCGAGACGCTGAAATAACCGTATCGACGACGGCCCTCCTGCGGGTCCACGAGGTATTCAAGGCGTACAATGCCCCGGTTCTGTCGGCGGTCAGTCTCGACGTCGAGGCGGGAGAAGTTCATGCGCTGGTGGGAGCGAACGGCGCGGGCAAAAGTACGCTGGCGCGCATTATTTGCGGCATGGCGCGGCCGGATTCGGGCGAACTGGAATTGTTCGGCCAGCCTTACGCTCCGGAGGCCAAAGGTGACGCCGAGCGGGCGGGGGTACACATTGTTCAGCAGGAGCTGAACCTCATCCCCACACTCTCGGTGGGCGAGAACCTGTTTCTCAATCGCCTGCCTCGGAATTTTGGATTCATCTCGCGCGCGCGGCTGCGGCGTGACGCGGGCGATGCTCTGGAGCAGGTCGGGCTGGGACACGTGCATCCCGATACGCTGGTCAGCCGGCTTGGCATTGGGCAGCAGCAGCTCGTGGAAATCGCCTCCGCGCTCACGCGCAACCTGCGGCTGCTAATCCTGGACGAGCCGACCGCGATGCTGACGCAGCCCGAAGTCGAACTGCTGTTCGCACGGATCCGTGAACTTAAAGCGGCCGGGGTCGGGCTGATCTACATCAGCCATCGGATGGAGGAACTGAAGGCGACCGCCGATCGAATCTCCGTGCTTCGTGACGGGCAGGTGGTCGTGACGCGCACGGCGTCGGAGATTTCGGTCGAGGAGATGGTCACCGCTATGACGGGAACTCCTCCGGCGGCGGGCGCAGCAGGGCGAGCGGGCTCCCACGATTTTCGTGAGGAACCCGCGCACCTTCGCCAGCCGGTTGCATTGCAGGTGACGAATCTTTGCCGGGGCCCGCTTACGCGCGATGTGTCGCTGTCGGTGCACAGGGGCGAGGTCTTCGGGCTCTCGGGGCTGGTGGGTTCAGGTCGGACCGAAACGCTGCGGACGATCTTCGGCGCGGATCAGGCGGAGTCGGGAACAGTGGCCGCCGGAACGCCGCTACGGGTGGTGCGCATTAAGGCGCCCGGTGATGCTGTGCGCGCGGGTATCGGCATGCTTCCGGAGGATCGGAAGACATTGGGAATGCTGCTGACGCAGTCGATCTCAACCAATGTTACGCTGGCGAATATCGGGTCAGTGTCGAACACGATGGGCTGGCTATCCGGCCGCCGTGAGCAACAGATCGCGTGGGATTACTGCACCCGGCTTACGGTGAACTGTAAGGCAGTGAGCCAGCGGGTCGGGCAGCTGAGTGGAGGAAACCAGCAGAAGGTGCTCATCGCGCGATGGCTGCTGCGCGACTGCGATGTTCTGCTTTGCGACGAACCCACCCGCGGCATCGACATCTCCGCGCGGCGTTCAATATACGCGCTGTTGCGCGAGCTGGCTTCCAGCGGCAAAGCGATTGTGGTGGCCTCGAGTGACCAGCAGGAACTTATGGAGCTCTGCGACCGAATCGGCGTCATGTCGTCGGGGCGCCTCGTGACGATCTTTAATCGTGGCGAGTGGAGCGACGAAAAGCTGATGGCGGCAAGTTTCAGCGGGTACGCGGGGCGTCGCGTTACCGCTTCGGCATCGAATGGAGGGGAAAGCCTGGTATGAGAACAGACGACGAGACAATATCTCCCAGTGCTGCTCCTGCCCAGAGGCCTTCGCCGCGGCAGGCGGGCAGCCGCATGGCTTCGATTCTCGACTTTGCCGGGATGGTGCTCGTGCTCGCCGTTTTGGTCGGACTGTTCAGCCAGCTGAGCACGAACTTCTTCCAGCCGGCGACTTTCCGGACGATCGCAAATCAGATCCCGGCGCTCATTACATTGTCGGTCGGGATGACGCTGGTGTTGATCATCGGCGGCATCGATCTGTCGGTCGGGTCCGTAATGGCTCTCGCGTCATCGGTACTCGGCATCCTGCTGGTGGACAGGCAACAGCCACTGGCTGTCGGTGTCGCGGCTGCACTTGCAGCCGGTGGCGCGTGCGGGCTGATGTCGGGGCTCATCACCGTCCGCTGGGCCATTCCGTCTTTCATTGTGACGCTGGGCATGCTGGAGGCCGCGCGGGGTGGGGCTTACCTCGTTACGGGTTCTCAAACGAAGTACATCGGAGCCGCCATCGAAGGTATAAGCGAGCCCATCGCCGCGGTCGGGGTATCGCCTGCGTTCCTTGCGGCACTGGGCGTGGCAATCGCCGGGCAGATCATTCTTTCGCGCACCGTGTTCGGGCGTTACATGGTCGCCATCGGCACAAACGAAGAGGCGGTGCGGCTATCAGGCATCAACCCCCTTCCCACCAAGGTAGCGGTGTTCGTAATATCGGGTATTCTGGCTGCGCTGGCGGGAGTTTTTAATTGTTCGCGCCTGTCGTCGGCTGATCCGAATGCCGGCATTGGATGGGAACTTTCTGCCATCGCCGCGGTTGTGATTGGCGGCACGAGCCTGGCCGGTGGACGCGGGTCGGTGGGCAAGAGCATCTTCGGCGTCCTGATCATCGCGGTGCTGGAAACAGGCCTCTCGCAGACTGGGGTCACCGAGCCGGTGAAGCGACTGGTGACAGGATTGGTGATTGTGCTGGCTGTCATTCTGGACGCACTGCGTGCGAGGCGAACGTTGAGAAACAGTTAGATTAGAGGACTGGAGATTGGAGGATTCCACGACTAGCCGAGTTGCACCTGTACATCGTGCCGCTGCCGGTCGTTAATCAACGGCACCCTGTTACCGGGCACTTCGCTGCCGTTGATTTTAAGCTGTAGAACTGTGTTTCCATCACCGGTGCGGAGAAACTCGATCCGATAAGTGGATTCGTGGAACCGATAGTTCACGGCGTAGAAGCGCCACGATGCAGGCATGGAGGGGTTCAGCTCCAGGTGATCAACCCGCAGATGGATACCGAGAAGCGACTCGATGATGAGCCGGTACATCCATGCAGCGGAGCCGGTATACCATGTCCACCCGCCGCGGCCGGTGTGGGGCGGGCGACCGTAGACGTCGGCAGCGACGACGTAAGGCTCGACGCGGTAGGTGCTGATGGATTCGGGCGTGCTGCCGTGCATGACCGGATTGATGAGCGCCATTAGCTCCCATGCGCGGCCGGTGTTTCCCATCGTGGCGAAGGCCATGGCGGCCCAGATGGCGGCGTGGGTGTACTGGCCACCATTTTCGCGAACCCCGGGAACGTAACCTTTAATATAGCCCGGCTCCTGCGGAGAGGTGTCAAACGGAGGCTCGAGTAACAGGACAATCGCATCGTTGTCTCGGACGAGATGCTCGCTGAGTGACTTCATGGCGCTCTCGCGGCGATCGGGATCACCTGCGCCGGATAGGACGGACCAGCTTTGCGAGATGGAATCGATCCGGCATTCCTGGTTGCTGGCGGACCCGAGCGGATCTCCATTATCGAAGTAGGCGCGACGATACCAGTTGCCGTCCCACGCATTTTCTTCAATACGCTTGCGGAGGCTTTCGGCTTCGGCGTTGCATTGGTCGGCGAATTCCTGGTCCGCACGCTGGCCTGCGATTTTGCCAAACCCGGTGAGCACGGTATGCAGGAAAAAAGCGAGCCAGACACTCTCGCCTTTTCCCTCGTGTCCGACGAGGTTCATACCATCGTTCCAGTCGCAGCCTCCCATCAGCGGCAACCCATGTGCACCGCTGGTTAAGGATCTCTTAATAGCGCGAACGCAGTGTTCGTATAATGTTCCGGAGTCATCACCGTGGTGCGGCAAATCGTAGCGGGATTCATCCTCCTGCCGAAGTGGCGGCGCCTGCAAAAATGGAATACTC
This sequence comes from Candidatus Sumerlaeaceae bacterium, assembly GCA_051003195.1. GTDB lineage: Bacteria > Sumerlaeota > Sumerlaeia > Sumerlaeales > Sumerlaeaceae > JBPCLP01. The sequence continues at coordinate 38,067 of JBPCLP010000044.1, read as the reverse complement.
TCATCGAGTACGCCAGTATCGCCGATCGCATTTACGTAGCGGCAAACTGCCAACGGAAGCCAGAGAAGGTCATCGGAACAGTGAGTGCGCACACCCCGCCCGAGCGGCGGATGCCACCAGTGCTGGACGTCGCCCTCGGAAAACTGGTTGGCGGCGCTGTGCAGAAGGTGTGCGCGCATGACCGCCGGCTGCGAGTGGATGAGGGCCATGGAATCCTGCAGCTGGTCGCGGAACCCGTACGCTCCGCCGGACTGGTAGAAGCCACTGCGTCCCCACATCCTGCATGCAAGCGTCTGGTACAGCAGCCAGCCGTTGGCGAGCACATCCAGCGATTTATCCGGCGTTTCGATGTAGACGGCGCCAAGCGTACGGTTCCAGTAGTCCCATACTTGTTGGAGCGCCTGGCGGGCAGGCGCGTTGCCGCGGAATCGAGTCACGAGCTGGCGCGCGTCATCGGTGTTGCGGCCGGCGCCGAGCATGAAAGTGACATCGCGTTCCTGCGACTCAGCCAGCTCCAATTTCACCTGCACGGCAGTGCATGCGTCCATGCCTGCGCCGCGCTTGCCGGAGAGACGTTGCCGTTTCAGTGCATCAGGTGACGACAGCGAACCATTGCGCCCGATGAACTCCGCGCGGTCGGAGGTAAAAGTTTTCTCGAATTCACTTACGTCAAAGAACGCGATGCGCTCGGGAAGGTCCAAATGGTACGCATTGCGCGCGAACACGGCACCTGTTTTCGGATCCAGCTCGGTCGCTATGTGTGGCAGCGACCTGTGGCGAAATTCCGCAAGCACCCACTCGACATAACCGGTGAGTGAGAGCCGGCGCGTGCGACCGGATAGATTGCGCAGCTTCAGCGTCAGGAACTTCACGGAGGCATCGGTAGCGACGTAGACCCAAAGCTCCGTCGAAATACCGGAGTGAATGTGCTGAAACACGGTGTACCCAAAACCGTGGCGAGTTAAATACCCGTTGCCCACAGGTGAGGGCCGCGGAGTTGGCGACCAGAAGAGGCCGCTATCCTCGTCGCGGATATACAGTGCCTCGCCGGGCGAATCGCTCACCGCATCGTTGGACCATGGTGTTAGCCGATACTCGTGTGCGTTCTCACTCCATGTATATCCGCCACCGCTTTCTGTCACAATGGTGCCGAAGAACGGATTGGCCAGTACGTTTACCCACGGTGCAGGCGTGCTTTGACCCTTTGTCGTCCGAATGACATACTCACGCCCGTCGGAGGTGAAGCCCCCATGGCCGTTATCGAATATCAGGTCCGTCCGCATATCCAGTTGTGTGTCAGACGTTGGTTCACGCCGTGGACCAGTTATGGGTAGAAGCGCGGGAGCACCACGCTCCACGCGAAAACGTCGTGCCGCCTGCTCGGCCAATGAACCATTCCCGCCCGTTAAGAGTACGCGAGCGGCGGACTGCAGCAGGACGAAGTCTTCGTCAGGAATTTGCTCGGACCGTCGAACAAAAATGCCTCCGGGGCGGTCAAGCGGATGGCCGCCTGCGGTTACGTGCGCTAGGATTTCATCCTGGAGTTCCTGGCGATAACCCGAACGGTCCTCATTGCAAATAACGAGGTCTGCCGCATAACCCATCAGCCGCCAATATGCGTAAGTCTGCACGGCTTCCCGCACCAGCGCTAATTGATCGCGGTCGTCGATGCGGACCAGCATAATCGGCATGTCACCAGAAAGACCGTAACCCCACAAGCCTGCCTGCGTGCGGGAATTCTTGAGCAGAATTGTGGCGCTGGCTCTGCGGCGCGCATGACTGTAAATCATTGTCGAAACTAACTGCTCAAAAGCCTGCAAATCAGAAAAGGACGCCTGAAGCTGGCGCAGAATGAGCTGTTCGTGCGTCCACGAGAGTTCTGCAATTCGGTCGGTCAGGCGGCGGTCGTGATACTTCTCGATCAATGCCAATGCGCCGTCGCGTGTATCGGCGACTCCCGTAACCACGTCCACAACGCAGTTCTCGTCGGGCTCGATGCTTACACGGCACCTGATCGCAACAATCGGATCCAGGACAGGTCCCTCAGTGCCGCTCAATACGTCCGTCTCCATCGCGACCGGATTCGCCGTGGTCCTGCCGCGACCGAGGAACTTCATCCGGTCAGTTTCGTATGATGCTGAACCGGCCATCGTTCCACTTATCGATAGCAGGTGGATCATCCAGGGATGCTGTTCTCCTGGTGCACGCGGACGCCGCGTGCAAAGAATTGCCTGTCGATCCCTATAGAGTTCCGTCTGGACGAAGAGATTGCTGAATGCGGGATGTGTCTCGTCGGCTGGCTGTGCAGCCAGCACAACCTCGGCGTATGTCGTCAGCTCGATGAGCTTGCTTGAGGCGGAGTTGTTCGAAACTGTAATTCGACGCAACTCGACGTCATCTTCAGCCGATACCATGATATCCGTATGGGTTTCGATAGAGCTATCCCAACGCCGGAACTCGGCGCGGCCCGGCGAAAAAATGGCCTCGTAGCGTTTCGATAAAGACATTAGTGGATGGTAACCGGCGCACCAGCTTTCGTCGGCATTCACATCGCGGATATAGCAGAACTGCCCCCAGTTATCGCGCGTCGGGTCTTCACGCCAACGAGTAAGCGAGAGACCGTTCCAGAGGCTTTGCCCGCTGCCCGAATTCGTGACCATTACCGTGTAGCGGCCGTTGGACAGGAGCCGGACCTCAGGGTGCGGCGTGTGTGGCGTAGTGATGACACGCATGGATTCTGCAGGCTGGGTGGAGGCCACGCGCGCGCTGGAAACTTCCATCGCATGCGGGTAGAACGGAACGGCCTTGGGGACACGCTCCTGCAGGAGAAGATCAGTTGCGCGAAACAGCGGATCCGCCATGAAGCGCATCTGCATTGGCCGATCGAGCAGCACGTACGCGAGCGACAAAAAGCTCATGCCCTGGTGGTGTGCCATGAATGAACGCACAATGGCCGCGTTTTGAGTTCGCGTGAGACGCGCCGAAGTGTAATCAATCGCCTCGTACATTCCGTAAGCACCCACATAACCCAGCTCCACCATATGCTGCAGGTTTGAACAAGCGCGCTCCGGCTCTATCATCAGCGCCATCACACAAGCGTAGGGTGCGATAACTATGTCTTTGGACAGACCGCGCTTCAGGCCAAGGCCCGGAACACCGAACGCGCGGTACTGGTAGTCCAGACGTGCATCTGTCAGGTTGTAACCAGATTCAGAGATTCCCCACGGAACCCCGCGTTCACGCCCGTACTCGATCTGGCGTTCCACTACCGCCTTGTAGGTTTCATGAAGGAGTGTGCCCTCGTAGTCGGGCATGACGAGCAACGGCATCAGGTACTCAAACATCGACCCGCTCCAGGAAAGGAGCGCGGTCTCCGCGCCTGAAGTCGTAAGTTGCCTCCCGAGGGCGAACCAGTGTTCGAGAGGGAGGCGGTTTTGTGCGATCGCGACAAAGCTGCACAGGCGGGCTTCAGATGCGAGCAGATCGTAGCAGCTGGCGTCGCGGCGGCGGTCTGTTACATTGTAACCTATCGTTAGCAGCTGACGCGAAGTATCATAGAGAAAATCGTAGTCGAGTTCAGCGAGTTCCTGGCAGACGGCCGCCATCTGCTCAATTAACTGGATTCTAAGTTTCGCGCGCTGGGTAGCTTCTGAAACGCATTGAAGAAGCCTGGTGTCGACCGCGACGGCAGTGGCCGTCCCGCCATTGTCTGAAGTACTATTATATCTTAGGGTGCTTGCCTCACCAGGAAACCGGGTTGCGAGTGACGCAATCGCGTTAAGCGAACCGCTTTCGTTCAGCTCGTCCAGATGTGCGTGAAGTTCTTCATCATGGTTACCGTTCTGCTCAAGAAAGAGCCAGGGCGTAAGCTCTTCCAGCTCGGCTAATGCAGACCGACACTGCCTGCTGAATGCCACAGACCAATAGTTAGCTTCGGTATCATCATCAGGAGCAAAACGAGACGCGAGCTCATCGCCAGCAAGCTGCAACTTCTGGATTAAATCGATGTAATCAGTCAGTGATCGATTGTCGATGGCGAGTTCAGCACGTATCGCAGTGATGACCATATCGACGCTGCGAGTAAGCGTCTCTGGTCTTGGGGCCTTTGCAGAATCCTTCATTTGAAGCGAATCGGCGAAGAGCTCCAAAGTGTCGCGTAAGCCGCTGAGATGACGCGCAGGAAGAATGCCGACTTCTGGTAAAGCGAGCAGCCCCTGACGCAACGTCAGCAGATGGCCGGCGAGGTTGCCGCTGTCCACTGTGGAAACATATAAGGGCTCCAGCGGCTTAAGTGTATTGGTATCATACCAGTTGTAAAAATGGCCGCGGAATCGCTCGAGCAACTGCATGGAATTGAGAGTCCGCTGCGTGCGTTCGACCAACTCTCCGCACGTAATATATCCGAAATCGTATGCCGTCAGATTTGATAGAAGGCACATTCCCATATTGGTGGGAGATGTCCGATGTGCGGTCGTGGTAACAGGGTACTCCTGGTAGTTATCTACCGGCAGCCAATGATCGTCAGGGCCGGCGAACGTCTCGAAGAAACGCCATGTTCTACGCGCCAGTTTCTCCAGGAACGCCCGCTGTTGTGGAGCGCGGAGGGTTGTGCGTTCGCGCAAGGGCAAGCTGATCCACCACGCAATGACGGGCGAGAGTAGCCAGAGCGACAGGAACGGAGCTGCTGGAATTAATACAATAGGCCGAGACCAGAACAGCTCGACAAGAACGAGCGACGCAACGGCCGGGCTCATCCACATCTGGCGCCACTGAGCCGCGAGCCCGGCGGACGAATTGCGTCCCGCCTGCTTTGCCGTCGTCCATTCCAGCAGATGGCGTTTTGATACAATGAGACGGTGGAGCGTGCGTGCTATGGCATCGAGGCTGTAATAGGTTTCGTAGGGCAGCATAGCCACTGTAAAGACACTCTGCATCACTTGCCTGCCGAAAGCTTTGCCACACTCGAGCAAGTGCAGAGTCCATGGCAGCTCCGAAGAGCGATTGCATCCTCCGGCCAGTAAGCCTAATATTGCAGGACTAAGAAAAATGGCGACGACAAACGCGGTCCAAGGCCAGGGATTATTGAGCAACATCCAACCCACCAACAGCAGTGCAAACGCGCTGGCCGGCACAAGGCTTCGCCGCAGGTTGTCGAAAATTTTCCAGCGCGAGAGCCCCGACAGATAGTCTGACTCAGGTGCATTCTGCCTGCGGGAGCAGCCCGGTAGAACATATCGCGCTATCTGCCAGTCGCCGCGTATCCATCGGCTACGGCGTGCAACATCGGTGCTGTAGCGCGAGGGGTGATCTTCAAAAAGTTCCACATCGGTTACCAGACCGGAACGTGCGTAGCAGCCTTCGAGGAGGTCATGGCTTAGAATGAGGTTTTCGGGGAATTGTCCATCGAGCTCTCGCTGGAAAGCTTCCAGGTCATAGATGCCCTTGCCGATAAACGAACCCTCTTCAAAGAGATCCTGGTATACGTCAGAGACAGTGCGGGTGTACGGATCAATCCCCGCATCTCCACCGAACAACCGCACGTACCACGATCTACGGGAACTGGGCAGGCTTACAGCAACTCGCGGCTGCAAGATGCTGTATCCACGCACGATGCGGGTGCCATCCGTGCTATAGCCCGGGCGGTTAAGCGGATGCGCCATCGTTGCGACTAGTTTTTGGGCGGCTTCGCGTGGCAAACGCGTATCGGTATCGAGCGTGATAATAAACTTCACGCCCTGGAGTTGCGCTGTATCTCCCACGATCACAGAGAAGCGATCGCGCGCTTCACCCTGTAATAGCGCGTTCAGGTCACCCAGCTTTCCCCGTTTCCGCTCATAACCCATCCACACGCGTTCCTGCGCATTCCACAGGCGGGGCCGATGAAACAGATAGTAGACATCACGCTGCTCCACATGGTATTTGTCATTGAGCTCACGAATGCCTTCGCTCACGAGCTGGACAACTGCAGCATCCGATTCGATTATCTCGGCAGCAGCGTCCGGAAGATCGGTAAGCAGTGCGAACGACAGCCGAGCATCGCGATTCGCCAGGTAGCGCACTTCAAGATCATCGAGCAAATCCTGCGCGCTCTTGATGTCCGTGAGTAGTGTTGGCACTGCGACCAGCGTTTTGCAGTCCGGCGGAATGCCCTCGGAAAAATCCATTCGCGGCAGGGCCCGCGGGTGAACAAGCTGCATTGCTAGCCAGTTGACCAGTGTTGCCGCGAGTTGTGACGCGCAGATCAGCACCAGGATACCGACCGGGAGCCACAGCCAGGCGCGCTGTGTGCCCGAGAATTCCAACCACAGAAGCATTAAAGCGACGGTGGCGGAAAGCAGTGTCAGCGAATAAATGTAGCTCCCAAAAGTGCAACGCCGGCATTTATCCAGAAAGTCTCTGAAACCCGGCCGTATATTTGCCGCCTGTTTAAGTGCCGCGATTCCGTTATCGAGCAGATAATAGCCCACGTGAGACTCGGGCGCGCGCTTTCCGTGACTTGCGAGTGCGGCACGGGAGATCTCTACTGCGAGCTGCGCCACAGCATATTCTGACTGGCGCGAACGTCGCGAAATGTCCTCAACGCGGTGACGGCATGCATCCCGCGTAAAGAAATCCATATCGCTGTAAACGTCTGCCGGGTCGGACCTCAGCGTTTTTTCTACAATACTCAGCGTATCTACGAACTCGCGCCAGTCGATCGCCTCCAGCGTGCGCAGGCTGCCGATGCTGTTGTTCATCGAGATATGCTCGATTGCCTGTTGAGTCATGTCGGCACGCACCAGCTCCACCACGGTCGAGCCCTCGTGAACCAGCTGCTGCTCAAGCCAGGATATCGCAAAGGAAGGCGCGCCGCTGTAGTCCTGCATGCGTTTTGAAAACTGACCGACGAACGCGCCGGACATCGGCAAGCGTGCCTGTGCCATCTCGGCGACGGTGACGATCAGTGTGGTCGGGTCGATCTCGGCGCGTTCAATGAGCCGATCTACCCAGTGATCCGCTAACTCAAAATGTTTTCGCCGGGCTGCCAGGCGAGCAGCCACGCGGCGCAGGTTTTCGATCAGTGCAAGCCGCAGCATAATAGGTATTGCCCACAGCTCGCCAAGAGTCAGTTGCGTTACCGACTGGTAAGACTCCACAAAAACGGTAAGATTCTCGCCGTCTACGCGTCCATCCACATGTGAGATAAGCTCGAGCACGATGCCGTACGCACGCGGCACATTCGGGGGCGTACTATTTCGCAACCGCGGCAACTGCCGACTGTATCCTTTCGGCAAATGCTGCCGCGCGATCCTGATTTGTTCTTCGATAAGGTAATAATTATCGAGAAGCCACTCCGACGTCGCAGTTAGGTCGCGCTTCTTTTCTGCTGCACGGTTTTCCTGGTCGTAAGCATACGTCAAAACCTTCTCGTTTTCAGTAAGCCGCACGAGCAACCGGTCTGGATATCGATGTGTATCGAGCTGATGCTGTGCAGCGATTACACGCGCGTGTTCGCACAATTGTTCTGTGCTGAACAATTCCTGACGCAGCGGCTCCTCAGAGCTGCTATCTGGCAGACTTAGCGGTCTATTCAATAGTAACAGGCGACTCATGCGGCGAGCGGCGAGTTTCGATACAATTTACACTCCCAGCCCGGTCGCTAGAGTAATTTAGAACCTACGTACCAACTTACAACACTACCTTTACTTAATGCTTATGGCCGCAAGGTTGAAAACCCAACGTCGCAATGGCACATAGCATTTCTTCTAACAGTATCAATGCCATAGCAGTCATCCGAATAAGAATTAAGAAAGCATTTGCCAGATTAGTCGCTGATACTGAAGGCCTGCAGCTCGGCGCAGGTGGAAAAGTTCTGGTTGGGATTCGCGCCGCAAGACGGTTTGCCGACGATGCGAATACCGGAGAGTTGCGCCGGCTCCGGGAGGTTGATTTCGAACCGCGTGGCGTGTTTCAGACCGGCGGCATCCGTTTCGGTCGTGGCCGGATAATCGTCGATGTTGCGCAACAGTTGCCACTGAGAATCAGGGGAGGTCTTAATTTCGATGCGCAGTTTGCCAGCGGATGTATCGAACCAGCCGCCATTGGGTGTGGTGTCGCCGTGAAAGAATACGATGCGTTTGACCGTGACCGGCTCAGCAACTTCGACTGCGAACCAGTCGTCTTTTGCGCGCTTGTTGCTTTGCGTGCTGGCGACGGTGGATACATCGCCGTCGAGAATGGACCCGCTGCTGGGTTTGCGCGAGCGCGTTTCGATTCCGTCGCGGATGAGATTGCGGTCGGGCGGCGGAGTACCATACGGCAGCCAGACTTTGTAGGTGGTGCTGGTAGCTCCGGCGTCGGCGAAGGTACGCAGCGGAAATGTAATCTGCTTTTCGGGTGCTGTGTCCGAGGTATCGCGCGCGACGCCGTGGATACGATAATTGCGCGAACCCGGCCAGGTCCTCAGTGCGGGAATCACTTCCTCCTGTGTAGGTTTGAGAGCATCAAGTGAGGGGGTTGTAAGCGCGACTTCGCGCAGCGACGTGTCGCCGAGAAGCACTTCGTCGGCGGCGAGCACAAGCGGTCCTACCATTACGGCGGCCTTGTTTTCGTTCTTGTGAGTGCCGACGAGAACGCGGGGTTCCTGGTGAAGCACCATGCGCACTTCGTCACCCTTCATCCATTCGCGCTGAATCGGGAAATAGCCGTCGGAAGGTCCCTCTCTTGTGATCGGCTGACCGTTCACCTCGACGCTGAAAACTCTGCACCATTGCGGAACCCGCAGCTTAAGTGCGAAGGTCTTCTTGTTAAAGCCCTGCAATTTCATACGAACTTCGCTTTGGCTGGGGTACATTGTGTCGGTGATGAGCGTGACCGTGGTTCCGTCGTGCAGGCTGAGACGCGCACGGCCGGCATCGTATAGGTTTACGACGACACCGTCGCCATCCGTGGTGACGGCGAAGGTCGGAATGAGCGCGATACCGCGCGGACCGCTGGAGAGGCAGCAGTGACCATCCAGCACATTGCTGTAGGGTTTGCGGCCTTCCATCTGCACGTAATAACCCCACGCGGCGCCATCGGGACGCTGCGCACCAAACAGCTGGTTGAGCACGACGCGCTCCAGTTGTTCCGCGAAACGCGCTTCGCCCGTGAGGCGAAGCAACTGTGCGTTGAACTGCAACCACGTGACAGTGACGCAGGTTTCTCCGACATTGTTGAGGTTGGGAAAATCGTTATCGACGCGGAAGAACTCGCGGTAGCTGGCTGCGCCGGTTGGATACAACCTGTGGTCGACAATGTCCTGCCAGGCATTGAGACATGCCTTGAGAATCTGCGCGTCATTGACGGTCCGGTAGTACTCCAGCGCACCATTAAGGCACGAGAGCATTTCGTAAGCTTTCGCATTGCCGATTTTGTAAACGGGTTCGCCCGCGAGAAGCCTGGAGATGATCTTGGGGCCATTGGGTTGCTCCCACGCGCGCAGGATGTATTTGCAGAAGTCGAGGTAGCGCGGCTCGCCGGTCAGGCGGTACAGCAGCACCATGGGTTCGAGCACGCTGGTGGGCGCCATGCCCATGTGGTGACCGGCGGGGATGATGTCGCGCTTGCCGGGTTCATCGCCGAACGTGTTGCACAGCAGATCGGCCATGCGGCGGCACGTCGGTAGCGGATCCATGTTGTCAGTGTAGTTCATATAGGTGATGAGACCAATGAGGTTGTACTTGTGCGCCCATACGTCCCACTCGGTCCAGCGTTTGGCGTCGATGTAGGTTCCAAGGTAGCCGTCAGTCAGCTGGCATTTGACGAGCTCCGCGACAGTGGTGTCGAGTTTCTGTCGAAGCGCAAAATCGCCGGTGTTGGCCCAGGCAAGAGTCGCGGCGTGCAGCCATTTGCCGACGTGCTCACCGTCCCAGATCTGGCGGCCGGGTCGTTTGCGGTAGCCCTCGAGCAGGCGATTGGTGTCGATCTTCACGAGCCGGTTCGATTCATTGGCGTCGATGCGCGATCCCATCCAGCCCGATAGGCGGACGCGGTCGGGCGGAGCGAAGTCCTGCTTGTCGGCGACTGCCGGCGAAACTTTCTGCGCGAGTGGGGTGAGGGTCGCGCTGGTGCTCTGGTTTTTGGGTGTGGCTTCGGGCCGGGACGGATCATAAGCCGGGTTGCGGGTTGGCATCTGCGCGCCGACTTCGTTGCGCCAGACGTGCAGGACGTCGCGCAGTTCGTTGGCTTTGTCCGGCATTTGCGGGGCGAGGTTGTGTTGCTCGCCGATGTCTTCCCTCAGGTTGTATAGCTCGACCCGCATGTCGTCGAAGAACTCGATGAGCTTGAAGTCGCCCGCGCGGATGGCGCCGTAGGGCGTCGCACCCCCCTGCTGGTAGTGCTGGTAGTGCGGGTAGTGCCAAAAGATGGCGTCGCGGTTGAGCTGCCCGGATTGTTTTAGCAACGGCACAAGGCTGAGGCCGTCGGTCGTTGCGGCGCTGTTCGCGGCCGCGACGCCGGTCATTTCGAGCACTGTCGGAAATATATCGGTGCCGATGGTGGGTGTCTCGCAGATGGTGCCGGGTTTCGTGACGCCAGACCAGTGCACGATGAACGGCACGCGGGTACCGCCCTCATAGGCTGAGCCTTTGCCGGCGCGAAGCGGGGCGTTGTTGCTGTTGGGAATTCGCGCGCCGTTGTCGGAGGTGAAGATGATGATGGTACGCTCGGCGAGCCCGAGCTGCTGGAGTTTCGCGCGGACGCGGCCAATGGTATCGTCCAGGCTCTCGATCATCGCGGCGTAAACTTCGTTGGTTTGCGTGAGGCCGGGGCGCAGACGAGCTCGGTGTTTCTCGATCAGTTCTTTCTTCGCGTGCTGCGGGATGTGCACGGCGAAGTGGGGAAGGTAGAGAAGGAAAGGCTGAGTGGTGTGCGACTCGATGAATCGGAGCGCTTCATCACCAAGGCGGTCGGTGAGGTACTCGCCTGGCGGACCTTCTTGTAACGTGGGGATTCCGTACGGCGCAAGATACGTGCGCGGCTCGGCGCGATGCGACCCCGCTATGTTCACATCAAAGCCATGCTTCTCCGGATAGTACTCCTCGCCGCCGAGGTGCCACTTGCCCATACTGGCTGTGGCGTAACCTGAGTCATGCAGCTTGCGAGCGAGGGTGACTTCCTCAAGTCCCAGTTGCTTAGTCCAATCCGGCACAATGAGCTTTGGATTGTCGGGCATCTGGCCGGGAATCCAGTCGGTGACGTGCAGGCGCGCGGGGTATTTGCCGGTAAGCAGCGCGGCGCGCGACGGGGAGCAGACGGTACATGCCGAGTAGGCCTGCGTAAATCGCATGCCGTCCGCTGCGAGCTTGTCTATGTTGGGCGTGAGATAGAAATCGCTGCCGTAACAGCCGACATCTTTCCAGCCATAGTCGTCCGCGACGATCAATATCACGTTGGGTCTTGGCCCGGTGTCGGCGCTGCATAAGCGCATGGGAATCGTTAGCGCGACGAATGTGTTCAGCAGCAGGGACAGGGATTGTCGTTTCATTTGGATGCGGCTGTGTACGCGCCGCAGTTCGAAGTCAAATTGCCATACTCTTTCCCTCATTCTGCTCAGAACGCCTGGAGTGCCGCGCACACGAGCTGCGAGTCCTCACAAGTGCCTGTCAGTTTCGCGTCCACAGTCGCTGATGCCTCTCCTTCATGATGAGCCTGCGTGCCCTTCACTTGTCTACTGACGAAAAAGGGAAGCCTTTTTGGAGGATAAAAAAACTCTAATTCGCAGGCGCGACGGTTTGTAATGAGGTTTAGAGCTTCATGGTTTCTTGCTGCCATGCCAGCAGGCGTTCAGCAGCGCGGCCGCTTTCGAGAGCCTCGACAGCGATCGGCACAGCATCCGCAAGCGTGGAAGCTGCACCTGCGGTGTACAGTCGCACAGCCGCATTCAGGAGGATGGAGTTTCGGTAAGCAGGGGTGTCTGCCCCTTGCAGCACATCTTTAATTCGAGCGGCATTCTCCGTGGCAGCGGCGTCGATGTCGTGGATCGTGAGTGCCAGCTCGCTGATGTGTGCGTGCAGCCCAAGCGCCATTGAATCCGTGGCGTGCGTCTGTACTTCGCCATGATTGAGCTCGCAGAACGTCATGACGCCCGGGCGGAGTTCATCCGAGCCCTCGATGCCTTTGACGAGCACTACGCGGTCAAAGCCGGTGTTCGCAACTGCAGATGCGCGACAGAGCATCTCGGCGTAGGCGTCGTGAAAAAAGCCCCCCACGTGCATGCGTGCACCGAGTGGGTTCAGCAGCGGCTCGATGCTGTTCAGGATCGTACGCTTGCCCATGGCCCGCCGCAACGGAAGCAACGCATCGAGACCTGGGTGAAAGACGGGCTGGTGGAGGTAGGCGATGCCATGGTTGTGAAGATCCGCGGCTGCCTCGGTAGAGGAGCGCATCCAGTCGATACCCAGCCGTTCAAGAATGTGCGAGGTGGTCATACCGCACTTAGTAGGGACGTCGCGGTTGCCGTGCAGCAGTACCGGCACGCCCGCCGCAGCCGTCACCAGGGCGGCAGGCAGACCAATATTCAAGGTTCGCTGTTTTCCATCGTACGCCCCTGCGCAATCGACGGTGTTCGCAGGCATAGGAATTCCCGTCTGCAGAGTTCGCAACGCGAGTGAGTCCATCAGGCCGGCTACTTCGTCGAGCGCTTCGCCCTTGTGGCGCAGAGCCTGGAAAAATGCACCAAACGTGACTGGATGAAAGCGCCTGTCGAGGATGGCATTCATCGCTGCGGTGGCGTCTTCCCGGCTTAAATCACGAGAGCCCGTTTTCCCGGTGCCCAGGTACTTCATAAAAGCGACGAGCTGATTCAGCGGTTCTGGTGATGAAGACGGCATCGTGTTCAGCGCATGAAGCTTCGGTGTGTGTGTGACAATCAAGGTGTGAAACCCGGCGGGGTGGACAGCTCTGGGAAAAAGATGAAGCCATGCAGCTTCTTGTAGCCTATTTCGTCTTCGTTGGAAAGCTTGATCCAAGTCAGCCACTTCACGCTTTTGTAGCCTTGAAGGAAGGGCAGGGCCAGTCGAACGGGGCCGCCGTGTTCCTTGGGCAGCGGCTTGCCGTTCATGCCAAACACCAGCAGCGAGCGCGGATCGAGCATATAGTCGCGGGGCAGGGTCTCAAAGAACCGCTCGCCCTCTTTCGTCTCCAAAGTATCCCAGGAATAAAAGGAACCGAACTGGTGGTCCTGGATCCCGGCGTCTTCCAATACATCCACAAGCCGCACACCCTGCCAAATGACCGGACGAGTAAAGCCGAACATGAGGCATGTAATGTGGGCGGCACTCTCGACGACAGGAAATCGGCGGGATAGCTGCTTAAAGGTATACTGTGCAAGAGCGCCACGCCGCTTGTCTGCGGTGATTGTCAGCGTGTAGGAGTCGCAGTCGTCAGGAGAGGGCGGTTCGACGGCAAGCACCGGGATATCGCGATCAAAGTCGTGCAGGGTGAAATCCTCGACGGTTGCACGCCGTCGACCGAGCTTCGGCCGCTGCGTGTCGGCGTGCGATCCCACGGCGTCGCATAGAGGAAGCATGGTGCGGTTGGTTGGTTCCTCATCTAATCGAACCAGCACATCTCCGTCGCGGACGGTTATGGGATAACGCTTCACGCAGCCTTTATCGGGATTAACGGCTTCGCCGGTGACCATGTCGATGCGCCAGCCGTGCAGCGGACATAGGACGGTGTGATCGGCGACGATACCTTCGCTGAGCTTGCCGCCCTTGTGCGGGCAACGATTTTCCAATGCGAGAATGGCACCATGCCTTGTGCGGAACAAGGCGATCTCGATGCCGGAAATGTGCAGAACGCGGGCTCCCGCAGCTGGAATATCGTCCGCACGGCAGACAGTCTGCCAAAGGCTCGCAGCCACCGGCGCTAGCGACATGATTCTGCCTTCTCGCCCGGAATGCTCAATACGCGGCCAACTTGCAGGCTGGAGAATTCGCGCTCCGTCGCCTCATCGCCGCGGCGTATTTTCTCCACACGATCGCGCCAGGGATCGACGCGGTGATTCAGAGCCTTCCACATCTGCTCTGCCAGTTCGAGACGCTGCTCCAGGTTCTCGACGACGTTTCGGTGAATGTAGTCGATGCCGACGTTCTCGCACCACGAGCTGGTGCGCTCGTTGTATTGCGCTTCGCGCCGGTACAACTGCAGAAAGGCCGCAATAATTTCAATGGCTTCGTCGTCGGTCTCGACCGTCGCCAGTAACTCAGCCGTCCGCACTTTCACCCCGCCGTTTCCACCCACGTAAATCTGCCACGCGGTATCGACGGCGATGAGCCCCACGTCTTTGATCAGAGATTCGGCACAGTTTCGAGGACAGCCATTGACCGCCATCTTTACCTTCGCAGGCGTCCAGAGGTTTTCGAATGTCTTCTCAATCCGGATGCCCATCTCGATGGAGTCGCGCGTTCCGAACCGGCAGAAGGTGCTGCCCACGCATGTCTTCACCGTACGTACGGCCTTGCCATACGCGAACCCGGAGGGCATATCCAACTCCTCCCAGATGGCTGGCAACGATTCCTTTGTAATGCCTAGCAGATCGATTCGCTGCCCACCCGTGATCTTTACCAGTGGCACGTCGTGTTTGCGCGCGACCTGCGCGATGCGCTCGAGTTCGGCAGGTGTGGTGACTCCGCCATACATGCGCGGAACAACAGAGTAGGTGCCGTCCTTCTGGATGTTTGCATGTACCCGCTCATTCACGAATCGCGAACGAGGGTCGTCTTCATTCTCGCCCGGCCAGCACATGGTCAGGAAGTAATTGATCGCAGGGCGGCACACACCGCAGCCCTCCGTCGTCCAGTGCAGGAAGCTCATAGCCTGGTTCACGGAAGTGAGACGGTGCTCGCGTATGGCCGCGACCACGTCGTCGCGCGACAGCAGGGTACAGTCACACAAGGGTTTCTTCCGGCGATGCGGAACGGACGTGTCGCCGTGCACCATTGCAATTAATGCGTCCACCTGAGGACCGCACCCGCCGCAGCTGCGCGATGCGTTGGTAACAGCGGCGACTTCCTTGCGCGTGGTGAGATTCTGTGAGTGAATTGCGGCGACGATCGTGCCTTTGCACACACCGTTGCACCCGCAAATAATGGCGTCGCCGGGCAGATCGACAAGTTCTGCTGTGGGCTTGGGCGGTCCTGTGTTTGCTTCTTTAGGTTTGCCGATCAGCAACGTGGGTCGCTCGCCGTTGAGCTCTTTGCCACTGCGCAAAAGCTGCTCGAGTTGCATTGCGGGAGCCATATCGCCGACAAGCACTGCACCAACGAGCCGCCCTTCTTTTATCACGGCTTTCTTGTAAATGCCGGACGCCGAGTCTTCAATGCGCATCACCTCGCACTCGGCGTCTTCCTGGGCAATGCCGCCTGCGAAAACGTCGACGCCACTGACTTTGAGTTTTGTCGAGAGCACGGACCCCGTATA
Source organism: Candidatus Sumerlaeaceae bacterium (assembly GCA_051003195.1). GTDB lineage: Bacteria > Sumerlaeota > Sumerlaeia > Sumerlaeales > Sumerlaeaceae > JBPCLP01. The sequence goes on along the minus strand of JBPCLP010000044.1, from coordinate 22,623 downwards.
CGGTACGGTTTCGCCGCCGGTGAGATGGGCAGCCAATACGCGCCCCTGCTCGTAGAGCGGAGCAACGAGCCCGTAGCAGATGCCGCGATGCTCCGCGCATTCACCGACTGCGTAAACCGTGGGGTCACTGGTCTGCATGAAATCGCTGACGACGACACCACGATTACACTCCAGCGCGGCGGCGCGTGCCAGTTCTGCGTTGGGTTTAATACCTGCGGCCATTACCACAAAGTCGGTGTCGAGGCGTTGGCCGTCTTTAAAGCGAAGCCCCGTGACGCGATGCTCGCCTTCAATGGCTTCTGTCTGCCGGCCGAGGAGTACGTCGATGCCCTGCTCGCGAATGGCGCGCGCGAGGTACTGGCCTGCGCCGGGATCGAGCTGGCGTTCCATCAACCAGTCCGCGAGATGCACGACGCTGACTTCCATCCCGAGGTTTTTCAACCCGCGCGCGGCCTCGAGCCCCAGCAGCCCGCCGCCAATGACGGCAGCGCGGGAGAATTCCTTCGATGCTTCGATCATCGCCTTGCAATCATCGATGGTGCGAAACACAACCACGCCCTGCTTATCGTGGCCGGGAATTGGAATGATGAGCGCATTGGAACCAGTGGCCAGAACGAGCTTGTCGTAGGGCTCCTCGATCCCATCATCGCCGTACACCACCCGCCGGTGCCGGTCGATGGCCGTCGCCTTCACTCCCATGTGCAGCCGAATGTTGTGCTCCGCGTACCACGCCTGGGGATTCAGGATAATGTCGTCCCAATTCATATCTCCCGCAAGGACGGGAGATAGCTGGATCCGATTGTAGTTTGGATATTTCTCGGCACCGAAGACGGTTACTTCGTACCGTTCGGGGGCGAGTCGCAAGATGTTCTCGAGGCAGGCAATTCCGGCCATGCCATTCCCGATAAACACAAGTTTCTCACGCATTGACATGGCCATTCTCCAGCACAGAATTTGAGCTCTCCAGGATTTCACCCGTCCGAAGGCGCACGGCTTTTTCGACCGGGCTGACAAAAATCCGCCCGTCGCCCGGAAAACCGGTGTACGCCGCATGCGCAATGGTGGTGACAATTGCATCGGCACGCTCTTCCGCGACCACGATGATGAACATCACCTTCGCGATTTCTGCATGGCTGAGTGGCCCCGACTGCAGCCCGCCTTGTCGCCCGCGACCGGTTACCGCAACTTTGGTCAGCGCATATTCCCCGATTCGCTCAAGCGCCTGGACAACCTGCACCTCCCGCTCCGGCCGGACAATGGCCCGAATCATCTTCATGAACTTACTCCTGCACTTGTAGAATTCTGGTGGAAGAGGCGCGGTTGACCTGAGACCTGCAGACGCATGGTTACCCGCGAAAAATCCTGCTGGAGGGATGCGTCTTGTATATGCGCCGCATCGGTGATGCGCAGTCGCGTCAGTGCGAGGAACGCGACCAAAGCTGTAGCAGCGACGGCGATAAAGGCTGGCGCGTAGCTGCCCCCCGTTAGCTGGAGCCCGTAACCGAACACCAGCGGAAACACGAGCGCGCCGGCATTGGCGGTCGCGCCAACGAATCCGGCCACCTGCCCTACTGCCGTCGGATGAACCAAGGGCACAATGGCGTAAACAGCGCCACAGCCTGCCTGCACGAACAGCGCTGCGACGGCAGTTGCCGCAATAGCCAGCGCCAGACTCGGAGCGAATCCCATCGCCGCGTACGTAACGGCCGAACCCGCGAGCGTGATGAGCAGCACCCGCTTGCGTCCGCAGCGATCTGCCAGCCATCCGCCCGCGGGGCGGGCGATGATATTCAGGATGGCAAAGACCGAAGCGCACCAGCCGGCCTGCAGCAAAGTGATGTGAAACCTGTCGTAGAAATATTTTGGAAGAAATGTGACGATGGAAATCTCGGTCCCAAAGGTCGCGAGATAGGCGAACGCCAGGAGCCGGGCGTCGCGGTCTCGCCATGCACTGAAGTTTTGTTCGCGCGGCGTGCGCCGAAAAACGCGGCCGGCCGGGACATCACTCACATTGCGCCAGAATACCCATGACCAAAGTACAAGTGGGATTGCCGCTGAGGCCAGCGCGAAGCGCCAGCCGATCCAATGGGCTGCGAGCGGAAGCAGCAAAGCAGCAAAGCCTGCACCGCAATTTCCCCACCCGCCGTAGATTCCCTCAGCGAGGCCAAGCTGACGCGGCGGAAACCAGTCGGCGATCATGCGTACACCGACTACGAAACCGCATCCAGCCAGACCAATAAGAAGGCGGAGGCCGAGGAGTTCGTGGAACGAACGGGCAAACCCCAGCAGCGCGACTGGAACTGATACCAGCAGCATCAGTACAGTAAACGTACGCCGCGGGCCGATCCGATCCACGAGCCCACCAACGAAGAGACGACCCGGAATGGTGAGCAACTGGCCTGCCATCGCGAGCCAGCCGAGTTGCGCGTTGGTAAGGGACAATTCTTTCTGGGCTGCGACCGCGAGTGGAGCAAAAGCAAACCAGGCAAAGAAAGTGCTCCAGAAAGCGATCCAGGTAAAGTGCAGCGTTCGCCACTTCTTCTCTGCGGGATACGGAATCACACGTGCTCCAGTTCATGGTACAGGTTGAGTAGGGGGTCGGATGCGGCGTTACCATTTCGTGCCGCCCCGACGTCAGGTCGCGTCGCGCGCGTTTGCGTAGCGAAGGAGCCGTCGATCACCACCTGGTCGCCAACAGGCACGATGAACCCGAATCCCCTGGCGCAGTTAGCGGGCCCACCGGCGGTCCTTAAAGTCTGCTGTATGGCAGACATCAGTTCGTCCACTGCGTCACAAGGAAGCACCAGGTAGAGAACGACTTTTGGAAGGAAAACAGTGAGTGGTTCGGTGTTGCGCCAAAGCCGCTGTATTAAGCTGCGCCTTTTCGCCTGGTAGGTGAGTCCGTTGTAACCGCGGCCAAGTCCTGGGATTGTCGTGTAAACCGGACCCACAAAGGAGTCCAGGCACGTCGTGACGGCGCGCTTTTCTTCCGGTCTAACAATGAGGTAGAGCTCACAAAATTCCGGGTTCTCAGTAGATTCCATTTTCCCCAAAGCCATGGTTCAGACATGCAGGTTTTAGAAACCTAATAGCAAGTATTTCCGAAATTTTATTAGCAACTCGCATCAACCGATGCGCAACTTATTGGCTTAATTAGCTCATAATATTGATGTTATGTCAAAATCAATCGACGCAATATTGGTAATAAAGAACCAATTTATAAGCAATATTGTGCAATTTTAACACATTACTAATTGAAATCCAATCGTTGTGGAGTGTTCGCTGGTTCTCAGTGCACAAGGCGCGAAGCGGGGTGCGTTCGGTAAGCACCAGGGGCATGAAAGCGCGAATGGTGCGCAGCGCACAGTCGAATCGATATGTGGTGAAAATCAAGCGCCGGCAATGGCTTGCAAAAGATTGCGGGTGGTGGTGGAGCGACGGGGGATCGAACCCCGGACCCTCGGCTTGCAAAGCCGATGCTCTCCCAGCTGAGCTACCGCCCCGAACCGTAGTGGTATTTCAAAGTGGCTGGTCTAAAATTCAGGAGAGGCGCGGGAAAAATGTGTCTTTTACTGCACGTGACTGCTAGTGTGCCGAATCAGAAGTTCCTATCCACTTTGAGCGCGGAAGATGAGCTTAGTTCGGCACACAGAACGGAATACGAATTAACGGTAGCCCACACTAGCGGTGAGACGTCCGGTCCACGACGTTGCCAGACCGCCGGCTTGCGGTTTTACGGTTGGGTCACGAACCTCATGCCCGGCTGTTTCTGCCGGAGGCGGCCCTTCATATTCGGGCTTGCAGTTCCAGCTACCTCATAGCACGCGATGATCCAACTGGATGCACACAACGGCTTGAGGACTACAGGAGGATAGCATGGCAATGTATGAAGGTTATTGCGTGAAGTGCCGCGCCAAGCGCGAGTTTGACGGAGAAATTCGTGAGCTCGACAATGGCAAAAAAGCGGCACAGGGTAAGTGCCCCACATGCGGAACGAAGATGACCCGCATTCTTCCCAAGAACGCGAAGTAACTGGCCGGGTCTCGACCCGTCCATTGGAACCAAAGGTCAAGGAGTGCGGCACGTTCGCGTGCCGCACATCTTTTTTAGCGCTCAGGGTTTGGCTTCGAGCTCTTTTAATTTCTGCTCCAACTGCTCGAAAGAGAAGCGGTCATTGGTCGCCTTCCCGACGTACCGAAATGCTTCCTTGCCGTTCTTATCGAGGAGCACCAGCGCAGGGTAATGCACGGTCTGCCCGTGAAAGGAATAGCCGTTTGGAATGCCGAATGCATCCGCAAGCGCTGCATTTTCATCCCGGTAAATCGGGGGCGCCGTGATTCCAGTGCTGGCTTTTAGCTTCTGCTCCCATTGAGCAACCGCGGGCTCGGCATCGGGTTTCATGAAAACGTGTTCCACCTGCGGCAGCCGAGGCATCTTTTGGGCGTAATCGCGTGTGTGCTTCATGCAGATCGGGCACTCGGTCTTCAGCAGAAAATGCAGCGCAACGAACTTGCCGCGGGCTTTCGATAACGTAAAGGTACTGGAGCGATTGGCAGTTGCGACGGTGAAGTCCGCAGGTGCCGCGGCGGAAGCCAGGCTCGCCGAGGCGGCCAATGCCAGGAACAGGTAAACTGCAATTGCGCGGTTGTGCATGAGAAACCCTTTCAACATAAATGTTCTGATCAGTCGCGCTCAGCAGCAAGGATCTTACAGCGTTCCGCAATGGAAAGCTGAGCGGCAGCTTGACCACCGACTAATCCGGTGGCAATTGCAGCAGCATCGATGGACGTTTGCATGCTATTCCCAGCCCGATATTTCCCGCAACTATTGAGCATTTCTTGAGAAGCTGTGGATGCCTGCTGCGAACCAGGAGACAATGGCTGGCGATAGCCTGCGCGGCACTGGCTATCGCCGTAACATACCCTCTGCAAGTGGGGCGAGCGTGGAAGTCAGGCATCTTTCCTCCACCCACTCACCTGAACATCGATTCGCACGAGTGGACGGATATAATTAATACAGTCCCGTTTATGAGCGAAACTTTGCCGATGCATCTCTCGCGACCGCTTTATCCCGGCCCGGCCTATTTTGTTAAGCAGATCATCGGACTTTCAGCAGACGCTTTGGTTTTGCTGCGTATCACGAATATGGTGTGGCTGCTTGTATGCGTTGTAACGCTTCATTGCTGGACGCTGCACTGGACGGGTAGCGCGCTGTCAGGCCTCGTAGCAGTGGTATTTTTCTGTCTTTCTCCATGCGTGCAGATTTACCTGAGCCAGCCCGTGCCCACGGTGATCGGCAATGCGGCCGCGCTGGTACCGCTGCTTCTTGTCGTGTGGGCCGCATCAACGCAAAGGACGCCGCACGTTCCGGCAGCGGCAAAATGGGTGTTGGCTGGTGGCTTATCGGCGATACTGATGCTCGGCAAGGAGGTGTACGCGATCTACGTGTGCCTCGCGCTGGCGGCGCTCTGGCGGAGGGCGTGGAAGCCGCTGATGTACTTCAGCCTGGCCGTGGCGGCAGTAAACCTTGCGTGGTTCGCGTATGTGCACTTTGAAATAGGCCGGGCATACCGGCCATACGGTGAAAATCAGCAGGGATTCCTCAGCTGGATCTGGAATGATTTTGCGCGCCGGGGATTCGCGCAGCAGATGATCTTCCTGCCCAGGCTACTGGCGCGAATGGCGGTGCGTTCGATACAGGCGTTTGAACTTTGGCCTGTGGTACTGGCCGGACTGGGTTTTTACATGCTCAAGCGCAGGCCGGTACTTGAGCTCTTTTCGTATGCAGTGGCATTCCTGGTGATGTTCTTCGCGATCAACGTGGTGACTCCGCGCATCTGCTTCCTGATGTATCCGGCGATTTACCCGCTCGCGGCGTATGGAGCGGTCGTGATTGGACAGCGCACCCTGGCGAGAAGCCGTGCGCTTGGTGTCGCCTGGATCATGCTACTGGCGTTACTAACAGTCGCCGGTGCTTTGGTTGATCCCTATGCGTTTTATTATTACGGCTGACCTCCGAGCAGAACAGGAATAATTACGGTGCCATACAAAACGGCGGTGAGTTTCCAGAACACACGGAGATTTTTAATAACTCCTGTCTTTTTGCTGAGAAGTTGCGTAAGAATTCCCGCGAGGGTATGGATCAACAAATACCCAGCGAGAACATAGAGCAGACGTGACGCGGCCTGACTGCTGAACTGCTGAGCGACGGTAGCAGAAAATCGCAGCAAGACATAGGCGCCTGTCAGAGCCGCTAAAAAGCTCAGCTCCGCGGAAAACACCAGGTAAAGAGCGACGCGTGAATCCGGAATCCGGAGAGAAGTTTGTTCGGCTGAATCCACCGCCGTCGGAGCTGGCGGCGCTGCTTTGCTGGCTGCTGAAGCCTCAGCCAACCTTGTCGATTACCATGACGACGTACAACAACGGCAGATGTACCAGCGACGCGATGAACACGTGCACGGCCGTTGGGCGATCGCGTACTATTGCCCAGCGGACGCACAGTCCAAAGACAATGATGCCCGACAGGAGCGTCGTCCAAAAATACAGGTGCCCTGCCATTGCCGCTTTGACCGGAAGCATTGTCATGAACACGTATGCTGCGCCATATATCACCATCTGCCGTGCGGTGAAACGTCCGCCTTCATCCAGAGTGGTTATCATCGGCATTCCGGCCTTGATGTAATCCTCTTTGTACATCCATGCGATCGCAAGGAAGTGGGGCAATTGCCACAGGAATAGAATGGCGAATAACAGTCCAGCGCCGAATCCAATTCGCCCGTCAACCGCAGCCCAGCCTATGACCGGAGGCAGCGCACCGGGGAAAGCTCCTATAATGGTGTTGAGATTGCTGATGCGTTTCATAGGGGTGTAAATTCCAACGTAGCTACCGAGCGCGATTGCGCCCACTGCCGCGCTGACCAGGTTGGTTGTGAGCGCGAGGTAGAGCACTCCGGCTGCCGACACGATCATTCCATACGTAAGCGCCTGGCGCGGTGCCATACGGCCGGCCGGCAAAGGCCGCAAACGTGTGCGCTGCATGAGGGCGTCGAGATCACGCTCCAGATACATGTTCAGCGCGAATGCGCCGGTGGAAATAATCCATGTGCCGACAAAGGCGTGCAGCATGCCCCAGTAATTAACCACCACTTCTGAACCCATGTAGTAACCAGTGGCGGCAATAACCGCGGCCAGAAGTCCCATACGCAGTTTCGAAACCTGAACACAATTCTGAACCAGCGATGCGTTGTTGTATGCATCCGTTAAGGCTTCCGGAACGTGCGCGCCCATGACGGATTCAGCAGTGACGGCGTTTTGTTGTACGGGAGTCATACGGCAGCATCCACTGCGGGCAGGCCCAGGCTTTGTCCACCCGAATCCCCGGTAGGCCCGGTTGCGAGTAACCTGCGCGCGCGCAAGCTTGTGACGAAAAGGATCGCGAGAATGATGGCCCCGCTCGCCAAATGAGCGGTCGAAACCGCCACATCATAGGGGTGTGCCATTTCTGGCTCAAGGCGTGCACGATTTGCGTAGATCGAAGCTATGCCGAGCAGGATTTGCACGACCAGAAAGCACGATACAAACATGGCGGGTCGCCGTAGCATGGCCACGTCACGATATACCTGGTAGGTACGCATTGTAAACCATAGACACACGCAGAAAAGCGCGGTGCCAACGCAGATATGTGCGATGAGGTACGGCATGAAGACCATCTCGGTATGACGCACGCCTGTGCCAAGTACGACCTGTGCGTACGCGAGTGAGGTTGCTACCATGCAAAGCTTCAGGTATCCTGGATTCTCAGCACGGTGAATGCGACTTGCGGTGGCACCGTGTATCCAACGTCCGGATGTAAACACGGCAAGGGCGAGCACCATACAGAAAAATGCCTGTGCCACCATTCCATGAAACATCGAGACGAGGGGGTGGCGGATGGAATGAATGATCAGGCCGCCAATCAGCGCCTGCGCGATCACGAGTGCGAAAGCGCTCCAACCGAGCTTGCGAACGGATGGACGCGGTTCGCGTATCTGAAGAAGACCTGCCAGCGCGAGCGTGAGAACTGCAACGGTCCCGGCGACCAGCCTGTGTGAATCTTCGAAAAGCAGTCCTCCCTTCCAGTATTTCGGGTACCATTCGCCGACGAATTTGGGCCACGTAGGGTCGGCAAGCGCGGCTTTATTTCCTGTGACGAGTGCGCCGGCGATCAATAGTAGAAACGTTGCCGCAACCGTGAGCTGCGAAAGCCTGGCGACCCATGGATTGGGCGTCACAGAGGCAATCCGCTGCGTCTGGCCACTGAGAATGGCATGTGCGGGGCGGGTCACGCGGACGCTTCTCCAGACGGTACCGGGTTACTTTGCGGCAGATAATCCATACCGGACGGCGAGCGTGGCGAACTATATTCGTAAGGTGGGTAATTCACTTCAGGTAACTCAGCGTAATTCCTACGCGGAGGCGGTGAACTTATTTGCCATTCAAGCGTGTTAGCGAGCCAGTGGTTATCCGCCGCCGCAATATGCTGCTCAGCAGTTCGGCCTTTGAACACGTAAATCGACCCGGCGGCCCCCAGGCCCAATGCAATGGGAACAGACCACATCGGCAGGAGCAGCTGAAGGGGCCCACCGGCCGGTATTATATTGCGGACCATCTGGCCAAGGGCATAATCGATGGGCAGCGCTAGTGCGGCGGTAGCGACACCCGCTGCCACAGCGGCCACAACCCGCCACCATGTTCGTGTTGATGCGCTGGTGAGACACAGCAGCAGGTTAGCAGCGAGCACCAATTGGGCGATCCCGAGCACGAACGCGCTTTGTGTCACGAATACGTTGAGGGGCTGCAGTGGACGCAGGTGCGCGTATTGTGTCGGATCATAAATTCGGCGCATCATACCTCCAGTTCCGAGAATGAACATGGGAAAGAAAGTTGCATTATACGCAACGAAGGTTACAAGGAAGTGCACGCGACCGAGCCGCTCATCCAGCAGCCGGCCGAACATTTTCGGCATCCAAAACACAAGGCCTGCGAAAATAGCAAACAGGCTTCCGCCAAACAGGACGTAGTGCAGGTGGCCGACGATGAAAAAGGTGTCGTGAATATATACGTCGACCGGAGTCGATGCGGCGAAAATGCCGGAAAGACCGCCGATGACGAACAACGAAATAAAGGCGGCGCAGTGAAGGAACGGCGTCGTGATGTGCAGTGAGCCGCGCCAGACCGTTGCAATCCAGTTGAAGGTTTTTACCGCAGAGGGAACCGCAATGATCATTGTCGCGGCCATGAAGCTGGTGCCCAGGTATGGATTCATTCCGCTCTGGAACATGTGATGGCCCCACACCAGGAACCCAAGCAGAGCAATTGCCCACGTCGTAAGAATAAAAGCATTGTATCCAAAGAGGGGCTTACGCGCGAATACCGGTAGCAGTTCGGAAACGATACCCATTGCCGGCAAAATCATGATGTACACGGCTGGATGCGCATAAAACCAGAATAGATGCTGCCACAAAAGGGGCTGGCCTTCGCCGCCGGTGGTTATGGGACTGAAGAAGCGCGCCCAGCCGAATCTCTCCAGCAGCAGCATGAATAGCGCTGCCATGAGGGCTGGTGTGGAAAGCAGGGTAATGACCGAAGTCGCCAGCATGTTCCATGTGAATATCGGCAGACGATTAAAAGTCATGCCGGGTGCGCGCCTGTTTAGAATCGTCGTGGCCTGGCAAACGGCGCAAAAAATCTGCGAGAGGCTGAACAGCAGCAGCGACGCTATCCACCATGTTTGGCCCTGCGTCGCGATACTACTCAACGGCGCGTAGGCGGTCCACCCGGTGTTACTTGCGCCTTTAGACACAAAAAAGCTACCTACTATCACGATACAGGCCAGCAAGTGAAGCACGTAGGCGGCGGCATTGACTCGCGGCAAAGCAATGTTACGGGCACCCACCTGCAGCGGTATTACAAAGCCACCGAACGCGCCCACCAATAGAGGGATGATAACGAAGAAAATCATGATGGTGCCGTGCTGAGTGAAAAACTCGGCGTAGATTTCTGGCGGCAGCATGCCGCCCTGCTCGCGCAGTCGCGGCATCATCTGGCCGAGCAATGGAATCACCGAACCCGGCCACGCGAGCTGCCATCGCATAACCATCGCAAGCAGTCCGCCGACTCCAAAAAGCGCCAGCGAGGTCAGCAGGTAAAGTTTTGCGATCGTTTTGTGATCAGAAAGTGCGCGGAACAAAGCACCTCCAGCATTGCCGTGTCAGCGCGCTCATCAAGGATTCATTACCGCATCGGTTTGCGTGCATGCACCAGCAGAACAGGAGAGTTGGCGGGGAAATATTTTCCGCCCTGGTAATCTCCATAAACTTGCACAACAGACAGGCCATTGCCAGCGAGCAGACCGCGTATCTCTTTTGAAGAGTAAAGCCGAAGGTCATACTCGCCTTCCTCGATATGGTCCCGGATGCGAAAGCGCGTACGATTATGCAGCACGCGCGCGGCGCTGTCCCACTCGTACTGTTCTTCAATCTGGTATCCGGCAGCGGCGATATGCCGCCGTGGGTGTTCGGCTACGGCGCGCAGGAGCGGCTTTGAATTTGGCAATTCGAGTAAAAGTTGAGCCCCGGGCTTCAGGACTCGCGCGATCTCCCCCAGCACATTTCCGTTCTCGTCATTGGAAACTGCAGGATTCGCCGGCGCAGTAACTACCGAAGGCTCGTATTTGCCAAAAGTCGACGGCACAAGCTGACGTTCGTAAAAGACCTCCGGTAGCTTCCATACCTGCTGGCGTGGACTGGCAGCAGGTTGTGCTGCAGTGGCTCCAGCAAAGTAACCGAAGCTGTTAAACAAAAACAAAACGGCGTCCATGGTGGAATCGCAGAATGGAATCTGGCGCATATCGGCCTGGATAGGCAGCAGGTTGGCTGCAGTGCGATCGCGCAACCCCTGCGTAGCCTGCTGAAGGTAACTGCGATTCAGATCAGCCGCGAAGATTTGGTTGTTCGATGCGAGATGACGCGCATGCCGGCCATAGCCGCATGCCAGGTCCAATACGCGGCAACAGTCGAGCTTGAGCAGCCGGGCGCTGAACTCAGCCTCGGCTTTTGCACGGCTTACCGGCATCAGGTGCCGGCGGTAGATTTCTCCGTACAGCGTTCCAAAATAGCTCTGCGCCCAGTGGCTCAGTCGAACAACTCCCAGTCGTTGACGGAGGAAAGAGCACGAATCCGGTAGATCTGGTTGTTCAGCAGCGAAAGCACGTACATGTTTCCATCCGGGCCCGTTTGTATCTGCGTTGGAGCGCCATAGCTCTGGCCAAAAAGAATCTGCGTATTGCTGTCGCCGGAGTCCTGCACAAGGTCGGCAAGAGTGCCGGTCAGGACAAATCCATCGCGAGTCGCGTTCGGTTCGAAATGATAAAGATTGCCGTAATTCGCATCCCCGACGAAGACGTCGTTCTGGTAACCGGAACCCAGCGAGGTGCTTCTTAAGAAGTGGATGGCTGTAGGTGCGGACAGCGGGGTCATGTTCCAGCTAAACTCCGGATCGCTGTAGGTACCGACGCCGCTGAGCTGTATGAGCGAAGGCGCACCATGGAAGGAGTTGCGCGATTGGGGACCCATAAGCCGCTCCCATCCGCTATTGAAGCCGGGGTCAATTCGGTTGATTTCGTCATACACGGACGGCCCGTTCTCGGATTCCCACAGCACACCCGTCACCGGATCAAAATCCAGCCCGAAAGAATTGCGGATGCCGTACGCGTACATGTGCTTCATGGACACGTTCGTTCCAGCTACGTTGAAGAATGGACCCGCCTCGGCTCCGCTTGGATCCGTACCGTCGGAATTTATCCGAAAGATTTCGCCCGTGTCGTCGGGCGCTGCACCGGCACTATAGTTCTGCGCCTGCCCGTTCCGGTTTAGATCTCCAATTACACCGAACAGTTTTCGGCTACTTGCGGCTACTGTGGGCGGGCCGAACAGGATTACTCCTCCGTCGTGGTTGGGCCCCGTCGTGATCGGGAGCGTCAGCAACACGGTCTCGCCGCTGAGCGTGGAGCCGTTCCACGTGAACTTGCTTACGCGGTGGTCCAGCGCGTTTGCACCGTTGGTGCTGTCTGCACTGGCACGCGTGTAGAAGAGGTAGACCGAATTGCTGGTGGGGAAACCCGGGTCCAGCGTCATGCCGAGCAGGCCGCGCTCCGACGCGCTATCCACCGGAAGATCGAGTGCAATGGTACCCTGAACCACGCCATTGGTCACACGCTTTACGCGTCCGGTAGCCTTTTCGCCGACGAGTATGTCGTTATTGCCGATAAATGCCATGCAGGTAGCCGACGAAATGGTGCCGGAAATGATCACATTTTCGACGGTCAGGCTCGGATCGGTTACTGTGGCCGCCACGCTGGGCTGCCGGCTGAGTAGAGCTGCGAACAAAAGCGCGAAGCTATAACGCAAAAACATTTTTATCGTATCCTTCCAATTGCCACAATTGAGAGAAGCAGGCGTGCTGTTTGCCAGTATGTATAGACTCGTTTTGCTGGATTGTCATTCAAGAGCTGCCGCATTCCGGCGTTTTTCGCGTGGGTAAGGCGTTCGGTTCGGTTAGTGAGACCGCAAATGGACGTGGAGCGGGGAATCGCGGAGATTGGGGCCCTGGGCTTCATAACCCCTGATTTTTGCGCCGCTACTTGAGCAGCACCTTTTTGACATGGCTGTTTCCTTCGCGGTCGTACACGCGCAGGCTCAAGGTGTGTTCCGTCAGGTCCTGTTTCTTTTCGGCGGGTTTCGCACGGAAGCGGAAACTCTCGCGCTGTAGATCGAAGATACCGTCTTCAGGCGAAACGGCCCGCCATTCTTTTTCGGCGTCCATGTTATACTCGGCAGCCGCAAGAATCGAAGTTTCGTCCGAGCCCAATGCAGTGATTTCATACGCGTTGGGGCCAACCTTCGTGCCCTGCAGCGTTTCGATTTTCGGCGCGGTATTATCCACCACATAGATGCGGCTGACGAGATTGACGGTCGTGGCGCTCGTTTCGTCGTTCTCGGCCGCATCGGAGGCCTCTACTTTGACCCGGTATTTTCCATCCGGGATTGCTTCCGTTGAAAACATGAAACGAGGCGTGGAGAGGTCCTCCTCGATAAGCTTCCACTCTGCCTCGTCCTCTCCACGATAATAGAGTTTGTAGCGCAGCTTATCCTGGTTCGGGTCGGAGGCTTCCCACGTGACGGCCACACGCTGCGTATTCTGAGATACAGCGAAGCCGCTGCCCATGGGCCGTAGATCGGCTTCTTCGCTGCGGCTTGCGATCGCAGATGGTTGGGGCCCATACGGCGAACTGCTACTGGAAAGAGCGCTGGAACGACTGGATGTCACGGGCGGGCTACCCGGATCGCTTCCGCTGGCGGGAGTCGGAACCGGTACCGCCAGCCGTGCCCCGATGCTCGAAGCCATGGTTCCAAACGGACTGCTGCCGCCTGTGCTCGGCGGAGTGCCGCCACCCAGCTTTGTAATGTCGATGTTGCGAATCACCGGGGCTGCATTCTGCTGTACGTAGAACGCCTGCACGTTATCCATGACTGGGCTGGCGCTTCCGACGGGGGCACGCATGGTAAGACGATACTGAAGATATTGGCCCACGGGACTGCTGATCGTCACAATCCGGGGGTTCACGCGGGTTGCGCGAGACCATTCACTCCAGGTTCCGTCTGACGGCTCCGCGGTATTGCCACTGCGCGTCTCGAATAGAACTTCGCTGCCGCTGGATTCTTCCGCTTCGTAATACAGATTTCCCCACTTTACGGTGCTGCCCGCATTAAACGATCGCGATGCGAACAGCGATTCCTGCACGGGCCCCGTGGTTACCAGCTCGTAAATCGCCGCCTTGTTCGCGGTGCTGAAGAACATGCGCCCATTCAGTCGGGCCAGGCTCAGCACCATGGGCTCCTCGACATCGGCGATCAGCGAGTGGTTGGCGTCGGATGTGGTGACCCGGTAAATTTTGCCACGCTTTCCCGCCGCCACAAGCATCGAAGAAGTTTCAGGGTCAGACATCATGGCATGTATGGGGCCTTCGGGGCTCGACCAGAAGCTGGTGACAAAGCCGCTTGGCTGTATCTGGATCACGGAGCTCTGCCCGCCCGATCCGGAACCGAACAGGCCCGATGACAGTCCGCTGAGGGGACTTTCGCCCTCTGCGCCGGGCTTGGGGGTAGGCGTTGGGGTAGGCGCCGCACTGGGCGTGTTTAGCACCGAGCTCGGCTTGTCTTCCTTAGCGTCAGAGGTCCGATCAAAAATTGAGGATGTGCGAGCGCTATTGATCGCGGCGTAAAGATTTCCCGTGCTGTCGAGCGCCAGCGCGCGGACTTCGTCTTCGGTGCTGGCGTACATGACGTAAGCTTTACCCTGCGCGTTGAGCCGCAGCACAAATGCCTTGCCCTGCGTGCCGGCCACGACATTGCCGGCTGAATCAAACCCAAGGCTCATGACGTTTGTCGCATCGCTGTCGTAAAAGACTTCGCCGTTTCGCTCGCCGCGAATGCGAAAGATTTTACCGTTCGGCCCTGTGGCTGCGTACAACAGGCCCTTGGCATCGAATGCCATGTCCCACACGTACTGTTCCCTGGTCTCGAAAAACAGCTGCGGCTTTCCCGGCTGCACGACCCGGTAAATCTTACCCCCGGGGGAAGCGCCAATCAGCAGTGCACCGGTTGGATCTACGACGAGCGAAACCGCTTCGACTTCGGTTAAATCAGCCCAGAGTTCCGGCTTCGCGCCGGAGGTATGACGGTACACTTTGCCACTATGCCCGGTCGAATAGTACACGGACGCGTCCACCGGATCAATAGCTAAGCACCACGCCACACCGTCTTCGGTTTTCTCCAGGCGCTGAGCGCGTGCTGTTATTTTGAGCCGGCCACTCGCCAGTAATTCGGTGCCAGTCGATTCGCCCTGGTTGAACTGCGTAAAAGTTTCATCACGGATGACTTTGGTTTCGATAGCGAGGGAAGAGTGAATGGATGCTCCACCCAATGCGATTACGATGAGACAGACGACAAACAGCCGCTGAGCCGATACTCTAAGAATTGCCAATTTTCGTTACCTGTACTCCTAATATACTGTGTGCGGGGATTGCCCGGCGGGTGGACCCGATTGGTTGATCATATGCACTCAGAATCGGGTGCAGACAAAGCAAGCCCGGATAGATGCCGCATGCTATAAAAAACATTTAGCCCGGCCATGAGTCTTGCCGGGCATCAAGCACTACAGTCTGAAGCAAGTGCTTACATCTTGGTTCCCGTGGTGATATCCGTGGCAGCGGACTTGTCCGCGCTCATCGCAGTGCCCGTAGTCTGCTTGGCAGCAAGTGCTTCCATACGCCGTTTGCGCTTGAGTTCGTTGCGCTTTTTGAGCTCTTCGATGGTGGCCTTGCTCGCATTAGTATTCACGTCACCCTCTTCAGCCCGTGCGACTTGCGGGATTACCGTGAAAGTACCAAGAACAATTGCCGCAGCAGCCAGCGCTATGAATTTGCGCATTTTGCCCTCCATGGAAAGTTTTTACGCCGACTCCAAGCGGGGAAATGCATGCAAGTATTGTGCAAATGGAAAAGGGTTGTCCCCGCGGGAACGCGTCTTATTGCATGGTTATGAACCGCCGGGTGAACGCATCGATAGAAAAACAAAGTGCTGGTTATATTATGTTTATGCTGTTCGGAAGACAAATCTATATATATCGCACTGCGGGGCGGGCATATCGGTGTCTCGTGCGCAGCGCTTCTGCGAGATCTGGTCTGGAAAGATGCCACGTCGCTTTCCATGTGTTCGCCACATCCACGCGCTCGGCCTTGCGGCGGACCTGTAGGTGTGCACCCACGGCCACATAAAGCCAGGTCCATGCAACGAGACGTTCAGGCGAAATGGCGCGCTCCTGCTGCACGAATGCATCGTGGTGGCGCGCCGGCTCGTCATCCACCATAACAGGCGCGACACGAAGGTGCAGCAGTTCATGCTTGATCAGGAACTCGATCACCATTGCGGGCGTGTCACCGTGGTTCAGCACATTGTGTAGATGGATGTTTAACTCCCGGGTTTCAGGCCGCCAGCAACTCCATGCCAATGGCCCCTCATTCACAAAGGTGCAGCAAATGTTAGCGTTCTCCAGTTCGCCAAAATACGTGCTAACTACCCTGCGGGAAAGCTGGGCCGGGCAGCAGCCGGTGAATGGCAGGCAGGCGTAAAGCTGCTTTTTCAGCAGGCTGTGCGGAACGGAATTTGAGACGACCACCATGAAATCAAGCTGGGCCGTTATCCGACTGAATCAAACAATAATGCCCTTGGGATAGTACATGTGCCAATGGCAACCGGACAACCTGCGATGCTCCTGATTTCTCATGGGTCAGTCCTTTGTGGGGCGGATCGCATTCTCGAG
Organism: Candidatus Sumerlaeaceae bacterium; assembly: GCA_051003195.1. Classification (GTDB taxonomy): domain Bacteria; phylum Sumerlaeota; class Sumerlaeia; order Sumerlaeales; family Sumerlaeaceae; genus JBPCLP01. The sequence goes on along the minus strand of JBPCLP010000044.1, from coordinate 6,205 downwards.
GAGCACGCCGCGCGGCTGGGTTCCAGCGTGTACCCGATCGTGGAGATCGGATTTCTAAATTATAGCGCGCCAAGTTTTGAGGCGGCTGTGGCACGCTGCCACGAGCATGGCGCGACGCAAATTGTGATCGTTCCGTACTTCCTCGTCGCAGGTAAGTTTGTCACGGCGGATCTGCCGATCCGGATAGGTGCCGCGCGCAAACAATTTCCGGAGCTGCAGTTCACAGTGGCAGACGCTCTTCTCGATGCGCCAGAGCTTGCAACCGCGGTGCTTGAGATGGCGGACCGGGCTGTGTTATTACCGCAGGCAATTCGGGCGGCGCGGGTTCCCGGGTCCGAGTGCCAGCTACGACCGGATTGTCCGCTGTTCAACAGCATGGCTTGCCCGCGGAGTTCTGCGCGATGACCCAGACCGCGCTACTGGTTATTGTCCACGGCAGCCCTCGCGAAGAATCGAATGACGACGTACGGCGGGTGCTCGATCATATCCGCGAAGGCGGGAAATACGATCAGGTGCAGGCAGCTTTCCTCGATTGTAACGAACCCGATATTCCGACGGCGGTGCGACAATGCGTTGAGGCAGGTGCGCGGAGGATTGTGTGCGTCCCTTACTTCCTCCACTCCGGTCGACATGTGGCGCTGGATATACCTCAGATACTGCAACAGTGCGCGTCGACGTTTCCGCACGTGGAAATATTCCTCAGTCCGCTTATTGGCAGTTCGGCAGTCATTAGTCAGATATTGCGATACCGGGCCCGGCAGGCAGTGGGTTTTTCGGGGTGATGTAACGCCTTTTGTTCTGCAGTGTTTTCATTGCAGCGCCGCTTCGTGCTGAAAATCTTCCCAAAGCAAAGAGGACCATTTATGATCGAAGTTATTTCGGGGACCAACCGGCCGCAATCCAACAGCCTCAAAGTGGCACGTGTGATCGAAGGGTTATACAACGAGCTTGGGGTTCAGGTCCAGATCCTCGACCTTCAGGAAATGCCGCTGGAACTTTTCAAGCCCACAGCGTATGCAGAAAAGCCAGAGGGATGGAAGAGAGTTACCGACCGTATTCTAAACGCCAATGGGCTTCACGTCGTGACTCCAGAGTATAACGGCTCGTTTCCAGGCGTCTTGAAATACTTTATCGATATGTTACCGTTCCCGCAGAGCTTCGAGCATCGCTGCGTCGCGTTTACCGGGCAGTCCGCTGGCATTTGGGGAGCGTTTCGTTCAGTCGAGCAGCTTCAGATGATTTTCGGCTATCGCAACGCGTATGTTCTGCCAGAGCGTGTGTGGATGCCCGGCATTAACGCTCGCTGGGCCGAGGACGGGACCACACTTAAAGAAGCTGCGACGATGGATTTACTTCGCAAGCAGGTGCGTGAGTTCAAGGCGTTCGTCGAGCGCAACGGAGATCTTGCGGTAAAGTCCTGACTCCGGATCGCGGTGCCGCTTTCTAATGTCCATGACTCGGCCTTTGCTTTAGCTCTTTCGCCAGCACCTTTAGTTCCTGAACGAAGAGCGCGTAATTCTCCCGCCTGCTTTCGTCATCAAATGACCGGAGTATGCTGGAGGGATGAGTGGTTACAAAGGTGCGCGGTGACAGTGCCGTCTCCCAGAATCGTCCGCGCACATCTCTCAACGTTACCTTTTTATCGAAGATCGAGTTAGCAGCGCTGACGCCGAGGCAAACCAGTACTTTCGGTTTAATCACGCGCAGCTCTTCCACCAGCCATGGCCGGCAGGCTGAGATTTCCGCCCGGTTTGGGCTTTTATGGATTCTCTTTTTGCCGGCGATCTCGTGTTTGAAATGCTTCACCGCGTTCGTGATGTAGACGGAGTTTCGATCAATCCCTGCATCCGCCAGAGCCCGGTCGAGCAGACCGCCTGCCGGGCCGACGAACGGATGCCCCTGTCGGTCTTCCTGGTCTCCCGGCTGTTCGCCCACCATCACGCATTTGCCTTTTGCCGCACCCTCTCCGAACACCACCTGCGTCGCATTCTTATAGAGGTCGCATCCGCGACAGCCCCTGGCCGCTTCACGCATCGAAGGCAGCGTCATTCGATCTGGAAAGTAATCGGCTGCGGAACGCTTGAGCGGCACATCCTTGGCCGTCATCGGTGATGCGGTTGTCCTGGCGACGCGTGGGCGTGTTGCCATGCGACGGAACGCATCCGAAATTCGTGCCCGCGTGGTGACGGATCATACCACTTGATTCATTGCGCCGCCCCGGGCGCAAATACCCGATGCCTAAAGAATTACGTGTGCTGCTGGTTGGCGATGCGGTTGGACGCCCCGGGAGGGAACTCCTGAAGAAGATCGTGCCGCGATACCGCGAATCCGCTCGCGTCGATTTCGTGATCGCCAACGGCGAAAATTCCGCGCACGGCAAGGGCATAACGACAGACACCGCAAAGGAAATGCTGGATGCCGGCGTCGACGTGATCACGCTCGGGAATCACGCCTGGGATAATAAAGATGTTTATAAGATCATCGAGACGGAGCTGCGTCTGATCCGCCCGGGAAACTATGGCGAGACGCCTGAAGTACCCGGACGTGGTAGTGGCGTGTTCGATGTGCCGGGAACGGACGGAATTAAAGTTGGCGTATTAAATCTGCTGGGCCGGGTGCATATGCACCCTGTGCATTGCCCCTTTCATGCGGCGCGCACCATAGTACTGCAACTTCACGAGCAAACGCCGATCGTCTTCCTCGATTTTCACGCGGAAGCGACGAGCGAGAAAATCGCCATGGGTTGGTTTATGGATGGCCAGGTAAGCTGCGTTTTCGGTACGCATACTCATGTACAAACGGCCGACGAAAGGCTGCTGAATGAAGGGACCGCATACATCACCGATATCGGAATGACCGGCGGCCAGCAGGGTGTGATCGGGGTGAAGACGGCGGAAGTACTTCACCGCTTTCTCACAAATCTGCCGGTGCGGCATGAAGTTGCGGATGAGGACGTGCAGTTGTGCGGCGCGCTTGTGACCGTGGACGTTGAGACAGGCCGCGCCGTTTCCATCGAACGCGTACGCGAGAAAGAGTAAGGCTGGCGTAACTTTGGCTACGATGCAGCCGGCGGAGCTTCGTCCCCTTCGTCCGAGATCGCGCCGAATTCCGCCGCTCGCGGCCCTGTTGTTTGCCGTCTGCGTGCTTCTTGTTTTCAACCTGTCCTACTGGCAGCTATTCCGCTACCTTCGCACCAGCAAGGAAGCTGATCTAAGAAAAAGACTCGAGTCCGTGGCGATGACCGCGGTTCAGGCTCTGAAAATGCCGGACCCGCCATCGATCCTGCTGCAGGTAGCAGACCGGCCGGCGGACGAGCAAAGCCAGAGACTCGCCGACTTTACTGATACCACCGATTACGAGGAACTACTGCGTCGCATCATGCGGCTCCAGGTCAAAGGCGGATTATCGCAGCTCACCCTTATCACTCCGCAAGGCGTCGTCGTGGTGGATGGCGGTCGGCTTTCCAGCCCGGGGGAGGCTTACGTTTATACCATCGATGCGGCCTATATTGAGCAGGCACTTGAGACGGGATCTGCCACCACACCTTTATACTCACCCTATAAAGACGGGGAATTGTTCCAGCGGAGTTACCAGCGTATGACAGCGGACGATGGGCGCACACTGGGTCTCCTGCAGGCTTCGATCAGCCCGGATTACCTGGAGGAACTAAGTGACCTTCGCGGGCGAATGACGCGGTTGTGGCTGGTGAGTACGCTGATACTGTTAGGTATCGGAATTTCGCTTTACCGCGTCTTCCGATACCTTGTCCGGTTGGAGCGGTCTGCCATGCAGGGCGCCCGTGTCGAAGCAATGGGAGCACTGGCCGGTGGCGTGGCCCATGAGTTGCGCAATCCCCTTGCGATTATCCGTGCGCTGGCCGAGGAAGTCGTTGCCGAGCAGGCGCCTGACTCAAGAAGCGCCGTAAACGCCCGCGACATTGTCGCGGAAACACAGCGGCTGAGCGAGATGGTTTCTCATTTTCTTTCGTTGTCACGTGCCCCCCAGAAGGGAGAAGGCAGCACCATCGAGCTGAACGAGGAACTGGAGCGCGTGGTGGTGCTGCTGCGAAAGGGAGCCCCTGAGAACGTGCGCTTTGAAACCGACCTGTTGTCGAGCAAGGTCTATGTTCGCGCGGATGAACGTGCGCTGAGGCAGCTCTTTCTTAACATGCTTCTCAACGCGCGTGAATCGCTGCGGCCCGAAGGCGGGAAAGTCACAATTTCCCTTCGGCTCCGGCGCAACGCGGCCGAGATTAAAATTGCGGACAACGGCACAGGGATGAAGCAGCGCGATGCCGCACGTGCATTCGAGCCGTTTTTCACAACCAAGCAGGCTGGCACGGGGCTGGGGCTGGCCATCTGCCGAGGTATTGTTGAAAATCTCGCCGGCGAAATTTCGCTTCACAGCACAGACGGACAGGGAACTGAGGTCCTCGTAACTTTGCCAACTCTGGAACATGTTCCAGAAACCGGCTAACTAAACTCTACTTACTGGCAGAACCGCTCCGGGTCTCGGCGCTCGAGGCAAAATCTTCCGCCTTTAACGCTGGCGGAATGTGGTGGCTGCTCCCGTCCAGCGCATAGCTGAAATCGTCGTCGGACTTTTCTTCGCCGTCGCGTCCGCTGGCGAGAAGTGTCCCCCCGCCGTCGCCGGATTGCACAATCGAGAAGTCGTTACCCCAACCATCCCTCGTGTCTTCGTCACTCATTCCACCAGTTTCACGCACGGTGCGCAGGCTTATGGATTTGGATGGTTGAGAGGTTCTCAGCTCGAGCATCTTTGAAACGACCGCTTCCATGCGGCTCGAAGTCAGACGGACTTTTTCCGCGTCGTCTTTCGCAAGATCCACTGGAGAGGTAGGCTGCTCGACAGGTTTATCCCTTTTAAAGACCTGTGCTACCCGCTGGGAAAACCACGAGGACTGCTTTTTGCCTTCGATATGCCGTGGCGCCATCAATGCAGCGACAGCAAATCCCAGCACCAGTACCCCGGAAACGGCGAGCAATATTCTGCTCAAATTCGACTGCGGCGTTTCGGCAGGTGCATTGTAGCTTACGTCGACGAGACCTTCGGTCAGGTAAGAGCTCGGCCGCCCCTTGAACGCGGTGGGCGCAGAAGAGCCACCGTTGTTGTCGGTAACCATCACCGTAGGCGCCTGTCCGGCCTGAACACTGTCCATGCCGGAAGATCGCCGCTCTTTTGCCAGCCGGTGAATCTTTGCAGATTCAAGGTCCCTGATCAGCGGCTCATAATCCTGGTATCGCTCGCGCGGATCCTTTGCCATCATGCGAACTACAATTTCGTTCACGTCGCTTGGGACTTTGGGGTTCAGCAGGTAAGGCGGAATGAGTGGTGTATTAATATGTTTCATCATGATGGCGAGCGGAGTCTCGCCATCAAATGGCGCCTGCCGGGTCAGCAGCTCATAGAGCGTCGCGCCCAGCGAATAGATATCGGAGCGATGATCGACATTGCGCCCCATGCCCTGCTCGGGTGAGATGTAGCGTGGGGTTCCCACCACCATTCCTGTGCCGGTCAACGCCGACTTGTCCCACATGCTCTTGGCCAGACCGAAATCGATGATTTTCACAACGTTGTTCGGTGTGACGATCAGGTTGGAAGGTTTGATGTCGCGATGAATGATTGTTCGACGAAAGGCGTTCTCAAGGCCTCTCGCGGCCTGGATGGTGAAGTCCACAATCTGCGAGAAGAGGGCATCGGTGTTCGCCTTCAGCCACGCATCCATGGAAAGACCCTCGATGAATTCCATGACAATAATCGGCTGACCTTCTTCGTCATGCTCGAGTTCGTAGAACTTCGCGATATTCGGGTGGTCGAGAGTAAGTGCCGATTGTGCCTCACGGCGGAACCGCGCGAGCAGGTCTTCGTCGCGGTATGCCTCTGCATCCAGGACTTTCACGGCCACGTATTTACCGGACCCGGGATCGATTCCCTTAAGGACTTCGCCCATGCCTCCGCGCCCGATTACACACTCGATCTGGTAGCGACCGACACTCGTGCGCGGACCGGATGGAGCCTTGTAGGAATGGCGTGGGGTCAGATTCTCCATGGAGCAAGTGTCAGTCACCGCAAAACGCACCTCGATGTCAACGACGGTATCAAACAGAAAACCGGGGAAGGACAATCGCAAGACGGGTTTCAATCCCATCAGGAAAAGTGTTCTTTCGAAAGGGTCCGAAGGAGG
>JBPCLP010000043.1:0-102913 GCA_051003195.1 Candidatus Sumerlaeaceae bacterium | reverse complement strand
CAATCCACAGACCGAGGAGCACCCCCCTGCACCCCCCACCGACGACTACTCGTATATGTCCACACCCACGCTCGAAATGTTCCACGCACCCTACGTACAAGTGCGAAAGCTTGCTTTCGCTTTTCCTGAAGCTACCAAAAACCCCATGCAGGAAACAACCCGCAATTGGTGTCCATTGTAGCAGCCGTACTGTTGTCCTGCACGTTCGTTATGGCTGACGGATTTTGAGGACGTTGAAGGGACAGGTTATCCATTGATTCCAGCTGCATGCATTAAGTAGCTGGTACGGCATGCCTCGATTTGCAAGAGTTGACGACGGGCTTATTAAGCGCATCGAGAAAATGCTGGAGCAGGATCTCGCACCTGCGCGAAAACGTGGTCACCCGCGCAAGCAGGTGGGAGGACCCGGATCTGACGGCGGATTTGTTCACATGAACCGCTCGCGCGAAAAAGAAAAATTACACGTCCCGGTTTTCTCGGTTTTCTCTTGAAGTTCTCGCCCGTTACCAGGCGCGGACATCGTGACACGGAATTTGTCTCGTTAGTGCGCCGCTTCCGCTTCTTAAAAGATTCATAGCTATCCGGCAGAGCTGCCCGTAGGCGTCGATCATATGAGCGATAAAAATGCAAATAAGCGAGAACTTCCGCGCGTTGGCGCCGATTTGCTGGTGGAATGTCTCGAGGAGCACAAGGTTCCCTATATCTTCGGGATCCCGGGCGCAAAAATCGACCGCGTCTTCGACGTGCTGACCTACCGCGGCCCAGAGCTGATCGTGTGCCGGCATGAACAGAACGCCGGGTTCATGGCTGCGGCCATCGGGCGGCTCACGGGATCGCCGGGAGTCTGCCTTGCGACCTCAGGCCCCGGGGCGACAAATCTCGCCACGGCCCTTGCCACGGCGACGACCGAGGGAGATCCGGTCGTGGCCATTACTGGTGCGGTTCCTCGCTCCTCGCGTCTCAAGAGATCCCATCAGAGTATGGATACAGCCTCCGTTTTCCGACCAATTACCAAGTCCAGCATCGAGGTGGTCGCCCCTTCCAATATCGCCGAAGTGGTCTCCAACTCCTTTCGCATTGCCAGTGCGCCGCGGCCTGGCGCGGTTTATATCACTCTTCCGTCCGATGTGCTGAATGCGGAAACCGACGTGCAGCCGATTCCGGACCGGGGAGACCCGTTGCGCGGCCCCGCCCACCCGACGGCCGTGGAAGAAGTGACTGAGCTACTCAACAAAGCCCGGTTGCCGGTGCTATTCCTCGGCCGCGCCGCAAGTGAACCTTCTGCGACGCTGGCGGTCCGACGCTTCCTGAGCAACAGTCCCATTCCCGTTGTTTGCACTTTCGAGGCATCGGGCGTTGTTCCCCGCGAGCTTCTCCATTGCTTTGTCGGACGTGTCGGACTCTTCCATAATCAGCCCGGAGACCAGCTTCTGGACCGTGCAGACCTCATTCTCACGGTCGGCTACGACGAGGTAGAATATGACTCGGCGTTGTGGCACGTAGACAGTAAGGCCAAGCTCATTCACCTCGACTTCATTGAAGCCGATATCGACGGCACCTATCAGCCCGACGCAGAAGTTATCGGAGAAATCGCTTCGACGCTCGACGCCATCGGACGAAATGCCCGGCCGGCAGTTGCCGAGAGCGAGACGAAGCTCGTTGCCACGCTTCAGCGCCAGCTGTGGGCGGAAATCGATGAAGGTAAGACAATCACGTCGACGCCTATTCACCCTCTCCGATTCATCCACGACCTTTACAACAATCTCCCCGACGATGTGACGGTAGCCTGCGACATCGGGTCCGTGTATGTCTGGATGGCCCGCTACTTCGTGATCCACCAGCCTCGCCATCTGCTTTTCAGCAATGGCCAGCAGACCCTGGGGGTTGCATTACCCTGGGCCATCGCGGCCACTCTGGCCCGGCCCGGAAAGAAAGTCGTTTCCATATCGGGCGACGGCGGGTTTCTTTTCTCGGCCGTGGAGCTGGAAACGGCGGTCCGCCTCCGGGCCCCCCTGGTCCACTTTATCTGGCGCGATGGCAGCTATGACCTGGTGCGTATACAGCAAATGATGAAATACGGGCGCGAATCGGGCGTTCGCTTCGGGGAACCGGATCTGGTCAAGTTCGCGGAAAGTTTCGGCGCCGCCGCGTTCCGAATCAACAGCCCGGACGACCTTGTTCCAACGCTGCGCAAAGCGCTGGAGATGCAAGGCCCCGTCATTATCGACGTCCCGATCGATTATCGGGACAACCTGAAACTGGGCGAGCAGGTGAAGGCTCACACCATCCACTAGGTCAGTAGCTGCTAACACCCGGCCTCTCCCTCAAGCGCCTCACCCGCATCACCGCATTTGAGGGGACAGTCGTCATGCCGCCGGGCGGCACCCTGAAACGATGAAAATTCCTCGCCATCGCGATCACTTTCTCGGCAACGGGTCGACTTTCCAATGCGATGCCGAGGAAGGGCCGGGCGGATTGCCAACCGAAGTGCAACGGGCGGGGGACTTGAAAGAGCCAACGTGAGGGTTCAAGCAGTTAAGAATTGCTTGATCCGCAGAAGGTGTAGAGCCATTGCATTCTCCTATGCGAATTGTTCGAGATTCTGGGGTCAGCTCCGCAACCCTTCTTAACGATCGGGAGCTGTCGCCCGATCTCCCGCGGCACGGTCGCAGATCGGCTGCGCCACTGTCCACGGAACTGAAGCAGGTCTGAAAGTGAATTTTGTGGCAGGTCGCCGGGTTCTTCACGGTAATCAAAGCTAAGTTGGGGAGAAACTCATGGTTTATCTGAAACGAATTGCCGGTCTGGCCTTTTCCGGGATGATTGCGGCAGCAGTAACCGCAGCTACGGTTGACGTACCGGCCAGTAAGGACGCGACTCTTTATGAAGACGCGACCGGCAGCCTTGCCAACGGAGCTGGCGAGCACTTTTTCGCGGGCAGAGTCAACACCACGGGCGGCGGTAAGTTACGCCGCGGTGTTATTGCTTTTGACGTAGCGGCCTCAGTTCCGGCAGGATCCACCATATCGGGTGCGACCCTGAAACTGACGATGACGAAATCCCCCCCCGGCGCAAGCCTGGTATCAATACACGCAGTTACTGCTGACTGGGGTCAGGGTACATCAGACGCCGCCGCCAACGAAGGTTCGGGCATTGCCGCTACCACCAGTGACGCGACATGGACGAAACGGTTTTTTAATACCGCCTCCGACTGGACCGCGGCTGGCGGTGACTTTAATGCGACCCCCAGCGCGACAACATCAGTAGACGTCATCGGCTTGTACACCTGGACTTCAGCCGCCACACTTTCGAACGTTCAGGGCTGGTTTGCCAGTCCCGCCACAAACTTCGGGTGGCTGGTTCGAGGCGATGAGTCTGTTCTTGCAACCGCGACGCGATACAGTACAAAAGAAAGCCCGACGACGGGGAATCGTCCCGTACTTACGATTACCTACACACCACCAAGCAGCGTCAATGAGTGGAGTCTTTATTAACTAACCTTATCCGGGAAACTCGGAAATTCGGTGACAGGTTATCCATTAACTAATACATAACCTGTCACCGAGTTTCCCGAGTTTCTCTCTGGTCGCCCTGGGGCCAGGCTTTTGCGCCTGCGAAAGTGATCTTACAACCACTAAGCGTCACGCCAACACCACGTTTGTATTGACCATGGGGCGTTCCGAACTCCATATGTCGTGTCTGAGGAACCGTGTGCCAATCCTGAGAGTTGTAATAACCCTGCTTGCATGCCTTTTGACGGTTTCTGCAGTGGCGCAACCCTATGGCATCGACAGCCGAGCATCAAACACTTCGTTACAGATCGATAGTACGGCGTTTCCCAACCGGCTCAGCGACATTCCAGCGCTTCTCAGCGCCGGGTTAGGGCTGGACCAGACAGCTCAAGGGATTATTCCCTACGTGCCAAGTGCAAAGCTCTGGTCCGATGGTGCCCGGAAAGAAAGGTTTCTGGCCCTTCCGAATCTGGACAAAGCCGGGTTTCGGTATGATACCGGCTGGGATTTCAGCGAGAATGCCTTGCTCATCAAAAACTTCGTACTTCCACTGGACGACCGCGATCCAACAGGAACCGCAAAACGAATCGAAACCCGTCTTCTCTACAAGAAAAACAGCGTCTGGAATGGCTTTTCGTATCGCTGGAATGACAGCCAGACCGATGCAGACCTGCTGCCGGCGGCCGCAACGCGCAGTTTCGTGTTAACGGACACCAGCGGTTCGACCTCGAGTTATACATGGCAGTTTCCAAGCCGATCTCAATGCATCCAGTGCCATACAAACGCTGCCAATGGCACACTAAGTCTTAACACGGCACAAATGAATGATGAATTCTTGTATCCTGCTACGGGCGTTACGGATAATCAGCTGCGGACGCTGGATCACATTAATTTTTTCACGAGTGCACTTCCCTCACCGCCGGCGTCCTTGCCGCGCATGCCCGATCCCTACGACACTTCGGCAACCACTGAAAGCCGCGCACGCGCGTATCTGGCTGCAAACTGCTCCATGTGCCACCAGCCCGGCGGCGGCGCGCCGTCGACAATGGATTTCCGGTGGCAGACTGCGACAGAAAATACCAACACGGTTGGCGCGTTGCCAGTGCGGGGCGATCTGGGCATCACGAATGCGCGCATTATTGCACCACGTGAACCAGATCGGTCGGTACTGGTTAAACGAATGTCCGAGCGTGGCGTCGCACATCAAATGCCGCCGCTGGGCACCTCGCGCGTGGATACCGAAGGCGTTGCTCTGATTCGAGCCTGGATCAGCGAGATGCCTTTGCCCACCAGCGTCGATGCTGCGAAGTGGGTTCTCTACCAGTAAGTTACAATGCATTGCTTCACCTTGCGGCGAAACGCGGAGTTCTGGGGTAGTTCTTGGGTCAGCTCCGCAACCATTCATAACGATCGGAAGCTGTCCCCCGAACTTAGGACTCCTCCTCCAAAAACTCCCGGAACAGCTTCTGCAAGTGCGCCCAGTAATCCTTCAGCTCGTCGTTGGTTTCCTTCAGGTCGAAGTGCGTTGCATCAAAGTCCTCCCCGTACCACTCACGATAATCCTCATACTGCTCATCCTTGGGATCGGAGAGAATTTGAAGTCCTTCCTCATACCCGAACACACCACCGCTATCTTCTGGGGGTCCTGCATTTTCGCCACCCATGCATACCGGAGCCGGGGGGTGCACTTCACCATTGGGAACCGCCAGGGTTTTCTCCAGCACAATCTCGTGCTCCCAATTATCTCCCATGTCATACACGTATGTCAGCTTATCACCCTTTTTTTGCAGCACTTCGGCCAGCAGTGTTTCATCTTCGTCGCGAGCACCTTCAATGTTGGCGTCGGGAACATCATCATAGAACGGCGCAAACTGCCCGTGCTTGTTCTCGAACCTGTGCAGATGTGAGTTGAGCCACCCAAACGCGATCTGGAGCGCGCTATGCAGCTCTCCCAGTGAGCAGGTACTCCAAAGACTCATTCGGCGCCAGATCACCGGCTTTGAATCGCGCAACGTGATCTTCAAAACATAAACCAGCGGGTCCGGTATAAGCCCTCCCAATGCATGCTCCAGGAAGTACGAGGTGGCACTCACGCCCGTCATCATCAGGAACTTCTGCGCATCCTCCTCGCCCAGGGCTGCGATGAGTGCGTCAAGCCCACGCCGGTGAAGATCCTCGTCCCATCCTTCCGGCTGCGGAGCTGGCCGCCCCATTTTCTGTTTCGAGGAAGGTTTCTTATCCGATTTCTTTTTAGCCAATTTGCCTCTCACTCGAACATTGATACGGTATTACTGGCGCGTCGCTAACCAGCATGCAAGCGGCGCGAAAGCATATCGAGCGGACTGGTTAACAAGCAGAAAATTGAAGTCGGTAGCCATTCAGTGATCCAGCCAGAAGCTCATTAGCTTATCGTTTGTCGCAGTTACTGCGAGGCCTTCAAAGGCTGTATTCCCGACCAACCAAATCTTTAGGCGCGGATATTTTGAAAGGCCATCAATGATCCTGGAACGTCGCACCGTGGGGAACTTGAAATACTGCGACTCGTTTCCGGCTGGCGGCTTGCTGGTGCTTGTTGGGCCGGCATACTGTACGTAGCCGTGCCCGAGCAGCTCTGTATGGATATGTTACCTGTACAGCATCCAGCCATCGGCTGCGGTCACTGGAATACTGGGGCCGGCTGTCGTCCCGGCGGCTAAGTTTCGCACGAAGATATCGTAGGTCCCATTCGTGTCATTCGCGACCATATTGGAAGCGAGGGAACAGAATGCCACCAGGTTATTGTCCGCGCTGATACCTGCTCCTGCGCCAGTGGCAGCACCTCCAACGAACAGGTTTCCCGGGACACCCGCGGAGTTTACGCTCACGCAGGTGGTACTGCTGTCGGACAAGTTGCGCATGAAGTATTGCAGCGGATCCGAGCTGCCGCCGCCCGGCAGCAGATTATAGGCGCCTGTGAACACGACACGGCTGCCGTCAGCGCTGATAATTCCGCAATTGCCGCCCGAAATAGCCTGCGAACCAGTCGTTGTAACGCTAGCCCGAACGGTTGTGCCCAATGCTAAATCTCGAACAAAAACATCATCAACGCCATTGGTGTCGGATGTAACCAGGTTCGACGCACTCGAGGTAAATGCCACGCGCGTCCCGTCGGTGTTCAATGTCGGTCTATCACCGCTGGAAGCGACGCTGGTGTCATTTGCCTCAGCCCCGCCTGAACTCACGCTTGCCCGCACTGTAGTGCCGGCGGTGACATTTCTTACGAACACATCGACTTTGGCATTTGTGTCACTGGCCACCAGGTTGGTCGCATCCGAGACGAACGCCACTCGCGTTCCATCGCCGCTGATAGTGGCAGAATAGCAATCCCGATCTGCCTGCGTGCCAAGCGAGTCCACGCTGACGCGCGTAGTGGTGCCGGCAGTGAGGTTGCGCAGGAAGGCATCGACGCGGAAGTTCGTATCCCCGGGGACGAGGTTTGCAGCAGCGGAATGGAAAGCCACGCGGCTGCCGTCCGAACTTATCGAAGAAATATAACTGTCGGCGAAGTTCGCCGTCTGCAATCCTGCAGAATCGACGCTGACGCGCGTAGTTGTCGCTGCCGTGATGTCGCGCAGGAAGACGTCCGTCGCGTTGTTGGTATCGCTTGTCACCAGATTCGAAGAAAGCGAATGGAAAACAACGCGATTACCATCTGCACTAACGCGCGGTTCGGAACATGCTGAGTCACTCTGCGCGCCGGTGGAGGAGACATTTACACGGATAATTGTGTCTGTCTGTAGATCCAGTCGGAATATGTCCCTGGAGCCATTCGTGTCGCCGGGCGTAACGTTATTTGACTCTGATTCGAAAACCACATAGCGGCCATTGGCGGAAATGCAGGCCTGGTCGGTCGATTCGCCGCTGCCGTCGGCAAAAGGCCATGCGAAGGCCGACGCGACGATGAGCAGCAGGACGGGGGAAATTGCGTTTCGCGCACGGACAAGAGGTCGTACTGTGTGGTATGCTAAACAGAGGGAACGTTGAAGTTGGGCTGCCGCAGAGCTAACCATAGAATACCCCCGAGATGACCTGAGTTGCTCCAGTCGCAGGGGATTGGGCGCAGAATGTATCAAGATGCTGGTAAACCCAGCGTACAAGCGCCCCGCCGATGGAACGTCCGATTAAGGGCTATGGTAGGGTTACGGCGGGAGAGTTCGCAAGCTTTATCTGGGTTGGACCTGGATTTCAGTCACTTGGAAACCGTCTTCACGGGTACAACTCCCAGCTTGCGCCCGCCGCGGTTTCCACTACCGGAAACGGGATGTTCGCGGGTATCGTTTCGCTCAGAGGCGACTGGTCGCGCCACATCATGGAGCCGGCGCCGGCTAGCTTCAGGTACCAGTCCTCCGACTTGTCCTCATAAGTTCTGAAGAAGGCTTCAACCGGAGGCGAATTGCTGACCTTGTAGATGGCCGTGCCCTCGTCCACCTCGTCAAACATGGCGACAAAGAGCGTCTTTGCACCAAGGCTTTTTAAGTGGTAAATTTGCTTCCAGAGAAAATCGCCGCCGAGTCGAGGTATGTTCGATGTGCCTGGAGCATAATTGAACAGGTTGTCCCACGAGAATCCTGGAAAAACAACCGGTGCATAGCCCTGCCCGCGGCTGTTAACGTCGGCTAAGTCCGGCGCCCAATAGTTCGTCTTATGATTCTGCAGCGACGTGAGATCGTAGTAGCGTCCGACATCCCACGGGCTGATTGAATCGAAGGACTGATACACGGCCGTCCACGCCGGATCCGTGCTCGATCCCGCACTCAGCGTTCGCCAGCCGGGGTCCACTCCACCAATCACGTAATTGCCGCCATAGGTCGCGTCACTCTTGAAGAAGTTAATCACAGCCTGCGCCTGCTGGGCGGTCCAGGGGCGATCATTGAACCCGAAACCCCACAGCATCACGACAGGCTTGCCGTTGTGGTGCAGAAAACGCGAGTCCTCGCGAATGTGAACCTGGTCACATAAAAACTTCCAGTCGTTCATCACCGCTACGCCGCCTGTTTCCGTCGTCGTGCCGGACATGTCGTACATCATTGCCCACGTGCGGCCCTCGCGATGGCAGCCTTCGCGGACGTTGTTGAGAACCATGTTCACGATGCGAAGCGATTTGGGATCCTGCGTTGAGGTCACAAAGCGACTCAGGAATACGCCGTCGATGCCATACTCGCGCATCCACCGGAAATGCCGTAAGACCGGCCCGCTGTTGAAAGCGCTGTAAAGATACGCCGGTAACGAGCCCGGATGTGTCATGCCAATGACCCGGAAAAGATCGGCCGGATCATACTCAGAAACCGCTGGCCAGTAATCGACGGTGAGAGACGTGGAAGTGACAGCGAACGGATCGCGGGTCCAGTGGCGGTAGCCCACTTCCGCGCCGTCCCTTGGCGTATTGAACCAACCCTGGTATCCACACAGCACCTTGCCATCGAGGGTCGTTGCGTTAATGTCGCTGCGCTCAGGTCCGCTGTACGGTTGCAGCCATGGCTTAATAGACTTCTCCACAAAGTAAGGCGGCGGTGTGGTCCACAGCAGCACTTTTTCAATGGTCATGCGCTCGGTTCCGAAAAACCCAGCCAGGCGAAAGTCGGCATTCCCATTTTGCCGTCCTTCAAATCGAGGCAGTTCCAACTTGAACACTGCCTCGCGTGCCACTCGCCCGTTCGTGCACACGGTCCCGTACGATTCTTCAGAGCCCCAATACTTCTGCGCGAGCAGTGTCCCCTCGACATGGTTGCTGTCGTAATTGATCCCCAGGAAGCCGTTGCCATACTCCAGGTAGAAAACCTGCACGTAAATCGGCTGGCCCGTGACGGTAAACGACGCCGGAACATCAAAATAGATGTAGCGGTTAGGATCAGCGAGGTTCTGGTAGTAACTTTTGCCGCCGATCACGACCGACTGGAACGCCCCATCACCTGGATAATTAAAGGGGACAACCTCGACCCCGGCTGCAAGGCCACAACTGCTGTTAAAAATTGCTAGTCCTACGACGAAGATGGAAGCAAGGCGCTGCATTTGCCGCGATAGATCGCGAAGCATTGACGACCTCTTTCTGAATCAGCGTTCGGGTGGCTTCGATCTGTGGCGCAGAATGTACCAAGGTGCTGGTAAACCCAGCGTAGAAGCGCCCCGTCGACAGAAACTTCCGTAGTTCTTGGTGATAAGCTTACAATCGGGTGAGTTTAAATTCGTAGTTCTGGGGTCAGCTCCGCAACCATTCTTAACGATCGGGAGCTGACCCCCCGATCTCCAAATCGAGTGTCCGCGTTTTCACAGGAAGTTCAAGGATCATAACTCTGATCGGCCCGCTACTTTAGCAAACATTGACATTCCGGTTCGACTCCCCACGCTGTGGTCAGAATCGCCCACTCACATGGAGATCAGCCATGCGTAATCTCAGCAACCTTTGGGCTGCTGCTATTCTCTTATTTGCCAGTGGCGCCCTGGCGGCGCAGCCGTTGCGTTTCAACTACCAGGCAAAGCTCGACAGTTCCGGGCTTCCGCTCACCGGCACACACACTTTGTATTTTAAAGTGTATCGCGGTGGCACGGCCAATGGCGCAAATACAGGTGAGCTGCTGTACTCGGAATCTGCGCAGGTCACCGCGGATGCTGGGGTCGTGAATCACACGGTGGCGACCGGAACAGTGATTTTCGGGTCGATCACGAACGCCACGTTCAGCAGCGCGTTGGATTACTACCTGCAGGTATCTATCGACACCGACGACAACGTTGTGCTGCCGCGCACCCGTCTAAACACGGTTCCTTTTGCGGCATACGCTAACCTGGCCGAAACGGCCACGTCGGCGAGTGCAGTCTTATGGGCAAATGTGTCAGGCAAGCCTGCAGGTTTTGCCGACAATATCGATAATGATTCCGGCGGGGACATCACAGGAATAACAGCCGGCGACGGTCTGAGCGGTGGGGGTAGTACCGGCGAGCCAACCCTTAATGCTGTCTTTCCTTCGCCCGGCGGATTGAACGGTAGCCAGAGCGCTATCGCACGCTATGACCACGCGCACTCGTCACTCTCACCTGCCAGTAACGGTACCAGCCAGTCCGTGACTGTTGATGCCTCGGGCCGAGTCGCTATTGGAACGACTTCGCCGCAGGCACTGCTGCATGTAAACGGCGACGTTGCAGCAAGTGCGCTGCTGCTTCCCAATGCGCAAACCTCGAAGATCGCCTACAGTGCCGCCAATGACGCCCTGCTGCTAAGCACGAGGGGCCCAGGCCTCGATCAGAAGCAAGAACTCGATAATACTTCTGCCTGGGGTAATTTCGACGTCAGTCAGACGTTCACAGCCGGGATAACCGGGGACCTAGTGGCGGTCGAGATATTACGTGGTAACAGCCCCTATTTCAATGCTACTGTCGAACTACGTCAAGGCGCTTTGCTCGCATCCGCTACGGTGCCGGGGGGATCGTCACTGCAATGGCAACGGGCAACTTTTGCTGCTCCAGTACCAGTTATTGCAGGGCAGGTTTATACCATACGCTGCACCAGCGGTGGGGCACTTTCGTGGTTGGTCAGTTTTGACAATCCGTACCCTGGCGGGCAATCACCATCATCGCCTCTGCTCGACTGCGCTTTTCGGACTTACGTCAAGAGCATGCGGCCCGGATTATCGCTCATAGCCGCCACAAACACCGTTTCGATCCCGGCAAATCTTACCGTCGGCGGTACGGTGGGTGAACTGTTGAAACTCACGGCTCCGACCGATGATCCCTCGCCCATGATCGCCAGCCGCACAGTTCCCGCAGGCCAGGGAGCCTCGATTGAGAGAAGCGAACTTATCCTGTTTCACGGGAACGACAACAGCACCGATTGGGGTCCGGACCTGATTACGCTGCGCGCGCCCAACATTCGGCTGCAGACGTTCAATGACGGCACCGTGGATGACATCGACAACAATGCCGGGTCAAACGACCGGCTGACAATAGACACCACCGGGACAGTTACGGTACAGCAGAACCTGGTAGTGGCGGGACAGGCATACAAGCCGGGCGGCGGCAACTGGGCCACTGTTTCGGACGCATCTGTTAAGAAGAATGTACACACGATTTCTGGTGCACTCGAAAAACTGCTCAAGCTGCGCGGTGTCACCTACCAGTGGAAGAATCCGGTAGAGTTCACCGCGCGCGACGAAGCACTGATG
The DNA here is from genome assembly GCA_051003195.1 of Candidatus Sumerlaeaceae bacterium. GTDB lineage: Bacteria > Sumerlaeota > Sumerlaeia > Sumerlaeales > Sumerlaeaceae > JBPCLP01. The sequence continues at coordinate 91,209 of JBPCLP010000043.1, read as the reverse complement.
GGAATGATTGCCGACGAGGTGGAGCAGGTTTTCCCGGAATGGGTAAAGCGCGACGCACAAGGCCGCCGCACCCTGGAAATCGTCGGGTTTGAGGGATTGGCCGTCGAGGCGGTGAAAGACCTGGAGTCAAAGGTGGAATCGCAGCAGCACCAACTGAACGAGCTCAAGCGAATCGTCGACGAACTGCGCCACGAGGCTGTGAAACTGAAAGCGCCGTCGGGCACCCAACGGTAGCGTTCAGCTCTGAAGCGCATCAGCTGCCGGGGTCGCGCACCTCATCCACGAAGCGCGAGGTGTCCGCGGCACGCGTCGCAGCTTTTTAGTTTTGGCGTCAGCTCCGCAACCATTCTTAACGATGGGGACTGTGGGGCTGTTGAAAAACCGACACCGGAGGTGTCGAACATGAATAGCCGCAGGTGCAACCTGCGGATCTTGAGCGTAATATCCCGACGAGCCTGGAGGGGTCGAATAAAGATAGAGGGTTTTTCAACAGCCCCACTGTCACTCGATCTCCAAATCGAGTGTCCGCGTTTTCAGAGAAAGTTCAGATAACCATTCTAAACGATCGGGAGCTGACCCCCGATCTCTCGTGCGACAAGGCGCTTTGTGAGTGCGCCGAGCGCAGACGCACTTAACCGCTGACATGTGGTTTACGCACGATCGAGAACCATGGCGTGACGAAACCAATTGAAGAGCTTCAGAAAATCGCATTGGCGTTGCAGTCGGTCGTAGGCAACCGCGCCGAGATTGAGCTGTTTCAGGACCCAGCTACCCATACTACATTGCTTAAAGTGGAACAGGAATCCCAGTTTGCCGCGCGAGTCATCCTGAAGACGAGTGACATCCGCCAGATGCCCATCACGCTGGTGAGCCTGCTGCCCGGCGACCCGGAAGCAGTGACCTGTGAAACACCGACTGATCTGGATGAAGCGCTCGCAAACTTCGTCGCATCCGCCGGTATGCACGAACTGCTGAAAGCCATCATGGCAGGATAAAAGAGCAGGGCTTTAAAATACAGCTGCTTCGCATTTCCTAAAGCCTTTCCGCTTGCCGTTGAAATGCTGCAATCCCATGAGCCGTACATGACCAGTCGCCCCTCATTAGAATCCATATCGCATCCGATTGCGATTGTCGATCCGCAACCGGAGTGGGCAAACGAGTTCCATGCCCTCGCACAAGAGATCGAACGCACGTTGGAGAACCTTGCGCTCCGCGTAGACCATATCGGCTCGACGTCGGTGCCAGGGTTGCCCGCCAAGGACATCATCGATGTGCAGGTGACGGTGGGCACGCTCATTGAACGCGACGAGATTGCGGCACGCTTGCAAAGTATCGGGTACCAGTTACGGGCAGACATAGTATGGGATCACGTCCCGCCAGGATTTGAATCGGAGGCCACGGAGCACTGGGCCAAACTATTCTTTACGGCAGCGCCTGACAAACGCGCGGCGCACGTCCACGTGCGGGAACACGGACGGTACAATGAACGCTACGCTCTGCTCTTTCGCGATTACCTCCGTGCGCACCCCGACGCAGCAGCCGCATACGGACGGGTGAAGCGGCAGCTTGCGGCCATTGTCGTCCAGGATCGCGACGCGTACTGCTCCACCAAAGATCCCATTTGCGATCTCATTATGTGCGCGGCCAATGAGTGGCAACAAGCGCGTGCGCCGGCTTGCGGGTCAGTTTAGCCCTGGTTTCCAGGCTATGGACACACTATGAAGCTGTCCCCTCAAATCGTCCGATTCGGGGTTGTGTTTGCTGTCGGTGAAAGTGTATCGAAGTGATGATTGACTGGCGAATACAAATTCAACCTATAGGTTAAGTTATTGCCCGTACAAAAGCTGGTGTCTGGAAAAGTGTTTACGATCTGCGACTGGCTTAAAGGTGGCCAGGGCGTAGTGGATTCGTTTCTTGGAACACCGGGACTGAAAGATGCGAAACGACTCAGATATATACTTAATCGCACGGCCGAAGAAGGCCGAGCGGGTCCCGATTCAAGCGGTCCGCTGGAAGATGCTCTGTTTGAATTTCGGGCTCCGTATGGCGCAAGGGTCATCTACTTTTATGATGCGGAGCGCGTGATTGTTTGCGCGTATGCCCTGGTGAAAAAGCAAAACAAAATGCCGCGGTCGGCAATCGAGGAAGCGAAGGCTGTGCGGAAACAATACTTTGCAGAACGGAAGCTGTTAAATGACTAAGCATAGGACTGCTGAGGAAAGATTCTCGGCTGAGATCGAGAAATTGAAGAGCAGTGGTGAATATGCACTTTTCGCCGCACAGGACGATTTCGCGCAGCAGATCGTCAGCCGGATGCAGCAGCTGGGTATCACTAAAAAGCAACTGGCCGAAAAGCTTGGGACTTCGCAGGCTTACGTGAGCAAGATACTGATGGGGGGAGCAAATTTCACCATCGAAAGCCAGGTCAAGATTGCGAGCGCACTCGGGTGCAAGCTGGTGAGTAAGCTGGTGGCTCAAGAAGAGCAGCAAAAGATCGCTTCGCGTTACGGCCGCCGAGGAACGGAAACTGAACACCGGCTTCGGAGTTCCAGCTAAGCCAAACGCAGTTTTGAAGTTCTTGGTACAGCTGCGGAGCTGCTCCGAAACCGGGTCCAAACTCGCAGGGACGCGTAAAAGAATGCCCGGGTTGTACGGTGCGGCACGCGGTGTCGCACTCCTAGTGTGCCGTCCCAGAAGTTCATAGCTATACTTCAGGAAGCTTTCGAGCTCGGACGGCACACAAAACCAGTGGACGAATTAATGGGACACCATACCCAGGGCGGTATACGAGTTTTGTTCGCGTGCGTGGTCGTTTCGCCGGAGTTGGATGGATCAGACGCGGGGTTGCGATCTGGCGCGACGGTGGAAATCAACGACGCTCGCTGTTAACAACTGCCCTTTGGTCTGGTAATGAACTTCTGATTCGGTACACTGGTGCTGTGGACGTCTACTGTAATGTCGAAATTGACTCCACTTGAATTTTTGCCCGAGCGACCGTTCGCGCACCGATCTCGGATATCCAATACAAGAGTCGATTGAAGAGATCCATCTTGTACAAGACTTATGTATCCAGTATTGTCTAGCACATATAAATTCCCCTCGGAATCGCAATTCGGGACGTGCAAAATTACGAATGGGCACCTATTCGTCAATAACCTGCTGCACAACAAGGTAAATACACTGCACCAACCCATAGGAGCATTGCAGATGAGCACCCATAAAGTTCCGAAGCATGGGGTACCCGCAGACCCCAATGAGGACAGGCACATCCAGTATGAACCTCGGACGGAACTTGGCAAGCGCATGCTCGAGTGGCGGCGAAAGATTGAGGCCAGCGGTGAGAAATTGCTTACGCTTGAAGAGGTGCGAGAAGAGGTTCGGGCGCGCCGCGGCGGCATGGATTGATCCGGACATTTCTGGATGCCGGAGTGCTTATCGAAGGCGCGCGAAGCCGAGCCAGTCTCGCCACACGGGTCATGCAGGTTATCGATGATCCAGAACGCGAATTCGTCGTCAGCTCATTCCTGCAACTCGAAGTTCTGCCCAAAGCGCTTTTTCACCAGCAGTCGTTCGAGGTGGGGTTCTACCAGGCTTACTTCCATGCGGCAAAGTTGCGCGTCACTATAGATGAACCGCTGCTGAACGGTGCCATGGAACGCGCAGGTCGCCTCGGGCTGAATGCAGTGGACGCTCTGCACCTTGAGGCGGCAATTAAGGCAAAAGCTGGAGAGTTTTACACTACGGAAAAGCGCAGTAAGCCATTGTTTCGCGAAACCGATATCAAGATCATAGCCATATAAAGAAGTTACGGGGACGTGGACGACCGTCCCCTCTGCGACGCTCGACGATCAATTTTCTCACGGAAGCCTCATCAGCATGGCACGTCGAGTAACGGCCCTAATCCTGAGTAGCCGGCGCGCACCAGCGCGACTTCGCCAAAAAAATCTCTTTCGACTTTATTGGACTTAGCCCACTGTAGGGTACGCCAGGGAATAGGCACGCCCTCCACAACTGGTGTATACCTGCCCCCGTAGTAACCTGAACGTGTTCTTTGAAAACTATGCAGCCCGAACGCCGTGACCGACAGCAGATGGACTTCTGCGCCCAATCCGCGTGGCATTTTACGTCTTTGCACCTGGCGGAAAAGGCGCCCATCGCGCAAGGAAGCCGGAGATACACGGCCCCGGCGAATTCTTACGCGAGGATTACCGCTATTCAAGTGGCGAAATTACCAACTTGAATAACTTGAATTATATCTGCAAGCCTTTCAAGCTTCTACACCGCAAACTTGAAAAAAACTTGAAAAACTTGAAAAGCCTCCACCGCGGCCCCCCGCGCACTCGGATTCTCACATCATTCGTCGTTATTCGTCGATGGTGGAAATCAACGACGTTCGCTGTTAACAACTGCCCTTTGGTCTGGTAATGAACTTCTGATTCGGCACTGGTGCTATGGACGTCTTCTCTAACGTCGAAATTCACGCAGTTTGAATTTGCCCCAGCGCCCGCTTTGCCTCGGCAGGCGGGGGCTATGCGGGGCGGCTTCGCTGGAAGCCCTGCTCATATACGGCTTGTGTGGCGAGATAGCGCTGTTCGTCGGTGAACCGCTCGAGGATTTTTCTGCGGGCGTTTGCGCCCATGCGGCGCGCTTCGGAGGGGCTGGCGAGCAGCCGGACCAGCGCCTCGGTTAACCCGGCTACATCGTTCTCATCGACGAGCAGGCCGTCTTCTCCGTGCGAGATGGTGTCGACGAGCGCGCCTTTGCGGACCGCGATGACGGGCCGCGCGCACGACATGGCTTCCAGTGCCGCGCGCGCACTCCCCTCGCTGCCGAGCCCCAGCAGCAGCGCGACGTCCATGGCGCAGTACGTCTCGGGCAAATCGTCGGTGCGGTAGCTTGCCATCAACACACGGTCCTTGAATTGCGGCGCGCGCAACTGCCTGCGCAGCGGATATTTCAGTTCGCCCTGGCCCACTATCCAGATGGTGGCATTGGGCACGGTTTCAACGACGGCCGGCGCGGCGTCGAGCAACCAGCGGTGGCCGCGGTTATAACCAAGGTGGGCGACGATGCCCGCAACTTTTGCATCGGCGGGCTCGCCCATATCGGCGCGGACGAGCGCGGCGCCGGGAAGGTCGGGGCGAAAACGCTGCGCATCCACCGCACCGAAGATGACGTGAAGCCGCTCGCGGATTTCAGGGTAGGCCGCAAGGATCAGCTCGCGCTGTTCGGTCGATACAGTGATGACAACATCGGTGACCGATGCGAAGAGCCACGTGTGCCAGGGATCGCGCCGCATCTTTTCGTAACGATGAACGGTGCGTACCAGCAGCGGACGCTCGGACCCGCGAAGCGGCCGGATCGCCATGGCGGCTATCCAGTGGTCGTGCAGCAAATGGCAGTGCACGACACCGATCTGGTTGTGCAGCAGGAACCGGCGCAGGCGGTGCACGTCCTGGTGCAGCGCGAGCGGATTGATGCGGCGCTGAAGCTCGAGTTCGCGGGCGAGCGGAATTCCACGCTCCTTGAGCCCGTCCTCAAGCGATCGCTCCCAGATGGCCGCCGCGCGTACGTCGTGGCCGGCCATAATCTGCTGCTTCGCAAGGCTGGCGGCGGGCTCGGCCACGCCCGTCCAGCGCATGCTGCTGACCAGGTGGAGAATTCGATAGGAAGTGGATGCGGGCACGCGTGTGACCCTTTGCCCCAAACCGTGCCAATCAAGGGAACTGTTGCGGTGCCATAAAGATGCTGTTTGCAGGTATGGTGTTTTCCGTTGGCGGTTGGCCTGAGGAAGAGTTGCTTCGCGCCAGCTAGTTTGGAACAAACGAGGTCGGATGCGTTTTCGTCAGCAGGTGCGAGGTGTGGGGGCAATTACGGCGGTCGTGATGGCGGCTGGTGCTGTTTGCTTTTGCGCGGGAGTGGCGGCGGCCGGGGTGCTTTCACCGGAGGAAGTAACCTGGCGTCAGGAGGCATTGCAAAGGGCGGAAGCGCTGGCCGATGCACCGGATTTACGCATATCGCGGTATGATACAAGGGCTGCTTACATCGAGTTCGACTTCGAGGTCGTTCGTACTCCATCGGAACAAAAGGCGGTGCTCGCGGTCGCGGTCCCCACGGGGGAGTACACCACGGGCAGCGTATCGCAGTACCGTGCCTCGAGCCCGGTTTTGACTGCAGTAACGGCTGCGCCGGTTACGTTCGAACAGCTGGGGTATGTGCGCGGCCATAAACTCGGGCGGGTAACGTTCGTTATCGCGACCGCGCCAGACGGCGAGCCGGTGACCAGTGGCACCGTGCGATTGCAGTTCGCCGCTGCAAAGACCGGGTCGCAACCGAACAGGGCGTGGATGGAGCGCGAATCTACAGGGCCGATACGCGCGGCACTCGAGCGACTGGTGGTGAATCCGGGCGATCTTTCGAAACTCATGGTCGCGTCACCGGCGGACATTCCTGGTGCAGCGAAACCTGCATGGAACCCCGTATCCAGTTCGTCGCCCTTTCGTCTGCGCGTGCCGATTGACCGGACAGGTCTGTACCAGGTAACGGGACAGGACCTTGCCAGCTCGGGTGTCGACCTGCTCAACCTGCGGCCCGACGATCTTCGCCTGCTGCTGGAGGGAGAGTCGCAGCCGTTGCACTTCCTCCCCGCGAGCGGCAAATCCGCGACGGCCGTTTCACCACTGGACCGCTGGATTTTTCATGCGCTGGCAAACCCGTCGATTTACGCCACCACGAATACATACTGGCTGGTAAATGATCCCACATCGCCAGCCACCGCGATGCAGAAAGCAGTTCAACCGGCTCCCGCTGTCGCAGTGGAACGCGCGCAGGTGTTCCCGGCCATACAGAAAGTGGAGCAGGACAATCCGCCCGTTCTCACCAGGAACGACCAGTTCCTTACCATCCTGGGGTTTCGTTGGGCGTGGTGGACGTGGACCGATGGCCGCGGCGCAGTGCCGGAGCCGATACCGCTCAGCCAGCCGGGCCAGTTCAACTTCGATCTGCCGGGCCTGTACGTGAGCGGCGGCAACGTAAAGGCGAGCGCGTTTTTTTATCCGCACTCCTGGCCGACAGGACAAAAGGCGATCACGGTGCGAATCCGCATCAACGACGCACCGCCGGTGGATATGCAGATCGAGAATACGAACGATGAACAAAAGGACTTTGAAGTCCTCGCAAGCAGTTTGAGGGAGAGCGGCAACACGGCGGTGCTGGAGCTGGTGGACGCTGCGACGTCACCAACCGTGGGTGGGCGGCGCCAGTACATCGAGCTCTGCTTCGACCGCCTGGAGATTAATTACCAGAAGCTTTACAAGGCAGGGCCGTCGGGCCTGGAATTCGGTTCGCCTGCCGTGAGCCCCGCCGATGCAGCGACCAGCATAGCGCAGGTGCACCGCGCAGTCGAGTACGTCGTGAGCGGCATATCCCCCGCCGCGCAAACGGTTGTGGTGGACGTGACCGACAGCATTACAAAGTTTTTGCAGCACGAGCATGCAGCGGATACTGTTCGCATGCGCGTGGTGGAATCCACGCCCAGAAAGTACCTGCTGAGCGATGTCGGAAACGTCGAACACGCACCACTCGAGCATTTCACGCCCGGCACGGATCTGCACAACGCGGAAATTGCTGCCGACTATGTGATCGTCTGCCACCCATTTTTCACGCAAACGATCCAGACCTTCGCACAGCGGAAATCAGCCGAGGGTCACAAGGTGCAGGTGGTGGACATTCGTGATGTTTATGACCAATTTGGCGCCGGGCAAAGCACTCCGCATGCGCTGCGTAGTTTCATACGATATATCACCGCCGCATGGAAAGGAAGCGCGCACGCACCGGCTGCGACCTGCGTCCTGTTTGTCGGCGATTCTTCCAGCGCGTATCGGGATGAGTTCCGCAACGGCGTTTTCAACTACGTGCCATCGATGACCGTGGGCGAGAGCGGCGACCGCTTCGCCTCGGACCAGTGGTTTGCGACGAGCTTCGGCGACGACCTGCTGGCGGATAACCTGCTCGGACGAATCTCCGTGAACAACGTGCACGACCTGTCAACCATGCTGAAAAAGCATGCGGACTACCAGGACCACCCCGGTGACGGGCCGTGGCGCAACACGCTGACGTACGTTGCGGACCACTCGGATTTCGAACAGTCCGTCGAGACGATTATGAATCAGACGGTGCCGGCGCGTTTTTTCCTGCAGCGCATCTTCATGTCGGAAGAGCCGTGGATCGACAACTACTACTTCCCGCTGGAAGTGGCCGAGGCGAAGAAGTCGAAAGTGAGCCCGAAGACCACCGCGAAGATCCGGGATATGTTTAATGCGGGCGCTGCGATGGTGACGTATTTCGGGCATGGCTCGCCCAATGTATGGTCGAACGAACGTATCTGGTTCGGCGGCGACAGCGAGAACTCGGATAATCGCATGCTGACGAACCGCGATAAGCTGTCGTTCATTGTAAACATGACGTGCAACAGCGGCGCCATCGATTACCCCATGCCGCGCTGGAACGTGTGTATCAGCGAAGACTTCATGCGGATTCCGAACGGTGGAGCGATTGCGTGCTATGTTCCATCGGGCCCCGGTATCACAAGCCAGCACGAGCGGTTTACGTTGCAGCTTAATCGTGCGCTTTTGGAGGAGCGGGTGGTGCCTTTGGGCGCTTCGCTGGCACTTGCGAACTGGCGCTATCTGCTGATGGGTAATCCGCCTGACCTTGCTCGCATGTTTATCCTGCTTGGCGATCCGGACCTGGAGCTTCAGATTGCAGAGCCGTTGAAGGAAACTTTCAACCCTGCCGAAATGAAGTCTGGCTACGTCCAGCACGTATGCTCAACCGCATATGCGTTCAGTGCTTCGCCGGTTACCACCGTGACAGAGCCTCTGATGGTCCAAACGACAGCGACCAGTCATTCAGCGATGATTGCAGTATTGCCGGTAAGTGCCGACCGTCCACGCTCCAGTGCGATTCCTGTTGGGGAGGCACCGGTTATTAGTCTCCTGCGTTCGCGGCACGAACCGGCTGGTACAGTACCGCCCGGCGCGCAGGTGAAGTTCGCTTTCACACTGCAAAACCAGGGAACAACCCCAGCCAGGAGGATGCACCTGGAACTGAGCGACGGTAAGACGGTCCTTGGGAAATCCGCGGAATTCGAGCTGCTGCCATTGCAGGAGAAGATTGTTCCGTGCACCATCACTGCGGCGGACGGAATCGCGCGACTCACCATCCGTGGCTACGCCGATGGGACTGTCGTGCCGGTAAAAACGGCGGATCCCGTTGTACTGGTCAGTGCCGTGCCGAACGATCAACCATCACGAGCGCTGTTGATCGATCCGGAGAGCCTGGAAACCCGATACGCCTCGGCTCCGCAGGGCTACAATGCGACGGTGTCATTTCGCGCGTACAACGCGTCCGAGCAGGTGATCAGTTCTGCGGTTGCAAGCCTGGAACTTGATACCGCTGGAGCAGTGACAACTGTACCAGTGAGTGCAGTCGCCGCGAGTGCCGCTGCTTACGTCAGCATGTCCGTTCCGCTGCAAACCACGGCTTCCTCGCAGCAGCTTTCGGTGAAGCTCAGCTCCGGGACTCTTGAGTTTCAGCAGCCGCGACCGCTCCAGGTGCGGCTCTCCCCCGAGGATGTGCCGGACCTGATGATAGTACCCGATGGTGTTCGCGTTTCAAGCCAGCATCCGAGCGATGGGGAGACCGTATTTTTCAATGTGACCGTGGCAAACGCCGGACGAACCGTTGCAGAGGGCGTTCGCGTGGATGCATTCGCAGGGGTTTCTACCAGCGAAACCGAACGACTGGAATCGCGGGTGACCGGCCCAGTCGAACCATTTGCCATCGAGCCGGGTACAACCCGAACCGTTGCACTCAGGTGGGACCCGTTTCACAATGCGGGTCCACAGCATGTGGAGTTCCGCATCACTACGAGCACCGGCGGAGATCGTGATCCGGCAAATAACACGGCCTCGATGGATCTGAAAGTCAGAACGAAAGCCAGGGTGCGTCCGGTAAATATCGCAATTCTGGAGCCGAGTACAGAAGACAGGCAAAAAGGCCAGATGCGTGTGGTAGCGACGCTTCGTAACGATGGAGAGACAGATGCGCAAGGGATTCGGGTGGTGTTCTATCCGACACCGAAACGAGTACAGAAAGATGCGATGGGAGATGCCATTATTGAGGTTCTGCCCGCTGGCACTTCGCGCGATGCCGTACTGGTATATAAGCTCAAACCGGGTGAAGAAAAGTTCAAGTTCGTGCCATCGTGTGAGACAATGCTGAAGGGCTCGCTGCAGCGTACGCCCCTGACTCCAGAAAGCTGATCGCTCTTGGCTGACACGGCAACAACGCAATCGGACCCGCTCTTCCCCACCCATGGAAACCTCGATCTGTTCGAGCATACTCCGCTCAAGAAATCCCGCACGTGGTTCACGCCGGATGTCGTTTTACTGACAGGTCCCAAAGGCGAGCGTTATGTGCTGAAGGATTTTTCGAAACGCCCAGGCCTGGCGCGTCACACATGGTGCCGCAGTGCAGTGGCACGAGAGACCGCCGCGTACAAGCGGCTGGAATCCGTGGCCGGTGTGCCCCGGCTCGTCGAAATGCTTTCACCGGACTCTTTCATTATGGAGTTTGTGGAGGGCACTTCGCTGCCGCGGCGCAAATCCGCGGCAATGATTCCGCCGGCCTTTTTTGACGAGCTGGCCGGGATGATCATGAAGATGCACAACTGCGGCGTGGTACACGGGGACCTGCGGCGGAAGAACATGCTGATCGGCACGAACGGCAAGCCGTGCATTATCGATTTTGAAACTGCGCTAATCGACGGCAGAAATCCTGTCCGTCATCGCGTCTTCAATACGGTTGCTCAAATCGACCAGATTACGGCGCTCAAAATAAAAGCGCGCTATTTTCCGTCTGAGCTGACGTCGGGCGAAAAGCATATTCTGCACGATGTGCCGCTTCACCTGCGCATCGGTCGATTCCTGCGAAAGAATGTTTACGGGTTAGTAAGCCCAAAGCAAATCCGCAGGCGCGCGCGGAAAAAGCATGCAGCGAACCGTTAGCGCGGCCTGCGGTACGGATTCGGCACATTAGTAATGCATCCAGTCCGTAACCGCGGTGGTTGGCCCCTGCACAGCGACAGAGCTGTTAGGTGGCGTTGGCCGAGGAGCACCTGCCTGACCGTATTTTGCCACCACCGAAAGATCGGTCGCGTTGTTGTCCGTGTCGGTATAAGGCCCTGGATCGGCCGCACGAATACGGTAGAGCATCTGGGTCTGGCCGGCTGAAAGCGAACCCGTAAATGCGGTTCCTTCGTGCAGCGTCGGAACCCCGGTGGATCCGCCGTTGTATGAGACTGCATCGAACTGGCCGGCCGCTCCGGTATTGAGCAACGCAATGGTGACCGCTGTTGTGTCACTCAAGCCTCCGGTGATGCCGCTGCCGTTGGTATCCACGTAATCGGCAGTTGTGCCCTCAACCGCGTTTGCGCCCGCGCCGTACGTGCTGCTGGCTATCAGGAAATGCGCGTTCGCCGCGAGGGTACCACTGAATGTCATATCGCTGTTTGAACTGCCAGTACCGGAACGGCGACGGATAATCCAGTTTGTCATGGTGATCGGTGAACTGGTGTGATTTGCGAGGACGATGAATTCCGCAGATGCGCTGTTTGCTGAACTGCGCGTACTTACCGCGACGATCTTCACGCCTCCGCCAACCCCTGTGATTGTAACTGGAGTTGAAGAAATCGCGCTAAAGGTGGGATTGACGTCCACGCCGCCGGAACTATGATGCGTAATGCCGTTGGCGTTCAGCCGAAGCTGAAGCGTTTTGCCACCGGGAGACGCTGCTTTCGGCGTGGCCGTAACCAGCAGGTTCATCGTGCCGCGCGCGAGGTAGAACGGATCCGCAAAGACGACGGTAGAATTACCAGCGGAAAAACTGCCGGTTCCCAGCAGGGTATCAGTTGCTTCCACAGTACCGTTGTGATCGAGGTCGTGCCAGACTTTGACGTCGCTTGTCTCAAGATCGTTTGAAGTGCCGGTTTGCGTGAACGACATTTGTCCGATGTGCCATTCCTTGCCGGCAACACCGAGGTCCAGGCTTAGCATGGGAATGTTCTGGGTTGCAGCAGTTGCGCTGGCCGGCGCGACGCTGCTCGCGGAAACGGTAAGCGTGGTGCCGTTTTCCACCAGCCATGCAGTATCGTTATAGACCTGCGCTACCCATTCGGGATGATCGACAAATGGATTGGCGTTCTTCTGGAAATTATATGTCCGGCTGTTGCGGGTGCGTTCAAACGCATCGGGCGGATACTGGCGGTGCCACTGCAACAGCGTCGTCAGATACTTCATACGGGCCTGACTTGTTCCCACCGTGCCGGTGTCGGTAACGAGCAGGTTCGGTTCGCTGTTCTCGCCCTCGTAACGAACGTCCATGTACAGAACAGCACGCGCAGCGCGGCCCTTGCTGATGTTGGTCCCGATACTTCCGGGTTCAAAGTCGGTTGAGTTGGACCGGTCGCCAAAAATGTCCGTGTAGGTGGCGGTTGTCACTGTATTGAACGTTTTATTGCTGCGCTGAGTGTTGATGTCGCTATCACAGGGAAATAGTGCGTGAAGGTCGCTCACCATCGGGTTGTCCCCGTCGCCGCTCGTGTCCATGTCGAAGAAGGATTGCGGAAAAGCATGTTCCCGATTCCAGCCGCCGGTGGCGGGGTTGCCGTCCTGGCTCGAACCTGCAACAGCATGTTTTGCACGCGTGTCACCACTGTAAATCATGCGGACTTTGGTCACATCGACCAGATCCTCGTCCATACTGTCCAGTGCGGCAAAGGAAGTGGTGCTGTTAGAGAAATTTACCACCAGCGCGTTGGAAGTAACGATGTCATTAAGTGAGCTGCGCAGAGTGGCAGAGGTTGCACCATTTGCAGAAGCGTAGTAGCCAACGGGAGTACCAGCCGACGCAGAAGCCAGTAATACTGACATTCCTGAAGCGGCAGAGACCGTGTAAAGATGCCGCCGAACCCGTGACCAAAAGCTCATTTAGTAGGACCATTTCATATATTCTGCCCCACGAGGCGCAGACAGCAAGTATAGGGCATTTCTGCAAAACCTTCACCCAAACCAAGGACTTATGCCCTGATTTCCAGTGCCGGAGCACGGGTAATAAGCGACCTTGCCATGGAATGCCCGTGAAAGATTATTTACGGTTTATCTGTAGCCCGGTCAACTTTTGATGGAACCTGTGCGTCTACCTTGGCAAAATGCCCTGATCGGAGGATCACCCAATGGAGCAACTGCTTGTAGAACAGCAAAGCATATCCTTCATTTTGCTACTCTTATTGAGTTTTGTGTTGCCCACATTCGCCGCAAGACGAGCATCGGAGGCAGCAGTTCAGCTTGCCTGGGCCGGACAGCTCACGATTTCACTCGCCGGGATTTCCATGCTGATATTTCCGCATTTTTCGTATGTTGCACTCGCAGGCGGCATGCTGGGTTGCGCTGCCTTCGCTTACGCGATATTGCAGGTGCCGGCTACAGTCGTTCGTGCTTTGAGATAGTTTCTCAGTCCCACCGGCGCAGCTTCAGGACGATGTCGCCGTTTTCGTTCACCTCTTCGCCGATAATATTGGCTCCGCGGCGTTCCATTTCGGCTGCCATTTTGTTATAGGCGAACTGTTGTACAACGTTCTGGGCGAAATCCAGCCCGGCTACTTCGAGTTCTCGTTTCGTCATGCTATTGGGACCGCTTGCCTCCACGCTGAACTTGCCGCGCGAGTCCCTCTTGAACACTACGATAATATCGCCCTTGGTGAAACGCAGTACCTGCTCCCGTCCGACCTCTTCCGCGACCAGGTCTTTGACGATATTCTCAAGCGGCAGGGTGGCGGTCTTGAGTGCGTTCAGCTCCTTGTTTAACTCGCCGCGAAGAAGCGCGTCATCGGAAGCGGATGTCAGCTGTTTGTATCCAAGCGCCCCCGCAACAGAGAAAATGATGGGCCACAGCAGTGGCGTTGCCCAGCCGATGGTGGGCGTAAGTATAAAAATTGTACCGAGACCCATTATCTTTCTTCCAGCGCGAAAAGCTTAAGCGCAAAGACGGCTAAGGCGGCCCAGCCGACCAGGAAAAGTAAACCACCGAGTGGCGTAATTGCGCCCAGCCACCTGGTTCCAGACAGCGCAAGTGCGTAGAGGCTGCCACAGAAAATCAGAATTCCGAGTGAGAAGCACCAGGTAGAGAGCCGAAGTGCGGTAATTCCAGGACGCGAGAGCGCGAAGGCGCCAATCAGCAGTAACGCCATGGAATGTGTCATCTGGTATTGTGCCGCGGTATTCCATACGCCCAGCGAGTAAGCGTCCAGGCGATCACGCAGAGCATGCGCGCCAAACGCTCCAGCGGCTACAGCAATAAAACCAAAGAGCGACCCCAGCAGTAGCGGCGTTCTTACCATTTCCGGGAGCTATGCCACGGCGTGGAGATCGTACGTATCGGCGCTGGCGATCTTCACCTGCGCGAAATTGCCGACCTTCAGGCCGCCTGGCGCATCGACAATCACGGCACCGTCCACCTCGGGCGCGTCAAACTCACTGCGGGCCATATATCGATGGTCATCCACCTGTTGCTCAATCAGTACTTTCAATTCGCTGCCGATATGGAGCTCGTTGAGTTCGCGTGCAATGACGGCCTGCGCGCGCATCAGACGATCGTACCGGTTTTTGCGCATGCGGCGCGGAACCATTCCGTCCATGGTCGCGCTGGCAGTTCCCTCTTCTTCAGAAAATGGAAATGCGCCCAGACGGTTAAACCGTGTTCTCTGGACTCCCTTGAGAAGATAATCGAACTGTTCCTCTGTTTCGCCGGGGAAACCGGTAATGAACGTCGTACGCAGAGCAATGCCAGGAACCGCGGCACGCAGCTTCGCAAGCGCGTCCAGCGTCTTTACTTCCTTATGCGGACGCTTCATGCGATGCAAAACTTCGGGATGGAGGTGCTGCAACGGCATATCGATGTAGCGCGCAAACTTTGGTGTGCCAGCTACGGCTTCCAGAAACTTTGGTGTCAGGCCGCCTGGATAAAAATAGAACAGGCGTATCCAGAAGTCCCCCGGCAGGGCGGCGATATCGTTGATCAGCTCGGCAACGCCATAGTCGCGGCCATATAGGTCTTTGCCGTAGTCGCTTGTATCCTGTGCCACGAGATTGATTTCACGCACACCGCGGCTGAGGAGAAGTTTCGCCTCTGCCAGCAATATCTCCTTCTTCACGCTTCGCAGCCGGCCCTTGAATGATGGGATCGCGCAGAACGTGCAGTTGTGATTGCACCCATCGCCGATTTTCAGAAAGGCATGGGACGCCTGCGGGCCAAGTTGCTTGCGCGGCAAACCACCCTCGCGCACCTGGACAACCGGCAGCTCCTGGATCATGTTGTAAGGCGACGTCGAATCTATGGGCGACTGCACGAGTCGCACGACCTTTTCGAACTCGCCCACTCCCATGAAACCATCCACTTCGGGCAGTTCCTGCACAAGGGTTTCACGGTAGCGTTGCGTGAGGCAACCAGCCACAAACACCCGGCATCTACCTGTGCCCGAACTTAATCGCTCTTTCTTATGCTCGACCCAACTGAGGATCGATTGTATGGATTGCACCTTCGCCGATTCGACAAAGCCGCAGGTGTTGATCAGGACTGCATCGAGGTTGCGATCAATGTTGGTGTCCGCCTGATGCTCGGCACGCACAACCTCCACGCCCGCTTCGGAGAGCAGGCCCGCGAGGTACTCGTTGTCCACGGTGTTCTTATCGCAACCAAGTGTGACTATGCCGATTTTCATACCGCGGGCAACTACGCAGCCGGACCGCGGATATTTGCCGCGACCAATTCTGAGCTGCATTCTGAAGAAACCCGGTGCGGAATGGAGGGTAGCCCACTACGCGATGGAGCAGCCCAAAGAAAGCCACTGGAAGCTACTGATTGAGGGCATTCCGTTTGCGATCGGCGTCGCGCTTAATGTCAGGCGTACCGTAGTGAGCTGCGGCGGCGTACATCACACGCGCGTCGTCTTTCCTGTGCTGCTGCTGATAAAAGTCTGCGAGCGCTATCCAGTTCGATCCGTTTCCAGGTTCGAGACTGACGGCTTGCAGAAAAGCGTCCTCAGCTTCTCTGGGATTTGACTGACTGCCGGTACTACTCAGCCGCTTTGCGGTATTCAGTGCATCCTGAGCGCCCTGTCGTTCAGCTTCGGAGGGGCTATTACGCCTGGCGTTAATCAGCGGAAGAATCCTATGAAGTTGCGAGGCTGCGAATTTACTGGCCTGTGGATCCAGATCCTCCGCTGCCTGCAGGTACGCAGCAGCTACGGCTTCCTTGCTGGCTACGAGGCTCAAACCTTTTTGCCGTCGGCGTTCCGCCAGCAGCGCTTTTTCGGAGAGGGGCAGCATGCCCGTTAGCTGGTCAATTCTCTCTTCCACTGTCGCACGTTCGTAATCGCGATTGGCGCTTTGAAACTCGGCCCATCGTTTTCGGGCTTCACCGTACCTCTTCTGAGACTCCAAGACGTCGCTCTGCTGCTGCAGAACCTGGAACTGGTGAGCAACCGACGGCTGGGTCAGGGTTCCGCCGGTGACAATTGTGCGAGCGGGTCCAGCAGTTTTGCCAAACGCGAGGTAAGCCACACCCGCAGTGAGCAGCGAGGCGGCTGCAAAGGCAGGCCACCACCTGCGCAGAGCGCTGCGAGTTTTGAGCGCCTCGCCGGCAGGCCGGGTTGGAGAAGCGGGCTCAGGACCCGAGAAGTCGTCCAATCCTCCAGCGACTGAGCGCATGGGCACCGGTGTCACATTGCTCCAGCCTCTTCCCCGGGGGGACTGGTTCTGCGAATGCGGCGCCGGCATATTGATCCCGCCACCTGGAGTAAGCTCCATGGGTTCCGTGACGTCAATTTCCGCCATGCCTCCGCCCACGGCCTGCAGCGTGATCTTCTGGGTGGCGCCCGAATACACGCCAGAGCCAGAGTCGTCGGAGATTCGAATGGGCGAGCGGATGCCGAGCGTGCCTTCAAGCGCGTCCGCCATGTCGAAACCCGTCGCGTAGCGCTCGTTCTTCTGTTTCTCAAGAGCGCGCATGATGACCTTCTCAACCGCGATGGAGATCGACGTATTATAGCGCGACGGCGGTTCCGGCTGTTCGTAGAGGTGCCGCGTCGCAACTGCGATCGCGTTTTCGCCGTCAAACGGAGGACGACCCGCGAGGCAGTAGTAAAGACAGACGCCGAGGCTGTAGAGATCCGTCTGCCCATCCACATTTTTTCCGGTTACCTGCTCGGGGCTCATAAACTTCGGCGTCCCCATGCTGATTCCCGTCTGGGTCTTCAGCTTTGAATCCAGGAAGCGCGCAATGCCGAAATCCATGACCTTTGCGACACCTTTGGGGGTCACGTGGATGTTGTCTGGTTTCACATCACGATGGATAATACCCTGTGAGTGTGCGTATCCCAGCGCGCGGGCGACCTGCGCGCCAATCAGGACAATGTCGCGCTCGGCCAGCGTTACGTCGCGATCAATTTTCGCCTGCAGGTTTTCGCCGTCGAGGTACTCCATGATTATGCAGAATGTATGGTTATGCGGCTCAATGTCGTAGACGGCGACTATGTTGGGATGGCTAAGCCGCGCGACAACAGTAGCCTCCTGTT
Source organism: Candidatus Sumerlaeaceae bacterium (assembly GCA_051003195.1). GTDB lineage: Bacteria > Sumerlaeota > Sumerlaeia > Sumerlaeales > Sumerlaeaceae > JBPCLP01. Next base: position 73,517 of record JBPCLP010000043.1, on the reverse strand, counting down.
GAAAGCGGGCACGAAACTCGGGGTCGGACGCAAGCTCCTCGCTGAGCATCTTAATGGCAACAACGCGGTCAAGATTTCGCTGGACGGCTTTGTAAACCGTACCCATTCCGCCGCGTCCAATGGTTTGCAGCACCTCGTATTTGCCCGCGATCATCTCGGGCATGGAGGATTTCGTGTGGGGCGAGGGTGCAGTGCTAGCCACAATTCAGGCACAAGTACATATTACCCATACGCCCACAACCATTTGCTACAGTTATTTAAGGCATGCGTGGAAATTGTGGAGCCCGGCGCAGCCGGCTACGCGGAATTGGTCGAAGCGGCCCTGGCCGTTCGGGAGACACAGCGGGTACAGGTCGACTCGTCAAAGGCCGCAAGGATGCGCTTTGCGGAAATGGAAGCAAGCCGATAGGGTTTTCCGCAGCTCGAGCAGACCCGCTGTTTCGCCAGGCACTTACTGCAAAACGCGTAGCCGCCACTTACCGACAGATTGGTACGTGTGCGATTGACCGCAATGCGCCGGTTGCAGGCCGCGCAATGCAGATCAAAAACAAACTCATCGACGATGTTCGCGTGTTCTGACGAAATCTCGTGTTCTTCTTCGTTTTCATATCGAAACAGCCGCTCCCATAACGGGAATTCCGCCGGCAATCTGCGACCGCGCGAACGTGAGACCATGACCGAGTTCCGGATCAGCTCCAGGGCTTCCGCGCGCGTGATTGCCAGGAACTGGGGCCGGCAATTGTACACGCGTCTCGATACCTCCGGACAAGAGACATGGGAAACTTCCGCACTGAAGGCCAACACGACCTCGGCGAATTGCGATTCGTCGCAGCCAACGTTTCCCCACGCATCGACAACTCCGCGATGCCAGGTATCGAGCAGCAACGAACAGAATTTTATCGTACCGTCTGCCGCGCGGGCGGCGTAGAGGATGCCTGCAGCACCCACACCGGGTACCGCAAGGCAGAAGCAGCGGTCGAACACGGGAGCAGCAACGGCGCGGGGCAATCGCTTGCCCTTTCTCAACTGCTCAGCCGCGCGTCCCGCATCGTAGCGCACCATGACGTCTACATCAAACTCCATGCGCATTGCGAGGTCCAATGCTTCCTGTACGCGCAAGTTTCCGAGTACACCCGCAACAGTGCGCCGGACCTCCACACTGTCGTTGCGAGCCTCGGTTTCTAAAACAGGCATAAACAGCGGGTCGCGACGCTCCGCAAGTGCTCGCAGCACCTGGACACGGAATGCGTCCGGCAATCCACGAAAACCGCGCAACCATACCAGGCCGATCGCTTCCGGCTCTGTCGCCTGTGCTTCCTCAACCGCCTCAAGATACGCTTCCACCAGCTCGGCTGCCGTGTACTGAATCTGGGTAGGAGGGACGAACCGTTGTGGCGGCGCATCTGCATGTGCTTTGGCCAATGCAACACCGAGCGCCGTCAGCTTTTCTTTGTGCACCTCGGATGTCGCGGGGGACTCCATCGCCTGCCGGACGAGGTTGTCCACGAGTGGTCGTGGCAGCCCCTGGAGTATGAGGCGCGCTACTTCCTCACGCCGGGGAGCTCGCTCCGAAAGATAGAGGTCGAGAAGCGCGCTGGCCGACTGTTCACCGGCAGCACGCGTTTCGAGAGCCATTGCTCGTAAAACCCGGCGTGCAGGGCGCCGGTTTGGGGGAACAGCATCGAGCAGGGTCGAAAGACGATCGCGTAATTGATAGCGTTCGAGCAGGCAATCGTCCACTCGAGCACCCCCGCCGCGATGGGACCATGACAGGGGCCCTGGAGCTGATGAAATGCCCGTCGGCTCTGATGAGTCCGACATTCTTATAATGTTCTCTTTCGCGTCCAACAGCAACTCCCGTGGCCATAGCATAGGACAGCCGGGCTTGAAAGACCGCTTCTAATTGAGCAGAACGGGGAGCGAAAAACACGCCAGAGCGTGGTGTAATGCGCGGGAGCGGAAAGAGCGGGAGCGCGGAACGCAGCTTTAAGCCGGGGGCGATAAGGCGTGTGTCGCCAATGCACTAGCAATAGGAAATCCGCTGGTTGCTGTACGATTTTCTTTAAGGAATTCTGGCCAGGCTGCGGGCGCGCGAATTGACCCTTAAGCGCTGTTTTTTTAACGGATTAACAAACGCAATCAGGTGTTTCAGCGTCACAACGGCAAACCTGTTTTGCCGATCTTCAGTTTGTACTGCCGTTAAGCGTCACTACGGCAAACCTGGTTTTGCCGATCTTCAGTTTGTAGTGCCCGGGCACCAGGGGACGCCTTAAAACATCCGTGTTGTTTTCCGTATCGAGTGAAAGACCGGCGACCTCGGGGCATTCAATACACTTCACGGCTTTCTGCTCGATCAGTCGTTGTGCCTCACGACCGCTCTTTACTGCACCCAATTTCAACAGTAGCTGCTGAAGATTTGGCACGTCCGATAGCTGGAACGAGTGCTGTTCTGCTGTGTCGTCCGGGAACTCACGCGCGGAAAAGCGCAGCCGAAAATCTTCCTGTTCACGCGCACCGGTACCTGGTCCATGATAACAATCTGTAAGGCGGGAAGCTATCATCATTTTTGCGTCCCGGGGGTGCAGGCGCCCGGAACTTAAATCTGCCTGGAACCGCGCAACCTCCGGTGCTGCGGCACCTGCCGCAAGTTCCAGGTACGTGGGCATCAGCTCGTCCGGGATGCTCATGGCTTTACCAAAGATATCGCGCGGGCTGTCGTTAACGCCTATGTAATTGCCCAGGCTCTTGCTCATCTTATGCTGCCCATCGAGACCCACCAGCAATGGCATTGTCATGATGCACTGGGGCTCCTGGCCATCCTGCCGCTGCAATTCCCGCCCGACTAATAAATTAAATTTCTGGTCCGTGCCGCCCAGTTCGACATCGGCCCGTACCGCGATGGAATCGTAACCCTGCAACAGCGGATAGATAAATTCGTGGATGTAGATCGGGGTTTCGGAATTGAAGCGATTGTGAAAATCCTCGCGCTCGAGCATCTGAGAAACCGTATAGCGGCTCATCAGATCAATCGTTGCGGAGACATCCATCCCTTCCAGCCAATCCGAGTTGTCCACGACCTCGGTCTTCTCGCGGTCCAGTATCTTGAAGATCTGCTCAAGGTAGGTCCGGGCGTTGCGCTGTACGTCTTCTTTGCTTAACCGGGGCCGTGCGGTATTTTTGCCGCTGGGATCGCCAATGCGCGCGGTATAGCCGCCAATGATGAACACGACCTGGTGGCCGGCATCCTGGAACTGCTTGAGCTTGCGGATGGGAACCGAATGCCCGAGATGGATATCGGGTGCTGAGGGATCCGCACCGTACTTGATGCGCAACGGCTTTCCTGTTGTGCGAGAGCGCTGGAGTTTGGCGATAAATTCCGAACGCGGCAGGACGTCCACCACGGAGGACGTAAGCAGTTCGTACTCATCGCGAATTTCCGCGGGGATTTCAGGCGTGGTCATGGATCATTCCAGCATCGGGCTCTGACGCAGAGACGCGGCGGCACAAAGAACCGCAAAGGAAAAGAGCATCGACGCTTTAAGCCCCGGATGTACGACTTTATTGCACCCGCGAGAAGCAGGTGTTCAGGAGGCAGGCGCTGCGGCTACTGCCCGGGCTGCTTCGGGCACAGGCAGTCCGCGAGCAATGGCATCGAGTTGCTCCTTGTTGTGCGCGCGGATGAAATCCTGGAAAATCTGCCCATTGCTGCACCAGGCCAGGTAGGCCTGGTAGAGGTTTCCGATCGCATCGGCAATTTTGTCGGACGGGTAGCGGCGTGTGCTTACTTCTGCAAACGCCCGCTGCTCACCGGTTGCGCCGCCGACCAGGATATCGAAAAACTCTTCGATTTTGCCATCGGGCAGTGTTTTGCGCGCACCGCGAAGCCCGATATCCGCGATGGCGTTCTGCCCGCAATTGTTCGGGCAACCGCTGAAGTGAATCCGTATGTTCTTTGTCGCGTTCGGGAATCGCTCCTCAAGCTCGCGGCTTACGCGGCGGCCCACCTCTTTTGTTTCCGTTACGGCAAGGTTGCAGAATTCGATGCCGGTGCATGAGACGAGAGCGCGTTTGAAAACTGAGGGGCGGTAGTCGAGTTCCAACTGATCCAGCCGCGCTTTGAGCTGCTCGAGCTTCGCTTCCGGCACATGTGTAATGATGAAGTTCTGCTTGTTCGTATTTCGAATGCTCTGGGTGCTGCTGAACTCCTCTGCGACCGCAGCAATGTTCATGAGTTTATCGCCCGACAGGCGACCAGCGCGAACCCCGATACCGACGTAGTAATAGCCTTCCTGCTTTTGCTTTTGGATACCAACGTGGTCTGTCTCTGCGTCGCGTGGACTCGGATAAGGTCCACCGTCGCGCATTTTTCGGCCGAGTTTGTCTTCGATTCGTGCCCTGAACGCCGCTGCGCCAATGCCAAATTTTGGATCGTGCATGAGGAACTTCAACCGTGCGCGGCCACGGTTTTCGCGAAGCTGTGGCGCATCGCGGTATATCTCCGACACGGCCTTCAACACCTCGAGCACTTCCTCCGAATGCAGGAAAACGCCCATATCAGCGCCGAAATAGGGATTCGTCGACAGGCCTCCGCCTACCTTGAGTCCAAAGCCAACGTCGCTGCCTTCCCGTACCGCGTAAAAGCCGACACAGTTTATATCCGGCTGCGCGCAATGAAGGTGGCACCCCGACATCGAAATTTTGTATTTTCGCGGGAGGTTGGAGAAGTCTTTATTGTCGGTGAGGAAATTGGATATTTGGTGCAGCAGCGGGTAAGCGTCGACGATCTCATTCGCGTCCAACCCTGCGACAGGGCAACCCACTACATTTCGTGTAATATCGCCGCACGCGCCCGAGGTCGTGATTCCGACTTCGGCCAGGCGGCGGAACATCTCGGGAACCTTGTCGATAGTAAGCCAGTGGTATTGAAAGGTCTGGCGCGTCGTGATATCAATCAGGTTGCGCCCGAAATCCATCGCGATTTGAGCGATGCAACGAAGCTGCCGGGCTGTAAGGTTGCCGTTTGGAACCTTGAGCCGCTGCATGAAATAGCCGTCATTGGGCCGCTGCTGATATAATCCATACCAGCGGAACAGGGGGAAATCGAGTGGGTCGATCGAGGCGAAGCCGCTTTCAGCATAGCGGTGGATATCATGTATGACATCCAGGCCATCCTTTCGCTTCTTCAACTCCTCAACATTGACCTTGTCCATCGCCATTGCGGCTAATTCCTACCTGTTTTGTAGTCTATTTACTTGTCTCGCCTACACGCGCGGGGAAAAGTCATTTCCTCAGCCATGAAAAACAAAAACCCGCATATTAAAGCGGTGAAATAGCGATGCCGTCAACGATTAGTGACAAACTCGCCTATTGCGGTCCGGACGATTGGATTGGCGGTCAGTGCTTTGGATGCTCCTGCGCACGAAAATTTGCCTGTGGCGAGCAGCAGGGCCTTTGGCACAACCTTATCCACGGCCTTGGCTGCCTCAATGTGATCGCGTATGGGTGCGTTTAGCTGCTCCGGCGAAAGTTCATCCGTCTGGTAGGTGGATTTGAGAAGCGCCTGCGCGGCGACATTCTCATCCACCTGCATCAGGTCGCCAATAATTCCAACGGTGCGATGGAAGAGCTTATTGTTTGAGATGCGCAAATCCACCATTCGATTGCCGTATACTTTTCCAGCGAGCAAATGCGCGCCGGTCGTCAGCGCGTTCAGCACAAGTTTGTAAGCCAGTTGAATAGGTCCGCTTAGCAGCTCCGTCGCGGTGTTCGCATTCTCATCCTCTTCCGCATTGATGGACGTCAGGTTCGGCTTCAGCTCGATGTGAATGTCGCAACCGGGCGGCTCCTCCCCCACCTGGGACAGCGTAACAGCGGCTGTTTTTGCACCTTTCGCATGGGCTGCAGCCAGAAGATCATTCCGTTCGTTAAATGTTCCCAGGGCAACTACGAGATCATGTGGCTCCAGCAGCGGCAGCTTTTCCTTTCGGAAGTCGTCCAGACTGATATGATTGTAAGCGCCCTGTGCGGAAAGATCGACATCCGTTCCGGGTAGCAGCGCATGCCAGCCGCCGTGCAAAAACCCCCGCACGTCCTCGAAGCTTGCGCCATACGTCGGCGGACATTCCGAGGCATCGACCAGACCCAGGATACCGGCTTCGCTTCTGAGGACTGTTGGCTGGCCTTCCTGGTGCTCGTGTGGGTGACCGAGCAAATCTTCTTCCTCATGATCGCAATCGGGTCCGCAGCCGGCACTGGTGAGCTGTTCGGGGCCCGTAGCACCAAGATAATAAATGTGACCCTTTTTTTGAAGTGTTTCGCCGCCAGCTTCAATCAGCTCGGCAATTCGCTCTGCCGGCAGATATGCATCGCGCGTAGCGGTTTCATATTCGGAGAGAAGAATGCGAATGACGTGTGCGAGCGCGCCTGTTAAATCATCACTGTGCTCATCCGCGCCTTCGTCGTCCACCGCACTAGCCGCTTCAAATATTGTCTCGAGCGCGATCTTTGTCGCACTTCCGCTTTTCATGCGCGTGGAGCCGGTGATCGGCTCAGGGCCAACAATTGGATTCAGGACCGTTGCAGCGCCGCCCGCCTTTTCCACCTGCTCGACACGCCGCGCGGTTTCCGCAAAAGTGGTTGGCCAGCCCTCAATGGGAGTGTCGCGGGCAAGTTCCACGGGATTAAACCCAAGGAGAACCGCGTGGCCTTTTACCTTGCCGGAAAGGATGTGCTCAAGCTGGCCGGCAATATAGGGCGCGCTCAGCCCGCAGGTAATACCGATGTAGAGAACGTCATTGGCGCCGGCAACGGCCGCTTCAAGATCGCGAATTCCCTGCTGCGGGTCGTCTTCCGCGCCTTCCTGCGCATGGATAAGAGCAGCGTCGCCGCCGGCTATGGTGTAGCGGAATGGGCCGGTTGCCAGGTCGGCACCGAGTTTCTCATCAAAGGTGCGGGCAATAAACATTGCCAGCCGACCGCTTGTGCCGGCGCCGCTTAGCACAATGCAGCCACGCCGGGTGTGAAGAATGCGTGCACAAACCGCTGCCAGTCGCGCCAGCTTGGTGATGATTTCGTTATCGTACAAACCGGGATATCCGCCATATCCGGCGAAAATCTGTGCGTCAGCCGCACGCAACAGCCTTACAATTTGCAAGGGGGAGGCAATGTCGATGTCGGTGGTAAGTTCGTTGGGGCTTTCTGTAATAGAACGGCGCGCGGCCAATTAGGTCTCTTTCGACTGTGATTAATCCACAGATGACACTGGTGAATGCGGAAACCGCATTTCAACACTACAGTTCATGTGCTGTCAGCGGAGGGATTTTTTATTCGGTTCCTGCTGAAGGTAACACGAATCCTGCGCGTGCAAAACCTGCTATCGCAGGCAAACCGGAATGGAGAAGTTCGTCCAGAAGGAGCCATCGGCTTTTACGGGCGCGATCGCAAAAGAGAAGGTGTTGGATTGCGTAGGCAGACTACTCCAGCTCTGCATCGATTGCTTCAACTCGTTCAGCCTCAGTTCGGCACTGAACGTTCCATCCTTGTTCACGGGCGCGAATACGCTCAGGACGGCTTTGCCGCCGCGAGCTCCCATTAAAAAGACTGCGACCTTGCTGGATTGTGTAAAAATTCTGCCGCTGATCCGGTAAGTCGCGTCGCAGCGGAGCAGGTGCGCAGGCAGGTCGCATTGCGTCAGCTCAATGGAATTCCGCTCAAATGCATTTGGCGGCAGGCGCGATTCCGTGACGTATCTCGTAGTTCCGGTGCCGTCGTTGGCAGAAGTATACTCCTGCCCATGGCGAGGCACCCCGTCGCCACCTACATCTTCAAATCGCGCGGGCACGCTTTGCCCGCTTGCATCCTGAACCTGGAAATGCAGATGCGGCACAGAGGAAAAGCCGGTATTTCCGCTCAGTGCAATCACTTGTCCGGCTTGTACAAGCTGCCCTTCATTCACGAGAACTGAGGCACGTTTGAGATGGAGATACTGGGTAAACAGACCATTTCCATGATCAATCACGACTGTATTGGCCAGCGCGTATTGTTCGGGACTGGTACCGCCGGAACTACTGTCCTGCTTGACGCGCACGACCCGTCCCTCGGCCGCTGCGGACACCGGGGTTCCCTCAGGCAAACCAAAATCCCACGCGTACTGGTTGAATTTCGTGTGCGTAAAAGCACCGCTGTTGCCCTGGAAGACTTCAAAAGTTTTGCCAGCCTGGAACGGGAGCTTGATCTTCAGATGCTGAAGCGCAGTGTTGTTGGTGACTGCGTTGTCGTACCTTGCCGAGACAACGGGGAGGGCTCCACCGGCTTCGTCGGCCTGGGCAAAACCCGTGCACGTGCTGGCACACAGCAGTCCCAGCACGCCCCAGCGATATGCGGTGCGAGCTAACCGACTTCCCCTTCTGGAAATCCCAGCCACTACCATCGCGCAGCCTCTTCCGACTTCAGCAGTCCGGCAGGATACGAAAAATCCTTTGCGAGGGACTATCATGAGCGCGTGGAAAGAAAGCAACTGCAAAAAGACATGCCTGTGGAAAAATCGTACACGGATGAAAATTTGCGCATTTAGCACCAGACCAATTCGCCCGTTGATTTCCACGGCAGCCGCCTCGCAGAACATCTGCTGTAATGCTCAGCCTTGGCCATACACAGCTTGTGCTACTCGCCAGCTTCGCTACCGCATTGGTGGCAACATGGCTGATTCGCGGCGCGATGCGGCGTTCCGGAATTCTGGACACTCCCGACGAGAGTAGAAAAACTCATCGCGCGCCGGTCGCGTACGAAGGCGGCGTCGCGATGTGGCTGGCGTGCGTGGCTGGCATTGTGGTCGCGGCGCTGCTGGTGCCGGCGTTCGTGTTTGAACTGCGTCTGCTGCAAGGCATGATTGTTGGCGCCACGTTGATCGTTGCCGTGGGAGTAGCGGACGACCTGCTCGACCTCGGACCCGTTACGAAGCTGCTCGCTCAGCTTGGCGTGGGTCTGGTGATGCATTATTTCGGCTTCCGAATTGAAAGATTCAGCAATCCGTTCGGCGAAGAACTCCATGTACTGCCACAGGTCAGCTATGCCATGACTGCGTTATGGTACGCGCTGCTGATGAACGGTATCAACATGATCGACGGAATGGACGGCCTCGCCGCGGGCATTGTCGCCATCAGCTCGCTTACACTTGCGGCCGTCGCGTTCGATCTTGGCCAGCCGCTGGCTGTCATTCTCGCACTGATACTGGCAGCCAGTTGCCTTGGGTTTCTTCCCTTTAATTTTATTCCGGCCACGATCTTCATGGGTGATGCCGGAAGTTTACTCCTTGGATTCATGCTCGCATCCATTACCCTGCTATCGAGCAGCAAAGCGCCCGCGGTACTGGCATTAATCATTCCCATGCTGGCCGTCGCGCTGCCACTTTTCGAAACCGTATTCGCCTTCGTGCGTCGCGCTTCAAAGGGCCAGCACCCGTTCCGCGCCGACCGCCGGCATTTGCACCATCGCTTTCTCGCGCTGGGTTTTTCCGAGCGCCGAACACTCTTCACGTTTTACTACATTACTGCGTATTTTGGGGTGACGGCCTACGTGCTTCAAAGGCTTGAAGCCAAGGCGACGCTTGCTCTTGTCGCGATTATAGGGATTGGGATGTTCGTGCTTATCGAGAACATGCGGTTTCTTGAGAGTCGGACAAAACAAGATCCTGCTCAGCCCTGATTCGGCACACTAAGAATTGTGTTCACAGCCGCGTTTGGCAAACTCTCGCTTTAGGATGTCTTCATACGTTTTCATTCAAGGAGCTGTCATGCGCGTTCGATTGCTGGTTTGGCTGGTCGTCGGTTGTTTTTGTATCGGTGGCATCGAAGCAGTTCTCGCGCAGCAACCCACTCCCACGACAACCAATGGCGGTCCAAGAAAAGGCAAAGGGGCGGGCAAAAAGGGAAAGGCTAAGAAGAGGCTGCCGGCACAAAATGGTTTGGCGTCGCCCGAGGTTTTGGTCGCGAGTCCGTCCACTTCGTCCAACACCAGCACGGCCACGGATACACTTTCCCCCGCGGAACAGACTGGCGAAGCCGACGTGCAACAGCAGGCGCTGCAGCCTCGCAAGGGCAAACGGGCAAATCCGAAGGTAAGTAGCGAACCGCCGGCGCTGCTTCCGCCGGTTAATGCAATGAAGCTAACGACGGGCAGTGACTACGACTCTCAACCCTCAGTCACCGAGACGCCGTCTGGTGACACTTATATCGCATGGGTGCGATACTCACCGGACAAGCAGGATGAAGTGATGGCAATGCTGGTACGGGGCGGAGCGGCTCGCCAGCGCCTGGTGAACTGGAAAGTGATTTCCGGCAAGCGCGGACAATTCATTCGCCCGGTAATCGCGGCCGCTGGGCAGGATGTCTACTGCGTCTGGACGAGCACAAATGAAATGCAGCTGGCGTCCATCTGGTTTGCCAAATTCAGCAACGGCACCTGGGGCGAAGGACAGCGCCTGCTCCCGCAGGAAACAGCGGCGCACCAGAACCCCGAAATCGCGACAGGTAAAGACGGGGAGCTGGCGATTGTGTACCAGGTGCACCGCGACACCAATTACGCGATCGAAGTACGACGCCTGGCTAATGGCACGCTTTCGGAGCCAACAAACCTTGGCAGCACCGGAATGGATCAATGGGATGCGGCTGCCGCATACGATAAGGCCGGTAATCTACATGTCACATGGAGTGCGTTTGATCATGGCGACTACGATGTGTATGTCGCGCATCTTGACGCGACCGGGAATGGCGGAACACCGCGCCGCATTTCGGCGCGCGGGAATTATGATATGCACCCGTGGCTGTCCGCTGCGCCCGACGGCAAGGTGTGGCTGAGCTGGGACAGCGTGCAAATCGGCGCGCATGGCTACAGCGGCCGCACCACAATTACCGGAGCAAATCTTAAAGATAGCATCACGACTGGACCCGAGCCGGAACATGGTGACCGTGCAAAGTGGAGCGGCATCGAAGTTCGCATGCTCGACGGCGATAACGTGCGCATACCGGGAAACCCACGCGAGGAAATCACCGCGCCAACGGGTTACAAGTTTGCTCATCGCGCGCTCGCAAAAATCTGCGTGGGTGCAGATGGTGTGCCGTGGATCATCTATCGGATGCTGGTACAAACCAGTCCCGCCTGGGGCGAGCCGGGATCCAATGCGGGGTACTATTGGGAGCTGCATGGGCGCGCTTTCCGTGGGGGAAAGTGGCAGCCGCCTGTGAGCTTCACGGAGAGTGACGGATACCTGGAAGAGCCGGGCGTATTTGCCGGAGCTGACGGTGTGCGTGTCGCGTATACGTCAGAGCACCGCCGCTCCATGACCAGCAACATCAGTTATCACACCAGACACGAAGGAGTGACAACACCTACAAGCGCCGGAAGCCCATCGGCAATCGAAGAGGCGTATGATCACCATCACGATTTCGACAATTTTCTTGGATGGGACGGCGATTTGTACCTCGCCACACTCGGAAAAACCCAGGCTGCCTCCGATATCGCGCCGGCTACGAGCATGCCTGCTGAGGAAAAACCCGCAGATCGCGCGGTAGATACGCGGCTGACGCGCGAAACCGGGCGGCACCAGGTCTCACTGAATGACGCGATTTACCAGCTCTACTGGGGTGACACGCATCGCCACTCCAATGTCTCGCGATGCAGCGTAGGGACAGAACCATCTCCGGACGATTTATACCGCTACGGCATTGATATCAATTTGTACGACTTCCTGGCACTGTCGGACCATGCCGAGCACACCACCGATTTTTACTGGTGGAAACAGCAGAAGACCGCGGATCTGTACAACATTCCGGGAGCGCTTAGCGTTCTTTATAATTATGAATGGTCCATGGTATTCCCGCACGGGCATCATAACGCGATTTTTGCCACACGGAATAACCTGAAGATCAACGGCAAGATTGGAGCGGCGAGTACCATGCGCGGCGGATGGGACCTGCTTGCCGCTGGCGGATACAAGGCGATTACCGCGCCGCATACCACTGCCGATCCCGGAATGGGAACCAACTGGAACGCGCACGACGACCGCTACCAGCGCGTGTGTGAGATCTTCCAGTCGTGCCGGGGAAGTTATGAGTATGACGGCTGCCCGCGGCAGCACGGCAACGCGAAGAACAAGTCCGGATTTTACTGGAAAGGCCTCGAGAAGGGTTACAAAATGGGAATCATCTGCAGCAGCGATCATGGCTACGGCTGCGCATACGCCTGTACGTACGCGACTACAAACACGCGTGAGTCGGTCTGGCAATCCATTTGGGATCGTCGCTGCTACGGCAGTACTACCTATGGCCTGGTGGCAGACGTGCGCAGCGGCAACCACTGGATGGGCGAGGAATGGTCTTCGGCCTCTGCCCCACCTATCAGCATCTATGTTCGTGGTTCTGCGCCGATCCGATCGGTTGAGGTGATTGGCCGTTCCGAGATACTGCACGCTGCAGGCAGCACTGAGCAGCCACTCAATGTGAAGGAGTTCCGGCTGGACTGGACAGATCCGCAGTGGGCATCGCTAAGTGGTGAGCAATGGTACTATATTCGGGTGATCCAGACTGACGACGAGATGGCGTGGACCAGTCCAATGTGGATCAAAAAGCCCTAGCTGAGAGTACACAAAGCCCCAGCTGAGAGACCACACCACCCCCTTTTAGTTAACGGCCAATAACCTGGGGTGGTTTACCGTTAGTCGTAATCAGTTCTGTGTGCCGAATCGAGGGTAAGTTTGCCTTTTGGTCTGGTAAGGAACTATTGATTCGGCACACTAGCCCGAAAATTGCTCCCTTATGGCGCGGGATTCCTGTGATCGAGGTGCGTGTTCTTCATGTGTGGAATTGTTGGGTTTACCGGATTGGTAGATTGCGCTGACACTTTGCTGGCAGGGCTGCGCCGGCTTGAATACCGTGGCTACGACTCTGCCGGGCTTGCGATTGAGACCGACCATCGGCTGAATGTGTTGCGCCGCCCAGGCAAAGTAAACGTGCTGGCGGAAGCCGTACAGGCGGCGGGATTGAACGGTTGCTGTGGCATCGGCCATACTCGATGGGCAACCCATGGAGGCGCGACAGAGGATAACGCGCATCCGCACCGTGATTGCAGCGGCGATTTAGCCCTGGTGCACAACGGCATCATCGAGAACTACACGGCACTGCGCCGGGTCCTCGAAGGTGAGGGACACCGATTCACCTCGGAAACCGACACCGAGGTCATCGCGCATCTGATCGAGCGCTTTTATGCGGACGGGGGCCCACTCGAGGATGCGGTCGCCGAGGCGCTGCGTGAATTAAGCGGGGCTTATGGGATTGCCGTGATCTCTGCGCGTGAGCCAGGCAAAATTGTGGCAGCTCGGCGCGGCTCGCCCCTGGTCATAGCACGTTCGGCCGATGGCGCAAGCCTGTTGGCCAGTGATGCACAGGCGCTCATCAACCCCGAGGGCGGTGTGATATTTCTCAAAGATGGCGAGCTGGCTGTACTTACCCAGGATGGTGTAAAAGTCCTGGACGCGTCGCGTGTCGAAGTCGAGCCGGACGTGCAGGAGCTGGCCATTGAAGTCCTGGCCGCGGAAAAAGGCGACTTTCCGCATTTCATGCTAAAGGAAATTCACGAGCAGCCGACGTCGATTGAAAACACGCTGGCGGGGCGCATTGACCTTAAAGAAGGCATTCCGCGCCTGGGCGGCCTTCGCGATGTCGAAAAGCAGCTTCGCCGCACGGACCGGGTAGTGATCACCGCATGCGGCACTTCGTGGCACGCCGGCCTGGTGGGCGAATACCTGATCGAGGAACTTGCCGAAATTCCGACCGAGGTGGATTACGCGAGTGAACTACGTTACCGCAATCCACTCATTGATGAGCGAACGCTGCTGATCGTCATCAGCCAGAGCGGAGAGACGGCCGACACCCTGGCTGCTTTGCGGGAGGCCAGGACCAAAGGCGCGACGGTGATTGGTATCTGCAACGTTCCGGGCAGTTCGATTGCTCGGGAAACTGATGCGGGAGTATTCACAAAGGCCGGCCCCGAGATCGGCGTTGCGAGCACCAAGGCGTTCACTGCACAGATTGCGGTGTTAACATTGATTGCGACACTACTCGGGCGGCAGCGTCGGCTGAGCCTTGCCCGGGGAATCGAAGTGCTCGCGGCGATGCAGGACGCCCCCAGGCTAATCAGGGAAACGCTGGAGTGCGAGCCGCAGGTGCGTCGAATCGCAGCCGAGTTCAGGAATGCAAAAAACTTCCTCTACCTGGGAAGAGGATTTAATTTCCCCGTCGCGCTCGAAGGCGCTTTAAAACTGAAGGAAATTTCCTACATACATGCGGAGGGTTATCCCGCCGCGGAAATGAAACACGGCCCGATTGCGCTGATCGACGAGGCCATGCCCATCGTGGTAATTGCGCCGAGGGATCACACGCACGAGAAAATTGTGAGCAACATCCAGGAGATCCGCGCGCGAAACGGTAAAGTGATTGCCTTGTGTACACGTGATGACGAAGAAACGGCAGGCCGGGCGCATTGCTCGATCGAATTGCCGGAGGTGCCGGAGATACTGGAGCCGATCATCAGCGTCATCCCGCTCCAGTTGCTTGCCTACCACATTGCTGTGATGAACGGCAAAGATGTGGATCAACCAAGAAACCTGGCTAAGAGCGTGACTGTGGAATAGAACTCACGGGTAGCAGCAAACTCCAGAAAACCAACAAACACGCACCTCTGTGTTCCTCCTGTAAATTATTACGGTGCCTTTAGCTTCCTGTCCAAAATCTCCACCGCAGCTTTCCCCGCGCGTTTGCCTTCCTCACTATCCGGCTTCCAGCCGTGGTTCGCACCTTCGAGTATAACGAGTGTTGAGTCGAACCCCAGCTCCTTCAGCCTGGCATGAAACCGGCGACTCTGGTCCACCGGCACGAGTGCATCCGCTGTCCCATGCACGTGCAGGAATGCAGGACCCGGCTTGTCGACCACACCCGCTTGATCAAGGAGGTGAATGGGTGAAGCTTCGCGATAAAGTGAGGGAATAGTTTCGGTAGTACCCCCGAGAAAGTTTGTCGCGAGGTCCTCGCAAAATTGTGTGCCGTTGAAAGCAGACAGGTCGCATGGGCCGTAGATGTTCACCACGGCACGAACCTTCATGTCATCGCTTGCGCCCTGTGATGGACCACTGGTTGTCCAGTCCCACAGGCCCAGCAACGAGCTGAGATGCCCGCCCGCGGACTCCCCCATCAATGCAAGTCGCCGTGCGTCACCCCGATATTCTGCGGCGTTTGCGCGCACCCATTTCAATGCAGCCTGGCAGTCCTGTACGCCCGCCGGATATTTGTGTTTTGGCGAGAGGCGATAGTTTGCGCTGATGGCCAGGTATCCAGCTTCCGCCACCAGCGGGCCCACAACCGTGTGATGCGACTTGTCTCCGGCGGCCCATCCGCCACCATGAAACATCAACACCACTGCATGCGAAGTAGTGTCGTTTTCCGGCCAGTAAAGGTCGAGCTTCAACTCCTCGCCGGATACCGTGGCAAACACCACATCCTTATCGACACGAATGGCGGCAGAGGAAAGCACGCACAAGTTCGCGCAAACAAACAGGGACGCTACGCGCAGCAGTTTCACGCCACTCCGATAAACGTTTTGCATTGGGGCACATACGTCCAGGCGACAGCCGGTGTTCACTACCTTTCTGCTCGAGCGTCGGTAAAGTAGTGCCCCAGGGCAGCCGCATCGGCTCCAACCTGAAATTCAGGTTCCCTCTTGAAGTGCAATTATATCCCGTTGTAGCCTTCACGCCATGACTAGTCTCCTGATCGTCGACGATGAGCCGAAAATGAGCGGAGTACTCGCGCGCATGCTTGCGCGCGACGGCTATGATGTCGACTGGACAGACAGTCCTGCAACGGCACTGGAAAAGCTGAACGATCGCGGTTTTGATATCGTGCTGTGCGATCTGCGCATGCCGGAAATGAGTGGCATCGATGTGCTCGAGCGCGCGAAGCGAGTGAACCCGGCAATGGACTTTGTCATGATGACTGCGTTCGCGACACCGCAGACGGCCGTCGAATCGATGAAGAAGGGCGCCATCGACTACCTCATCAAGCCGTTCGCAATCGAGGAGCTGAAGGCGCTCATAAAAAGAATCGAACAGAGCAGAACAGATCGCGAAGAGGAAACACCCTCGCATCACGAGTTGAAGGAATACGCAGGCAGCCTTACAGCGACGCCAACCGGCAGCACTCCTGCGGTGCAGAACACCGGCGCCACACCTGAAGCGTTGAAAGGTATCGTTGCCGGCAGCACGCAGATGCAGGATGTTTTGACCCGGACACGCAAAGTGGCGGCGAGCAATGCGAGCGTTTTGTTACGCGGAGAGAGTGGAACGGGAAAAGAAGTTCTGGCCCGTGCGATTCATTCTCTCAGCGCGCGCAAGGCGGCTCCGCTTGTCATTATCAACTGCGGCGCGATCCCGGAATCCCTGATGGAGAGCGAGTTGTTTGGTCACCTGAAGGGCAGCTTTACCGGCGCAAACGAGAACCGAAAAGGTATGTTCGAGTCTGCGAATGGAGGCAGTATTTTCCTGGATGAAATTGGAGAACTGCCGCTTCATCTGCAGGTTAAACTGCTGCGTGTGCTCCAGGAGGGCGAAGTGCAGAGGGTTGGAGAAAGCGTGCAGCACAAAGTAGACGTGCGTGTCATTGCGGCTACCAATCGAAATCTTGAGGATGCCGTGGCGCGCGGAGAGTTCCGGCAGGATCTTTATTATCGACTGAACGTCATCCCAATCACCCTTCCGCCGCTGCGCGAGCGCCCCGGTGATCTGCAGCCACTGATCCAGCATTTCCTCCGGCGATTCACGGCGGCGGGTTCACCCAAGACACTTTCACCGGATGCACAGGCTCTGCTCATGCGGTACGATTACCCGGGCAATATACGAGAACTGGAGAATGCTATTGAGCACGCCGTGGTGCTCAGCGATGGCGCCACCATCCACGTCACTGATTTGCCTTTCCAGATCCAGAATTTCGAATGGGCGCGTGGCATCGGCTCCGCACCTGCAGGCAGTGGCGCCACCGGCGAGCACATGCACCTGGAAGAAATTGAGAAGCGCTGCATCCTCAGTGCTCTCGAAAAAACGCGCTACAACCATACACGCGCGGCGGCACACCTGGGTATTACGCGTCGGACGCTCGGATATCGCATTCAGAAGTACGGACTTGAAGCGCAAATAGACACGGCTATCGATCGCTTGAAGGAATCCCGTAACTAGGCGCGTTTTTTGTCCTATACTTCCACAATCAGGGGAAAAAGCGTGAACTCCGCACGATTATGTATCGTGCTAAAACCAGATAGGATAATGCATGAACTGCTCTAAGTACCTGCTCTCGTTCAGCTTTCTGGCCGTTAGTGCGGCTGCATTCGCAACGGATCGAATCGTTCCGTTTGCCTACCCTACAATACAAGCAGCTATCAACGCGAGCTTCAGTGGCGACCGCGTTCTTCTTCAACCGACAACTTTCAATGAACGGATCAGCTTTAACGGCAAAGATATCACCGTGAAAGCCTATACGGATCAGGGAGCGATTATTGACGGTGGCGCGGGCGGACCCGTTGTGACATTCGCTGGCACTGAGCCTTCCACCGCGCAGCTTAGCGGAATCACCATTCAAAATGGCTTAAACTCAAACGGCGGCGGCATAAAAGGTAACTTCACGATCGCCACTATAAAAAATTGTATCATCAGGAACAACAAGGCGACTGGCAGTGGAGGCGGGATCTACGGGTTTTCGGGGCTGATGCAGGGTTGCCAGATCCTCAGTAATGAGGCAGCCAATGGCGGCGGTGTCGCGGCTTCTGAGGGAATTCTGCTGGCAAATACAATCGGACTGAATGAGGCAACAAGTGCCGGTGGCGGAATCTACAACTCCATCGGAACCATCCAGAGCAACCTCATCTCTTCCAACACTGCCGGGACGGACGGTGGTGGTGTGGCAAATCTGACAACGGGCAGCCTCATCTTTAATACAATCACTTTGAACACGGCTGCAGTTCATGGCGGCGGCGTTTACAATGTGAGTATGGACATCGCCGGGAACACGATCACCAGCAACCAGGTCACCGTGACCGGCAGCACGGCTTCACCCGGCAGCTTCGGAGCAGGCTTATGCAACTGCTCGGGGCGAATCACCGGCAATTACATAGCTGAAAACGCGGGCAACGGCAGAGGCGGCGGGCTCGATAACTGCACCAACGACATCATAAACAACGTGGTGTTCTCGAACGGGGCGCGGCTGGGCGGCGGGCTAAGCAATTGTACCGGTAACATTTTCAACAATACGATCTTCGGAAATCTGGCAATCGTTTCATCGGGTGGCATGCTGAACTGCTCTTCGCCTGTTAACTGCATCATCTGGGATAACTCGCCAATTAATCCTCAGATCACTGGTCCAAACCCACCGAACTTCTGCTGTGTGCAGAACTGGTCGGGCGGGGGCACCGGCAATATCCTGTTACCGCCGCAGGTTGTCGACGCTGTTAATGGCGATATGCACCTGCAGGCCGGCTCGCCGTGCATTGATGCAGGTACATCGCTCGCACTGGTGCTGATAGATTTTGAAGGCGATATCCGCGGTACGGTCGGAACAGCAATTGCCGGCGGGGACGGTTCCCGCTGGGATATTGGCGCCGACGAATTCGTGCCCCCGTTTGTAAACCTGATCGATACGTGGGGAACAGTTACACCGAAGCTAAAGGGCGCAGGTCCCACCCTGAAATACTCTGTTAAGGGCACTCTCGCGGTGGGCAATTCCGGGAATGTCCCCGTTACGGCAACGGCCGCCGTGAATTTCTATCTATCGACCGACGGCACCTTTGACTCCACGGATACGACCATTGGCAAGACACTGAAACTGAAGCCACTCAAGGTTGGCGCAACCAAGACGCTGAAGCTTAAGGGAAAACTGCCAACGGGCCAGTCCGCATCAGGACTCTATCTGCTGGGCGTTGTGGATTCAACGAACGTTGTGGCCGAAAATAATGAGGCTGACAACGTAGCGGTGTCGGGCCCATTACCCTGATCACCGTCTGATGAGGGCGGCAATCGCTTCCTCGTCCCCAACATTGTTCAGCTCGATCTGAAGCAGTGAGAGGATCTGGTCCATGTTGACCAGGCCAGACATGTCGAGCACCCTGCCACGGTAGACGATAAACAGGTCGGGCAGTTCCCGGCCTGCGTCACCGTAGATCGTATGCTTTTCAAAGAACTCCTTCAGCCCCCCGCTGACCTGGCGTTTTGTGCCGGCGAGGCAATCGCCGTTTCGCAACTGCAACCGAACGATACCCTCGGCATCGATCACACGGTATTGCTGTAACCGGCGGGTGAAAAGGCCTGCTAAATGACGGCTACTGGTATTTACCTGGTAGATGGTCAGGCCACCGTTCTGCATTACCGGCTGAATTGCGTCAATGCTGCCGCGCACACTTTGTTCGACGCGCAGCTTTTGCTCCGACTCGCTCAAGGCTTCTTTGCCCAACTCGCGAGTTCGCAGCTCGGTAGTGCCGGTGGCACTGGCGCGAAGGATATTTTTCTGCGGGTCGATCTCAATTTGAACTTCGACGGATTGAGGATTCGCTCCCATTCGAACCACAGCCTCTTCGGCTTCCTTTCGAATTTTGAGCACGTCCGCGTCCGTCGGATTCATGACCGTTTTTTCAATGGAATCACGCACCAGCGCCAACGCGGCGCCGATAGCGGAGATAACTGCGGCGTTCCTGGCGATCTCAAAAGGTAGCCCCATTCGATTTGCGGTGTATGGGACGATCGCTGAAGCACCCCCTCCGCCGCCGCTCAGCGTTAGAAGCTGCGGGTCCAGCTCATAGTCTTCGATCATCTCCTGGACGGTTTTCATCACGCTACGCGTCGCGCGCTCCATCATTTCCTCTGCGACTGCAGGTCCGTCGTCGCGGCCAAGATATCGAGCGAGCGCGGCAAATGCCGCGGCAGCGCTGTCGCGGGAGCCTTCCGCAGTATCGCCCGATGCAACAAGTCCCAACACGTTGGACGCGCACGTCGGGGTGACCGAAAATGGCTCGTGTCCAGGGGCGGATTGCCGTACGTAGTCCAATGGATCTGCATTGCGCGGCTGAAACACCTCGGTGCTGATCTCCTCCGGCTTCAAACCATCTTCGAACACCGAGTAGTGGACATCTGCAATGTGCGCACTTCGGGGGCCGACGTCGACGATGTGAGAATGATCGACGCGCGGCACGCTGCCGCCCGCGACGCCCAGGGTCCGTACATCCAGCGTCCGAACGTATAATCGATGTCCGCCAACCGTCGCGCTTTTGACGAGGCTCCTGCCATTTCGGATTGCACTGATGTCGGTGGACGTGCCACCCACCTCCAGGAAAATACCGTCGGTGATGCGCGCGTACATCAGTGCTGCCGCCACACCGGCCGCTGGGCCGCTCAGCATCGTCAGGATCGGCCGGCGGCGCATCTGCTCAATGTCCATGATGCCGCCATCGCTACGCATGATCATAAGCGGTGCGGTTATGCCGGCTTCACGCACACTGCTTTCCGTCATATTCGCCGTCTCGAGCATCTTCGGCAGCATGCTTGCGTTGATTACCGCGGTTCGTGTGCGAGCCCGCAGGCCATATAGCTGGCTGATTTCGTAGCCAGTCGTAACAAGAATGTCGTTCTGGCGGCAATAACTGGCGACCAGGTCTTCGTATTGAGGATCTTCCACGCTGAAGGAGCATGTTGCAACAATCACTCGCGCACCCATTGCCAGCAGGTCCTGCACGGGTTGTTCTACATCCTCCAGCGTCGCACCGCGTGTCACGTCGAGAAACACGTGGTGCGTTTGCAGGAACCGGCCGGGCGCCAGCTCGATGTCACCAATCCGCGTCTGGGATCGTGCACGACGACGGCCCATGCCAGCAGCCATTCCAAGAATTCCGACCGGCGCGACGTCTCCCTCCAGCAGTGCATTCGTCGCCTGGGTGGTCGAATGCGCGATCAGGATGATCTCATCAGGATCAATATGCCCTTCCGCCAGCAGCTTGAACAGCGATTCCACAATTCCGGCTGCAACACCCCGGGGATCGCGATGCGTTGTGGGTACCTTGGTCTCTGCCGCGATCTCAAATGTGGAGGCGTCGATCGCTACGGCGTGGGTGAATGTTCCACCGACGTCAATTCCGACGCGAATTCTGCGGCTTTCATTGTCCATCGTACGGCATGCTGAGTGCGCGTCTTACAGGTTCCAAGCCAAAAAGCAGAACGCCGGTGAACGTCCGTGCTTTGGAGGAATCCCGCAGATAAGTCGCGCCGGTTTCCTCCTGCATCTGTTCCCAGTCTTTGAGGAAGCTAAATTAGTTGATTCGCCTCCCTGCTCTATCCTGTGATGCGGCGTTAGAACGTGCCATACATTCGCAAATTTGGACTTACTACCAATCGCGAAACGCCCGGAGAACTGATAGACTGATCGTGGAACCAACCCCTCAATGCCATTTCGTGTTTTTCAGCGGTCCGCGCGCCGGCCAGGCCGAAGGCTTTAACTCGGCACGGGTGACGATTGGCAAAGCATCCAACTGTGATTTCCAGGTGGAGCCAGCGTATGAGGACGTGGCTTCCCAGCACGCTGAACTTATCCTGGAAGAAGCCGACAAATGGATGCTGTACGATCTCGGGACCCGGAGCGGCACTTTTGTTAATGGCCAGAAGCTTAAGGAACGTCAGGCTCTGCTTCCGGAGGACTATGTGCGTTTCGGCCGTTCCGGGCCAGAGCTGATTTTTCGCATTGGGCCTCCGCTGCCTGGATATCAACCTGTCCCGACGCTGACGGCTGAGGACGCGCAGGTGCAGTTCTTTTCCGGCTCCGACTCAGGCAAAACGTTTACGGTTTCGGGCAGTGGAGTAACACGCATTGGCAGGCGAACAGAGCTGGAGATTCCGCTCGACCCCCGGGGAGACATGATAATTTCCGGCAACCATTGCAGCATTGTTTTTGAAGATGGCGCCTTCATTATCACGGACACGAGCCGCAACGGCACTTATGTGAATGGCGAATTGGTTGAAGGATCCACCGAGCTGAATGACGGCGATGTTATCATGCTGGGTGATGGAGGGCCGCAGTCGCGCTTCCGCGCGAAGACAGCAGGCGTTATTTATCCTAATCTGCGAGCCTATTATCCGGCGGCACATCAGGCTGCGTCGCCCGAGACCATCGGCGATCAACCAGTCCTGGGAACAGCAACTCCCGGCCAACAAGAGGATCTGTTCGCCTCGGCGGCGAAGTCCGCTCCTCCTCGCGATAATCGTCTGCATAACCAGGACGAGCCCAGGAACCTGGGGCTGTGGCCGATTGTGGCTGTTATGGTTCTGATCGCGGGAACTGCCGCCTGGTGGGTGACTCGTCCAAAAAGCAAATTGCCGGCGCAGGCTGGCGCTGCACCAATAATCGCCGATTACCTCCCGGCACTGCGCGCCGCAACGCCGAAGCAAAATCAGGTAGGGCTTTACACGATCGCATTGCCGGACGGGTGGGCCTTGCGGCAGCAGGATGCGCTGTATTCAATTGAGTCGCCAGACAAAGATATTGCCGTGGATTATGCCCGCGGGTTGACTGTGACGGAACATAAGGTTATGAAACTCCTCAGCCAGGACGGGCTGTCCGCGGCGAAACTACCGGCCGTGGGGCGGTTTGCAAATACCGATCTCACGGCATATGTGGCAAAGGGTTCGGGCCTCGCGCGCATGGCCGTGCTACACCAGCCCAAAGGTGAAGTTCCTGTGCTCGCGGTTCTGGAGACCCAGGATGCGCGCCTCGCGAAGTTACCCGCAGAGCTGCTGGAGTCTCTTCTGGTGAAGAACGTGAAGACCTCTCACGTCGCGCTTCCTGCAACCCCGACGCCTGCACTGACACCTCGAGCAGTGGCGACTGCTTCACCTAAAGCTGCGGCTACTCCGATCGTGGTTGCGCAGGCCAGCCCGACTGCAAAATCACGGGCACTTCCCAGGCCAACTGCCACGCCTGCTCCGGCAACACCCGCTGTTTCTCCTGTGACGGAACCGACCCGAGTCACCACCCCCGCAGCGGCGGTAGCGCCCAATGTCACACCTGTACTGACGCAACCCGTCACAACTCCATTGCCCACTCTAACTCCCGAAGTGGTCTCCGCGCCGGCCGCCGCGCCTCAGAATGCGACAGTTGTCAGCCAAAAGCTCGGCCTCTCCATCGATTTGCCGGAGAACTGGAATGGCGCCGCTGATGAGGAGGAAGGCATCGTAAATTTGAGCGAGAACGACAATCTATACGTGCGCATCGCGCGGGACCGAAAGACCGTGAACCTGGAGCCGATCCTGGCCTCCCTTACAAAAGAAGGATGGAAGCGCGCAGGCGTCCGAAAACTCGCCAATTTCAGCATGGCCGAATTGAAAAAAGCCGGGGAAGATCTAATCCTCGTGCTGATTCCGGAGCCTGCCACGGGTAGCACGCTGGTGATCTATGCCAGTCGCGAGGGGGATATTACTACCGCCCAGCGAAACGGTATTGTACAGGTGGTGAAACAGTTGCGGCCGGTGTCCGTTGCAACACCTCAGGTTGCCGAGTAAGTTCCGGGCTCAGCGCATCAGGATACTGGAACCCAGGAGCCGACGGAGCTCATCTACATCTTTGTAAACTACATCAGCAATACTCAGGTCTGCTGATGAGAAGTGGCCAGAAAGTACGGCGACCAGGGCCTTGCAACCAGCGTCGCGCCCAGCCTGCATGTCGTAGGGCGAATCCCCAATGACGGCAGTGCGGTTTGGGTCGAATGAAAACTTTTTCATCGCCGCAAGAAAAATGTCCGGCGATGGCTTCGACTGCGGTGCTTCATCAGGCGTGGAAAAGCCAACTACGTAGGGTTGGATCGGAACCAGTTTTAGAGCAGGGTCCAGCAGTTCGTGCCGAGCTGAGCTTGCAATGGCCACCTGGAAGCCACGCCTTGCCAATTCACCTGTAAATTCCACAGCCCCTGCGACTGGTTTCATGCGGGTCATCTGAGTCTTGAGGTAATGCTCGTCCCGTTTTTCCGTCATGTTCTTTATCTGCGAATCAGAATGCCGGTCGCCAAAAAGTTGCCGGATAATCTTATCGCCACCCATTCCAATCATAAGTGCCACACGGCCAACCGGAAGGTCCAGACCGGTTGCGGCTTTCAGGTATTCCTTCCACGCGACCGCATGTGCTCCGTTACTGTCGAGCAAAGTCCCATCAAAATCCAGCAGCACACTTTCAATCGCTTTCACCTGCACCGCCCCTTTAATAAATGTCCCGCACCCATCATACATCTTCACACGCAGTGTTTAAATGGTACCAGGCCCGTTCGGAGTACGGCTTTAGCCTTGGCCGGCGCAACTGTTTCCAATTCAGCCCGCGAAATGACAACAGACCAACGCCCAACTCCACCCCCCCACCCAGCCACCTAACACAACAAGTACTCACCGTGCCCCCTGACGTTCTCGGCCCCGCCGTCCACTGGTCCCGCCTAAGTACTCCGGGAAGCAGTAATCAGCCCACCCATTTCTTTTCCTTGGACTGCTCGGGCTCATCGTCGCCTGATTTGGGAATTCGGTGAATGCTCGACGGCCGGGGTTCTGCAGATTCCAAGTTTGCCTCGCCACGAGCGGCCGCCGGTACGGTCATGCGAGTCTGCAGGCGCAGTTCGATGTCACGATGCGAAAGCAGCTTAGCACGTGGTTTGCTGATTCCGCCCTGCGTCAGCAACATCTCCAGTGTACGGCGAACCCGCTCGGGCTGAAAAGGTTTTGTCAGGTAAAAGTTAGCGCCAAGCTTATAGCCGTACTTTACGTCGAGTATCGAGTCCTTAGCCGACAAAAAGACCACCTGGACCTGTTGATGCCTGGGATCTTTTCTAATTTTTTCAACGATATGGTAACCCGTCACCTTTGGCATCATGACATCGACAAGCACGACGTCGGGCTCAATGTACTCCAGGGCCTCGAGTGCGAGCGCCGGATCACTTAAAGTAAAAACTTCATAGTCCGTACCTAAGGTCAAATGAACGAGATCAAGGATATCCTTATCGTCGTCAATGGCCACGACACGGAACTGGTTCGACGGGCTCATATCGTACTCCTTCTTTGCGAGCTCTGTAAAGCAGAGCCGGAATCTCGCATGCCGGTATGATTTTACTTTAACTTGAAGCAGCACTGCATCGAATTGAACCACGGATGTCAAGGAATGCCGCTGAAGCGTAAAAAACGATCGACGACGGCCGGGGTTTTGGCACCTGCCAGGGTCAGGTATTTGACAACTCAAATAGTGTGTGCCGCGCTGGCGGAGGACATCGGACCAGGCGATGTCAGTGCCGCCATCTTTTCGGACTCCGAAGCAGGAAAAGCGCACTTCCTGGCAAAGCAGAATGGAATTTTAAGCGGCAACGCGATCGTAAACGAGGTATTCAGTCAGCTCTCCCCTGCCGCGAAGGTCCGTTGGAGAATCAGGGATGGGGAGGCCTTTACAAAAGGCATGGTTCTGGGCGAGGTATCCGGCCCTTTTGCAATACTGCTGCAAGGTGAGCGGGTATCGCTGAACTTTCTCCAGCGCATGAGCGGTATAGCCACACTAACCAACCAGTTTGTACAGGCACTTGGCCCCGCAGGGAACATCGGCATTTACGACACGCGCAAAACCACGCCATTGCTGCGGGAATTCGAGAAACAGGCAGTCGTTCATGGAGGTGGGCAAAACCACCGCTTTGGTCTTTACGACATGGCGATGCTGAAGAACAATCACATCGACGCAGCCGGCGGCGTTGCCTCAGCCGTCGCGCGGTTGCACGAGAATGGATTTTTTGACCCTCGGTCCCGCAGGCACTTGTGCATCGAAGCCCGGGATCTTGCAGAAGCGCTCGACGCCCTGTCTAACCGCGCGGATATTGTGATGTTGGATAATATGCCGCCGCGGAAGATCAGGGAAGTGGTCGCTAAAATCGAAACTCGGGCGCGGCAGTTGCGGCGGCCGATGCCGCAGATAGAAGTCAGCGGAGGCATTACGCTTAAGAATATCCGGAACTATTCGCGGCTTCCCATTGATAGGATTTCGGTCGGCGCAATCACGCACTCTGCGCCTTCACTTGATATCGCGCTACACTTTGACAGCGAATAATGGAACGCGGCGAACCCCGCCTGGGAGTTACCTTATCGCACTCTCAGGGTTTCTGTTTCGGCGTGAGACAGTAGTGCCGCCATTGGGACTCGTTGCTGCGCACTGGAGCGACTTCGGCGGCCAGGTCTAATGGTACCCAGTGCTGGGGCGGCGCATAGAAGCGTTCGCGGGTGCACTTTGGCTCGAACCCTTCCTTCTCCAGCTTTATGTCGTAATACCAGTTCCAGTTGTATGGTATCTCGACGGGAGTTTCACCGCGATATACGCTATTAATCCAGACTTTGCAGCACGGTGGATCACTCGTGATCGTAGCCATTTTGCGTATACAGCCAGGTAAAAGGGTGCACCCGGCGAGCATCAGGAATAACAGCGCTTTGCGGCTACCGAAAGATGGAAACAGGCAAATCATTGCTCCACCTGTTGCCGCAGCCGCAGTCGATTTCCACTAAAATCAGGTGGACATCGAAGTTTTATAGGTGAGCTGTTAACTTGGTTCGGCCGAAGTACACCGGGCAAGCCGTACGACTTGGAGATACGTGCTTCCAAACGTTTGCGATCAATGGGGAAAGCCGATTGTCCGGGAGGTTCTCCATGAAACGGTTGTTGTGGTTTGGCACCATTGCCGTGCCGGTTACGCTTATGTTACTTCATTTGGTTGGATTAGTCGTCCTTCGCGGCCACACATTTGCTGAACGTCTGATTAACCAGCGTGAATACACGTATGGACGAGGAGCAGCAGATTACCACCTCGTAAGTGTGCGACACGGGTTGAAGCTGCCTTATGTCTATGAATTCGAAGTGCCTACGAGCAGCACATTACATGTTATTATCGAGGTCGATTGGCTCGGCAGGTATGATTACTATTCAATGCGCGAATAAAGTGAAAATTGGGGCCGTGCAATTATCTTTATTCGGCACAGCTGAGAACGGTGGAATGCATTTCAGTGCCTAATTCTACGCCAAATTTACGTCAGCTCGCGGCGATTCCACGGTCCAGGTAGCGTTGCACCAGTGCCATTACCTGGCGAATTGTACACGGTTTTTTGAGGAACTCCTGGTATTCGTCTGTCTGGGACTTCGCCTCGTCGACCATTTCGTGGTAGGCAGACATCAGGATGACAGCGACCTGCCGGGTGCGCTCGTCGCTGCGTAATCGCTGCAGGAAGTGCGGGCCCGTCTCACCAGGCAGCATGCAATCGAGGAATATCAGGTCAGGCTTTATGGAGATAATCTGTTCAGCGTCCTCGGGCACAGTTGGAAAGCAGTGCACCTCATGTTCCTGGGACATGATACGGTGCAATGCGGCGGAAAACGCCGGGTCATCTTCTATAATGCAGATGTGGGCCATAACTAAAGCGATGCCTCAGAGCCAAGTATGGTACAGATTGGGTTTTCCATCCTTTTCTTTATGAAGCATGCATTATGCCGCAAGATGCATGATGCCGGCCCCTGCTGGTGGCCGACTAACGAGACTGAGCGCCACTGACAGGCAGCAGCACCTTAAAGCTGGTTCCCTGTCCGGGCCTGCTATCCAGTTCGATCGACCCGTTAAGGCTCTGGATGATACTGTACGTTACCGCCAGGCCAAGGCCAGTGCCATGCGCCTGTCCGTCGCGTTTTCGGGTAAAGAACGGTTCGAACACCTGCGCCTGGTCTTCCTGCGGAATGCCGCAGCCATTATCGCAGACCTCAAGCTGCACGCAGGGCGTGCCTTCACCGGACACCAAACTAGTCCGTAATGTGATGGTGCCACCGTCCTCGACCGCTTCTTCTGCATTCTTAAGAAGGTTGAACAGCACCTGCCGCAGATGATCACGAGGCATCTCAATCGTAGGGAGGCTATCGGCGAGTTGCATCTCGAGTTTAATCTGCCGGCGGCCGAAACCGCTTTGGATCAGCGGCATGATTTGTCGGATCTCTTCGTTCATACCGAGCAGCTCCGGCCTTGCTGTGGCTGGACGGTAGAATTCCAGGAGATTCTGGACAATGCGCGCGATACGATCCAACTCTTCCTGTACGATAGTGAGAGCTTCAGCGGATGATGGATCAAGGTCGCGCTGCTTCTGGCGAAACAGGTGCAGATAGTTTTTAATTACCCCAAGCGGGTTATTGATCTCGTGCGCGATGTTCGCTGCAAGCCTGCCAGTCGCGGCAAAGCGCTCGATGCGGAAAAGCTGCTCCTGGGCACGCTGTAGCTCGGCTGCTCGTTCTTCAACTTTCTGCTCAAGCTCGAGCGCAAAACTGCGCGTACGCTCGTAGAGGCCAATGTGCTCAATGCCTACCGCGACCACGCCGGAGATCTGCTCCAATGCGATCGACTCTTCTCCGGAAAAATCCGGGCCGACCGTGCGACCCAGAGCCAGCACGCCTGCCAGGCCTGCTTCGGCACGCAAGGGCACCATGCAACAATGTTCGAATTTCAGGTCGGCAAGGGCTTTCACGGGGGGAGCATCGAGTCGCATCGCACATGGAAACGGTGCAGTCGTCTCACTGCCGAATGCGCTTTCGCACACCGATTGTACTTCGCTGTCAGGGGAGCCTGCGAATACATCGGAGATGAACCAGAACCGCGACGGCTTTGAGTCGCTTTCTGCGAATATCACAACCGTGAGCCCGTCATACGCGAGCAGGTTCTTTAACTCGCTGTGCGTTACCTCGCACAACTGCTGTAGATCAAACGGTCCGATCAGATTGCGACTGATGCTGTTCGCAAGCGAGATCTGGCGCGCTTTTTTCTCCACGGATTGCAGGTAGCGCTCCAGTGAATCCCGCGAAGAACGGAGGTTACTTGCCATCGCATTAAATGCTTCTGCAAGCTGCTCGAGCTCGTCGCCGGTCTGTACCTCGGCAGTCGCATCCAGGTCACCCTGGCCTATTCGCCTGGCTTGCGAATGCATTGCGCGGACCGGGGCAAGGAACCGACGCGCGAGCAGGTAACTCAGCCCGACGAGGACAGGCGCCAGTAACATCCCGAAAAAAATGTTGCGCCACATCATGTACGACAGAAGTGAGCTCACCTCCCGCACATCCATTCGAGTCAGCGTGATCCACTCGACACTTGTCGTTCCCTGGTTGCGCCTGATTCTCAGCAGTTTACTTTCCGCAAAGCCCACAAGCGAACCTGCGCGTTCGCGCTTCTCGCCCGTTGAAAACCAGCCCGAAAGCTGTTCGCGTATCTGCCGACCATTTGCCTCGGCCATTGCGCTCAATGAATGATCCTCGGACTGGCCTGGAAAGCCGCCTCGATTTGAATAGAGCCGCAGAAAGGATGACCCAACTGCTTCGCCTGTTGCCTGCAACAGATCTTCGGGATTCACAAAGCCTGTGAGGATTCGGTCATTCTCAACTGCCGCTTGAAAACAGAGCCGACTTTTTCCTTCCGGTGAAAAGAGTTCGCTAAACAAGACCTGCGAAGCGGTCGTTGCACGCAGAAGACCCGGCAATAGTTCCACCCGGATTGCGGAAGTCTCCGGCGAAGCCGCGTTAATAAGCCCCCTGCGGTCCGTCAGTAAAAGCTGCTGAAACCTGGCAGGCCCAATGGTCATTGCAGGGTCGAGCGGATGCCCTTCTGCCACTCCGCTTCGAAGACCCGCGAATCTTTGATAATAAGCCTGTAGCACCGCGTCTGTCTTGGCCGATGCCGCATCAGCCTGGTCCTGCAGAAACGAGCCAATTACGCCCTCAAACCCAAGGGCGAACACCGAGTAATTATAAACCAGCACTATTACAGCCGGTGCGAATCCCACGAGCAGCAGGATTCCGAGCAGCTTGCGCTGTAATGTCTTACCGAAAAGGGCCATGTGGCTTGCGATCCCGCGTGAATCTCATTCCGGTTTGGTGCGCTTACAACCCGATTCTGCAATCCGCGCGTGCAGACTTCGAGGTGTTCATAACCTGCTGCAACGTACTTGCATTCCGACGCTGCGACCGTGAGACGACTCCGATATGTCGATCTCTGCGCCACCGCCCCAGGTACAGGAGCATCGCCTGCGGGTCCTGCAGTTATGCGCAGTCGATTTCACGGCAAAGCAATTCCTCCTGCCGTTGGCACACGCACTCATGAATAACGGATACGATGTGGACATCGCCTGTGCGCGCGGACCGTACTTTGACCAGATCCGGGACGCAGGTTTTAACATGATCGAGAATCCGATTTCGCGGAATGCGAATCTACTCCACCATGCTCGATCCCTGCGAGGGACATACAAGTTGATCAAGCGCGGGAAATACCATGTGGTACATGTACATACGCCCATCGCAGCGTTACTTGGGCGCATCGCCGCACGGCTGGCAGGAGTTCCCGTCAAAATCTACACGGCGCATGGATTCTACTTTCACGACCAGATGAAGCCCTGGCTGCGCAGAGCGCTCATCACATTGGAAAAAATCGGCTCCGCCTGCGGGGATTTCATCATGACCGTCAGCAAAGAGGACGAGCAGTCAGCCATTCGGCTGGGAATTGCCAGCGAAGGACGTGTGGAGACGATTTATAACGGCGTGGATGTTGAGCGTTTCGATCCCCAGCGATTTGCTGGAATCCAGCGCAGCGACGTGCGGCAGAGCCTTGGCATACCAGACGATGCCTATGTCATCGGAATTGTCGGCCGCCTGGTTCGGGAGAAGGGGTTCTTTGAACTTTTCTCCGCAGCAAAGGTGATCGTCGGGCGGTATCCACACGTTCGCGTGCTTGTGGTTGGCGACGTGCTGCCTAGCGATTACGACGGCAGCAAACATGAAGTGCATGCAACCCTTCGCGAGCTTGGCATTGCCAACCATGTTGTATTCGCTGGCATGGTCGACGACACGGCTCCCTACCTTCATGCGATGGACGCGTTCACGCTGCCTTCCTACCGCGAAGGTATGCCAGTGTCACTGCTCGAAGCCATGGCCATGGAATTGCCCGCTGTTGCAACGGACATACGCGGCTGTCGTGAAGAAGTGGTGCATGGCGAGACCGGATGGTTGGTACCCAGCAAGGATGCGAGCGCGCTTGCCGACCGCCTGTCATGGCTGGTCGAACATCCGGCAGAGGCAGCGGACATGGGACGTCGCGGCCGTGCGCGTGTTCTCGAACATTTCGACCTGGCGAAGGTGGTCGCTCACGAGCTTCAGATATACAACAAGCTGATTGCCGGCCGTGATTTTTAGAGGGAGCCCGCAAAAGGGCGGGCTAAAGCTGCACCGAATCCTGGGCGGGCCAACATACTTCCGCTCTTTCTGATCAGCGCTTGCACATGCCGATCCAGTAAATAGCTTCGCCTCCAATGACAAGCCGCAGCAGGAACTCCGAATGGTTCGACCAGGATGCATTTTGGCGTGAAACGTACCCGTTCATGTTTGGGCCTGCGCGATTCGCCGGCACTGAGCACGAGTTGGAAACGCTGCTCGCACTTACAAGCCCCAATGGGAAATCCGTTCTGGACCTTTGCTGTGGGCCGGGCCGGTTCTCGGTCGCACTAGCGAAACGCAATTTTACTGTGACTGGTGTTGATCGGTCCGCCTTTCTTCTGCAAAAAGCTAAAAGCCTCGCACGTCAGGAGAAAGTGAAGGTCGAGTGGGTCGAGGCTGACATGCGCGACTTCAAGAGACTGAAAACCTATGATCTCGTGCTCAGCATGTACACTTCATTCGGATATTTCGATAAGAAGTCCGAAGATGATCGAGTGCTTCAGAATATTTTCACCTCGCTGAACCCCGGCGGATCACTCATCATGGACCTGATGGGCAAAGAGGTGCTCGCGCGAATCCTGCTTCCCAGCCGGGTAGAACGACTCAGCGACAACCACTTTATCGCTCAGCAATGCGAGGTATTCGACGATTGGTCGCGAGTGCGCAACGTGTGGAGTGTCGTCCGTAAGGGCAAAACCAGCACGTTTAAATTTCATCATACCGTGTATTCCGGACAGGAGTTGCGCATGCGCCTCGAGCAAGCTGGCTTCCGAGGTGTTCAGCTTTACGGAACGTTAGACGGCGGAGCGTACGATCATACTGCGCAACGACTGATCGCAGTTGCGCGCAAACCAGCAATCAAAGCAAATAAAGCGCAAAGGACCTGACATTGCTCCCCGCGACACCTGAATTTGTGCTGCCAATCTTGCTCATTTATGGAGGGTAGCCTCATGGGAGCTGACTGTAGTAATGATGCAGCGTTAACGACAAGCCCGCCAACCGCCGATAAGGTCGTACTGGCAGGCCCGGCTGTAATTCAGATGCAGGGGCTGCCTGGCGACAGAACGCGCGGGAACATCGAGTCACGCCTGCTCACCATAAATGAGAACGATTTGCTCGACGGATTCCGGCACCGCCCCGGAAAGCATCCATGGATCGGAGAGCACGTCGGCAAGTGGCTGCACGCCGCATCACTGGCGTGGACAAACAGTAAGGATTCACGTTTGCGCCAACGCATGAACCCTGGCACAGAGACAAGCGCTCCAACGGATTGGCGTTTCTTTGCGGTGAGTGGCGCGACCGGTGAAATTCGTCGGCTTAGTGCGATCACCGCTGCCGACCCGGTGTGGATGAGCGCCAGGTAACCCGAAAGCAGGCTTCAAACGTAGCTCATAACCGTCAGTTAATATGGTACAGCAGCGCAACAACGCGCGAATGTAAATTCGTCTGGCACCAAACCGCCTAGCCGTTTGCTCGGTCACATCTCCAACACTTCAATGGAGATCACGACTATGTGCACAATTCGTCGCTCTTTCCGAGTTTCAGCCGGCCTTTGCCGTATTTTGGCCGTGGCAGCGCTTCTCGCCATCAACAGCTTTTGCCCGGCACTTGGGATCCTGGTTCCCCGTTTACCCGAATTCAGTCCCATTCAACTGGGCCGAGCTGAGGTCACTGTCCAGATTAAGCAGAACCTCGCCGGCACCCGCATCATGCAGGAGTTCTACAATCCGAACGCGCGCCAGTTGGAGGCAGACTTCTATTTCCCCGTCCCAAAGGGCGCCAACGTAACCGATTTTGTGCTCTATATGAACGGCAAACCCGTAAAAGGTGAAGTGCTCGAAAAAGAAAAAGCGCGCGAAATTTATGAAGGTATCGTTCGACGGATGCAGGATCCGGGACTCGTCGAGTGGGTGGATTATAACCTCTTCAAAGTACGCGTGTTTCCGGTGCCTGCCAGCGGCACGCAAAAAATCGAGCTCGAGTTCGCTCAGCCGCTTCAGGCTGACCAGGGACAATTTCGCTACATGCTACCTCTCAAGGCGCACAGGGCAGGTGCCGAGCGGCGCGGTGCGGCACCGGATGTGAAGTTCGATGTCGACATTGAATCCGATGATGAAATCCGCAACGTCTACTCCCCCTCGCATAGCATCGATCCGGACATGAAGAACCCCCGCAAAGTCCATGTCGCGGTGCCGGCGAACGCGTTCGGCGGTGGCTCCGGAAACTTTGTCCTGTTCTATGAGCTCTCGAACAAGGATATCGCGTTGAGTCTGCTCGGGCGCAAAGCTGGCGCCGAAGACGGCTTTTTCAGCCTGATGCTCAGCCCGCCGGCGAAAGCGGACGTCACAAGTACGACCGTCTCGGCGGGCGATTATGTCTTTGTCGTCGACACCAGTGGCTCCATGATGGACGACGATAAGATTACGCAGGCGCGCAAAGCGCTAAGGTATTGTATCGGTCAGCTGCGGCCGCACGACCGGTTTAATGTGCTGCGGTTCTCGACCGAAGTCGAGAAGTGGTCCAATGGCCTGCAACCCGCTACGGAAGCCAACCAGGATTCGGCTCGCAACTGGGTGTCACAACTGCAGGCCCGCGGCGGCACGAACATCAGCGGCGCACTACAGGAAGCGTTGGATATTGGCCGTGATGACACAAACTCGAGCAGCGGAAGGGTTTACACCGTTGTCTTTATTACGGACGGGCTGCCTACCGTCGGGATTACCGATGCCCAGCGCATCGCGAGGGAGATTAACCCCGGCAAAAGCGACCGGAACGGCGTGCGTATCTTCACTTTCGGTGTCGGACACGATGTGAATACGAAGCTTCTCGATGGCCTGGCCGAAAACACCCGCGCTACATCGGAATACGTTCGCCCGGGCGAAGACATGGAAGTTCCCATTGCCCGCTTCTTCGATAAGATCAGCCGACCAGCCA
Source organism: Candidatus Sumerlaeaceae bacterium (assembly GCA_051003195.1). GTDB lineage: Bacteria > Sumerlaeota > Sumerlaeia > Sumerlaeales > Sumerlaeaceae > JBPCLP01. Next base: position 39,228 of record JBPCLP010000043.1, on the reverse strand, counting down.
TGACCAACCTGAAACTCGAACTGCCGTCGGCTGAAACCTATGATGTGTACCCACGCGAGCTGCCGGATCTCTTTCACGGAACTCAGCTGACCGTCTTTGGCCGCTATAAGAAAGCGGGCCAATCTGCAATCCGGCTCACCGGGCAGGTAGGCGGCAAGCCCGTGGAATACACATACGAAAAGAGCCTTCCGAACACCGACAGCGGAAACGAGTTTCTTGAAAAGCTGTGGGGCACCCGAAAAATTGCCTACCTGCTGGACGAGATTCGCAAATCCGGCGAAAATCGCGAGGTGAAGGACGAGGTTGTAAGCCTCGCCAGGAAGTATGGTGTAGTTACTCCGTACACCTCCTACCTGGCACAGGAGGACACTCGTGAGTTGGCCGTACCGGCCCAGGCCAGCGCCCGCGTCCCGGCGCCCATGGCTCCGCAGGTGGTTTTCCGATCTGCCGCCCCCGAAAGGTTCCGGTCGGATTCGTCTGATCGTCTTCTCAAGGCTGCACCTGCATCTGCAACCCACGCGCCTGCGGGAAGCTACGAGCACATAGCCACGCAAAGGTCCGAAATGCTTTCCGCATCCACGGGTGCCGTAGCAGTCGACGCGGCGAAAGACCTCCGGAAAATGAAAGAAGCCAGCAACGTAACCGACGAGGAATCCATGCAGAGGCAGGCGTCGGATACTACCTTCCGCCTTGAAGGGGAAGTTTGGCTGGATATCCGGCTGACAGGCAAGGAAGCAAACGTGCTTAAGGTAAAATATCTCAGCGATGCATATTTTGAGGCATTGCGTCTTAACCCCCAGCTCAAAGACGCTTTCAGCCTCGGAACCCGGCTCCGAATCAAGCTGTCAAAAGTCACTCTGGAGATCGCTTCCGAGGGGATTGAGAAGCTAAATCCTGAGCAGGCGGCGCTGCTGCAAAATAATTAAAAAAATCTGCAACCTTGCGGAACCCGTCTAAAAAACCTCTGTCTTAGTATAAGCAGCAAGCAAGACCTCCCGCAAGGGTGGCCGAACTTCAGAGGTCGCCTTAAGCAAGCGGTCTCCCAAAACCTCCTAACCTCAAGATTAGACCCTGGTCCAGCAACCAGGGTCTTTTCTTTTGTAGCAACCCTCAGCCTCTGGAACATCCCCCGGGATTCATGATCCCAGGTTCGTTAGAATCAGGGGGCAAATGGCCAGCGAGTACGCTACTGAAGGTTGCGCGTTTTCTTTCCGAACTCCGGATCCAGCGGAATAAACGGCAGCAACAGCAGGCCCGGTAATCCGGCTGCAACCACCAGCACGAAGTAGTGCTTATATCCCAGCATGTCCGAAATGGCGCCGCTAATCATTCCAGGGAGCATCATACTAAGCGCCATGAAGCCCGTGCAGAGTGCAAAGTGCGAAGTCTTATGCTGGCCCTGCCCTGCTATATACAGCATGTATACCATGTAGGCGGCAAAGCCGAACCCGTAGCCAAACTGCTCCCCCGCCACACAGAGTAGAATTTTAAAAAAGCTCTCAGGTTGCGCGTACGCGAGATACACATAAAGCAGATTCGGCACATTTACAGCAAGGCACATGGGGATGAGCCACTTTTTCAGGCCCCCGCTGCCCGCAGCAATTCCTCCCAGTATGCCGCCACAGATGAGCGCGAGTATACCGACCATTCCATAAGCGAGGCCGTAGTCCGCCTGTGTCAGACCGATTCCGCCCTTTGTGCGTACGTCCAGCAGGAATGGTGTTGCGAGCTTAAGCAGCAGTGCCTCTCCCAATCGGAACAGCAGCAAAAACGCGATCATGCGGACAATTCCCGGCTTCCGAAAAAAGGAAATAAACACCTCGTCAAATGCCATGCCGCTTCCCCGGGCCGCCCAGTGGAATGCGCGCATGCTGCCGCGCCGAACCGCTGCACTGCGGTAAAAAAACCAGACAAGTACTACAATCAGCAGATCTATCGCGAAAGTTCGCACATCGGTATGCGAGTTCCTCGCTTTTTCGAACAGCGCGCCAAACGACGCTGCTGCGCCGGCTTTTTGCTGCTCCATGTCAATGACGGCCATGACCGCCGGAACCACCAATAGCTTTAGCAGGTAGAACGCAGCGACAAAGGCAGCCAGTGGCACGAACATGGTACCGAGCAGCGCAGACGAGGCTAACCAGAATGGTTTGCGATCAGCCTGTCCCGCATCGTAACCGTCCAGTGCCGGACGCGGCAACACCAGGCCATGTAGCCCTGCCACCAGCAGGAAGAGTCCCGCCAACCCCGCGAAACATAGTGACCAGGTAAGCGGAATGTTCCCGGCGGTAGCCTGGTAGGTCGCCAGTGCCTCCTCGCGAAGCTTTGCATCCGCACCGAACACCACCTGCTGTGGCTTATCCCAATTCTCTTTTGTGAATTCCAGCCGATCGCCGGCTTTGATGGTGATCTGTTGCTCAGGCCCAATAGCAAAGAAGAATGCCAGCGGCGAAGAGTTGCGTCGGTTAATGGAGACAACCGTCCGGTCAGATGCAGGCGGTTTTGCAAGGGATACCTGGAGCGCTGTTGTTGTCCCCGCTGAAAGACTGGCTGTGCGTGGCTCAAGTCTGAGAAACTCGTCCCCTGGCAATGGCGGTTGGACGACCGTCAGCCTGGTGGTCGGAGGCCCGGCCGCCATCGTGATAGGAACCGGTTTCGGTCCCGTTTTCGACTCAAGCACTCCTGCGAACATGACGAGGAGGCCGGTGCCGAATATCGTCGCCAGGCGGTAGAACGTACTGCGCACCCCAACGTAAAGCGCCTGCCGGTGTTCGTCCAGCCCGATCATGTAAAAGCCGTCAGCGGCTATGTCGTGCGTCGCAGACAGAAATGCTGCCGCACCAAACGCAATCAGTGATCCTATCCACCAGAAAGGTGAGTGCAGCGTCAACGCGAGCACACCGAATGAAATCCCAAGCACGACCTGCATCAGCAGCACCCAGCGACGTTTCGTCCAGTACAGGTCGACCAGCGGACCCCACAGCGGCTTGATGACCCACGGAAACCCAAGCAGGCTGGTGTAGAACGCGATGTCAGCATTCGAGACACCGAGCTTTTTAAAAACGATTACCGAGACCGTGTTGACCAGGACGTACGGAATACCTTCGGCAAAGTACAGGCTGGGCACCCATGACCACGGGGAACGCCTCGAGGTTGAGTCGGCTTGTGCTGGATCCAGTTGCATTGAAATAGACGGCGCTCCGCGGAACAGGATGAGCTCCATCGCGGGCACGCACACGTAACCCGCTAAGCAGCGCGCCTAGTCAGGCCCAATTGGTTCCAGCGTCAAGCCTCGAGTAAAATACCGGGACATTCGAAGTGCTGGCCAGCGCCAGACCAGCTTAGAACAGTTTCCGGTACACGTGGCAGTATGGCCGCCCGCCGGTCTTCTGGTAGTAGTTCTGATGGTAATCTTCCGCCGGCCAGAACCTGGCCGCCGGCGCAAGCTGGGTCGCTACCTTTACCCCTTTTGCCTTAAGTTCCGCAATCAGCTTTTCCGCTACTTTCTTCTGGTCGTCGCTGGCGTAAAAAATCATCGAACGGTACTGTTCGCCGATATCCGGCCCCTGACGATCGACGTGCGTTGGATCATGAGTTTCAAAGAAAAGCCGCGCCATCTCTTCGTACGAAGTCACCTTTGGATTGAAAACGACTTCAATTGCCTCTGCGTGGCCCGTACTCCCTGTGCAAACTTGCTTGTACGTCGGGTTCCCCACCGTTCCACCGCAATATCCCACCTTTGTCGATAACACACCCTTTGCTTTCTGGAACATATACTCCGTGCCCCAAAAGCAACCGCTGGCAAAGATGGCTGTCTCGCTCGTTTTCAGGTCCGTGCTGGCACTTGTCTGTTTCTCTTCTGCCCAACCGGCATTCGTGCTCATAAAAACCTCCAGAAATAAAACCAATAGTGCTATGGCTGCGCGCATGTCTTTTGCCCTTTGTGTCCATGATACACGTTAGTCGTCAATTTCGCCAGCTTCTTACAGTTTACCTCGAGTCAGTGCGAGTGCTTCATCGTGGGGCAACCGCTCATCCGGCGTATAGGGCGTCGCATGATCGTTCACCTCCAGTTGCATCTCATTAAAATAGAACGTGCCATGCGGATGACCCGCTCCGCAGTTTACGAATAATTCCCGGGCTGAAGCGAGATCCAAATCACTGGCCGGCAGATTAAATCCGACCGCCTTCCAGTCCGAATGGCCATCGACCATAAGAACCTTTCTGTCGAACTGGGTTCCATCTGCACGCTTGCCGGAAATACTGATGAACCCCGCGGTCGCAGGGTTCATTACGGGAATTCCCGCTTTCGTCTTAAAGTCGTCGGGCGGAATCCCAAAATACTTAATACGACCAGACAGCGTGTGCGCTTTGCCTGGTTCCAGAACTTCGCATGGCGGCACTATCTCTACGGTGACATCATCAACGAATGCAGCCTCTGTCGTGTTCAGCTCACGGCGCACAACAATTCTGCATGAGCTTGGATAGGCACTGTTCGGAATATGTGCGTGCAGTTCAACGGGCGCCCAATCACCCGTCCCGGGATGCCAGGCTTGAATTTCACTCGTACCCTCGTCGCCTGAATAGCGTAGGATGAATGACAAGAGGTCTGGTGCCGTCGCCCTTCCAAGTGCGCGCACGGCAACATGATTGCCTGGTGCCGCACCCAATGTTAGTTTCTGTTCGAGCTCGAGCGGTTGAGACGTGCCCCGTAGCATTACGCTGTGTTGTCCCTTGCCGGCGGTTGGCGCCGTGGTAACAGCATCCGGGAAATTAGCTCTCCATCCCATTGGCAGCCCGGAAGTCCAAAGTTCAAAACTGGAGTTACGGAGACGACGCTGCGGCGGCTTCACCGCGATTGAAACCGTCGTTGCGCCCGTGCATTTGATTGGACCTCTGTTCGATTCGGACGCCAGCAGATTAACCGTCGGCTCACCACGCACCCACAGGTTATATCCGGAGCTGGAGACCTCTTTCCTCAGCAGCGCTTCCCAACCGGGAAAGTCAGTGGAAGACTGCGGTGCGGTGTCAGTCACGCACCAGAAGGCTGCGGTGGGGTGTTTTTCCATTTCTTCCAGCAACATCCGCGGATTACTAACGAATCGCTGATGAAGTGGATAGAATGGGACGGTGTCAAACTGCTGCGCAAGGTGCAGGTAGTGATCCAACTCTATCGAGGCGGGATCACCGTCGGTCCGCGCACTGGAATAGCTCGGCACTTCCATTGCCGCCTTGTGATTCGACAAATATACCAATCGGTCTGACGCGGTACTTCGCGCAATAATGTGTGAAGCCATCTCGCGAAACCCAGTTGTGGTCCGCCGCGTGTTTACATCGCGTGTTGCGGACCAAAAAGCAATCGCACAAACCAGGACCATGCTGCACAGAAGAGCACGGGAAACCACCGGATCCAGTTTCCATCGCCTCTGAACAGATTCAAAAACCGTAATGGTACCGATCGCTACCAGGATGGTGAGCAGCGTACACTGCCAGCTACGAAGTGCGGCCCTGGTTTCCATGGATAAAGATGGGAGGACGAGCATCAGCGCGGGACCGAAAAGACCCATGAGAACTATGCAGGCGGAAAGCTTGTCGAAAATGATAATACGCGCGACGCCAACACACGCAATCACCAGGAACAGAACGCCGGCGATCCAGGAGAACAAATTGTTCGTACAGGAGAACAAATTGTTCACAGCCCATGGTGACGCGATCTGAGCCGCAGGAATACCTGTGGAATACATAGCAGTCACTTCTATGCCGGCGGCAAATTGAAGCAGGCGCACCACAATAGCCGGCAGAAGGCCAGCCGCCAATAACATGGCGATCGTCGCGCGAGCCGATTGGGATGCTCGTTTAGAGATGAGCACCCATGCAATTGCCCCGACAACCAGGGATGTCTGAGCCGCTAAATAAAACGGATGAATAAGCAAACCTGCGAGGACGCTTGCGCTGAAGAGCGTCCAACTCCTCCGGCTGCCCGAGTGCAAAGCTTCGAACAGCAGCCACAGGCTGAGCAACAATGCTGCACTGAGCAGCGTTTCGAAGCCCGCGTGCTGGCTGTGAAAGATTTGCTCGCTGGACACCGCAAGCATAAGCGCCGACAGTAATCCGGCTGTCGAATTTGATACTCGCGATGTGACATTCCATATTAGCAGTACGCCGGCGATGCCCGCGGCAACGCTCGAAAACCGCAGGTAAAACTCGATGTCCCCCAGCCGAAGTGTAAGATATGTAAAAAGGTATCCGAGCGGATAAGCCCTCGTCATTATTAAGCTGAAGGGCCCGCCCCCGACTGCGTCGTACAACAGGATTTCCGTCCAGTCCTTCTCCCGGGTGATGCCATTCAGACGAAGCGTCAGGGCGAGCAGTAAAATCGCAGAAAGCAGCCAACTATAGATTCGCGGTCTTGAGAAGTGCGTCGAAGTGCGGTCGATGGAAATCTGCGTAGGCATAGTCACGGCAGGCAGTGCAGCTACTTCCGCGTCACTGCTGGAGAGTACTGCATTAGCGCCAGCGTTTCGTCGTGAGGAAGGCGTTCTGAGCGGGTATAAGGTGTCGAGTGAGAACCTGCTTCGAACTGCACCTGGTTCAGGCGCAGCTCCGCTTTTTCATCTCCCGCTGCAAAATCGATTGTTAGCTGCGTTGCTTCCGCCAGGTCCGGATCATCTGCAACACGTACTGAAAGTGCCAGACGCTGCCAATCGGAAGGGCGGGAAAACTGGATTAAGCTTCTCCAAAAACGGGAACCATCTTTGCGGGTTCCGCTCAGCCCGAGGACTCCCGGACTAACCGTAGCGCCATGGCTGTTATATTTCACGCGGGCTGAAAAACTGTACGCTGTGAGTTCGAGCAGTGGGCACGGTTTCAGCATTTCAAGCTTAACGTCATCCACCGTACTCGATGTGGAACCCGAAGAAGCCTCGCACTTTATAAACACCCGAATGGACTCAGGAAATGCATTCTCCGGTACTTTCGCACTCAATAAAAGCGGCTGCCACAGAAGGTTTCCCGGGTGCGTCGTTCGTAACTCTCCGGCTCCTCCGGGCGCAGCATATTTAAGCCCCAGGCTCAGCGTGTCGGGGCTGGAAGCCGTGGCTTGCGCCGTGACCGATACGCGATTTCCGGGCGCCAATGGGACGGTGTGCTGTTGTTCAATCACAACTGTGGTGGTCGTAGGCTGAATCACCAGCGACGACGTACCTTGCTGGTTTGCGGGGCCGCTTGAAATCGAGTCGACATTGTTACAAGTCCATCCAACCGGGGAGTTGTTCTCCCATACTTCAAAACTCGAATTCCGTAGCATGTACGGCGTCGCGCGGAGGCTTATCGATTTTGTCGTCGAGCCGGAAGCACGGTGCTCAAATTTCTCGCTAAAGGCCGTAGTCCCATTTTCCACGTCGCTGATCACGAGGTTCGTCGTTGGCTTTCCAGCCGAGTATAGCCGATAGCCTGGAGTATCTATGCCCGGACTAAAGACTTTCCGGAGCAAAGTTGGCAGTTGCGAATAGTCCTGCTTATCGAGCACCATCCAGGTCGTGGTAAACGGATGGGCCTGCAGCTCAGCATAGATATCGTCAGGATAGAGCACGCCTGAGTAATCAATCGGATGTACAGGGGCCCGGCCTTCAGGCGTTAAGCTCAGCATGTAGCGATTGAATTCCCACCACTCAGTTGGAATTCCCCGCCGACCCATGATCCAGGGGCCGATCCGGTCAATTCGGTCGACGTGAATGAGTCGATCTTCCGGGCCTGTATTTCCTGCGAGTTGCCCGGTTAATTCAGCCCAGTCATACAACCAGAATTTGCGGCGTGTGTTTATATGAGAATAGGGCCAGAAGCCGGGCTCAAGAAGCATAGGCAGAGCCAGGACCAGCGAGACAGCAACCGGGGCAGTTAATCCGGCATACTTTCTTGCAGACCGGAAGGCGCTGACCATTCCAATCGCCATCAGGAGCAGCATGAGAGGCAGCATCGTCATAAAATAACGCTCGCTGAACCAGTGGCGAAAGCTGATGTAATACAGAGGAATTGGAGCCAGCACCAGGGGCAGGAAACAGATCAGAGCATGAAACTTGTTTATGCGCCAGAGCGCGAACACTCCAAACAGACCAAAACCAACCAGGACGAGGAATACCGGCATTGGGTAATTGCTCATGAGCCGCCGCAGGAGTGTGACATATTCCAGCGGATCGAGGCGGAAAACAAATCTTTCCGCCTGGTCTGGCAGTATTGTTGGGCTGTTCGGCTTATTGAGTCGATGAACAGCAATACATACTGCGGCAGGTATGAAACCAGTGATCACGCAAACCGCCCAGGCAATCGTTCGACTACGTATATCTCTTGCCCGCAACGGTTTCTGATAAAGGAACAGGCAAACCATCGCCGCTCCGAGTCCAAACAGGAAAATCATGAAAAAGTTGTGCGTCAGCGAGCCGAAGGCCACTGCTGAACCAAGCAACATCCAGTGGAACAAACGGCCGCTGCTTAACGCAAGCAGTGTCGCCCATAAAGTCATGATGGCGGCAGCAGTGAGCAGACTGTAAAACCGCGCCTCCTGGCTGAAGATCAGGTGGGTCGCGCAAATTGTCAGCAGAAACGCAGCCAGCAGTCCTGCTGCGTCACTGTGCAGGAGTTTTCCCACTCGATAAATCATCCAGATGCCCATAATCCCCGCGATGAAACTCGGCATACGAAGCATGCTTGCTGACTGGCCGAGGAAGAGGCTCAAGTGCGATAGGACGTAGGCGAGAGGGTAACTTGTATGCGTCAGTGCTTTGGTGAAACTCTCCTTGCTGATGTCCCAAAGGAGAATTTCGTCGTACCATACCGGACGGGCGATGCCGTACAGCCGCAGCGCAACCGCAAGTAACAGAATGACAAAGAGCCAGGCTCGAGGCGTGCAGAGCTTTGCAATGGTGGCTGAAGTACCCTCTAATTTCATGTTACTGAGGGTATGCCACAAAAAGTTCGACAAGGGCCCGTGATCGTGAAAGGCTGAGTGTGGCACTGCATGTGGGGCCATGTCTCCAAACAGTTGCGCAGACAATCGCAGCGTAATCATACGTCAAGGCCGAAGAGTTGTTGCACACCAAAGTGCAGCTATTACAGAAACCCTGGTGTGCCGAATCAGAAGTTCATTACCAGGCCAAAGGGCAAACTTCCCTCGATTCGGCACACAGAACTGATTACGAACTAACGGTAAACCACCCCGGCTTTGAGGATAAGACGATGAGCAACATACAGTTACAGCCGGTTACAGTGGTGGTACAGGGGCCGTTTGTCTTTGTTTGAAACGGATCAGCAACCATGTGGAGTTTCTGTCGTCGCCACTGCGTTCAACGAATGCGAGTCGCTACCCGAGCTCTACGATCAGTTGGCCGGCGCAGCGGCATCGTGCAGTGGCCGCGATTTTGAATTTCTTGTCGTCGATGACGGCAGCACAGATTCGACTGCCATTGTTCTCGCGCAACTCGCAAAGCAGGACTCGCGACTTCGACCAATAATCCTTCAGCGCAACTTTGGCCAGACCGCGGCGCTTGCCGCCGGGATCGACTGCGCACGTTATTCCACTATTGTGACCTTGGACGCCGATCTTCAAAATGACCCAGCCGATATTCCGCTGCTTCTAAGCAAATTGGACGAAGGCTACGATGTCGTAAGCGGATGGCGGAAGAAAAGGCAAGACACCCTGGTCTCACGTCGCTTCCCATCAATGCTCGCGAATATTCTCATTGGCCGCGTGACAGGGATCCGGTTGCATGATTACGGGTGCAGCCTGAAAGCATACCGGGCCCCCGTTCTCAAACGCATTCAACTGTATGGCGAAATGCACCGCTTCGTACCCGCACTGTGTGCAGCGGTTGGGGCTCGCATCGCCGAAATCCCCGTATCGCACCGTCCCAGGGTTAAGGGCACATCGAAATACGGTATTGGGCGCACATTGCGTGTCATTCTTGATCTGCTGACGGTAAAGTTCCTGCTTTCGTACTCTACTCGACCCATGCATTTTTTTGGAATGGGTGCGCTTGCCTTTTTTGCTGCGGGATTTATCGCCGGAGTCACTACACTGCTGATGAAATACGGAGATCAGGGCGTCTCCATGAACCGGAACCCGCTCTTTTATCTCACGATCTTCATGGGTTTCGGCGGACTGCAGTTTCTTGCAGTTGGCCTGCTGGCCGAATTAATCATGCGCACCTATTACGAGAGCCAGTCGAAGGCAGTCTACGTCATAAAACAAGCGCAGATTAATGACAACCCTCGACCACCGGCCTAACAGACGAATGAAAATTCTCACGCTTAACTACGAATACCCGCCAATGGGCGGGGGCGGCGGCGTTCATGCCGCAAACCTTGCGCGCGAGCTCGTACAGCGTGGTCACGAAGTGGACTATATTACGACCCAATATAAAGGATTTCCGGCACAGGAGTCGATTGAAGGGGTTCGCGTGTTCCGCGAATCCTTGCCCGGACGATCTCATCTACATACAGCGTCAATAACTTCCATGCTGTTCTATCCTCCGTTTGCGGTGAAGCGAGGTCTCGCTCTTGGCCGCATAACGAAATACGACGTCGTCCACACGCACTTTGCTGTGCCTACTGGCCCGGGTGGTTACCTGCTTTCCAAAATGCTGCGACTGCCAAACGTGCTTACGGTGTATGGCGGAGACATTTACGATCCGAGCAAGCATTACTCACCACATAAGCATCCCATACTGCGTCCTACCGTGAAGCGCGTGCTTAACCAGGCGTCAGTCGTCGTTCCGGAATCTGATGATCTCGTCCAGCGTATAGCACAATATTACAATCCGCGCACTCCAGTGCACAAAATCCCGCTCGGCCTGGAGAAGCCCAAATTCAGTCCAGCCACAAGAGCGGAACTTGGATTGAGTGACGACCGAATTTACGCAATCGCCGTTGCTCGGTTGATATCGCGAAAGCGTTTCTGCGATCTGCTTCACGCTTTTGCGCAGGCAAACGTTCCCGCGTTGAACCTGCTGATTATCGGCGACGGTCCTGAAGAAAACTCACTGCGCGACCAGGCTCGCGAACTCGGAATTGCGGACCGCGTCCAGTTTCTCGGCGCCATATGGGGGCCAAAGAAATTCCAGTACCTGCATGCCAGTGACTTCTTCGTACTGGCCTCCAGTCACGAAGGTTTCGGGATCGTATACGAAGAGGCAATGTACTGCGGTCTGCCTGTTGTTACGACAAACGTCGGGGGCCAGACAGATTTTCTTGTGCACGATCAAAATGCCCTGCTGGTATCGCCGCTCGATGTTGCGTCCCTGGCAGCCGCGATACGCCTGATGGGTACTGATGAAAACATGCGGTCAAAAATGAAGCAGGCGAATATCAGAGATATACAGCTTCTGATGATGAGCAACACAGCCGCGGATTATGTGCGCCTTTTTGAATCCGTCATTCGCCACTAATGTGCCGAATCACTAGTTCCTTACCAGACCAAAGGGCAGAGTTGACCTCGATTCGGCACACAGAACTGATTACGAACTAATGGCAGACCACACTAGCCGGCAACAGTGGCTCCCTTTGCCCCAGAGCCTTCAATGCTATGGCTGCGGCGGGCACGGTTTCATAACAGAACATGGCAGTGATGCGAACGTTTTGTTTCGATGCGCCGCATGTGCAATTATTCTAAAACTCGACCACTCAGTCCTGGATGCAGTTCCGCAATCTCTTGCCGCGGGGACTCGGCAGAATCAGGAATACTACAATAGTATCTCCACAGAGGCAGAAAATCCCCTGGTGGTGCGCTCGGCGTCTCGCAATCACCGTCGAAAAACCTCGATGCTCTCGGTCGCGCTGAAACTCACAGATTCCGAAACTCCGTTGCGAGTGCTTGAGATCGGTACCGGTACCGGAACTCACGCGCATACGGTTCGGCAGCTCGGGCATTACTACGCAGGCCTGGACCTTTCGAGCGGGCTGCTGCACGCCGCCAGAGCACGATACGATTTACTGGAACAGTGCCTCTTCATCGCGGCTGATGCCACGAACATCCCGCTCCGTACTGCGCTTTTTGAACGCGTATTTTGTGTCGCATCACTCCATCATCTCATAGATCCGCAACGCGGTGTTGCCGAGATGCTGAGGATGCTGGAGCCTGGGGGACGCTTCTGCATATTGGAGCCGAAACGATTTTACCCGACGCACTTTGCGAACTTTCTTCTCCATCGCGACACGGAAGTAAGTGTTCTGCAAATGAAGATATCACGCGTTCGCAAATGGCTGATGGAAGCAGGCGCAACCAGCGTGGAGACTTCCTACTGTGTCTATACGCCCAACAAGCCCGCTGTACTGGTGCCCTTGTACGATGCTATTGATCGTTTTTGCGAGCGCCATAGAGCACTCAACCCGCTGTCAGTAATGTTCTGCCTGCACGGAATCAAGTGATTCCCGTTTCGAACGCGGTCCCAACGGCATCGACATATAAACGCAGCCGCCGATAAGCGCAGCCGCCGTAAGCTGCAGCCGCATGAGAAGTGAGATGACAATGGCAGGCTCCTTTGAGACACCAAGAACCATGCACATGGCAACAAACGCACCTTCTGTCACCCCGATCCCGGCCGGTGTCAGCGCAAGAAGCACGCTGAGCTGACTGATTGATCCAGCAAGAACCAGATCCAAAACAGTCATTGGGCATTGGACCGCTATAGCCAGCATCGCGTAGACCAACACCCCCTGCAATGTGTCGATCATGGACATCCCAAGAGCCACCAGCAGGCGAGCTCGTTCGTGGCGAAATTGCGAAACCGAATATAAGAGCTTTGCTGACCACCGAACTACACGGTTCGAAGCAGACGACAATCTGACCAGCTGTCGTTCAATCGGCGTCACTGCCGATACTGACATATAAGTGATTATTCCCAGCGCAATGCACGCGACCGCAATCAACTGGAGTGCTTGAGGATGCGGCAATCGCCAGAACGCGAGGGCAACCCCGCTGACAAGCAATGTCCCGATGCCTCCTATAACTCGATGCACTACTAAGGACGCGTACGTTTGATCTACGCCCTGGAAGTACGGCACGAGATAGACGCCCTTGACCACATCTCCCCCAACCTGCGTTGGGAGGAACGTTGAGAAGAAGGCGCTGACCAAATTAATTTTGAACAATCTAACGACGGGCAACGACGCACGCGCCGCACATAACACGCAGAACGAAACGGCTCGACCAAAGTAGATGGATAACACGATTGCAAAGGCGCCAGCCACCCAGATCAGATCCGCGCTTCTCGCGTACTGCACCATTTTTTGCAGATTGGTCTGACTGATAAGGTACGCGAAAACAGCAACCGCCAACAACCACTGCGATGCTACAACCACAGCACGCCGGCGCAAGGGGTTAAAATTCTGGGGTGGTCTACCGTTACTCGTAATCTGTTCTGTGTGCCGAATCAAGGTCGAGTCTGCCCTTCGGTCTGGTAAGGAACTACGGATTGCGGCACACTAGCGCGACGCCAGCGCTTGATCGCGCGGCAACCGCTCGTTCGGCGTAAAAGGCGTCACATGGTCTTTTGCTTCGAGCTGAACTTCATCCACCCGCATTTGCCCCTGCACGTCTCCAACTCCAAAGTCGACCGTAAGCTGACGCGCGTCCGCTAAGTCGGCATCGTCGATCGGGCGCAAAGGCAGCGCGATCTGCTTCCAATCTGACGAACCGTCAAAGAGCCTCAGCTTTTTTGAGAACGTAGTCCCATCAGCTCGGCTGCCACTGATCCCAATGAACCCGGCAGTCGCTTCGTTCATAACCGGCTCGCCGGCTTCATTCTTGTCTGCGTCAGGCCGGATACCCCGATATTTAACATTTGCAGACAATGTATAAGCCTCGGTCCGGTCGAGCACCGGTGCTGTGCTGAACTCATCCTTCGTTGCGACTGGCTTTTGGGAACGTCGTACGGCGAGCGAGATGCTTGTCCCGCCTTCGCAACTGAAACGGTATGGACTGGGATCATCCTGTTTTGCAATCACCGGCTGGATCACCAGGTTCCGTGTCGGCTCGCCCGCGCTGAACAGACGATGGCGGAAAGTTGACGTTTCCGTCGTGAGAAGGTTTGCAAGCGCGGGCTCCAGTTGAAATCCCGCGGCACGATCGACTACGACCCAGATCGTACGGTCGGAATTGGTTTTAAGAACTTGCAGTAGCTGCAATGTGTTCGTGGTACCGAAATACCTGGTCGGATGAAGCGGCAATCGCCCCGCTGGCGTGCTTCTCTCCAGGTAGCGCTGCAGTTCGTACCATTCGATCGGCGTCCCCTTTCTTCCAAAACCCACTGTCCATCTATAACGCGCAAGGTGGACGATCAAATCCTGGCCGCTCATCCGTCCAATCATCGGCTGCGCAACATTGTGCCACTCCCGGATCTTAAAGCGCATTCTGCCTGCGTATGTTCTGTACTCCACCAGTTGCGGTGAGATAGCGACGAACGTGCATAAGCACGTAAATGCCGCGGGTGCCGCATACCTGTTCCAGTAACGGCCGAGATACCCTGAGATGGCCGCCATGCCCGTTGCCGCCAGGAGAAAAAACAACGGCAGCTGCGCGATAAAGTACTTCGAGGCGTACCAGTGCCGGATGGTTACGAAGAACATCGGCAGTGGGCACAGAAAAATAAAACCAAGACATACGACGGCAACAGGCCTGCTTTGCCGCCATAAAACAACTAGCCCGATTCCGGCACAGATGATAAAGAACTCAACGACAGTTGGTGGAAAGGAATTCACCAGTTCATAGAGGTACCAGATGTATCCGTGCGGCCGGATGCGGTAAAGTATCTCGTTCCCGGCAGGTTGCAACGCCAGTAGCGTCCCTACGCCCGGTTTTGCACGATACTGAAGATAAAAAAGCCCTACCGGCAGGAGACCTACCACAAGGCTGATTCCGAGCTTCAGAAGTTCCTTCGCTGATCCGGGATTCCGTCTTGCGCGCAGAGACAGCCACCCCACCGCGGCCAGGCTGCCGCCTGCGAGGAAGAGCAGGTAAAGCGGCTGGATGAGCGAACCGATTACAATGGAGGCGGCAAAGCCCAGCCAATATGCAGCGCGCGCGGTTAGCAACGCTTTCCAAAGCATCCATGACGTGAAGATCGAAGCGGCGGCCAGCATGCTGTAAAAGCGCGCTTCCTGGCTGTAGACCACGTGGGTGGATACGACGGCCAGCAGCAACGCAGCAATCAATCCGGCGGTGCAATTGTATATGGCACAGCCGGCCCGATAGATTAACCAGATGCCAAGCAACCCCACCACTAAACTGGGCAGGCGCAGCATGAAATCCGAGTCGCTCAGCCGCAGGCAAAAATTAACAAGAACATAGCTCAGCGGATACCACTTTGTAGTGAGGGCCTGTTTGATGCTTTCCTTCGCTGCATCGTACGTCAGTATTTCGTCGATCCACGGCGCCCGGGTAATATCGTGTAATCGGAACGAAAGAGCGATTACGAAAATGGCGGCTAATAGCCAGCGGTTGAGCCGCCGTTGAGCCAGGGACGGCGATTCCACCACCGCGGATGTTACCCGGTCTTTCAAACTAGAATGCACGCCATGGCAGGTCTGTGCCGTGCAACGGTGACTTCAGGCTCGATGGGCAGTTCCATTTCGCTTGCGAGAGCTAGGCCTCGGCACCGCGTGGTCAAGCACTTGAATACTCAGAACAACCGTAAGGATCAAATCAATCCAACTGCGCCCACAACGTTCCTGAAATAAACAGGCCACCCCCGTTCCAGAGGTGGCCTGTCGTTTCAAACTGCTGAGAGTTGGAGTTTAGACGTCGTAATACATCACGAACTCGTGCGGATGCGGACGCAGGCGCATCGGGTTCACTTCAGCCTCACGCTTGTATTCGATATAGGCCTCGATCAGGTCGTTGGAGAACACGTCGCCCTTCGTCAGGAACGCATGGTCTGCTTCCAGCGCCGAAAGAGCAGCTTCCAGCGAACCTGGCACCTGCGGAACATTCTTCGCCTCTTCGGGTGGAAGATCGTAGATGTTCTTATCGAGCGGATTACCCGGGTGGATCTTGTTCTGGATACCATCCAGGCCGGCCATCACAATGGCCGAATAGGCAAGGTACGGGTTCGACGAAGGATCCGGTGGGCGGAACTCAATGCGTTTTGCCTTTTCGCTCTGGCTGTACATCGGGATACGGACCGCCGCAGAACGATTGCGCATCGAATACGCAAGGTTCACCGGAGCCTCGTAGCCGGGCACAAGGCGGCGATAGCTGTTCGTGGTCGGGCTTGTGAAGGCCAGCACCGCCGGCGCATGCTTCAACAGACCACCGATAAAGTGCAGGGCTGTCTCGCTAAGCCCGGCATACTGGTTGCCGGCGAACAGGTTCTTACCCTTGTTCCAAAGCGAAACGTGCACATGCATGCCGCTGCCATTATCGCCATACATCGGCTTGGGCATGAACGTAACCGTCTTGTTGTGACGGCGCGCGACGTTCTTAATCACGTACTTGTATGTCGCAGCCTGGTCCGCCATGTGCAGCAACGTGCTGAAGCGCATGTCGATTTCGCACTGGCCGGCCGTCGCAACCTCATGGTGCTGGGTTTCAATATCGATGCCGGCTTCCATCAGAGCGACCACCATCTCGCTGCGCAGGTCCTGCAGACTGTCCGTAGGCGCAGTCGGGAAGTAGCCTTCCTTATAGCGCGGACGATAGCCGAGGTTCGGCGTTCCATTGTGCTCTCGTCCGCTATTCCACGCGCCCTCGTCGGACTCAATGTGATAGTAGCTCTCATGCTGCTTGCTGTCGAAGCGCACGCCGTCGAACACGAAGAACTCCAGCTCCGGGCCGATGAACGCCGTGTCAGCAAGGCCGAGCGACTTCAGGTAATTTTCAACGTTAATGGCCACGCCGCGCGGGTCGCGGTTGTACTTTTCCTTGGTTATCGGATCCAGGATCGTGCACGCCATCGAGAGTGTCGTGTGGCGGTTAAATGGATCAATAAACGCGGTCTCCGGATCAGGCAGAACCAGCATGTCGCTTTCGTTAATTGCGCGCCAGCCACGGATCGAGGACCCGTCAAATCCGAGCCCTTCCTCGAAAGTGGATTCTTCGAGGTTATGCACCGGAATCGTGAAATGCTGCCACGTTCCAGGCAGATCCATGAACTTCAGATCAACGAATTGAACGCTCGAATCCTTGATTAACTTCAGCACGTCCTTGGGGGATTTCGGCTTTACGGCATTCACGTCAGCCACAGCCATGGGTTGATGTCTCCTTGATATGATTTCTACCCAAGCGGGTAGTGGTTCGCCGGATTCCGTCCACCGATTCCGCGCAAAAAGCACCAAAAGCGAAATGCCAGAACAGCGATTTGGTTCAGTTTGAGCAGAAATCAATTATACTGATTTCAGCAACGGTACCCGAAACGGCCCGTGAGAATTGGACCACACCGCATGCCTGTCAATTCGATTTTTAAAGAAATTGGCTCTTTATTTCAGCCTTTTGTCTGTCCAGGCATTTTTTTCAGGAACCAAGGTTCACTCATGTCTTTTACCGCAGCCACCATAACCCTCAGTGATCTCGCAGCACGCGGAGAGCGTGAGGATTCCAGCGGAACCCTGCTGCGGCAGTTGCTGACCCAGGCCGGTGCAGAACTGTTACCACACAATCTGCTGCCAGACGGACGCAAACAGCTCGCTGATCACTTACGCGACCTTAGCGACCGCGTCGATGTGATCATCACAACGGGTGGGACCGGCCTTGCGCCACGCGACTTTACCCCCGAGGCAACTCTCGACATAATCGAAAAGCGTGTGCCCGGAATTGAAGAAGCACTGCATCGCGCAGGAGCCGATCAAGTGCCAACGGCCATTCTGTCGCGGTCCGTTGCCGGTATTCGCGGACGATGTCTGATCGTAAACCTTCCCGGCAGCCCTGGAGCCGTGCGCGACGGGATGGAGATACTTGCTCGCATCCTCCCGCATGCGGTGCGATTACTCAGGGCAGAAGTAGGCGACTGCAAAACGGATCTGAAGAGCTAGCTACAAGACGTCGCCGCTGCCGAGCTGCAACAGTTGTGAATCCGAGGCTGTATAAATTTCATCCTCGCCATTGCCATCCAGGTCTCCAATTGCGAGCCCAAAAGCCTGCCACTGGTCCTTCCTCGGGGCAAGCGTTCCGCCACTGGTCAGCCGCCCGCGAAACAGCAGGTCTCCCTCTGCAGTGACTAGCGAAATCCGCCCGTCCGACAACAGCGCCACTATGCAGCGCATAAGCCTTGCAGGTTTTCTCGATTCGGCGGTTTGAGTTGTAGTGCCGTCTGCCGATATCTCTCGCCTATCCGGAACACGAATTCTCACAAAGTCCACCGCCGCTCCCTTTATCTCCGATGCCTCAGGTGCGAGGTTCATCGTCCAGCTCGTCGCGCCTTCCCTTGAGATCCGTTGAAGCAACACGTCATCGGCCGATGTGAAACCAATTCCTATCAGCGGGTAGGCTGCATCCCGCACGTCCACCTCACAAGGACCGGCGAGGGTATCGGATTCAAAACGCGACAAGATCTTCAAATCTTCGCTCATGCATGCAATATCCGAGGACGATCGAACAACCAGCGGCACAGGTGCAGAGGTCTGCTGCGCCGCCGTCATACCACTCACCATGGAGAGCCGCCGGCTTGCAAAGCGCACCTTACCGTCCGCGTCCAACGCCCGCACCCCCCTGCCGTCGCGGTAAGCAACGTAGAAAAAGCTATTCGGATTTGACGGGCATGTCGAGATCGACTCAATCGCGGCATCCTTACGATACTGCCATTGTAAGCCGCCGTCGAGATTGAAAGCCGACACCGTGTCTCCGCCGCCTTCGGTAGTGATCACCAGCGGTGCAGCGGCACTTCGCTTGAGCAGGCAGACCTGGTCGAACGCCTGCTCAAACTTGAGCTGCTTTGATATCGTCGTTCCTGAAGTAATCAGCGAGAGCTGCTTGTTCGCAGTGCCAACCAGAATAGACGGACCCGATTCCAAAGCCGCTCCCCCACTTTGCAACGCCGTGATCCTGGAATCGAACTCATGAACCGTGCGCAACTGAAGCAGGTGGCCGCCCAGCTCTGCTTGCAGGCTGACGCTGGTTCGTTCGCCCTTCTCAACCGCAGCCGCTCGCACCAGTCGGCTCCACACGCTCTCATCACCACCCCCGGCGTCCTGCAGCTCCGGCTCATAAGTGCGAAACTTATAACCCTTCGGAATATCCGCACGCATTTTCGAAATGGGAACCTCATCCGCACTCGTGCTGATGGTGTCATAAATCGCCACCCGCATGCGCGCACGCGACGCGCCGGAATAGGACTCGACGAAATTCGCATCCTCATCCACCGCCTGGATAATCGCCAGTTTCCGCAGAAAATAGGTTTCGCGATCTATCCAGTTCTCGACAATAATTTTTGGGTTACTTTGAATGAACTTTATGCGCCAGCATGACACGCGGCTTGTCTGGCTCGTCACCGGATCCACCAGCTTTACATCTTCGACGCCCCCATATATATACTGCTGAACATTACTGTGCAGCCATGCGAGGGGATCCGGGGTAACGAGCAGCGGCGCCACGATGGAATTTGGAATCGAATTCGTCTCATCGTCCGCGATCTCGCCCGCCCGTTCCTCTTCAGAAAAAGCCGCCAGGCTGTCCGGCTGCGCAAACTGTATGTACTCCCGCTTTTCCCCGTTTAGCTGACTGACCGTCGTGCCATCCGCGACAAAACTAACTTCCATGCCTTTGCCCGCGAACACGATTTTCAGGCGTTCGGGCCGGCGATAGAAAATCTGGATGCTGGCATCGTTCAGGTTTTCTCCCAGCCGTGTGCTCTTATAGGCCTGGATGTACCTGCCTACTGCGTGAAAGTGGGTGGCCGAAAGGTAACTCTCGCCACACCGCCGCAACATTTCTTCAACGGCGCGCGAAGTCTTTTCGTCGTTCGCCGTGTCCCCTTCTTTCAATTCCGAGCTGCTGGGTAATGCCTCCGAGGCGCCGGATGACGTTCGAACCTGTTCGGCACCACTCGACGTGGAAGCATCCGCGACTGGCTGAGCGTTACACCTCAGCGCAACAGACAACGTCCCAACTGTCAGGATCAAAAACCAGGTTATCGTTCTCGAGGTCATGGGCAACATGCGTCAGCTTCGCGAGAACCGTGCAAGCATGGAGTTGCAACACCGACTAACCCACGGCTTACCTCGAAAGAGTAGTCACCAGGTCTCCTTTTGAAACCGTGCCGTTGGTCGGATCGTATGAGACTGCAGGCACATACGCGCCCTTAAAATCTTCCACTTCGCGCTGGTCCGTGTCGGGTCCATAACTATATACAAGCACCGAACCCGTCGTTTCGACAATGCTTAGACCGCGGCCTCTGGTATCCGCAAAGGGGTCTGGCGGTAAGCCCTCAGGAAACTGCGCAACCAGCGTGGCCGAAGTTCCCGCACGGGTTCCCCCGGCAGCAAACGGGTATTTAGGCACGCGGCGCAGTTCCGCAGTGATGTCACCCGTGCTGACAGTGCCGTTGGTAGCATCGTACTCCCACGCGGCGCGATCGTCCGTCTGGTCAGGGCCGACGCTATAGACGACAAGCGTCTGCGAACTGACATGATTAATGGCTTTAAGCGGAGACGTCGTCGGGGAAAATACGTCAGTCGGGAGACCCGACGGTAGAAGAGGAGCCAGGCTCCCGGGTTTTCCCATATCGGGCAGCTCACCGCTCGCGATAAGCATTCGGCGTGCGGCGGCGATTGTGCGTGCCAGCCGAAACCTGGTTGACGCCATATTGTAGCGCGTTCGCACCTCCATCAGATTAGCTCTCGACAACCTGGCCGCCGCAGGAAGCTCGCCAGGCCAGCCCAATTCATAAAAATTTACAAGTTCCGCCGGGAGCTCATAAGTGTTCAGTCGGTCCAGATCCGAGCATAGCCTGTCACACTGTTCCAGCGTCAGCGGAGCGTTCCCGGCAAACCGGATCAGATCGGCTGCCGCCATGGAGCGAATGGCAATACCGATCAGCCGGGTGATGATCCAGATATCGAATTCCTCAACAACCTGGCCGATCCGCATCCGCCCGACCGCAATGGACATGCCCCCATCTACATCTCCGGCAAGCAGTCGAAACCACAGGGAAACCCCAAGTACCTTCACACGAACCTGCGCCACGAGAAAGTTGATAACTTGCGTACTGGGGTAGGTCACACCGCCTGGTGTGCTCAGCGCTTTTGCATTTTTAATGCGCTCGATTGCTTTCACCGTTTCCTGCAAATCGGAATCGGGCGCCAGAGCGGCGAGCAAATCGCCGTACGCGTTCTTCCCCTCCTGCAGTGCTTCCAGCCCACGCGACTTCTGTTCAATCAGCCGGAACATAGCAGTCGCGAAAGGGTCTGACGCGGCGCCTCTTTCAAACTCAGCCTTCCAGTCGGCGATCTTCTGCGTCAACTCTGTCGTAATTCCAGCGCGCAGCAGGGCATCGAGTAACAGAATACGCAGATACAGATCGTCGGGGTGGCGTTCTGCGGCTCGCCGTGCGTTCGCGAGCATAATGGGCGCATTGGGTGAAGTAGCGAATAACATCGTACCATTCGTCGGCGCAATAGAGTGCCCGGGCATGAGCACCCCGCCTTCTTTTCTGGCCAGCTCCATATAAGCAATCGCGTCAGGATCATCTACACGGTGCATAAACCCAAGCAGCGGCCCGACCGACGTAGCGGGCCTCGGCTTCCACAAGCTTTTAACCCACAGCCACACGCGCTGAAACCATTTCGGGCCTCGACTCACCACATTGTACAATTCAAGGTCAAAGTCCCCCGGCCGCACAGCTGAAGCTCTGAGGTATAGAATCATCGCCGCAACTGTGCCGCTGCCCGGTGCCGCCGAATATTCGCCTTCCATCCAGATTCGTGTTCCCCGCTGGTGCACCGTCAACGTGGCGGGTGTATGCGAATAGGGCAATATAAACTCGCTGGTCTTGAAACCAGTTACAGTACGCTCGATTGCGACAGAACCCTGGCCTCCCGCCAGCAGGTAGTATCCGGCCAGTTGCGAACGATTATAGCTCAGCCCGACATACACCAAAGTAGGAACGGCAATAAACAGCAAGACTACGATGACTTCTTTACGATAGCGCGCCCAGGCCCCCGGCTCGCCCGCTGGTTCCTGCGGACTCACCAACGCATTGCGACCGCACCGCTGATGGTGGAGCTGTGTATGAAACTACCCTCCATCCATAAATTCGCCGCCCCATACCAGGCGGCCGCCCGAGTAAGTCGCGACCGGTTTTATGTCGCGCAATTCGGCTGGGCTCACCTCAAACGGATCCTGCTCCACCACGACAAAGTCGGCGAGCTTTCCGGGAGCCAGGCTGCCAAGCTGCGCCGCTTGCCCCGAAGCGACTGCCGTATTAATCGTGTAGGCTTCCAGTGCGCATTGCAGCGAGATCTTCTCCTCCGGGTACCACCCTCCTGCAGGCTCGTTCTCCAGGCTGCGCCGTGTCGTGGCGGCGTAGAGTCCATAGAAAGGGTTGACAGGTTCCACCGGCGCATCCGAACCAAACGCCAGCGTGCATCCCGCCTCCTGCAATGTGCGAAATGCATAAGCATAACGGCCGCGCGCACCCCAGAATCGATCCGCAGGTCCCATGTCGGCGCAAAGGTGAACAGGCTGCATGCTTGCAATGGGCCGAACTTTCTGCAAGCGTGGCACGAACTCCGGCGAAAGTACCTGCAGATGCTCAATGCGATTCTGAATCGGTGGGGCGCCACCCTCCGACCGCAACTGATCCTGCGCACTCTCATATGCCCTCAGAACATTATCAACCGCCTTGTCGCCAATCGCGTGGATCGCCATCGCCAGGCCCGCACGGTTTGCCTTCAACGTAATGCGCTCTATCTCATCCGCTTCGCACACACAGATACCGAAATTCTCCGGTTCGTTCTCATAGGGCGCCTGCATAAGCGCCGTCCGGCCACCGAGGCTTCCATCGGAAAACAGCTTTACGGCCCCGATCCGCAGCCGGTCATCCCCCAACCCGTGGCGAATCTGCAGAGACTCAAGCGACTCCAATGCGGATGCAGGTATCCAGAAATTCACGCGCATCGTCAGCTCTTTATTTTCATGTGCGCGCTGCATAAAACCCCAGGTATCCAAATCTTCGGGCGTATGCATCCCGGTAATGCCAAGGCTGTGGGCGATTTCCTGTCCCTGCCGAAGTGCATTCATGCGCTGTTCATCTGTCGGCGCCGCTATCCGGTCGTGCACCAGCGCGTTGGCGGTTTCTTTGAGAATTCCTGTTATACGGCCTTCGGCTCTCTCTATCTCTCCACCCGCCGGATCACCCGTGGAAGCGGTAACTTCGGCGGCAGCCAGCGCGGCGCTATTCACCCACGCAAGGTGTCCGCACTTGGAACTAAGGTAGACCGGATTTGCCGCGAATGCCTCGTCCAGCGAGCGAGAGCTGGGAAGCCCTGGAGCCTTCCATGCGTTGTGCGACCACCCAAAACCAACGATCCATTCCCCTGGTTTCGCATTTGAGCAGTGCCCCTTCAGCATTTGCACAGCCTGGTCTTCACTGCGAGCAGTACTAAGGTCCGCAAGTTTGAGATTCAGCGCCCACCACAAAAAGTGGACGTGAGCATCCACAAGTCCTGGAATTACCGTGCGTCCGCCCAGGTCGATGAACTGCACGTCCCTGGACATATTGCGCTTCGTAACCGCAAATGCAGAGTCGCGAAAGTCGAGGCCCAAAGGGGCTGCGTCATTGCTGCAATGCCAAACGCGATTTCCCTGCACCAGGAGATGGGGCGACACAGGCGCAGCGGGGTTCATCGTATGAACAATGCCATTATAGAAATAGCAGAGGCCGCTGTGCAATTCACATCCAGCGCCCCGCGCACGGCTGGCTCGCGCTGCCGCACTTAGTGTCGTCGACATGAATTAGATCATCGGCACGTGCACTGCCATCGCAACAAAAACCAAGGCGCGCCTTGCGTAAATAAAAAAAGCCGGGAGAATTTCTCCCGGCTCACCAAACATCTTAAACTTCTTACTTAGGTGCGACACCTTCGGAAGCAGGTGCTTCCAGTGTTGTCTCGGTTTCAGTAACCGTCGACTCAACTGATTCTGCTGGAAGCAGTTCGGTTGGAGGCGGCAGTTTCAGGGTCTGAGGATAGTAATCACGCGGGTTATGGTCAAGTTCCCAACGGTGATGTGCCTCACGCTGGTCCACCGAGTCATCAAAGAAGAAGTCCGGAAGATCCCAGTGCGCATCAACGCGGGTGAATTTGTAATTCTCAGCAGGCGTCAACACCGGCGACTTCACGATGTGCGGTGTGACAAACAGCATGAGATCCGTTTTAGTGTGCGTCTTGACGTCACGCTTGAAGAACCAGCCGATGATTGGAGTCTGCCCAATCCAGGGCACCTGCGTTTTTGTGTCCGATGCTGCAACCTGCCGAAGTCCACCCAGCACTACCGTGTCTTCGTCTTTCACAATAACGTTTGTAACGGCCGTCCGGCGATCAATGATTGGAACGTCACCAGCTGCGGTTGAGAAACGACCCGACTGAATCCGTTGCTCGGGTGTCAGCTGCATCCGCACATAGCCATTGTTCGTAATCGTGGGCAGGACCTCTAATCGAATTCCGACGTCTTTAAACTTAACCGTGGCCGCAGTTACGCTTTGTGAAACACCCTGCTGCGCCTCAATATAAGGAACTTCGGTCTGAATGTCGATATTGGCCGATTGATTGTTAAGAGTAATGACTCGTGGCGCTGCCAATGTATTGACAATTCTGCGTGTTTCAAGCGCGTCGAGTACTGCAGCAAGATCGAATTGACGGCCGAAGATAGACACCACGCCACCAAATCCAATACTGGTCGGGCTGCCCGTAAGAAGCGATGAAACGATAGTATCAACAGGCCGGGCCGGTAAAGCGTCCTCGCCGGGCTCAATGACTATCTGGCCATTCGGGCCTACACTGACAACGTCACCCTTTCCACTACGTGGACCGTTAGAGGAGAGCGTCCCGTTAAATGGACTATTTCCGGAACGGTCCCGCCGCTCAAGCGTCACGTCTGATCCTAATGCACGCCCATCGTCGATCAACAGTTCAACCATGCGCGCTTCAATCATTACCTGCTTCTCCGGCACGTCGAGCTGCGTCGTTAAATCCCGTAACAGCGCAACGTTCGGAGCTGTATCGGTGATAATGAGCGTGTTTGATTCTGTGTGCGCTTTAATAGTGCCGCCGCCGGAACTGCCGAGCACATCTGCAAGTGTCTTTTCCAGGGCCTCTGCCGGGACCCAGTTAAGCTTGATGTAGATGGTGCGACTGTCAATCTGTCCGGGACGGACGTCCTTGCGCGGCGCAATTCGCATGACATTAGCACCCTCGCGAATGATTGCGAGGTCCTGGGCGCTGAGCAGACTCTGAAGCGCCACGCCAAGTGGCACATCGCGGAGGTTCAGCGTTACACGGCCCCGTATCACACCTTCCGCATACACGAAGTTGAGAGCGGCGCGTTCCGCAAGCAGACGCACAACTTCCGCGACTTCCGTATCGGGCGGGGTCGTAATGTTCACGCGCCGGTTATAAACGTCAGACCCGAGAATGGTAAGCATCTCAGATCCGGCTTCCTGCCCGCGTATCTCGGTCGCCTTTGTTCCGGATGGGGGAACAAATGCTCCGTACTCCTGCCCTGCCGCCGTGACTCCCGTCTCTTGAGAAGAGTCGGCCGACGTAGCCCTGAGATACGGGTTCTCGATCATGGTTGCCCTGGATGGCAACTCATCGTCTCCCCGAATCCTGAATGGCGTCTCGCCATCTGGAGTAGGCGGCACAACGTCCCCATCTTCCGGCGGCAACGTTCCGTCCAGATCACGAGCTGCCGCGGGTTCAGCAGAATCGACGGCCTGTATGGTTTTCGACGTTGTCGTGGCCGTTTCGGCTCCCGTATCCTTCACGGGTGCTGTCGCTGATGGAACCGTATCAGCCGGCGCCGGCAACGCCGATCCTGGGCCCGCAGCCTGCGCTAATATCGTAGCAGCAGGCTCAGCATTTATTGCAACCACCTCTGCTGGTTGCAATCCAAGCACAAACGGTACCGCTACAACCGCGGCAACGTGGGTACCTAACCAATCCCTTCGCATTGGTTCGTATCCTTTCCTTTATTGCGACACGTTCGGGCGTACAGGTACGTCAAACGACCTTTTTTGCCCGGACAACTCCACTTCCAAGGTCACGGAATCCTCGGTTATCCCGACTACCTTGTGATTTGGGAAGCTTCGAATAGCATCCCCAATCTTATAAACTCTTCCATTTATCATCACGCGATTGTCGGCCGAATTGGCCGGATCTGCAATGACTGTCCCAACTTTTACGTTCGGGTTAATTTGAATGTCAACAGGAGCCGGTGCTTTTATGAACGTCGATTTTTTAGGCGGTCCAGCCGCGGCAACCTGGTTAATCTTCTCCAGAATTTCCTTAGCCTGCTGCGCATATTCTGTATTTGGGTACTGAGTCAGGATGTCGAGCAGCATAGCTCGGCCGTCATCTAACTCGTTATTCGCCAGCTTTTCAATAGCCTTATTGAAGGTTTCTTCGAGCAGTTTTTGATTCCGAATCCATGGAACGATCATTGGATCCGGCAGCGGCGTATTGTCGACCACCACCCGGTACACTACCGTTGGCTCCCGACCGATTAGACGTTGAATGGCATCCACGTCGAATTTTGTGGCTGTAGATTCCTCGTCGCTCTCGTAACCTTCTGCGGGCCGGGGCGCTGGCGGCTTTAACCCAAGCATTTTTAACAGCTCGGCCGCGCTCTTTACAGCCACTGCCTCACTGCTTTGACCATCATTGAGAACGACACTGCCATCCGGTTTCAACTGGACTGACGGCGGCTGCGCAACCGAGGCTGCGCCATCCAACGACCGCTGTTCGGTACTTTCGAGCGTTGATCCCGGCACCGGCAGGATCTTTTCCGCAGAGCTTGCTGCCTCCGCATCGGTTTGCAACGCCGTCACTGTATCGGAAGTTGGTTCGGCTTCGGCAGCCGCGGCAGTCGGAGCAGCAGGAACCGGTGTCACCGTGGCCGTTTCTGTTGTTCCTACTTCCACTTCCACGCCAGACGTACGCGGCGGAGCACTCAGCGCCGGCAATACAAGGCTACAACATAGCAACACACATAGAGCACCTTCTCTGCAATGCAGCATCTGTGTATAGATTCGCGCGTTCACGTGCTAAGGAGTCCTTTTGTTGAACATAAACGTCGCGAGTTCCACGGTAATCGGGTGAATGCTGGGCCTGCGGTCGTCATTTTCGACCGTGAATTTCTTAACCCGCATCAATCGAACAGGGTTTTCTTCTACCATGTTCAGGAATTGCCCGAAGTCATGATAACGCCCCTTGCCGGAAATCATGTAAGGGATCTCCGTGTAAACCTGGCGCTCTTCCAGCTTCAATTGTGCAAGAGCAGAGTAATCCACCCGCGTTGTCTGAAGGATTTCGATCATCGCGTTATAGAACTCCTGGGGCGCGATACTTGACGGCAGCTTGGCCGCAATTTGCCTTAGGTATTCCTGCTTCTGTTTCAGCAGCTCCATGTTCTTTTCGGCTTCGTCCATCTCTGCAAGCCGGCGATTCAAGTCCTTGATTTCGACGTCTATTTTGGCGACAAGGTCATAATTGCGCTTCATCTCGGGTTGGATGTAATACGCATAGAAAGCGTACGCGCCGCCGAACAGCACGATTGCCAGGATCGAGCCCGCTTTTATCGCATCTCTTTGCGGCGGTGTGAGTTTATCTAACATTACTTGGCTCCCTCCCGTGGTAAAGATGGAGTTGCAGCTGCAGCCGGAGTGGCCTTCGCCGCAGTGGCCGTCGTCGGAACTTGGCCGGGCAAGGTCAATAGCGACCCCGGAGCGCCTTGGTTGGTTGTGATTTTGGTCAATTGCGGATTCGCCTGTATCGCAAAGCCGAACCGCAACACGTCAACGCCGCCCACTCGGGCTACCCTTTGATTGAGCTGACCCAGGTCCGGCCTCAGTCTTTCCAGGAATCTGGCTGGCGTGCCGCTCTTTCGCTTCCACTGCAGTGTTTTAAGGTTTTCATAGAAGGAGTTTACCTGCCGCAGGCGCTGGCTTGAGTCCGCTCCGTAAGCTATAGCCTCAATGGTAAGTGTTTGGTTAATTACCGGCTGCTTAATCGGCTTTGGCTCAGTCCCCTTGGCCTGATTCTTCTGCTGCTGCCGCGCCCACTCTTCACGTTTTTTTACGCTTTCGGGCGTTTCGAGCTCCAGTATCGTTTCATCCAGGCGCAGCTTAGTTACATAGACAGCCAGGTTCATTCGAGCCTTCGCTACCATGTTCATCTTCTCGGACCAGAAAATCCGGTTTTCAGGCCCCAGCGCCTGCACCACTGCATACTTTTCCTCAATCTCCTGCGAGAGAAGGTTGTTTTCCTGGAATCGCTTTTCGCGGCGCTTAACTTCGGCTTTTCTCTTATCGCGATCCGATGTTTTTTGCGCCAGAAGCTTGGTTGCCTTTTCACCCTGCTGATACGCCCAGAATGCACCATAGAACGCAACGACGTAGAGTAGGGCCAGAACCATGTAATATGGCGTAGCATTCGGGCCGGCAGATCGTTTCGCAGCCGCCAGTGGGCGCTTTCCCGCCTCGGGGGGAAGAAGGTTAATCTTAATCATGGATGCTCGCGCCCGTCCTCACTGGTCAAACACCCGAAGCGCCAATCCAAGGCTTACACCCAGCATCTGCCGAACCCGCTCCAGGCGGTCCCGGTCCGCAACACCCGCACCGTAGCCGACGTTGCGAAGTGGATCAATAATCTCGGCAGGCAACCCCAGTTCGCGTGCAAAATATTGATCTAGGTTGCGCAGGTTCGCCGTTCCCCCACCAATTGCCACGCGCTGTACCGGCTTGCCGTTTGGCTGGTTTTCGAAAAACTGGATACTGCGCCGGATCTCGTTAGTAAGGTTGCCAAGCGTGCTCTTGATCACATTCGCAGCGATAAACTCGGGCGAATCTTCGGCCAGGTCTTCACCGGTAATCTTTTCGACCGTGCCGCGAATCGTGTCCAGCAGCGAGGAGCCGCCAATCAGGTCCGAGTCCAGCTCATCTGTATGGCCGGCGGGCGCCCCCTCCTTCAGCTTGAGCTCCTCAGCTCGCTGAAATGTGCAATTCAAGCGCTGCTGGATTCCCGAGGTAATCGTATCCCCGGCAACTGCGATGTCGCGCGAAAAGCGCGAGACTCCGCCAATATAGATATTAATGCTCGTTATCTCGGAGCCAATGTTGAGCAACGCCACGACTTCTGAGGCAGTGGGCAGGTAATTGGCTTCAAAACAGTTAAGAAAAGCAAAGGAGTCCACGTCGATCACCGCCGGCGTTAGGTCAGCGCCCTTCAGGAGGTCGATATGCTCCGCCACCAGTTCCTTTTTAGCGGCCACCAGCAGAACGTCGATCTTCGGCGCGCCACCAACTTCGCTGCGCCCAAGGATCATCGAGTCGAGATTAACTTCTTCCAATGGAAACGGGATGTAATCTTCGGCTTCCCACCGAATCGCGCCCTTCAGCTCGTTCTCCGGCATCTCCGGCAGTTGAATGTAACGCACGATGATCGATTCACCGCTGACAGCCGAAACCGAAAACTTGGCCGAAATACCGGCAGAGTTCAGCGCTTGGCGAATAGCCTCCACTTTGGCGTCGCGGCGATCCACGCTTGCCGACTTCTTGTCGACCCCAGGGTAGATCTCCGCCACGCCAAACTTTTCAAGTTCAAAATTGCGGCCGACCTTGCGAAGCTGAACAGCTTTTACAACGCTCGATCCAATGTCTAACCCGACCGATTTTTTCGGGTTCAGCGCCAAAATATCCCCTTCCCGCCTCGTTCATTTTTTCGCGTCTTAAAAACACAAGCTTTTAAGGCACATCACTTAACCTCCTATATTTAGAAGGCCCTCCCCTCTCGTTCTGGTGAACATCACATTCAAGTGAAAAGCACCTGTGCACTCATCTTTTCCACAACCACGCAGCAGCGTGCGCTGCCCAAGGCATTTGATTCAGTGGCTGGATTCTATAAACCAATGGATGCCATAGAATACGCGCGCCCCATTCCAGTAAAATCATCTGCCGGAGCGCGGGTTCCCGGCGTGCCTCGCAATCTGTGCGTGCCGAATCTGGTCAGATCCTGACGGAAGCAGCCATAAGGAAGTCGCTGGGTGTGCGGTCGGGTGCGTCGGGAACCAGCGCTCCGGATTAGTTACGTGCCCTGCTCTCCAGCACAGCACAAATCTCGCCCGCCACTCGCTTACCCGCCCCCGGTCCCCCGATCCGGCCTCTCACTTCCGCCAATCCCGCTCGCATTTGCTCCAGTCGCGTCGAATCGCCAAGAATTCCGCACACTGTTTCAGATAGACGCCTGGGTGTCGCGTCCTGTTGAATCAGTTCTGGCACTACTTCCCTTCCGGCGACGATGTTCACCAATCCAATCCAGCGGATCTTCACAACGCGTTTCGCAAACGCATACGTCACTGCAGACACCTTGTAAAAAATTACCATCGGGACACCAAGCAGCGCCAGTTCGAGCGTCGACGTCCCGCTCTTGCACACCGCAAAGTCCATAGCCGCGCGCACCGACTTCAGGTCCCTGTCGGCAATCAACACTTCCACGTCAGGACACGCCCCGAGATATTCCCGCAGCAACGACTCGGGTATTGTTGCGGCGCGCGGCACAACAAAGCTGCAGCCGGGAAACCTTTGTCTGATCAGGCGAGCCGTCTCAAGCAGCAATGGGAGATGCCTCTGGATCTCAGACCGCCGGCTGCCCGGCAATAGTCCAATTAACTGGCTGCCTGGATCCACTCCCAGGCGCGCTCGCGTTTCCTGCACCGGCAGTACCGCCGTTTCATCATCTTGCAGCGGGTGCCCCACATACTCGCTCTTCATCCCGGCAGCGGCGTAGAGATCTTTCTCAAAGGGCAAAATCACCAGCATCTTGTCGACCGTTGTCGCAATCACCTTCAGCCGGCCTTTGTGCCACACCCAGAACTGGGGGGAAATATAATAGATCACTGGAATACCCAGGCGTTTCGCAACTTTTGCCGTCCGGAGATTGAATCCCGGGTAATCAATCAGCACAAGCGCATCAGGCCGCCGTGTCTTCAGCAATTGTGCTGCTTCGCGAAGCAAACCCAGGATTCGTGGCAGGTTCTGCAGCACTGGCGTAAAACCGATAATCGGAAACTTCTGCGCCAGGTTCTCGGTCAATTGCATGCCCTCGGCTTCCATGCGCGTGCCACCGTAACCGAACACCTTTACGTCAGGTCGCAATGCCCGCAACTCACGAATCACCCGCGCGCCATGCTGGTCTCCGGAATCTTCACCCGCGATAAACATCACAGTCGGGCTCATAAATATGACCGTTCCTTAAACCGGGCAGGCTGCCCCGGCATCACAGTCCCAGGTCTCGCAATCGGCTCTTTACCTGTTCAGAAATCTCAACCGCCAGTTGCAGGGCGTCGCGCGCATGCTCACCCCGCACCATAGGTTCCCGCCCACGCTGCACGCATTCCACAAAATGCGCCAGTTCCAGCTTTAGCGGTTCCTGCTTTTCAATACGCTCCTTTTTGCGGACGATTGAAATCGCAGGCATACCCGGTTCTGGGCTCACCGTACGAACGCGCCTGAAAATCTCCACTTCCTGCTCGATATAATCCACCGAGACATAAGCATCCCGTTGGAAGATCCGGATCTTCCGTTTCCGGATCGGTGTCACCCGACTCGCTGTCAGGTTGGCGATGCACCCATTTTCGAAATGAATACGCGCATTCGCAATATCCTCGTCCCGTCCATACACCGCAACTCCTGCCGCCTCAACGCTTTTCACGGGCGAGTTCACAATCTGGAGGATGATATCCAGGTCGTGAATCATCAGGTCGAGCACCACACCCACATCCTTAACCCGCGGATCATAGGGCCCAAGGCGATGTCCCTCAATAAACAAAGGCCGGTTCACAATCTGCTTCAGCCGCATGATGGCAGCGTTAAATCGCTCAATATGCCCGACTTGCAGGATGCGCCCGTGGTCGCGCGCCAGCTCAATCAGGTCATGCGCCTGCTCCACGGTACTCGTGATTGGCTTTTCCACCAGCAGATGGATACCGTTTTTCAGGCATTCGCTGGCGATCGCATGGTGATGCACCGTTGGAACGGCGATGCTTAACGCGTCCACCTTACCGAACGTCTGGCGAAAATCCGTCAGGGCACGCGTTCCGTACTGCTTCGCAATCTTCTGTGCGGTCTTTGCATCTGAATCGACAACTGCCACGAGCTCACAGTTGGAATGCGCAGCATAAATGCGGGCGTGATGCTGGCCGAGATGACCAACACCCACCACGCCTACGCGTATTTTCGCCATAAGGGAGTTTCGTAGACTCTGTTCATAAATGCGACCGCAAGGTGTGCGCGACCAAACTGAGGTGGGTCAAGAGACAAGAATCCTCATGCCTCCTTCGGCTGCCGGATTCTGAGCTGAGAATGCATCTTGTTCCGGCAGCGGCTGCATAATTCAAAAAGGTACGCTTCGTGCACCTGGTCCTCCGCCTCTGCGGGATCCATCTTTTCCATCTGCTGGACGAGCTTCTCCAGGTTTGCCTCATGGTCCTGCACCAGATCCGCCGTTGAAAACGTCAGTGGGTCCACGCTCGCAAACAATTCAATGCGAAGTGAGTACATCTGCTCTTCTGCAGAAGTAGGCTTTCCGCACCGGTCGCACCGTCGGTCCATTGCCCTGAGCTTATTCCTCCATCTGGCTTTAAGTCGCCTGGTTCGCTCTACATTTTTCTGCCTACGCTTTTCTTGTTGCTGGCACACACCTTGCACCAAGTGCGGTCCAGCAGTGCAAAAATTGCCAGCGAGGAGTACCGAAAATGTCACAAGCACGCAACACCATGGGCAACACGGGATCCAATTCCGACACGGGTTCCAACACGAATAGCGGCAAGAGCATGAACACGGGCGGCAGCAACACCTCCAGTACCGGAACAGGCACCGACCAGGCCACTGGCGGCGTGACCGACAAGCTGAACTCCACCATGGAAGGCGTCGTTCAGCGGGTGCGCGAGGGCACCGACCAGGCCCGGGAATTTATCTCCGACAAAGTCGGCACCATGGGCCAGCAGCTCTCCGGCGTTACCGATTCTCTCTCGCAGGGAGTCGATCGCATCCGCCACATGGAACGCGACGACTATGAGCAGGCATGGACCAGCGTAAAGGATCGCGCCCGCCAGAATCCCGGCCAGACCATCCTGATTTCAGCCGCCGTCGGCTTTGTTCTCGGGATCATAATGCGTGGCGGGCGGCGCTAAGCTTCACTACAGGGCGGCGGCCACGGCCGCCGCTTAACGAAAGGACATCGCAATGGCTATCCGCGAAACCGGTATCTACCCAGAATCCGACACACGCATCCGCACGCACGACGGCCCCGAATTGCGAACCGAGGCGGAATCGAACGGCCTCGCCGACATGATCCGACGCCTTACCGCCGACCTCGGCACGATGATCAGTCTCAAGATTGAGCTGCTGAAGGCCGAGATGCGCGAGAGCGTCAGTGGATATGCCAAAGACGGCGTGATGGTCGCCATTGCCGCCGTCATGGGTGTATTTGCGGCGCTGTTCATCAACGTGGTTCTCATGTGCCTTTTCGCGCGGCTGTTTCCGTTTAGCGAACCGATCAACTACGCGCTGGGTGCACTTGGGGTCACATTGCTCCATGGAATCGGTGCCGGCGTACTGTTCATGATCGCGCGCAAGCGCATGTCCAAACGCACGCTCATGCCCGAACGTTCAATGCAGGAAATGAAGAGGGATAAACAATGGATAACCGACACGATCGCGTAGACAAACAACAGGAGCGCAATCCCTCGGCCGCGGAATTGCAGCGCAGGCTGCAGGACACGAGGCAATCGCTTACCCATACCGTCGAGGAGATGAAAACGACTATGAATACTCAATACCACCAGGTCAAAGACCGCGCTACACAATCACTCGACTGGAAACTCCAGATGCAGAAGTATCCCATCGCCGCATGCCTTGGCGCGCTGGCCGTGGGATTCCTCGCAGGCCGCACTCTCGGCGAATCAGTCGGCGATGACGACGACGACTACATGATCGACCATCGCGAGCACGAACACGACTTTACTTCGATGCACGGAAGCTCGCGCGTACCGTCTACCGCGCGTGGCTTGACGGAGAAAATACTACCTCCGCAAACCCGTGCCCGCATGGCCAGCCGCGTTGAAGACGTGCTTGGCAATCTCACCGAGCAGTTCCTGGGTGAGATTACGCGCGTCGGGCGCGATGTCGTTGTACCCGGCCTCATTGGCGCGCTCACAAGCCGACTGTCGGGCAGCGGGTCTTCATCGAGCACATCGCACTTTGACACCAGCCAGCAGAATGTCGGCGGCACCGGAACCTTCGGTTCCCAATCCGGCCAGGGCCCTTCGTACCAGGGGCGCTCACTCTAACACGGCTTCGCGGGCAGTAATGCCCAACTTACCGCAAAGGACGCGAACTTCAGTTCGCGTCCTTTCTAATGTGTCGAATCAGTAGTTCCTTCAGACCGAAGGGCACTTTCTACTCCGGCACATCCAGCTTCACCTCATTCACGGCGCCGAACGTTGCGACCGGTTTATCGAACTGCTTCTCGAATCCGATCACCATGATCTTCAGCCGGTCGGGATGGATATACTTCCTCGCCATTTCCACAACCTGTTCCTTCGTCACTGCCTTCAGGCGCTCAATGTACGTCTGCAGATAATCCGGCGGGAAGCCCTGAAAATCTGTCTGCATATACTTGTCGACGATCTGCGAAGGCCGTGCAAACTCTGTCAGGAATGAAAACACGTTGTCGCGTTTTGACGTCTCGATTTCCTCTTCCGAGATATCGCCACTCAGCAGTTCCCGCGTCACATCCAGGATCTCTTCCACCGCGGCTGCCGTCGTCTTCGACTTCGACGCCGCCGATGCCATAAACAAACCACGCGGATCGTCGCTCATCACGCCGCCACCCACGCCATACACAAACCCGCGCTTGGTTCGGACGCGGTTCATCAGCCGCGAAGAAAATCCGCCGGTACCATACACGCCATTGAGAATCGTAACCGCATAGATATCGGGCGACAATCGCGCCATGCCAAGATGCCCCATCCGGATCTGCGATTGCGCGGTCATTTTCCGGATGTAATAAACACCACCCGTTGTGTCACGGTCCTCCGCCACTGCCGCTCGCGGCGGCACCTGCGCAGCAGGTTTGTTCCACGCCAGCAACGCGCTCTCAATCAGCTTCCGGGCATCTTCCTTGGAGATATCGCCGCTCACGCCGAGGCGCAGCGAAGCAGGGCGATACCACTCTTCATAGAATTTCCGCACATCATCGCGCGTGATCGATTTCACCTGCGACGGTGTCGGCGTGCGCGCCAGCCAATGCTCCGATCCATACGCAATTTTGCGGAACTCGCGCCGCGAAATATCGGCCGGCTCGTCGTTCTGCCGACGGATGTTCTCCAGCATCAGCTCGCGCTGCTTTTCCAGCCTGGCAGGGTCGAGCTCCGGACGCAGCAAAATATCCGTCAGGATTTTCATCGCTTTGTCCAGGTTCTCCGTCAGCGCGAACAGCGTCCCGCCGGTATATTCCTTATTGGCCGTAAGCGTGAAATCGCTCCCGATCTGCTCGAGCTGGCGATCTATATCGTCGCCACCCACCCCGGCCGACCCTCCTGAGCGCACCGTTCGCGCAGTCAATTCCGCCAGGCCCAGCTTGTCCGCCGGATCGAGACGCGTACCAGCGTTCATCAGAACCGAGACCTGTACGCGTGGCAGGTCCTTCGATTGATAATGATACAGCACAATTCCATTGGTCAGCGTCGTAACATTCACCGTCGGAACCGTCAGCGCCATGGGTTTCTCGGGCAGCATTTCCGGACGTAACGGCAATGTCACGCCACCGCGCGAAACCGTCGGCGAACTCGTCTCAACAATCGGGCCCTGGAGATACGAGGGTTCCGATGGAATTGACTGAATCCTTGCAGTCGCCGCGCCTCTTTCGGCGCCCGATACCTTCACCTGCTGTCCCTCGATCGTGATCTTCTGGCCAGAAATCACGGCACTGCCACCGCTCGACTCGACCCGCGCCCCTGGACTCCTCGGAGCGCCGACACCTCCCGTTCGGATCGGGGATGTGGCAGGCTGCCAGGCACCGGCCGCCGGCTGTCCCGCCGCGCCCGTTGCGCGGGGCGTGCCTTCCTGCCTGGCCGGAGTCGGCTTTGCACTACGCGGAACATTAATCGTAATCGTTCCCGAATCCGCGGGAGCCGCATCCGGTTCCACGGCCTCGATGGTTACCGTCGTTGCCTCAGCGCGTATCCCCTGTGCCTGCCCCGCCGGAGTAAATGAAATGAAGCCGAGCACCAGGCCCACGGCAGACAAGCACCTGCGTAATTTCAGATCGCTCAGCAACACTTCGCCACTCCCCCATTTTGAACTTTCGATTCTAAGATCTCGCATCGTCACGCTCACTTCCGTCCCTCCACCGCTCCGCCCGCTTTCGGCTTGCCAGCACTCGTCAGCGCATCGCGCATCGCCGCCGCCGGAACTGCGCGCTTTTCCACGCCGCCACTCACTTCCGTCTGCGCCTTGCTCCCGGTCGTCGACCGTTCCAGCGTGCCGGGCGCTGTGCTGGCCGCATCATGCGGAGCCATTCCGCTTACCGGCTGTCCGGTCGGGCTCATCGTTGCCGGCGCTCCCGCCTTCGGTGCACCCGGTTCGTCTTCGCTCCTGGTCACCAGTTCCCCAACCGTTCGATTCTCGGCCGTCAGGTATTTCTGCGCGACGCGCTGGATATCCTGCGGCGTCACCGATTTCATCTCGTCGCGCAGCTTGTCGATAATATCGGGGTCGCGCGACGCTATGTAATAATAACCCAGCTTTCTCGCGAATCCGAGATTGCCCTCCAGCTCCTTCAAAAACTGCGCATCGATCTGGTTGCGCGTTCGCTGCAGCTCTTCGTCCCCGATGGGCTCATTCTTCAGTCGCTCGATCTCTTCCAATGCCGTTTTCTCAGCCTCCGCATTCGTATGCGGCGCGCGCGGCGTCAGGTACAGGATGAACAGGTTTGGATACTTATCACCCGGCCCGGTGAATGCCTCCACCTCCTGGCAGATTCCGTCCCGCTTTACCAGCCGTTCATACAGGCGCGAGCTGCGCCCGTTGCGCGAGAGCAGGAACTGGATAACCTCGCACACATACATATCCCTGTCGGGAAACGTCGGCTTGTGCCATCCGATCATGATCTGCGGCTGCGCATCGAACATCACCTGCAACCGTTTCTCTCCGCGTTGCGGCGGCTCCACGGTAATCGCCTTCGCCGGAGACGGCCGCGCCGGGATCGTCCCGAAATACTTCTCCATCACCGGCCGCACCTCTTCCACCTTCACGTCACCCACCAGCACCGCGATAATGTTCTCCGGCACGTACCAGCGTTTATAGAATGCGTCCATCTTCGCGATCGTCAAATTGTACAGGTCCGGCATCCAGCCGATCGTCGGCATCCGGTAGGGGTGCGCGCGAAACGACGTCGCCAGGAATTCCTCCCAAAGCTTTCCGGTTGGTGTGTCTTCCGTGCGCATACGCCGCTCTTCCGCCACCACGTCGCGCTCCTGGTAGAACTCACGCCACGCCGGGAACACCAGCCGCTCGCTCTCCATCATCGCCCACAGCTCCAGCTTGTTTGTGGGCACACTCATGAAGTAGTTGGTGTAATCGACATCGGTCGTCGCGTTCACTTCCTGCGCACCGTGATGCGTGATGATCCGGTCGTACTCGTTCGGTACCGTGTAGTTCGACTGTTCCTTTTGAAGCGCGCTTAGATTGTCCTGCAGTTGCTTGATCTTCTCCTCATCCGCCACGCCCTTCTGGCGTTCGGTATTCAGCAGCGCGCCCACTTCGTCGATCTGCTGCAGAATTTTGCGCTCGGCGTTCCAGTTCGTCGTCCCGATCCACGGCGTGCCTTTGAACGCCATGTGCTCGAGCAGGTGCGCCAGGCCAGTCTCGCCGATCTGCTCCTCCGCGCTCCCCGCATCGACATAGATCATGCCAGAGAACACCGGCGCGCCCTGCCGCGGATACACGAAAACTTTCATGCCGTTCTTCAGTTCAAAGAACGTCAGGTTGTCCTTGATGCGCGTCGCACCCTGCGCCAACCCGCAGCCTGCCAGCACTAACACCGCCGCCGAAACCAATCGCCTGGTCTTCACTTAACTCTCCCGCTCCGAAACTGAAACCCTATCCCGGTCCGCGAACACGCCGCTGCAAGCAGAACCCTGCAACTGGCTGTCCCTTTGTTTCACGGGGGTGGCAACCACCGCGGTTGGAGGCTTTTCAAGTTTTCAAGTTTTTCAAGTTGGTATTCAAGTTTGCGTATGGAAGCTTGAAATGCTTGCAGATATAATTCAAGTTATTCAAGTTGGTAATTTCGCCACTTGAATAGCGGTAATCCTCGCGTAAGAATTCGCCGGGGCCGTGGATTTCCCGCTTCCTTGCGCGATGGCGCGGTTTTTCCGCCAGGCGCAAAGTCGCAAAATGTCACGCGGATTGGGCGTAGACGTCCGTCCACAGTCGGTCACGGCGGTCGGGCTGCATAGTTGTCAAAGAACACGTTCAGCTTACTACGGGGTCACGTTTACACCATGGTGAGGGGCGTGTCACTTCCCTGGCGTACCCTTCAGGTGGGCTAAGTCCAATAAAGTCGAAAAAGATTTTTGGGCGAACGTGCGCTGGTGCGTTCGGGTAGCTCCGGATAGGGCCGCTGCTCGTGGTGCCATGCCGATGAGAGCTTATGGGAGAAGTTTGCTCGTCGAGCGTCGCAGAGTGGACGGTGTCTCACGTACCGCAACTAATCTTGTGGCGAAGTATTTATGATACTAGCAAATTAATTAGTAACAACGTCAACCGTCAGCGAATTTGTCACCGAATTTGTGAGCTGTTTATCCTACGGGT
Source organism: Candidatus Sumerlaeaceae bacterium (assembly GCA_051003195.1). Taxonomy (GTDB): domain Bacteria; phylum Sumerlaeota; class Sumerlaeia; order Sumerlaeales; family Sumerlaeaceae; genus JBPCLP01. The sequence continues at coordinate 163 of JBPCLP010000043.1, read as the reverse complement.
TTCAAAGAAACCTTCGATGTAACTGAAGATCATGAGCCGCGCCTGCTCGTGGGACTGAGGAACCTCCTTTCCAATAGACGACTTGGTGTTTGACATCGCGCTGTCGCCGACTTTAATATCGAAAAAGATACACGGGGAGTGAAAGATACACGGGGAGTGGCGG
>JBPCLP010000042.1:0-64722 GCA_051003195.1 Candidatus Sumerlaeaceae bacterium | reverse complement strand
GATAAGGATGCGGTCGTGACTGTTTACCAAAGCGAGCTTTCTCTTCCGCTGATTTGGGGTGGGAAGGTTCGCGAGGTTTATGGGGTGGATTCTGAGCGGTTGCTGCTCGTGGCGTCGGACCGCTTGAGTGCGTTTGACGTCGTGTTTCCCGACCCGATTCCTCGCAAGGGCGAGGTGCTGAACCAGCTGAGTGCGTACTGGTTTGAGCAGACGAAGCAGATCACGCCAAACCATGTAATATCGGCGGAACCGGAGAAGGGGCTGGCAGAGCTGGCAGATGTGCTGGAACTGCGTGGTCGGGCGATGCTGGTGCGGCGAACGCAGCCGCTGCCGGTGGAGTGCGTAGTGCGAGGCTACCTGGAGGGCAGCGCCTGGAAGGATTATCAGCGCAGCCGGATGGTGAGCGGAATTCCACTGCCGTCTGGCTTGCGGCTGCACGAAAAGCTGCCGCATCCGATCTTTACGCCCAGTACGAAGGCGGAGGCAGGGCACGATGCGCCGATCTCGTTTGAAGAGGTGGTGGAACTGATCGGGTTGCATGCGGCGGAGCACGTTCGGCACGTAAGTGTGCAGCTTTACAAATTCGCCTATGAGCAGCTTCTGCCCAAAGGCATCGTGCTGTGTGATACGAAGTTCGAGTTCGGTGTGCTGGGTAATGACATCCTGTTGATCGATGAGGCGCTGACGCCGGATTCGTCGCGCTTCTGCGAGGTGGATGGATATGAGCCAGGTGGGATCGCGCGCAGTTTGGATAAACAGTATGTCAGGGATTACCTGGAAACGACGGACTGGGATAAGCAGCCGCCGGGTCCGGGCCTTCCGCCGGAGGTGATTGAGCAGATGACGCGAAGGTATGTGGAGATTTATGAGAGGATAACAGATCAGCCTTTAGTTTGAGCGCACAGTTTCACCACAGAGACACAGAGGTCACAGAGAGGCACAGAGAGCAAATGATCAGGGCGAAGGTGACGGTGAGTTTAAAGCAGGACGTGATGGATCCACAGGGGAATGCGGTGGGCCAGGCATTGCACACGCTGGGGCATGACAATGTGCGGCGGGTGCGAGTGGGACGGTCGTTCGATTTGTTGCTGGAGGGCGACGATGTCGAGAAGTCGCGTGCGCAGGTAAAGGAGATGTGCGAGGCGCTGCTGGCGAACACGGTGATTGAGCGGTACGAGATTGAACTGGAAGCGGTATCTGCCACGGTTCCGGCAGGAGTAACGGCGGCGTGAAGACTGCGGTTGTCGTATTTCCCGGATCAAACTGTGAGATGGACGCGGAACGCGCGGTGGAACTGATGACCGGCGAGGCGCCTGTAATGGCGTGGCATAAGGACCCGTTGCCGTCGGGGACAGACCTGGTCGTTCTTCCGGGCGGGTTTTCGTATGGAGATTACCTGCGCGTTGGCGCGATTGCGCGGTTTTCGCCGGTGATGCAGAGCGTTATAGCGCATGCGAAGGTCGGCGGGCTGGTGCTGGGCATCTGCAATGGTTTCCAGATTCTGCTGGAGGCCGGGCTGTTGCCGGGCGCGATGGTGCGTAACCGGAGTCTTCACTTCCAGTGCAGGTGGGTGCACCTGAAGGTCGAGCGTACGGATACGGCGTTCACGAGTTTTGAAAAACAGGTGCTGCGCATCCCGATCGCGCATGCCACGGGGAACTACTTCATCGACCCTGATGGCCTGAAATCGCTGGAAGCGAACCGGCAGGTGGTGTTCCGATATTGTTCGCCGGAGGGCGTGGTGAGCGAGGAGTGGAATGTCAATGGCAGCGTGGGCAGTATTGCGGGGATCGTGAATGTGCAGGGGAATGTGCTGGGCATGATGCCGCACCCGGAACGGGCGATGGAAGAAGTGCTGGGTTCGACGGATGGCAGGTTGATCTGGGAATCTGTCCAGGCTGCGGCTGTAGCTACATCCAGTAGATAGTGAGCGCGACCAATGGGATTGACGTATATAGACGGCGAGGTTTCGTCCGGAAAAAAGAAGGCGAAGCTACGATTCCTCGTGGATAGCGGCGCGACGTACACGCTTCTGCCGGAAATCGCCTGGAAGTCCTTAAAGCTCAAAGCAAGCCGAACGCTGGCCTTTGTATTAGCAGACGGCACTCGGATTGAACGCGGCGTATCGGAATGCAAAATTCACCTACCCCAGGGTGAGGCCCATACGCCGGTTATTCTTGGCGCCGCAGGTGATGAACCGCTGCTGGGTGCGGTGACACTGGAAATACTTGGGCTGGTCCTTAATCCGTTTTCGCGCGAACTCCAGCCAATGCGCATGATGTTGGCCTAACGCTGGTGTTGTGTCCCATTAATTCATTCACTGTTTTTGTGTGCCGTCCGAGCTTCAAAAGCTTACTGAAGTATAGCTATAAACGGGACGGCACACTGGTGCGGTGTCCCATTAATTCGTTCACTGGTTTTGTGTGCCGTCCGAGCTTGAAAGCTTCCTGAAGTACAGCTATGAACTTCTGAGACGGCACACCAGGTCGCCGCATTCCACACTCGATTACTTCACCCGTTCGATGTACTTGTCCTCGTTCGGGTGAATCCGGATTTTTTCGCCCTGCTTCACAAACGGAGGAACCATAACCATCACGCCATTGCTCAGTTTTGCGGGTTTCGGTGAATTGCTGGCGGTGCCGCCCTTAACTTCAGGCTCGGTTTCAACAACTTCCAGCTCGATCTGCGACGGCAGTTCAACGCTCATCGGCCTGCTCTCGTAAAACTCAATCTGCACCTTCATGCCTTCGCTCATGTATTTCGCGGTGTCGCCGAGCTGATCTTCACTGAGGGCCACCTGCTCGTAGTTCTCGGTGTTCATGAAGTGGAATATGTTGTCGTCGCGGTAGAGAAACTCCATGTCCTGCCGGCTGAGCTGTGCTCGCTCGACGTTCTCCGTGGAGCTGAAACGCAGTTCGAAGTTGTTCCCGTTCTTCAGGTTACGCAGCTTTACTTGAACAAACGCGCGAAGGTTTCCCGGTGTCCGGTGTGTGGACTCCATAACGGAATGCGGCTCGCCATTGTGCAGGAGAATCATGCCCTTACGGATATCGTTCGCGTTCATGCATTAACCCCGGGAAAATAAAAAATGGAGCTCACGACCAGGATTGAACTGGTGACCTCGCCCTTACCAAGGGCGTGCTCTACCAACTGAGCTACGTGAGCAGAAAATCCGGTTTTGGGCTACCGGACGCCCAATGAAACATTCACCCGGTGAACGATCAATGGAACCCGGTGTAGAGGGCGTTCGCAAGTGCGAAGGAAAGGGAGTGTGTGCGTGCCTGAGAAAACCGTCTGGGGCGAGGATGGAAAAGTTTACCTGCTGGATCAGACACTCCTGCCGGGTGAAAAGCATGTGCTGGAGATTAGTACTCCGGAGCAGATGTGGGAAGCAATTAAAACGCTGCGCGTGCGCGGAGCGCCTGCCATTGGAATCGCTGCGGCTTATGGTATTTACATCGCGAGCCGGCAGGCAGCGGACGCAAAGGACGGCCGCAGCCCCATGGAAATCGTGAACGGGGCTGCTGACTACCTTGCTACTTCGCGTCCAACGGCCGTAAACCTGTTCTGGGCCCTCGAACGCGTGCGAAATGCGGCAGGGGAACGCGAGGCCGCCAGCCATGAGCAACTTGCCGGGTTTTTGCTTTCGCTGGCCAACCTGATGCGTGACGAAGATGATCAGGCATGCCTTGCCATCGGCAAACATGGTGCGTCGCTTCTGCAATCCGGAGATTGTGTACTCACGCACTGCAACGCCGGTGGTTTGGCGACGGCAACCTATGGCACCGCGCTGGCTCCCGTTTACTACGCAGTGTTGCAGGAGCAGAAGCAGGTGCAGGTATACGCAGATGAAACCCGGCCCCTGCTGCAGGGCTCGCGGTTAACCGCCTGGGAGTTGATGCAGGCTGGAATTCCGGTAACTCTCATCTGTGACAACATGGCCGCTTCCGTGATGCGCAGTGGCCGCATTACATCGGTGATCGTGGGGGCGGATCGCATCGCGGCAAACGGTGACTTCGCCAACAAGATTGGAACCTATGGTGTAGCGGTTCTCGCGCGCGAACACAAGCTGCCACTGTACGTTGCCGCGCCGCTATCCACATTCGATGTTAGCCTGGCCTCTGGCGATCAGATTCCGATCGAGGAGCGTGATCCCTCCGAGGTTCGAATGCTGAACGGGCAAGCGATCGCCCCGTTAGACGTGCAGGTCTATAACCCGGCATTCGATGTCACGCCGGCCAGACTCGTTACTGCGTTTATCACCGAACGCGGCATTCTACGCCCGCCTTTTGAGCAGGCTATCAGCGCATTGTTCTCGGCAAGTGCTACTCTGTAATACTTGGATCTGGGCGGGCGGGCTGTGAATCGCGACCCGTTGGTAATATCTGCGGCGGCGTGAGACGAATTTTACCGTCGTTTTCCTTATCAACGAAAATAGGGCCTGTAAAGCCATAGGGATGGACGGGACCGCCAAAATCTGGCAGTGCGTCGCTGACGATGGGTGCCAGCGAGCGGTTCGCTCCATAAGACACGCCATCAAGAATGGTGTCGATGTCGAGGTAGCGCGTGGTGATGTCCTGCCCGCCAAGAACGGGGTAGCGCTGTACGTCATCAACGGGCCGCACGGCCGGCGTCGAGACCTGGATGAGTCCATTCTCGTGCATGGCCCAGCCACTGAACGATACCCATGACGGCGCGAGCACACGCATCTGAAGGCGCAGAATTCGGGTGGTCGAAAGATCGATGACGTCGCCGGGGCGTTTATCAAAGGAACCACCGGGCAGGCTTTGCGCTTCCACATTTACGATGGGGCCGTTCGTTACGGTGTAGTGTTGTCCGCGAATCCGTTGCACAATATCGGAATCCTGCAACTCCTTAAGCGTGGACTTGTTCGTATGCAGGTAGACCCTTGGATAGCCGATTTCCTGGGCAAACGGAAGGCTGCTTGCGCTATATGCGACGGGTGATAAAGGCGCAACCTTTGCGAGCGGGTCGTTCGTGCGAAGCACCTGCAGATCGCTGTATCTTGGATAATTTATCTGCTCGAGACCGAGCTTTTTCCCCTCATAGATCTGAATCGAATCATAATCAGGCGGAGGGAGATTTGTATCGGTAAATCGACGAGTGACGGTGTCGAAACCATAGCGATGAAAATAACCGCGCTCAGGATCGGCCGGTCGGGCTATCTCCAACAACACACCCGGGAAGGCTTTCCGCAGGTCAGCAAGGGCGAGGTCGGGCGGGGTGTCCTGGATCTGCGGGAGGAAGTTAGTCAGGCTGGTTGCCTGATCTGCTGTCAGTGGATACACCAGGACCTCAGCGGATTCTTCGCCTTTGTGAAGCAGCAGGCGCATGCCGCGCGCCGATCGAATCCAGTTAGACAGGCCAAGCTGGTCAATCGTTGGCTGGAAGTCTGTAGCGCGATTGTAGTCTCCGGAGACGATAACGTGCACACCTTCGCAAACAGCCTGCATGACGCGGTCCTCAACTGGCGCGGCGCCCACTGCGCTTGCGGATGTTATCAGTCCCGCGTCGACGCTGTACATGCCATGCACACGCCCCTTGAGGGCATGTGGAAGAGCGATCTTTAGAATAGCCTGGCCACCTGGCGTAATGCTCACATCCTGGCGCACAATATCGTACTCAACGCCGCGCGAAACAAACACCTGGTAGCGCCCCGGCGTCACCGGTATATTTCCCCACCCGTACGGGAGGTAGAAGGTATTTCGCACGCCACGGTCCCCGCGGGGGCCATCTCCCCAGTCGATTGGAGCAGTGCCCTGCTTCTCGATAAAGGTAAGTTTGCATGGTAGTGGAGAGGATGTTGGTGTTTCCGCCTGACTCACAGCAACGCGGACGACCGATTCGCGGCTGAGCACGAGCGCGAGTAGTTGAGGACGCGGGCCTGCCTTGACCTCCAGGATGGTGTTTTCCGACAGTGACATTCGGCCGATTTTGCCTGGAATGGCTATGTACTTACCCGCGGGCAGACGACAGGCAAAGGTGCCGTCGCTGCGCGTGCGAACTTTATAGTAAGCGGGAGAGGTGACGGTTCCGCTCCAGTGAGGCCCGCCACTGATGTAAACATCTGCTCCGGCGATTGGCTGATCGGTTTCTGCTTCCAAAACAGCGCCCGCCAAGTAACCGGTTTCAATTAGCTTTTCGTTATACGCGAAATCCACGATACGCGAAAAATCCGCATCGGAGACAACAAGGTATCGTATAAATGCAAACGCTTTGCCAGGCGAAAGGGTCAGCTTTCGGCTAGCCGTGTCGGGCTCGTCAGCGGTTTGTGTCTCAGTCGTACCCTTGGTAAGCAATGCCAGGGTTTCAGTCGATAGCGAAGCTGCCAACGCGTATTCCGTTTCATTCAGCTTTACGACTTCGCCTCGCTGAATACGTTCCTGAAGTATTTCAAGCGGACTCTTGTTTATGTCTGAACGTTCACCCGTCGCCTCTGTTGCCCGCTGAGATGGTGAGCGCACAGGTGGTTTAGATGGGCCGCGCAGGCTGTCCGTCGTTGCTTGCGAAGCTTCATAGGCAGGGAGCACACTGTCACGCTTTGTGTGAAAGCCCTTGAACCGTTCAGGACCCGAGCCAATCAGGCCGACAGAGTACTCCGATGCAAAACCAAGTACAAAGGTGCTGGTGGTAATGTTGCCAGAGGGAATGCCAATCCCTTCGACAAATGTTGTGGCCTCACCCCAATCCGCTGTATCCCCGGGAAGCAGAGCTGCCGTCTGGGTGCTTTCCGGGTTACGAAATTCCGTATGGATCTGCATGACGTTGCTATTTTTCGGCAAACTGTAGGTGGTCAGGACGTCCAGCTCAACTGAACCTGGGTCGTTCGTTGTTCCAACTGTTGCTTTTCCGTGCAATACAACCATACCTGTTGTGCCATGGTCGACGGCTGGCGTGTCGGCATATTCATAGCGTATGGCGGAGCCGGTGGTGTAGAGGTCGGGAATTGTCTGAATGCTGTTAATATAGTCTAGCGGACGGGTCTGACGCGATACGTCGATGATGCTACCGCCGGAGATGCCGCCGAGCCCTTTTTTTTCAGGACGCGCGATCACCACCTTGATCGCATCATTCTCGAGTACAAAGTCCCCAAAATAAGCGTCCGCTAATTGTCCTGGTACGAACTGGTCCGGAGAGGAAATGGCGTAGGCTCGAAGTGTTCCGCGTGACGGCGCGAGCGGGGGCGGCCCATTTAGATCAGGCCGGAAGGCAGGTGCAGTCGTGGGGGAATTGGCGGCGGCCTGGGCCCGTATAGATGACGGATACACCAAAGCACCCAGGGCGGCGCAAGCCATGCAGAGCCAGCGGCTCGATATTAAAATCATTCATCCCGTCCATGCATCCAGCAGGGGCCCCGGTCCGCCGCTGCACGCGGAAATTGTACTAATGTTCTCACGGACGGTTTCACGCGCCCGGTGCTTGTCAAGTCTGCCCGGTGATGCACAGCACCAACCGCGAGCAAAGTCTGGTCCAGCTATACCAGAGTACGTTTACTACATGCGATAATCCGCGGACTCCGGCTGCACATTCTTCTCTGCTGGAGATAAATAGCGTACGCCTGTCTTCGCGGGTTCCCGCTGAACATCATTGGCCTGCAGAACCCGTAAAAAGTTCTCACCTGCAATTTTGCGTATGCCGGCATCCGTGTAGCCATGCTGACGCAATGCTGAAATCAGTTTAGGGGCGTCGGCTGCGGTTTCCAGGCCGCGCGCGGGACGAATGCCGCCGTCATAATCGCTGCCTATACCGACATGATCTATCCCGGCGACCTGCACAATATGGTCAATCTGCTCCACGACGGTGTCAATTGTAGGCGGTCCGACGCGCAGTTTCAGCTCTCCGGACTCGGACCTTTTCAGAAAGTCGCCCGAGAAATTAACGCCTACTACGCCCCCGTTATCCCGCAACCGGACCAGCATGGCATCGCTTACGTTTCGGGGACTGGGCGACAGCAGCCGGGCATTGGAATGTGATACGATGACCGGCCGTGATGTTTCGTCTATCGCATCGTAAAAGGTTCGGTCGGATACGTGAGCAAGATCCAGGATGATTCCCACCCGGTTCATTTCACGGACGACCTCGCGTCCAAAACCCGTTAGTCCCTGGGCGGGATTGTCGGATTGCGAAGACCCGGCCCAAGCCAGATTTCCTCGCCAGGTGAGTGTCATATAACGAACACCTAATTGGCGGTAGTGCGAAATCAGCGACAGGTCATTGTTTATCGCGACGCCGCCCTCCACGCCGAGCATTGTCGCGATTTTGCCCTGTTGGACTGCCGCGCGAACTTCCGAGGCCGTTTGGCAAGGCGCCAGTTCGTTGCTGTGCAAACTCATCTGCTTCGAATAAGCACGGATCAACTGCTCCGCCCGTTCCACCGCGCCGGATCCTTTGTAGCGGCGTGGGTCTACCCAGACAGACATCCAGATCGCATTAAACCCGCCTTTACGCCAAAGCGGAATGTTACCCTGTTCAATTCCGTAGTTCTGCGCGAGGTCATCCTGTCTGTCTAGAACACGCCTCAGGCAGTCCTGGTGTGCATCCAGGAGAATCATGGCATTCTGGCCGTCGGCCATGTTCTGTGATCGAACCTGTGCCCCAACAGTGACACCGTAGAAGATTAACGCGCAGAAGGCGAGGATGCGCCACCTGGTCACGGCGCCTCGATGAGCTGCGGTTGATCGGGCATCATAGCGGCCTGGTGGCGAAAATTACCGGCTTTCTCCATGTCGCCCCGTCGCAGGTAAATGTCCGCCAAGGTGTTGAGTGCACGCCGTGCATACTGCTGGATACGTGCTGCGTCTACGGGGTTTTCGGGCAACGGACTCTTAATGAATGCAGTGAGTTCCGTTACGGCTTCCGATTCCTTCTTCTGCAACGCGAACACCTGTCCAAGCATGTATCGCGACCACAAGCGTGCAGGATATGTTTGCCCTTCAGCATTGGCTTTACGACGAAGTTCGTCGAAGGTAAGCAGGTGCTGTACGGATTGATCATCGGGGTTTTTTCGAAGAGCTGCAATGTATGTTTTGGCGGATTCCAAAATGTGCATCTGGCGGTATTGCCTATGCGCATTTAAGATATCTTGCACTGCGCTCTCGTACTTCTTGAGGCCGGCCAAAAACTCCGCGTGCTTCCCTGGTTCAGCGACAAGTCTATCCGGCAATTCCCGATACGCCATCAGTTCGTCCAGATTGTCGAGCAGGGGATCGTCACCATAGCCATATCGGGGCGATTCGAACTCCAGGTAGGGGAAATCTTCAGTGTTTAGCACCTGGCTGTCTTTGCCCAGATACTCTTGCATTCGCTTACGCCCTGTCACAAAACATGACAGGATCTTTTGTGAATTAGCGAGCTGGACTTCACCCAGGTCGGCGGCCACTTCAGGCCGGGCCAATCTCTGCTCCATGGTGGCGACATCAACTTCCAGCGGCGCCTTGGTTCCGATGAGCAGCACGTAGTGGGTCGGCTGATTGTTCATGAAGAACACTTCCATGTTCGGGAAGACCGCATAGAACGTGCGCAGAGCGACCTTCATGGCCTCGCTTGAGAGCCCTGCCAGCGGCATCCAGACAACCACGATCCCATCTTCAGTAATACGGTCGCGCGTCAGCAGAAAGTACTCGCGATCATAGAGATTCGCGTTGGACTTGTAGCGCAGGTCCGTGCAGTCAGTTGCGATTACGTCGTAGCGCCGATCTGTGAAACGAAGATAGCTGCGTGCGTCGTCCAGGATAAGCTGGAAACGGGGATCGGATTTAACCCAGCGGCCGCTGGTCTCGTTCTCCCATATCGGGTAAGTTTTCCGTTCCGACGAACTGGTCGTAAGCCGCGGCGCATACTCAACTGCAAGGGGATCCTTCAATGCAAGATTGTCGATTACGCCTCTGTTGGAGTCCTTGAGATAGGGCGCGACCTGCGGGACGGTCCTGGTGATCTCAACACAGTCAATGTGCTCGAGTTCCGGGTAGAGCGTGTAGGAGTAACTCGCACCGCCGCTGCCGAACCCAACCGTAAGTGCGTTGCGCGGCTTTTTAAGAAACAACATGGGAACATGGGCGAGGCTTTTCTGGTCAGTCAGCAGCATTGGTTCCGTACCGGCGACACCGACATTATCTACGTAAATAGTGCGGTAGCCAATGCTGTTTTCCAGTACCGAAACGGTTGCCAGCGGACCTTCCTTGTACTGTACCATGCGCTCGGTGGTAGTCATTTCCTGGAAGATCGCAGGGCGAGGCAGCCGCACCCAGCCGATAAGAGCAGTAAGCAACGCCAGCACAGACCAGACAGTTCTGCGGGCAATAGAGGAATCCGGGTCGCGCAGTGTCAGTGCAACGCCGGTCAGCATCTGGAGAAAACTCAGCAGCAGGATCGTCTTAGCGATTCCAAGTGACGGAAGCAGCAGGAATCCCGTCGCTGCAGCGCCAATAATTGCGCCAATTGTATTGAGCGAATACAGGCGCCCGATACGGCTGCCTACCTCACCGGCGCCGATGGTAACCGCGCGGACTGCCACTGGAAACGCCAGCCCCATACAAAAGGTCGGAATAAAAAGGACAAAAGCAGTGCGTAAAAACACAAGGGTCACGGCGGCATTCCACCGAATTTGCCCGGGATGATTGTCGAACTGCCGTATCCAGTTCTCGCCGATATTATACGCCAGGTAGTAGAGCAAAAAAAAGGAAAAGACGGACAAGAGCCCAACGAGTATCTGAAGCATCGCAAAAGTGCGAAATGGATGGCGCAAACGATTGGCAAAGGGCGTGATCGCCGCGCTTCCCAGGGCGAGTCCAGCCAGGAAAGTTGTCAGCATTGCAGTAAATGCGTAGGTCGTGTTCTTCAGTGCGTCGAATGTGAACACCAGCGCGCGCGACCAGGTGACCTCCAGGCCCAAGGCGACGAGCCCCGAGATAAAGTAGGCAATGTAGATCCATGCAACCGGCGCCGGAGCGGCGGGCGCACCAACCAGTTTTGGTACTTTGGCTCGACGCACCTTCTCGGTGTTCGTGATAATCTTGTCGCCTTCAAGCGTCCCAAGCACACCGAAGTTTCGGCTAAGCAATAATGCGAGGATTCCCGCTGCGACATTTATACCTGCTGCCACATAGACCGTCGAGCTGACACCCCACCAGCGTATAAAATAGAAGCCGCTGAGAAATGCACCCAGCATCGCGCCAAGCGTGTTCACGGTGTAGAGCAATCCAACGCGTAACCCTGGCCCAAGTGCACCTGTCGGCGATACAAACTGAGACAGCACAGGCAAGGTTGCTCCCATTAGTGTGGTCGGGATAAGAAGAATGAGGAAAATATAAAGGAAACGGACGCCTGAGTAGAGGTAAAATGCAGAGCCAAAGTTCCGGTATGCATGCACGAAAAGCGGGTCCAGGAACTTGAGGAAAAGTGGAATCAGCAGCGCCGAAACACCGATTAGAATTTCCAGTACTGCATAGACTTTGAGGTGGCGTCTGAATTTCGCGGCACGGCTTCCAAACAACCAACTGCCCAGCGCCAGCCCGCCCATGAACGCTGATAACACCGTGCTCACGGAGTAGAGTGTTGCCCCAAATATGTTGAGCAGATAGCGCTGCCAGACGACCTGGTAAATGAGTCCACTGGCGCCAGTGCCCAGGAATATGATAACCAGCACAATGAGCGTTCCGACGCCCGGCCGGCGGATTGGCGATTCGGATGAACTCATTGCGCTGCTATACCCGCTGGCTAGGAAAGCGTGGCAATCTTTTTCGCCGCGCGGGAAAGTAGATTGCTGTTTACACCGAGTTGCGCCGCCATTGCATCGGCAGGATGAAAATTGCAGTTAATCCCGCCGTCGCTGAACTGCATGCCTACGTACCGGGTGAACAGCCGCGCGAACCAGGTTTCGTTAAGCTCAATACGAACGAGAGCCCGTATCCACCGGCGCCGGAAGTGCTCGAATCCGTGGCAAGCACGGCGTCTTATAATAAATACCCGGATCCTCTCAGCACAGATTTGCGAACGACCATTGCCGCCGACCTCGGGCTTGCGCCTTCGAACGTATTGATTGGAAACGGTTCGGACGAAGTGCTTCGCCTGCTTTGCCATGCGTTTCTGGACGCCGCAGCCGGAGACTCTATCGGCATGTTGAACCCGACCTACGTACTTTATGAAACGCTGGCGGCGATGTTTGGCGTACCGGCCTCCGTGTTCGATTTGACCGGCCCCGATTATGCGCTTCCGACGGCAGCAATTTCTTCGGATGTGAAACTGTTCTTTCTCCCGAATCCCAATCCTCCGATTGGTACCTGGTACACGACTGAGCAGATTCGTGCGCTTGCTGACTTCCGCAGCAGCCGCTTGATCGTCGTTGACGAGGCCTACGTCGATTTCGCGCCCGGCAGTGCGGTTGAGCTGTTGCGCCAATACGAGAACCTGGTAATCACACGTACCTTTTCGAAGAGCTATTCACTCGCAGGTCTTCGCGTAGGCTTTGTGCTGGCCAGTGAGCAGATCATCGAACAGCTAAATAAGATCCGGGATTCGTACAACGTTAACCGCGTTTCGCAAAGCGCGGCGCTCGCGGCATGGCAGGCGACCGCTTACTATGCTGAAATGACGAAGCGAATCCGGACGGACCGTGATTGCCTCCGGCAGGAATTGCTCAACCGAGGCTTTACCGTTCCGCTATCCCATGGAAATTTCCTATTTGCGCGGGATTCAGCTGCTGCGGATTTATACTCACAACTTAAGGCCCGCAAAGTGCTTGTCCGGTACTTCAATACGCCGGCATTGGCAGATGGGATTCGCATCACCGTCGGGACGCGCAATGAGCTGGAAATACTTCTCAGGGAGCTGGACGCGATTCGGTCGCTTCCATAGGCGTATAGTATATCATCAGCATTGCCAGCGCCATTGAACTGCTGAGTACCGTGATCGGCATGGCACTCTCCAGAAAGATTTCAAAACAAGCAGCGACCATGATCGAAACATAAAATGCTCCGCAAGCCAGCACCGTAATCCGGCCTTCCTGCCAGGTCGAGGCGCGCAGGTAACGCATTATGAGGAGCACAAAACGCGATTGAATGAACAGGAACATGGCAAATCCCACTGCACCCAGCGACATCAGAAGCCACAGAAACGAGTTATGAACCCGGTGACCCTCTGCAAGCATTGCGCCGCCGGTAGACGTGGTTGCAGAAAACTCCAGCACCTCGCCCAGTCCCGTCCCAATGACAGGTGAGCGCTGCCACTGCTTCAATGCATTCGCGTAGGATTCGAAACGCCAAATCACATTCACGTCGCTTCCAGCTGCTTTGACATCTGTCTTCGCCAATATTTCCTGGCCGATCGTACTGTGGCCTTCGGTGATCTGCACATCCCAGAGCGTTGCAATTGACAGCGCCAGGAACCCCGCTCCTAAAACGCCGACCAGCATGAGGAGCCAGCGCTGGCGCTGTGGAAGAAACCACACCATCACCATCAGTCCGGCGATTAGCGCAAGCCAGCATGCGCGGAAATTTCCAACCGCCACCACAATGACACCCAGCGCCACCGGCACAGCCCACAGCCACATCCTTTCGCCGCTGGCAAAGACGAGTTTTGCCAATCCGTAATAGATGATGAACATCAGGAACGTGATTTCAAAATGCGTGAGCACGTGGGCAGCATCGCCGATGCGCCGGTAGACAAACTGTCCTGCCCCAATTTCGTACAGCCCCTTGAGGATGGCAGCCGCCGCGCCGACCAGCAGCGCATCGCGCAGATAACGCGCGTCTTTCAGACCATCCACCAGCAGTATCGCGATAAAGTAGTTCATGAAATAAAAGTACGAGCGTCGAAAGTCGCCAAAAACTTCGTCGAACTCGTTGTGCGAAAAGGCGAACCCCACGATCAGTGCCCATAGACCGAGCAGGAAATGCAGCACGAGGTAGCGATTAAACGGCAGTGGCTTGTATGTCCGTTTGCCCAGAGTCCAGCGCACGCCGCAGACCAGCAGATTCCAGAAAAACACTACATCCTGGATGTACAGTTTCATAAAGCCGAGCGGTATGTGAACCCGTTCCAGGACAAATGGGACCGACATGCAGGCAACGACGAAACCAAGAAAAACCCACCGCGGTCGCGCAAGCGCGGCGATTACGCCCATAACGACCAGCAAGCCCAATAAGCTGCCAAGCAGGACAGGTGCGCCGCTTAAGGCACTGAACAAAAGCATGGCGGAAAGGCATACTGCGCCAGTCAAAATTGCCACCGCCGCTACGCGGCCACCCTGCATCCATTCCGCCCCTGTGTCGGCGGCTCGCGACGGCGCCGACATCAGCTCAGCGGTTCACCTGTTGCGCAGTCGGCGGGTTCAGGTCTTCCTCAATTTGCTCGAGCAGGACGTTCGCCTTATCCGCGATTTCTGGATTTTCATCCCGCCGCAAACGCTTCATTAGTGACTTTGCCTGCGCGCGATTCGACTCGTAGTACCAGTTCATCGCCTCCATACGCACATTGAGGTCTTCGTTCGCGTCTTGCGCAATACGCTCCAGCTCCCCATTGATGCTTGTGCCGGAATCCTTCAGCGCCTTTCGAGCTTCCAAGGCTTTTGTCGCATTCCCAAAGTCGAAGTAATTTGACGCAAGCTTGAGCAAATCCCGCGTGTTGCGAGGTTGGTACTGGGCAGTTGTGTAAGGCTGCTGCCGGCGCTGATTCATGGCGGCGACATCCACCTGGAAGTCTTTTGCGTTGGATCGCCACCACTGACTATACATCGCTGCCCTTGCCTTGCGTGCCCGCAACGGGGTATTCTCGGAGTATCCGAAATCCTGCCCCGTAATTATCATGAATGCGCGCGCCGCGGCCGCGCTTTCGCGCCGGTTTTCCCGCTGAATCACTGCAACTAAGTCTCCCACGCCCGAAGCATCGCCAAGACTCGCAAGACAGATTGCGTACTGGATACGCGCGGCCGCATTGGTCTCCGATTTTGAGACCGACCTAATCAATTGTGTACTATTCTTATCGCCAATGAGGCTAAGTGCATTCACGGCGTTATACTGGAGCAGTCTCAACGCCCGGTTTTTGAATTCCTCCCGGCCTTCCGGAGCAGTTCGGCCCAGATCGTGTTCGAGCATCTGGAGAACACCGGCTGGTGGGTCTACTGACGCGATCTGCTGCAGCGTTAGAACCGCTTCTTTTGCTTTTGCCTCGGCCAGTTTTGCCATGGCGTCGATGATGAGCTGGCATTTCTCCTGCGGTTCCTCGGGCAATGCGGAAACGTCGGGGACGCCGCGCTGCAGAAACGCGACAAGGGCTTCGTTTGTCAGACTTATCCCGCACGAGCGCAATTCGGCTGCAGGGCGTGCTTCCGAGCGCAAGGGCAGTGTAGACGCGCCAGAGGTCGCCGCAGCTACCGTTGTCGTCAGTCCTAGAGCCAGCAAAACCGTTGTAAAGCCTGCTACCAAGTGCATTCTTAACATCTCATCCATGTTCCGCGGAATTCAGAAGCCAAACGTTACCCTCGTCAACCCGGAATGCTGTCGCTAAAACGGCAGCATTAGAAATTCACGGGCATTCCGGTCGATCCATTCGTGGCACACCAGCACAACTACTGCTGCCACAGCAATGTAGGGACCATAAGGAATATGGTGCATTTGTCGAACGGTGCGACGGGCGATCCGCAGGACAATGGCGCTTTGTTCCGGCTCCGAAACATTGCCGGTGGAACGTTGTTCGTCGGATTGCTGCACGCCTTCATCTGGCGGAGATGGCGTTCCAAGGCTCGCGACGGCATCAAGCTGAGTCTGTGCACGCGAACGGAAATCCACGGTTCGCCACGGCGTTTTTACGGCTGCTGCGCGCGGCAAGACCAACTCCTGGTACTCGTCCCTCCGCAGCAGTTTGTGTGTAAGAATCAGGGTGAGGCCGATGACCGCGCCGAGGAACGTGGACAAGAACAGAATCCAGACGCAATTCATAGCGCCCAGGTACGCGCCCAGAAATGCGAACAGCTTTATATCTCCGCCGCCGAGTGCTTCCTTATGAAACATAATGCGGCCAAGCAGCCCCACACACCACAGCATTGCGTATCCAAAAGCAGCACCTGCAATTGACCAAACGAGAACCAACGGGCGCGTGAGAGCGATGTTATCCGAAAGCTGGTTGGGTGAAAAGAACGAATGGTAGATGTCCCGAGAAAGCACAATATCCTGCGCGATGGCGGCGTGTCTGCCCAGCACCGCGGCCGTTGCGATTGCGAACACCAGCCCGCCGATAGTAATGCCATCCGGCAGGATAAAATGGTCGATATCCGTAAACACTCCCACCAGCAGCAGCGAAACAAAAACAAAATGAAACGGGACCGCCCAGTTTATCCCGAAAACGATGAAAATGCCCAGGAACAGCAGCCCGGAAAGCAGCTCGACGAAAAAGTAGCGCGCGCTAAAGTGAGTGCCGCAGGAACGGCAATTACCCCGGAGCAGCGGGTAGCTGATCAGCGGGATATTGTCGTACCACTTCAGAAATGTTCCGCAATGGTAACAGTGTGAGCCCGGCCGGACAATGGACTTCTTCACAGGCAGACGGTAAATACACACGTTGAAGAAGCTACCCCAGTTTATGCCCATGACGAAAGACATCACGGCGCCAAATATCCAGTACTCGGTCCAGGGCGCGAACGGATTCACCCACCCAGCATCCGTTTCAGCTTTGCCGACGCAAAGACTTTTTCGCTAACCTGTTCAAATTCAATTTCGGGTACGATGCCAGTCGCACTTGCATTTGCTTTCCCGACCGAACACATCGGCGCAGACAATGTGGCACATCTATGTCATCGGATTCGTTATGGGGCTTACCGCTGCGGCGGTGCCGGGGCCCATTAACCTGGAAGTTGTGCGTCGATCGCTGAACCGTGGGCCGATTCTGGGCCTCGCGTTCGGCATGGGCGCTGTAACCGCGGATATCATCTTCTGCATCGCGGGGTCATATGGAGCATCTTCGCTGGTAAACAGCCTGCCACGCAATGGCAAGGCGTTCATGTGGCTCGTCGGCTCTACCTGCCTTCTGCTCGTCGGACTGAGTGCTTTGCGGGCAAAGGTGCCCGTCCCCAGGCCGCTTCCGCACATGGGTCAGACCCAGGAGATTGGCACGCTGCAGTTTTCCCACCCAGTCATTGGCATGCAGCGCATTCTGAAGTATTACTTTCTCGCGCTCATTCTAACCCTGACAAGTCCTGCCACTATTATGTACTGGGTCGCGACATTGCTGGGTGTGTCGAAGTTCACCGCGGATCCAACAGAAGTCGACCGGCCCGACTATGTCCCGTTTGTCCTCGCTGCAGGCGTTGGCATTGCCTGTACCCTTTGGGTGATCATGGTTGCTACGATAGCGGGCAAATTCCACAGGCGCATACAGCCACGCACTTATCTGCTGGTCGAGCGGGCGGGCGGACTTGCCCTGTGCGGATTCGCGGCGTTTTCCTTCTACAAGGCTATTCGAATTCTACTTGGCTACTAGCCGTCATACCCCGATTCCGCTCTGTGCTGGACAAGCCGTTTTAGCCGGTTCAGAGATGACGCAATTTACGAGAGGAATTGCTCATCATGGAGCGTAAAAAAATTCTTATAGCAGACGACGAGGAAGATATTAAGATCGTCGTGAAGTTCTTCCTGGAATCGCGCGGTTATGAGGTGCTCACGGCATTTGACGGCCTCGATGCAATTTCTATGTGTGAGACGGAGAATCCAGATTTGCTCCTGCTGGACGTAATGATGCCAGTTATGAGCGGATTCGAGGTAGCCCGGCGTTTGAAGGCGAATCCTAAGACAGCGGACATTCCCATCATTATGCTCAGTGCAGCGTCGCAGGCAGGCTCCATTAAAGAAGGCCTGGAAGCCGGCGCGCGCGATTATATCGTGAAACCATTCGAACCCGCCAAGCTCGAAGAAATGATAAGGGCAATTACGGAGGCCTGACTTCCGTCAGCAGGTGCAATGCTGGGTTAGCGTTGAGCCGCCACGCTACCCTTCCACGAATTCGCAGGAGAGAGAATGGCTAATAAATCTGCCACACCTCGTGGCATTCGGGTCGGACTGCTTACCTTTGGCGATGGTCGAGCCTTCTTGCAGGAACCATTGCGCGAGGTTAACGAGCGCTTTCTTAAGACTCTAAAGGCTCGGCTGGAAAACGACGGATTCGAGGTAGTGCCGGGCTCGGAGATTGTCTGGCAGAACGACATAGCAGTGCGGGAAGCCCGACGCCTTTCCGCGGAAAACGTCGATGTGGTGATCTTTAATTTTAGCGTCTGGGCCTGGCCAATGTATGCGCGGATGGCTGCGCAATTTCTTCCTCAACCGATCCTCATGTTTTCCAACGTGAACCCACAGTACCCCGGCCTGGTAGGGATGCTGGCAAATGCCGGTGCACTGGACCAGGTCGGTATCCAGTTCTACAAAACCTTTGGCGACATTGCCGATGACGCCGTGCTAGCGCGTGTGCGCTCCAAAATACTTTCGATTTCCGCCGCGAACAAGCTGCGCGGCCAGACTTATGGTCTAATTGGCGGGCGTTCTCTAGGCATCGACACCGCGGTCGCGGACCCCGCGCTGTGGATGGAGATGTTTGGTATTGATGTGGATCACGTCGACCAGATGGAGCTTGTGCGACGGGCCGAGGCTGAAATTGCCGCAAAGAACAGCCGCGTACCAGCCGCGCTGGATTACCTCAAAAAGCATGCTCGCAGGATTCAGTGGACCGGGCCGGACGAAGTAATGCACCTGACCGAGGACCTGTTTAAGCGGCAACTCGGGATGTACTACGCTGCGCTTGATCTTTGCCGCGAGTTCAAGTACGACTTCTGCGGCATCAAGGGGCAGCGCGAACTGACGGAGCACTACGTGACCGCTGATGTCGCAGAAGCCTTTCTAAACGATCCATATGGACCAGAAGGCGAATCGCGGGAACCGATTGTGTGCAGCACAGAGGCCGACATGGACGCGGCTCTCACCATGCAGATTTTCAAATTGCTGGCGAAAACCCCCGTCCTGTTTGCTGACGTGCGCCACTATCACGCCGACCTGGGTGTGTGGGATTTGTGCAACAGCGGCGAGCATGCGACTTACTTTGCCGCGCGCAGTTTTGATCCGAAGGAAAACCTGGCCAAAACCGAGTTTCGCGCCGAGGGTTTTTACTTCCCGGCAGGCGGTGCTTCCGTCTATCACATTGCCGCGCCAGGCGAAGTCACGCTGGCGCGCCTCACGCGCAGTGGTGGTTCCGGCAGCTACCGGATGGCGGTTGTCCCCGCCGAACTGGTTAGCTTCGGTGAAAAGGAGGACGAGGCGCTTGCCGCCGGAGTGCAGGACAATTGGCCACACGCCTTTGCGCGTTTTGCCTGCACGCCCGAGGAGTTCATCGACCAATTCCACTGCAATCACATACATGGGGTATATGGCGACTATGTTGAGGAACTTCGGACGTTCTGCGACATCAAAGGCATTGAATTTGTGCTAATCGACTGAAACCGGCACAGAGATTGCAGGTCAATTTGCTAATGCTCTAAGCCCTCGAGGGTAAGAAGCAGTGTTTCACAACCTGGAGGTGAATTGTGGCTACGAAGAAATCGGCATCGAAAAAATCGAATAGCACATCTGGCAGATCCACCAGCGCCTCGACAAAAAAGTCGGGCAGCCGCAAGAAAAAATCCGGCAAGGGCGTGATGAGTAAACTGGGCGGCGTTGCTTCCGGAATTGCGCGTGACGTCAAACGAGCAGCCGCTCCCATGGTGAATGCCGCCGCAAATGAGATTAAGAAGCAGGCGAAGCCGGCAGTACGCGCGGCTGCCGATGCGGCAGTAACCCGGGTAAATAAGGCAATTGATGGCGGTGGGCGCGGCGGCGCGGCAAAAACATCGCGCAGCAAGTCTTCCACAGGCGGGTCAACTGCTCGAAAAGCCAGCAAGAGCGGATCAAGCAGCAAATCGTCCTCGAAGTCAGTCGTTTCCTC
Organism: Candidatus Sumerlaeaceae bacterium; assembly: GCA_051003195.1. GTDB lineage: Bacteria > Sumerlaeota > Sumerlaeia > Sumerlaeales > Sumerlaeaceae > JBPCLP01. Next base: position 44,748 of record JBPCLP010000042.1, on the reverse strand, counting down.
CGCCGGCAAATCCGGTGCGAAAAAATCGCCGGCAAAGGGGTCTTCGAAGTCCACGAGCGGTAAGTCTCGCTCGTCGTCCGCCGGCAAAAGAGCGGGTTCAAAGTCTGGTGGGCGCAAATCCGGCCGATAAACTACCGGGAATTGTTTTTACGCCGTCGGGGCTAATGCCCCGGCGGCGTTTGTGGTTAGCGTAGCCAGCACTATTAAGGTGCGCACATTGCGCACCCTTTCATCTATTCAGCAAACAGCGCTTCGACGAATTCACCCGGATTAAAATCTCGCAGATCCTCGACGCCCTCGCCGACTCCGATTTTCAATACCGGGACGTCAAACAGGTTCCGCACCCCGATCAGCACTCCACCTTTGGCCGTTCCGTCCAGTTTCGTCATGACGATTCCAGTTACATTGATCGTCTCCGTGAAAACTTTCGCCTGAGAAATAGCGTTCTGGCCAGTGGTTGCATCCAGCACAAGCAGCGTCTCGTGCGGTGCACCGGGCAGCAGCCGATCGATCACTCGCACGATTTTCTTCAGTTCCTCCATCAGGTTGGCTTTGGTGTGCAAGCGCCCCGCCGTGTCGATCAGAACCACATCGAACTGCTCAGCGTCTGCCTTGGTCAGTGCATCGTAAGCAACTCCTGCCGGGTCCGCGCCCATTCCTTTGCTGACAAATTCGCTGTTCGTACGCTTTGCCCATATCTCAAGCTGTTCAACGGCTGCAGCCCTGAACGTATCGCCCGCAACGATCATCACTTTGAGCCCGGCCGCCCTGAACTCAGCGGCCATTTTTCCAATGGTCGTTGTTTTCCCAACTCCGTTGACGCCAATCACCAGCAGAATATAGGGTTTGTGTCCCAATCGCATCAGCGTGCGTTCACCATGGCCAACAATCTTGTGGAGCTGTTGCTTAAAACTGTCGAGCAGTTCGTCGGTACTTGCGCCACGTGCCTCGAATTCCTTCATCTCATCGACAATCTTCATCGTAGTCTCGGCGCCTACGTCGGCCTTTATCAAAATCTCTTCAATGCGCTCGATCAGATTCTCATCGACTTTGCCAGCGGCCTTCATGGCAGCTCGGATCTGACCGACAATCTCCTGGCGGGTTTGCTGGATGCGCGTCGATAGGGCCGTCTTCATGCGCCCAAACAACCCGGTGCCGCTTTGCGCGTCCTCGGCGGTCACGTCGCCATGGGGGCCTTGTTCGGTCAGCGGGGTGGTAGGCTTAGGCTCAACGGGCGGGGAGGTCTCGGTTGGCAGGGGAGCAGGCGAACCCGGCTCCTGCCTCACGAAGAGCTCCCCTGGTTTGGCGGTCACAAATTCTTCATTTGTGTCCTTGCGCTTCCAGAACAGAGCCATGCCATCTCCTCACACGTAAGTATTAATGTCGGCTACAGGCCGAATGATTCTGCCAGGCAAACATTATCTCAAACACTGGCTATTCAAATCTGGTAAAAGGATAAGCATGTTGTCACATTGTATAATCCGCTCTCTGTTTTGTGCGAAGTTCGTACTCATTGCCTCGATGGCCGTTGCAGTCCAGGAGAAGCAAACCACCGGCTCAAAGCAGTACAATCTCTCACCGGGCACACGCCTGGTGTATGAGACGTCGGGTACACTCAGGGTCACGGGGGATGTCGACAGGCTGGAAAGCACCAGCTTCAGAAGCGCCTTTACGGTGCTGGAGCAGCGCCCCGAAGGTCGTGTGCTGCTGGCCGAGATTGACCTGCTTGGCAAGCGGGACAATGCAGCTACCGTTACGCAGCCACAAAAGATCGAGCCGGCCGCGCGCTTTACACTGAGCCTGCCCGCAGAAGGTGCAGTGCCCGGAGAAACAGTTCAGACGGCCGGCCTTGCCAATCCTGCCTTTCCTGGTTGGAAGTTCGAATCGTTATTCCCACCTTTGCCCGCTGAAGGAAAATCGACGGCTTCGATGATGCTGGAGATGGTGGGTGAAATCGTCAACCTGGAGCAGCATGTTTCCAGCGTCGGAAACGTCACGCAGATCGATGCAAATCTAACCACAGCTACCGAAAAAGGACTCAAACAGCACAGTTATACAGCGCGCTTTGCCGACGCGGAATTCTCTCTACTGGAAACCTCTCAGACAACGCTGGTGGAAATCGAGCCGAGTCCAGATATGAAGGCTCTCATCTCACTCGGGTTTGTAACGAGGCGGGTCGACATTCAGAAGTTATCCGCCGCTGACATGCAGAAACTCGGTAAGGACGTTGCTGCAGCCATTCCTCTGGCTACGCGGATACGCTCTCTCAATATGTCCGGAGAAGATGCTGTGAAGCAGACGCTGAAAGGAATCGAGGATTATCTGACGCAGTTTCCTGACGGTGCTTTTGCCCCGATCTACAAACGGATCAGCGTTCAGGTGGGCCAGATGCGGGCACTCCAGGAGAACTCCGAGAAGATCGCAGAAGGGACCTCTGCTCCTGATTTTGAAGCAACGTCGATCGACGGGCAGAAGATAAAGCTGAGTTCATATCGTGGGAAAGTGGTTCTGCTCGATTTCTGGGCAACGTGGTGCGGACCGTGCGTCGGCCTGATCCCGGATATGAAGCGCATCTATGATGCGAACCAGGGTAAACCGTTCGTGTTGCTGGGTATTAGCGCCGATCACGAAGAATCTGCCCTCAAAGAATTTGTGAAGAAGCGCGAGGTCAAATGGCCGCAGGTATTCGAAGGTGATCCTACTTCTGGTACCGCAATGCTCGCCTACGGCATTACAAAATACCCGACAACCGTCCTGATCGATGCGCAGGGACAAATCCGTAAAGTCGATGCGCATGGCGATGAGCTTACACAAGCCATTGACGACTTGATCCGGGAGGCAAAGTAGTTTGCCGCAAACAAAGCAGCACAATTTCAGAAGCTGTTCAGGATAGACGACTTTATGGTTTGGTATTACGCAGAAGGTGGTGAACAGCGAGGACCCATCAGCGATTCGGAACTCGACGAGATGATTGCCAACGCACGTATTAGTCACGAGACGCTGGTGTGGCGCGACGGGATGGACAACTGGCAGCCGCTCGAAACTGTGCGGACTCCGCCCGCGCCTGGTTCCCCGCCGTTACCGTCGTCCTACCCCGAAGGCCTGTCCGCACCTGTTTCGCCCTCCTTAGGTGCATCCATTTCCTACCTGGCAATGTGCCACAACTGCGGCGCGAATCTCCCTCCCGAAAGTCTCACACGAATTGGCAATATCAGGCTGTGTGCCAGTTGCCTGCCGTCGTTCGTGCAGCAGGTGCGTCAGTATGAGGGCCGTGCAGCGCAGGCAGCCACCGTCTCGGTACGCTATGGCGGCTTCTGGATCCGGGCTCTCGCAAAATCGGTCGATCATCTCCTTATTTCCATTCTGCTTGCTCCGCTCAGTCTGAAGATGATGCCGGAAGACCTGCCGGATAAAGTGTTTGCGCTGCTGTTCCGGTCAGTGGGCGATCCGGAACCGCTGCTAAAGCAGCTCGAACAGTATAGCGCTGGCTTCTTCCCCTATATCATCAGTGCGCTCGTTGTGTATAATGCTGTGTTCGTCGCGTTGATGAGTGCGACGCCCGGCAAGTATTTAAGCGGGATCAAAGTCATTTCGGCTGACGGTGCTCGTGTAAGTTTCGCCCAGGCTGTTGCCCGCGCCGTGATTCCTGCTCTTCTACTGATCGCTGATCAGTTTGGTGCGTTCGGCATCGGGAGAATTGTCGTCATGGCGGGCTACCTTATGGTTGCCTTCGACGTCGAAAAGCGTAGCCTGTTCGACCGGATCTGCCGCACGCGAGTTGTGCGTACGCGCTAGTCGGTGGCGAAGTACCTGGGCGTAGAACTTCCGACTTTAATCACCTGTTCGTTGGCTTAGGATAAGGCGCTTTGAGCCGAGCTCCCGTTGTTACCCGTTCTGGACCATTCTTGCCGCCTGCGCAATATCCTCGGGTGTCGCCAGGTCTTTCCAATATCCGGTCAGTTCGACGCCCCGCACCCGCTTACCGTCGGCTATCATTGCCGAGACGGCATCCACGACTTCGTATTCCGCACGCGGCGACGGTTTCACCTGCTCCAGGTAATCAAAGATCGAGGGACGAAAACAGTACATGCCGGCGTGCGCCCAGGGGGTAGTCGATGTTCCTTTTGCCGGCTTCTCAATCAGCCGTTCGATGTTCATCTCCCCATCTACGTAGACCGCCGCGGCACGCCACGGGTCGTCTACCTGTCGAAGCGCAGCAGTTACGTCGCACCGCTCTTCGGCAAATCGCCTGCGCATCCTGGAGTAATTTTCGGGCGAGGTCATAATGTCGGCAAAACACAAAAGCAGGTCCGAATTGCCAACTTGCTCTCTTGTGATCAACAGGGCGCTGGCGGTTCCAGTCTGTTGTTCCTGCTGCACGCAGGAGAGGCTGACGCCAAGTGCCTCACCCACTCCTAAATGACCGCGCACCTGTTCCCCAAGATAACCAGTTACAACTACAAACTCGGCAAAACCCTGGCGTTTTGCTGCAAGTATCACGCGCTCAATAGCTGGCACACCGGCTACGGGCAGCATTGGCTTGGGGACGCGTATCGTTATCTCCCCCATGCGGGTACCGCGACCCGCAGCAAGTATGACGACCTTCAAACTACTCCGCCGCGGCGTACGATTGGATCTGGCTCGCGTCTTTCAATTTGTGAAACTTGAAGCCCATGAACTGTGCCTGTCCTTTTTTCGCACGCTGCACATTCTTTTTCACGTTATCGTTTACGTATTCCATGATCGGTTGCTCTTTCGACTTCGGATCAGTCGAATGAATAAAGTGCACCGAACCATCAGCACCATGACCGATCAGCCCGACGTGGCCGACCCATACACCCTCGCCCTTGCCGCGTACTACATTCACGAAATCCCCGTCCTGTAGTTTTTCCAGTGCACTCGGTACGGCGGCTGCCGGAATGTAGGTGTCTTCCAGTGTCTCCGGCTTGATGTCCTGCCCGACTCCGAAGTTCTTGAAAAAAGACGCGCGGTCAATCTTCTCGGTGTATTTCGTGACAGTGGTAGCGTCGAGTTTGTCGGTCACATCCTCAATCAGCCAGCGGTTGTTCTTCACCCAATCCGCTTCGGTATAATGGTTACGAGTCGTCATTCCCGGGACACCGTCTTTGTACCGAAGCTTTTGCAGGTTCTGGTAGAATTCTTTCCAGCTGGTGCTGAGCGCCATCGCGTACATGTGCTCTGAAAAGACGACGCAGTCGCCCTGGCCGAGGCAGTACATGGGGTCCGCGTCGTAAACCTCGTAGGGGAACTCGCCGAGCAGGTAAATCTGGTACGGCTGTCCAAGGTTTTGGCGGGCTATTCGAACGACGCGCTTGCGAAGGTCTGGCTCGTCCTTGTGAATGTAGGCCAGGTAGACATCCAGCTCCTTCGGACTCAGCTTATACAGCGGCTGCTTCTTCGCCTGTTCAATCACGTGGTCACGCTGCTCGTCCGTCAGGCGCGGGTTTGGCATTTTAGCCAGGTACCAGGACTTCCATTTCGATGGCATCTTGTCCCACGGCACCTCGCGTAAATAAGCCAGCAGCCGCCAGTAGTCGGTATCATAATCCAGTTTCTTTGTGTCGGCGTTAAGAAGCCCTGTGAGCTGCTTTTTCACGCGAGACACGACGGCAGCCGTGGTCTCCTTATCCTTTACCTTAATGTTCCAGATCGACATGGCTGCCGCTGGATCGATCAACGTTTTGGGCTTTAGCTTAGGCGCACCTGTGACCTGCATCTTCGCGGCCTCGGGTGCCGGCCCGGTTTGCGCTTGCGATACCAGGCATATGGCAGAAATCAGCACCCCAAAAGCCGCAACGACCCTTCTCATTACATACACGCTCCTCGTAAAGTAATCGTCATCTTGCTGCTCAGGGTAGCTGGCGTCAATCCTGAACGTTCTCCTCGAGAACTAATCGGCAACCTGTCCGACTTTTCGTGATCGAACAATGCGTTTGGTTTGGAGATTCAGTGTAATGGGATAAACGCGGTATTCAATGTTGTCCCCGAAGACGTATATTTGTTCCCAGAAGGTCGCAGTAGAATAGTCCGCCAGGAACAGCCGCACATAACCGGGACCTTTGGACCACACCGGTCCAATGAACAGGCACCGTGCAGGCGCTTGCACAAGGGTCGAAGTCTCCCCGGTTTGGAGGCTTACTTCGAAACCAGGAAACACGACCGTAACGGTTGTCTGCTCGACCGATATTGGAGCAAAGCATTGTTTCCAGGTTTCGTCGCCTGCATACCTCGATATCGTTTTTTCATGGAAAGCATACGAGTAGCGCTTCGAGTTCAGGTAAGCGTTGCCGATACCCAGTATGTCCTGACGTTTGTTCTCAAATACGAGCTGCCCTGTTCGCGAATGCACACTGAACGTATCGGGACGGTACACGCAGGATCGAAACACCAGAGAAAAGGCCACGCCCGCAATGAGCGCGACGATCGCACAGCTCACGACCCTCACGAAACGGGAGTTCGCTGCAGCTGCCTTTACGTTCATCTTTGAAAAGTGCACGCTCGAGTACCATGGAGCAAAACATTATCGACTCCCACCTTCTCTGAGCTGGAAGGACTGAATGCAATATGCGCCTGGGCGACTTTTCAGATTTGCTATGCGCAATTCTGAACCGGAAACCCATTCCGATGATCAACCTTTCCGAACTCCAGGACGAATTTCGAATTCGCTTCTCAGCTTCTCCGACGCATCACGTGATTAGCCCGGGCCGTGTAAACCTCATTGGCGAGCACACCGACTATAATATGCTGCCCGTGTTGCCAATGGCAATTAACCACGGCTTGAATTTCCTGGTGCGGCCCTCCGGATCGGCACGTGTGCGGATCCAGAATTCCAGCAGTCGCTACCATCCCGCAGAGTTTGAAGGCGCTGCTGACATTCCCAAAGGAACAATGGGCGATTCGACGAACTATGTTAAAGCTGCCGTCCAATATGCATGGCCGGTCCTTCAACAACGGCTTGGCCGAGAACCGGAGGGATACGACGCCCTGATCGCATCGGACCTGCCACCCGCCGCTGGGCTCAGCTCGTCCTCTGCAACCGTGGTAGGCGCGTACCTCTCGCTGTGCGCAGTAAATGGAGTGCGGCTGGAACGCGCCGACGAACCGGAGGCCATGCGACTGGCGGAACGTTACGTGGGTACTGCCAGTGGTGGCATGGACCAGGCAACCATTCTGCTGGGCCGTGAGCATAAAGCATTACTGATCGACTTTGATCCCGTACGTACCACCGAAGTCTCCATACCGGATGGGATCGTTTTCTTCGCTGTCGACAGTCTGCAGCGTGCCGCGAAATCCGGCAACGCACGGTTCCATTATAACCGCCGCACGTTTGAATGCCAGTGTGCGGTCGAACTGATGAAGCGGCATATACTCGCGGACGAAAAATCATGCGGACCCAAACTGAAGGATGCCGCTGCAGCTCGCGACTGGCAGTTTCTGAGAGATGTCCTCAATGCATTTGAAGGGGATAGCGGTCTTGCGGTGGCTTGCGCCCGCGATGCGATCCACCAGGAGCCATGGTCCCTCGATGAACTACGCGCAGTACTCGGGTCCGATTGCGATGAGCTCTTGCGCGCCAAGATGCTCCCGCCTGCTAACGATGATTACTGGAATGGGTTTTCGGGGTTTAAGCCTTATCAGCGTGCAGCACACGTACTGGCAGAGGCCGGGCGCGTTCAGCGTTGTGCGGCTGCACTGTCTGGTGGCAATGTAGCGGCAGCGGCCGCTGCCATGACCGAATCGCACCAGTCCTGTCGCGACCTGTACGAGATCTCCACTCCGCAAATCGAGGAGCTCACGGCAGCCGCACTCAAGTGTGGTGCACTCGCCGCCCGGATTACAGGCGCAGGTTTTGGAGGTTCCATTGTTGCCATGGTAAAGGCTTCAGAAACGGGTCAGTTTTCAGAATGGCTCTGGAAGGAGCACTTCAGCCGTCTGCCCGAACAAACCCTTGCCGGTGTGCAACCAGATACCTGCATCCTCGAATGCCGGCCAGGTGATGGGGCCCGCATCCGCCAGCTCTGACATTTTAATTGCAGGGTTCCAGCGGCTCATCAACGTCAACACTGCTCCATGTGTATAGAAAGGCAGTAACCCCTCATAAGATGTCGACATACCTCGTAACCGGTGGCTGTGGATTTATCGGCTCTAATATCGCCGAATTCCTGGTCAATACTGGCAAGACCGTTCGGCTTCTGGATAATCTAAGCACCGGCAGCCGCGCGAATATCGCCGGCTTTGCGGATAAGGTAGAGCTGTTCGAGGGGGACCTGCTTGACGACAAAGTAGTTCGACAGGCTTTGGATGGCGTGCGTTATGTTTTGCACCAGGCTGCTCTTCCCAGTGTGCAGCGCAGCGTCGAGGACCCGCTGACGTCCAATCGAATCAATGTAGACGGCACAGTCGCGCTGCTCAAGGCTTGTGTCGATGCAGGCGTAAAGCGCGTGGTGTACGCGGCTTCGTCGTCGGCATACGGTGATCAGAAGGCCCTGGTTAAAACGGAAAAACTTTTGCCCGCACCCAAGTCACCCTACGCCGTAGCTAAGCTCACCGGTGAGTATTACCTCAAGTCTTTCTACGATTGCTATGGCCTGGAAACCGTCTCTTTGCGGTACTTCAATGTGTTCGGCCCGCGGCAAGATCCAAACAGCGAATACAGTGCTGTCATTCCGCAGTTTGTAACCAAGTGTCTTCGTGGCGAAAGCCCCACGATTTACGGCGACGGGAAGCAGTCTCGTGACTTCACCTACGTTGAGAACAACGTGCGCGCTAACCTGCTCGCTGCCAAGGCGCCTAACGCCGCTGGAAAGGTGATGAACGTCGCCTGCGGTCGATCCTACAGCCTGCTGGATCTTCTTGCCGAGATCAACGCCATCCTCGGCACAGAGATACAGCCGATCTTCGCGCCTCCGCGCAAGGGCGATGTGAAGCATTCGCTCGCCGATATTTCCAGGGCACAGAAAAGCATCGGCTACGAGGTCACCGTGGGCTTTCACGAAGGTCTCCGTCGCACCGTTGAGTACTATCGACAGCAGCTTAGCGCGGGCTGAAGCTCGTGCAGGCAGGAGTGCTCAACCGAATTGTTCCGCCGATCGGTTTCGCGTTAATCTGCCTCCTCGTTTGCAGCGGCTCCCTGCTGCACCGCAGCCTTTGGATTGACGAGCTGGTAACTTACGACATTGCGCGACTTCCTTTTTACAAAACCGGGTTTCTCGGAAATGCGCGCCCGTTCGGGCACAGCATACTTGGCTACGCTTTACAGGATCCAGGTCCCGGTCCACTGATGTACCTGTTGGACGGCATGTTTGCTAAACTTGCCCGCCCGATGGGTGGCGAGTTCTGGCTTCGTCTGCCGGGCATTGCTGCGGGCGCACTCAGTTGCGCGCTGCTCTTTGCCTGGCTGAGACGTCGCGCGGGATTCTTCGGTGCCAGCATCTCAGCCCTCGGCGCGGCACTGCTTCCTCTGCTGATCGAGTTCTACACGGGAGCCCGAGGATACGCGTGGCTGGTGCTTATCTCTATCGTTCAGTGGCGGCTGATATGGGCAGTTATGCAGGAGCGCACTCACTCGGTACGGGTCCATCTTTTGTTCGTGGGAGCATCTACGATCGGTATGCTCGTCAATCCGATGCACACGCTGTGGACAGGCTGCCTGCTGATAGCGTTGCTTGTACTACGCGGCATGCGATCCCAACAGGGCCGAGGGTCCGGCAGTGTACTGATCCTGCTGATTACAACGGCCGTTCTCCACGGGGCGTACATCGCGCTGTGGTTTTACGCGATGAAAGCAAGCGGTGCCGGAACAGCGGCAACGGTTCGCGGCAATGTGGAACTTTCGTATATATTGCGAAGAATGCTGGAGCAGAAGCCAGTTCTGCAGCTGCTTCTTATTAACACCGCCCTTGCTTTGCCGCTGCTGTTTGTTCGGCGGACGCCCGCCCGTTTCCAGGGACTACTCGGTCTGTGCACCACCTTAGGATCAGTCCTGCTTCTGGCTGTGCTCTGCAGCCGATTCTTTGCGGCTCCGAGATACTTTTACGCGCTGGTATTGTGCAGCATCATTTCCGCGGGTTTTCTGGTTCAGCGTGCGTTCAACTTCATGCGATTGAGGGGCAGCCGCAGCGCTTCGCAAGTCGCCTTACTCGTGTGCAGCGTGCTTGTCGTAACAGTACTCGTGGGTCCTGCCCGCAATCGTGCGAAAACACCGCTCCAGGACTGGTGGGGCGCTGCTGAATACCTGCGAGAGCACGCCGGACCAAATGACATTGTACTCACCGGCCCCAACTCCGAATACGAAGTTTATCGGCTGTACGCTAATACGGCGGGCGTGAAAGCACAGGCGCCGTTGCTCGTTGAGGATGCGACGCGCAAGCAGCACCATCTGGACCGGGCAGATGGGCTGGGAATGCTACTCGAACGGGGTCGCGCCGTGTGGTTTGTGACCGCTGCATTCGGCCAGCACCGCACTTTGGAATACTGGCAGCTTCTGCGCGCCAACTTTGATGAAGCCGCTCGCATTCCAGGAAGAACTGACCTGGTCATTTATAGGAAGCGCTAGTCTAATATCCAGCCTCGGACTTCCCGCTCGCGATCTGCCGTAACGCTGACTCGCAATCCGTGGCGCGCCATCCGACGGCATTCGCCAGGTTCGAAGAATTTAAACTCACGTCGGCCGGCCGCGTCGACTCCAGTCCGCTCTGTGCGCGAGTGCCCTTCAGCGACTCATCAACACCTAAACCATAGACTTGCCCGACCAGCCTGCCGAACTCCCATCGCGAAAGCCGCTGTGTCCCGCTACAATGATACAGGCCGCTAACCATTTGCGAGCCAACAAGGTGAATTGCATGGCAGAGGTCCTCGACCCAGACAGGCGACCGATACTCGTCCACGAACAATTTACCGCTGCTTTCTCTGCGCAACAGCTTCAGCATCCATTGCAGAAAAGAAGAATGAAACGGCGACTCCGCTCCAAATATCAAGGCACTTCGCAAAATGGCCCATGTGAGTTTGCTTTCGATCACCAGTTCTTCCGCCTGCAGCTTCGTATCGCCATACACCTGGATGGGATTCGGTGCCGCGGTTTCATCGTAATCGCTCCACTTGCCGTCGAACACAAGGTCGGTCGACACGTGCACAAAATGCGGGGGAGCATCCCCCACACGAGACGCAGCAGCCAGAAGGTTTGCTGTTCCCTGCACATTAATCGCGCGCGCCATGGCCGGGTCCCGCTCGCAATCTGCCGTCTGGCTCATTGCAGCCGTATGCACTAAATGAGAAGGGGAGAGGCGGGCCAGCAAGGCCTCGCACTCTCCCGCTTCACGAATGTCCAGGCGATGCACCTCGGCTCGCTCAAACGCCGGACGATTCAAAACATAAGTCCCGTGCACCTCAGCGCCCATGCGCTCCAGGTGCCGCACCAGATGCCAGCCCAGGAAACCAGAGCTGCCGGTTACAAGTACCCTCAACTCTCTCCCACGCTGAAGTGGTTCAACCGGTCAACGGCGGTCCGCAGCTTGCCCGCATTTGTGTGCGTGTAGATCTGAGTGGAGGTGATGGACGCGTGTCCCAGCAGGCTTTTGATCTCCAGGATATCCACTTCGTTCATGTGCAGCAGAGTCGCAAACGTATGGCGCAGCTTGTGCGGGCTGATCTTATCCTTACCGATACCTGCCTTGCGGACGTACTTGCGAACGATGTTCACGATTGAACGGCCTGTCAGCCGCCCGCCGTTGCGATTCAGGAATACTGCCTCCGGATCGCCCGTAGCCGGACGAACTTCGAGGTAGCTGTTGAGTGCCTTCATGACGAATTCGTTCATCGGGATCAACCGCTCCTTCGATCCCTTGCCCAGCACTTTAATGCTGCGACGCTCCAGGTCGATCGACTTGACGTTCAGCCCGACCAGCTCCTGCCGACGCATGCCCGTAAAGCCCAGCGTTACCAGGATAGCGAAATCCCGGCAGCCATTCACGTCTTTCGGATCGGGAGCATTCAGCAACCGTTTCAACTCGCTGTCGACCAGGTAGATCGGCAGCTTGCGCGGCAGCTTGGGGTTGTGGATGTACGCAGCGGGGCTGGCATCCAGTTTTTTCTGCGACACGCAGAATTCAAACAGAACGCGAATCGACGCAATGACGCGCGAAAGCGTAGTGCTTTTGTACCCGCGGTTGGTTTGCAGGTGCTGCAGATAATCTTTTATCTGCTGAGTCGTGATTTTGTCCGCGGACGGCTCAGCGCCCTGCGCACGAATCAGGAACTCCTTAAACTTCTGCAAATCGAACTGATATGCTTCACGGGTTGAAGGGGACAGGTTGCGTTCGACCTTTAAATATACGTCGAACTCAGCCATTACGGCAGACAGCAGCAGCGACATTGTAGTTCCTCCACAGGATCAACGGGTAAGGGTATCATGGTGCTGCTCACGATACCCGACAACATGGCCGGGAAGGTAAGAGGCGCATTTAGTGAACGTCAACCGTTAATTTGAGGTAGCTGTGAAAAAATTGTGGATAAGCCCGGTCGCAGGCTAATGGTCCGGGCCGAAGAACGTTCCACAGATGGATCAAACGGTCGGCCGTATGAACTACAATTCCCAACCGCCTTTCTACCTCAACACGGGATTAAATCGCCAAAAAAAGCGCACACAAATCTCTGGCAATCCAGCCACTCAGCAGCACGTTGCTGACTATGACCAACACTCTATGTGTGAGGCGTTTCACTCTCGCTGCGCTCAGCGTTTGCATAGCAGTTTGCGCGGGCGCGCAACCCACATCGACACTGGATTTGCCGCCTTTATATAAAATCGATGTTTCGGTTGTTTCCCGTTCGATCTCCTGGGAAAATCCAACCGGTGCACCGGGCGAAGGCGGCCAGACTTCGAGTCCGCTGGGCATTGGGCGCAAAGGCGCTCCGCAAAGCTTTATCCTGCCGGACACCACGGTCACCCTTGCAGAAATCGACGGCCCGGGAACCATCCGCCACATCTGGATGACCGGAAGCCCGCACCGACATCCCAGCCAGTTGCGTTCAACGATCGTCCGTGCCTACTGGGACGGCCAGGAACATCCCAGCATCGAATGTCCATTGGGCGATTGGATGGGTATCGCGCACTGCAATGTAGCGCCCTACCAGTCCGCTGTGCATTCGGTGGGTGACAATGCCGCCCTGAACCTCTGGCTGCCGATGCCATTTACCCGCAACGCGCGCATCACCATTTCCAACGATGGGCCGACGTCACTTGGCCTGTACTACCAGGTGGATTACACGCTCGGTGAGCGCCATGCGAAAAACGTAGGCCGGCTGCATACACTGTTTCGCCGCGAAAATCCGACGACGCTGACCCAGGATTTCGAGCTGCTGCCGAAGCGTACTGGTGCCGGTCGGTTTGTCGGCTGCCTCATGGGCGTTCGCAGCCTGGACACAAAGCGCTGGTGGGGCGAAGGCGAGATCAAGTTCTTCATGGATGGGGACTCCGAGTTCCCGACCATTTGCGGAACAGGCGCCGAGGACTACGTCTGCCAGTCCTACGGTGTGCAGGAGCGACCCTATCTTTATCACGGAACGGCGCTGAACCAGGACGGCTTCATAACCATGTACCGCTGGCATCTGCCAGATCCCGTTTACTGGAAGAAGAGCTGTCGCGTCACCATACAGCAGATTGGAATACAGAAGGGTGGGCTGTACGAGCGTTCCGATGACTGGTCCTGTGCCACCTTCTGGTACGAAAATATTCCCAGTGCCCCACTGCCTGCATTGCCGCCCCGCGAGGCGCGCCTGGCGGACATTTCGATTCACAAGCCGCCACCAAAGGCCTCCGATGCAGCCACCACAAGGTCAACTGGGTCCACCGCGGCAGGAGTAAGTTCTGGATCTCTACATCTTGAGTCCACTGGTACCGTCGCTGCCGTTCGCCATCGCCTCGGAAACGCGTTGGTCGTTCTTGCACCTCGAACAACAGCGCGACCGGGCGGAACGCTGGCCTTTTGAGAACTGGGACGACATGAGTGCAATTCGCTGGCGCAACCGCAGGCTCATGGACCCGCGTACGCTTCTAATCGTTCTATTAAGCACAGAAGATGCTACTCAAGCGGGCACCTGATGCCGCTGCTTCTCCCTACCGAATTCGGCCTCTATTGCGCCGCGGGTGATTTCTATATCGATCCGTGGCGGCCGGTCAATCGTGCGGTGGTCACGCACGCGCACACAGACCACGCGACGTGGAACTGCAAAAGTTATCTCACCAGCGAGCGTGGCCGCGGCGTGCTTCGCGAACGAGTCGGGCCAGATGCGATCATCGAAACAGCGCCGTTTGCCCGGCAACTGGATATCAATGGCGTAAAGATTTCGTTTCACCCTGCAGGCCATATCCTCGGTTCTGCACAGGTGCGCGTCGAGTACAACGGCGAGGTTTGGGTGGCCAGTGGTGATTACAAGACCGTCGGTGATTGCACCTGCGACACGTTCGAACCGGTGCGCTGCCACACCTTCATCAGTGAATCGACCTTCGGCATTCCGATCTTTCGTTGGAAAAAGGACGACGACATCTTTGCGGACATGAACTCATGGTGGCGCTCCAACCAGGAGCGTGGCCGCGTCAGTATCGTCTATGCCTATGCACTTGGTAAGGCGCAACGCGTTCTCGCAGGCTTAGACCCGAGTATCGGGCCCATCCAGGTTCACGGCGCGGTGGAGCGATTCATCGAGCCATACGCGACAGAAGGCATTGCGCTGCCTCCTGTCGAACGGGCCGGTAAGGACAACGCGAAAGCAGCACGTGGTCGTGCGATGATTATTGCTCCGCCCTCTGCCGCGAATTCGCCGTGGCTGAAAAAGTTTGGCCCGGCATCCCAGGCGTTTGCATCAGGGTGGATGGCAATTCGCGGCGCACGCCGCCGCCGAGCGCTTGACCGTGGATTTATCCTCTCGGACCATGCAGATTGGAACGGGCTTCTCGAGGCGATTGAAGCCACCGGTGCGGAGCGCGTGGGAGTCACGCATGGCTACACGCACGCACTGGTCAAGTACCTGCGCGAAGAGAAAAGCACGGATGCTTTTATCGTTCCGACGCGGTACCGCGGCGAAGGCGCCGACGATGACGACGCCGAAGAAGCAGCATTGGAGCAGGCTCTCGAAGGCCCGACTCCGGGAGAATTGCCGGAACATTCGGGCCACTGATTCGCCATGCGCCGTTTCACCCAGCTGTTCTTCGAACTCGACGCCACAAACCGCACCAACGAGAAGGTCGCGGCGCTGCATCGCTATTTCAGCGAAGTGCCGCGACGCGATGCCGCATGGGGGTTGTTCTTCCTGTCCGGCGCCCGGATTGCGCGAGCGGTCAACACACCGCTCCTGCGCATGTGGGTTTCGGAAGAAACCGGTTTCCCCCTCTGGCTTGTCGACGAATGTTACTCAGCAGTGGGTGACCTTGCCGAAGCTCTCGCGCTGCTTTTGCCGGATAACCCTCGCGGTACCGACGAGCCTCTGCATTGCGTCGCTGAAGAAAGCATCATGCGAATTGCCGCTGTTCCCGAAAGTGAGAAGCGCAAAATCGTGGTGCAGACCTGGTCGGAGATGGACAGCAGCCAGCGCCTTGTCTGGCATAAGCTCATCTCCGGTGCGTGGCGCGTCGGAGTTGCACGTACGTTGGTTGTACGCGCACTTGCAGGTGTTGCGGGCATCGAGCCCGGCATCATGGCGCATCGGCTGATGGGTCACTGGCGCCCGACGGAAGAAGATTACAATCGTCTCATGAGCGGCGAAACCGTAACAGCCGACCCAAGCCAGCCCTACCCATTCTACCTGGCGTATCCACTGGATTTCGAACCTTGCGATCTGGGCGACGTGCACGAGTTCCAGGCGGAATGGAAGTGGGACGGCATTCGGTCGCAGTTCATCCACCGCGGCGAGTATGTGCTGATCTGGTCACGCGGTGAAGACCTCATCACCGACCGTTTCCCGGAAATATCTGGGATTGGTCCGCTGCTGCCTGACGGAACGGTGCTCGATGGTGAAATCGTCGCATGGCGCGATAATCGTCCCGGCCCATTCCAGCATCTTCAGCGACGCATCACACGCAAAACAGTCGACGCCAGGATTATGCGGGAGGTGCCGGTTGCTTTTCTCGCCTATGACATCATGGAAGCCAATGGCGAGGATATCCGCCACACCAGCATGGATCAACGCCGTGCCATGCTGGAGGAAATCACTCTCGGGCTTGGTGACAACGAAGTGTTTCACTTGTCACCGATTCAAAATGCGGAGGGCTGGAGCGATCTTGCCCGGCTGCGCGAAAGCTCACGCGAAAACTATGCGGAAGGATTAATGCTAAAACGGCGCTCGTCGCCCTATGGTGTAGGCCGCGTACGTGGTGACTGGTGGAAGTGGAAGATCGATCCTTACACGATGGATGCAGTGCTGATCTACGCGCAACGCGGAAGTGGCAAACGCGCGGAGCTCTACACGGACTACACCTTTGGAGTCTGGAACGAGGGCGAACTCGTCACGATTGCGAAAGCTTACAGCGGTCTGACTGATCGCGAAATCCGCGACGTTGACGCGTTTATCCGCCGAAATACGCTCGAACGTTTTGGGCCCGTACGGCAGGTTAAACCCGTGCTCGTGTTTGAACTTGGCTTCGAGGGGTTGCAACACAGCACGCGCAACAAATCCAAAATTGCTGTGCGCTTTCCGCGGATTCTCCGTTGGCGACAGGATAAACCCGCCGAGGAGGCCGACACGCTCGAGACTCTCCGCCGCATGCTGGACATCGTCGAGGCGGGAAAGTGACTTCCGGCCGAAGATCTCCACCGAAGCCCGCGCGTCGACGTCCCCGCCCAATTGCGGACCCAAGCCTTCCCCTCGCGCCACAGCTCCAGTGGTGGTTTCGCAAGAAGCGCTGGTCTCCGTTCACGTATCAATTCGAAGCGTGGCGCGCCTACCTGGACGGTCGTAGTGGGCTGGTGAATGCGCCGACTGGCATGGGGAAAACGTATTCTGTCTGGATGGGCCCGCTTTCCGAGTGGCTTTTTGCAAATCCAGATGAGTCGCAGTGGAAGCCAAAACAGCCCGCGCCGCCCACCCTGCTCTGGATTACTCCGCTTCGAGCATTGTCGAACGATACGGCATCGGCTCTGCGTGCTCCGTTGACGGCGCTGGGAATTCCCTGGACGCTGGAGTTGCGCACAGGAGATACGTCCGCCGCAATTAAAGCACGTCAGCGCGAGCGACTACCCACCGTACTGATTACGACTCCCGAAAGCCTCAGCGTGCTCCTGTCTTACGAAGACACACACGAAAAACTGACCCAGCTCAAGTGCGTGGTCGTTGATGAATGGCACGAACTGCTCGGCTCAAAGCGTGGTACCCAAACAGAGCTCGCCCTGGCGCGTTTGCGCAACTGGGTTGCGGGGTTGCGTACATGGGGCCTCTCCGCCACGCTGGGCAACCTCCCGCAGGCGCTCGATGTGCTACTCGGCGGTCGCGCGACAGGACAACTGATCCGCGGTCCCATGGAAAAGCAGATGGAAATCGAGACATTGCTGCCGGATACCATTGAACGATTTCCATGGTCCGGTCACATCGGCCTGCGCCTGCTGCCGCAGGTCATCGAATCCATCGCACGGGCCAAGTCGACACTGGTCTTTACGAACACGCGTGCGCAGGCGGAACTATGGTATCAGAGCATTCTGGCGCAGAAGCCGAAGTGGGCTAACCAGATAGCTCTGCATCACGGTTCTCTGGATCGCGAAATCCGCGAGGCCGTCGAGCAACGCCTGCGCGAAGCGCGGATCAAAGCCGTTGTTTGCACATCAAGCCTCGATCTGGGAGTGGACTTTCCCGATGTCGATCAGGTCATGCAAATCGGCAGCCCGAAAGGAGTTGCCCGGCTTCTGCAGCGCGCCGGCCGTAGCGGTCACCAGCCGGGTGGACTAAGTCGCATTCTCTGCGTGCCCACCCACGCGCTGGAGTTTGTGGAGTATGCTGCAGCCCGTGACGCCGCTCTGGCAGGCGAACTGGAACCACGCGACCCGCTCAATCGCCCGCTCGATGTTCTGGTGCAGCATCTCGTCACCCTCGCGCTGGGCGGAGGTTACGAGGAAGAAGAACTGTACGAAGAGGTTCGAACCGCGTATGCCTTCCGGGAACTCACCCGCACGGAATGGGATTGGTGCCTTGAGTTTGTCACGCGCGGCGGACCTGCCCTGCGGAATTATCCGCAGTTCCAGAAGCTGGTCAAACACCACGACCGCTACGGAGTCGCGTCTCCGCTTATCGCCCGGCTACATCGGCTAAATATCGGCACCATCACAGGCGATCTTGTGATTACCGTGAAGCTGCAGGGCGGCAATGTCCTCGGCACCGTTGAAGAAAACTTCATAGCCAAACTTCATCCGGGGGACCGCTTCGTGTTTGCGGGACGCGTGCTCGAGCTGGTTCGCTTTCGTGAGGCCACGGCAGTCGTTAAATTTGCTGACAGTGTGACGGGAATGTTACCGAGCTGGGGCGGCAGCCGTATGCCAATCACAAGCGAACTGGGTCGCGCCGTTCGTTACAAGCTGGCAGACGCCCGCGAGGGCCGATACATCGGACCCGAGATGCAGATGGTGAAGCCCATCCTCGAAGTGCAGCGCGAGTGGTCCGTCATTCCCCGTGCCGACGAGGTTCTTATTGAAACCACGCGCACGCGCGAAGGCTTTAACGTGTATATTTACCCGTTCGAAGGCCGTTTCGTACACGAGGGCATAGGCGCGCTGGTGGCATATCGTATCGCCAAAGACGAGCCCAGCTCTGTCGGAGTGACGATGAACGACTATGGATTTGAGATGCTCTGCGCCCGATCCATTGAGTTGGACGAGGCAGGCTGGAAAAGGCAGTTCAGCCAGGAGCACCTGCTGGACGATCTTGTCGCGTGCCTCAACGCGGCTGAATTGGCGCGGCGTCAGTTTAGGGAGATTGCGCGTGTGGCCGGGCTGATCTTTGGCGGCTATCCGGGTGCTCCAAAGACCGGGCGCCAAATTCACGCATCCAGCAGCCTGATCTACGATGTATTTCGCAGATACGATCCGCAGAACCTCTTGCTTGACCAGGCAAATCGCGAAGTGCTCGAAAAACAGCTGGAAGTGCAGCGCCTGCGCGAAACCCTCGCGCGACTGGAAAGTTCAAAGCTCGTCATCGTCCGCACCCGCCGTTTCACGCCGCTCGCATTTCCGCTTTGGGCTACTCGCATCGGCAGCGCCAGTGCCTACGTATCCACCGAGCGGTTCGGCGACCGCATCAAGCGCATGGCCCTTGAACTTGAAGAAGCGTACCTGGACGAACAGGACCAAAATTGATTGCCTCACAGCTTAACACAGCCAATCGTATTTTTCCGGTCGCGATCAGCACAGATGCATTCACGCGGCCATGACGTGCAGATAAGTTGTTGGAGTGTGGTATGGCAGAAGGGAGTATTAGTACCAACTGGGCGGGCGAAGAGCTTATGCTTTTCCCGGAGCGTGGCGTTTATTGGCATCGCACAAGAACGCTGCTGATTGCCGATCCACACTTCGGAAAAACCGCGGCCTTCCGAAAGGTCGGAATCCCCATTCCTTCCGGCACAACAACCGACGATCTGGGCCGCCTGGACTCGATGCTCGATTCATGCACGCCGGACCGCCTGCTGATCCTTGGCGATTTCTTTCACTCAAAAGCCGGACGCTGTGAAATGACCCTTCAATTTCTTGCAGACTGGCGCACGCGCCGAAGCAGCATGGAAATTCTTCTGATCCGCGGCAACCACGACCGCCATGCCGGAGATCCGCCTCCCGAATGGAACATACGAGTTGAAGCAAAACCGCATGCCGAGGCGCCTTTTTATTTCTGCCACGAACCTTGCGATCATGAGACCCTTCACATTATCGGCGGCCACATTCATCCCGGCATAAACCTCTGGGACCGCACCGGCGGAAGCATTCGCCTGCCGTGCTTCTGGTTCGGCGAACGCTCCGCCCTGGTCCCCGCATTTGGCAGTTTCACAGGCACCTACACTGTCAAACCGCGACGTGGCGACCAGCTTTTCGTCATTGGAGATGGCGAAGTAGTTCGCGTACGCACCGGTCCCATGGCCAAGGTACCCCATTAACGGTGCACGACATAGCCAGCGACTCTGTAAGCCGTGAAAACAGCAAAAAACCCATTGCCTAGCCCCTCAAAGCCTTGTGTATCATGGGATTTTGTAATTTGGAAGAACTCGGAGTTTGCATAACTTGGCAGTAATTGTACAGAAATTTGGAGGCAGCAGTGTCGCCGATCCAGAGCGGATCAGGCACGTGGCCGACCTCGCCATCCGTGAGCAGCAACGCGGTAATCAGATCGTCGTAGTTGTTTCAGCGATGGGCAAAACGACCGATGGTCTTCTAGCACTCGCACAACAGATAACATCATCACCTGATCCGCGCGAAATCGATATGCTGATCTCAACCGGCGAGCAGGTCACCATCGCCATGCTTGCCATCGCGATCCAGAGTAAGGGCGGCAAGGCCAT
Organism: Candidatus Sumerlaeaceae bacterium; assembly: GCA_051003195.1. Lineage (GTDB taxonomy): Bacteria > Sumerlaeota > Sumerlaeia > Sumerlaeales > Sumerlaeaceae > JBPCLP01. Next base: position 24,209 of record JBPCLP010000042.1, on the reverse strand, counting down.
CAGCTTCACAGGGCCGCAAGTCGGCATCCTGACCGACAACTCGCACCGAAAGGCGAAGATCGTCCGGATCAACGACGAGAAAATTCGTCGCGAACTCGAAGCCGGTCGTATTGTAATAGTGGCCGGTTTCCAGGGGATGACTGCTGAAAACGAAGTAACCACGCTTGGCCGCGGGGGCAGCGACACAACCGCAGTCGCCCTCGCGGCGGTTCTCAAAGCTGATGTCTGCGATATTTATACTGACGTCGACGGCGTCTACACCGCAGACCCGCGCATTGTAAAAAACCCCCGCAAGCTCGAGCGCATCTCCTATGACGAAATGCTTGAACTCGCCAGCCTCGGCGCTAAGGTGTTGCACAGCCGCAGCGTCGAATTCGCAAAAAACTATAACGTGCCCATACACGTCCGCAGCAGCTTTGAGGACGTACCCGGGACCATGGTTGTCAAAGAGGCTAAAGAAATGGAAGACATCGTCGTAAGCGGCGTCGCTTACAATCGCAACGAAGCAAAGGTATCGCTCATCGGGGTGCCTGATCGCCCCGGCGTTGCGGCGGACTTTTTTGGAAAGCTTGGCACGGCAAACATCTGCGTGGACATGATCATACAAAACGTCGGTGAGAGCGGTCATAATGATATTTCATTCACCGTAAGCAAAGAGGACCTCGACGAGGCGCTGAAGGTGGCTGAAGCAGCGGCGAAGGAACTCGGCGCCAAGGAAGTCCGCCATGACCGGGAGATCGCAAAGGTCAGCGTGGTCGGTGTCGGTATGAAAAGCCATAGCGGCGTGGCCGCAACCATGTTCCGCGCCCTTGCGAAAAACGGTATTAACATAGACATGATCAGCACGTCGGAAATTAAAATCTCCTGCGTAATCCGCGAGAGCGATGTGGATAAAGCCGTGCAATCGATTCACGAAGAATTTGAGCTGGAAGAAGCCGCGCAGGCATGACGGAACGCCCAAAGCCAGTCGACCTGGCTCAGATCAAGACCTACAGCATTCGGAACCGGCCAACGAAGGTCGACCACACGCTGCTGGCACGGGTCCCCAACATCCATCAGCCACTCGGCGAGTTTTTTGAAGGGCTGCCGTCTGTACTAAAAGCCAAGGAATTGCTGGTCGCCAGCCAGAAAATTGCCGAAGCCTGCGTGAATGATAAAGGCATTGTGTTTATGATGGGCGCGCACGTCGTGAAATGCGGCCTCTCACCCATTATCATTCGCATGATGGAAGAGCGTCTCATCACATGCATCTGTATGAACGGCGCTGGCGCCATCCACGATTTTGAACTCGCTTATTTTGGCCATACCAGCGAAGAAGTTGAAGCGGGCCTGGAAGACGGAATGTTCGGCATGGTCCGCGAGACGGCGGAGATGATGAACAAGATTGTGACGGACGGCGTGCGTTTCGGTTGCGGCCTTGGTGAGAGCATCGGCCGCGGGCTGCGCCATCTGCTGCCGCGTTTTGAGAAAATCAGTATTCTTGCCAATGCCCACCGGCTCGGCGTACCTCTCACGGTGCACGTCGCGCTTGGTACCGACACGATACATCAGCACCCGTCGTGCAATGGCGAAGCCTACGGGAAAGGCTGCATGCGCGATTTCCGCTGGCTCGCCGGCGTACTGCCTACGCTGCACGAGGGAGGTGTCGTCATCAACTGCGGCAGCGCCGTCATTCTCCCCGAAGTTTTTCTAAAGGCACTGACAGTTGCTCGTAATCTCGGAAGCCCGACAAAGAACTTCACGGCCGTGAACATGGACATGATTCAGCACTACCGGCCTATGGCGAATGTAGTGAACCGGCCGACACGCGGCGGTGGGACGCCGATTTCAATTACGGGACACCACGAGATAATGATCCCATTGCTCTACGCCGCCACTAAGTCGTTCCTAAAAGAGTACCGTTGAGCCGCAGTGCCTGACGTGCAACCAGGCAATCCACTTGATCCGAAGCATCGGCTGCCATGGATCGTCGCAGCGGGCGCTATTGTGTTCGCCCTGGTCGTGCTGATACGATCCGAGCTTTCGCCGGAGAACCCAGCCGTCGTGCCCGCGACTGTGGCGACTGAAGTTTCATCAACACCCCTGGTTCGGCCAATACAGCAACCAGTTCGCGGTACAATTAGTACCGCTCCAGCAACTGGCAGCCCCACGCCTGCTCCAGTAACACCAACACCTTCCCCATCACCCTCGCCCGTAACCTATTCGCTTAGTGGAACTATTACAGACTCCAATGGCAAACCCCTGCCCAATGCGACTGTGCGTACCACTTATCGAATTGGCGGTTCGCAGATATCCGTTGATGCCACAAGCGATGCCAGTGGCACGTTCACGTTGAGCGGAATTCGCTCGCCTGATCTCGACGTCGTCGTCGTGGAGGCGGTCGGATACGGCCGCAGTGTGGTTGAACGGCTTGAGCTTCCGTTGCCCGATCGGCTGGAAATTGCACTCAGCGCGCTGGCTGGATTGGAAGTCCTGGTGCAGCAGGCTACAGATAATGCGCAAGCTGTTGAACCGTATGCAGGGGAGGCGGATTTTCTGCTTCTGCATCAACGTACCGCAAGCGCTACCACATCTACACTTGGCCTTAGCGAAGCCGCAGTACAAGGCGCCATGTTTATGCCCGTTGCGCAGCAGCATGTCACAATCGATAAGGGCAGTCTGCGGGTCGAAGAGCTTGAGCCAGGAACATACAAAGCCGCCGTGCGCTCCAAAACTTCGTATGCTGAAAGCATGCCGTTTACCATAGAAGGTGCACGTCGCACGCAGACAACAATCACACTTGGCCTGAAATATACTTTTGGTGGTAACGTTGCATCGGAAGCTGAGCACCGGCCTCTGCCGCAGGCCGGCGTACACCTTGCGCTTGCAAGTGATCATAGCCTCGCGTCGACACAGCCCCCTCACAATGGCTCGACGGATGTCACAGGCCGGTTCTCGCTGGAGGGAGTAGTGCCAGGTGCATATAGACTGACACTTGGTGCAGCCGGTTTCACGACTAGAACCATTGAGGGCGTCGGAGTGAGTGCCGCTGGTCCGCCGCCGGAGACCACCTACACACTGTCGCAGCAGCAGCCATACATCCATGTCGCCGTTATGGATGACGATGGGCGGCCGGTTCCGCAGGCTCGGCTGGTGCTGATGATGACCTCCCCTGTAAACAAAACCATGTTTTCAAAAACCGATGATGCAGGCGTAAAGCTCTTCGATGAAATTTCACCCGGCACCTACACGGTAGCTGTAACAGCACCCGGGGAGCGGGCGCGCCAAAAATCCGTCGACCTCAGAATCGAGGACGGCCAGACTACGGATGTTCAAATTAAGTTTCCGAAAACCACGCATGTACAAGGCCATGCACGCAAAGACGGCAAACCATACCGGGGATTGCTTGTGTTCACCCTGCGCGGCAGCATCGGGCTGCAGACCATTGTGAAAACGGACGACACCGGTGGTTATGTTGCGGACCTCGAACCGGGGGAATACATGGCCGGAAGCCCAAACCAGTCAAACCCGCAGATCGTGGTAATTGGACAGGTGCAGCCTGGTAATGTTGACGTGGAGGTGAAATGATGGCGCGCTCGAAATCGGTGCAAGACGCGACGCGCCTGCACTTGTTGTCACTTCTTCCAAAGCTGCGTACTCAACGCGTTTTACTTGTTGGCGATCTCGTTGCGGATCACTATATTTTCGGTAACACGTCCCGAATCTCGCGCGAAGCACCTGTCCTGATTCTCAAATACCAGCAGGAATCCATTATTCCTGGGCAGGCAGGCAATACGGCTGCCAACATCGCTGCGCTCGGTGCGATTGTTGCGCCTCTCGGTGTGATTGGGAAAGATGCTCGCGGAAAAGAGCTAAAGGCCGCCTTGCGTTCGAGACGCGTTAATACTGCCGAGATACTTGAGCTGCCAGGCCTTGCCACTCTTACAAAAACTCGAATCCTTGCCGGCGGGCATCACGCTGCCCGGCAGCAGGTGATTCGTATTGATGATGATGAACGCCTGAACTTTGTTACGTCAGTCGTTGAGCCGCAAATCATCGCCGCCATGCGGCGTTTGGCTGCGAGTGCGGACGTAATCGTCGTGTCGGATTACGGCTACGGCATCGTCTCAGATGCCGTGTGGAATGCAGCCGTGACAATGAAGTCGCGTCACAAGATTCCGCTGGTGCTCGACTCGCGCTATAAGCTTACCTCACGAAAAGGAGCTACCCTGATAACCCCAAATGAAGGGGAGGCGGTGGCATGTTGCCGCCTCTCGGTCGATGACGACTATCGCATCGGGGATGTCGGACGCAAACTGTTGAAACTCACAGGGGCAGAAAATGTGCTGATTACACGCGGCAACGAGGGTATGGTTCTTTTTCCACGGGGCTCAAAACCGGTCGTGATACCAATTCATGGGAGCGACGAATGTACGGATGTTACCGGCGCCGGTGACACGGTCGTCGCGACCATCGCAGTTGCACTCGCCGCCGGAGCGACACCTGAAGCCGCTGCACGCCTGGCAAACATCGCGGGAGGAATTGTCGTAATGAAGATTGGCACGGCCACAGTGACAGTCGCAGAACTCACGTACGCTCTCAGCGCCAACTAACTAAGGCTGCTTGGCTACCTCATAAAAATCAGCATTCTCAATCCGCTGGGGTTTTCCTAATGGAACTGTTTTTTGCAGGAAGGCCAGCAGTGCAGTTCTCGAACGCATTTCTGGTGGAACAACGATCCACCTCACGTCTGCATTTTTAAGAAACGCGCTTACCTGCCGGGCGTCGGGCGCCGCATTCGTCGGGCTGCCGCGTTGTAGGGCATAAATGTGCCGCAGCACTGGCTCCGAAAGAACTTTGCGTGCAACGTCTTTTGGGATTCTGCTGACATAGGTCGACAACAGTGGCTTTTCATGCACGCTTTGATCCAAAAGCTGTTGGGGTGCGAACGGACGCATCATCGGCCCTGGTCCGGAGCGCAACCAGAGCGGCAGCTCCAGTATAGAACCTTCACCCTTTAGCGACGCGTGCTGATAGTGCTCTGAGGGTTTAGAAGTGCACACGGGAATTGGTGCAAAGAAAAAATCCAGTACAAGCAGAGCGACACTCCCCACCCATACTCCAAGGCGCTGTACCTGGTTTACAAGCGAGCTGACTGCGTCGAATCCTTGAGCACATACGAACGCAATGCACGCGTGGGCAGGAAGAGTGAACCGGGCAGGAACACGTACCTGGTCCAATAATGGAAGACCGACGCCAAAGTTCGGCGGCAAGACGAGTGTCCAGAGCGAATAGACACGGTTCGCGAAACTCACTCCGAAGGCGAAGCTGACAAAGAGAGCCCCGGCACATGTCCATGTCCACACAGCGCGAGAGCCCCGCAACCAGATAGCACCGGCTACAAGCGCAAGGCAAACCGTGCCGAGATAACCGCCTGCCTCACTATACAAAAGTGAGCTGACGGATGCATTCGGGTGAAACGTTTTGCCCCAGAATCCATGAAAGATCGGCGGAACAAACAGGTCATTAAAACTGCAGTAGAACCGCTTCTCGGGTGCTGTGTTCGAAAACACTCTGCTGTAGTCGTGATTCTTTAGCGCCAAAACCAGCGCCCTGGCCCAGGGCAAAACAAGCACGACAGAGGCCGCTGCACCAATGCCAATGTTGCGCGCCACCGGTTTCCACAAAATATCCAATTCAACGAACGCAGCGATCAGGACAACCAGCGACAGGCAAACCAATGTTACCAGCAGCGTAAGGTCAGTTACCGCGACAGCCCAGACAGCCGTGCCGAGTCCAATCGCATTCCAGATCTGGAGTTCTTTTGCGCGCAGAATTCGAGCCAGGAACAGCAGCGCGAGAATTACGAAATGCATCTGCAACATGCTCAGGTGACCTGGCAAATGCGCAAACGTGAACGGCGAAAATGCGACTGCGAACCCCCCAATTATCGCCCCTGCGGCTGAGCATCCATTTTCCCGGCAAAATATGTAAAAGAAAAACCCAGTGAGGCTGATCGCCAGGAGCACGGACGTATTGTAAGCGGCGCCAATTCCGAGAAATGCTTTTACCGGCCACGTGAGCAGCATTGGCAAATAGCAGTTGGTGTGGTAAATGAGATCCACGCCGTATGGCATGAGCTGCATATTGCTGAACCAGGGGCTCAGTCCGTGCGTCAGTGCATACGGCAGATACCAGAAGGTCCAAAGGTTGGCATATGCATCACCGTTGTCCCCGGGGATCACACTTGTAAAGCCGCGTATGATCGGCCATAGCAGTACGCACGTCGCGATCGCAAAGAACAGTGCGGCGACGGCGTGCTGCCGCGACCGGCTGCTTTGGACCCACCTTATAAATGCAGGGAGCTCGCGTGGTGGCGCGGGAGGTGGAGTTACGGGCTGAGAAGGCTGCTCCTGGGCGACAGTTCGGGACTGTTGTTGATGTCGCCGCTTCTTCTTTACTGGAATAAGGACCAGTCCTCTCGAACTGCTGTAAGAGGTCCGTAGATGAGTGGTCCGCTGGTCCACGTTGCTCCCGACAATGTTCCGTCTGCGGAGTTCACGCTTTTATCCTCGGTGAAGATGCCGGCGGCCTCGTTCAGTGGCCAGTAGCCTATGAGGCCAGGCTCATTTCCCGCTAATTGCCGATTCATGTCCGCCTGGATCTGTGGCTGTGTCCTCACATAATTCCAGAATCGGATTTCATCAATCATGCCGGGCCAGAATTCGGTTCCCGTGGTACCCACGGGGTTGCGGCCTATGTTCATCGGAGCCGTGCTGATGCGTGCATCCGTTGCAAATGGAATAGATTGCCCAAACGCTCCGTTCACATAAAACGTCACCGTGTTCGAAGTATCGAACGTCATTGCAACATGGCTCCAGGTATTCAAAGCCGCCGAAACAGCGGTTGTGTCATAATCTTTAACTCCAAAGGTTGTGAAACGCCAGCGTGTCTGGCTGACACCGCTGATTGTGCTCGATGTCATACCAAGACCGAAACCGCGGGCGGGATTCTGCTGATCGTTTGAGATAATCCTTCTTGCGCCAGTGGTATACGTGGTTGGCGGGCTGGGGTAGGCCCACGCCTCGATGGTATAGCCGTTGAGAAGGTCTGTCGCCGGGCTGGTTGTAAGTGCCACATAGTCACTCACGCCGTTAAAGCTAAGGGCGGCGGTGTTTGGCTGCGCAACTACCCGAATCCCGATTCCAAATAGTAGTAGTGCCACACCAAATTTCAAGTATCCTGACATCTCTCGCTCTCCTCCGAAACTGCACATCTGGAAAGACGTTTGCTGGCTCATGGGAGAAAGCTCAAGCACAGTTTACGGTTCCAAGGGCGCGAATTGCGTTTTCTCGCGTCCCAGCAGCAAAATAACCGACGAGAGCACAGCCATAATTACGAACAGGTAAAACAATGCGTTCCATCCAAACTTCTCCGACACCTCAGATGTTACAAGTCCCTGGAATATTGCACCAATGGAGCCAACTCCATTAATGAACCCAGCTGCTTTGGCAACATTGTATTTACCACCGATGTCCTGCGCGGCGGCTGCGCTGACGAGAGTATCCGGCCCAAACAGGCAGAATCCCACAATCGCCATGCCGATGAAGTTCAAAAGCTTGGATAATGGTGCCAGCTGGACGTAGGAGAAAAGTGCAGCTGCGAGCGCCAGCGTCATCACTGCGGCAATTTGTCGACGCCTGCCCGCGAAATAGCGGTCGGAAATCCATCCGACAATGATCGATCCAAGTACCCCGCCGACTTCGAAGCTTACGGACTGATATCCTGCTGTGTCCTTTGCATAACCGAGAACTTTGGTCATGTAGTACGGAAACCAAAAAAGGATGCTGTACCGGATGAGTTTGAGGCAAAAGTAGGCACCCCCCAAACTCCAGATAACCGGGTTCTTATAAATCTCCCATTTCGACTGCAATGCCGATGCAAGGGCCGCTTCATCTGGCAGTTCTACAGGAGCAGTTATTACTTCTGGTTCGGCCTGCTTCTCCGGCATCGAGAATAGAATGAGAATTCCAATCAGTGCTATAAAAACTGCCGGAACAAAAAACGCTGATTGCCACCCGTAATGCTTAAAGAGGTACGTTGCCACGGCGGAAGCGAGCAGGCCACCCACCTGATAGCATGTCGACCATGCCCCCATAATCTTTCCGCGCTCCGTAGCGCTGAACCATGTCGCCATGGCCTTCACGTTGCCGGGCCATCCACTTGCCTGGAAGAAGCCATTCAGCGTGAAGAAGACAAAGAATAGCAGAGTTGTCTTTGCGAGCCCAAACATCGCAACACAAACAGCCACGGCAACCATGCCGAGAGCCAGCAATCGCCGGGAGCCAATACGGTCACCTGCGAAACCCATCACGAACTGTCCCAGGCTATAAGCCGCAAGGTAGCCCGTATCGATGAACCCGAGCTCGCGCTTGCTGATGCCGTAGTTGTCGCTGAGGTGCGCCTTAACGATACTGAAACCTTTGCGGCCCAGGTAATACGAGGCGTATGAGAGCCACGTCAGAGCAAAAACACGTACCTTCGCTTCTGCCTGGCTTTTCATCTGCAATTACAGGTGCGCGTCAGAATGTGCTTCAAGTACTGTATTCCGTCCGTAGAAACTCCGCCGCTACCACTTCGTTCCGAAGTTTCTGGTACGCTTCATCCATGCTGACGGCTGCACCAGAGCCCGGTGCGAAACCGCAATCGGGATTTAGGGTTATGCGCTCAGGCGCAACGAAGCGCAGGACTTTGCGCACGCGCTCGGCGATAACGTCGGGTGGATCGATCTGGCCCGGCATGACGCTCACGCAGCCAAGACCGATTTCGAAATCCTCGCGCAGAGTTTTAAATACTTCGAAGTCGCCGGCGCCGGGCGTGGTGAACTCCATGGTCAGGTGGTGTGCGGTCAATTTGTTGAGGTGATTGACGATCGCCTCGAATCCGCCGGTGTGCTCGGTCTCGCCGCGAACGCGCGCGCCTGCACGGCGGCAAAGGTGGACAGCGACCTTGGCTTTGCCCGCGGCGCTGATGATGGCATTCGTCATGTCGACCGCAAAATCGGCTGCTTTGTCAGCGTTGTCGTATTGAGCGCGCACGTGCGGATCGACGAACAGGCAGAGGTGCGGATCGTCGACCTGGATGATGTCGGTGCCGGCGCGCGTCAGCATTTCCATCTCGCGCTGAAGGACGGGGACACAGTCGCGCACGAAGTCGTCGCGGGTCGGGTAGGCCTTCTTTGATTTTTCAGGATCCCACATGCGCTCCCCGAGTAGCGCGGGGGAGGGAAGCGTTGCCTTGATGGCGCGGTTGGTGATGCCGCGGGTGAATTCGACTTCGCGTGCGATGAAGCCTGGGGTTTTGGGTGAGAGTTTATCGACGACGATGGTCCACGGACGGCCATCGGGTGCGAATCCGAGTTCGAAGCCGTGGGCGAGTTCCGCGATGACGCCAATGTAGGATTTGCGGCGCCATTCGCCGTCGGTGACGACGTCGAGGCCGGCGTGTTCCTGCAGCGCGATGATGTAGCGTACCGCCGCGTCCATCTTGCCGGTGTATTCGTCCTCTGGGAGGTTCGGATCGTTGATGAGATCGCGAACGAAGTCGGAGCGCGGCATCGAGCCGACGACTGAGGTGGGGAAGAGTTTGGCGGTCATTCCGTCAACTTTCCAAGCAGCAATGCGACGTCAATGGTGAATGAAAACTCCAGAATCATATCCCGATATCAATTGCGAGGTCGCCAATCCTTATCGCCCAGGAACCTGCAAAGGACTTCACCGAGTCCCATTTGGAAGCTTAAACACGCAGCAGCTTCGCCACCATCTATTTGTTTAGCGCCGCGTACGAAGTTCGCAAAGGCCTTTTTGTTTATGGAGAGTAGATTTGCGACCAAGATCTCAGCAAGACTGTAGCTCAATTTGCTGTATGGGTCAGGTTTACTGAATGAACTGCCATTCCAAAACTCCTGGATTGTTTTGGGATTCCAAAATTGGACGTGCTGCCGTTGAGTGCGTTCGTCGATCATAGGGGCGGAACCGAAGCGACCCAGTTTCCGTTCCATGGTCCGGATGATTCCTTCCTCGAGCCAGCTCGGCAGATCAAGTGGGTCTAACGTTGCATGGGTTAGTTCATGCATCAGAGTCATGAGTACGGAACCTACTTCGGTATACGGCATAGCGATGTGGGGATACCCGCTGGGCAAAAATAGTCCACCCGATGGAGCGAAGTGTGCGCGCTTGGGGTAGAAATAGGCTACGTAATCGTAATAATCGTCTGCGGTTTGAAACAGCAAAATTGGCAACTTTGCCCTAGATAGGCTATTCTCCAATTCAAAAGCGTTTATAAGCTCACCTACAGTAGAAGCGCAGGCATGGAGCAGGCGACCTGCCTCGTCTGGATTCTGGGCTGTCACCAGCACGAAATTGTGGTGCTCGTAAGCCTTGTAGTCACTGGCCAGTGAAGGCAGAAGGCGACCAATCCATATGGCAACCGCTTGATCAATAGCGGGAGCATGAAGGTTTTCGTCCAAGCGCGAATGAATGTGTTGCAAAAGAGCGTCCCAGTTTGGTCGGGGATACTTGCCAATGGTTGGCCAGCCGCCGCGAAGCTCGAACGAGAATGCGTCGGGCAACGACGCTTCTTGAGGTTTATATTCGCGTACTGAACCGCGTTTTTTAGCGACTTTCGCCGTGGCTGGGTTCCTGTTATTAACGTACCAAATTGCGAACGTAGCACTGAGAAAAACCACACAAAATATCGAGAATATGATACGGCCGGGATATTGCATTTCTGGCAGCCCGGCGAGGAAAAGACACGTAACAGCAAGAGTCAGGGGAGCCAGGGAGAGGAGGTATGCCGCCGAGTATCTGAGCTTACGCACAACAACCTCGACAGACTGTGCTATTTATGCAGTGGCCAGTTGCGGCCGGCATAGTCGTAATCTTCCTGCGTGTCGATCTCGATGTATTCCGCGCGCGAATCCGCATGGCGGATTTCGGTGCCCTGCTCGATCAGGTCATCCAGAAGGTGAATCAGGTAGGCTTTTTCGAACACTTTCGCTTCGCGGAAGGGTTTGCCTGCGTATTCGGCTTTTCTGCGCTCGAAATGCTCGCGCAGTTGCTGCGCGCCGCGCTCGGAGAACTTTGCCACACCGGTGTACTCGCCGTAAGCTTCATTGGTAGGAATGTCCCGATGGATGCCGGTAAGCTGACCGTATTTCACGACTGCCTTTTCTGCATCATCCGGCGGGTGCAGGCTGCGCTCTGCGTAACGGTCGAGCCACTCCAGATCGAGAGAAACGACGATACCCCCGGGTGTGTCCAACAACCCGCGGATGAGCGCGGGGGTAAACAGGCAGTCACTATAGCAGCAGACGAATTCCTCGTCCATCAGGTCGGCTGCGTGCATCAGCGACATCATGATATTATTGTTTGGCCAGTCCGTATTATGGCGGAATGTAAAATCCGGGTAGTCGCGACGAACCATCTCAATCCGATAGCCGCCGATAAAACACAGGTCCGTGATTCCGTTCTGGTGAAACGCATCACGAGTCCAGTCGAGTATCCGCCGTCCCCCAACCTCCGCATAACACTTCGGCGCATCTGCGGTGGTGGGCATCAGCCTCTGGCCGCGTCCCGCCCCAATGATGATCCCTCTCATCGCTTCTCCATGGCGGGCATCGTTGATTCGATCAGCTACAGGTCAAGGTGAACTGATGGAAAGGTGGACGCCAAAAGAAAAGCGGCCCACTCGGGCCGCTGCACAGCTTACATCTATTTAGTCCGGTTCTACAATAGTCCGCTGATCATGTGATTAGCTGACGGCCGGCGCAGTTTCTTAATCGCATTGCGCTCTACGCGCCGTACGCCTTCCTGGCTCATTCCCACCAACTTACTTGTAGTGCGCAAGCTCAGGTTCTTTCCGCTTCCAAATCCGTAGCGAAGCTTTAGCACCTTCTGCTCTTTTTCCGTAAGCAGGCTAAGCGCACGAGCTACATGCAGTTCCTGCTCCCGCTGCATGTAATGCTCTACTGGAGACAGTGATTCGGTGTCCTCCAGTTTGGAGAGCAATTGCGAACCATCTTCTTCCACTTCCATGTCGAGCGATAGAACGGAATCGCGCAGTTGCATCAGCTGGTCGAGTTTGCTCTCCTCGACACCCAGCTTCTGGCTCAACTCGTGCACGCTGGGTGCGCGGCCATTGGCGTGTGTGAAGTTGCTGATCGCCTCATTCAGATGACCCAAAAACCTGCTCTTGCGGATCGGCAGGCGGATGACATTGCACTGTTTGCGCAACGCCATTTGGATCGACTGACGAATCCAGAATGCGGCATACGTAGAAAATCGAAAACCTTTCCGGTAATCGAATTTCGAGACTACTTCAAGTAGGCCGATATTCCCTTCCTGGATCAGATCCGGAAGCGCGACTCCACGCCCGGCAAACTGGAGTGCGATCTTAATGACGAAACGCAGGTTAGCCTCGACGATTTCCTCACGCGCTGTGATATCGCCAGCTTTCAGGCGCTTAAAAAGGGCTACTTCCTGCTCACGAGTGAGCACCTTTTTCTTAGCGACCTCTTTGAGGTAGTACTTCATCTCTTCGTTGAGGTTTGTCTTCATTGTGGGCCTCGCGGAGTAGACTGATTTATCATAGGGTCTACTAGCGCAAAGATAGGGCCCGACGAATGGCCGCTGGCGGACAATGCTAACTCAAGCAATGCCAATCAAATGCATATTCTTGTATCTGACTGTGAGGCTTAGCCTACCCTTAGCTGTGTGCGGATAATCGCACAATGAGCTTAATCACTCACAAAGGGGGCAGCGCCTTTATACCAATGATTGTTTATGGCACATCGGCAAAAATGTCAACTTTTCCACAATTTTGCCAGGTTTTATTCGGCGAGGTGACCAAGGACAAGGTCGGGGAATTCCCTGAAAACATCAGACAATCGCAGTAGGGAATCACAGTCCTGTTGATCAAACGGCACCGGGTTTGCGCGCCGGTCTACGTACAGGATACCAACAATACTATCTTTAACGAGAATGGGTGCCGCTGCCGCGGCTTCAATCTGGTGCATAACCATGCTTTCAGATGGATCTCCGCTACCCATTTCATTCGAAACAGCCGTTCGTTGCTGCAGGCACCGTGTAAGTACCGTGGAAGACACCGGGAAACCTTCACCGCCACCCTCGCCCCAGGTCAGGCGTTTGCCTGCGTTGGCGTGAATCGTGAAGCCGTCGCCTTGCGGCGCGCGAACCATCAGGCACGTTGCAGTTGCCTTGAACAGGCGATTCACGTCGTCCAGCAGCACTTCACTGTTTCGAACGCAGCGGTTGCTGATGGCTCCAATCAGTGAGCGATACATTTTCGCGGCGGTCTCTGCGGTATCCCGAGCTCTCACGGCTTCATCCAAAGCAGGAGCATTTACGCTCGATGCGGCACGTGGATGCGGTGTGGGCGCACTGGCCCATGCAGGCGGAGGAGTCTTGGGAGCGGGTACAGGCGCAGCGGGAGCAAATGGCCCGGCTGCTGTTGCCGCCGACCTGGGCGGAGCAGCCGTCGCAGTCGACGAGGTGCTACTCGGTTTACTTGCTGCCGGGAACGACAGCGAAGGAATGCGTTCTGCAGCCTGGGAAGTTGCAGTCACAGCGCGTTCACTGTCCACCGCGCGTGGCGCGACCTCGCCCAGCTTGCCAACACGTCCATAAAAAGCTTCGTATGCGTCCTCAAAGGAAGGCCTCAGGATATCGAGCACCTCCGGCTTGACCTTTCGACCGAGCGTCTCAACAAGCTTCGGCATCCAATGCAGGAGGCGATTGCCTTCCTTGTTCATCTTTACATTGGATGTGGAGATGACCTGCTGCACTTGGGTGGCGAACAGGATGATCATACCACGTACCAGTGAGCTGAGCGGTATGATTTTCTCGGGCAGATTAGGCGCCTTCTCACGCTCGGAGTCATCAATAATCCTGTAGCCTTCGCCCTTCAAGAGCCGGCCAACGTGCCGCGTCATCTCTTCGGACGGTATAATTTCAACTTCAGCAACCGAGGTCTGGTCTTTGTCCAGCTTCAACGTTTCGACGGTGAACCCGTTTCGGTCGAAGAAGGTCTTGATGACGGACTCTTCCTGCGATGCCATGTGATCCGCCGTGCCGAAGACCATCATGGTCATTTCGCCCATGTCTTCAAGCTCGGCAAAAAACAACCCCTGTTCGACGACGTACTTGCCGTCGCGCTCTGCTTCTTTTAAATCGGCCTGCAGGTCCTTGATCTTGCGCCGCAGCTGCCACGACTTCTTATCAAACCAACCCATGGAATGCCCCCGAAGCCGCCTTATAAGCAGCTTCGCTTCCTCTCATGCTAAGTGTGATACCCGGACAACAGGCGAGATATAAATAAGAGCTTTCTCATAGTGCAAGGCCCAAGTTGAATCTTTGGTTCTGCTGTGGATAGCTCTTGATGTTTGATGCCGCTGGTGTAAGGGTTGATTCTAAGCGAGATGAGAAGTATGATTTTTGCCGAATTTGAGCTCGGCGACAGACCCGCACAAGGATGGAAGATGGAGGGTCATCTTCCGGTGGAGAACTGCGCCGCCACCTCTTTTGCCGGACCCGAGGCGTTCTCACCACTGGTCCCAGTTCTCCTGCTGGCAGTCGTAGCCGCGCGAAAAATGCGTCAGATGCACCGACATCCATACGGCAAAAGCGTCAGGGCTCGTCATGCGCACGGGCGTGTAAACGAGGAAGTATGGAGTGAGCAGTTTGCGTGGCAACTGAGTGACACCGAGTTTTGCCCGATCTGTTGTGCGGAGTACCTACAGGGAACAGAGCGCTGCGAGGATTGCGCCGTGCAATTGGTCGACGAAGAGGACCTGCCGTTGGGTGACCTTAGAATCGACGAGGGCATCGTGCGGATCGCGCGCATGCGCAATTCCACGCAGGGCCATTTGTTGCGGGGATACTATTCCTCTAATCGCATCCCGTGCAGCCTGGTTCGCTGCACTCCCTGCGATGTGTTTGGAACCGACGTTTACGTCTTTGAGAGCGACGCCCTGCGGGCGAAGCGTCTGCTGCGGCATTTTCTCAGCGAACTTGAATGCGTATGAAGCATGCCTCCCGCTTCTAAAGGCAATTTCCCACCGGCATCCGCGCGTCATTTTGCTTCGGTCGTCGGCCATGATCTGATTAAGCGTTACCTGCTGGCGGCATTGGAAAAGGAGGTGTTGCCTCATGCTCTTCTCTTCCACGGGCCTAAAGGCGTGGGCAAGCTGTCCATGGCGTATGCCCTCACCAAGCACCTGAATTGCGGCCGCGGCTCCGTGGACGAGTGCCCGTGCAACATGTGCCGCAAAATCACGGAGGGCATATTTGCCGATGTGCTTTTGGTGGAACCTCGCGGCGCGGCGGGGCAGATCACACTTTCTGGATGGAAACCCGGCAAGGACGATCCGGACGCGCTACAGTATTACCGCTTCATCGACACTCGTCCGCTCGAAGGTGCACGCAAGGTGCTGATCATCCGCGATGCAGAACGGATGAACATCGCCCTGGCCAATTACATCCTTAAGCTGATTGAGGAGCCACCTTCCTACCTTACGCTTGTGCTGCTGACGCAGAGGCGCGGTGATGTGCTGACGACGATCCGTTCGCGCTGCGCACCGGTAAAGTTCAGCCCGTTGCCGATGGACGAGATGCGGCAGCTTGCCCGCGTGGTGGTTGGGGAAGAGGCCCTGCAGCAGGAAGTCGATGCACTCGCCCACGTTGGAGATGGGCGGCCCGGGCAACTACCGGACTACGTAGGGGATACGGCGACGGCCCGCCGGCGTGATCTTGCCCACACGCTTCAGCTCTTCCAGCAGTATGGTTTTGTGGCCTTGTTCCGCGCCGCATCGGAATTGCAGCAGGAGACGGAGGGCGGCCGGGGTGGGGAGCAGAGCGACCGGGTTCTCAATATGCTGACGACCTGGTTCCGTGACGCGGCGATTGTGAAATGCGCTTCGCCTGCAACGGCGGACAAACTCCTCGTGAACAGCGAAATAAAGGCGGAGCTGCAGGCCTTTGCCCAGGCGCTGCCCATGGAAAGCCTTGCGCGCGCTGCCGATCTTATCCCGCACTTTAAACCGTTTTCTTCCCGGCAGATGGATCCGAACTATGTGCTAGAATCCTTGCTTCTGCAAATCGGCAGGACGATGCGTCCCGTCTCATAGTACGGAACGGAGACTGCCCACCTGATGAAGTTTGAAGCGATGCCCGCCGGGGAAAGTCCCCCGGATATATTGAATTGTATCGTCGAGGTGCCAAAGGGTTGCAGCCTCAAGTTCGAGTATAACGAAGAGTACGAAACGTTTGTGCTGGACCGTGTTCTGCACAGTCCACTGTTCTATCCCTGCGACTACGGCTTTATCCCGCAAACTCGTTCTGAAGACGGCGACCACCTGGACGTCCTGATCGTCGTAACACTACCTTCTTTTCCGGGAGCTGTCATTCCCGCCCGGCCCGTCGGCCTGCTGAAAATGTTCGACGACAAAGGCCAGGATTACAAGGTGCTGGCAGTACCCGTTGGTGATCCGCGCTTTAAAGAGGTTCGTAACTTGCCCGATCTCGGGGAGCACATTCCGCTCGAAATCAGCCATTTCTTCCAGATCTACAAGGATCTCGAACACAAGACCGTCGAGGTGGTCGGCTGGGGCGACGTCGATGAAGCCAGGGTCGAGGTGCTGCGAAGCATGGAGATGTATAAAGAGCGCGGATAGATCAGATTACAGCATGGAACGATCGCGCTCGCTTGCTGGCCTGCAATCGCTTCCGCTGTCGGAGCAATGTGAGCGCATGAAATTCAAGTTTACGCATCAGTTCGCATTGCCTCCGGGCGACCTCTTTCACTTTCACGAAAATCCTGAGAACCTCGCCCTGCTTATGCGCAACAGGCACACGTTTACACTCGTCAGCCATGAGGGAAGCATCCGGCCAAGTTGCGTCACCACAGTTGCGGAACGATTCTGTGCGTTTCGCTTGAAGATGGCGTTTGAACACTACTTGTACGAGTGTCCCCTGCGGTTTGGAGAGCGGCAAATCACGGGGCTGTTCAGTAAGTTTGAGCACGTGCACGAGTTTACAAAAAACCCAGATGGTGGTACAACGCTTACGGATCTATTAGAGGTTCGGTTGCCATGGTGGCTTGGCGGGGAGCAGGCCATGAAATACATCGTCGCACCCCGTTTGCGCGAGGTGTTCGCATACAGGCGAGTGGAGCTGGAGCGGCTGATTGCAGACGGAACGATTGAGCGGCTTCTCTCGGATGCCTCATATTGAAGATTGTCACTGTCCTTGGCGGATATGGGGTGTTCGGCAGCCGAATCTGCAGCTCACTTGCCGCGCATCCGGATATTAGTCTTATAATTGCCGGAAGAAATCGGGCAGCGGGTGAGCGATTTGCCAATTCCATCGGTGCAACCTTTCGGTATGTCGACACCCGACAACCGGATTCGCTCGACGACCTGATCAACGGATCGTACCTGGTCATTCATGCGGCCGGCCCGTTTCAAGAAGCGGACTACAGCGTCGCGCGATCATGCATTAGATGCGGTACACATTACATCGATCTAGCGGATGCACGCGATTTTGTGGCGGGCATTACGTCGCTGGATAACGAAGCACGCGAGCGCGCTGTGTTTATTACTTCCGGTTGTAGCTCTGTTCCAGCGATTACCTCCGCACTGGTTCGAGAACTGGCGCCACAGTTCCGGCAGATGCAGAATATCCAGATAGCCCTTAGTCCAGGTAACCAGAATCCACGCGGGGCATCTACAATCAGTGCAATACTCAGTTATCTCGGCCGCCAGATTCGCGTTTTCCAGGATGGCAGATGGATAACCAGGCGTGGGTGGGGCGATGCGCGGGTGCTAGACTTTCCGTTTCCCGTCGGGCAACGGCACGTGTATAATTGCGATGTACCCGATCTGGAGTTATTCCCCGCCATTTGGCGTGTGGAGTCAGTTCGGTTCTCGGCGGGCCTGGAACTTAACTGTTTTAACTGGATCCTTGCCGCCATTAGTCGCGTGCGTGTGATTCTGCCCATGCCCTGGTTGAGTAAGCTGGCCACGATCATGTTAAAAATTTCGCTGTTGTTCTTCCGTCTCGGCACAAAGAATGGCTCGCTGGCTGTGTGGGTGAATGGCGTGGGGCACGATGGACAACTCGTCGAGCGGCGACTTGCCATTGTTACGGATGATGATGGTCCAGCTACGCCAAGCACTCCCGCAATCGTTCTCGCCCGCAGGTTAGTGGAGGTCGGACCGCCGGCTGTGGGCGCATATCCATGCATCGGCTTTATCAGCCTCGAGGATCTAAAACCGGTACTGCATTCTTTCGGAGTGTGGTGCGTGAGCGGAGAGAATGGCAGCTGGAGCAGCGAAAGATCTTAATCGGTGTTTCGCTACAAGGCTACGACTTCGCTCGCTTTTACCTGGAAGGAAAGGCGTGTGGCCAGCACTTCCTCGCTGAACTTCTGGTTGAAGAGTTTTTCGAGGCCGGTGACAGGGTTCATGTATTCCGTCTCGGTCATGGAAATGCTGGCACGGAATTCATGTGAGCTCACAGTACGAGTGTACTTGATAGACCGGAACGCCTTGACCAGGTCCTTGCTGCTTGTGCGATTCTTGCCCTCCACCGTGACGGCGAATGACTCTGCGATAGCCAGGTCGTGCAGGCGGCCATTAATCTCTTCATTAGTAAGAGCAAGTGCGTCGAGAGGAAGAAGGACCAGGTATTCGGAAGTATCCAGCAATGTCGCAAGTGCAGCACTGCGCAGCGGCACCTCCTCCACGGCCTTCCATACTAGCCCGTCCAGTTCAATGGCCCGGATGCGCTCCACGATGTCCTCCGGGTTATAGTACTCGGTGAACACTACGTCGAGCAACTCGCCCTCGCTTGCAAAACCCATCGGCAGCGGGGGAGTAAACGCCATCTTCGGCGTCGGATTAAACCCCTGTGTGTAGGCGACCTGCACTCCGCTGCGGCGGAAGACCAGCTGCATCACCTTGACCAGGTCCAGGTGCGAAATAAACCGCAGCATTCCCATTTTGGAAAAGGTGAACCGCAGGCGCTGCACAGGTTCGTTCGGCTTCTCGACCCGATCGCGCGGAGGCGGCGCGACATACTCACCGTCCTCGCGTATGCTGAGCAGGTTTTTTACTTCCTTGAAGTCGCACACCTGGCACGTTACGCAGTGCGCGGTGCTGCAATCCGGCGTCGTTTTCACCAGCTCGCTTTTCGTCTTTTCCTTCCAGAGAAACTTCTTTCCCAGGCTGGCCTCAATGTGGTCCCACGGCAGCACTTCGTCCTTACCGCGCGCCCGGCTGGCGTAGAAGTACGGGTCAAGCCCGGAATCTGTGAAAGCCTGCTGCCACAGGTCAAAACGCATGTGCTCGTGCCAGTTATCGAACCTGCACCCAAGCTGCCACGCGCGGTGTATCGAGCGTCCAACACGACGGTCGCCGCGGCCCAGCACACCCTCGATCACGCTTTCGTACAGGCTGTGCTTTTTCAGGCTCACGTATTTGCGATTCATGCGGCTTTGCACGTAGTGGTACTTGCGATCGAACTCCTCGATGGTCGGCTGCGCGTGCCACTGGAACGGCGTTTGTGGTTTCGGGATGAAAGGGGACAGGCTGATGTTCAGCTGGAAATTATTTCCACAATGTTTTTTGCCGTACTCGATGGCCTTGTTCGTGAGGTCGACGATTCCCTGAAGGTCTTCATCAGTCTCAGTCGGCAAACCGCACATGAAATAAAACTTCAGCGTCCGCCAGCCCTTTGCCAGCACCGCTTCAATCGTCTGGTGAAAACGCTCTTCATCTACTGCCTTGTTAATCACCTCACGCAGGCGGGTGGTACCGGCCTCGGGCGCAAACGTGAAACCGCTTTTGCGCACGCTACCGATCTCGTCGGCAAGATCGACATCGAATGCATTGATCCGCAGGCTCGGTAGCGAGATTGAAATATTCTCATCCGCCAGCTCGTCGCGCAGCGCGCGCGTCAGTTCCAGGATTCCCGAATAGTCCGCGCTGGAAAGTGACAGGAGCGAAATCTCATCGTAGCCGGTGTTGCGAATTCCCTCGCGCGCAATCTCGACGATCTGGCGCGGATCACGTTCGCGCAACGGACGCGTAATCATCCCGGCCTGGCAGAAACGGCAACCTACCATGCACCCGCGTTTGATCTCGATGGCGAAGCGGTCGTGCACCACGCGCATGATTGGCACAACCGGTCGCGTACAGCCAAAGTCGTCGCGCACGTCAAAATTCGATTTCGTGACGATCTCGGGCACGTCGTCGCGCAGGCGACGCATGGCCGCGAGCGTGCCGTCGGCGTTGTAGACGGGCTCGTAGAAGCGGGGTACATAGACACCCGGGATCTGGGAGAGCTTGAATAGCAGTTCTTCACGGCTAAGAGGTGGCACAGGCGTCCCGCCTGTGGTTGACGGCGAGAACTGATCAGCAGGGGCTTCTAAACTCCGAGGCACAACCTGTTTCCAGGTGCCTGGCATGTCGAGATCTGCGTTTGTAAAAGTTGGAACGGCTTTTCGCTTTGCTACGGTGCCGTCTCCCCGGTAGTGGTAGGGAACGGGGCTGGGGGTAGTGCGGCTTCCATTTACGCCCAACCCGTCAGACGACGGATTTCCATTTACGCCCAACCCGTCAGCGGCAGGCGACGGATTTCCACTTACGCCCAACCCGTCAGCGGCAGGCGAGACGCCTGCCCCACTAACACAGCCCTTCGCCGCGCGCACGGCTTCCATGATCTGAATCAGCGCCCATTCGCCGTCGCCGATCACGACCGCGTCCAGGTATTCCGCCAGCACTTCGGGGTTAAAAGCGCCATGCCCGCCCGCGATGACGATCGGATCGTCCTCAGCACGCTCGGCAGCGAACACCGGCACCTGGCCGAGGTCCAACATGTTCAGGATGTTCGTGTAGTTCATCTCGTGCTGCAGCGTGAAACCGATCAGATCGCACTGCCGCAGCGGACGCTTGCTCTCCAGCAGGTAGAGCGGAATGCCGTTCGTGCGCATCAGCGTTTCGAAATCCGGCCACGGCGCAAATACCCGCTCGCACTGGAAACCGGCCATCCGGTTGATTCGCTCGTAGAAAATCTTAAACCCGTGGTAGCTCATACCGATGTCGTAGACATCCGGGAAAGCCAGCGCCACACGCACATCCACTTCACTGTCTGGCTTCAGCGTGGTATTGAATTCACCGCCCGTGTAGCGCGCAGGTTTATCCACCTTGAGCAGAATGCGCTCAAGCCGCTGCTGGAGGTTATCTGTAGAGAGCATCCCTAAAACCTTTCCGAGTGTTTACGAGCTGCGACGAGCACGATATGATTGCCATGCGTGTGAGAAATCATTCAGTGCGATGATAAGAGTTCGTGACGGTGAAGTGGCGCGGCTTGGCGAAATGCGTTGTAGGTGACCATCGCGCCTTAAACTTCCCACGCGAAACACGGGGCGCCCGCGGTGTTTCGACTATAACGCGCACATCAATACCTGCGCCGTTTGGGAGTGCGTCACCGTGTGCCGCACCGGGGGCGTTTGTTTCACTGATCTGTTACATATGTTAGCCGCAGCTTTCCACGCAGAGTTCGATCCAACAGGCTTGCCCGTCCTGCGCTGCGAATACTTGCACGTAGAATCAGTACAAGAACCGATTCCCCCGGGGCGATTAGCTCAGCTGGTTAGAGTGCCGGCCTCACATGCCGGAGGTCACTGGTTCGATCCCAGTATCGCCCACCATCTTTTCCTCACCAGGTTACTTTGGCGACCTGTTATGGTGTTTTCTTGATCTTAAAGTTGCCTTCCTGCCGCAGGGCTCCGGTAATGCACACATTGCCGGTGACCTTCCCGCTCCCAGCGGATTTGAAGCAGCGGAAAACCCATCATGTGCATTTTCCACGCCGCCATACTTGGGAGAAACGGGACTGTTCGGAACTGGAATGGTAATTTTCTGGTGTTGAGCAGTTGGTACTTAGTACATGCTCCAGTCGTCAACACTGGTAGTAATCGTTTCCAGTTCAAATCTTACGGCATCGATGACAAACCGCTTTCCCGTGTTGTTATTGCCATCGACGTTCGTCAGGGTGATGCCCTTCGTTTGACCGAGAGGCAGCAGAACATCCGCTTCCAGCAGGTGCCAGTCATTGATCATATCCGATGGCCCCAGTACTGGGTCGAGATAAACAGAACCCGTGCGGTCCGCACCGGTATTCGTGACGACATAATTTGCATTTGCGTCGGCATTGGAATTGGTGGCGTTGTCATCGAGCGTAATGTAAACGTTATAGGCCCCTGCCTGGGTGATGTTTGGTTTGAATGCGGCGGTCTGACCCGGCACAATAGAAACGCGCGACCCCGCGCCAACGAGCCCGCTGGCGCTGCTCTTTGCTGTGGTATTGCCAGCAGAGCCTCCGGTGAATGTCGAAGTTTCGACATATGCAGGAGCGGCCGTCGTTCCGCTGCCGTTGGCGACACTCAGCCGGCTCTCGATATAAATGTCGAGACCGCTGACAACCGTCGGTCCTACTTGCACAGCGGTCTTGTTGTTGTAGTCGTCGACAGAGACGATTTTATAGTACCATGTGCCCGCAGGTGCTCCGGCGTCGATGAAGCTATTGCCGGTAATGGCGGTGGTGCGCCCAGCCTGGTTGGCGTAATAGAGTTTTACGGGGCTGGTGCCGCGGTAGATCAGGTAGCGCACGGCAGTATCGCCATCGGTGGCGGGGGTGGGTGGCGTCCAGTTGAGAGTGGCGGTGCGGAAGCCGCCCGTCACACTTGCGCCGGTGACGGGATTAGGCGGCAAGGTGTCCCAGCCCAGTTTGTTCGTGAAGTCCGCGGCTGGGGTTGGGGTGGCGATGACGTTTGTTCCGCACGGCGATGTATTGACCGCGTTCACACTGCTGATATAACCCGCTGCGCTCGTGGCGTTGTATGCGAAGGTTCCAAATCCTTTGGCACCTTTCTGGCGCAAATCGCAGATGCTCTGTGCGAAATCGGCCGCAGCGTAGGGGAGGTAAATCCCAAACGTGCCTTGGTGAAACATCCTGTTCACTTCGTCGATGTCAGTATTTACCAGGTTCATCAGGTTTGCGTTATCAGTGTCGGTAGAGCGGTAATACTGCGGGGCAATAAAGTCCATGTTGCCAAATCCGCTCACGTGTCCTGTATTAGTTGCACTGTTCCATGTCGGAAAGTGCTGAAATACACCGTAGTAGGTGCTTGTTAAGCTGAATCCATAAATTACCGGAGCGGAGCCCATGATGACCCATGGCTTCATCGCGTGAACTGCGTTCCCTGCATCGGTAATAAATCGTGAAACCGCATTGCGCCGCGCCGTAATAAACGCAGTTGCACCGGGCGCGGGGGTCGTATTGGGAATCTCGCCGAGACTCACCATTTCCGACAACGCCGTGGGATTGTAACCATAGGCCTGCGTGTTGTGCGGAATCGAGTCGCCACGATAGCGAACGCGGTCCAGGATGACACCATCGACATCGTAGTTTTGAACGATGTCTTTCATCACATTGATTGTGTAAGTACGCAAATCGGCGCGGCCAACGTCTGCCCATAAGCCTTCACTGTCGTCTGAGGTTGTCATTGCCCGCGGGTACTCCGGCAGCGTTGGTGCATAAGTCAAGTCCGAGCTGGCGCTGCTGTACTTCCAGGTTACGGAACCCGACGGCATGAAAGCCGGATAAGTCGAAGTACTGGTCACCAGGAAGCAGCTGAAGGAGATGTAGATGCGCAGACCGGCTTCGTGCCCGTGGTCGATCAAATACTGAAGCCCATCCGTAGCGGAAACTTCCGGCTCGGGGTTCGAATAGGTGGCGAAGTCGCGGTTGGTTTTATAGTAGGCGTTCGCGCGGTAGCGGGCCAGAAAACAGATGGCATTGAAGTTATTGGCCACGCAGAAGTTGATCGCGTTCTGGATCGTTGTCGTGTTCGTGAGGCCGTCGTTGATGGAATACCACAGGATGCGGTCCTCAGCGGCGCGAGCGCTTCCGGTTACAATAAGACAGGCGGCCACCATGGCTTTCAGCAGGAATGCAGAACGTGTAAATAGGCTGTTCACCCGAGAGATTTCCCTTCTGTAGGGGAGAGGTAGTACTAGTCAGACAGGAGTATGTGCCAGTTTTCATAGGCACCTGGCAATGATTTTGTGCGCTCTTCCTGGTGTTAAG
>JBPCLP010000041.1:0-76493 GCA_051003195.1 Candidatus Sumerlaeaceae bacterium | reverse complement strand
CAATCCACAGACCGAGGAGCACCCCCCTGCACCCCCCACCGACGACTACTCGTATATGTCCACACCCACGCTCGAAATGTTCCACGCACCCTACGTACAAGTGCGAAAGCTTGCTTTCGCTTTTCCTTAAGCTACCCGAAAATGCCCGCTTTCAGGTGCGTGGCGTCTTTGGGTCGGGTGCTGCAAATTACGTCAGCAAACCAGATCTACTAAAGAACAAGCGCGCATCTGGTAGGTTGAGGCACCTGGCAGACATCGAGAGTCTAACTAAATAGATTTTGCGAACTCAACGAAAGCTAACACCTTGCTTACGCCGCCGAGATCGGCAGTTGTCCCGGAGTTGCCGGCGGCCAGATGGCGGATACGTTAATCATCGGCCAAATCCGTTAGCAGGATTGCAGCTGCACCAATACCGTCACCCGCCCGGCGTTATTAAAACAGCGCCCAGTCCTGAACCCCACTTACCCCCGCAACAAACTGCGTTGCATAAACCTGCACATCGGTGGAGCTTACGCGTTGATCTGCCCACGTCAAAATCACCGTGCCTGGCGCGGTCAGAACCATCTCGGGGAATTCCTGCTTGCTGGCGGCAGTGGAAAGAGCAACTCCATTGGCCGTAAGCAGTGGCGTCCCCGACGCATTCACGCGCTGACCATATATATCCACGTTCTGCAGGCCGTTGCGGTAATCCATCCACAGAAAAATCGCGCCCGTGCCGTCCGCGACCACCGTCGGCCAGTACTGGTAGCTGGCCGCATTCGAAATCGTGCTGCCCGTGTAGCTGTTCCACTGAAGGTTTCCTGAAGAATCGACCAGATTCGCGTACACATCGCCATCGACCGAGTTATCCTGGAGCGCCGCATAGAATCGCCCGGTGCCGTCCGCCGCCAAACTCTCGCACGAAGAATTCACCCGCGAAATCCTCAGTCCATTCGTCGACGCCCATAGTTGCGCGCCACTCGCCCCGCTCAGCCGCTGCGCATAATACGCAAAGCTGCCTGCGTAATCCTGCCACGCGACGAACGCCCCGCCGGCACCATCCGTCACCACGACCGGGTCGCGCTGATCCCCCGCAACACTCACCGCCGGCACGCCCCCTGCAGCCCAACCCAGCGTCCCGTCCACTTTGATACGCTGAGCATAAGCGTCAAAGTTACCGTTTCTCACATCTTCCCATGCCAGCAGCATGCCGCCTGCCCCGTCCGTCGAGCCCATCCACAGCAGCACGTCACTCGCCGTATGCACCGCCACGCCGCTTGTACCACCCGCCCACAACAAAGCTCCCGCACCCGATACCCGCTGCGCGTATAGATGAGCCGTGCCGCCGCTGCGGAAGTCCTTCCACACCACCACCGCACCTCCCGAACCATCCGGCACCGCCACCGGGGTCTGCTGAGTGTTCGTAGCCACACCAACAGCAACCCCGGCTCCAGCCCACTGCAGCACACCCGAACCATTCACCCGCTGCGCGTAAATATCGCGGCCCGAACCCGTCCCATGATCGTCACACCAGAAAATCAGCGCCCCGCCGCTGCCGTCGCTCACAATCGCCGGCTCCTCCTGGATAGGCGACGGGGCGGAAATACCCACGCCATTAGCCGCCCACTGCACCTGGCCAGTACTCGAGACCCTCTGCGCGTAAATCCCCGGGTTACCCCCACCGCGATTATCCTCCCACACAATGATCGCGCCGCCCGCACCGTCGCCCGTCAGCATCGGCGTCAGCTGCGTCCCCGTCGCCGTCGATATCGCGGTGTTCACCAGCGGATCATTCGACCACTGGGCAACCGCCGGCACAGCATACGAAATCACAGCAACTAACAATAGGACTCTCATGGGATCTTCCAGGAAGGGGCGTTTAAAAACCGAATTCTTCTGCAACATAGCCCGACAGGTGTCGCTCTATTCGCCGATGGACTAGCGCCTTGGCTCGACCGCTTGGTACAAAGACAAAATTGATAAACACGGCGACTTTAGTATTCCGATTGTGGACGCTGGAAACCTGGTGACAGGTTAATGAACAAGGATAGGGACCTGGCAGACATCGAGAGTCTAACTAAATAGATTTTGCGAACTCAACGAAAGCTAACACCTTGCTTACGCCGCCGAGATCGGCAGTTGTCCCGTAGTTGTCCTCAGAACTCGTGTAACCTGTCGGGAAAAGGGTCAACCGGCGAATTTCTGAACTTCAGTTGTAATTCATCCGGATCCCTGCCCGTTTACGCAAATGAGCCCTGCTAATTCCACAGATGCGGACCTTCGCGACCGCGTGCCGCGCCAAATTCCGTGGCTTTGGATTGGGCTGGTTGTGTTGCCGTTTCTTCTCGCGGGCCCAGTGGTACTGCAGTTAGTCAGGCTGCGCGGCACCCAGCGTCAGACCGCGGTAATTCGCTCCACCCAGGTAAGCGTCTCGCTGGGTGAGGTGGTAAGCGGAAAACATCTGGAATTTCACCGCCCGTGGCTTCTGCGCGATAACACCGGCTTGCTGGAAATGCTTGGCTTTAGAAACAACCTTCCAGTCAGGCATCAGATGAAAAACGATGGCGTCGGTGTAGTCCTGTTTGGATTTGCCTCAGTAGATGGTATGCTGAACCCATTCCAGGCGGAGTTCAACGATGGGCGAGGGTGGAAAACTACCAGCGGCATTGCTGATTGGACCACCATACGTGAACGGCCAACAGCCCAGGATGTTGTACTGTTTGCGACAGGTTCCATTCCCAGGTCCTCGCGTCAGCTACAGGTCCGACTGCTGGACTTTGGCGGAACCACGGTCGCAGAGATTGCCCGTTTTGATTTTGCGAACCCGCTCTATGACCCTTCGGCCGCGGTATCCGCACACTCGCAACTGCCTGTCACCGCCGCAGATCGTGATCTGTCCGTCACGCTGCAACAGCTGGTAACGGGTGTGCGGAATTTGCGATGGGAATACGAGCGTGATCGTTCCTCCGCGGCACACGCAAGGCTTGAGACCGACTGTCGCAATGGCAACTTCCCGAAAGCGGAGGCGAACGAATTAGCCTTCACGGCAGCGGAACTCACCATGCACCTGCACGGCAAACCGTCACACGACTGGGCCGTTGTAAAAGCCCACTTCCGCGATCCCGCTGGCAACGAATTCGATAACAACATAACTAACCAGGCGAACGATCTGCGGATCGGCACCGGTTACTACTATAGCTTTTCTCCCATGATGTGGACCGGCGAAGGGCCCTTCAGAGTGACGCTGGATCTGGCCCGGGAACGCAACTTTGCGGCTGATGAACTGCTTACGGTTACGACCGTCGTGCCGCCTGCGGGCATGCCTCCCGCGGAAAAACTAAGCGCTTCCGTTGGCGGCACCAGTGTTACCTTCGAGGGCATTTGCGGAGAGAATTACAAGGAGTCGATGGGCGGCGGTGGCAACTGGAGCGTGGCGCATCCCACCGCATTCCTGGGGCTGGAAGAACGGCGTGGCCATCATGCGATGCTCACCAGCGCTGTCGCCCAGGCTACTTCGCAGCCGGTCGGGATGATTCCTGGAGACACTTATGATTATATCGCCACCAGTGCCGGACCGACACGCCGGCGGAAAGCTTTCGGGCTCTGGACCCCGCCTGCGGGAACTACGATCACCCTCACCTTTGCTGTCACTGCAACCCGAACCGTGGAGTTCGAGGCAGAACCGTCGCCGGTGAAGTGAGAAGACTGAGGTACCGCGGCAGCTCCCGCGACATCCATAATATGGATCACGGGGTGGAGAAAGGAGTGTTCTCCGCGCCGAAGATAACCTGGGCAGGGCACTGGGTCAGGCCCATCCACGCTACTCCGCCGTTATTATCCTCCGGAAACCTTGGCGACCAGGCCAAAAACCCCTTGCCTGTTTCCACACGAGAACTTAACTTGTTAATAGCAAACTGCTAACAAGCTCAAATTGAGAAGGGTCGTTTGTTGAAAACTAGCGGCCGCAGAGTGCAGATCACTGATTTAACTAGTGAAACAATCAACCCGCGCCCCGATTTCCGAACAACCCCTCCAGACCACGGTACTCCAACCCATGGCCGCATATCGCAAACGCCTCATATTGCCCGAATCCGGGAAGCTGACATTAACCGATTTGCCATTTCCCGCGGGAGCGGATGTCGAGGTTTCCATCGTGCAGGAGCCAACTCCCCAAACAGACAACGGGCGGAAATGGGCCGCAATGTTTCAGCAAACCGACGCAGAGCCGCAGATCCAGCGCCTCAGCGAATCGGAAATTGCCCAGGAGATCGAAAGCCACCGCGCCTTTAAATGAAAGTCGTTATAGATACCAACGTCCTGGTATCTGCAATGCTCTCCCCAGGTGTGTCACGCCGCGTTCTTCTTTTCATTGCAGATCATGACCAGATCCAATGGCTGGCTACGAATCCCATCCTCAATGAATACATCCAGGTAATTTCGCGACCGAAATTCCGTTTCCCGCAAACCCTGATCGAAAACTGGACGCGGCTTTTCTCAGAGCGGATTACTGTAATCGCCGAACCGATTGAGCGCGCGCTACTGGCACGCGATCCAAAAGATACGATATTCATCGATTGCGCACTGGCCGGCAATGCGGAGTTTCTCATCTCCGGCGACTCGGATCTGAGCGGGTTAAAACTTCCTTCAGGTACAATTGTGCTCAATCCGGCCGCATTCGAACTGCATCTGATCCAATGATCCCAACCATCTTGTCGACCGCTCCCCTCTACTCCATCCCCATCCATCCCGTCCATTTTGTCCATTTAGGCATGCTACTTAGCATGCTCACAATTCCAATAGGATGACCCGGTGTCGGGCTGGATGCTTTGGTACCACGACGGAAATGCTTCCTGGAGGGCGGCTTCGTTCAGTTTCGCGTCGCCGCGGTAGTACATCCACTTTTTGCTTTGTTGGTTTCCATTTTGAGACAAAATGTACTCGCCGTTTTCCCGAACTTCGACGGAACACTTCCGCAGTTCACTGGGAAGAACAGTGTCGCTGCTCGTGACCTGGTCCGCGCGGACGATCTCGGCGCGGCCGTTTGTATGCCGCACGAGTTTGCGATGCGCTACTTCCAACCAGACGGCAGTCTCCCACACGTTGTGGTTACGGTGAAGTGTGTCGGAAGTAAGTTCTGCCGCCCCGTTATCTTCCATGGCGCGCAGAAAGTCAGGGCGCTGCATTCGCTGGAACGAAAATGCCGCATACCTGCGCAGAGGAGGGGCCATGTGCTGGAGGAAACTCAGGTCTGGCAGGCGCCAGAAAGTGTTACCGGAGCTGTACGCGAATCCGCCGTCGCGGGAGCCGCAGGGATAAATCGCCACGGGCAAATCCGACCGCAAGACAGTGACGATGCTTTTGGGATCCAGCACCACGTTCCATTCGAGGAAGCCGGAATCGGCGGACCCGGCCGACAGATGGACGCGGCGGACCTTTGCGGTGAAGAGCTGTGGATCACGATTATACGCGACAGCGACAGGACGTGCCGATCCAAACGAGACGATCTCCACCGGTTGCGTGCTTTCGCGCAGAGTTCGCAACAGCAGTTCGATTCCGGCCTGCTCGAAAAGCGGCGCGTCGAGCATCTTGTCGTCGGGCGACTTCATCGGGGAAAACGGCGCGCACGCACAGGGCACGTTTCGATTAAAAATGCGGTTAAGCTGTGCCACCTGGATGTAACCGGGGTCGCGGGGGCCCTGGTCGTCGCGCGGCAGGCCGGGCAACTGGCCTGATGGCTTTCGGTACTCGTTGGTCACATCAAAGACCACCGCCCGCAAATCGATTTCGGGCAGCGCGTAGGCGGCAATGAGGTCAAAGGCATCGCCTGGATCCTGGTAGGGATGATACAGGTCCGTCACATCGATGACGGGAACGCGTTGCGAGGCGCCGCGAGTTGACTCGCCAGAAGCGCCTGCGGCGCACAACAGAAAGGTGAGCGCGAACAGCGCCGGGCTGACACAGGCGCGCAGAGGTTTTCGCGGAATTTCGGCAATAAAGATAAGGATCAAAATACGTCTCCCTTTTTACGATTAAGTCTCGCCAGATGTGTGAGTGAAAGTCCGCTTTAGGACTTTCGCAAAGCTTTCAGCAGGACATCCGTTTATTTTTCCGGATCCACTTAATGCTCCGCGGAGATAACGTGGGCAAGCTACTCCGGCCTGACCACCCGTATCTCAAAAACTCCGCCTGCGATATTACCGGGTAATCCTTCAAAGCGCAGCGTTACCTTGCTACCACCCAGAACTTCGGCGGGAAGTAAATACTCCTCCCGGAAAAACTCACCGGGTTTATTGTTGTTAATGTTCGGCTCGGCGACGGTGGTTCCGTTAGCTTGGATGCGGAACTTCCGGGAGCCGGTGTCGCTGCCCCAGTAGGTGCACATCAGCGTGCAACTGGTGGACGGTTCCGCTTTTACATCGTAGGAGAACCAGCCGCCGGGCAGGGCATCGCGCCACATCCGGTTTTCGAAATTGCCCGAGCGGCTGTTCTCGCCTTTATAGCCGTGGTCGCGCTCCATCTGGGCGTCTCCTGGCCGAATCAGGTCGATCGTGCGGTTCTCCAGTTTACGCACGCGTTCCTGCTCAACCTTATACTCCGCCTGTTTCTGCTCCCACTCGGCTGGGGTAAAGTTGTCCAGGTAGGCGGCGTAACGCTCATAGTACTGACTATAAAACGGGGCGAAGTCGAAGTCTTGCGGATAGCCGACACCCTTTGTCCGGTAGATCCATTCGCCCGGTCCAGCGAGCTTCAGCCATTGGTCTACAGGCCTGTCGCCGGCCAGCAGCACGGGAACTGGCGCAAGCTTCGCCTGCAAATAAGCACCTTGGTCCCTGGCGTAAGGGATAGGTGGGTCCATCCCGTCCTTGCCAAGGCGTGCCGCAAGCATGAGAGGACCTTTGAACACGGCGATCCGGCGAGGGTTGTCGGGCATGCTCTCCTTGCGAAGTTCCATGGGTATGCGAACGCGCAACTGGTCGCCGGAATTCCATGTGCGTGCGATATTGGCAAAACTTCCGGGTTGTGCATGAAGCGAAACGGGCGTCCCGTTCACCTCCGCTTGCATGCCTCGCGTAGCCCACCACGGGCAGCGCAGCGCGATTGCGAATTGTGTTGGAGCGGACGTCTGGACTTCCATGTGAATGGTGTCGCTCGTTGGGTAATCTGTGCGTTGGTCTACAACCACGCCTTTTTCCCGCCAGTGCAGCCTCGAGGGGATATAGAGATTCACGAAGAGCTTCTCATTTGCCACATCGTGAAAGTAGATGTTCTCGTTATAGCGCGTATGGTTTTCCATCCCGGTGTCCACGCAGCACCAGAACGCGTCGAAGGGTGTGCTGTAGGTGCGGAAGTGGCCAGGCATCAACGTAATGAAGTACGCGAAGCGTCCGTACTTCGGCTCATGCGACGCACGGATATGGTTGTAGAGCGCGCGTTCGTAGAAATCAAAGTAGCGCGCATCCGGCTGCCACTCAAACAAGTGCCGGGTCAGCTTCAGCATGTGGTACGTATTGCAAGTCTCGGCTGTCATGGTGCCCAGGCGGCCCGCGAGTTTACCGGGAGGACCGAAATGCTCCCCATCGCTGTGGCCGCCCATGGCGTAGCAATGCTGCTTCACCACTGCATCCCAGAAGAATGTTGCCGTGTTGCGGTCGCGCGCTTCACCCAGCAGTTCGTAACGGCGCGCGACGCCAATCAGCTTGGGAATCTGCGTGTTCGCGTGCAGGCCATTGAGGCTATCTTCCCCGCGCGCGAGCGGGTCGAGCACTCGGTTGTGGTAGAAGCGATCTGCCGTGGCCAGGTGGAGCGGGTTGCCCGTGGTGGCATAGACGTCGAGCAGGATCTCGTTCATGCCTCCGAACTCGCATGCCATCATCTTCTCGAGCTGCTCTTCGGTCAGCGGCCCGGTGACACGCGCCACCCAGTCAGCCATCGCGATCAGCATCGGGCGCGCCTTGTCCGCACCCGCCAGTTGCCATGCATCGCGCAAGCCCGACATAATCTTATGGATCACATACCATGGCGCCCAACTGCCGTTAAGGTTTGCCTGGTCGGCGGTGATCGTGCCGCTGCTCACACCCTCGAACAGCGCGCGACCGTTCGGAATACCAGCCAGGTAACCATCACCATGCTTCTGCTGGCAAAGCTCCAGTTCATCCACAATGTAGCGGATGCGGTCCAGCAGGCGGGTGTCGCTCGTGGCGCGATACTGATACGATATTGCGGTGAGATAATGGCCAAGTACCTGGCCTGCCAGTTGGCTGCTTTCCCACCCACCATAGATCGCTCCTTTTGGCTGCAGTCCCGCTTCTTTTCGCAACGCGTGAAGCAGGCGGTCCGGTTCAAGTTCAAGCAGGTACTTCAGGTTCAGGTCACGTGCGTCGCGCAATGGGCCGGGCATCAGTTTCACATCTGCCAGGTCAAAGGGCACGGCGTTCGGCTGGTGCGGATTGGCGTCCATTGGCAAAGCACATAGGCCATTAAGGACCAGGAACAGTAAACAGACAAAAGAGCAGCGAAGCAGAGCGGACATCAAACCCTCCACACACTTAATACGAGTCTGGCAACTCCTTGAGTCGCTGTTTGCAGCGCGGCCGCCGCCGAGACGAGTTCCCTACCGTCCGGTGGTACGCTCAAGCCACGCCTGCTTTAACTTAATCCAGTTCTCCCGAGCCAATGTCGGGCTGGCCGGAGACTCCGTACGACCCGTGGCGAAAGCCGTTCTGCGCAGAAGTGCGAGGTCCTCCATGCGCTGTTCCGCGGTTGATGCTGCACGCTCTGCGGTAATAATCTTCAATGCAGCCTCATAGCCCTCGGCGCGTCTGACGAGATGCTGTTTCATTGCTTCCCGATCCATACATCCGAGTACACCCGCCAGACTGCACGTACTCAATGCTTTCCTGCATCCGGCTCTCAGAGTTTCTGTTAGCCGGGGGCATTCGGCGCTGTCCTGGGGGCAGCTCCCGAACTCATAGAAACCTCTCTTCGGCCGGTAAAGATGCGGGAATTCTGACAAGCCACCATCGCGCCAGATCGCACCACGCGTCTGATCCATCCAACTCCGGCGAAACGACCACGCACGCGAACAAAAATCGTACGCCGCCCTGGGAGTGCGTCACCGCGTGCCGCACCGCACAACCCGGGCAATTCCTTCTACGCATCCCTGCGAGTTTGAACCCGGTGTTGGAACAGTTCCACAGCTGCCCCCAGAACTCGAGTCCATTCGTTGCACTGTTTTAAAACCGTCGGACGAGCCTCTTAATCAACAGGGGGAAAACAGGTACAGCAGAGCGCTGGCGCGGTAGCTTTATTTGGGTAGTCTGTTTCCGCAAGCTTTCGCTCTCGACCGGTGCCTTGTCCCCATTTCATGGTTCGTTTCCAGCGCCCCCCTCATCGAACCGTACGTGCAGATTTCCTGCATCCGGCTCTCATAGTTTCTCTTAGCCGGAGGCATTCGGCGCTGTCCTGGGGGCAGCTCCTGTCCCCACATCTATCTATTTTCTCCAGGATTAAAGCCCGCCTGCAAAAGCACGGACTTCGCCGCTAGCCGTAACTGAACCCAGGAAGGCCTGCAATCGTTGATCCTTATGCAGACGCGCTACGATCTGTTCACGGTTGATTGTTGGTTTCATAGCACAGTCGAATTCAATCAGCGCCGTCACAAATGCTTCGGGGCTACGGTCAGCATTTTCAGGACCCGCGTTTCTCCAGGCCTCATAAGCCATTCGGTGATACCCGCGACGACGCATCATCAAACTGATTACACCCACAACAAGCGCGATGAATGCCGCCAACCAGCTTCCGATAACGAAAGATTCGCCCGGGCTGCTGCCGAAAGCCTGAAGCATGGCGAACAGTCCACCGGCAAACAAGAGCAGCAATATGACCATAACCACACCAACAGCCCAGAATGGCACGCTGCCCGATGCCGTCCAGCGCAAGGGATTCAGCAGCGCTGCATTCGCGAAGCGCATGGCAAGACCGACCGCGATCGCTTCCTGCGGTGCATTGAGGAGCAATTCTTCCGGCAAGGCTGGGCTCTTAGGATTAAATGTATTTCGCCATCGGTCCAGGCCAGCCACAAGTTGCTCAATGTCTCCGTCCCTTCCCGGTGACCCAGCGCTTTTGTTGAGTATCTTGAACATGAGAATGGACTTCGGGCGCCAGCCAAATGCTCGCGCAATTTTCAGGACTTCGATCTGCAGTTCGGTCTGCTCACTGGTTATCTCACTCCTGGGGCTTTCATCCACGATCGAAGCATTCGCGCGGCAAGTCCATATCGCCACGCCAGCGGCGAGCATCAGCGCAACCACCGGCGCTAAAGTCTCCAGAGGCGGAAGCAATAGAACATAGTGCAGCAATGTCACAAGCGACGACACTAATAGGACTAATTTGCCCGCGACAACACCCGCCAGTATGCGCTGTTTGCGGCGACGAACCCGCCGCATATCCACAGGCATCAGGAAAGCGATTTGGCTACCTCGCAAATACGCCGTGAAGGACAGCCCTCCATGAATCAACACTTGAGGCAGCAGCACCACCCCGGCTGCAGCCAGAAAATTTGTCGACCGAAACTGTTCGAGGAATTCAAGATCCTGGGCCCGGTTCCCGCGTACCAGCAGCGCGGAAACCCATCCAGCCAGGCCCACGGGCAACAGAAGAAACAACAGCGCGAGTATATGACCAATTGCCGAGCCCTCCTGCTTGACGCTATCGGGCCGCGCCCGAAGCCCAAGCCCGAATAACGCGCCAGCCAGCATCAGCTCGATAATCTGCACCACCAAAGAAGCACTCCATATGGACCAGTTCATAGAACGAGCTCTCCCCGGGCAGAAACTAGACTGGCCATTGATTCATCTCCTGGAGAGGTCCCTCTACTATCTGGAACGTGGCGGCATGCGAAACCAGTCCTTTAAACAAACCATGGGCGTTACGGCTATTGTAATAAATGTCGGGCCCGCCTGATCCGCCATAACCGCCCTTCGCCACAAGCGTTCCGTAGATTGCCGCGTTGCCCGTCCGTGCCAGCGCCCCTGTCACCATGCCAATGCCGTCCAGGTAACAGCTCTGGATCGGTGTTCCGGTAGCACCGCTTGGATCCGCCCGGTACTGATCCGGATTCTTGCACAGAATCGTCGGGAATGCTCCACCGCCCGCCGTTTGCAGGTTGGTATTCAGGTAAATAAGCCCCTTCCAGAAAAAGGCGTCATTACTGCTCAGCGACACCGTCAATTTCGTTCCGCCTTCCACTCCTTCTGGTGTATCGATAAACAGGATTCGGTCCGCCAGGTTGATCGTACTGCCACCACTCGGAACCAGAGACTTCATGCTGATCTGGGCCAGGTTCGTAAATGCTATGTTTCCCTCCGAATTCGTAGTCAGCGTGCGGCTCGGAGTCACATATAGCTTCTGGCCAGTCGAGTTCGTATAGCCTGTAATATTTCCGCTCGCCAGTTGCGGACGTGCGTAACCATTACGTTTTATCGCAAACTGCTTCCATGCATTATACGCCAGAGTATGATTTATCAGATAGTCGACATCCACCCCCACCGGCGCAAAGTTTTGCAACAGCGCCCCAGTTCCTAATGCGTAATGGCCTGATGTCGTAGGATTGCCAGTAAGGATGGATGCATACGGATTATTTGGATTCGTGATACTCTTTACGTGAGCCTCATTATACGTGCCGTCCAGACGCAGCGTCCCATTGGTCCAGGCCGAACCGAAATCCCCATTCAGCAACTGGACGAAAAAGTCCACCACCGGCTGCCCGTTAATCGATGTCGGGAAAAGAGGAACCTGGTTTGAGCCATTCTGCTGGAAGAGCGTGCCCGTACACGTCCACTTCAGCCAGTATTCGTTTCCAATTCCTGCACCGAAGAACTTATTAGCCGACGTCAGCCTCTTGTTCGCCACATCCAGCGGGGCGATATCCAGCAGCGCGATGTTGCCCTTGGCCTTGACCGGACCCCAGTGTACATTGAGACTCGAGCTACCCTGCACTGCCATCGCAGCCCCCGACACAATTGCCTCACCAGTGCTCAGTGGCGGCGCCCCCTCTACTGGAGGAGACACAAGCACCTTCTGTTGGATGAACCTTCGCTTCCGGATGCCTGCCGTCAATGTGATCGCCTCCGCCTCAATAATCAGTGAGGTGCGCCGCAACCCCAGAGTCTCCCCCGTGTACGGGCCTGCAGCATTCGATCCGCTTGCCCCGGCAGGATACGGCGTGGTTATGCGCAATTGACTGATGTAGCTTCTGGCCCGTGGTGCCGCTGGATCAAACAGCGACGACGTTTGCAACTGCAGCGCGTCGTTTTGCAGCACGATGATTTTCCCATTTACCGCCGGGAAACTATAAAGCACACGCCGGCCGTCCGATAGCGTGGTGCCCGCCGCGCTAAAGCTGTTGTACTTGTTCTGATAATAATCAGCCACCTGCTGTTGCGGACTCATTGCAGCCAGCGTGTAGCCCGGGATGATGATCACGTCCGTGCTCAGATTAACTGCGCCCGAAGTGATCGCCTCCAGCGCCCCGCCCACAGAATCGCCCAGGTGCGACTTCGCCATGTCCGCGCGCAACAGCCACGCGTTCGTCATCTGGATGCCACCGGTAGCCACATGGAAGCATTCCTCAAACGCCACCTTATCATTGGTGGAACGCGCGAGATGCCTCACCATAGCCAGCATGGAAGCGACACCCAGCAGCATAAGTGCCGACAGCATCAGCACCCAGATCAGCGCGGCGCCCCGTTGATGTCGTTGTCTCTTCATATCAAAGCGTCGCCGGCGAAGAAGTTGCTATATCGGAGATCGCATAGTTTTGAATCCCCTGGTCCATGAAATGGCGGCGCGCGATAATGTCCGTCACAAAGCGCCCAAACTGCTTTCGCTCCACACCCGGAGGCTTTAGGGCGTAACCGGCATATTCATACCAGATATGCAGCGTAACGCGATACTCGGTTTCCCAGTTAAACATCATATTCGAAATGTTCATGTACTTCATCGTTGGAGCCCCGCTGGGGATTGGCCGCCCCTCAGAGTCCGATGTTGGAAAAGTCACCTTGCTCTCACTGTCGTAATACTCCATCTGCTTCTTCACCGGGTTATAACAAAGCACGTGCGTGGTCACGGCGCTCCCTGCGCCCGGCATTGCGAATCTCACACGCGTCACCGTCGCATTTTCCAGGATCTGGTCAGCCGGCCAGAGCGCAAAATAAGCCGCCGAACGCAGCAGGTTGGTCGCCCGCTCCGCCGCACTCGCCGAGGCTATCTGTCCCCGAATCTGGCGATTGATGTTATAAGCATTGCGGCTCATCATCATCAGCATGAAACCGGAAAACGCAAAAACGAACGTCAGTATACCCATGGCGACCATCATTTCCACTAGCGTCGCCCCGCGCAAACGCCAGGCAGTCCGCATCATGCCAACCGTGCCCATCAAGTTGTGCCGGCCCGTATGATACTGCACATCGTAATCTGGTGCGGCCGCGACGCCGAGCCCATCGAAGACCACTCGACTGTCACGCGACAAAATACAGGCTGATCTGGCGGACGCGCTGCCAGGGGACTTCCCCACGACACTTTCCCGTCATCGTGAATCGCAAAATACTCCACCGACACATTGGCCGGTATCACCAGCCCGGGTTCATTGAAAGGAACAAGCGGCTTCACGCCCGGCTCCACGTCCGCCAAAGTTGTCGCGGCTTCCATCGCCTGCCTGCAATAGTTCAGCGCCGTCAGCCGCTGCTTATCCAGTTCCATCGATTGTCGCGTAAAGATGATTCCACTGATCGTGGCCAATCCTGTTATCAGCAGAATCACCATGGAGAACACAACTTCAACCAGCGTTAAACCACGTCTGGACTCTCGAGATAAGCGCACTCGCCACCAACCCTTAAATCCGCGAATTGAGTCGACTTCGTTCTCACCGTTGATGCAATCAAATCAGCAAGAGCAGCAGGAAGTTGGGTAAGCGAATGAGTCGTGGGAGCAGTTCGTTATAACTGCCAGTGCCGGAGTTTATGCATTTAAACGAATGGATTGGCCACTCGCCCGATTTCACTCAACCTGGCGGAATCCGCAGCCCTCAGGTTTTTTGCACCGAAGGTGCAGCGGATCTCAGCCCAGGGTAAGGAGGCCACGGCTTTTTGTGGCCGACGCAGCCCTGGGTTACAGCACCTCATTTTTCGCGCCCTGAAGGGGCGCCGGAAACCGAAAATATATAGCGAATCTCTGGAACGGCTCACAAAACCGGCGAACGAATTAAGGGGACACCACACCTGGGAGGGCGAAGCGATGACATCCCGATTGAGCGCATACCTGTTGGCAATGTCGCTATCAGGGAATACAGCTACTCCCGACAAATACCGAGCGGCCACCGCGCCGTGGCTCAGCCGCTCCCCGGCGCTCGTGGAAGTGCTGGATAAGACATGGAGCGATGCCAGCCGACACAATCGCGAGGTACCCAGACGTCATCACCAGCTTGATGAGATTTACAGCAAGGTTAAGGTACCCGTGATGCACATGACAGGTACGTTGGACGACAGTCCCATAGGTGACACCGCCGCTGAGCAGCGGCGTTTGCCCTATGATCACACCTCTGCGCGCCACCAATACCTCGTCACCTTTGAAGGTGGGGATCACATGATCTTTAGCGGCCGCAGGGTCAACGCGGCGCGCGAATCCAGCGACACAAAGTTTCACGAGCTGATCAACGCGGGTGCCACTGCGTTTTTTGATGCATACGTCAGGGGTGATAGCACGGCGGCGGACTGGCTCGATTCTGAAAAAGGGCTTAAACAGCATCTCGGCGCCCACGCAGTGCTGGAGCGAAAATAGCGGCGATGATCCGCGACTCAATGGATGGCGTGCCGGATGGGAATTCTTTATGTTTCAGACGAGGCGCTCCACTTAAGCTGGAACTCGAGCTCTTCTTCGTCTCCGGTGCGCTCGTGCTCTATGTTTATCACGGCGTTGGAGGGAATGGTAATTCGCTCACCTGCGACCTGGATGCGAAAGGTTGCTCCGGTCTCCAGCGCATCAGCCAGGCGGCGGAGTTTTTCAATGAACCTGGCGCGCGGGTACGCCTTTTCGATGTCGCGACGTGTACGGGGTTTTGGTTTCTGCATGGAATTTCGATCTCCTGTTTTTAGTCAACGAGCCGGGCTCACAGCCCCGCCTGCGCGCTGGTGCATGTCACGATGAAAATCGTGGGGTGGGAACGGTTGAGGAATTTACTTCCACCATGGTTTCCTGGGTGAAGCTTGTATATTATTCGAGTGAGCCGGGGAACTTGTAGCTACACATCCATATATTAAAGGTTTTGTTATGCTCCGTCGTTGGGCTCAAGTTATTGTGCGGGCGTGCTCGATTGAATGTCATCGAAAGTATGGCGTGCAACAACTGGGCGAACTCAAAGTTGTTGGTCCGGCGCATTACGCAGCTGAGATCAGCAGAGGGCTATTATCACTGGAGCAAATTGACCCGACGGCGCGAGAGCTAATTCGAAATCACCTCAGTGCAGTCTATGCAACCGCACAGCCTCCCGGCATTGGTTTCTATGCGGGCGTTGCATTTATCAGTGACAGAATACCGGAGGTATCCGGCCATGTGTGGCCGCAGCAAATTGCATACATGGTTGCGATGGCTCGCTTAAGCAAGGCAGTGGAAGACGGACAAAACACATATCGGTGGAGCACGGCAAGAAAAGAGGCAGATCAGCTCGAGCGCAACAGCTTGCTTCACATGCAAGGGAACATCAGTGAATAACGGAAGTTACGGGGACGCCGACGCGGGCGACCGTCCCTTCTGCGACGCTCGACGATCAATCTTTCTCACGGAAGCTCTCATCAGCATCGCACGTCGAGCAACGGCCCTCCTCCGCAGTTGCCGGCACCCACCAGCGCACATTCACCCAAAAATCTTTTTCGACTTTATTGGACTTAGCCCACCCTAAGGTGACGCCAGGGAATAGGCGCGCACCCCCAACTGGTGTATACCTGCCCGCGTAGTAAAGCTGAACGTGTTCATTGATAATTCTATGCAGCCCGAACGCCGCGATCGACCGCAAAGGGACTTCTCCGCCCAATCCGCGTGGCATTTTGCGTCCATGCGTCTGGCGGAAAAAGGCCGCCCATCGCGCAAGGAAGCCGGAAATCCACGGCCCCCGCGAATTCTTACGCGAGGATTACCGTTTTTCAAGTGGCGAAATTACCCATTTTCGCCAACTTGATTTATCTGCAAGCCTTTCAAGCTTCTACGCTCCAAACTTGAAAAAAACTTGAAAACTTGAAAAGCCTCCAACCGCAGAAACTGTTGCAACTCGCGGGACGCGTCTGGATGGCGGAGCTCCTTCCACTGATCTGATTCCCCTGGGAGATGTGATTGGACGTGTGCGCAGCCTGCCGCGGGAATTCATCGACGCCGAAAACTTCGATGTCACTGAGTCGTTCCTGGCATATGCACGCGAGTTGGCGTCCCCGCTGCCATCAGCTCCGATACTGTTTTAAGCGTGTATTGGTTCGCTGATCAGCGGCACCGCTTGCAATGCAATAAAACCGCCGCAAATTTAGTAATGTGGATTCTCCTGTTACACATTCCGAAGTGAACGATAGTGTCACGGTGCCGCGAATCGTGCGGACGGGCTTAGCGGCATGTATGCTTGCGATCGTCGCGCTGTCGGGGTGGTACGTGGGATGTGCGCTGCTTTCGCTGCACCGCGCGATATTGCTGCCACAAGTGCTCTCTATTTCGGAACCGCAGGCTATCGCCGCGGGAATGCGCGTAGCAGCTGGAACAGCGATGCTTACCGATTTCCGAATTGGATATCCAATCATCCCACTCCCCTACGGCGTGCTGGAGTACTGGCTCCCGGGCATTGTTGCGCGCAGCGTGGGCTGGCGGGACGCCATGAATGTTCTGTTCCTGGGACGTCTCGTGTCGTTGCTGTCGCTTGTAATCATTCTGATTCTGTACTGGCGCTTACTTCGGCAGGAGGATTTGCCTGCTCGATATGCGGTGATAGCCGCGCTTCCATTGCTGTGGGCAGCCTATCCGCTTCGCTGGGCGGCGCAGTTTGCACCCGATTTCCCTGCAGTGGCACTTAGCCTGGCAGGGTGGTGTGTCGGGCGAACTGTTCTGTTGGCGCGCAATGAGACCCGGTCGCGCGGCAATCCGATTGTATACGCGACAGCACAAGCCCTGCTCTGGACCGCTGCATTTCATTTCAAGCCGACGATGATTCCGGGGGTTGTTGCGTTTCTGTTTGAAGCGTCTGCGGGCAGGACTGGCCATGTCTCTGCAAACCAACGAACGCGATTGCGACGTGCGATGGTGCCCCTGGTCCTTTCGGCGGTGTTTATTTTAAGTACGAGCTTTGCACTCAACGCAGCCACGCAGGGATTATGGTACCTGAACGCCGTAAAGTCGTCCGCGGCGTTCCGATTCAGGCTGGAGTACTTGTTCAGCAGCCTAACCTTTCATCCGACTCTCTCTCCGTTGCTGATTGTATTTGGGATGATTTCGCTGTTGCTGTCGCGCAGTATTGTAGTTTTCCGAGCAGTGCTCGCCACGGCTTTTCTGGAGTGCCTTTTCATGATGAAGCAGGGCAGCAATGTAGATTACCTGCTTGGCTCCATTGCGCTGTTCGGATTCGCTTTGGCAAAAACGGCTCACGGTCTAAGCCGCACATGGAAGGCGGACGTTTTACTTCCCGGCGATGGACCTGCAGCTATCAAGCGGCGGTACTGGATCGCTGTAATGGTTATGGGCCTGATGCTTGCCGGGTCGCTTGCACATAACGCCCGCGACGCAGTTCTTCAGACGAACGAGCTGCCGGCGCCTTGGAAGGCTGAAATTGCGGCAGCGCGCAATGCCGTGCGAAAATTTGGTTCGGATGCGGTACTCTGTTTGGATCCCTTGACCGCATTGCGCACGGGTGCTTATCATCCCTACGTCGAGCCACTTCAAGTTTTGCGGCTTGCTGAGCTTGGGATGGTATCTCTCGATCAGCTTGTGAAAAGGATCGAAACG
The DNA here is from genome assembly GCA_051003195.1 of Candidatus Sumerlaeaceae bacterium. Taxonomy (GTDB): domain Bacteria; phylum Sumerlaeota; class Sumerlaeia; order Sumerlaeales; family Sumerlaeaceae; genus JBPCLP01. Next base: position 58,487 of record JBPCLP010000041.1, on the reverse strand, counting down.
AAAACTTTCAGGCTGATCGTGGTGAATCCTTCGTTTGTTCGCCCGCCGGTCTATCATGACATTGCCATCTTTGACACCCGGGTACGAGAGGCCATCCGCCGAAATTACGTGCAATTCTCCGCTGGGAATTGGCTGATAATGCTGGCCCCGCAAGGCTGAGTGCTTCCGCGCTTTCATTTGCCCTTGCATCGCCACGTGCGGCATTCACCTTCAGCTCTGACAAATCGAACGGACATTGTGGAGAGAAGAACGAATGACGCAGATTGCGAGCATCGTTGGACGTGAAATCCTGGACAGCCGCGGAAACCCGACGGTTGAGGTCGACGTATTGCTTAACGGCGGAGGCTTTGGCCGTGCGGCTGTACCGAGTGGCGCGAGCACTGGTGAACACGAAGCGCTGGAGCTTCGTGATGGTGACAAAGATCGCTACTTCGGAAAGGGCGTACTTAAGGCGGTCGACAACATAAACGAACAGATCGCGCCAATGCTGATCGGGCTGGACGCAACCGAGCAGACGGTGATCGACGCGGAGATGCTTCGCCTGGACGGCACGGAAACCAAAAGCAAGCTCGGTGCGAACGCTATTCTCGGGGTGTCGCTCGCAACCGCTCGCGCGGCTGCTGATGAGCTTGGACTGCCACTTTACCAATACATCGGCGGGTCCAATGCAAAGACCCTCCCGGTACCGATGATGAATATCGTGAACGGTGGCGCGCATGCCGACAACACCGTGGATTTCCAGGAGTTTATGATTGTCCCTGCTGGATTCGAAACATTTCGGGAAGCGATTCGCTGCGGCTGCGAAATTTTCCACACGCTCAAGAAAATCCTGAAAGACAAGAACCTCAACACAGCCGTAGGCGACGAGGGTGGGTTTGCCCCCAACTTCGCGACCGCCGAAGAGGTGCTCGACTATATCATGCAGTCGATTGAGAAGGCGGGTTACAAACCGGGAGAACAAGTGGGCATCGCGCTCGACTGCGCCAGCTCGGAATTCTATGATAAGTCCAAGAAGAAATACGTCTGGAAGAAAAGCTCCAGGGAAGAGCTCTCGCCAGACGACCTTATCTCGTATTACCAGATGCTCACAGAAAAATATCCGCTCATTTCAATCGAGGACGGGTGTGACGAGAACGACTGGGAAAACTGGAAGTCTTTAACTGATCGCCTGGGAGGAAGCGTGCAGCTCGTCGGAGACGACCTCTTCGTGACGAACACCGGTTTTCTGAAAAAGGGAATAGAGACCGGTGTAGCAAACTCGATCCTGGTTAAGGTAAACCAGATCGGCAGTCTGACCGAGACCCTGGACGCCATCGAAATGGCAAAGCGTGCGCGGTATACCGCAGTGCTCTCTCACCGCAGCGGCGAGACTGAAGACTCAACAATTGCCGATATCGCAGTCGCAACAAATGCCGGCCAGATTAAGACAGGCAGCGCCAGCCGCAGCGACCGCATGGCTAAGTACAACCAGTTGTTGCGCATTGAAGAAGAGCTGGGCTCGAGCGCCATCTATCCTGGCTTCGGCACCTTTTACAACGTGAAGCGGTGACCCAATGAAGGCGATTTTCGTGAGGTGCATAGCCGCAACGGCGCTTTCGCTGATGTGGTTCCAGGTGTCTGCACAAACTGAGTCGCCGCGCGCGCGCCGGTCCAGCCATGCAACGCCAACTGCAACTCTCTCCACCACCGTAGCGGTGAGCGCGCGGTCACGCACCGATCAAACGAGTACGAGTGCCGCCGCCACAAGTTCGACGCGCGCAACACGGATGAAGCCTACCGATGAGATGGAAGAGGCTGAACAGGCATCCAGGTACTTCGAAATTGCTGCGGACGCAGATTTGCGGATTGGGTATGCGCTGACTGCACCAACAGGGTATTACGACTTTGATGGCAGCATGCTTTCATGGCGTAAGCCGTCGGCTACAGACACACACTACCTGGCGGTCATCGTTCAGGACGCAGGTAACCGGTGGCTTCTTGGGGGATGCAAAGTCTCAGCAACTCTTACAGACAGCCGCGGAAAAGATACTTCGCTCACACTTACCGAGACCTGGGATCCTCAATTTCGACATTATGGGACGAACCTGAGTGCGGCAGACGGTACGACAGGAACGCTCGCGGTGAAAGTGGATCCGCCATTGCACCGGCGTCGCGATAAGGTCGCCGGCGCATTCTTCACCAATGCCGCCAGCGTCTCGTTTAAAAACGTGGATCTGAGCACAAGCACACTGACCGCCCGGCAGGAATCAGCCATGGAGCCTGAAGCGCCGATCTGGCCTGCCGGTCGAAGGCCTTACGCCCCGCCTTCTGCACGCTGATAAGCTACCCGACAGCCGCCATTATATGATGCGCATGCACGTGGGACTGTACCAGCTTGCCTGTGAACCAATCGCGTGCTACGACGCGGCCATCATTAAGTAAAAGAATACTCTTCACCCTGGCTTCCAGGTAAACCTTGTTCATGATCTCGAACTTGTGCGTATCGATCAGCAGCGCATCCCCAATATAGGGCCGCGCCGCGATGCACAGCGACTCGTCTGCATTGAAAGTGAACTCGCCGGTAAAACGCCCACCGGTGGTATCCATCAACTGTAGCCGTACGTTCGCCTTGATTGACCAGTCGCCGAGCAGATTTGGTGTAAGCTTTACGAGACGATCGGGGTCGCTAACCCACAATTCCTGGGCATGCTCCCGGAAACGATAGCAGCGATTCGTATCCGGCTTCATCTTCAGGTTCAGCCGCTGGTTCACTTTGTGCTTTCGAGTATTGAAAAGGAGGAGAGGACGCTCGTCGCGGCCCTCTTCAATTAGCACAGCGCTTTGACGAGGCACTTCGATCATGCCAGAAACACGGTCCTTCAATTCCATCCCACCTTCGTAGAACGAAGGAAATTTCCGGATCATGACGGTGCGATCGACGCTGTTCACCAGGATTAGATGGTGATCCGCATCGGACAGGCGGTCTGCAGTATAATATGCGACGAAAGCTCGTGGCAATTTTCGCCACACTTCTTCGTTACCGGTAAACCGGTAGCTTGTCCCACGAATGTTGATATGCGAGAGAACGTACGTCGGCTCATCCATGGAATGTGCCGATATGACGACCTGCTCTCCGTAGTAATGATGCACGACCGCAAATAGGTTGTCACGGCCAGGGACCACCGTAATACGATCAGCGGTCGAGATGCCAACAGGATATGCGTCACCCTGGCGAACGTCACATACCCAAAGATCAGCGCCGTCCCATTGCGGATCATTTGCTATAATGCGTGTTTCGCTCAAATTTAGAAACATTTAACGACGCCCGGCCATGCAGTTTGCACAAACTGCACAAGGACGTGAAAGATCGCGCGCACGCGGCACCCGACTAGTTACTTCTCGGCAAATGAGAACCATTTCGACTCCAGTTCTCACTTTTCCCAGGCAGGCATTTTGTAATAATGCCGGCCCGGCAAAAGTGAAAGTTACTCAGCAATAGTGTGACAAGAGTGATTACTCGTCAATACCTGATTTGGATAGGCAGCAAGATCCGCACCACTTCGCGATCAGTGGCCGTGCCTCTTTCATTCGTAAGGCTAGAGTGGTCTACCGTCGGTTTGTAATCTGTTCTGTGTGCCGAATCGAGATAAAGTCTGCCCTCTGGTCTGGTAAGGAACACCGGATTCGGCACACTAGAGTTGCATGGCAGCTTCCAGAGCCAGCACGTACGAAAATGCACCAAAGCCGCTGATCTGGCCGACACAAACGGGGGCAGTGAGGCTGGTGTGGCGAAAAACATCCGGGCGCGCATACACGTTGGAGAGGTGAACCTCGATGACGCGTGTTGGAGCAATGGCCGAAACGGCATCGCGCAGGGCGACGCTGGTGTGTGTGTATGCGCCCGGATTCAGGATAATGGCGTGCACGTTACCCATAGCCTTGTGCATGCGGTTGATTAACTCGCCTTCGATATTACTCTGGAAGAATTCCAGTTCAGCGCCAAGTTTCCGAGCGCGTTCGATCAAAGTTTTTTCGATATCCTGAAGTGACGCCGTGCCGTAAACGTCCGGCTCGCGCTTGCCGAGCATATTAAGGTTGGCGCCATTCAGAACCAGTATAGGTTTCATCATGGCAGAAGCGTTCAAGCCTCGAACGTCACAATCAACCGTTTGTGCGCGGGGGCGGGTCACTGATTTTACCCAACAGTGCCGGGTGCTTTGCGCCGGTGGCAGAGGGCACGTTGGCAGGAATATTGTGCAGCCGTGCATACCCAAGCAAGGCAAACGCGACACACTCGCGCTCCTTGCTCGAGATACCGGTCTCGTCGAGACAAGCAACGCGGGTCGCCGGTGAAACTAAACGTATCTCATCGGTGATACGCGACTTCAGATTTAGGTTCAATGCTCCCCCACCACCGAGCAGTATCTCTGCAACAGCCCCGCCGGGCAGCACGAACTGCTGTAAATTTTGCGCAAACGAACGTGCCGTGAATGCATTTGCGGTGGCAATTAGGTCATTGGCCGCGGCACGTCCGTGCTCCTGCAGTGCGCGCTGGGCGAATTGCACACCAAACAATTCGCGCCCCGTGCTTTTAGGCGGAGGAGCATTGATGTATGGCAGCGCCATCCAGTCGCAAAGCAGGTCTTCCAGCACAGTCCCGGCCGCGGCATGCTCTCCATTTACGTCGTAGGTCTCACCCGGATAGAAGTGTTGAACCAGTGCATCCATGATCATGTTACCCGGCCCAGTATCAAAAGCGATGACTTCGTTTAGCTTTCCGCTAGCCGGCAGGTAGGTGCAGTTTGCGATGCCACCCATATTGTGCACGATCACTCCGGTGCCCGCCCGGCTGAAAAGATGATAATCGGCGAATGGTACCAGCGGTGCGCCATTTCCTCCCGCTGCCATGTCGGCAACGCGAAAATCCGCAACCACGCGGAGGCCCGTACGTTCCGCAATTACAGCGGATTCGCCGACCTGTAACGTCGATGCAGAATGATTTGCAGCGCCAGCAGCCATGTGCGGCGCGATATGATACAGTGTCTGCCCGTGCGACGCAATGGCAGCGACGCTGGTTCGCTTCACAGCGGCTTTCGAGATCAGACATTCGGCAGCTTCGGCGAACGCTGCACCGATTTCAAAGTTCAGAGAGCAGGATAGCGATAGCGAACCAGTACCATCGGCGAACGCCTCAAAAATCCGTTCGCGCAGCGCGGCAGATATAGGGTGCTCGTGAAACGCAAGCACCTCCGCCCCAAGTCGCTCCTGAGTGCGCTGTCCGATTTCGCAAAGCACGGCATCAATCGAATCGACGCTCGTGCCCGACATCAGCGCAATGATGCGGTTAGAGTTCAGCAGCGGCGGCATTCAAACGTTCTAAGGCAGGGTCTGCGGTTTGCCAGTGAAAACGGCAGCAGGTACACCGCAGTTTTCCTGTGGCGTTAGCAATCCGTTGCGAATGTCTTGTGGGCCGATGCATTCAAAGCTCGTACTTTACGTCTTGATCTTCGCAGCCCTGGCTACCTGGGGCGCGGTGTTCCTGGTATTGCGGCACATCAACTTCATTCGGCTGGCGCATGGTATTAGCGCCTGGGATATTATGTGGCTGCGATTCGTGCCCTCTGCGCTTTGTTTCGCACCGCTCCTCTGGAGCCGCGGGACTGAAGTGAAGCAACTCTTGCGCGAGCACTGGTTCGCAACTTTTGCGGTCGGCGCACTGACGACGCTGGTATATAACTTCTTTTTGATCACCGGGGAGGAGCGTGTGCCGGCAGGCGTCGCGTCGCTGGTCATTGGGATTGGCCCCAGCATGACATTTGTGATGGCTGCCATTTGGCTTCACGAAAAAGTAACCGCGCCCAAAGTAATCGGAACGCTGTTATCGCTGGTGGGCCTGATCTATATTTCGATTCCAGGTTTGCATGCGGACAAAAATGAATCCGTTTATTCTTACGACCTGACGCATCTCCTTCTTACCGCGGGTGCGCCACTCGCATGGAGTCTCTCAACGATTACAGGCAAGCAACTGCTGTCCGGATACAAACCACTGACCGTAACCGCCCTGTCCCTGATGCTGGGGATTGTGCCGATACTGCCCCTTCCCCTCGTGCACGGGAATTTACTGCGCGAATTCGCCCGCCTGCCAGCAACATTCTGGCTGGCCATCGCCTACCTGATACTGTTGCCGACGGTGTTCGGTTATTTCGTATGGTATAAGGCCCTCGACGAGCTGGATGCCGTGCGGGTATCCTCTATGGTTTTCCTCGTGCCGCTTTTCGGCGTGGCCTTCGCGGCTATCTGGGAGCCGCCGGGGTGGCGTGTACTGCTAGGCGGAGCCATCGTTCTCGCGGGCGTCATCATCACGAACAGACAGCCTGTGCGCACATGACGCGACCCACCGTATGCTACTATGTGAGCGGCCACGGATTGGGTCACGCAAGCCGCGCGGCGCAGGTGATGGCGAAACTGGATGCACGAATTCGCATTCTTGTGAAAAGCGCAGCGCCGGCCGAGTTTTTTCGACAAGCGGCAGGACGTCCGCTGGAGGTGATCGCAGACCGGTTTGATATCGGTGTTGTACAGCCGGACAACAGGACGCTCGACTGGCAGCAGACTTTCTGTGATGCTGCGCTGCTCTGGGAACAAAAATATGCCGCGCTTCAGGATGAGGTAAAGTTTCTGCAGCAGCAAGGTGCGTGCGCGGTGATATCGGACGTGCCACCGATGCCTCTACTCGCTGCGCGTCGCGCTGGTATTCCTGCGGTACTCGTTGCAAATTTCACGTGGCTCGACATCTATAAGTCCGCCGCACATACATACCCGGACGGACTGGCGCTTCTGCGTCATTACGCAGATGCATATGCGTGTGCGGATATCACACTGCGGCCCGGCCTTGCCTTTGGCATGCGCTACCAATCGCCGCAACTCGACGTTGGATTGATCGCACGACGTGGCCAAAGGATTCGTAAGCAGCTGGAAGCAAAACTCGGCGTTTCAAGCCGTGGGAAAATGGTGTTACTCTATTTCGGAAATCTCGGTGACCAGGACCTGCGTCTTCGCGATATGGCCGGCGGTCCAAATGTTACCTTTGTCTCGTTTACTCCACTGCCCGGAATAGCACACGAGCTTGATCCCGACGAATGGCATTTCCCTGACGTAGTTGCTTCGGTGGATGCGGTGCTCGCAAAGCCGGGATACGGTACGGTAGGCGAATGTATGGCTAACGGCACTCCCGTGATTTACTATCCTCGGCCGGAATTTGCGGAGTACCGCGTGCTGCGTAAAGGATTGCAGGACTGGGGCGGCGCCGTGCAGATCTCGACCCGCGACTTTATCACTGGCAATTGGAGCCGGGCATTAGAGTCGGCGTGGAAATTGAAGCCGGACCGAGTCCCTGCGCCTGGGGCATCCCGGGTCGTGTCTGAAATTGAAAAGCTGCTGAAGTATTAGGACAGCAAGGCGATGATACCAGGTTTGTTGCACAGCGCTCGCTACTCTAATGGGTCGTTCGGCGTTGGCGATTTCAAGGCAAGCTTAGCGATCGGTGACTGGTACGTACTCCCGGTTTATTTCGCCGGTGTAGATTCCGCGTGGACGGAAAATGCGATTGTTCTGGCGATATTCCAGGCAGCGCGCTACCCAACCGGAGACGCGTGAAACCGCGAACAGAGGCGTGAACATCGCCGTTTCAATTCCTACCGCCTTGTAGACCAGGCCGGAATAGAAGTCCACATTGGGGAAAATCTTCTTCTCACGCCCCATCTCTTCCAGGACGACCGCTTCCAGCTTTTCAGCGGTATCGAAAAGGGCGTCTACTTTCGGTTCACGGCTGGCGAAAAGCCGAGCCAGTGGCTTCAAAACGCGCGCGCGTGGGTCATAGGCTTTATATACGCGATGCCCCATGCCCATGACTTTGCGCTTCCGTTCGCGCGCCGTGTTGAACCACTCGTCAACTTTATCGGGAGAACCAATCTCTTCAAGGTCATACAATACTGCTTCATTTGCACCGCCGTGCAGGGGGCCCTTGAGGCTGGCCAGTCCCCCGCTGACAGCAAAATAGAGATCCGACAAAGTCGACGTAACCACCATTGCGGTGAACGTGGACGCATTCATACCATGGTCGGCGTGCAGAATCAGGCACACATCCATGATCCGCGTTGTTGCATCATCGGGCTTTTTACCGGTCAGCGCGTAAACCAGGTTAGCTGCATGGCTGAGATTAGGGTCAGGATCCACAAAGTCTTTTCCCTGCCGTAGCCGCGCGACCATGCCGGTACATGTCATCATTTGCGCGATTAACCGGTAGGCAGCCTGCATTTCGTCAATGGCCTCGCCGGCGGCATCACCTCTGTCTTTGGCGTCGGTTGCATGGGCACCGATTACCGAAGCTTCCAGCAATTTCATGGGGTGGAGGCTATTCACCGGCAGTTCCCTCAGCAGCTTGGCTGTAACGGGAAGTACCTGCTGGCGGGACCTGAGATCCTCTGTAAATGCCTTCAGTTGTGCGGCGTCAGGCAGTGCCCCATGAATGAGGAGGTAGCTTACTTCTTCAAAATTCGAGTGCGCACAGAGGTCAAAAATATCGTACCCGCGGTAAACCAGTGCTCCGCGCTGGCCGTCCACAAATCCGATCTTCGATTCGGCAGCGACCGCACCTTCAAGCCCGGGCTTTACCTCGCACGCTACGGGCCACTGTACGGAGGCCGGCGGCGGCGCAACGTCTACGGCACCCATTTCCCGGTACGCATGATCTTTCGCTTCGAGAATGAGTTTTGTGATCGACGTTGAGTCGAGCGACGACGGCATCCGTACCTCCTGATAACTGTAACAAAGCGACTTACATCAGTCACCTTGAAGTGAACCCGACGGTGATTCCTGCAGCGTGCTGGTCCTTCAAGCACTTTCTCATGGTTTGCTACCGTGTTTGCATTTAACACACGAACAAACTCAAATTATGAATCCTGCGGCACAGCAGATATAGAAGCTAGCGAACGCATCCGTGTCGGCCAAGAGTTTGCTTGACCGCATTCGGGACGATGCACTTAGTTGCGCGTTTAATCCAGGTGGAGTGAACATATTGGCATCCGTAACACGGCCCGCAGCTGAAGATGTAGCGCTTACAGTACAAGACGATTTGGATTTCGGTGAACGTACTACGCTTTGGTTCGATACGAACGCCAAGCTGGTAAACATTTTACTCGCCGCCTTTATCATCGTGGCACTTGGCTGGACGGTTTATCGATGGATTCACCAGGGCCAGCAGGCAAAGGCCAGCCGCGCCTATGCCGCTGTATTGGAACAGCTGGGAACCGCGCAGGCTGCACCGGATGATGCAAAGCGCCGTGATGCACTGAATGCCGCCATAACGGCTGCCGACAATGCAATTAAGAACTACCCCTCTACGTTTGTTGGCCGGCAGGCACAGCTGCTTTTAGGCAATGCCCACTATGAGCTGGCTTCCTTGCAGGCTGGGCAACAGTCGACCGCGCTCAACAATGCACGGGACGCATACCAGAAATACATTACCATCGCCAGGGAGCCTCAGGAGAAGGCCGTCGGCAACATCGCCCTAGCACATGTTTTGCAGGATCAGTTGTTTATTACACAGGACCAGAAACTCACGCGCGACGCGGAAAATGCTTTTAAACAGGCATCCGATCTCGCGAAGGGAACTTACCTCGATGCACAGGCGAAACTCGGGCTGGCGAACATGTACCAGGCGCTTGAGAATCGGCAGGGCGAAGCTGAGAAGTTATACCAGGCAGTCGCGCAGGAACGAAAAGTCGAGCCAGCCCCTGTCAGCACAGACTCGAAACCCGTGACAACAGCGGAAGGTGAGCAGGTGCTGACGCCTGGGCAGGTGGATGAAGTGAAGACTCTGCAGAAATTGTCGTATGCCAACATGGCAAACTCTGCTTTGAACCGGCTTCCCGCACTCAAAGTGCAAAAATAGGGCTGGCTGCCGGAGCGGTGTGGCTTGCTTTGTGCTCTGAATGGTAACGACTTAACAGCTGCAGGATGGAGATTTTTTAACAATGGCAGATAAAACTCAAAAGTATCCAGATAACGCCGATGGTCAGTTCTACGTGGACAACACGTGCATCGATTGCGACGCATGCCGGCAGATTGCTCCTGATAACTTTGCGCGCAATGATGAGGGTGGCTACTCCTTCCTGTTCAAACAGCCTGAAAACGAGCAGGAGGCACAGCTGTGCCAGGAGGCGTTGGAGGGCTGCCCAGTAGAAGCGATTGGCAACGACGGTCCGTGATTCGCGGCTCTGCTGCTCCTCTTAACATTCCGAGACTATTAAGCTGCTTTATTTGCGGCGCCATGATTGCCGGCGTGCTGCAGTTTGCAAACGCGCAGCAGCCGGCTCCCCGCGAAACCAACGTGAGCGTGAGTAAACCGACACCTTCTGCCGATACGAGCCTGGGTGAGCATCAGCGAAAGGCGGCTGATGAAACCGTTCAAGCCGTGCTTCAGCAAATTCAGTCGAATGTCGACCAGGTCCGTACGCTGACCGCGGAGCTTTCCATGTCGAAAGTGAAAGAAACCAAAGAGAAGGCCAAAAAGAAGGCCGAAAAAACCGGGACAGCTCCCCGTGCTCCGAAGCGCACCGTAAAGTCCGGCCCCATGGAAATCAGCCGGTCCCAGGGAGCGCGCGTTTCCCTGACGCACAAAGATGAAACGGACGAATACGTCGCCAACAATCAGACGTTATGGGTGTACGATCACAAAGCCAGGGAAGCTCAGTATATCCCGACTTCGCTTCCTTTTATCAGTGGGTTCGTCGACGCAGCCATGAAGATGAACGTCTTTGCTGCAATGGACACGGAGACCATCAAGAACAAGGGCTCACAGGACGTGGACGGCGAATCGTGCTGGGTGCTGGAAGGCAAATCTCCAGACAAGCTGAAGCTGGCCGGTGTGGATCCCGTGAAAATGCGATTCTGGATTTCCAAGAAAGATGGGATTCCGCGCCGCATCAGCATTCCGGATGAAAAGGACTTGGTCATTTCATTAAAGAACGTGCAGGTGAACTCGCCGGTGACGGAGAGCCGTTTCAATTTCACTCCGCCGGCGGGCGTGACCCAGAAAAACCTGTTTGGCTTCTGAAACAACTAGTGTGGTGTGCCATTAATTCGTTCACTGGTTTTGTGTGCCGTCCGAGCTCAAAAGCTTACTGAAATATAGTTATGAACTTCTGGGACGGCACACTAGCGAGTAATGATCCTGGTGTGCGGAACCGGTGGTTCATTACCAGGCCAAAGGGCAAACTTACCCTCGATTGGGCACACAGAACTGATTACGAACTAACGGTAGACCACACTGGATGCGCACGCACCCATGCCATGTTGCCGGATGCGCGTATCCAAGTCGGTTATGTAAGGTAAACGATGGTCAATTTTATCATTGGTGTAGATGGCGGCGGCACCAAAACACTTGGCGCAATCTCACGTGAAGACGGGGCTGTAATCGCCCAATATGAAGTCGGTTCGACAAACCATCATTCCAACCCTATTGATGTTGTTCGTGCCAATCTTGGCGATTTAATTTCGAATCTGCTGCAAGCGGCAGGCGCCAGGGCAGACGATGTGCGAGCGATCTGCCTTGGGATGGCCGGCGTGGACCGGCCCGAAGATCGACCGCTCATACAGGGACTCGTTGGCGAGTTTCTGCCGAACGCGCAATGTTCGCCCGTCAATGACGGCATTATCGCCCTCATGGGTGGCGCACTGAAGCCATTCGGAATCATTGTGATTTCAGGCACGGGCAGCATCGCATTTGGAATCAATCGTGCCGGTGAACGCGCACGCGCCGGCGGGTGGGGACATATCCTGGGAGATGAGGGCAGCGGGTACCAGGTGGCGCTGCGTGCGTTGCGCGCGGTGTGCCGCTCTCACGACGGACGTATGCCGCCCACAGCGCTTTCTCGTATCATCCTGGATCATTTCGGCTTCGACCGTGCCGAACAGTTGCTCGGATGGACGAAGGAGATTCAAGGTGCCAAGGACAAGATCGCGGCACTGAGCAGACTCGTTCACCTGGCGCATGAGTCAGGTGACGGTACGGCGGCAACGATCCTTAACGAGGAAGCTGAAGAGCTTGCTATCGCAGCGAGCGCAGTGGCAAAAAAGCTGTTCTCACGCGACGAGAAGGATTGGGAAATTATCGTCGCTGGCGGAAACCTTCGCAAAAACGAATCGTTCTTTCAGTTATTCCAAAAGGCGATCGCCAGGCGACTGGCAGGGATAAGTGTGGTTCAGCCTCGAAGAGAACCAGTTGAGGGCGCGGTGCTATATGCGATCGATCAGATGCGCAAAGAAGGTAACTGAAGCGCGTTCGACCGTTGTGGTTCCGCCCATTATTTTGATACTCTTAAAGTAAACACGGCGATTTCAGGCGGAGCTCCCATTCGTACCGGGACGCCGGCTGTGCCGATGCCACGCGAAATAAACACCGGGCATGAGGGGCCCATGACCATTCCCTTACCGTACTTTTGTTTTCGCATGGCGGGCAGCATCGGAGTTTTTTTGCGTGGGAAACATACCTGTCCGCCATGCGTGTGTCCGGCCAGCATCAGGTCTATCCGATGTGAATCGCGCAACAGGTGGACGTCTTCTGCGCAATCGGGATTATGCGAGAGCACCATTCTCGGCATGTGATCGGGAACGCCCGCAAATGCCGACGCGAAGTCCACATGATCCTCCCAGGCGTCGCCTACGCCGGCTATGCAAAGCCCCGCCGTTGCCTCCTCCACAAGCTGCCGTTCAGGAGTTACGAAGCAGCGGTGGTTATCAATGAGCGGTATGCCCACGTTGCTCAATGCATTGCGAATTTCCTCCGCTCCCTCCCACCAGTCGTGGTTTCCCAGCACAGCAAGAGAACCGATGCGAGGCCGCAGGTGGCCAAGAGCATCCGCCACCGGGTCAATGTAGCGGGGCGAATTTACAACGTAGTCGCCAGTGAGCGCGACAATATCCGGATGCAGCTTGTTTGTGTGTTCAACGATACTCTGAACCACTTCAATTGGAAGCCAGGGACCATGATGAATATCGGAAAGTTGAACGACACGCAGATGGTCCAACTCCGCGGGAAGACCAAGTACGGGTACTTCGAAACGGGAGATGAGGACGCGGCGCGGTACAAAGTCGGAGTACGCCCCCCGTGCACGAGGAACCGAAGTCAGAGCCAATGCGGTGACCCGCGACCCCGCCGAACGGAGTGATTTAAGCCAGGCGAGCCGGCCATCCTCGAGATTAAAGCGCGGGCAACGGTAGCCTGCACTGTTTATGCCGCGGGCGCGACGAACTTTTGCAGTGGGTTGATGCAATCACATTCCCCCAAAATTGAGCTGATGCTGGCCGCTGATAAACAGTAACCCCATGCGCTAAAGGAAGTTCTATGCCCGGCGTTTCTATTTCTTCCCGTCCGCGTTTAGATTTATACCCAGCAGGAGCTTAGGCACGCGGATCACATTGTTGTAAGCGAGTTCGCGAATGCCGACGGCTGCCTGGCGACTAATCATGCCGGAGCCATACTGGACCACATATCCGAAGTTCCAGACTACCAGTATAATCACAACTGCAGGCGTCAATGAGCGCGTGACTCGCCATCTTGGAATAAATGACGCAATGCCGAGAGCCAGCGCTGGTAGTGCGCTGATAAATAAGCGATGCCCGAAACTGGCCCCCGCCCACCAAAGGCTCCAGCACGACACCACCCAGAGTTCTGCCGTGAACATCACCAGGCAAATCAGCCGCAACCGGGGGAGGCGTCGTCCAACGAACAGGCCGAGGAGCCCAAGCAACAGCATCGGATGCCAATAGAACACCCCATGTCTTGGGCTGAACATGACCTCCACAGCGTGAACCGGGGCCCATAGCCGTACACTGCCCTGCATCAGGTACGCACGCGGGCCGCTCAAAGCACTTCCCTGAAGATAGTGCCATGCAACAAACTGTGGCGAAAACATGATTAGTGCTGCGGCAGTTGCCAAAATGTAGCGAATGGCCCGGGAGCGGATAAAATCCCCATCTATTCGCGCATGAAGAATTCTCCATCCTTCTCCCGCGGCGATACCCGCGAGGAGAGCGGCATCCTGAAACCGGGTCGCCGACAGAAGGCCTGCCGCGGCGCCCATTGAGATCCAGCGACCTATGCCATCGCCGTTGGTATAAAGCCATAATAGCAGCGCCGCAAGGAAGAACGAGTTCGCGTGGCTCATGGATGGATGCAGATACGTGTAAAAGAACAGCGGCGTTGCCAGCCATATGGATATGCATGTCCAGAACGCCGTTCTTCTGCCAAAGCGCCGCCGCAGCACGAGGTGCAAAAACAGCAGTCCTACGCTGGCGTAAAAGCACGAGCCGAGCCCAACGGCCGCTTCGTAAGGGAATGAAAAACCATCCGCTTGCCACGCATCACGCCGACTGCTGCTGAGCCTGCAATAAGCATGAGCAGCCAAAACCCATGGCGACCACAGGATGGAGCTGCCAACGCCGTATAAGTTGATCGGGCGATTCGTAACAGGGTCGCGCGGCAGCTGCTGGTTATCGAACCAATCCGACTCCCGGCTCAGGTAGTAATGGTAGTCGTTGGTGAAGTCCAGATCGCGATCTATCAGCACAGAGCGAAGATAAGCGTAGTTCAGAACGCCATCGTGTCCACGAATGCTTGGCCTCAGTACAAAGCTGAAAGCTGCGACAAGAAGAAGAAGCAATGCTACGCTGGTATTATCACGTGCCAAAAACGCGCACAGGTACTTGTTTCTCAATAGCCCGCTTTCTTCGAGTACATTGAAGACCTTGGCATTTGACACGTAATAGAACGCAGCTTAGCGCAGGTTCATATTTTTACCAATCCAGGATGTAAAGTTGATGAAATCAATCCACAATGTTGCTGCGGTTCTACTAGGTACGCTTACCTTTGTTGCCCATGCACAGACGTCTAGACCGCCGACCGGCACCTCCACTGGTATTACCACCAGTACCTCTGCATTTGCTGTCAAAGAGCTGCAACCGCAGAACGTGGCGACCGGGGGACTTACCGTCACCACGACAATGACCGCTGGAGTTAAGCCCCAGGTTGCGTTTCCGGCCACGCCGGCTCCGCGTCCCGCAGCAACCACGATGACGCAGGCGCAGCTGGATGACCACGTGCTTCCGCGCAATATCCTTTCCCAGACCTCGGATGTGATTGCATTGTCGTACAATGGCTTCCGCCGGTCGCAGCTGGATCCTTGCGGTTGTGTAAGCCACCAGCTCGGCGGGCTTGATAAGGAAGCTCGCGTGCTGCACCGGATGAAAGACCTTGGGATTCCCGTGCTGGTTGCCGATGCCGGTGGTTATGTGCGGGACAACCCGACCGATACGGACCTTGGTAGGACGCGAATCCTGCTGCAGGCCTTACATGCGATGGGCGCAACGGCAGCCAACGTGGGCTTCACGGATATCAGCGGTGGCGTCGACAAGATTAAATCGGCAGCTGAGACAGCAAAGATAAAGCTAATCTCCGCGAATGTGGCGGACACTTCCGGAAAGCTTCTCTTTGATCCGTACTACGTAGAGTCCGTCAAAACCACTGCAGGCGAAGTAAAGGTCGCTTTTGTGGGTGTCACGCGCCCGCGGGTTCCCGTAGCCAAAACTAAAACTACCAGCGGAACGGTTGCTACTCCCGTTGCTGGGGCCGGACAGAATGATTCGGGCGCGTCTTTCTCCATTACCGACCCCGGTGAGGCTCTGCTGAAATATATACCCGAGGCAAGACAGAAGGCCGACCTGGTGGTGGCTCTTGTGTATGACCGACGCGATAAAGCGTCCGAACTTCTCAAGGATTTACCCGCAGAGGCAAAGGTCGATATAGCGATCAGCGGGGAGTTCCTGACGGGGCAGGCAAATATCCTGGACGTAAACGGCACCAAGCTGGTGAGCGGAGGCTTCGAAGGTAGACAAACGGGACTTCTCACTTTTTCGGCGAGTGACAAGAAAGTCGTCGCCGCTTCCAACCAGTTCATAGAAATTCTGCAAACGATACCGACTGTCCCGGAAATTACACGCTACGTCGTCGAGGCGAAGAGCCTTACTACGCCACCCGCCGGCTTGCCAGTCGCTGGGAAGGCGCCACCTGTCCGACTGGGAGGCGCTGAGCAAAATGCAACCACGACCGGAAGTGTACGAACCGCCCCTGCTGAGAAGGGCACTCCCGCCAAGCTTGACCTTGGGAAAGAATAAAATTCTATTTGAGCCGAAATCGCACCTGCAGTTAAATAGCCAGATGGCCATATACTACCTGTTAAAGATTCGGTAACTGCCTAATATGCGTTTCGGAGAATTGATGTAATGCCAGAGCTGCGCAAAGATCCCGTTACCGGGCGATGGGTAATTATCGCAACCGAACGTGCAAAGCGCCCTGCCCAGTATGCAAAGCTCACGGAGGAGCGTAAAGGCGGATTCTGCCCTTTCTGCCCCGGCAACGAGCGAAGCACCCCTCCCGAAGTGCTCAGCTATCGGCCCACCAGCACGGCAAAGGACACCGAAGGCTGGTGGCTCCGCACGGTTCCAAACAAGTTCCCCGCGTTGAAGCAGGAAGGCGCCCTCACGCGTTCGGGCGAAGGCATGTACGACCGCATTACAGGCTACGGCGCGCACGAAGTGCTGATTGAGTCGCCCGATCACGACCATACTTTTGCTGACCTGGCAGATGACCAGGTGCAGGAGATCATCTGGGCCATGCGCGACCGGTGCGTGGAATTGAAAAAAGATTCCCGCATGCGCTACATCCTGGTGTTCAAAAACTGGGGCCGGGAAGCCGGGGCGTCGCTGGAACACCCGCACTGTCAGATTATCGCTTTACCAATTGTGCCCAAACGCGTGCAGGAAGAAATGTCCGGCGCGCAAAAGTACTTCGATTACAAGGACCGCTGTGTCTTTTGCGACATGATTAGCCAGGAGCTGACCGACAACAGCCGAATCGTCTCGGAAAACGACTCATTTCTCAGCTTTATGCCGTTTGCCAGCCGCTTCCCGTTCGAAACATGGATCATACCCAAGGAGCACTCGTGCTTCTTCCACGATATCCAGAAGAACCAGGTGGTGGAGCTCTCGCGCATGGTGCGCACGGTTTTCGGTTTGCTTAAGGAAAGCCTCGACGACCCGGCGTATAATTTTGTTGTCCATAGTACCCCGTTGGACGAGGTCGGGACTGTGCCCTATTATCATTGGCATATCGAGGTGATTCCAAAGCTCACCAAGGTGGCTGGTTTTGAATGGGGCAGCGGGTTCTACATCAACCCGACTCCGCCGGAAGACGCCGCGAAATTTCTGCAGGAGATTGCAAGTCGGCCCCGGGAGTCCGTGAATCCGGAAGTCAGCGCGGCAATCCGTTCAATTCACTGACGCTCCACCAAGACTCATGGTTAGCCCCAGGCCGCAGATGCCTTCCCAGCCATATCGATGCTTGTGACTTGACCTCCACCCCGCACAATTCAATCCAGCAACATGTCCGAGAGCATTTCAATCCTGCGTGAGCTGTGCGATGCGCATGGTGTAACCGGTTATGAAGAGGACGTCCGCGCGCTGGTTCAGAATCGCATCGCGCCACTGGTTGACGAACTCAAAACCGATGCGCTGGGTAACCTGATCGCGTTCAAACGCGCCCCCGAGCCTAATGCGCCAACATTGCTCATGGACGCACACCTTGATGAAATTGGGCTGATCATAAGCTACATTGAGCCCAGCGGTTTCCTCCGTTTCGTGACTGTCGGCGGGTGGGACGAGCGCGTACTGCCGGCTCATGCTGTAGACCTGCGCACGATCGAAGGGCGGCGTATTCGGGGAGTCATTGGCGTGCCTCCACCTCACATCCAGAAATCCGACGAGAAGAACAAGCCTTATCCCATCGATAGTCTGTTTATTGATGTAGGCGCACGTTGCGGGCAGGAAGTAGAAGACCTTGGCATACGTGTTGGCGACAGTGCAGTCCCATTTTATCCATTCCTGGAATGCTCGAACGGTGTGGTCATTGGTAAGGCACTCGACGACCGCGCCGGGTGTACCGTACTTATCCAGACGCTGCAGACACTTTTCGGGAATGAGGCCATTGGCGAGGCTCCACGCGTAAACATTGCCGCGGCTTTTACTACCTTCGAAGAAACTGGCGCTCGAGGGGCAGCAGTGGCCGCCCATGGCATCGATCCTCAACTTGCGATCGTGCTGGAAGGCACAGTTGCGGGGGATTTCCCGGGTGTTCCTCCGGCCCGTAATCCGAGTCGGCAGGGCGCGGGCCCTGTACTTACACTGGTCGATCGCACCGCGCATTTTCCGCGCCGCTTTGTACAGTTTCTTCAAAACCTGGCTGACAAGCACAGCATCCCGCACCAATTGAAAACCCCTGTTTTTGGCGGCACCAATGCTGCTCGCATCCAGATTACGCGCTCCGGCGTGCCCACGGGTGTAATCAGCGTTCCCTGCCGATACATTCACAGTCCGCATGCCACACTGCGCGTTGAGGATCTCGAGCATACACTCGCACTTACCGTCGCGTTTGCCCGCGAATGCCATGCGCTGTTATAGCGAAGACTACGCACGATGACAAACGACGATATGATTCGCGAGCAGATCGAAGCGCGAGGCATTTTAAATCCGCGGGTCCTGACCGCCCTTCGTCAGGTCGACAGGGCGCGCTTCGTTCCGGAAGAACATCTTGCCGAAGCGTACGCTGATAAGCCCCTTCCGCTGGCCGAAATGTCAACGATCAGTCAGCCATATATTGTCGGACTGATGACCGAGCTCCTCGATCCGCAGCCCACGGATCGTATCCTGGAGATCGGCTGTGGCAGTGGCTATCAGACCGCTGTACTTGCTGCGCTCTCGCGCGAGGTGTATTCGCTCGAGATCCTTCCACTGCTGGCAGACCTCGCACGCTTCAGACTGCGTGAGTTTGGAGTACACAATGCGACGGTATTGCAGCGCAGTGGCTGGGAAGGGCTGGCTGAGCATGCTCCCTTCGAGCGCATCCTTGTCACAGCAGCGCCAGACCATGTTCCGACAGCGTTGCTTGACCAACTCGCAGTAGGCGGCCGCATGATTGTTCCACTCGGCGCAGGCGAGCAGCAGGAACTTCTGCAGATCGATAAAACCGCCCATACCAAATTCGATGAACGAACGATCGCACCGGTCCGCTTTGTACCAATGGTCCATCGACCGCCAGAGCAAAACAACGGCTAGTCGCTAGTCAGCCGAATCAGTCGTTCCGTTTTACGCCCATCGCTTTCTGCTGTCTTGACGCAATCGCAGGCCCCGGTGTAGCTAGTGTGCCAATGGCCTCTGAAACCGTAGCTTCCTCGCCTCGTCGGGCTTCGATTGTTGTCGTCGATGACGAGGAGAACATGGGCAAAATCCTCAGCCGGATCCTCGAGCTGGAGGGCTACCATGTAAATGCCTTTAGCAATCCGACTGCGGCTGTCGAGCACCTGCGCAAGACACCACCCGACCTTGTTATCACCGACATGCGGATGCCGGAGCTCACTGGCTTGGATGTGTTGCGCGAAGCAAAAGCGGCGAACAGCCACACCAACGTTATTGTTATGACCGCGTATTCCTCGGTCGAAACTGCCGTCGAGGCTATGCGTGCCGGTGCCTTTGACTACATTACAAAACCTTTTAAGACGGACGAACTCGTCCTCAGCGTAGGCAAGGCCGTCGCCAATACGCGGCTGCTCGAAGAAAATGAAGTGCTCACGGAAACTCTGCACCGCCAGGTGGGCGTTGATTCCGAACTGGTCGGAACGAGCCCGCCGCTGAATACCGTCAAGCAGATCATCTCCAAGGCAGCTCCATCCGATGCCGCAGTACTTATCCGGGGCGAAAGTGGTACTGGTAAAGAGCTTGTCGCGAAATCCATTCATCGACAGAGCCCCCGGCGAAAGAAGCGCTTCGTCGCAATCAACTGCGCCTCTATTCCGGAAAACCTCCTGGAAAGCGAGCTTTTCGGCTACGAAAAGGGCGCTTTCACGGGTGCCGACCGTACGAAGATGGGCCTTATCGAACTGGCGCAGGGTGGCACGCTTTTTCTCGATGAGATCGGCGAGCTGCCATTACCCCTACAGGCCAAGCTTTTGCGCGTGTTGCAGGAACGTGAAATACAACGTGTCGGCGGTCTTCATACTATTCCCATCGATGTACGCCTGCTTGCCGCCACAAACCGTGATCTGAAAGCGGCCATCGCGCAGAAACAGTTCCGCGAAGATCTTTATTACAGGCTCGACGTGATTCAGGTGACCATGCCGCCGCTGAGGGAGCGCCCTGCCGATATTCCCGTGCTGACCATTCATTTCCTCGAAAAGCTTTGTCGTCGAATGAACCGCAAGCAGTGCAGCATTTCGGAAGAGGCACAGCAGGCACTGATGCGATATCCATTTCCGGGTAACGTACGTGAACTCGAGAATGTAATTGAGCGCACCATCGTGCTCTGTTCGTGCGAACGCATTGAGCTGCACGATATACCAGCCGACATCCGGGGCTATACCGAGAAATTTGGCGCGACTGCGGAGCAAGCCGATAGCGCATTTCAAAACGGCGGTCTTCCAACGCTCGAGTACCGGTATGCGAAAGACGCTTTCGAGCGCTCGTATTTGCAGCGCGCCATCGCAGCTGCCAGGGGGAATATCAGCGAGGCTGCCCGAATGACAGGTTTATCTCGCCGCCACTTCTATGAGAAGCTTGAAAAGCTGGGCATCAAAACGGAGCGGTAAATGCCGTCCTTAACTAGGCACACGCTTGTGTCGCAGGTCGCGCAAACCGCAAGCGTCCCGGCTCGTATTCCACGCGGCTTGTATTCCACGTGTCGTTCTACGGTTGGCTATCTTGCACCCCCACTGCCGATTCATTCTTTGAAAGTTTAATGAGCACCCGAGGTCGATGTGTTATCGCTTGCCAGCGCAGATGTGACGTCATCCAGGGCGATGAGCTTCAGCAGCGCTTTATCCTGAGCCTCAGTGGCTGCGCGCGTGGGTACACTGAAGTTGTTTGCCATCATGCAGAACGCCAGTTTGTGCCCTCCGGCAGTAGTAAGATATCCACTCAAAGATCGCACGCTGTTGATAGTGCCTGTTTTTGCATATACGTTACGATGCGCTGCAGTGCGGCGAAGGCGGGACTTCAATGTGCCGTCGACACCCATGATTGGCAGCGATGCTTCGAAGTCCGCGGCGTAGCGGCTCCTGGCCATGAACTGCAGCAATGCTAACGTCATTTGCGGTTCGACAAGGTTTTGCCGCGACAGTCCCGACCCATCTGACATTCGCAGACTGCCAGTCTGCTGAATACCTGCAGTCGTGAGAAAATCACGCACGGCACGTCGACCGGAATCATAGTTGCCCTGTCCGTACGTCTGTGCACCGAGCGTCTTCAAGAGCTGATCGGCGTAGAAGTTCTGGGACGGTTTGTTAATGGTTGCGATGATTTTGGAAAGCGGAGGCGAAACGTGCGTGTGAACAAGGATGCCTCGGTCTGCTTTGAGTTTTGTAGCGCGCAAAACGTCCAGGTCATCAATATCCTTCGCGCCTTCTGCCACGCGGATACCCTGCCGCGTTAGCTCTTCGGCGAACAGGGCCGCAGTGAATAATGTCCCATTGTGAACGCTCCCCCACTCCTTGAAGGGTTCATGATCCACGGCAATGGTTCCACTCAACGTTATGTCATTGCGGTCCAGCTCTCGCACAATTTCTATAGGTGGATCGCTGCTTTCCTCGGATGCAGTTGTGTCGGCGGTCGAGGTAGACAACTCATCGGCCGCAGAAGCTGTCGCCGTGCTCGATTCCGCACCGGATGCTACGCCGCTCCCGCGGCGCTTTGGACCGCTCGTGGTCACTCGGTTAATAAATCGCACGTACTTGCTCGGCAGAGGCGTTTCGATAATTGCTGGATCACCTGGCTTACGCCCGGGCTTGATCACCACGTCCCAGCAATTATCGTTTATCGTCAGCCCGCTGTTCTCTGCCGCGTACCACTCCTGGTAATAATCAAGCTGCCAGCTTCCAGTGCGGGATTCGTCATCGAATACGTCATCGTCTCCTATGACCGCGCCATCAACGCGCCTGATGCCAGCGCTTTTTACCGCCTGCGCCCACTCGCGCAAAATCGCCGTGGTCGGCTTATCTTCAATATAGCGACCTGAGACCGAGGGATCGCCACTGCCCACCACTACCAGGTTTCCCCTGAGAACGCCTTTGGACGTTGTTGTTCCGGTCGCGTGAATTCGCGTCGCGTACGAAAAGTCGGAGCCCAGCTGCTCAAGTGCCGCAGCCGTAGTGTAGAGTTTCATATTTGATGCCGGCATAAAGCTTTTTGCAATGTCCCGCTCATACAGCAGCTCGCTTGTTTGCAGGTCGAAGACAGCAATCCCCCATCGGCTATTACGCCATGCTGGCGCATCGAAGATGGGATCAAGCGCAGCTTTAACCTTTTCCGCTACCGCCTGGGCCGCCGAATTTCCGGCGCTGACGAACACCGCGAGAGAGAATGCAATAATAGCGGAATGATAGAATCGTATATTGAACATAGCGGGTAACGATGAAGCGGCACTCTGGATGTCAAAGGAAGAGAGGCTAAGTCAGAACCGCTCGTTCTCACTTGCATCGGGCTCGCGTCTTTCATATCAGAGCAAAGTTTGTATAAAAGCCGTCGGCCTATGAAACATCACTCGCATATCATACGTTTCGACCAGCACATCCTGCAATTCGCTTATGCGGATGCGTGGAACTGCGACCCTGGCTTTTCAATTTCCGGCCGTTTATCGAAGCATTGAAATACCTTCTCCTCCTCTTCACGCTTTGCGTCCTCACGCTTTCCATCCAGGTGTACTGGAGTGAGCCGCCGCCGAACCCTTACTCGGATGGTCACCTCGTCTGTTTGCCGATGCCGCCGTCAGTCCCCGCGCCAGAACCGGTACTGCTTCCGCCACCTGTCATTATTGCGAGCACCCTGCCGCGCGCTCCGCTGCAATCGGCCGGAGCACCGCTCGAAATCTACAGTCCCGCAGCGGGCAGTGAGCGTATGGTTGAGACCCGAGCGGCAGACCAGACGGATTGGGGAATCCTGCGAGGTGGAACGGACTCGCAAGGGCTTGTGCTCGCTTCCATGGGCCCGATCCGCGTTGTAAAACCTATACCCGTACCACCACCAGTTGAGTTTGACGCGTTAGATCCGGAAGTGTTGGAAGCACTCATTTACGGGGAGCAGCTGACCTCCTCCACTGAAACCATGGTAGCGGACGAGCCGGCCAGCGCTCCTGCGGAACAGGCAATCGCTGCGTCCGTTCTGACTGTGAATCCACCACGCGCCCTGACTCCCAATCTCTATTTGCCAGAAGGCGCCATAAACGAAGCAGGTGCTCAACTCACGCTGATCAAAGCTGAGTTGCGGCTCCACGAGCAGCCAGACGCACACTCCGCAACATCCCAGTTTACACTGCGCGAGGGTGAACGGGTTCGTCCATTGACGCGTTTACGGAGCGAGCGAGATTTCGACTGGATCAAAATCGAGTGGGAAGGGAGGGCATGGTGGGCGGAAGCGGAGTACTTTATTCGCGTCGATCCACGCAATCATCTGACTGCGCAAATCCGAAGCCTGCCAATTGGTGAGGAAGCCGTCGACCGGGATTCGGCTCTGCCGATCGATTATGCACCAGACGATCTCGTGCCGGTTGCCCGGCAATATACGCTCGATACCCGGGAACATCGTTTACGCCGCGAGGTCGTCGAGGCGCTTGTTCGCATGGCAGATGAGGCGGCTCGCCAGAATTTAAAATTGAAAGTTTTCTCCGGTTATCGGGATTTCGAACACCAGAAAAAGCTATACCTCGAAGCGATTGAAAAGAACGGGCCCAAGCAGAACGGAGTTGCTGCTCCAGGTTATAGTGAGCACCAGCTTGGAACCACGATTGATGTCAGCAGTCCCGATCGTCGAACGGTGCTCAGTAAGCGCTTCGGAGAAAGCCAGGAAGGGCGCTGGCTGCACGACAACGCGGAGCGATTCGGTTTCCGGAACAGTTACACCAACGAGAACACCGAGCAGGTAGGCTACAAGCCCGAGCCATGGCACCTGCGATATGTCGGCAGCAGGAGCGGCGATCGCTCGCTGGCCCGGCATTAGATCAATCGTTCGCCCATTTCGGGAGTTAACGGTTGCAGGGCTTGGTGTTGCTGTCCCTGTGTAGAATCGCATAGGGCTATCGACATTGGATCCTTGGCACATTCTTCTGCAGGTACTCCTGCTGCTCGGAGGTGCGCTGCTGCTGGGTACGCTGGCAGCCCGCATTCGCCAGAGCGCAATTCTTGGTTTTCTGCTGGCGGGAACACTGGTTGGGCCAAGCGGTCTCGGGCTGGTAAAAGAGGGCAGCCATCTGGCGCTGATTGCCGAACTGGGAGTCGCACTCCTGCTCTTTACGATCGGGCTGGAATTTTCGATCGGACGTTTACGCAAGCTAGGCAGCGCTGCATTGCTCGGCGGCATTGCGCAAATCACGGTAACGCTTCTGGTCGTGTTTCTGACGGCACGACTGTTTGGACTCAGCGCTCGTGCTGCGTTCACCCTGGGTGCTGTCACGGCACTTTCCAGCACCGCCACCGTACTGCGCATTTTGACGGACAGCTCCGCACTTGAACGGCCTTACGGCCGGCTTACATTGGGCATTCTGCTCATCCAGGATGTCGCGGTATTTCCACTCGCACTCGTTGTTTCTATCATTAGCCGCGAAGGAGGCAGCGCCGGTGAAATAGCATGGGAATTGCTCCGCACACTGGCAGCAGCGGGGGTATTGATTGCCGCTTTTCTTTTCCTGTTCAACTGGCTCGTACCGCGGCTGCTCAACATCCGGCAGTGGTCCCTTAATCGCGAGTTTCCGATATTGCTGGCCATCATTGTTGCTCTGGGATCGGCGGCATTAGCTCACGTTGCCGGCATCTCGCCGGCTATTGGAGCATTTCTTTCCGGCGTGCTCCTGGGTGAATCCGTATTTTCGTCACAAATTCGTGCGGACGTCGCAGCACTTCGAGCCGTGCTCGTTACATTCTTCTTTGCGTCTGTCGGGCTACAATTCGATCCGGGTTGGACCATTGCTCACTGGCAAATTGTGTTGTCGGTCGCGATTTGTGTGATTCTGGGTAAGGCAGTGCTGGTGTGGGTTGTGCTGAAGTTGATGCGTGCGCGCCACGACACTGCTCTGGCCACCGGCTTCTGCCTGGCACAAGTTGGAGAGTTCGCATTTGTTCTGGTTGGAATTGCAGCGGAAGGTTCGGTCTTTGATCGCGACATGATGCGTCTCATTGTCTCAGTCACAATCATTACATTATTCGCTGCGCCGTTTCTCGTGTCCTATGCGCCTGACCTTGCTGGTCATGGCGTGGTATTGTTGAGATTACGGCGCAAAGCAAATGCGACCGCTGATGCTTCACGTCGGAAGGAAGGCGACTCAGTACCCATTGCGGAGCCCGCCCCGCGTTCCGGACACATCATTGTTGTCGGACTCGGACCCGCTGCTCAGCAGTTCCTCGAAGCACTTTCGCGAAATTCTCCACCGCAGATTACGATTATCGACCTGAACCCCCGGGCGGCCGAAGTGGCTGAGCGCTACGGGGCGCAACTGCATATTGGGCATGCCGGTCATCCCGACGTCCTGGAAGAAGCCGGGCTTGAGCATGCATCCGCAGTGGTAATTACTGTTCCCGATCCTGTCACGGCCGTTGATGTTGTCCTGCAATGCCGCAACTTGCAGCCAAAGATTCGCATTATTGCACGTGCGCGGTACCACCTTTATTGTCAGGATCTTCGCGACGCAGGTGCCGATGAGGTCGTGGACGAGGAATACGCGGTCGGACATGCCCTGGCCGTGGCGCTGCTTAGCAATAGTTCCTTTGGTCCAGCGTCAGCGGCTTCCTGACGAAGCTCCAGTGAAACTATCTTGAAACTGGATTCCTTGCCGCCTGACTTGGGCCACTTATCTCAATGCGGGGAGTGGCACGATGCGAGCTTTAAAAGGGCTTATTTTGATGGCAACAATGGGAATGACAGCAGTCTCTTTGGCGCAGGACGCGGGATCAACAGCCTTGGACCACTTGACCACTTCGGCATTCTCGGTAATTCCAAAGCCTGCCAGTATCGAGGCAACTGCCGGCTCTTTTACTCTTGGGCCGCAGACAGTATTATCTGCCGCAAATGGGGGTCGACCAGAGGCAGAACTATTCTCAGAGCAACTCTCGCCCGCGACAGGATTTAAGCTAAAGGTTCTCGATTCATCCACAACTCCGCCGGCCGACAACGTCGTCAGGTTCGAACTCGTTCCCGATACCCAACTCGGAGAGGAGGGATACGAGCTGAATGTCACACCGAGTGGAATACACATCCGCTCCTACCGACCGGCCGGACTGTTTTACGCCTGCCAGACCCTACGACAATTGCTGCCGCCGGACGTGCTTGGCACACGTGTGGCACCGGGCACGAAATGGACCATTCCGGGTGTACATGTTCGGGATGTTGCCCGATTTGCCTGGCGGGGTCACCTGTTTGACGTTGGTCGGCATTTCTTCAAGGTCGACGACGTAAAACGCGCCATCGACCTGCTGGCGCTGCATAAAGCCAACGTGTTCCACTGGCACCTGACGGAAGACCAGGGCTGGCGAGTGGAGATCAAGCGTTACCCAAAGCTGACGGAGGTCGGCGCCTGGCGATTGCAGAAAGATGGAAGCCGTTACGGTGGGTTCTACACCCAGGACGAAATCCGCGATGTTGTCGCGTATGCGGCGCGACGTCACGTTAAAGTAGTGCCGGAAATTGAAATGCCCGGGCACTCGACCGCAGTGCTGGCCAGTTACCCGGAGGTGGGCTGCACCGGTGGGCCATATCAGGTGTTAACTGACTGGGGCGTCTATAAAGA
The DNA here is from genome assembly GCA_051003195.1 of Candidatus Sumerlaeaceae bacterium. Taxonomy (GTDB): domain Bacteria; phylum Sumerlaeota; class Sumerlaeia; order Sumerlaeales; family Sumerlaeaceae; genus JBPCLP01. The sequence goes on along the minus strand of JBPCLP010000041.1, from coordinate 31,576 downwards.
CGTGTACTGTCCAGGCCAGGAACAGACATACCAGTTTATCTATAATGTGCTGGACGAAGTGCTGCAGCTTTTTCCTTCGCAGTACATTCACATCGGTGGGGACGAATGTCCCAAAGAGCGGTGGACCAGCTGCCCGAAGTGCCAGGCTCGCAAAAACGCAGAGGGGCTGAAAGACGAACACGAGCTCCAGAGCTATTTTGTCCGGCGGATTGATAAGTACCTGGCGGAGCGTGGTCGGCGCCTGGTGGGCTGGGACGAGATTCTTGAGGGTGGCCTCGCGCCGGGGGCGGTCGTGCAATCATGGAGAGGCATCAAAGGTGGAATCGCAGCAGCTAACGCCGGCCACGACGTAATCATGTCCCCGACGAGCCATTGCTATCTCGACTATAGCTATGCGACGACGTCGCTGGAGAAATCGTATAGCTTCGAACCGATTCCGACGGAGCTCGCACCCGATAAGGCAAAACATGTGCTCGGGCTTGAAGGCAACATGTGGACTGAATGGGTTCCGAACATGGAGCGATATGATTTCCAGGTATATCCGCGAATGGCCGCCCTGGCAGAAGTAGGGTGGAGCCAGCCGCAAGGGCGCAGCTGGGAGGAGTTCAGCGCGCGAATGGACGAGCACTCGAAGAGATTCCTGGCGCTTGGAATGAAGGCAGGTCCTGCCGACGAAATGACCACGGCAAACGCGGTGGTGATCGGCAAGTGGTCTGCCGATCAGATGAAGGAAGCCGGTACGGAGCTCGAGTGGGATGTGACGGAGCAGATTAAGTCGGCGGGAAAATACGAAGCGATTCCATGGTACAGCAAGGGGCACGCTGCGCTAGAGTTCGAGTGGATGGCGCTGCTGCAGAACGGGACAGAAGTGGGCCGTGACACACATGTCGGCTGGAGCGGGGCGGATAAGCGCGATTTGGTCTACCGCTTCGAAGTTAAGAAGGCAGCACCCGGGACGCGTTTTACACTTAAAGGCTTTGCAAAGCCGATGGGCTCTACTGAGAGCTTCGGCGATGTTTATTTTCGAAAAGCCAAGAAGCAGATTCAGTAATAACGACGAGTAGATAAGAGGTCAAAGATGAGACGACTCAGTAAAATCGCACCCGACTGGTGGGATTACACCACGCTGGACGCGAAGATACTCGAAGACGCGGCGAAGCTGACTGAAAAAGACGTCGAGCAACTTTCACGTCCTGGATTCACGGTCAAATTCTACGACACCGTCCAGGAGTTTTACCTCGCTGAGGCTCTCGAATATATTACGTCGTGGCAACAGGCGACCGAGTCAAGCCCGACCGGCATCTGTGGCCCAATTGGACCGACTGAACAACTCCCACTGGTCGCACGGATCGTAAACGAAATCGGTCTCTCCTTAAAGAACTGCCATTTCTGGGGCATGGATGAGTGGGTCGTGGACGGTAAAGAAGTCGGGATGGACTTTGAGCTGGGTTTTGCGCGCACGGACTGGGACCTTTGCTTTGCCCGAATTAAGCCGGAGCTTGCGATTCCAAAGCAAAACCTGCACTTTCCAGCAGTGGATGCAAAGGAGTACGTCGCGTCGTGGGACGCAGCCAGATGCCTGGTAATGCAGGGCGGCCAGGGTGAAATTAAACACTGGGCATTTAATGATCCCTTCAAGCGCGAAGGGAAATACAAGGATGCACCGCCGCCGCCTGAAGAGTATCGCAAACTCGGCACTCGCCTCGTCGACCTTCACCCGGTTACTTTGATGCAGAATGCCCGGACATCAGGCGGAGGAGCGGTTCATACCATTCCGTCACAGGCCGTAACCGTGGGCCCGCGCGAGACGTGGCGCTGCGATAAGGTTTCCATCTGGCATCCCGGCCACCATGACAACCAGTTTGGAATCCGACTCACGACGTTTATGATTTCCAAGAAACTACCGGACAGCTCGGTACCAATGTCATTGCTGGCAGATCATCCGAATGTGCAGTTCAATTACCTGCGCGGAGCGCTTGGCTCTCTCGAAGTGGACATGCATTGATGGCGAAGCGAGCCTTCGCCGTTGTCGCTCACCCGGACGATATTGAGTTCATGTTTGCCGGAACGCTTCTGTTGCTGGGTCAGGCTGGGTATGAGCTGCATTATATGAATATCGCAAATGGCAATTGCGGCACCAATAAAATGGGCCGCGAAGAAATTGAGAGAGTGCGTACTCAGGAAGCACGGAATGCAGCCTCGAAACTTGGCGCGACCTTTCACCCGCCAATTGCCAATGATGTCGAAATCTTTTTTAACAGAGAACTATTGGCCAAAGTAGCTGCCGTCATGCGCGAAGTTGCGCCGGAAATTCTGCTCGTTCATTCGCCCGACGACTACATGGAAGACCACATGAACGCCTGCCGTCTTGCTGTGTCTGGAGCCTTCACGCGCGGAATGCCCAACTATCCCACGGATCCACCGCGGCAGCCGGTGCCGCAGGACGTCACCATTTATCATGCGCAACCATGGAGTAACCGCGGGCAGCTGAACCAGCTTATCTATCCGCACATGTTCGTGAACATCGAAAGCGTCATCGAGACAAAGCGGGTTGCGCTGGCCGAGCACAAAAGCCAGAAGGACTGGCTGGATGAAAGCCAGGGGCTCGACAGTTATCTCGACGAAATGGTCACGCAGGGAAGAGAGGTCGGCGGCCTCTCGGGTCAATTCAAATATGCCGAAGGCTGGCGCCGGCACAACCCACAAGGGTATTGCTCAATCGACGCCGATCCACTGCGCGGCGCCCTGAAGGAGTACGTAATTTTGACTCCTGAGATCGATCCAATGCACTTTGGATAAGCGATGGGCCCGCTTGTGGCGCAGCACCTGGCTCACCCGGTCGACCCTCGCGCTAAAATCCATGACACTACCCGGACTCCTTGCCCACCCTCGCGCCAAGTTCCAACCCGCGACCCAATCACCCCGCCTCGCAATCGCGCCCCGCCCGCGATCCCCAAACCGCTACTCGAACTGGGAGTGCGTCACCGCGTGCCGCACCAAAAGGCGTCCCTATCACGAGCTTAAGCATCTCCAGTAGTTCAGCAGCTCAGGCAGGGCGGATTCTGGTATGGGTTCGCCTGAGTATTCAGCGTGGAGCAGCCAGCGTGCGAGGGTGTGTGCTTCCGCTTCGATTGTATGAAGCGATACCGGTTCGGTTCTCAGAAACTCCAGGGGCGTCTGGTCGGGTAAGCACGGCTCACCTGCATCCGCGCATCTCGCCAACGTAGCCTCCCACAGGTAATGCACGAGATCATCGGCAGACGAAATACCTACGGACGCCGGATCTGGATAGTTGCTGAAAGTCTGCGACTTTTTCAGCTCTTTCACCGCCGTCTTCTCCTTCCGACTTCGGGTCCGTTTGGGGAAGAGTCCACGCAAGGTGCCGGCGCGTCCGCTGATCCCCATCCAGATTGCCATCGCGACCACGAGCATCACAATCACGCCGGCAATAATCGTAATGACGCCAAGAGCCTTCAGCAGAAAATCGAAAATCTTCTGAAAACCTTCCTGCGCGCTTTCAACTCCCGTCTTTTCCGGTTTTATATACGCTTTGTCCAGTCCCGCCTCCCGACTGGCCTGCACCTCTGCCTGCGATTGGGCGGCATCACCGCCACCGGTCTGCTGCTGCCCTGAGGTACCACCTGTTTTGCTGGCGCCTTTTTGACCTCCCCCAGCAGCTTTCCCCTTTCCGCCGCTCCCCTTCCCGGGTGTGCCATCTTCCAGGCCGGGCTCCCGAACACCCGCGCTCGACTTCCATCCATCGTACCGCGCGACCATGCGCCCGCGTACAAAGTCACCCGCTGGCGACGGCGGTTGTGGCAAAAGGAACGATATGCCGACGATCAGAACGACCGCAACGAACCCCAGCGAAAGCCACGTGATACCGATGATCTCCGGCAGTACGACATTGCGATGGTCGAAATACGCGGCAAGTTGGCCGTAACTGGAAAGAAACAGCAGAGCCAGGACACAGAACAGATAAAGGAAGACGTTCATGCCAAGCAGCGCGGCGCCGCCCAGCTTGGGATCCAGCAATAGCCCGCCAATGCCGAACGCGGGAATAGCGAAGAGCGAAAAGTAGAAAAGTACGCGGCCGGGGTGTTGAGGCGCCAGCTTTTCCTGCCAGCTCAGCGATGGGGCGGGCGACGGCACTTTGCTGGCCGATCCCGGAAATAAGGCGCGGCGTTTTGGGCGTCGCGCATCGGGTAATTGTTCCTCGTCGACGCGCAGCCGTCGCGCGCGTTTCCCGAAGATGCCCATTTCCGCCGCAACCGCCGACTTGTCGTCCGAATCTACTGCGCACGCGCGGGTGATGCGCGTCCCAACCCAATACAGGACGGTGAAAATACACCCGTTTGCGAAAAACACCAGGCCCGGATGAACGAGTAACCGATACGTCACACTGTGGTGCAATGTAAAAAGGACCATGGCGGCGATGAGTGCCCACTTGTAGGCCTGCGCATGTTCTCCGCCCTGCGTTGCGGCGAGACGCTGTAGCAAGACAACGCCACCCGCGAAAGCAAGTACCGCCATCCGCAACCGGTCCTCCCCGCCCTGGATAAAAGAGGAACGGACGGCAATTAGATGCAGCAGCAGCGCGGAAAGTAGCCCCCACGCGCACAGCGGGACCAGACCAAGTGCGACGTATCTAGAGAGACCGGCGTCCCGTTGCGAGTTCACGCATCCTCCAGTTTCCATCCAGGCTGAACATCTCGATGCCGGCGGCCAGGCAGAGCGCAAGCGATGCGTCATGATCCTCCGGGTTGCCGAGCACAAAAAGCATCACGCGATATCCAAGCTCCCGCGCGCGCAGAATTGCAGTGATCGATTCTCGCGGCAGCGCGCCGGTAATCACTACCAGCACATGACCGCGGCTGATGTGCGGCATCTGGTCCATCAGCACCTGTTTCAGTGTAAGACCGGTTGAGAGTGCAATACGCCCAAGATTTTCGCGCAAGATCATGAACTGTTCAACGCCGCGGCGCGGCTCGATATAGAGCGGCTCGAGACGGCGGTCGATTTGCCTGCGCCGTGCCATGGTCATAGCTTCGCCAAGCGATTCCGTGGCGCGGGCCTGGGCCAGCGTCATGCCGGCAAGGCCGAGCGGATCGGAGCCATTGGACAGCAAGCCGGCGCTCCACCCGCCATCGGTTAGATATCTGGCAACGGTGCAGGCGAATTCCACCGCTTCATCCTCGACAGGGAACCCGTCACGGTTTCCCTTTGCCTGCGTCCAGGCATCTTTATGGAAATCGAGGACCACTACGCCTGCCGCTTCTATGACAGGATCGAAGATCTTCGTATGAAGCACATTGCGCCGTGCGGTGGTTTTCCAGTGGATGCGGTTGAGAGGATCGCCACGCCTGTACTCGCGAATGCCGCGGAGGCGCGTGACGTCTTCAAAGAGACTGCGCACGGCAGCGAGCTCACCGAGTTTACGCGGGCTGCCAATGTGCACGTCATCGATGATATCATAGTTTGGCAGTACGGTAACGTAATCGAGGCGTGTATCGATTCGGCAGCGACGGAACAGCCCAAAGACGTCACCGCTTTCAAGCACGAGCGGCCCCAACTGATGGCAGCCGCGTCGAGTAAGCATCAATGCGTAGGTGAGGTGGAAAGTCTGACCGGGTGCAAGGAACAGAAGGCGCCGGGTTGTCCCGTGTCGTGCAAAGCCGTGCAGCAATACCTCCTCGACGTACAGCCAGAGGATAGGCCATGGCGCTGGATTTTCGAGACGAACGGTTACATGCAGTGTCTCACCGATTTCCAGGACTTCTGCGCTGAGCTGCCGCTCGATGCGCAGGGGCCGTAACCAGAAGAAGAGCATCACCCGGGATGCAAGCACGACAAGGATAATTGCGTAAGCGCTCGCCGCTATAAGCCCAAGATTAAACGCGAAGGCCAGACTGAGAATAAGTGCGGGTAGACCGACCCACAAAACGGCCGTTCGAGAAAACGTGAGTGCCTGTTTCCATACAGCTGGCTTGGTGGATATCGTAGAGAAACCATCGTCAGGAGGTCCGCCTGTAGCGGTATCTACGGGTGTTTGCGGCTCTGCCTGAGTGCCCTGTGAAAAGGGGTCTTCGGGTGCGCTGGCATCCGTAACCGAGTCTGGTGTGTGCACTCGGCGCAACCGCTCTTCCAGCGTCCCCCGCAATTCCTGTGGCACCTCGCGCTCATAGCCGAGCTTCTTCATCTATTCACGCTTGGTGCAGCCCGCACACCCGAAATTCGCCGAAGCTTCGGAGCACGGGCTTTATTTACGGCTGTCTTTTGCGGTTCCACAATGGTCACGAATCTATCTCAAAAGCTCATCGCCGCTGGCCGGGTCGGAAGCCGACCAGATTCTCCGGTGTTGCAGCCGTACTGGCCGTCGCGGACTTGAGCTGCCCACTGTTGAGCGGCGGCGTAATCTTCTTCAACAGCTCCTCGATCACGGTATGGGCGCTTTCCCGGCGCAGGCGATACTCCGGTTTAAGAATCAGCCGGTGCGAAAGAACAGGGATTGCCAGCTGCTTGACGTCGTCCGGTATGATATAAGCGCGCCCGTCGAGGGCCGCCATGGCCTGCGATGCTCGATATAATGCAATCGAGGCGCGTGGGCTTCCACCAAGCGCCAGTTTCATATTGTCGCGCGTGGCCTGCACCAGTTGGAGAATGTAGTCTCTCACCTGTGGATGGACAAACACATCAGTTACCGCCCGTTGCATCTGAAGGATTGCCGCGCCATCTACCACGGGTTGCAATGTGTCGACTGGGTGTGTGCCATGGCCGCTGGCAAGTCGGTCAAGCATATCCCCTTCCTCGCTAAAGCCCGGGTAACCCAGCGAAATGCGGATAAGAAAACGATCAAGCTGCGCCTCCGGAAGCGGGAACGTTCCCTCCTGCTCCACCGGATTTTGGGTCGCCACAACGAGAAACGGGCTCGGTAGCGGATAAGTGGTGCCGTCCACCGAGATCTGCCGTTCTTCCATCGCCTCAAGCAGTGCCGATTGCGTGCGTGGAGTAGCGCGGTTGATTTCGTCAGCCAACAGGATGTTAGTAAACACAGGGCCTGGTAGAAACTCGAAGTCCTGTTGTTTCTGGTTGAAGACAGATACGCCGGTCACATCCGCAGGCAATAAATCAGGCGTGCACTGAACGCGTTTGAACTGGCAACCAAGGCTCGCCGCTATCGCGCGTGCGAGCATTGTTTTAGCCACGCCGGGCACGTCCTCCAACAGCACATGTCCGCGCGCAAGCAACGCAGCCAGTACGGTGGCTACCTGTGGACGTTTCCCTACAATTACTTTCTCAACATTGGCGATGATGCTGTCGGTCAGTTGTTTAAATTCGGCCATTATGTTTTGCAGATCCTCATTGGTTCGTGGAGAATGAAGCCCATACTTTAGACGCACAGGTCCAGTCCCAAGATGACTCGGTTCTTTCTGCTGCTGCTATGTCCGAGAAAATAGCTAGAGGCTACTTCTCACAATTCTACTTCCACGGGAGCCTTCGCAATCTGAGAAGCTGGCGGAAGTACCTGACATTTGAACTCCATTCCGCTATTGCGTTTTGGCGCGCGCCTGTAAAAACGACAGGCCATGGCCTCAATAAAGCAACAATACGATGCGCAGGGATTCTACCTCAATGTCGCGCAGCGCCTGCCGGCAGAACTTATCCGCCGCTCCACTGCTGGAATGATGGCGATTCGCCGCGGTGAGTACGACACCGGTCGCCCGCCCGAGGAGTCAGGCTGGAATCCCGGCGACTCCGAGGACGTCTTGTGCAAAATCGAACAGCCCCAATTCGCGAGCCGCGCCGTCCTCGAACTGGTAAGCCATCCCTTGCTCGGGCAGATTGCCGCCGAGGCCACGGGCGCCCAGTGGGTACAGGTGTGGTGGGTGCAGTTACTGTTTAAACCGCCTTCACGCCAGGCGACTGCCGGGGGCACCAATATCGGATGGCACCAGGATCGTAACTACTGGCAGCGCTGGGAAGAAGGCTCGGAGCTATTCACCGCCTGGGTTGCCCTCAGCGATGTCACAATAGAAGCGGGGCCAATGATTTTCGTGCGTGGCTCGCACAGGTGGGGCTTTCTCCCGGGCAGCGACTTTCACGGCCAGGATCTTCAGCAAATCAAGTCTTCGATCTCTGTCCCACCTGGAGAAAACTGGGAGGAAATACCCGCCGTTCTCCCTCCTGGCGGCTTCAGCCTTCATGACGACCTTACATGGCATGGCAGCGGCGCAAACCTCTCCCATTCTCCACGCATGGCATTCGCGATTCACATGCGCACTGAAAAGAGCCTTCCAATCGGCGATGCAAGGGAGGGGCTGACGAAGTATATCGACGATACTGCCGTTTGCCCGATCATTTTTAACGGGCAGACCCGCTCGGCTGCACCCTAGTGTGCCGAACCAGAAGTTCGTATCCACGTATCGATATGATTCTGCCCTCGTTCGGCACACAGAACCTGCCAACGAACTAATGGTAAACCTCACTAGGCCTGCCCGGTGACCGATCCGCCTGTCGTCACCATGGTCATCGTAAACTATGAGACGAGTACTTACTTGAGACGGTGCGTCGATTCACTGCGAAACCAGTCGCAGCCGCAAGAGATCATCATTGTCGATAATGCCTCACCGATGGAAGACTGGCGCAATCTGCAGTTGGAAGGCACGCAGCTTATCCGTAGTGAGCAAAACATTGGCTATGGCATGGCATGTAACCGCGGCGCAGCGGAGGCGAGCGACGCTTCAAGCTTCATCTGCATCCTGAACCCGGATACGCTGCTTCGCGCCGGGATGCTGGAGCACTGGGTGGAGCGGTACCGACAACTGCTGCCGAATGGTGGAATTCTCGCACCTGTGCTGGTAAATGAGAACGGCGGAGTGCAAAGATCATCGTATAACTTTCCCGGTTTTGCATCATACTGGGTTAATCATTCCATGATGGCTGGCCTGCTGAAGCATTGGAAAAAAACACGCGCGGCAACAATGCCTCGCTCAAACACAACTCTCCGCGACTATCACAGAGTGGATTGGGTAATGGGTGCAGCCCTTCTGCTGGATCGCGAGACGTGGCGGGCGCTCGGCGGCTTCGCGCCATCCTACTTTCTGTATGCAGAAGATACAGATCTATGTTTTCGTTCGTGGGAACTGGGGAAGCCGGTACTCTACGATCACATAGTAGAGGTTACGCATACACAAGGCGACCCTGTTGCTGAAACGCGGCACTTGGCAATGATCCAACTTTTCGTGGGCATGAAAACTTTTCTGCGACAACACTATCCGCGATGGCGGAGAGCTGGTGTGACCATTGCAATAACGCTCGACATGATTCTACGCATTATTGCTTTAGGTGCCGCTCTCCTCTTTAAGCCAGGTAGTATACTTCTGCGTAACCGTTTGCGAGGTTCGTGGCAGGTACTGAACATGTTCGTTCGCAGTGGCTAAAACTGCAGATGCACCAGTGTGCTGTCCCTGAACTCCGCCGCAGAATTCAGGCGGAATCTTTTTGCACCAAAGGTGCAGGGGAACATAGCCCAGGGTAAGGAGGCCACGGCTTTTTGTGGCCGATGCAGCCCTGGGTTACAGCACCCCATGTTTCGCGCCCTGAAGGGGCGCCAGAAAGCGAAAATATGTAACGAATCTGGGGACACCACACCAGTGTGCCGAATCAGTAGTTCATAACCAGGCGATGGGCAAACGTACCCTCGATTCGGCACACAGAACTAATTACGAACTAGCGGTAGACCACACCAGCGCGCAACCGTAATAGAGAACTCAAAATTCCCGAATTTAACGCGCATGTTTACCGCGGTTTGCGCTATAACTCTGTTATGATATTTAGATCATCTGTTTTGGTGCAAGTGACACGCTATACGGGTCTGCTATTTGCCGGATTGAGCTTACTTTTCAGCAGTGTTTCAGGAGCGAAAGAATTCGAAGCCGCTGTGGGAGCGACGGAGAATGCGTCTGCACTGCGCAGTTTCAAGTTTGGCAAATTCAAGCCAAGGGCTGGAGACCGTATTGCTTTTTTCGGGGACAGCCTCACGAGAGCCAATGTTTACCCCACGATTATTGAGCATCACTATCGTCTGCATCAACCTGAGCTTGGATTGACCTTTGCGCAATTCGGCGTAGACAGCAACAGCAGCGTCGATGGAGCAGCTCGCATCGATTCGGACCTGGTGCCTTTTAATCCCACGGTGGTCGTCGTTTTCTTCGGCATAAATGATGCCCTGTACCGCTCGCCATGGGAGCTGCCCGAAACTCAGCAACGCTACGCAAGTTTCCAGGTGAACTATCCGCACCTCCTTGATCTGCTGAACCAGAAATTACCGGCCGCGCGGCTGGTGCTTTGCACAACAACCGTGATCGACCCCGTGTTACTGCCAGAAGCCCTTGGTTTCGACCAGGCAGGATTTAACGATGTGCTTTCGCATTACAGCGGATTTATTCACGAAGTTGGCAAGGCTCGGGGTCTGCCTGTGGTGGATTTGTATAATCCAATGCTGAAGGCGTTACGAGCCGGACGCGCGCAATCGCCACCGCTCCTGGTGATAGTAGACGGTGTACATCCGGGCATCGGCGGTTATACGTACCTTGCCGCTGCATTCCTTGAGCAGTGGGGCGCCGGCAGAATTCGAACGCTGAAGTAAGCACGATTCGCCGGACAAACGATGTAGGTTTTTCATTGCGGGACGCGTGTACGAGTTACAGCTGAAGTAGGTTTCTGACGAATGGCCCAATACGCCGCATTTGTTTACTTGGCTATTATCACCGCGCTGGTGGTCTGGCTTGTTCGTGTGCGCAATCGTGAGCGTGAACTGATTACCCAGGTCGAGAAGAACTACCGCGAGCGCAAAGCGGTGTTTATGTTCCTCAATAACCTCGGCGATCGCCTCACAAAAGAAAACCTGGCGCTTGAGCCCACGCTGAAAATCATCACGGAATTTGTGGTCGACCTTACTGAGGCGGAGGCAGGCGGAGCGTTCCTGTTGGACCCGCATGACAATCACCTCAGCGCACGCGTGGTACACGGGATGTTCCCGCCGCTGATGCAAACGACCAATTACGTCCTGACAAAACAGAAGTACCTGAGCGAGCGAGTAAAAAGGGAGCGGATCCCGCTGGGGCAGGGTGTGATCGGCGAGGTCGCCGAAAAGGGTGAACCGATACTGATTCGCGATGCCACCACTGATCCGCGGGTACCAAATTCCGGCACGGACGGCCTCTCCATCCGGACAATCATGGTAGCGCCACTCAAGGCACGAGGGCGCATCCTCGGCGTCCTCGCTGTCGTCAACAAACGTGGCATTGGTGTGTTTACGGACGAGGAGATGGACCTGCTGGCTTCGTTGGCCGACCAGGCTGCATCCACTGTCGAGATGGTGAAGCTCTACAGCGAGCTTGCCGAAAAGCAACGGATCGAGCAGGAGCTTCGTGTCGCGCATGATTTCCAGCGAATGCTGCTGCCGGCAAGTTGCCCGCAACCTCCAGGCTACCAGATCGCGGCATTTTCCGCTCCCGCACTGGAAGTGGGCGGAGACTACTACGACTTCTTCTGGGTCGATGACAACGAGCGATACTTAGGGATCGTTATAGCGGACGTTTCGGGCAAAGGAATTCCCGGCGCTTTAATTATGGCGGTGGTGCGCTGTACAATGCGAGCGATGGCGCAGGACAATCTCTCCCCTCGCGAGGTCATGGTTAAGGTCAACGAACGAGTGTACGCTGATACCAAGGAAAACGTCTTTGTCACGATGACCTATGGAATTCTCGACACCAGGGAAAGAACGTTCCGATTTGCACGCGCGGGTCACGAGCCGCTGGTTACCACAAAAGCGGTGGAGGGTCCGGTGCGCCTCTCCTCCCCAGACGGTATCGCCATGGGCCTGGTGTCAGCCGACATGTTTGGAATGCTGGAGGAGGCTGTTTTACCCTTGGAATCCGGCGATATTGCTATTATGTACACGGATGGTGTCGTTGAAGCAATGGACGATGCGGAAAATGAGTACGGGCAGCAGCGGTTCTTCGGACTTATTGCGGCGAATCACACGAAAACACCGCAGGAAATTATTGAAAACACACTGACCGATATAGGTAGCTTTACCAAAGGGCATCCTCAGCACGATGATATTACGATGGTAGTATTTCGAGTAGTTGATCGCGGAGAAGTAAGCACGAATTTGCCGGCGCCTGCACTGCAGCAGTCGGCAGGCGCTTAAAGGCGGTACGATGAAAGCTTTCACCTTCGAAAGTCATGATATAGACGGCGACGCTGCTATTGTGCAATTCGACCTGCGCGGCTACATCGATGCGCATACGGTAATCGAATTCGAAAAAGCCGTAAACACAACGGTCGACGCCGGCCACAAGCGGGTCATTCTGGACATCAGCGGGTTGAGCTATATTTCGAGCGCGGGAATCGGCGCCATGATGGGACTGGCCAGAAAACTGGGACAGGGCGGAGGCGACCTGGTGCTTCTGAGCCCCACGCCTAAAGTTTACACCATCCTCGATGGACTAGGGTTCACTAAAATATTTAAGATCGCCCATGAACAGTCTGAAGCACTTGAAAAAATGAAAGCGAGCTCGTCCTAGTGTGCCGAATCAAAGTTCCTTTCCAGTTTGAGCTCGGAAGATTAGCTCACTTCGGCACACAGAACCGAATGCGAATTAACGGTAGCCCACACTAGGAAGCCTCATCCGAATGTCAGATCCTCAGGGTAATTTCAACACACTAGAGCAGCCGCAGATTGAGCTGCGTTGCCGTCTGGATGGATCGATGCTGGGGCTATTGCGCGAGTTCGTGTGCACGGTCGCGCGCCATCTGTGTTTCCCGGAGCCGCAGGTGGCAGAAATCGAGATTTGCGTGGATGAGGCCTGTGCCAATGTGGTTGAGCATGCCTACAGCAATAAGCGGCCAGCAGGTCCGAAGATGAATGATCTGTTGGTAGAGATCCGCTACTCCGGGGAACAGATGGTGGTCCGAATCGTGGACCACGGCGATGGCAATGTGCCGAAATATCCTTCGCCCCTGAAGTCGGTTGAGGACTATGCGGATAATACGCGCGAACGTTTTCGCGGGCTCGGATTTCTCCTGATGGAAAAGTTTATGGACCGTGTGGATGTCCATTGCGCTCCCGGCGGCGGGACTACGGTCGAGCTGATGAAGATCCGCCAGAAGTGACGTCTATCCCTTTACGGCTGCCGTCTGGCCGGCACATGCAGGAGCTTTACCTGCTTGAGCAGATTCACACTGCCCTGGGCTCAGCTTCAAAGCTGGACGATTTCTATATCATCATGGCGAGTCTGCTGCTGGGGCCAAACACGTTTGGCTTTTCTCGCGCATTTATCATACGATATGATGAGCGATCTCGCAGCTTCAACGGACGATTGGCCCTCGGGCCTTCCAGCCAGGAAGAACACAATCGGCTGCGCGCGGAGCTGCTGGAGGAAGAGCTAAGGTTGCAGGAGTTGCTTCAGGAAATGCAGCGCGATTCACCCGAACCTGGCGTCTTGCAGAGGCTGGATGATTTGCGCTATCATGCAGTCTGGATAGGTCTTCTGCAAGGGCAGGACCAGGGCACCAGCCTGAATGCAAAATTTAGTGAGCTGACCTGGAAACGTGACGCGCTATCGGGCGACCACGTGCTCGAGCTGGCCTCCGCTGCGACACAGGCAACTCTCTTTGTGCCGGGCGAAGTTAATGTTGCCGGCCTCGAGTCGCTATTCACCGAACCATTTATTGCCGGGCGACTCATTACAAAGCGTGGTCTGCACGCGGTCATCGTTGCGGACAGGATGTACGAGAACAGCCCCGCCGAAGCCGAATCCGTCGTCTACTTTCAGTGGCTGCTCAATCATGCTTCTGTAACTCTCGACAATGTGGAGCTTGTTGCAGAACTGACAGAAACAACCGAACGTCTGCGTGAAGTAGACCGGCTTAAAACAAATTTTTTGTCGATCGTATCGCACGAACTACGCACACCTTTGACTTCAATCATCGGTTTCGTGCATTTGCTGAGCGAGGGCAAGGTTGGCGAGATGGTGCCGGCTCAGCTGGATTTGTTAAGGCGCGTGTCCCAGCACTCCAATAATTTGCAAAGTATGGTAAACGACCTGCTGGAAATAGCTGAAGTTGAGGCAGGCGGGATGGTGAATGTCTCCGTCCACCCGATTGACCCGCTTTCAGCCGTCCTGAAGGTGGCACCCAAGGCCGAAACGCGCCGGGGCAACAGCCAGATAAAAGTGGAGCCAGTGATCCGTGACCGCGTACCGCTGATCATAGCCGACGAGACAGCCCTGGAGCGCATCCTGTTTCACCTGCTCGATAATGCTCTGAAGTTTTCCAGCTCCCCGGGCCGTGTCACCGTTGAGTTCCAGCAGCAGGGAACCGATGTCGACATTGTCATCGCCGATAGTGGTATCGGCATTCGCGAAGAAAATCTACAGCGGATATTTGACCATTTTTACCAGGTGGATTTTCGACTCGAGCGCGTGTACGGCGGCATGGGGATTGGCCTTTCCGTAGTCAAAATACTCCTGAATGCCACCGGCGGACGTATCAAGGTTGAATCTCGGGCGGGAGAAGGCAGCCGGTTCACACTGACTTATCCCCTGGCGTCCGCCTGATTGTACATGTGCATCGTCGTGACCCGGTCCAGGGTGCGGAATGAGTTTGCATTAAAGCCAATGCTGAAGGTTGTATGACATGTAAAGATGTCTACCACTACGCCCACACTCGACCTTGCAGACCTTGAAGAGCGTTTTGCCGATAATCCCCTCGATATTGGGCTCTTAAAGGACCTTGCGGACGGGTACTACTCCCGGGGACTGCTGAGCGCCAGAACTCAAACAATTTACGAGAAAGCAGCCATGGCTGCGCCGCGGGAGCCACGCTACGCAAGTGCATTGAACCTGTGCGTTTTCCTTCGGCAGTTGCGGCGATTCACAGTGGAGGCAGCAGACCCGGAACTGATAGACCAGGAAGGTCTTTCCGGCGTTATCGTGCTCATGCAGGACTACCTGAAAGATATCCCAAACTCTCCAGACCTGTTTTTCGCTCTTGGAGACCTGCACCTTATGCGCGGAAATATCCTGTTTGCCATTGGTGCTTACGAGAATGCGGTGAAGCACGGCTTTCCTGATCAGCGCCTGATTGTGCGGAGCTATGAACTTGCAAGCAGGCTGCATACTTTTCAGCCATCAGAGAAGGCGTATTTCGCCAAACTATATCGGAACCTGGGCCTTACGGAACAGGCTATGCACTTGTATCGCGGAGTGGTCGCGAACGGTTTTCAGGATCCTGAAATCGTGCACGCGCTGACCGAGTTGCTGGAGCAGGCAGCCGACACTGAATCCAACATCAATGCCCAGAACCAGCTCATCATGGATATCACCGAGATGCACCTGCTCATTGGAGACACAAGTGCCGCGCTACGGGCATTTGAAAGGGTCAGGTTTCCGGTTAACCAGAATTATGCGCTCGTAAAACGCATAGCCGGGCTGCTGATCGAAATGCAGGATTACCGCCGGGCATTTGACTACCTGTCCAAGATACCGGTGGACGAGGAGAACAAGCAGCTTCTCAACCGCATCACGGTCGAGTTGGAGAAAATCGGGGAACTCGACACTGCCGTCTACCTGCTGCAGTTTATTAACGACAACGACCTTGTAATCAAGGAGGCCAAGGCGCTCCGCGAAAAGGAAATGGAAATCCACACCGAACTGGCGGTGGCGGAACTCAATTTTTCAAACCGGCGATACGATCTGGCACTCGCTAACTATACCAAGGTGTTGCGGCTGGGCTACAAAGAGGACGCCTTCGTGCTGGCAAAGATTGTCGAGTTGCTCCCCCTCGTAAAACAGGATCATCTCGACGATCTGCATTTTATTGCACAGTATTATCTGAACAAGCAGGATTTCTACCGCGCTTCTCAATTTTACGATTTAATCCTGGAACGCCGACAGGATGACCCGATCGCGCGCGACAAGTTGCGTATCGTGTACGATGCGATTCTTGAGAGAAACCCAAATCTACCCGAGTTACGCCTGCGCAGCGGTGATCTGTACCTGGCATGTGAGCAGATCGACAGCGCTATAGCCGAGTATAAACATGCTTCGCAATTTCCTGAGACAAACGTTGAAGCGACCAGGTGTCTTGCAGTCGCTTATATGAAGCGTCGCAGCTTTACCCCGGCCGTGGAAGCATTCCAGGCGATGCCGGTCTCAGAAATGGATCTCGAAAATCTCTACGACCTGCACCTGATCATGGTTGATCGAAAGCGTTTGGCCGAAGCATTGTCGCTCCTGCGCACGATTGCGGACGTCGACGATTCCTACCGTGATGTGACCGAGCGAATCGCAATGCTCCGCACGCAGTTTTCAGAAGGCACGAATCAGCTTGGTATCGATGCCAAGATGCGCGATCTGATTGGAGACATGGCGATTGGCCGCTATAAGTATGTTGAGAAAATCGGAAGCGGCGGCATGGGGGTTGTCCATAAGGTCATAGACAACAAGCTCGGGAAGGCTGTCGCGATGAAGATTTTACGCGAAGGCCTGGCAAATTCCAGCAAAGCTATTGAGCGATTCTTTCGTGAGGCCCGCATTGCAGCGACACTTAACCACCGCAACATTGTTAACATTTACGATTATAACATTAATCAGCAAACACACCAGAGCTACATCAGCATGGAATATGTGGAAGGGCCTTCCCTGCGCGAGTTATTTGAGGAGTATTTCGTCAATCCCTCACGAAGTTTCCAGGAGCGTATCAAAGAGGCGTTGTATTATACATCGCAGATTTGCGACGCACTTCACGTGACTCACTCCAAGGGCATCATTCACCGCGATATTAAACCCGACAACATCCTGGTAGGGAAAGATCACGTCGCGAAAATTACGGACTTTGGCATCGTGCACATTGAAGAGGCGACGTTTACTCCCACCGGCGCGGTGATCGGTACACCTCGTTATATGGCACCTGAACAGGTCCAGGGTGGTAAGCTTGACGGGCGCGCGGATCTTTACTCCGCCGGGATTATTTTGTATGAATGGCTTTTGGGAATGCCTCCGTTCATCAGTGGCGATATTGCTTACCAGCAGGTAAACATGCCACCAAGCCCGCCCAGGGAGCACAACGATGCGGTACCGGCAGAACTGAGTGACATCATCATGAAATGCCTCGAAAAGAATCCCGCGGATCGATTCCAGTCCGCGCGCGATCTGAAATATGCACTGGACGCGCTGTTTAGAAAAATAGCGCCGGAAGGGATGCCCTTCGGCAAAGTAGCTGAAGCAACTTTGCCGGAAGAAGATAACGATCTCGATACGGTCTATTAAGAAGCGCTAAGAGTTAGAAGCCGGTTTCGCAGAAGCAAAAATGCGGATTGTGCGGCTGATACGCGGTTAAGCTCGCGATCACCAGGGAACTGGTACTTGCGCACCAAAGAGCCAGCTGCATCCGAGAGCGCAATGTAGGTCAGTCCGACTGGCTTGTCTAATGTTCCACCCGAAGGCCCGGCAATCCCGGTGACGCCGATCCCAATACTACTGCCCGCTAACCGCCGAACTCCGTCGGCCAACTCAGTCGCCACCTGTTCACTCACCGCTCCAAATTGCTCGAGGGTCTGTGGCTGTACTCCCACCACAGAGATTTTTGCCTCATCCGCGTAAACTATGTGGCTCTGCCGAAGATAGGCCGAGCTGCCAGGAATATCAGTCAGCAGCTTTGCTATCAACCCACCAGTGCAGGACTCTGCAGCTGCAATCGTGATCCCGTTTTTCACCAGGAGTGCCGCCACGGCACTCTGCATGGTTTCATCATCAACGCCGTAGATTTCGGAGGCGTCCACTCTCTGCCGGATGTTCTGCTCGAAACTCTGTAGAAGCGCATCTACCTGCACCTCGGAATCCGCAGACGCGCTAATCCGCAGATCCACTCCATATGGCTTTGCAAGAATTGTCATTCCCACATGCGGATCCGCATGAAACAAATCCCTGCATCGGTCGTTTACCGACGATTCCGATGAACCGTACGTGTGTAAAGTGCGAGTGCGTAAAAACACCTTTCCAGCAACAAATCGCCGCAGCAACGGGAGCCCATTCTGTTCGAACATCGGCTGCATTTCTTTGGGAGGACCCGGCAACGCCATTAGCGCAGGATATACTGTTGTCGGCGGTATATAGAAGCCCGGTGCCGTACCCCATTCGTTATAGAAAACCTCACTCATATCTGGCACAAGTGCCTGCACTTCATTGCTTTCAGGCATTTCACCTTGGCCACGTACCTCAAACCGCTGTCGCATCATCGCCACTGCCAGCGCATCTTTCTTCAACGTAACATTCCACAGCCGCGCTAACACGAACCGGTTAACGTCGTCTTCGGTCGGCCCAAGCCCGCCTGTAATTATTACGATATCTGCGAGTTTTTGCGCATGTTCCAGGATTTGATGGAGAATAGTCTCGTCGTCCGGCCCCGTAAGTATCGCAACGACGCGAACGCCAATGGAAGTAAGTTGTTGCGATAGGTACCATGCATTCGAATCGGGGTAGAGTCCCTGGAGAATTTCTGTTCCGGTACTTACAACGGCAGCCGTTCTAAGGGAAGGCGCGAATAGGCTTGGCATGCAATTCTACATTAGTGCCTTACGCACGAACAGGGCACGACGCCAAACTCGTTGTAAGGGAGAGCAGACTTGCAACAAACGCAAGAACATGCAACTGCTCGCGACGGAATGCACCGGGATTATCAACCGTGTCGATGTATACAAGCCCCTGAACCTGGTTCTGCCTCGAAATGGGATAGGCCATCAGGCTGGAGATCCGGTCTTTTTTGACAGTCTCTGTGCTGCTGAAACGGCTGTCACGTTGAGCGTCATTGCACAAGATAGCTTTGCCCTCACGCAACGTGCTGCGGAGCACAACGCGATTCACTGCGACGTCCCGGTCACCGGGCACGATTGCCGCCAGCGTCAGGCCGCCTTCCGAGTCGTCCTTATAGACGACTACACCGCGGTCGGCATCCATCGCCCGGATGAGAGCTGAAAGCAGACGCTGCGCCAGTCCCCTGGTTTCACCATCCAGGCCCTCAGCCGCGGCTTCTTGTGTAATGGTTTTTTGCAGCCGCAAAAGTACACTTGCTACAGGCGCATTCGGCGCAGCGGAAAGCTGTTCCATTTCAGCCTCCAGTTCCGCCAGGTTGAAGAATACTTCGGGCTCTTGCGCGGGCGGCGCAGCCTTCCTTGGTTCGCTGCCGTTCCCCAGGTTCTGCGCTCCGCGATTGAAGACGTAACTGGCTTCCAGGTCCGTCGATTGCGTTGTGTGAATCTCGGCTTCCAGTGAGGCATCGTGGGACTTCAGGAACCCGTCCATATCGTAGTCCATCGGTGGATCGAACAACAGTAAATGATTGCCAACCTGCACCTGGTCGCCCGCTCCAAGAATGGCATTCATAACCTTCTGACCGTTTAGCAGCACCCCATTTTTGCTGTCCAGATCGCGAAGCACAAAATCCTCTCCACGCCGATAGATAATCGCGTGAACGCGCGATATCTCTTCACCCTCGAGTCGCAGAAGATTCGAATAGGCGCGACCGACCGTCAACTCCTGCCCCATCTGGATTTCCTGGGCTTTTCCGTCTTCGATCAAAAGTAGTTTCGGCATTCCACTTCCCAGCCATCTTGCAATTCAGGCCAATATTAGCCACATTTCAAACGCTTCCAGCAGCGAAAGCAAGTGTTGCGTGAAGGTTCACAAAGCTTGGTTGACCCGCCCTCATCGGGGCGTAAACCGCTATTAATGAGCCAGGAACCTTTCGAAGTCGAACATGTGGAATACGTCGAAGCTGAGCCGGTGTCAGCTAAGCATCGGGCCTTCAATCAGCCAGTCGTTTACCAGAGTGAAGGACTACCATGCTGTTCCGGCTGCGGATGCCTGCTACTCACCATTTTTGTTCTCATGTTTTCCAGTAGTGGATCGCTCTTAACCGGCATTGTGATTCTACTGTCTGCCACGGTGCTCGCCACCTCAGTATTGCGCATTGCCGGCGTGCGGCGGTGGAGCCCGGCCTACGCATACATTCTTGTGCCACTTTTCCTCCTCACGCTCAACTTTACTACCAGGTTGTTTCGGCATGAATATGCCTTCAGCGCTCTGCAGTTGGTGGGGGCCACACTGCTGGTGTACGTATTTCTTTATCTTGCACGTGCCATAGGCCGACGTTAAGAATTTCCCTAGTTTGCAAGTGTGTTATTAATTGATAAAAGTTGCACATGGTTTGGCGCGGGAGCGCGGTTGGGTCGGGGCTCAAACAAGCCACATTCCGCCACTGCATTTCCGGATCGGCGACCGCCACCGGGAATGTGAGGCGTAAACATCAGGCTGATCGTAAACTCGATTAGCCTCGATGCCAGCGCGACTCCCGTGTCCTTATTGCTTGTGGAGGAATCGGACTGCCGCAGGATCCCACGTTTGACTTAGAAACCGCGCTGCGACAGGCTAGCCGGGCCGGTGCCCAGACCCTTTTGCTGATGGCCGGACAGCCGCCAGTGGTACGTGTGGCCGGCAAGCTTGCCCCTCCCCTCCGGCCAGAGCCACTCGACTGGACAGTAACGCAGAAACTCGCGGAGCAGTTTCTAGCGCCGGAACATCGTACCTCGCTTGACCAGCACGGCAGCGCAGATTTGCCGTTTTACTTTGCTGGTGTTTATGGAAACCTTACGATTTTCTACGGCAATGGCTGCCACAACCTGGTTTTTCACCTGGCCGGCGGAAATGGAAACAGTGCTTAGCGAAGGTGGTTCCGCTACTCGACCGCCGACGACTCATGATGTCGTCCCAAAGTCGCGCGCAATATGGCACCGAGTACAACCGTAATGCCGAACAATAAATAGGCAATCGCCGAGGCGTAGCCCATCTTGTAGAACTCAAACGCATTGCGGTAAAGATAATACACTACGGTCATAGTCGCTTCCGAGTCGCGCTTCATTACATTAGGCAACACGAAAACTTGAAGCGCATCAATTGTCGAAATTAGAACCACGAAGAACGTAGTCGGTCGCAGCAGCGGGAGCGTGATATAGCGGAAGCCCTGCAGTTTTGTAGCGCCATCGATCCGCGCCACTTCATAAAGGTGAGATGGTACTCCCTGCAGTCCCGCCAGGTAGATGACGGTATTGAATCCAACAACCGCCCAAACGTTCACCAGCGTCATTGTAAGTAACGGAATGACCGGATTCGGATGATCGAGAAACTGGTATTTGCGCAGCGTCCAGGCCGGCACATAGCCCAGGTACGGCTGCAATCCACGTCCGAGCATGCCGAGTAGTTCGTGCAGCAGTCCGAGTTCACTGTTCAGGATCAATTTCCAGACCAGGGAAACGACGACCAGCGAGACAATGGCCGGAACAAAGAACACGCCGCGAAAGAATCGCTTCAGCACGCGTACGGAATTTAAAAACAACGCAAGCCCCAGGCCCGCGGCTGTCGAAATGCAAACGGTGAGCACCGTGAAGATGGTCGTGTTTTTCAGTGCATTGAGCAGCCCCGGATCTGTGAACGCCTGGATATAATGCCTCGGCCCGACAAAACTTGGCGCCATGATACCGTTCCATCTCTGGAAGCTGAGATAGAACGAGAAGCAAATCGGCAGGAGCATGAACGCGGAAAAAACAATAAAGAATGGAGAAATGAAAAGATAGGCACTGCGGTTCCGAGCCATTGCCTTCCACAAGGCGGCACGAGACGTTTCTCTCAGTGCCAGCCTTTGAACGTCAGGCAGCGCAGAGCCTGGCAATTGCGTACGTATATATCTTCACGTTTCGCAACAGGTGCTCGATCGAGATGCGCTCGTCAGCCTGGTGCGCCAGTTCTTTCTCTTCGGCCAGATCCACCGGACCGAAACACACCGCATTCGGAAACACTTTCGCGTATGTAGTTCCCCCGATCGCGTGCAAAGTTGCCTCTCTGCCCGTGAAGGTTGTGTATGCCTCTTTCAACACGGCAATAAACTCCGGATGCTCGTTCGGATCGACGTAGATCGGCTCCATCGTTTTACTGACGGTCTCGGCTGAAACTTCAAACCCGGTCTCTTCGCCAAAATCCTCAAACACCTTCGAGGCGCGGCTGATCGCATCTGCGACTGAGAGTCCCATCGAATTACGAATGTTAAACGTTGCCTGCACCTCACCTGCGTTCCAGTTCAAAATACCCAGGTTCACGGTAGTCGGGCCAATGAAGTCATGTTTATGCGCAATGTCCAACTTCCCCCCTTCCAGGTCGCCCCCGCAATCGAGAAGGAATTGAGCCATGTCCGCCTCATCATCAGAAACAAAGCCGCTCTGGGTCATGAACAGCAACATATCGAGAGCTGCGTTATGTCCCTCCTGAGGAGTGCTGCCGTGCGCGCCTTTGCCATGGAATAAAATGCTTTGATTGCTGGCGCGTGCCGACATTTCCGCTTTTGCCTCGGGGTGCTTTTCGAGGAAACGCTCCAACTCGCGCTGTAACTGTGCGGCATCCGAATCGGGATCACCTTCAAAGATGAGCTCCGCTTTGGGCGGCACTATGTTCGCCCGCTCCCCTCCCATTGCACTCAAGAACCGGAAACCCCCGACATTTGGCTCCTCGTCGCGCGCAATGCTCGCGGACATCTTCAGGTTCATCATCCCTTTCTCGCCGTTTATGATCGGAAATCCGGCATCTGACACAATGGAGAGATCCGGAGCGGCCTCCAGCTCGAAGTACTTCTTAATGTCATACCACTCGCCGAATTCCTCGGTCGTGCCAATCACCACGCGCGCTCCACGTTTGAGATCGATCCCGAGTTCCTTGAGCAGCGATGCGGCATAAAGCATCTGGACGACAGGACCCTTGTCATCCTGGCAACCGCGGCCATAGATGACACCATCAACGATGGCTCCCTCAAATGCGCCATGGCTCCATCCGTCACCGGGCGGTACCACATCAATGTGAACCGGAAGTCCTATAAAATTTTCGCCGGCCTTTACCTCTGCCAAAGCCACAACGTTATCATGGTTGCGCCACTCCAGTCCCAGCCGCTGGCTTTCGGCCTCCAGGTGCTTAAGGCACTTGCCAATCTCATTCTTGTACGTTTTCTGTCCCGGTTCATCCGGCGCACCGCTGATCGTCCTGAACTTAAGAAGGCTTACGAGTGAAGCTACTATCTCGTCGCGGCGAGCATTTACCTGTTCTTCAATACGTTGCTTTAATTCCGAATCGGGCATAAAAATCCTAATTGTGAGCGTAAGTGCCCGTGTTTCTTTTCACCCGAATGGGGCATGTGAAGTACTTTTTTAGAAGCTGTTCCCGAACACCGCTCAATCTCCCAGCGGCGCGCGTACGCGCTCCCAATACTGAACCAATGGATTAGGAGCGTTTGCCACGTCATGATCCGGTGATCGGACTGGATGGGAAATCCAATCGGAGAGCACCTGCCCCAAAAGCCGCGCGTCGTAGCGAGCCAGGACGTAGGCCTGGCCTTCCTGTCCGAGCTCAGCCAGCTCTGTCGCACGCAGAGCCGCGTTCTCGATGGATTTTGCAAATTCGTCTGAGCTGCCAGGCGTTAGAGGCATCACGTATCCCTTGTCTGCAAGGTCTTCGGTTAGCTCCGTAACAATCGTGCTCATCACGGGTTTTCCCGCTGCGAGAAAATTGATAATACGAGTACGACTACCCAGGACGGCTTCATAGCTGAATCGGTCGATGGAAAGACCGACGTCGCACGAGGCATATAGCTCTCGCATTCTTCCCAGCGGCTGCCAGTCCATGAGCTGTACAATGCTTTCTGCGTTGGCTTTCCGAACTCCCTCCACAAAACGATCGTAGCTGGCGTCATTATATCCGGATATCCGGCCGCCGACTACCATCAGCCTGAGTCGTGGATTGCCATGACTGGCTTGAAGAAACCCGTTTAGCAGCACATCTACGTCCATCCAGGTATTAAAACTGCCGCACCACATAACCGTGAAAGTGGCGCCCGCGCCCTTACGGCCCGTCGAGGACAAATGCGGCACTTCGTCCGGGAAGAGCCCAAATGGTATCGCATGGACCATGTTGTCGCGCGCCGTGAACTGGTTTAGCCGCCCTGCTGCCCCGAGCTCACCGAGCAACGCGAAGCGCTGTCGTTCAGAAAGCGCCGAGAATACATCGCCGCGCAGCAGCGAATCCAGGAGCAGCTTCCAACTGTGAACGCAGCGCTGGCCATTCGCTTCCTCTTCGTCCCGGTGCAGGTCCGCTTGTGTCTGCATCTCGGTAAGCGGATCCCCGAACACATCAATCCACAACGGCGCATTGCGTAAGTTCGCAAATGAAGAAGCACTGGAGTACGGCTGTACGCTCGCAGTTCCCACCACGGCATGAACTTCTTCTGGCATTGCAACAGCGCCCGCCCTCCCCGATACACCTGCGTCGCGGAACTGCTCAAGCGTCAGCGGAATATAGGTACCCAGCAGACCCGGGCCTTTGCCGACCGGGATTTCCACCGATACGGTGACTTCGCCCGTGGTGCGTGGTTGCCCTTCGAGCCCGAGAATTGTAATGTGTGGCGGAGTGCCCATGTCATTGACGAGGCGCATGCCCTGGGCGACGGTGCGCACAATCTGCCAGGTTCGTGAACCAGGAGCGGTAACTGCAAAATGCGGTTCTGAAGGCATGGGGCCAGCCCCGAAGATGACAACGTTCATTGGCACCGCAGCATGCGGATGAATTCGCTTAGCGCAAAGCGAAAATTAGGGTAGCACAATAATCCTACCAGCCGGGTTCGTCGTCTCCTGCATCATCATGGCGCCCGTTGACCAGGAAATCGCGGATCGCCTCATTCTCCTGTTCCGTCATCTGAGCTGGAGTGAGCTTCGAAATTTCCCTGTTGCTTTGAAAAAGGTGAAGCAGTTCCCCGCTGTCGACGTCATGAATCGCAAAGCGGTTCGTCGTTTTGTCAGGGATTGCGCGAATAGTACGATCTGCCAAATCTCGACCTTTCATGTTGAATTAAAATGGTGAACCTGAGATCAATAATACCGTCGTGCGCCCGGTGTCGGAGTGGCAGCCTTAACTGGAACACCGGTAGCGGGCGAACGTTGCGCAGCTTGGCTAACGGGTGTCGGACCAGCTGCATTCTTTCGTAATTGGTCAGGCAATCCGAAAACTTTAGTGCCGTTTGGAAGCCCGAAATAAAGCAACGACAGCGTTTGCGGCTCCAGCTTTTCGTTCACAGAAAGATACTCGTAATACCAGGATTCCGTGGAAACCTGCCGCCCCGCCGTATCAAATCTGGCAGTTTCCCTTCTCGCAGGGATCCATGTTTTGTCGGGTGTGTTGCCAATGGTGATTAACGACCGCGAGAGCAGCCTGCCCTGGCTAAGCCGCCCGATTTCGATGGGCAGATAGCCACGATCCGGATTAATAACATAGTACAGGGTCTCGCCGGGAGCGTTCGCGTTAAGGAAATCAATTCGCAGGCGGTTCGCTCCGCCCTGCCTGAACTCCGACACACGCGGTTTGGTCGGCATGTTCGAGCTTAGTGCCACTAGCTCGCGCAACGCAACCCGCTCATCGGCAAGCTGACGCGGATGAAAAGCCACCAGCGGATTGTTCTCATGAACCGCCGGATTAAACGGAACGGCATGCACCTCCGGCTGCGTTCCGGAAGTTGGATGACTGATCACCTGGACAGAATCACCTGCAACCAGCGCGGCGGATAGAACCTTTTTCCAATTGGGATGTCCGCCATTGGCTGCATAGCTACGCGCCTCATCTTGCGGCAGGACCAGTGTGACACTTCGATCTGGTCCCAGGGCGAAGTAA
This sequence comes from Candidatus Sumerlaeaceae bacterium, assembly GCA_051003195.1. Classification (GTDB taxonomy): domain Bacteria; phylum Sumerlaeota; class Sumerlaeia; order Sumerlaeales; family Sumerlaeaceae; genus JBPCLP01. The sequence goes on along the minus strand of JBPCLP010000041.1, from coordinate 5,756 downwards.
ATATAGCGCGTCGGCGCAATGCCGCCAGTCTGCGCGCCTGATGAGAGCTGACGCTCCTGCCATACAACTGTCCCTTTCGCCGTTTTGATTGTCCGATAATGGGCCTCTTGCCTGGCCACGATTTGCTGTACCGTGATCGAACTTTCGCTCAAGGTCACAGGGGCTGCGGTACGCATACTCGTTGCTTGCGACTGCGCGACTGCCCCACCCGAAAACATCCAAAGCACAACTGCTAAAAACCACCACGCGCGCACGATTACGTCGAACCTATGCACCAGACGCATCGTGTCGTAGTGCCTCAAGAATTCTGGCAAAATCCGGGGGAAGTTCGGCTTCAAAGGCTAATACTTTCGACGTAATTGGATGCTGAAACTGAAGTTGGCGAGCATGAAGCATTTGCCGGGCAACCGACTTCAGCTCTGTACGTAAGGCAGCAGATCTGGGGTTTGCAAGCTGCAGCGCAAGCCCAACCGTACCGCCATAAGTATCGTCGCCCAGTACTGGATGGCTTTCATGTGCTAGATGGACCCGTATCTGGTGCGTTCGCCCCGTTTCCAGCCTGCACTCGACCAGGGCCATACCGTGGAAAGGCTCCACCACACGCCAATGTGTTACCGCCGGTCTGCTTCCCTTATGTGAATGAACGGCCATTCGGGTTCGCTGAGTCGGATGACGTCCAACCGGTGCGTCAATTCTACCGCTTTTTGTCTTAAAGCTTCTCAGTGCAATGGTCAGGTAAATGCGTTTCACTTCTCGTGCGGCAATCGCGCGTGAGAGCGCCAGATGACACGCATCCGTTTTCGCAATGACCATGAGTCCGCTGGTATCCTTATCCAGGCGATGGACAATTCCCGGGCGTTCCACACCCCCGATCGAAGAAACGGCTCCAGGGCGGCCCAGCAGCGCGTTGACCAAAGTCCCTTCACGTGCGCCTGCACCCGGATGCACGACCAGGCCGGCAGGTTTGTTGACCACCAGCAGATGCTCATCCTCGAAGATGACATCGAGCGGTATCGTCTCCCCTTGCGGCACTGCTGGTGTCGCAGCCGGGATGTGCACTGAGACTTGATCACCAGGCTTTATCTGGAACCTGGAAGACTGCAGCGTGCCGCCCACGCGAATGTAACCTGCCTCGATGAGCTTCTGTACTCGTGTGCGCGATAGCTGTGGCAATCGGGCAGATACGAAGACGTCGAGCCTAGTACTGACCTCGTGCTGCTGCGGTTCCAGGATATGCTCCGTTACAGGGGTATCCATCGAGTCATGAACCAGCTATGTTGTTCACGTTCAATATTGCACGGCGATTGTTACAGTCGTAACCATCAGGCCGGCGAAGACGGCTACTTGTCGATAAAGCGTCATGTAAAACGATGTAACACATCCTGCTTGAACAAACCACGGTCCATTTGTGTGTGAAACGCTGAAATGAAATCAGATCAGATACGCAAAGCATTCATCGATTTTTTTGTCGAGCGAGAACATAAGGCTGTCGCTTCATCGCCCCTCGTTCCACCGGACGACCCAAGCCTGTTATTTACAACCGCTGGTATGGTTCAGTTTAAATCGCTTTATGCTGGTTACGGCGAGCTCCCCTACCGGCGTGCATGTACGGTCCAGAAATGCATGCGCGCGGGCGGCAAAGGCAGCGATCTTGAAAACGTCGGTCGTACCCTGCGTCACCATACTTTCTTTGAAATGCTTGGCAACTTCTCGTTCGGTGATTACTTCAAGCGTGACGCATTGCTCTGGGCCTGGGAGTTCAGCACGAAAGCAGTGCAACTGAATGCGGATCGAATTTACGCAAGTGTCTACGAAGATGACGACGAAGCATGGGACATCTGGACGAAAGAAATCGGATTACCTGCTTCACGCATGGTTCGCCTGGGAGTGAAGGATAACTTCTGGGGACCTGCCGGAGAAACCGGAGCATGTGGGCCTTGCAGCGAGCTATACTACGATCGTGGGGAAAAGTACGGCGAAGGTCTGACGTTCCAGCACGCCACCACGAATGATGACGACCCGGGCAGCCGATACCTGGAATTCTGGAACTGTGTATTTCCGCAGTTCGACCAGCAGAAAGACGGCAGCCGGCCGCTGCTGAAAAATCGAGGCGTTGATACCGGGATGGGGTTGGAGCGACTGTGCTGCCTGAAGCAGGACAAAGAGACTCTTTACCAGACGGACCTGATGTACCCCATCGTCGAGCGCGCCTGCCAACTCATGCACATCCAGAGTTACGAGGCTGCACCCCAGGAGCTGCGGCAGGCAGTCAATGTGGTCGCAGACCACGTACGCGCTTTGACATTTGTGCTAAGCGAAGGCATTCTTCCTAGCAACGAAGGCCGCGGGTATGTAATGCGGAGGCTGTTGCGCCGCGCCTCGCGCTATGCGCGTAAAGCCGGAATGGAACAACCGTTCCTGTACGAAATTGTGGACACCGTCATCGACACCATGGCCCCGGCATACCCGGAAATCCGCGAAGGCGCAAGCATTGTTAAGCGGGTAATCCGCGTGGAAGAAGAATCTTTCGGTAATACGCTCGGGGACGCACTAAAGCGCCTGGACGCACTACTTCCAACAAGCACACTGGTCGCGATTCCGGACGACAAAAAAGTACTGGCTGCGCTCAGCGGCTCGGATATCTTTCAGCTCACCGCGACGTTTGGGCTTCCCCTGGACGATATTCTCGAGATTGCCAGGGATCGGGGTGTCGACGCGGAACTGGAAAGCTATCATCAGCACGTCGAAGCTCACAAAGTCGAAAGCCGCAAGGGGGCTAAGGGCGCGAAGTTCGAGGGCATCTACGAGCGATTGAAGGAAATTGCCGCCGAGCACGGGAAAACCATCTTTCTCGGTTATCCAATGGACGAGGATGAGATGGAAGCCGAGCTTGAAAACTGGATAGCAGACGAAGAAGATGAGGAAAACCTGCTGGGGTCGGCTGAAGCACGGGTCAGCGATCTGGGCCTGGATAAAACAGACGCGAAGGGAAGAAACTACCGCGACGCATTTCTCGCAGAGCACGAAGAAGCTTATGACGATGATGAGCTGACCGATGGCTACCCTGTTGCTTACGCCGAGGAACTGGAGGTGCTGGCACTTTTCCGAGGCGACGAATCGGTTGCACGCGCGCGCGTGGGTGACCAGGTGGCCGTCGTGCTGGAAGCCTCCCCCTTCTACGCCGAAAGCGGAGGGCAAGTTGGCGACACCGGTACCATTCGCACGGACGAAGCCGTTGTCCGCGTAAATGATACGCAAAAGACTGCCGAAGACGTTTTCGTCCACTATGGCGTTGTCGAACTCGGCGAGCTGCACGTTGGTGATTCGATTATCGCCGAGATCGACGTCGAACGCCGACTGAGTATTATGCGCAACCATACCGCCACGCATTTACTTCAAGGCGCGCTGAAGCGCGTCGTCGGTAAGCACGTAACACAGCAGGGCAGTTACGTCGGACCGGATTATCTGCGTTTCGATTTCAGCAACCCGGAAGCGGTAACCTCCGAACAGGTGTCCGAAATTGAACGGCTGGTTAATCACCAGGCCATGCGCGATGCAGCCGTGATAACAAGCGTTTTGCCATTGGAAGAAGCCCGCAAATTACCCGGGATCATCGCACCCTTCGGCGAGAAATATGGCGGGACCGTTCGAGTCGTTGAGGTTCCCGAATGGGACATCGAATTTTGTGGCGGTACCCATCTCCTGGCAACCGGTTCCATCGGACCCTTCCTCATTACCTCGGAGAGCGCGGTCGCCAGCGGGGTACGTCGAATCGAGGCTGTAACCGGCGCGGGCGCCGTATCCATCATACAAAAAGAGCGCAGCGCGTTGAAACGCGTTTCTGAGGAATTACGAGTACCCCGCGAAAAAGTAGGAGAGCGTCTAAGTGCGCTCATGGAAGAGATTAAAACCGCAAAGCGGCAGCTATCTCAGCTCCAGGCAAAATCGAGTTCGGGCGATGCAGAAAGCCTGCTCGAAAAAGCAATCGAAGCGTCCGGTGTTAAGGTGGTCACCCACCACAATGACAGCGGCGATGCGAAATCCTTGCGCGATCTGTACGACGCAATGAAATCCAGACGTCCGCACAACCTGGTAGCGATTCTCGGTGCGGGGGGGGACAAGGTCACGATCATTGCAGGTGTCACCAATGACGTGGTGAAGCGGGGTATATCTGCCGGCGACATTGTTAAGCTTGCGGCGCCGATTGTAGGAGGCTCCGGGGGCGGCAAGCCCGAAATGGCACAGGCTGGCGGGAAGGACGCAGATAAGCTCCAGGAAGCCCTGGACTCTGCCCGTAAGGCTGTATTGGCAAAGCTGGGGAGTTAAATGCTTGATCAACATGCTGGCGGTATGCTGGGTTCCGGGCGGGCATCTGAGTTAAAAGAGGAAACGCGATGAGGTTCTGGCGGTTAATTGCAGCAATGGTAATGGGCGCGAGCCTTCTATTAAGCGGCTGCGCGAATAAAGCAGCAACAAAGCCGGCGACGTCCTTTGGCAGACCGGCCGCCGGTGGAATGAAAGCGCCCAGCCAGGTTGCGGCGTGCTGCCGGCCACTGGCTGAGGGCAAAATCTCATTGGCTCAATGCATGGCGAACCCGCAATGTGTTGCAAACGGCAACCGCTGTTGCATGAACGCTTTTTAGCCGCAATGTGGATCTGTGCGCGTCGAGCCGTATACGCCGCACTTACTCTCATCTTAGCTCTAACCTTTTGTCTCTCGCCCGTTAGTCTGCTGGCTCAGACGAGCACTTCCACGACGCGTGTTGCCTTACTTGCTGACAAGGGCTGTACCGATGAAAAGAGCCGCGAGGCGATTTTCCGGATTTTAAGTAACGCACCCGGAATCCGCATCGACAAGGTTTCCACACCCACCATATCCGCCGAATCGTTTGGCAAAGACTACGACGTGCTGATTTTACCCGGAGGTACAGGCGGCGGAGAAGCAAAAGCAGTGGGCTTGGAAGGTGGAAGACGCCTCACTGAGTTCGTGAAGAATGGAAAAGGCATTGTGGCGATCTGCGCCGGAGGTTACTACGTTGCCGAAGGCTGGAGCGAGGTTACACGAGCGGTTGAACTGGTAAATGCGAAAAACTTCGACGGCGAACACTGGGCACGCGGCGAAGGTTACATTGCTGTGAAGGCGCTCGGGACAAGCGATGCCAATAGTTCCCGCACGATGTGGTTTGAAAACGGTCCTATCTTCGTTCCTGCGACCATTCCGGGGCTTCCGGGATACGCGTCCCTCGTAAAGTACGTAACTGACATGGCTGCCAGGGGTGCTCCAACAGGAATGATGGAAGGACGCGATGCTGTCATTGCTGCACCGTTTGGCAAAGGCCGGGTGGTTGCTTTCGGGCCGCATCCGGAACTTTCACCCAGCGTAAATCATTGGCTCGTAAATGCCGTAAAGTGGGCCGCTGCCGGTGATGATGGGACGTCACCAACCGTAGCAGCCGTACTGGAAGCGAGCGCGCCCCGCCACTGATCCCGTCAGGCGTGCTCTTTCTGTACATCAGCCGCAGGGGCCAGGAACATCATGTCCCCATCCATATCGATCCCAATGTCGCCCAGCTTTGGGAACGCAGCGGTTTCAACCCCACCCGCACCACCAGCCGGATTGCGCAGCAATCTTTGGAGATGGCGTGGTTTTTTATTCGAGCGTGGCATGCTATGCAGCCAGTGCATAGTCGCGATTTTTCCCACAGCCTTTTTCCACAGTTTTCGGTGTGTGGTTTGGGTCAAAGCCCTTGCCGCTG
>JBPCLP010000040.1:0-17246 GCA_051003195.1 Candidatus Sumerlaeaceae bacterium | reverse complement strand
ATTTTACCACAGAGGCACAGAGACACAGAGTATGCACCGAGTTGCTTATTGTGCATAACGTGGTAAGAACCCTTACAAATTGAAGAAGTGTTTTCCTCTGTGAAAGCTCTGAGTCTCTGTGCCTCTGTGGTAAGGGGCGGGCTAAGAGCCTTCTGTGAGAAGTTTGATCGTCGAGCGTCGCAGAGGGGACGGTCGCCCACGTCCCTGGAACTCCCGCTTCCGCTGTTTCCCGGCTGTGTGTTAACAACTTAACTGAGTGTCTGTCATCCCTTGGTTTCAGTTCCCGAATATCGAGACTTGATTCAGGAGTCCTGCTTAGTTGATGTTACGGAGTGGTAAAACAATTTCCCCCCGGCAACGCGCTGAGACAACTTTACTTCGATTACTGGCACTATGCGGCAGCACTGCTGTTTACCTGCCTCTTCCATTTCCCGCTGCTCGTTCAGATTGGCGGGGTCAAGGTGGTGGGAGACCTCTATTGGTTTCACGCCCCATTCCGCGTTCTCGAGGCCACCAGTTTACGCGAGTTCCACCTGCCGCAATGGACTGACAAAATCCTTGGGGGGTACCCTGCGTTTTCGGATCCCCAGTTCGGTTTCTTCTTTCCGGGAAATCTTCTCTTCGGCTTAATCTTCAGCTCGCCAGACCAGCAGTTTCAGTACAACCTTTACCTTCTGGCGCACCTTATTGCGATGGCCTTTGCCGCCACCTTCCTTGCACGTGGGTGCGGTTTATCAAAGGTTGGAAGCGTTTTTGCAGGGCTAGTGATGGCTCACAATGGTTATGTAGTTAACCATATAACTCAGGTAAATATCATCCAAACCCTCATTCCTGGTGTTTTCGCGCTGGGATTGCTGGTGCGCTACCTGCGCTTGAGAGGCAGTACGCCCTTTTATGTGGGGCTTTCCTCCGTTCTGCTCGGGGTGGCAATATTTGCGGGCCATCCTCAAACGGCCATGTATCTCTACTACACCTACCTTGCGGTGGCAGGTGTCCTCTCGCTGAACTTTGCCGTTCGCAATGGATTGAGCTTTCGGGCAACGGCAGGTCAATTCGCTCTGTGTCTTCTACCGCTCCTGGTCGCGTTCGGGGTCGCGGGCGTGCAGCTATTGCCAACGCTGCAGTTGATCAGCGTTTGCGATAGAACCCTCATGCCGATGGAAGCCGCAGCTGAATTTTCCGTAAATCTTCGGCAGGCTGCAGCCTTTTTTTTTCCGGGGTTGTTTCGCGCACTGCCTTGGCGTAGCCTAACCCCTCCAAACTTTGAGTTCACGTATTTCCAATGGGTTGGTTCAAGCGCCCTTGAGAACACGAAACACATCGGCCTTGCAGCAGTGTTGCTTGCTATTCCATCGTTCTTAATCCGACGACGACCGCTTTGGCTTCTGCTGTTTGCGCTCTCCTTGTTACCGCTGCTGTACGCCTGCGGTATGCAGACGCCCGTTTTTCGCTGGGCGTATGACTATCTTCCCGGCTTTAAGTTGGTAAGAGCACCAACTCGTGCGCTATGGGTGACGTTCCTGGCATGGGGGCTACTGAGCGGCCGTGGCGTCGATGTGATTATTAAAAGTTCGGCAGCCGAACTGCGCAGAGCGGGCTTACTTACGGCGGGCATCTTGGCAGCATGTGTCGCAGGTGGCGCCCTGCTTATGATCCTTTCTGCTTACTATCACACGGGGTGGCCGCCTACTTTTACTAAGGTTCTGCTCATTGATCAGCATGCTATGGTCCCCAAAGTGGCGGCGAAGTTACGCCAATTTGATGAAGCTGTTCGATTCCAACTGCTGTTTGGCGGCGCAGTTTCAATAGCCTGTTTGCTATGGGCACTTCTAATTGGCCGTGTACCTCGCAAAGTGCTACTCCCTGTAGCAGCGCTTCTGTTCACAGCGGAGTTCTTTGCTTATGGGTTTTGCCGAGAATACGACCTAAAACCAGAACCGTCTTGGAAGCCCGAATCCCCTGCCCTGGCTGCTCCGGGATCGGATACACCAGGCAGAATACTCACTGCCGAGGCTACGCAAATGGGCGGGGCAATTAACGGCGCCATTAATGGCGGACCACCGTTGGCAAATGGGTATTCTGTCACCGTCCCTGTCTGGACTTCGGCTATGTTGCCACAGCCCGAGTCCCCTTGGAACCGCCTCCACCTGAAACTTTTGCAGCTATGTAACGTCGGGCAGGTGATCCGGCCACTGAAGTTTATGAAACTTCCCGGAGATATCCCGCCGTTTTATGTACAGGAGCGGGGAAACCTTGCCTTACAAGGTCCTCCCACTATTGCCGTCAGAGACTTTTCATCTAGTGCTACTCTGAAACTGCCACAAACGAGTCGCGTTGATAAGATACACTTTGTAGCTAGTGCGACCGACACAAACGGTGGTTCCATGAACGCGCACATCGCCACAATCAATTTACTAGGCGAAAACGGAAATGTGGTAAGTACGTCCCCCGTCATGCTGGGTAGGGACATTGGCGCATCTACAGGTCTTACGTCAAAAGCAGAGCACCAGCCAGTCTTTGCTTATGAGCAAACTTCAAATGTTCATAACCCGTTTGCCCCAATGATAATCTTCTATCAGGCAGAGTACCCGATCAATTCGTCGGAACTGGTGAATGCTGTTCGGGTTGAGGCAGTCTCGACAGGCCCAGAAACTTTATTGCTGAACCAGGTAATACTACACACTGATTCCGGCTTCGTTGCACTCCGCCCGACCGAATCAGGATTCTGCAACCTCGCTGAAAGCCGCACTCCGGATTGGGAGGTGCTCACTTGCCCATCCCTGGGTTATGTTTGGACGGTCCCAACGGCCATCGAAATGGAACATAGCGATTTGGGTGCGGTTAAACAGCGGATTGCTGGTCGCGACTTTGATCCATTTCGCACCGTTCTGGTCGCTCAAGGTGACTCAAACGCACGCTTTGAAAACTCCAAGGGGCCAGAGGACTTTACCGGAACGGCTACTCTGCAACTTTCAAGATTTCCTGAACAGTTTCATCTGCACGCACAGATGAATGACAATGGCTGGGTGGTGCTTTCTAAAACCTGGTACCCGGGGTGGACGGCGGAAGAATCCGGAAAAGCAGTAGCCGTTCGACAGGCTAATGGGAACTTTATGGCAGTGAACCTCCCACCCGGAGACCACAACCTCGAGTTCCGCTTCAACACTCCCTATCTCCGCACCGGTATTATGTTAACTGTGTCAAGCCTCGCTTTTTGCGCTCTGTTATTGCTAATCCCTCGGGCACGCCGCTATGCTGGCCACGATGGCTAGCTGAAATTGGGGGACGTTCAGGGACCGCTTCATAGTGTGTCCATAACCAGGAAACTAGAGCAAATAGGTGCCAGAGCAAATAGGTGCCAGGTAAATTTTGTTTTAGCTTGGTCTGGCAAATAAGGCTCGATGTAAAATCGGGGACGTCCATGATAAGGATCATAGGTTTGGAGAAAGGAGTTCTCCACGCGGTGTAGATTGTGACGTCTACTCCGATAGTTTTGTTTTGATATGCTGGACACAAAAAGCACAAAAAAGCAAATTTGACTCGCCATTCTTAATGAATCAACGCCGATTGATAGATCACGGCGCACGCTACTGCACTGCCGACAAAAAAGCTTGCGAATCGGCAACCACGTAATCATCGACTGTTTTTCAGATCTTGCGAAATTGCGAGGGCATCATGTTTCCTCAGTGCTTTGCGACATTTCCCGTGACGGCAAAATAGTGTCTGCTGGCCCGTCAACCCAGGGTCCCGCACGGCTTAATAAACGAGCGTTGTTGGCTGTCTGCACGTTGGTGATCGCAGTGGTAATAGTCGGCAACTGGTGGGTTGTACATCGCCCATCGTCGCCCGGCAAACCAGCGCCATCATCGACTGCCGCCGCGGGGTCACCCCTCGACAGCAGCTCATCCGCCCGCAAAGCGCCGATTTCTTCAACAGGCAATGATGCGTCGTCGCCGAGCAAACCCGGTCGGGGGCAGAGTTCCCTGCCGGCCGGAATTGCAATGCCGCTGGTAAATGGCAAAGGCAGGATGACGCTGGAAAAGGGACCTTCCGGGCAGACACTTACCTACCGGCATGATCTTACCGGCAGCGCAGATCCAGCCTTCTTTACGAAAATGGATAATGTTGAGCCAACGCCGGACGGGATCAAACTCAAGCGCCAGCCAGACGGCAAATTCCCTGTCCAGGGGATTATGCAGTCAATGCCCATCCCGACGGAAATCGCAATCCAGACTGTCGGCGCGCACTGGCGTCAGAATTCGCCCGCCGGCACCGGTGTGAAAGTCGAACTGTCGACGAGCAGGGACGGCAGCACATGGACCGCATGGGATGAAAGCAACCCTGATCCGCATAACGACGATGTCTCACGCGTCTACCCTGACGGTCGCCCGAATCCGAACTATGGCGAAACCATAGGCGATCTGAGTTCACGCACGGATAATCAGGGCCGGCTCGTGCGATATCGCGTCTCGCTTACTACCGAGAACGCCGACCAGACACCCGTGATTCAAACCATCGCGCTGACCTACATGGACAACACATTACCGGGAACCACGCTCGTTCCCCAGAAGGAGGAACTGAAAGAATAAAACCTGACAATCGACTCTGCAGCTTTCTGTAAATAGTTGTTTTTTATTAACTCATTTTATTTCGCACTCGATTGCGAGAGAGGAGAGGCAATATGTCCAAATACAGCATATCTGCCTTATTTGCTTCAGTATTCGTTTTTTCAGCAGCAGTTTCGCAGGCATTGTACCCGCAGCCAGTAATCGTTACCCGGGCGGAGTGGGTGGCCCGTGCACCTTCATGTTCCATTTCGCAGTGCTCCCCATGGGAACATGTCACCATCCATCACACGGCCGCATCGTCCGATTACCAGGTAGTCGACCATACGGGCTGTTCCGCAAGGGTTCGCGATCACCAGAACTACCACATGGACGTAAACGGCTGGTGTGACATTGGGTACAACTTCCTGGTGTGTAAGCACGGCGGGATATTTGAGGGCCGCGAAGGAAGTATCAGCAGCTACCCGCGCGGCGCCCATGATGGGATTAATTGTCCCGGCCTTGGCGTTTGTTGCATGGGTTACTTCCACCCTACCGTCAACGATGTGCCCACGCCGGAGATGCTCAACTCCACGTCCAACCTGATTGCGTGGCAGTGGGATAAGAACGGGCGACAGCCCTTTGGGACGGGAAACTACGGTGGGCCCGTCGAAAACATAATCGGGGGGCACCGCGATGTATCGGCCACGGCATGTCCCGGGGATGGCTTCTATATCCCGTACATTGGGACCGACCCGAACGCCGGGCAGGTCCGCAACGATGTGTGCACCAAGCAGGATCTCTGCCCTGCGGCAGCACCGACTCCCGTGCACGTCAACAGCATCGCGGTCTCGTTTGTCGCGGCTGGCGGGCCCAAAGTAAAAGCACGTGCGGTGGTTAACGTGCGTGACGCACTTGGCAATAACATCGCCGGCGCAACCGTCACGGGTAACTTCACAGGCATAATTGCCAATTCCGGCTTGAGTGGGGCAAGTGACACGCTTGGAAATGCGACGATCAATTCAACCTCGAGCACCAACAAAACAGGTACAGTCACGTTCACGGTGACAAACATATCTGGCTCGGGTGTGACCTACGATTCGGCAGCCAACGTGGTATCCTCGGGTTCGGCAACCCGCTAGGACTGGATGATAGTCAGGGCGCGGAACCCGCTGAATCGGATTCCGCGCCCTGAGAAGTCCGCCGATCAATTGGGAAAACGTCAACCGTGGGGGTGTTGAAAAACCGACACCGGAGGTGTCGAACATGAATAGCCGCAGGTGCAACCTGCGGATCTTGAGCGTAATATCCCCACGACCCTGAAGGGGTCGAACAAAGACACAGGGTTTTTCAACAGCCCCACCGTCCCCGAATTCATGATTGTTGATCATTTCTAAGCCGCAATTCTCGCCAGATGTTTGATCCCCGAGCACCGGGGGTGCGCCCGACACGCTCCCGGTGTTGTTTTGCTCGGCATCTTGACAGCAGTTTAAGGCTGGATTGCCAGGGAGTTAAATTCGTTGCCAGATCGCTCCAGCTGGAAAACTAAATGTGCGGTGTCGTATCGTTTCAGCACCCTGTTGCTGGCGATTAGCATGGGCGGGAATTCTACGGCAGAGTCTCGGATCGACTCGGCGAGGTCGGAACTCCGTCCGGTCGTCAGTGACGGCCAAAGCTTTTCTTTTCATTACGACTCGCAACCTTTCCTCCAACTGCTGCCCAGTTTCAAAAGCGAGACCGTCACTGCGGCTACGGCCGATTACAGTGAAACGACTACTACATGGGCGTCCCCAACTGATGGGCTTTGCATTGTCCTATGTGAGAAACGTTACCTTAGCTATAACGCAACCGACTGGCTTCTATCGTTCGAGAACCGAGGCACCACACCGACCGGGATTATTGAGGACGTCCTGCCTTTGGATATGCACCTGCCAACACCGGCAGGTGGCCAGATACTGTTGCATCGCACGCGCGGCGCTCCCTCCAACCCGACCGATTTTGAGCCTTCGGTCATGCCGGTAATTGCCGGCGCGCCGATAAAGATGGAATCTTCGGGCGGCCGCTCCTCGAACGGAGATTTCCCTTTTTTTAAAATTGAAGTCGGCGAGCTCTCATGGATTGTCGCTGTCGGATGGTCGGGAGGATGGCAGGCGACCGTCGAACCTGGCGATGGAACGGGGCCACGAGTACGCGCTGGCATGTACCGTACGAAGTTTCGTGTGCTGCCCGGCGAAAGATTGCGCGGTCCGCGGATACTACTTTTCGCGGACAAGGGAAAAACGATTGAGTGCAATGCGCGTTTTCGGGAACTGATCTACGCTCACTACGCAGCAAAGCGGAGTGGCAAAACCCCGCTGCCGACGCCTTTTTCAAACACCTGCTTCACAAGGCTCGGGGAATGGCTGAACGAGTGTAACGCAGAAAATCAGATTTCATTAATCCGCGCCTACGCTCCGCTCGGACTCGAAGCTTTGATCACCGACGCCGGCTGGTTTGAAGGGGGTTGGCCGGGAGGAGCAGGCAACTGGACCCCTAGACGCGATGCCTACCCCGATGGGATGAAGCCAGTGGCCGCGAGCGCTGCGCAGAACGGCCTGATTTACGGCCTCTGGTTTGAACCCGAACGCGTAATGAGCGGAACCGGTTTGCACCGAGACCATCCGGATTGGCTGCTGACCGCAAAAGATGCACAGGGGCACGTTATGCCTCAGTACCTTGCGGATTTCGGTCGCTCCGAAGTGCGAAACTACTTCTTCAGCGTCGTCAAAGGCTTCATGGATCTGCCAGGGTTCCGGTTTTACCGCCAGGACTTTAACATGGACCCGATTCAACACTGGATCCAGAACGACTCTGCCGATCGCGTAGGTGTGACTGAGATGCACTATATCCAGGGCCTGTATACCTACTGGGAACGGATTGCAGAGGCGTGGCCGGACAGCTTACGTGAGGAGTGCGCCAGCGGCGGCCGCCGGATCGACCTTGAGACTATCAGCCGCATGCATTTCCACCAGGACAGCGACTACTGGTTCGACGACGACACGGATCAGGCGCAGATCTGGGGATTGAGCCAGTACCTGCCGAACAGCGTCTTCACAACTCCGCTGACGCGCCTGGACGATTACTCGTTTCATTCCACGATGGCGTCTTCGCTTTGCCTGGGCTGGATCGCTGACGCGAAAGACTTCGACAGCCAACGCGCGCGAACATTAATCGATCAGTACAAGAAGCTGCGCCATCTGCTGGTAGGAGCGTGGTACCCGCTGCTGCCTTACGTGCGCAGTGGATGGCGCGGCGATGAACGACCGTCGGGTCGTGCGTGGGACGAGCTTAAACCTTATTCCGGCGGACGCACACAATGGATGGCATACCAGTTTCACCGGCGGGACTTGGACGAGGGAATCATCTTCGCATTTCGACGAGAGGCATCACAGTATTCGTCGGCAGATTTGTCGCTGCACGGGCTTCGTGCTGAAGCGCGTTACTGCGTTACTCATGCATGGCCCGGTGGGCCAGTGCGCCAGGCAACGGGAGCAGAACTAATGCAGAAATTTCAAGTCACTTTGCCGACCCGCCGCACTTCTGAGTTAATTCACTACCGACTATGCACAGCGGAGGATGCTCGATGATTGCGGGTGCTGGGAAAAGAGCGAATTACAAGGTAGAGCGACGGGCGTGAGGCGCAACTTCATGCGTCCACTGATGGCGTCGTTAGTCTGCGTTGTGCCCTCGCGCGCGCGGGGCGTCTATGTTCTTTTTGCAGCGCTCGTGCTGATGGCCAACGGCAAATTGTCAGCGATGCATGCGACTGCGACAAAACTCACAATTTATCCCGCCCCAACTGCGGAGCCGAGGTCGCAGGATTATGAGCTTTGGGTCAATGATCAGCCGGTATTTTGTTATACATCTTTCCGGTATGACTCCGAGTCGACCTCGACCATCGCAGGCCGGCCTGTTTCGCCAGTCAGTTTCTGCAGCTTCGATTTTGAGGGGGAAGTCAGGGTTGAGGTTCGGCTGCTGGACGGGCTTCGACTAGCGGGGATCGATACCTCGCATGTGATTGTCAGGCCACTGGCTCACAACATTACTCCGGAGGTCAATGGCGGGCGTTTTCAGTTTATGATACGTGAGCCCTGCCAACTCAGCATTGAACCGTGTGGTTCGCTGATTCGACCCCTCCACCTGTTCGCAAACCCGATCGAGATAGATGTTCCTGCTCCCGATGAGGTTGGGGTTCGCTATTTTGGCCCAGGGATGCATGAGCTGAGCGAAGTTGAACTCACGAGCAATTCGACTGTCTACATTGCCGGTGGAGCAATTGTAAATCTTAAGGCGCAGCCGCCTGATAAGCTCTCGGAGGAAAACCGGCACAACAATCATGGAGTGGATGTCTGGTGGTCGAAGGGCTTGTTCGGCAGCACCTCCGCAAAACAGGTTACAATCCGCGGCCGGGGCATTCTATGTGGCCGCAGGGCGCTGGAAAAGCGGCAGAGAGGACATCTCATACGCGCCGAATACGTCGAAGATCTTACCATTGAGGGTATCGTTGTGCGGGAATGTTCGGTCTGGTCGATGTACGTAACCAACTGCAGACGCGTACATATCTCCAATGTGAAGATCATTGGCCATTACGTCAACAATGATGGTATCCCCATTGGAGGCACTTCAGATGCCCTGGTCGAGAACTGCTTTACGCACAATGCGGACGACAGCCTGCAGGTGAAGGTCTGGATTCCGCAGCGGAACGTTACTTTCCGGAACTGCGTGGTCTGGAATGATATAGGCGGCAGCCTTGGGCTTATGCACGAGTCGTATGGTGGCATTGAAAACGTGGCGTTTGAAAACTGCACCGTAATTCATTCAACAGATGACTCCTCCGTCTGCCCCGTAGCGGGATTGAAACTCTCCGGTCCGGGAAGCGCCCGTAACTTTCGATTCGAGAATATAGTAATAGAAGATGTTCGTGGGCCGCACCGGCCGCCCCTGAAGATCATCAATAACTGGGACGAATGGCACCGCGACTGCCCGACCAAACCCGGCTCATCGTACGAGCTTCTGAATCCGCCGAAACGCGACAAGCCGAGCGGCGCAATTCGTGACGTGCTGTTTCGCAACGTGCGCGTTTTAAAGTGTCACAATACCGATGTTGTGCTTATGGCAGAAGGACCGGACAGCCTCATCGAGAATGTCACCTTTGATAACGTGGTGATTGCGGGCAAACGTCTTGTAACCGGTGACACCCGCATTAAAACCAATGCATGGGTTAAAGGCGTTGTCGTGAAATGAACGGTCAGGTTTACCGCCTCGGCTGTGCTTCTACTCGCGTAAGGCTGCACGTTCACCCATTGCGAGCTTTGTTCGTCGTATTGACGGTTTTCTGCATCGGTGTCGCGGCTGCCCTTGTCGAAGGACGTTTCCAGATACGGATGCCTTCGGTCAGGATAGTGAGTTAAAGAGGAGGTCGTATGCAGAGGCATGTGGGCTTGCGAAAAACAGCTGGAATTCTTCTAACCATCATGAGCGCCTCGGTTGCCTGTGCAGTTCTCCCCCGGGCTGGGGAAGAGGAGAAAGCCGCGGCACGCGAATGGATAGGGGCGGCATTCGGGCTGCAGACAGGTGGATTGCGCCGCGATGGAGCAGACCAGGGTTCTACCAGTTCGAGAGAGTCGAAACTTCCTGCAAAGAAGCTGCCCGCGTCATTCACATACGCGGGTCAGCCATTCGCACGTTTAGCCCCTTCCTGGTTGTCGTCCTCCATCTCCAGGGCTCTCGACTCTTCACGTACACAGCACACAATCACATGGCGTGATCCGGCTTCCGGTCTTGAGGTATCATGTGTAGCCTTGGAATATGTGGATTACCCGGTGGTCGAGTGGACGACCTGGCTGAGAAATCGCGGCACGACAGACACTGCCATTATTGCGGACCTCGCGGCGATCGACAGCGTGTTTGAACCCGCCGAAACAGGGGCAGAGTTTACTCTGCACCACAATACCGGGAGCCCGTGCCTTGTCTCGGACTACCAGCCGTTCAGCACACCTCTTTCGCCGGGCGGGCATAAGCGGATTACCACTTCGGGCGGGCGCCCTTCCAATAGCGATCTGCCCTATTTCAATCTTGAGAAACCAGGCGGCGGCATCATCATGGCTATAGGTTGGCCCGGGCAATGGAGTGCCGCCTTCATTCGGGACTCGGCGGGTGGATTAAGGATTACTGCCGGCCAGGAGCTAACCCGTTTCCGCCTCAGGCCGGGAGAAGAAGCCCGCACTCCGCTCATTGCGTTGCAGTTCTGGTCTGGCAGCCGTGTGCGTGCGCAGAATCTGTGGCGGCGGTGGATGCTGGAGCATAACCTTCCGCGCCCGTTCGGCAAAGCCGTCTCACCACAAATGGCAGCCTGCAGCTCGCACCAGTTCGGCGAGATGATTCATGCGAACGAGGAAAATCAGAAGCTGTTTATCGACCGATACATGGAAGAAGGACTGAAGCTGGATTTCTGGTGGATGGATGCAGGGTGGTACGTCAACAATGGCCAGTGGTCGAATACCGGAACATGGGAAGTGGACAGGCAGCGTTTCCCGCGCGGGCTGCGGGCCATCACAGATTACGGACGTAAACGCGGAGTGCGAAGCATTGTCTGGTTTGAACCGGAGCGTGTTACCCCTGGCACTTGGCTTGATAAAAAGCACCCCGAATGGCTTCTTGGACGTGACGGCGACACAAAGCTTCTCAACCTGGGCAATCCCGAAGCACTGCGCTGGGTGGTTGAACATACCGACAGCTTAATCAAAAGCGAAGGGATTGATCTCTATCGCAACGACTACAATATCGACCCGCTCACGCACTGGCGCGCAAACGACACGGAAGATCGCCAGGGGATGACGGAGATGAAGTATGTCATCAGCTTTCTAAAATGGTGGGATGAACTGCGGCGCCGCCATCCTGACATGCTGATCGACACCTGTGCATCGGGCGGACGCCGAAACGACCTGGAGACTCTTCGCCGGTCTGTGCCGCTGCTTCGCAGCGACTATATTCTCGAGCCTGTCGGACAGCAATGCCACACTTACGGCCTGGCTTCCTGGATCCCCTTTTATGGGACCGGAATGAACCAATTCGACACGTACAGCTACCACAGCACGATGTGCCCTAACATGATTGCCTGCTATGACGTACGCCGACGTGACCTGGACTACGACGCGTTGCGGCGTCTCGATGCGCAGTGGCGTACAGTGGCGCCATCACTGCTTGGCGACTTTTACCCGCTCACACCGTACAGCCTCGATCATCAGAGTTGGATGGCATGGCAGTTTGACCGGCCTGAAGCAGGCGAAGGGATAGTGCAGGCTTTTCGACGTTCGGAAAGCTCGTGTGAGTCCGCGCAGTTCAAGTTAAGCGGCCTGTTCCCGCACGGGCGCTATGTGGTGACAGATCTGAACACGTCCGAGACTCGCATTGCTTTGGGTCAGGATCTACTCGAACGAGGGCTGCTGGTTAAACTCGCCGAGCAGCCTGCATCGGCTTTGTTCACATACAGGATTACGTCCAATCAGGCACTTTAGACTGATGTGCAGACCATCACCCAGAGTGCGAAGAAGCTTTTCGCCAACGGTTTTGTTCCTGGCAGCCGCAACGCTCATCTGCTTTTGCGGGTTAAGTATCGCAGCAGGTCCAGGCCTACCCTTAACGGCGAACAGGGCTGGCATACAGCTGGAAACCACCGTGCCGGCTCACCTCGATTATTTCCCGTCGCGGCTGCATGCCGCCATTTACCGAAACTGGGAGATTGTTCCGCTCGAACAGTTGGCGCAGGTGCTGGATACCACTGTTCCAGCGTTGCTTCGCGCCGGAAAGGAAATGGGATTACTGCCTCCTGATTCTTTATCGCCGGAGATTATTCGAAGAAATTACGAGACGGTGCTTCGGCGTAATTGGCCAGTGCTGCCACGTGCTCAGATCGAGGCGCTGCTTGGCTGGGCGCCGTCGCAGCTCGATCATTTTCTGGCTACGGATATAGCATTTCGTGTTCTTCTCGGCGCGCCTCCGCCGGACCTTACTGCAGTTTCCTATTCTCCTCCGGATGCGCGAACCGCAGCGCATTGTGCCTGGTTTCGAGAACGGATCTTCAAGCACCGCGAAGCTACAGCCGCAATAGAGCACGAAGCTCGTTTCGCATTCATCAATGACCTGGTTAATCCGTACGATCTTAGCGATTACTTAGTGGGTACAGCTCCGCGGCAACATGAAGTCGATTTGCGCACCGGATGGACAGTTGCTATACCGTCGGATTCAGGTGTGGTGACGCGTACGTTCGTCGATGAGTTCAGCAATTATTGCGCGCGCGTTCACAACACTCGACCGTTGACGGTCACAAGTGCGCCGCTTGCAGCCAGCTCAGATACAACCCCGGTGCTCACGCTTGCCATTACGGCCCAGTCCGGCGGCGACGAAGCGTTTTCTTTGCGGATAACGCGCGAGTCTATTACAGTAGAAGGCGCGACAGAACGAGCGTTGTCTCGGGCTCTGGTTGAACTGCAGCGTCGGATGGGAGAGCGTGGAGGACCTTACCTTGTTCTGACGAGTGGCACCGAACATTTTAAGCCGGCATTCTCACCGCGGATAGTCTACCCGTATTTTGCACCGATGACCGATGTGCTTGGGCAGGATGTGGTGGACCCGTGTCCCGATGGTTATCTATCGCGTGTCGCGAGACAGGATGCTGATGGAATCTGGCTGTTTTGTGTTCTCGAAGACCTTGTACCGTCACCTGTTTTCGATGGAATGGGTATCGGTGGCGAGGCGCGCCGTGAGCGTCTGCGGAGAATCATTGCGCGCGCCGCGCGATATGGATTAAAAGTTTACCTTTATTTCAATGAGCCGCGCCCCAAGCCGCAGGAATTCTTTGAGAGGTATCCGAACGTCCGCGGGCATAACGTAGGTGCGCTTTCGGCCCTGTGTACCTCCACTGATGCAGTTCGCCGTCACATCAAAGGCAGTTTTGAGAGCCTGTTTCGCGAAGTCCGGGTGATTGGCGGGGTTATTCTGATTACCGCGAGTGAGAACCTGACACACTGCTACGCACATGGCACAGGAATTAATTGTGAACGCTGCCTGAAACGTCGGCCGGAGGAAGTCGTGGCGCAGCTGACTCGAACGACGGCTGAAGGTGTACGCGCAGTCTCAAGTGATCCCTTTATTATTGTTTGGGACTGGAGCTGGCACAGTGTGGGGATGCAGGACCCGCAGGACCAGATTGTCGGCGCGTTGCACCCCGAGTGCGCCTTGATGGCAGATTTTGAACGCGGTACCCCTATCCGCCGCGGCGGTGTTCCAATGACCGTGGATGAATACTCCATTTCCGTCATTGGCCCATCACCACGGGCAAAAGTGCGGTCTGCACAGTCCAGTCGTTACACTATTCCGTTTTTCGCAAAGATACAACTTTCCTCCACCTGGGAATGTGGCACAGTACCGTTCATTCCCGTTCCGGGACTGTTGGCTGAGAAAGCCAAAGCCATGATAAGCAGTGGCGTGGACGGCTGCATGCAATCCTGGACGCTCGGCAGCTACCCTTCACCGAACACCGAGGCATTTGCAATCCAGCAATGGAATCCGGAACTCTCAACAACGGACGTACTGAGACGGGTCGCACTTCGACGCTACGGTGACGCCGCTGCTGATACGGCTGTAGCGGCCTGGCAAAACTTCGGAGAAGTCTTTGCTGAAGAGTACCCTTTCTCGGCAGCCATCTACAACGGCCCCATCCAATACGCCCCGGGGCTCCCGTGGTTCCGAAACATAATTCCGCCGCCGTATGGGAACGGGGCGATGCTTAATCCAAAAGACGATTGGAAGATTTGGACCAGCCCGTATACGGCGCCACAAATGGCCGACCAGCTGCGCCACATGTGCAGCCGGTGGAGCGATAGCCTGGACAGGATGAAAGGTCTCGTTGGTCTGGCAGCAGCCGCACGAAAGCAAACCGCACAGCGAGATTACGCGATTGCATGGATAATCGATTACACCTTCCGCTCTTTTGCCAATGCACTTGATTTTTACCAGGCACGTGAAGTGGGCAATAGTCTGGAAATGCAGCGACTGGCGCAGATCGAATTGGAAGCAACCAGCCAGGCGTATAAATACGTTCTCCAGGACTCACGCCTCGGATGGGAGGCCCAGCTGCAATATTACTATCAGCCTTCCGATGTAATGGAGCGGCTGATTTCTTTGGAGGCTATTATCGCTTCTCCACCCGTCGCGGCGTGCTACCCATGAGCACCAGTTGGAGTCGGGAAATTGGAAATTGGGGACGGGTAACATTTCATTCCCAGTTGCGATGCTGCTCGAATCCCATCCGTCGTACGCATGAAATAACTGCGACCGTTGACATTGTTCACTAATTACGTTGCTAGCTTCGCCGATGTTGTTCCCACAAGATTAGTTACGGGGGACTGGGGAGAGCGTCCCTTTCGCACGCTGAAACTCGTGCAATGGTGATGAATTAACGAATTAATTGGCTCCTGTACTGGCTTTAGCCTTGGCAAACGCAAGCTCGCCGAAGATCCCCCCGTTCGGAGTACAGCCCCGTTTGGAGTTTGGTTGCTAAGTGCTATAACTTAGCGAGCAATCGCGCCATTTCAGTGGCCCAAGCGCTGCAAGTTTGCTTGAGCGGTAACATTACTTGGGTCCATAGATAGCACACGGTTCCAACACTCCCGCGCAGCATCCTTATTGCCGGTGTAAACATATACGAATCCCAGGTTGTTCCAAGCATCAGCTTTTTTCGAATCTGCGGCAATGGCGGACTTGAATGCAGATTCCGCCTGTTTCAAGTTCTTGCGTTCCATTGCCGTGACGCCAACTCTGAACCAAGCTACATAACGTAATGCTCTCAAATTTTTATTATCGAGTCCAGACTTTTGTGAATCTATAGTCATTGCGGCGAGCAGCGATGCGTTAAGACCCAGCAGCAGTCGTGCACGATACTGTAAGTCCCCACCGACCGAGGGAGCGAACAACAATCTCTGCCTGTGTGGCTTTTGCGATTCTACCAATAATTCCAAGTCTTTCGGCTTTACCTCGTTTTCGAGAATAATTTGCTGATTGTTGCTCGTTGAATTGTCGGCAAACACCACCGAGTTTGGACCGAAGTATACCAGGAACCAATTTGGTTCAGCCGCAAGCGCCTGGATGAGCTTTTCCTGTTCACCAGAAAGGAGAGCCCAATGTATGTCATGGTCCGCAAAAAACTTCCGCCATGCGGATGCCGTGGTCCCAATCGACCGCACTTCTTGGATCAGGGAATCGCCGTGAACGTAGTTGCGCGTGTCTACGGTCGTCTGCTTTGCAGGATATAAGCCCCAGAGCAGGTAATCACCTTCTTGATAGCCATGAAATCCATTGCCGCTAGGTGCAACCTTCTTTACAAATGCTGCCTCGCGGAGAGGGAATCGCCACTCCTCGATTTTATAGCCGGGTTCGCGGGCTCGCCCATTCCAGTACCAGATCCAACCGGTACCAAACAGCATTGCCAGAGTGAGTAAAATTACCGCAGTTCCTACCCTGACTGGCGCGGATCTGATCGTCCGTTTCTGGCCGTCGTTCAATCCCGACTCTAGTGACTCAGCGATGACAGGCATACTAACAATTGCAAAAAGCGGCACGTGGCGTATCGCGGTTAACCCGAGTGCGAAATATGCCCCCACCCAAAGCAGGTGGATAAAATCGACCTTTGCGCGTGAGATCCATAAGCTGCCGAAAACGGCGATGCTCAGAATCGCAGGAGCCAACTTAATATACCATATATCGAACTCCCAGACTGGCTGATACTCGGTGATGTTCATCAGCAGTGGTGAGCCAAACTGCTTGAAAAGTGGAGTATAGATCCGCCATCCGTACGGGTTCAGGAAGGTTGCACCAACTATTAGAACCAGAAATAACGTGTAACGACGGGCAAGTAATCGTCTGCTGACGGCCCGGTTCGATATACTGGAGTCAAACCGCTGATTTAGCAGTTGTCCAATCATCGCCAGCCCGCAAGTTAGCGGTCCTATTACAAAAGAAGGGTGGCAGTTGGTCCAGACTGCCTGCACGAGCGGTAGAATGACGAGAGTCTTCTTATCTGGCAGTGCAGTTCCGCGAGGCAGCCAAAGCGTGTATGTTAATAACCCTGCCCATCCGACAAGCTCCGGCCGTCCAGTTAGGCGAATCGCCAGAACAAACAAAGCGAGTAACGCGGCGATAACACTCAATTCTGCCTGGACGCCACGCTTGCTGGCGGAGACGAAGAAAGTACCGATAAGACAAACCGCAAACACCATCTTCGCCGCAACTAAGCCGAAGGGTCCGCCCAGTGTCCATATGGCTAGCAGTATAAGTTGGTAAAGCCAGTACTCATCCAACCAGGGTTTGCCTTCGGAGAGATAAGAGAATGGTTCGGTTAAAGGAACTGATCTTTCGCTCCAGACATGTCTTCCACTCGCCAGATGCCACCAGATATCCGCATCTTCAATTTTGTACCACACGACTGATGCGGCGACAAGGAGCAAAA
Organism: Candidatus Sumerlaeaceae bacterium; assembly: GCA_051003195.1. GTDB lineage: Bacteria > Sumerlaeota > Sumerlaeia > Sumerlaeales > Sumerlaeaceae > JBPCLP01. The sequence continues at coordinate 158 of JBPCLP010000040.1, read as the reverse complement.
TCACAAACTGAATGGAGAGAAGCGGGCAACTTCGCATTTGCCTAGAAGCTTGGGACGGAACTGTTAAAGGAATTCGACGAATTCGGGGACGGTGGGGCTGTTGAAAAACCCTGTGTCTTTGTTCGACCCTTGCAGGGTCGTGAGGATATTACGCTCAA
>JBPCLP010000039.1:0-160782 GCA_051003195.1 Candidatus Sumerlaeaceae bacterium | reverse complement strand
CAGAGGCACAGAGACTCAGAGCTTTCACAGAGGAAAACACTTCTTCAATTTGTAAGGGTTCTTACCACGTTATGCACAATAAGCAACTCGGTGCATACTCTGTGTCTCTGTGCCTCTGTGGTAAAATTCGTAATGTTTTGCCGAATTTGCTTGTTGCCCAGCATGGCACATCGAGCAACGGCCCTCCTCCGGAGTTGCGGAGACGCACGCAGGCAGCACGTCAAAATAGGAACACTACTGCGTTTTTGGCAGTCCGACGCGGGCGTAATCCAGCAGTTCACCCGGGTCGGTCCGCCGGCCCACACCTGCATATTCCGAATGACCGACGATGTGTTTTCGATCGAACCAGATTGCGGGATGGCGCTTCCGAATATCGGAGATCAGTGCGTCCAGTGCGGCAAACTGTGCGTCGGTATAGCCGATCCAATCAGGATGTTTTTCCGCAAACGCGTCGTACTTCTCCTTCGACATGAAGATCTGCATGTCTTTCCACGTACCAACATTGAGCATCTCAATCCCGATCGCGTACTCGTTCAACTGGTTCGCGCGATCGGGCATCCACTCCAGCTTGCCGCGTCCGGCGTGGAAGGCGACTTTGCTCTCCGGCACAAACCGGTAAACAACGCCGTCGCGACCGATCAGGTAATGCGCCGATACCGTGTAGCTCGTGAAAATTTCCACGATCCTGTCGACGTTGTAGGGATTGTCCGGGTTTGCAATGCAGTCGCTGCAAAAGTGCAGCATGATCATATCGACTGTGGCCGTGGCTTTGCGGTCGCGTTGCACGGATTCCGGCAGCCAGCGATCGACGTACGTGAGAGTAAAGCTGGTGCCTTCCTGGGTTGCAGTGGTCTGGGCAACTTGCTCCTGGCGCTGCGCCGCAACCGGCATGGCCAGTAAGAGCACAGTAGCCAGGTTAATGCAGCGGATAACTTTCACGAGCATGATCATCGTTTCCCCCCGGTTGTAATCGCTGTTGGCCAGATGGCGCATCGGCAAAATCCACCTGCCAGTTTTTATCGGCATGGAAGGATAGAGTACTTATATTGGCAATCGGTGGAACGGATCAAACGCGCGGTCGATCATGAGGGCAAGTTCCCAGCGCGGAACTTCGGCATCCGGTTCAAAGTTTACGTGCCAGATTCCATCGTAGAGCTCGCGTTCGTATAACGGCTGAATCCACTTTGCGGACCAGTGCGTGTGCGGCATGTCGAGGAACCGGATGGTCACTTCGTCGCTTGGCTGAAGCTCCAGCGCGCGGCAGAACACCGGGGCCAGCTCGCTGCGGGTCGGCTTGCCCGCAAACGATCCGGGTGCGGAAAAGTCGAGTTCGGAAATTCCCTGTGCGAGCTGTTTCAAATGTGTGCGGTAGGCGCCCTTCTCGGTTCCGGATGGCAGCACCTTGCCACCCGCGGCTTTCACCAGTAGTTCCGCTACCATATCCCAGGTTACAGGGCGGCTTTTGCCATACTGGAAGGTTTCGCCATCCAGCACGACCCCCGCAAGCGCGAGCTTTTGCGCTTCCAGGAACTCGCGTTCATACGTTGCCAGGTCTTCGTACGCATAGAGCATTACATCGCGCAACAGCAGGAACTCCTGCAACTTTCGAAGGTTCACATTGCGCGGCTCCACGTTATCGCGCAGCCCCATTGCGGCGCAAGCTCCCGCCGCCTGGCCCATCAGCAGTACGATGGGCTGCAGACGTGTGCATCCGTTTACAATATGTGTAACAGAAATGCTCTTCTCTATGGCCATGAAGCCGTCGATCCCACGCGGGAAAAAGACGCCGAACGGCACCTGGAAAGTAGCATTCAACGGGTACTTCTCATGAAAATAATTCGGGTGACCCGGATGTGCGCGCGCATGGTGGTGATCGAGAAAGTAGTCGCCGACGGCGATGGAACTTTTCTGCAGCGGCGGGCGCACTCCGTTTCCTTCGGTCGGCAGCACATCCTGCTCGCGCATCACGACGTCGCCAATAATGCGCCGCGTTTCCCGCACGTAGGGCATGAACGGAAGAGCGTCTTCGGTTGGAAACTCGTCGTCCGCGATTCCGAGCTCCGGGTGACCGAGCACCGTCTGGATATAGTGGATATAATTAAGCGTGTGCGCTTTTGCGCGACGATATGCATCCGGACGGGTCTGCCGGTCAAAACACGACAGCGCATCCGGAAAGTCGTTCGCATGGAACGGCCAGTTGATCATGGTTTTCAGGTTAGGAAGCTTGCCGTAATCGATGAACGTTTCCCAGGTATGCAGCGTGTGGTCGTGGTTTTCGGGGGCGTCCGCGTCCACTGCGGTCGAGTTGCTGAAATGAGATGGATCATAATCCGCTGTCTTTTCGACAGGCGGCGCCATGCGATTATACGCGCGCTGATAATCTTTTAAGATTGCGACGTACGTGATGTCCTGGATTTCCAGGTCCGCTTTTTCGGGCGCGTCGGGCTCTCCTGTTGTCGCACGGTCCTCACGACCAAAGCGGAACTCGATTCCGGCCTGCTGGATCAACTCGCCGAATTCGGTGCCATCCATGACGGTGCGGGCGTGAACTTCGAATTCCTCCCCGTTCCTGTCGCGGAAGGAAAAGCCTGTGACCCGGTTGTCCTGCCGAATGGCGCCTGTTACTTCACATTCAAAGAACACCGTGATGCCCTGCTCGTTCCGAACGAGTTTCTCAAAAATTCCCGCAAGCACACGCGGCTCAAATGCGGTACTGGTCACCCAGCCTGGGGCCGTTTTCGCCGGGCCGCCGTAGTGGAGCTCAATTTCCTTCACCACCTCGCGATAAAACCCGCAGGTAAGCGTGCAAAGATTGCCGTCAAAAGCAACAACGCCTGCCGACGTCAGCATCCCACCCAGCCACGGCGTCTCCTCAACCAGCACCACGCTGGCGCCCATGCGAGCAGCCTGAATAGCCGCGGCTGTACCCCCGCTGCCGCCACCTGCAATCGCGATATCCGTGTGAATTATGCTCTTCTTACGCAACAAAACGACCTTTTAACATGGTGAGCGTAACAGCCTGCCAATTCGCCATCCCTTGTATAGAAGAAACTGCTCCGCTAGCGCGGTTATCAGCGAATCCAGTTCCGGTATCGCCGCTCCCCGTAAAAATCTTCGGGTGAAGACAGGTTTTCGGCCCGGGTACCCGCGGTCAATGCATGCACGAAGCCGTTCTTTTCCACGAGGACGGTATGCAATATCCTGCCCTCGGGATTTACGTGCGCGCGCAAAGAGACTCGCCCGGCCAGCCCTGTAGAGGTAATAAAATCACGGTCGCGTCCAACTTCCAGCGGAATGGAGGTTTCAAACGCCGCGGACATTCGGCTCGTCGATCGGAAAGTACCCCCTGTCGCACTCACGATTGGCTTGCCATTGAGCACGATGTTTCGGTCATCGTAAGCCAGAACCAGTAGACGACGCTCGTCGCTTCGCGTCAGCCATCCGTGCAGTTTCTGCGCATGACCTTCCTCCACATCGAACGCGTAGTTACTGTCGATAAAGACTATACGGCGCACGTAGTCCGGAATCTCCGTAACGCCGTTCAGGTATCCAAATATGAAACTGCCGCCGCCACTGTGGCTGACGAGATCGATGGTCGATGTGGTGCCATACTCCTCGTGCAGCGTCTCTACGAGTTTACGTATCGTGGCGCTGCTGTCCGGGTGAGTCTTTCGCCAGCCGGGCCAGCTCTTCTCCTTAGCCTGCAGGCTGATCGTTACGAGATTCTCGTCGGGCAGGAGTTCCTGCACGCGGCGGGTCTGAGCTCCAATGTGCTGAATCTGATAGTGCCAGTCCTGGCCCGGCTCCTCTGCACGCCCAAAAGTGTGCTCGATGGTATTGGCGTTGGGGAGCGTATACAACACAACGCGAGTGGTCTTTGTCGCGTCTGGTTCACGGCGGCGTTGTACCAGAACGCGCACGTCGGGAGAAAACGTATACGACGTGAGCAGTTCATTCGGTAATGCGACCGGAGGCAAATCTGCACGGGCAGATATATTCGCAGTAGATGCTGCAGCGTTGATGCTGGTGGAGGTTTCCGCCGCAAGGGGTGTGCTGCTAATGCCAGCAGCAATAGTCATCGCAAACAACCAGTTGGCCTTCACCTGGTTACCGTGGAACTGCAATTGCGGTTAGCACCCCGTCCTGTCCGCATGCATAGACAGTGTTTCCGTCCACTGCGGGAGAGCCCATTACATAAAGGCGCGGCGTCACGCGGTAGCGGCACTGCACCATGCCCGTGCCTGCATCGAGCACATTCAGATCTCCGCGATTGGTAATTACAAAAACACGGCCCGCCTGCTCGATTGGTGCGGAAGGAACACGCCCGGCAACGAGCTGCGATTCCCAGATTGTCGTGGTCTGCGTATCGATCTTCGAAAGTCCTGATTTCGTATTGCGAAGATAAAGGCTGCGACCATCAGCTGAAGTACCAAACGCAGTCACATCGTCCGCGATCTTTCCCTCGAATACGCCGTCCAGATTATAAACACCGCCATAGTACCCGCGATCACTAACGAACAGTTTACGGTTGGCGATCACCGGAGTCGCGTCAGCAGGCGCGTAATACCTGACGACTCTCTTCTGGTTGTGAGTTCCCGGCTTCCTCCACTGCGTACGGCCATCCGCGCAATTAACGCAGTAAATATATCCGTCCCACGCGCCAACATACAGCCGTCCCTCGTGCAGCAGCGGTTTGCTTTCAATGCTGTACTGCGCATCCGTATTGCGCCAGCGAACCCGTCCCGTCGCGGCATCAAGCGCCGTAAGCACACCATCATTACTGCCGAAATACACAACGCCCTGGGCATCCACAACCGGGGACGAGAACACAGGCAGTTTGCCATCGTACCTCCACTTCTCTTTTCCGTCGAGCGTGAGCGCACGGAATTTTCCATCACCACTCCCGAAAAGAATTGAGCCGTTAAAGTACGCTGCTCCGCAGGCGATCTCGCATCCGGCGTTGAAGGTCCACAAAGGATTTCCCGTTGCGGCGTCGAACGCATAAAATTTTCCATCATTTGCACCGATGTACAAACCTCCCTCGTGCACGAGTGGAGTGCTGCGCGAACTGCCGCCCAGCTGCCGGCGCCACTTCGCGGTAGCCGTGCCGCTCCCACCGGGCAGATCAAGATATACGGGGGCGCTTCGCTGGTAGCTGTTCCCCTGCTGGTCTGAGAAAGTGAACCGCACGAAGTGGGAACCGTTCAGCACATCCGTCGTGTAAAGCGATGCGGAAGCAGTAGCCCCGCTCACGTTCAACCGTCCGCTCGTCTCGTCATCGAGCTCATAAGTCGCACTTGCCAGCGGAGCCGCCATGCCGCCGATACTCGCGCTGATCTGAAGCTTTCTGCATCCATCCACCTGCACCAGTCCCGCCTGCGTCAGAATGGACGGGTAATTTGCGCGCTTCGGAATGGTCCGCTCCAGCATCGGCTTACTTGCTGAGGGATCGATCATCCGACGGTAGGCAACCCGCAGTTTGTCGCCATCAACAGAGACAATATTGTATCCTTCGGTCGGCTGCTTCCCATTTGTGAAAGTCGACCCGCCCATCACGCCTGGAATACCGGCAAAGTCGAACGTGACGCTCGAATGCCCATGCCCAACCAGGAACAGAACGGCGTTATGCGTGCGCAGCGCATCGAGCACACGGTCACCATCATACTTGCTGGCGAATTCTCCGCCATGCAGCGGATGATGGCAGAAGCAGAAAATCGGCGTGCTGTTATCGCGCGTACGCAAATCATTGCGAATGAAGCCAATGGTTTCCTCACCAAACGAGGGGTTCGGATCGTGCAGCGTGCAACTGTTCAACGCGATGAAATGACAGCCGCCGAAATCGAAGCTGTAGTTTTCGCCGCCGTACCGCTCCTTGAACCACTTTGTCGGCGGCACCCAGGTATTATCATGATTCCCGGTCGCAAAAAATACGGGCTGCTTTACGCCGTGAAAGTAACGGTTCAGCACATCGCCTGTCACGCCGGCGAATCCAAACTCCGTGTTATCACCGGTCGCAATAAAGAACGACGGCCGGGGCGCGGTTACAGTGTACGGCCTCAGCTCAACCCGGTCAAGGTCTTTGAGCATGCTGACACATTTGAAACTGCGTGCAGCGGACAAATCCAGAGGCATGGTCGTCCATGTGTCGACGTGGATATCCGACATGTGTATAAAGGAGAAGTTCCGAGCTCCCGTGCTGCTCCCGGCAGGTTTAGCCGCAACGCCCACGGGAGGATTGGCCGTCTCTGTGAGAGCAGAGACTGGCATCGCATGTGTCGCAAATACTGCGCAGATTATGACTGCAATATGACAGGTGTTCACTCCCATGCCCTCTCCTGCGCTTCATCAGGCAACCCTGCTGGATTGCCCGTTCGAAGACTTACAGACAAGTGCTTCACGATAAGCTGATTTTCAAGAGTGCGGTTACTCAGGCCAGCATAGAGCTCTAAGCGCTCCAGCGGCGACGGTACTGCCGCCAGGTCCGCCGTCTGACAGCACCACCCGCCCGGCGCCTTCCTCAAAACGAAAATCGCCCAGCCTGTTCCAGCGTCCGCCCACTTGCCGCTGGTTCACAGCCACGCTCGTGTATCCATCCGCGTGCTGCACTGCATACATTGCTGCCGCGGTTCTGTCCGACGCAGCCGGATATGCGACACATACCTCGTAAAGACCGGCCCTGGGTACCGACAAATTCCAGGTGATAGTTCCACTTCCATGTCCAGCGGGTTTCAACAGCGCCGTGCTCCCGGCACCGGGAACGCCATTCGGCGCGCAGCCAGCAGCATCCATTTTTCGCCACTCGCCGCGCACGTCCACCTGACCGCCGGTTGTATCAAAGTATGCGCGGTCCGAGTCTGAAATCCACCCGAGCTCGAGAAGAAGCAACTCCACAAACTCGGCCAGGATCGTTTTGTCGTGCGGGCTTGGATCGTCCTTAAACGGCTTGATGAGACCATTTGTGAATACGGCTACCACCAGTTGCTGCCCGTTAGGCAGTTCCGCAAACGCGATATCATTCGCATTGTCGTAAGCCCAGCCAGCCTTGTTCATGTACGTCGTTCCCGGCGGGAACCCAGGCCCCGTAGCCGAAGCAGCACCCCAGCGGTCATGTGTCAGCAGTTCGCGCATGTACCCAGTCGCTTCAGGCTGCAAACTCCCTGTCGCCATCCGTAGAATCAATTCGGCCGAAGCGAGCGGCTGCATCGTGTTTTTTCCCGCGTCGGCACGCGCCAGCTTCTCCGCTCCAGCCAGGTCACTCCCGGAATTCGTAGGATAGGTCTTGTGCAGAAGCACCTGTCCATTCAGCAGTTCTTCTCTTTCCAGGAATCGCATGGTGTATTGTCGCGCATTGAACCAGTTTTTATATCGCTGGTCTGAAGTCGTCTGGAGATCGGCAATGTTCGGTGCCCGCGTGATCGCATCCACCACCACACCCGTCTGAACATTATCCGATTTCTCGATCATGGGTCGAACCGACCGATCCAATGCTGTCGGTGGCTTATTGTTCTGCTCGCACCAACGCATGGCCGCAGCAAGATACGCCAGCTTCACGGCGCTGGCGGGATAAGTCAGGTTCTCGCCGTTAACGTGGCCGCGGCGCCAGATGCCTGTTTTTGAATCGTGTACCAGCACCGCCGCGTCGCAACGATTGAAGGGCTTTCCCTTCAGAAACGCAGCTCGGGCATTCGAGACCGTGCGTTCCATATACGGGTCTGCCACAATTTGTGGTTTGCCCTGCAGAGAACTTGTTGCAGTGGAACCGTTGGATGCGGCCACCTGCGCATGGCTCACCCGCTGGATCGCAACACTCGCGATCAGCAGCAGGCATATTAACCAATGGGAAAACGATGGCACGGCGCATTACTACACTCATCCACTGGAATGTTATCGGGTTTAAAACCGGCTTGCGCGATTTGCTCGTGAACAATGGATCAACCGCCAGGCAATTTTGCGATGAATAGCACACCGTTTCGATGGGGCATCCTGGGGCTGGGCCATATCGCACGCTCGTTCGCATGGGGGCTGCGCGAATGTCCCGATGCACAGCTCGCTGCCGGGGCATCGCGGAGCCGTGAACGCGCGGACATTTTTCAACGGGAGTTCGATGTTCCGCGCTGCTACGCCAGCTATGAGGAACTGTACGCCGATCCTGAAATCGACGCCATTTATATAGCCACGCGCCACCCCGACCACGCCTGTGCTGCCATTGCCGCCATAGAGGCAGGCAAGCCGGTGCTCGTCGAGAAGCCGTTTACAGTCAATTCGCGCGAAGCCAAAACCGTGGTGGATGCTGCACGTCGCAACAAGGTATTCTGCATGGAAGCAATGTGGTCGCGATTTCTGCCCCTGATGGGCCGGCTGCGTGACATCGTCGCACAAGGTGATATCGGCGACGTCCGGGCTGTGCAGGCTGACTTTTCATTCCGTTCGGAATTCGATCCTGAGAGCCGCATCTTTGATCCTGCCAAAGGGGGCGGCGCACTGCTCGACGTCGGCGTATATCCAATTTCCTTCGCGTCCATGCTGCTCGGCCGCCCAGCCGAAGCCGTCGGGCTCGCTCACATTGGCCAGACAGGAGTAGACGAAGCCGCCTCCCTGTGCATCACCTACGGCCAGGGTCGACTGGCCAGCCTGAGCTGCGGCACGCGCGCCCGCTCGCAGCACGAGGCTTTCGTGGTCGGCACGGAGGGCCGCATCCAGGTGCATTCCCAGTGGTGGATGCCTCGCTCCATGACAATCTGCCGCCCTGAGCGCGAAGACGAGCGCATCGATGTTCCGTACACGGGTAATGGCTACAACTACGAAGCGTCCGAGGTGATGCGTTGTGTGCGCGCGGGCCTTACCGAGTCGGCCATTCTGCCTCTCGATGAAACGCTCGACGTAATGCGCACCATGGATACCCTGCGCCGTCAATGGGGACTGCGATACGAAGCCGACCAGCACCCAGGCTGACACATCGACCCCGTGCGCCGATCGCCGGGCAAATGAATCCCTCTGCCAGTCCACCACTACTCAGTTAGAGCAGCACAAGAATACCAGCTACGCTGGCACTCCACCACTCAACATCGGGGGTTTCATGGCTCAGTCGTATCCGGCCACACTGGGAGAACTAAAACGCAGCGGCTACAAGGTAACCACTGTGAAGGAAGAGATGCGCCGCAACCTCATGCGGAAGCTGCGCAACCGAGAGCCACTCTTCCCGGGTATTCTCGGGTACGACGAGACCGTTATTCCGCAAATCCAGAAGGCGGTGCTGGCACAGCACGATTTCCTTCTGCTGGGCCTCCGTGGCCAGGCAAAAACGCGCATCGTCCGCTCACTTGTACAATTGCTCGACGACGCCATGCCGATCGTGCAGGGCTCGCATATCAACGACGACCCGTTCCACCCCATCTCAAAGCATGCGCGCAACATGGTCGCCGCAATGGGAGACGAAACTCCGGTCGAGTGGCTCACGCGCGAGCAGCGCTACCAGGAGAAACTCGCCACGCCTGATGTCACAATTGCCGATCTCATCGGCGACGTCGATCCGATCAAAGCCATGTCAAAACGCCTCGATTTTTCAGACGAAGACGTCATCCACTATGGGATCATTCCCCGTTCTAATCGCGGCATCTTCGCCATTAATGAATTGCCCGACCTGCAGCCGCGCATCCAGGTTGGTTTGCTCAACATCATGGAAGAAAAAGACGTCCAGATACGCGGGTTTCCAGTACGTATTCCGCTCGACCTGTGCATTGTGTATACTGCCAACCCGGAAGATTATACCAACCGCGGCAACATTATCACGCCTCTGAAGGACCGCATTGACGCGCAGATCATCACGCACTACCCCGAAGGCCTTGAAGATGCCATTGCGATTACACGCCAGGAAGCATGGGTAACCCGCGACGGCGCGGATCTCCTGCCCGTGCATGTCCCAGAATTCTTCCGTGAGCTGATCGAGCGCACCGCCTTCGAGGCACGTAAAAGCGAGTACGTCGACCGCAACTCCGGGGTTTCGGCACGCATGCCTATTACCTACATAGAAACGATCGCGTCCGCCGGCGAGCGCCGCGCCCTGGTCAATGCGGAGAAGCAGGCGATCGCCCGTATCTGCGACATGTTTGCTTCCATCAGCGCCATCACCGGAAAGGTCGAGCTTGTCTATAAGGGCGAGCAGGAAGGTCCGGCAAACGTCGCACAGTTTCTCGTGGGCCGCGCGATTAAAGAGGCTTTCAACCGCCGCTTCATCCCGAACTATAAACCCGGGCGCGAGCAGAAGTTCAATTTTCCGCACTTTGCGCCGGTTGTCGCGTGGTTTGAAGAGGGCAACCACACGCTCGACCTCAGCGATGAGATGAGCCACGAAGAATACCTGGCCGCCCTGAAAGCAGTCGATGAACTTGAGCGCATCACCCGAGCCGAATTTCCCGCCGAAGATCCGCGCGACCTGGGCCCTGCCATGGAGTTCATCATCGAAGGCCTGCACCAGAACTTCCTCATCACCAAAATGCTTGTCGGCAAAAGGATCACCTACACCGATACCGTCAGCCACATGATGGGCCAGATGGACGAAGAAGAAGCGTGATGACTGCGGAATATTTGCCGTGAAGCTTGTGGCCTGCAGGGCACCGGAAACCAGCGGCTCAGGCCTTCTTTCGCGGTTCTTCTCTAAAGGCTGAATGTCGTTTTCATGATTTAAGGAACGGCGCTTCTGCTTGAATTGTTAGCTCGAGCAATGAGTCTCGGTCTTGTTCCGAATGCATTCTGCCGCGTTCCCGGTGCGGCCGAATTGCTTCTCAGGCTGCCGGGGAAATACCGTTGAGGAGAGGAACCATGGAACAACTGTCACATGCCGTTTCGTCGGTGGACCGTCGCCGCGTGCGCAATCAGGCCACCGCCGCCTCACTTATCTTATCGAGAGACCTGATTGACCGTGCGCGCTCAGCCGCGCGCCGTGTTGCGATGCTGTTGCCGCCGGGTTTTAATCGCGCACTACCGCGCGGATACACGCTGAATGGCGGTGCTCTGTCGATGCTCAAGGTGGAGTTTGTCAGCGGGGTTGCGCGACCGCTTTACGGGGAGCACCACCGCTGGGGCAGCGCTGAAGCCGCCGCTTTCGAGCGCGACATTCTGGATGGCTGGCTTTCGGAACTTGCCGCGTTTATGCGGTGGCAGCTGCGTGCGGAGCCAAATGAGAATATCGCATTCCAGGAGGGCGTGCGCGAGCTGCGAGCTTACTGGGAGAGCTAGTGTGGTCTACGGTTAATTCGTATTCGGTTCTGTGTGCCGAACGAGCGCAGAATCACATTGATACGTGGATACGAACTTCTGGTTCGGCACACTGGTGTGGTCTACCATTAGTTCGTTGGTAGGTTCTGTGTGCCGAATTGAGCTCATCTTCCGCGCTCACACTGGATAGGAACTTCTGATTCGTCACACATTTCGCAATCCAAACTGCGGATTCTGGTTACCTGCAGGTTAAATTCGCCTGCGCGGCCGTCAACGTAATCGCGTCCACCACGTCTTGCACCGAACACCCCCGCGAGAGATCACTCACCGGTTTGGCGAGTCCTTGCAGCACCGGACCGATCGCGACCGCATTTGCCAGCCGCTGCGTCAGCTTGTATCCAATATTCCCGGCATCGAGATCCGGGAAAATGAGCACGTTCGCGTGCCCGGCAACTTCGGATCCCGGCGCCTTGCGTTCGGCCACGCTCTGCACAATCGCTGCATCCAGCTGCATCTCTCCATCGCATGCAAGATCCGGCCGGCGCTCCTGCACCAGTCGCGTCGCATCCCGCATCTTCGTGACATACGGATGTTGCGCACTTCCCCGCGTCGAAAAGGAAAGCATGGCGATGCGCGGCGCCAGGCCAAAAAGCGTGCAGCCCACATCCGCCGTCGTAATCGCGATATCCGCCAGTTGCTCGATGGTCGGTTCCGCTACTACGCCGCAATCCGCAAACAGCAGCATCTGTGCATCCGCGGGCGAATCCGCAGGCAGCAGCATCAGGAAAAAACTCGAAACTGTCTTGATCCCGGGCCGTGTACCCACACAACGAATGGCTGCGCGCACCACATCGGCAGTGGGGGTGCAGGCGCCGCCGACGTAGCCATCGAATGTGCCAGCGCCCACACCGAGTGCGGAAAAGCAGTTCGCATCCGCGGCAATGGCGCGCGCCTGCTGCTCCGTCAGTTCCTGGCGGCCGCGACGTCGCTCGATATAGGCTGCCGCAGTCGCGTTAATATGGTCAGCCGGGTCGAAAATCTCAAAGTCGGCGAGCCGCACGCCCCGGGCGCGTGCCAGATCGTGCATCGCCTCGTGCGCACCTACCAGCACGGGCTGCGCAATGCCGGAACGGTGCACCTCGATCGCCGCTCGCAGTATACGCGCGTCGTGTCCCGCCTCGGACAGTGCAATCCTGCACAGCCGCTTTCGCGCAAGGCTCTCCAGCCGCTGGAATACATGGGCTCTTTGCTCTGCCATACGCGGCACGGTGTCGCGCACTTCCAGCCCCAATCAACGGCTAATCTAATGTGCCGTCTCAGAAGTTATGCTTCAAGAAGCTTTCGAGCTCGGACGGCGCACAAAACCAGTGAACGAATTAATGGGACACCACACCAGTGTGCCGTCCCAAAAGTTCATAGCTATACTGCAGGAAGCTTTCGAGCTCGGACGGCACATAAGACCAGAGAACGAATTAATGGGACGCCACACTAAGGTGCTGCTGCATAGCTTGAGCTTTCGGTTGATAACGGCATTCTCGGACGTGCACCGTGCGCCACATGAAAACCATCAGCCTTGAAGGACAAGCCGCCGTCGTCACCGGCGCCAGCCGCGGTATTGGACGCGCAATTGCGGAGGAGTTTGCACGCGCCGGCGCAGACCTCGTTGTAAATTATCACAAAACACCCGCCCAGGACCTCGTCGATTTCGTCGCCGGTCTCGGACGCAAAGCCGTCGCCGTGCAGGCGGACGTCTCCAAAGTAGCTGATTGCGAGCGGCTGGTCGACGAGGCCATGAAAGCTTTCGGGAAAATCGACGTGCTGGTCAACAATGCCGGCATCACCCGCGACACGCTGCTCATGCGCATGGACGAGGAAGCATGGGATACAGTCCTCGATACGAACCTCAAGTCCGCTTACGCGACATGCAAAGCGGCAAGCAAACACATGATGAAAGCCCGCACCGGCTCCATCATTAACGTCTCGTCGGTCTCCGGTCTGATGGGATTGGCAGGCCAGGCGAACTACGCTGCCAGCAAGGCAGGCCTCATTGGATTCACAAAAACGATCGCGCGCGAGCTGGCTCCGCGCGGCATTCGCGCCAATGTCATTGCTCCTGGCTTTATTACGAGCGACATGACCGCAACGCTGGACGACAAAATGAAGGAGCAGGTACTCGGCCAGATTCCGCTTAAACGCTACGGCGAGCCGGTTGATATTGCTAATGCGGCGCTTTACCTGGCCAGTGATCTCAGCAGCTACGTCACAGGAACCACACTGATTGTCTCGGGCGGGATGGTGATGTGAGGTCTCACTCCAGTGTGCCGAATCCGTAGTTCCTTACCAGACCAAAGGGCAGACTTGACCGATTCGGCACACAGATCTGATTACGAACTAACGGTAGACCACTCCAGCTGATCGATAGGGCTGAGCGCGGTAGGAATACTCTTTAGACTGCCGCTCTTACTCGGATACCAGCTCCGCCAGCTTGCTCAGCATCTCGTTGCGCTCATTTTCGGCGTTGTTCAGTTCACCCAGCTTTTGCTCAAGCTCGGAAATCTTCTGCTGCTGTTCCTGGATTTGGATCTGCTGCTCGCGGATCACCTCGTTCTGCTCGGCCATCTTCGCCTGGATCTTCTTAACTATTTCTTCGCTGGTGATCGTTAAGGACATCGCCCGACCCTTCTGTCGCATTTAAGGTTTGGCTGACGTTGAGTCTTCCGGCGCGTCCAATCAAGCGAATTTAAGCCGGCCAGCAGCCCCAGCGGCGCATTTTGCCTGCACGGCCATGAAGTAACCGGCGAGACTACACTCTAGAACCTGGTTTCACGCCCGCCAGCAGCGCCAGCTCACGCCACTTCCAGTAACAATCCACATCGTGGAAACCAATCTCGCGCAGCCAAGCCAGTTGGGGTTCAACCGGGCTGCACTTATTGCAGGGGTCCTCTTCGGCCAGCGTGGTACCCATCGTCCGGAAAAAGTCATCACGCAATTTCGCGGTTGGTGCGCTCACGTGCTCGAGGTTAACAAACACACCACCCGGGTTCAGTACGCCGAAAATCTCCCGATATAACTCAATCTTTCGTGCATCCTCCACATGATGAATTGCGAAACTCGACACCACGGCATCAAAACTTCCCAGCTTCGGCAATGGGTTCTCGAGATTATGATCAGTTACCGATACCGTCGAATCTGCAGCGAATCGCTTACGCACAGCAGCGAGCATCGTGGGCGAAAAATCCAGCGCTACCCCCGCAACATTGGGATAAGCCGATTTTACCAGTGCCAGCAACCGGCCATCACCGGCTCCGATATCCAGCACCCGGCGCAAATCCTTCGGCAGTAGTTCCAGCACAACCGCTTCACCTTCTGCCCGGTGCGGCACCTCATCGGCCCTGGATAGATATGCATTCACATGCGCCTCTGTCGTCCAGGCACTGGGCAGAGGGGAACTCATAGGATGCGTTTAAGCGAAGCCCGGTATTCACCGTCCTCGACGCAAGGGTAAGTTGTACGCGCAGCACTCACGTTGGATTGGTTACCCTTTCAACCCGTGATATAATCTTTGGTTTCCGCCGCGGGCGCTTCATAATTGAATAGTTCCACGTTTCCCCGGAGTTTTGCAAAACTCCAGCCCAGCTGTACCACGACCAAATGGAACATGGCCACCGCACAAGTCACCGTCACCGCAGGCGGCTTCACGCAGGAAACCACGGTCATGCAGTAATTTTCGGTGCTCAGACGTTCCATGCCTGGATGCCGTCGATTTGTGACACGATCTGGGCGGGCAGCGGCCCGAGCTCCGACGCCGTACAGTTATCGTCCACCTGCTGATCTGTCTTCGCCCCGGGTATGGCTGTATGACAGGCAGGATGCGAGACGCAAAACCGTAGAGCGACCTGTGTCATCGTCTCGTTTGGGAACTGCTCGAACACCGGTTTGAGTTCATCGAGCTCGTCCAGGTACTTCTGCAACTTTTCAGGTGCGAGGTTGGTCCGCCGGTGATCGTCACCACTGAAACGAGCTTCCCGATTAAATTTTCCCGTTAGCAGACCAAACAGGAGGGGAATCCTCACGATCACTCCAATGCCGTGTTTCATCGCCTTTGGGAACAGCACTCTCTCCGCTTCACGTTCGAGCATGTTGTAGCGCACCTGGATCACGTCCAGCAGATCGCTGTGCCTGTCCAGCAGATGCGCCTGCTCTGTTTCCTTGAAAGACTGCACGCTCCAGCCGGCGTTGCGTATCTTGCCATCGCGCTTAAGCGTGGCCAGCGCCTCCCACGGCTCGTCCCGCTCCAGCAGTTCGAGCCCCGGACTGTGCAGCTGAAGGATGTCCAATGACTCAACCTTCAGCCGTTTGATGCTTTTCTCAGCGGCGCCGACCAGGTAAGACTTCGAATAGTTCGGACGCACATCGTCGGTGCTATTCTTACCAGCTTCCACCGCTGCATAGAAATCGCTGCCGGCTTTGGTGGCGATTGTCACATTTGCAGGCCGGCCGCGGGTATCGAGCACCTCCGAAACCAGCTCTTCCGAATGGCCAAAACCGTAAACATCCGCCGTATCGATCAGAGTGACACCACGTTCCAGCGCCGCATGCAGCGCCTGCCGGGATACGTCGTCGTCCGTCGCGCCCCAGTTCATCCCGCCGATCGCCCATGCACCAAAGCCAATCGTGGTAACTTCCGGCCCACGTGCGCCCAGCCGTTGTTTCTGCATTTCCTCTCCCTTGGTCGATGCTGTATTCAGCGGCTCTCGTTTCTCAGGAAGGTGCCTTCAAGAACTTCCGGCCTCGGTTTCGGTCGATAGCCGCAGTTGACTGCTTCAACGCGCTCTTCAAATTGCCGCCTGAATGGATACTGTACAATTCTTGCAGGACTGGGTGCGGCGCTACCGAACTCTCCTTTTACTCTCGTTGCTTCTTAGCCTCGCCGCATTCCTGCGTCTTCAAAATCTCTCGTCCATGGAGTTCAAACACGACGAAGCCGTCAATTCCATGATGGCCTGCCTGATCGCGGACGGTGAGTTCTTCCCCGCATCGGGCATGATGTCATCCGTCGGAAATGAAAACGCGCCGTTCTTCATCTACCTCATGAGCATCCCGTACCTGCTCACGCGTGACCCTGTAATCGCGACGGCATTTATCTGTCTCCTGAACGTTTGCGCTGTTGGACTGCTGTTTAGACTCGGTTCACTAATTGGCGGCGCCGCATGCGGGTGGATCGCCTCGGTTCTTTTTGCGGTGAACCCGTGGGCGGTCTATTACTCGCGTAAAATCTGGCAGCAGGATGCGCTCGCGCCCTTCGTGATTGGATTCGTGTACTGCTGCCTCGTACTCGCGATCCGCAAACAGCCGCGGTATCTTGTGATCGGCGGTCTGGCCTGTGCGCTGATGACGCAGCTCCATATGACGACAATAGTACTGGGATTGCTGCTTGTTGTCTCGGCGTTTCACGCGCGCAGCCAACTACGGTGGAAACACTGGGGCGCAGCTTTTGTGCTTTTCATGCTTCCCTATGCCCCCTACCTGTTCTTTGACGCTTTGGAACACTGGCCCAATGTAGATGCCATCCTGCATGGCCGTCGCATCGCGCCGAGGTTCCAACCCGCCGTGTCAATGGCGCCGGGACGCCTGCTCTCAGGTACGGGATTTTTGTTCCATGTTCCCTATGGCGGGCAGCTATTCTTGTGGATCGCGATGGCCGGCGGTTTGGTTGCAACTTTCCTTCAAATACGCCATCCGCTGTACCAGCTGCTGGGGCTCTGGCTGGTGCTGCCCGTCGTAACCATGACCTTCAGCCGCATAGTCTTCCACCAGCACTACCTGGTATCAGTTCTGCCCTGCGCGATTCTGCTGGCGAGCATCGGGCTCGAACGTGCGATGCAATTCTTCAATGGCCGCCGATACGCAGTTCCGGTGTTGCTGGCGCTGGTGATCTCCTGTGCTGCAGCACACGCCGTGACTTCGATACAGTTTAACAGGGCTGTGACGCGGCAGCCCAACA
Source organism: Candidatus Sumerlaeaceae bacterium (assembly GCA_051003195.1). Taxonomy (GTDB): domain Bacteria; phylum Sumerlaeota; class Sumerlaeia; order Sumerlaeales; family Sumerlaeaceae; genus JBPCLP01. The sequence goes on along the minus strand of JBPCLP010000039.1, from coordinate 143,564 downwards.
TTGCGTGGGATGGTTACGGACCGCCGTTCCGTGTGCAACTGCGGAAGATTCGCAAAGTAGCCAGCAGAACGCCGACAGCCAATCCGGTTTCGTTCTATGGTACGTTGTTGTCACTACTGCCACCAGAGCAGCGGGGTAACTACTATCTGTCGGCAACGAAGTACGTGCTGACAAACCTGGATAAAATCCGGACCTGGTGAGTGCGACGCTACTGGTTTGTCCCCAGTTTCTCGTTCACAAACAGCAGGTTTGTTTTGGCCGCTTTATTTATGGGATTAATCCGTAGTTCCTCTTCGAGCAGTTCTTTAGCCGGCTTGTAGTTTTCCTGAGCGATTTCCAGTGCAGCAAGGTTCACGCGCACGTTCTTCGTCTTTTTGTCATAGCGCAGGGCATTGCGGTAAGCGGCCATCGCATCTTTGGCGGGTGCCCCAACCTGCTCGAGACACATGCCAAGGCCAAACCACGACACAGGATTCAGCGGCATCCAGGCCAGTGATCGGCGGTATTCCTCGAGTGCGAGCGGCCAGATTTGGCGTTCGTGAAAGAAGTCCGCGCGCTGCCAATGCACCATGCCTCGGGCTTCCATCTCGAGATGGCGAATGCCCTTACCTGGCGGGCGCATGGCTTCGGGATGCTCGCGACGCCACTTAAGTTCCGCCTCAAGGATCTCACTTGTGGTAGTGGGGTGGTCCTGGATGCGGAACAGGAACCCAGCGGGTACCAGGTGGTCGGCCAGCGGACCATTTCGCTCAATATAATCGGTAAACAGTGGCGCATTCCGCGTTCGCTCGGATGAAAGTCCGGCAACGCGCAATGGTTGTTTTGCGGGATTCTCAAGCGCTCGAACCAACCACTCGCGCGTTTCTGGCGTCCAATCTCCCTTGCCCCGTATTTTTTCATCCCAACTCGAAACCGCATATGCGTACAGTATGCGTTGGGGCTCGATCTGCCGGCCAGTTCTGCATGTGTAATAGGCCAACATCATAGAGACATTGTCTCCGTTCGCTATTACTATGGAGTCTTTGGGAAGCACGCTCATACAGTCGTGGATAAAATCCAGCGGCGCTGTAAAATGCCGCATGGAGTTTTCGCGAACCGAATCCCATGCAAGTACCGATGAAACCGCGAAAACGACGGCGCATGTAAGCAGTCGAACTTTAGGTGAATTAACGGTCAGCCGGATTCGACTTGCGACGCCTGACGTCGCAATTGCAGCCAGGAAGGCGCCGGCCAGGTACAACGGCAGGTGCCAGTCACGCACGCCGTAGTATTGCAGATAAATGAGAGTCAGGCCTTTCTGAAAGACGAAGCCTTGAAACATTCCAACAGCATAGGCGCCCACAACAATCAGTGAGCACCCCAGCATGAGGGAACGAGAACGCACGAGGAAAAGAACTCCAATGATAGCGAGCGTAAATCCGAGAAAGCCCAGCTCACCAATGAAGTCGTAGGTCAGAAGCAATTCGCGAACATAGTTATCTGGGACCTCTGCCCAGGAACGCTTTTCATAAACAGCGCGGGTGAACCCCCACCAAAATCGTTCCCAGGTTGTTGCGCGAACCGGGTCCATAAGTGCTTCACGAAAACCGCAGATCGGCAGCCACAAAAAGACCAGCATGCCGACAGAAAAGCCGAGCCCAATCCAAATTGCCTCATGCAGGCAAACCTTTGCACCGTATTGCTTGTAGTGCACAAATAGCAGCAGTAGGACCGCAACGATGCAGCAAATCTGGCTTGGGTGGTTGCCGTAACCCAGCGCCCAGATCAGGCCGATAAGGAATTGTACCGAGATTATTTGCATTGGCTGCCACGCGCCGGTCTGTAATTTTCTGTCGAGCCAGCCAATCAGCAGCAGAAATATCAGCAGCAACGTGGTCAGCAGAGTATACTGCTCAACAATGAGACACTGTTCAAGGAAGGCCGCGGAATTGAGCAGCACTGCCGGCGCAACGAGTGCGCTGAAAATCTTTACAGCCCGTTCGGATTTGGGAAACCGTTCTTCGATAGCGGCATAAGCGAACAGGAACAGCAGCGCAACCGTGACCGCTCCCATCATTGCGGCGAGCATATTCCCGGCACGGGCTGGATCTTCAAAACCACCCAGGTGAAAAAGAGTGGTGCCGAGAAGGCACCATGTTGGGGCGCCCGGGGGGTGAGTTAGTCCGCCGCATGCGGTGGCGAGCGCAAATTCGCCGCTGTCATGGAAGCTGATTGTTGGAGCCGCATGATACCAGAAAACGACAAGGGCGGCAAGGAAGAGTGCCAGCGCGATTAACTTCACTGGCATCGGGAACCACGAAATCCCTTTGCCGTTCATGGGTTCGTCAATACCGGCACTCACTAGGAGGGTCCAATGCCGGTCTGGGCTCGATCTTTAATCAAATGATGCGATCCCGTCTCCGTCAGACAGGCAGCCTTTCGGCTGCCTGTCTCATCCGGCAAAATAGACACCTAATCGGCGTCGGGTCCTTCTGGAATCTCTGCGTCGTCCAGCACATCGGCTTCGCTATCGCCTTCGAGTTCGACATCTACGTCGTCTTCTTTTTCGGCCAGGCGTGCTACGCCGACGACAGAATCGCCCTCGGCGAGGTTGATGAGGCGGACGCCCTGGGTGTTGCGGCTGAGGGTGCGCAGATCGGCGATGCGGAAGCGAACGCTGATTCCCTCGCGGGTGATCATGATCAGTTCGTCGTCATCGATGACTTCCTTGACGGCGACGACCTTGCCGTTGCGATCATTGGCTTTGATGTTGATGACACCTTTGCCGCCGCGATTAATGAGGCGGTAGTCTTCGACGTCACTGCGTTTGCCGTAACCGTTCTCGCAAACCGTGAGCAGGCTTGCACCGGGACGCGGTGTTTCGACGCCAATGATCTGGTCGTCTTTTGCCAGCGTGATTCCTTTCACGCCGGATGTAAATCGACCCATCGGACGCGCCGCGGTTTCATGGAAGCGCACTGCCATACCGTTGCGCGTTGCGAGGATGATTTCGCTCTGGCCGTTGGTCAGGCGAACTTCGCACAGCTCGTCGCCCTGGTCGATGTTGATCGCTTTGATGCCGGCCTTTCGCGGGTTGGAATATAACGCGAGGCTCTGCTTGCAGACCTGGCCTTTGCACGTCGCAAAGATCAGGTAACGGTTCTCCTCGAACTTGTTGCCGACGGGCAGCACGGCGCGGATTTTCTCGCCCGGTTCGAGTTGAAGCATGTTTACCAGAGGCCGTCCCTTAGTCGTACGGGCCGCCTGCGGAATCTCATAAACCTTCAGCCAGTGGGCCTGCCCGCGGTCGGTGAAGAACATGAGGTAATTGTGGGTCGTGCCGATGAACAGATGCTCGATCCAGTCTTCGTCCTTCAGGTCGCTTGCGGTGATGCCTTTACCACCGCGCCGTTGCCGGCGATAAAGTGACGTGGGTGTGCGCTTGATGTAGCCGGTGTGAGAAATGGTGATGACCATGTTCTCCTCGGCGATCAGGTCCTCGATGGAGAGGTCGCCCGTGTCGTCGGCGATCTCGGTACGGCGTTCGTCCGCGTACTTGGCGCGGACGTCCCGCAGTTCCTTCTTTACGATATTCCAGACTTCCTGGGTCTCGCCCAGAATCCGCCGGTAGTTCAGAATGGCGTTCACGAGTTCTTCGGCTTCCTGGAAGAGCTTGGTTTTCTCAAGCTGGGTCAGGCGGCTGAGGCGCATTTCGAGGATGGCGGTGGCCTGCTCGTCGGACAGCGGAACTTTGTCTGTCACGTCGGGATCGATCTGCTTCGCCATTTCCAGCGGCACGAAGAAGGTCGACATCAGCTTGGCCTTGGCTTCTTCGGGGTTTGCGGCGGCGCGGATAATCTTGATCACGGCGTCGAGGTTGTCCTGCACGACGACAAGGCCATGCACGATGTGCAGGCGCTTCTCGGCGCGATCGAGTTCAAACCGCGTGCGGCGCACGACGACGTCGCGGCGATGATTCAGGTAGTACTGGATCATCTTCGGCAGGCTGAGGTAACGCGGACGGCCATCCACCAGCGCCAGCATGATGACGCCAAACGTGGTCTGCAGCTGGGTGTGCTTGTAGAGGTTGTTGATGACGACCTCGGGCACTTCGCCTTTCTTCAGTTCGATGACGACGCGCATGCCGTTGCGGTCGCTCTCGTCGCGGAGGTCGCTGATGCCGGTGAGCTTTTTGTCGCGCACGAGATATGCAATTTCTTCGACGAGGCGTGCCTTGTTGACCTGGTAGGGAAGCTCGGTGACGATGACGGCCTCGCGCTGGCCCTTGAGCTGCTCGGTCTTGATGCGGGCGCGCATGACGACTTTGCCCCGTCCGGTGGAATAGGCGTCGAGGATGCCCTTGCGTCCGCGGATGAACGCGCCTGTTGGGAAATCCGGGCCGGGCATCTTCTTCATCAGGTCGGCTATGGTGGCGTTGGGGTTGTCGACCATCAGCAGGCATGCATCGATGGTTTCGCCGAGATTGTGCGGGGGAATGTTTGTCGCCATGCCGACGGCGATTCCGCCGGAGCCGTTGACGAGAAGGTTCGGAAACGCGCTGGGGAGAACGAGCGGCTCCATGTGGGAGCTGTCGTAGTTGGGGCCGAAATCGACGGTGTTCTTTTCAAGGTCCTGGAGGAGCAGGCTGGCAAAATGCGAGAGCCGGCTTTCGGTGTAACGCATGGCGGCGGCGGGATCGCCGTCGACGGAACCGAAGTTGCCCTGCCCATCGATGAGCGGGTAGCGCAGTGCAAAATCCTGGGCCATGCGCACGAGGGTATCGTAGATGGCGGAATCGCCGTGCGGGTGGAAATTACCCATGACGTGACCGACGGATTTGGCGCTTTTCTCCATCTTATGGGTGGGGCCAAAGCCGAGGTCGTGCATTCCGTAGATAACGCGACGGTGGACGGGCTTGAGGCCGTCGCGCACGTCGGGCAAGGCACGGCCAACGATGACGCTCATGGCGTAATCGATGTACGACGTCTTCATTTCGTCTTCGATGTTGATGGGTATGATCTGCTCGCGGTTGTTCTGCATGGTTCTCCTATTACTGGTGCGCCAAGAGGTAACGATCCGGGCCAAAAAGTAAAGCCCGAACAGCCAGGCATCCAGCTCGAAAAGCAGGCTGGAAAGTAGCCGGTTCAGCTACCCTGAGAAAAGCTCTACATTCGGTTTTGATTACGGTGTTTTGTGAGGAACGCGGAGGGGAAGAAATGCGGCACGTAGCGGTGTCGCAGCGGGGGGTGGGAAATGGTGTCGCAGCGGAGTGCGACGGACGGGCCGGGCGCGGGAGCGGGAGCGGAAGCCGAGGGTAGGAAATGGTGTCGCAGCGGAGTGCGACCGACGGGCCGGGCGCAGGAGCGCACCGGCCAGAATGGGAATGGGAGCGGGGCCGGCCAGAGGGCGGGGAGCGCGGCCAGAATGGGAATGGGGAGCGCGGTCAGAGGGGTTTTCAAGTTTTTCAAGTTGGATTCAAGTTGGCGTGTAGAAGATTGAGAGTGTTGCAGATAAATCAAGTTGGCGAAAATGGGGTAATTTCGCCACTTGAAAAACGGTAATCGTCGCGTAAGAATTCGCCGGGGCGGAGTGGGCCCTGGCAGCGGGATTGACGGAGTGGGGCGGTTTTCCGCCACGCGCAAGGACGTACAGAGGCGCGAACGATGGGCGCAGATGTCCGTTTGCCGACGGTCGCGGCATTCGGGGTGCATGGTACGGAGGCCGTTTACACCAGTTTTGGGGGGCGTGTCTATTCGGTGGATTTTCATAGAATTGCGGATGGTGTAACAGGCGAAAAACGGCCTGGGTATTCCCGTGTGTCTCCTTAGCGCGGCGGGGCCGGGTGAGCGGGGGGAGGGCCGGGATGGGATTGTTGGGCGGAGCGCATTGAGAGCAGGGTTGGTTGGTTTGCGGCGCGGTTTCACCGCGCGGGCGTGGGGGTGTCGGTAACCCAGGGCCGCGTCGGCCACATAAAGCCGTGGCCTCCTTACCCTGGGCTGGGACCCGCCGCACCTTCGGTGCGAAAAGCCATACCCCCAAAAGAAAAGCCCGGGTCGGCTTGGGCCGACCCGGGCGGTGATGCGTTTCTTAAGGTTGCAGTTGTTCGAACATCAGGGAGCTGGAGCCACGTTGATCACTCGCGTAATCGTGTTATCTCCCTCGTTCGACTCGGGCACATCGTTATTGAAGTCGACGGTAAGGCTGACGATGTGATTTCCGCTAGTGAGTGCTCCGATTACGAAATCTATTTCCGTATTTATTTCACCTGGATCGAGCGAGTAAAATTTGCTTGCCCGCTCACCACCGTCGACCTGGACCACGACGAATGCACCAGCCGGGGCGTCCCCGTCGTTTTTAACGGCAAAGTCCAGGTACACATCCTGACCCTCAACTATCGTGGAATCACCTGACAGCCCATCAGCGCTGTTGCTTGCCGAGAAGGTATTCTGGAAAGTCAGGTTAGGCGCACCGACGACATTCTGTAGCTGCTCGAGTTCAAGGCGGTAAGTTCCAGCCGACGCAGTTTCATCCGATTCGCAACCGGTCGGAAACCCGATGATCTGGATTTTAAAGTCCTGACCGATTGCACCGATGAAGACAACAGTCGCCTGCCTTGCATTGGTATCCACACCAGGTGTTCCCGGCTCCCCAGTTACGTTAAACTCAGCAACGTTGAAGAAGTAAGGGCTATCATCGAATGTATTAGTGGCACCCGCGGCATACAAATCCAATGTTTGGATGCCGTTACCAGTGTAAACCTGGATCACAGGATTAAAACGCGGCTTATCCGGTTGGATGCCCGTTTCGAAATCGCTGAAGTGACGGTCAGGCAATTCAGTAATGGTGATCTTAATTGGTCTGGTATTTTCGTTAAACGGTAACGTGTCGCTGGTCACACTAAATCCGTACCAATTGGACTTCAGGTAATCTGCGATATTTAACGGATTGGGTTCACTGGGCTCCTCCGTTGCACTCTTGTTGCTGTCGTTGCCCGAGATTAGCGTCGAAGTCGTTAACTGCAGCCGCGACGCAAAGTGATCCCGCGAACGCACGCCATCGCAGGCCCAGTTCAGCCGGACGTTACCCTGGGCATTGTTTGCACCGCCCACGGAAATGTAGAACACTCGTGTCTGGTTTGCAGGAATGAAAACGGTTACCTGACTCTGCGTGAATGTCGGCTGGCCGCCCAGGATGTTATCATTGTTTGCGACCAGGAATTTAAGCGGTGGATTCCCAGGTACAATCTCCTGGAAAGCTGCAAGCATCGTGTCAAAGTCGCTGCCCGCAGTATCGAATGTCACCTGGTAGTCGAAAGTCTTGGGCTCCGCCTCATACTTGAACCAGATTGTCGCGCCAGCCGTTGTGCCCAGATCGGCGCTGTCGGTGGTTGCTCCAACATTGCTCGACAACAGGTGCCCAAGGCACTTGCCTCCGCAGTTGCCACCAAGCCCGACAATGTCAGTTGCATCATCAATCGTATCACCCTGAATCGCCACGACATTGATGGTCTGGGACACCACGTTGTTCAGCTCATTGAGCTCAGCAATGTTGTTGTTTGCGTCCACGGTAATGGTAAAGGTGTGATTCCCCGGAGTCAGATGGCCGATATTTACGTTGCGGCGGTCCTTGGTAGCACCCGCGGCAAGTCCGACTACCGTAAAGGTATCACGGAGCTGGCCATCGACGGTGAGCTTAACCACGAAAGTTATCGCCGTAGATGCCGGTCCATTATTTTTTACTCCGTAACTTACATAAATAGTATCGCCAGCCGAGTAGCTAGCGGCATCAACCAAAGTTCCGGTTGTGGTCGCAATTACTAGCGAATCGCTGCCACCTACAGGCGGAGCTGGTATGAGATCGAGATTCTGCGGCGTTCCGCCGCCGCCACCACCGCCGCCACCACCGTCGTCACACGCGGGGCGATCACCCTGGTTTGCAATCTGTTTACCCAGTGCAGCTAATGCTGCCTGGCCGTTGACCAGGCCGTAGCCAGAGACGTCATCCCATTTGCCTGGCAAGCCGGGGCTGGTGGCGTTCGCGCGGTAGCCGGTAACGTCGATTGCGGTGTCGGTCAGGATCTGTGTAATCGCAGCGGGCTTGAGCCCCGGAGACTGCTGCTTGAGAAGCGCAGCAATTGCAGCGACGTTCGGCGCAGCCGCCGACGTGCCGAAGAAGTTGGGGAAACCATCGGGCTCGCAGTCGAACCCATTGTGTGAAGTGGTTTCGTCATTGTCCTGGATAATGAACTGCGGCAGAGCACTGTCCGGCGACCCAAAGAATGTTGTATTGTTTCCGTCAACGCCCGAGACAATCGGTGCTACGATGCGGCGGTTCTTTTACTTAAATTTGCCCTTGGTGGTAAACTGGATTTTCGGCTCGCCCATTCCGCCGTTGCGTGCGCTGTCGCCCCCGCGGGAGGAGAATAACTCAGGGTCGATCTCACCAAAAGTAGGTGTACGAAACGGGTTGTCGATGCTGAAAAGAAAGTTTTCGGGAGAGTAAGCAGGAGACTCCCACCACGGCACAGCGCCGACAGAAACGACACCCTCTGCGAGCCCATGGCCGTAGATGGTAGCACCGCCATCTTCCTCACCAAGACTCCCACCGATACCAAAGCCCTCTACTTCCAGAGGATCGCCCGAGAGGCTTTCCACAACAATGCGGAATTCCAATGGAGCACCCTGAGGGATCCTGTCTTCATTTCCGATGTAGTGATCGACAGCGAGAAACACTGTTTGATTGCCGCCCGCCAGGATAATGATTTCGAAAGGATCACCCGCAGGCAGGCCGGTCATCCCCTGTGCATTGCGGCTCTCGGCCACTGGATTTTCGAGCGCGGAATTATCTGCTGAATCTAATATGTATAGATCGAGGTCGATCTGGGAGCCGGACTTCTTATTGGGTTTGGTAACGGGGTTTAAGCTCCAGAAAGGCTGGTTCCACTGCATAATAATGCGCGCGCCACTTGATGTCGCGGGAATGAAAATGGGAAGGAAGGGATTTCCGTTTCCCCAGTCGTGAAGGTCACTTCCTGATGGAGTGCCTGCGTCGTTTGGATCGTCCACCACCGGGTTTACGTCCCTGTAGTTTGAGATGATGCCAACATCACCGCTGTTGCCTGCGGCGGAGAAAAATGCGACGCCCTTTTTTACAGCCTGCGCGGCGGCCTGGGCAATAAAACCGTCCTGGTACATTGGCTCTTTGAAAAAGCCAACATCATCCACGATGATATGCGAGGCGCCATCATCCGGATCGGCCAGTCGCGCAATACCGGCGGCAAAGCCGGCTTCGCTTTGGAAGGCTGTATGGAATGCGAGTTTTGCGTCGGGTGCGATGTCGTGAATCAGCTCGCCCATGGCGGCACCTTCGTCGGTGCCAGCGATATCATCACGAAGAATATTAATATCTGGCGGAAGGTCGCCCGACTGCTGAGGCGGGCTACCATTGAGATTGCCGGCAAGACCAGGAGCGGGAAAAGTTGAACCGTTTGTCGTGCGCATATCAGAACTGCGTGCAAAACTGTCGGACATAATTCCGACCGTAACTCCGGCTCCGGTAGCGCCCGCCTGCTGAGCGGTCTGGACGAAATGCGCATAGTCGTTACGGCCATCAGCGATGCCCTGGCTGCGTTTAGTTGGGAGGTATTGCGGCTCGACGGCGGCGACTTCTTTAATAGCAGCTATTTTTTCGAGCAAATCCAAGCTGGTAACATCCGCCATCACGCGCTGGTACTGCGGATAGCTATCGGTGACCTTCGCGCCAGTCGCACTGATCTTCGCGACGACCGCGTCGTTTACCTCATAGCATATGATCTCAAGAGAGACAATTGTCTCGCCCTTGCCACCGGTAGCGGTGCGCAGCAAACGGGAGTCGCCCGGCTGCATCGCTGCTTTGACGCTGGCTGTTTTCTTAGCGTTCGCCTGCAACTCCAGCAGCTTTATGCTGATTTTTTCAGCACCCTTCACACTGGCATAAGCTGCCAGCTTGCCGCTCTTGGCGGCGAAGCCTGTGGTGGTGAGTACCATCGCGCCTGCGAGCAGGGCTGCGGTGATTGTGCGCAAGTTGTGCATGGTGGTGTGCGGGGTTTGCGCGACTGTGTGGGCCTGGAACGACTTCATCATGGTATCCTTGTTACCGTGTGTCGCGCGCCTGTGGATGCTTTGGGCATCCGCAGAAGCGCGAATCACGGCAGGTTATCTGACGGCTGTGCTGCTTTGACCAGTAAATCAGGGCAGAAGGATGCAGGGAGCGGACGCGCAGGTCAAGGGAAACGAAATTTCCCTAAATACTACGGCAATGACTGGACTTATGAATGAGAACGGGACCCCGGTATCGCACCTTGTTTTACTGTCGGCCCGCGAGCTACAGCCTTGGAACGGGCGTTCCATGCCGCGGGTCGAAGAGTTTTATAGGTCAGGCTGTGGAAAAATTCCACATCTTTCGTGTTAATTTTAAGGCAGAGGAACCGAGTGCGGAGTGCGGAGTGCGGATTTCGGAGTACTTTCGAATGCGGAGTGTTTCGAGTGCGGAGTGCGGAGTGCGGATTTCGGAGTACTTTCGAATGGGGATTTCGGAGTGCGGAGTGCGGAGTACTTTTGAGGGTGGTGGGTGGTGGGGCGGAAAAATTTGAACAGGAGAAAACAGAGGCAGCCGTAGTGGCTTTTGGCTGGAGGGAGCGGGAACGGGACTGGAAACGTGTGCGAGCGGGTTTTTCTGCGTCTGTTCTGTTTGCTCCTGTTCAAAACTTTGCGCTATTGCATGCATGCCGCCGGTAGCTCGTCTGGTGTGGCAGCCTGGGCGGCGAGGGGAGCGGTCTCGAGCGGGGCGGAAGTACCGAGCGCGAGTTGCGGCTCGGCAACGCGGACAATTGGATTGTCTATGGTGCCGGAGATGTTAATCTGTGGGAGTGTAAGTTTGGCGTCGGCGCTGGATGTTTGCGTGGCGGGCGCGGTTCGCGGCAGGATGAGCGCGGCGAAACCGAGCGGGCCGGGTAGCGAGGCTAAGAGCGCGGGAGCAAGGCGAAGCTGGCAGCGAAGATCGACGTCGCCGCTGAGCAGGTTTACGCGGCCGGTGACGTCGACGTCGAATTGAGGGCCTTCAAATTTCTGGCTGGTGATGCGAAGCTCGCCGTTGGAAATGATGGCTTCGAGGCGGCCGCTGTTGACGTCGAGGCGCTTGAGCTCGGTGATGCCAACGGCTTTGCTGAGGCGGCGCAGCAGGTCGGTATCGGTGAGGGTGCCCTCGGTAAGTTCGAGTGAGAGGGTGCCGTCGATGGAGCGCTGTACCTGGGCCTGTTTCATGCCGGTCCAGCGTGCGTTGAGCGTACCGCGCACGCGTCCATCGGTGGGCTGCTGTACGTTGATTCCGAGAATCTGAAGGACGCCGGCGAGGCATACTCCCTGGAAGTGGACGTTGGCGCGGTGCGTGCCTTCCGGATTGGCGAGATTGATTTCGCCGTCGAGTCCGACCTGGCCGTTTGCGAACTCGCCGGACAGGCCTGTGACGACGGGCTTGTTGTTGCTGATGCGTCCAACGATACGGGGCTTTTTGATCGGGATGTGAAGTCCGCCGGTGTAGTTGGTCGGGGTGGAGGAAGCGGATTGGTCTGCGGCTGCGCTGTAGGTTTCGGCGCCGGGCACGGGCTCGGGGTTCTCGGGAATTTGGTACGGCAACGCGATCCTGGATGGTACGCCGTGGACGGGAACGGACGATCCTTTGCGGACGCTGGCTTTATTGCTGGCGTATTTACGGGAGGCGGCGTCGGCGGGGAGACTTTCGCACGAAACCAGCATGGCAGCGAGGGCGACCATAAGTTGCAACGAGCGCGGGGAGCAGAGTGATGATGATGCAGAATTGGGTGGAGATATGTTGATGAGATTCACGGTGATAACTCCGATCTCACCACTTGCATACTGGCAGCGTGTTTCGTGCTGCCCGTGTGCAAAGGGTGATTGTTTGGGATGAAGCGCTAGGAGTAGGGTCTGGCGTTTAGGGAAGCAACAAAAAAGAATGCGGAGTGCGGAGTGCGGATTGCGGAGTACTTTCGAATGCGGATTTGGGAGTGTTTCCAATGCGGAGTGCGGAGTACTTTTGAGTGTGCAGAATAGGTTCAACTTCGGGATAGTTCCCGAGCTTACTGCGCAAAGCGAAATTGGGTTGAAAGCTGCAAGGAAGTGCGAATGCTTCTTCAAAACCAACAACAACAAGGAACGGCTGCGTAAATGGAAGCCGAAAACCTGAAGAAACGTACCAAGCAGTTTGCCTTGCGGGTCATCCGTCTGGTGGAGGCACTGCCACAAACCCGTAGCGCCGAGATAATCGGGCGTCAGGTATTGCGCTGCGGCACCTCTGTCGGGGCGAATTATCGTGCGTCGTGTAGAGCTAAATCGCAGGCAGATTTCATAGCGAAAATGGCAATCGTTGAAGAGGAGGGCGACGAGTGCCTCTATTGGATGGAGCTACTGGAGGAATCGGAGATCGTAGCCGAGCATCTGCTCCGGGATCTGAAGAAGGAAGCTAACGAGCTGATTGCGATAACCGTCGCATCAATTCGAACCGCAAAACAGCGCAAGGACGCTCCCCGAATATAGATGCTTCGCGCTTCGTACGAAAAGCCACTCAGCATTCCACACTCCTTGTTCAAAAGTACTCCGCAATCCGAAATCCGCATTGGAAAGTACTCCGAAATCCGCACTCCGAAATCCGCATTCGAAAGTACTCCGAAATCCGCAATCAAAGAGCGGAGGAGTTTAATACCCGGCGGTTGAGATGGAACTGCTGCCGCGCGTGGTTGTAGTGAGACGTACTCGGTTCCTTCCAGCTCGCTTTGCGTGAAGCAGCTGTTGGTCGGCCTGGTGAAAGAGCGTCTCGAAATGTGTGTTGTAGTTCATCGCCGCTCCGCCGATGCTGACAGTGACGTGAAGGGTTCCCCTGGGCCCCTGAAAAGTTGAGGATTCGACGGCACTGCGAATGCGTTCGGCCGCTGTCGAAGCGCCCTGAAAGTCGCAATCGGGCAGTAGCACGACAAACTCTTCGCCGCCCCAGCGCGCGGCGATCTCTTCTGCGCGGCAGGCATCGCGGATAATGCCGGCGAGGTGAGCCAGGACCTGGTCGCCGACGTCGTGGCCGTGTTCGTCGTTAATGGATTTGAAATAATCCGCATCGATGACGAGGAGTGCAATGCTGTTGCCGCTGCGTTGGGCGCGTGCAATGTGGTGAGCTGCAAGCGCCAGAAACTGGCGGCGGTTGTTCAGCCCGGTGAGCGCATCCTGGGTAGCCAGCGCGAAGTAGGACTCCTGAACCTGCACCTCGGTGTCGTCCTTTACCATGTATCCGTATACGGTAGTGCCGATCTGAACACGATCGAAGGTACGCAGCCGCATGCGTGAATTAATGCGCTTTCCATTTACCTCGGTGCCGTTACGGCTCTGCATGTCTTCGATGTAGCAGACGGGCTCCTGGAAAGGATTCTCACAGTTGAGATAATCGATGCGTGCGTGCTGGCGAGACGCCAGCTCATCCGTGATTGGGATTTCGATGTCCACGCTGCGGCCGATGAGCATTTCAGACTTGTTTATCGGAAAGCTTTTACCTTTTTCGGCACCTTCGAAACAGACGAGAGTGGGCGTGAGCTTCTGCTGGCCAAGTGCAGCAGCACGGCCTTTGGCCGCAATGGCGGTCGAACCCAGATCGCCGGGTCGAGGCGGAACATGTGACATCAGTTACGGTGCTCCAACAGCTCACAGGCATGCTGTAAAGTTAATCGCTCAGCTTCAACCGGTGTCGGCTGACATAGCAAGCGTAAAAGGGCCTGGCTTTGATTTAAGGCAGATTAGTCGAGTGGGTGCGGTGGCGGTGGCGGCATGTCCGAATCGTCCGGACCGAAGAGCGCATCATGGTGTAAGGGTGCAACACTTCGTCGGGAATTGCAAATTAACTTACGTTCATAAATGGCCGGGAAGGGGACGGAACGTTAATCTTTGGGTTCTTCTTCCACCTTCAGTTGGGCTATGGCGATGCGGGTGATGCTTCCGGTAGCGGGCTCCAGAAGGACTATCTCTTCGTGTTCGTTGAGCTTTTTGGGATCCACGGTAGCATGTCCATGCAGGAGGACTTTCGTGCCACCATCGGCGATTTCATCGAAGTCCGTGAGCCCCGTCGATTGCTTCCATACAATGGAACCGTCGCGAGCTACGCGTGCAAACTGCCACGGTTCATCGGCTCCAAGCGCATCCTTAAATAGTACCAAAGTAGAACTGGGATTCGGCACATCCCATACGGCACCTTCACGGCGAATGAGAAATCCTCCCTGCACAAATCGCTGCTTACCGACTTCGGTCACCTGGGCCGGATCAATTTCAATTTCGTAGGTGTCGTCGATTGTGTAGTCGGTCACGTAAAGCGACCGGGCAACATCGCCCCATGGTCGACCTGGTTTCGGCGGCCATTTGTAAAGTTTCTGGCGCTCATCGGGTGAGAGTAGCGCGTACCACTTTTTGGTGATGGTGATGAACTTGTCGACCTGGAAAGAGTTGGGAGAAGTGTGGTAGGTTGAGGCGCCGGTTGCGGGCACGCGGTCGAATCCTTCCTCGGCGGTTTTGTTGTACGACAGCTTTGCGAGCGGCTCCAGATCTGCTTCTGAGATGGCGCCAGTTGCGGAATCGACCTGGTAGAAGCGCGTATCTAATCCCTTAAACAGGAGCGAGCCATGTGGGTCGGAGACCTTCGCAAATTTGCTTTCTTTTGGCAGCATTTTGCCCAGCTCGGGATTGCGCGCGCGAAGCTGCTCCTGTGTCAGCCTGATGTTGAGTGTCGCGGGGTCCCTCGCTTCAAGCCCGGTGTTCCATAGCCATAATGTTCCGGTCGTGGATCCGAGGATATGCGGTCCCTTTCCCGAGGCGTCGCTGAATTCCGCAAGTGTAGTGGTCTTTACCACCGCGCCGTTATCTACCGAGTGCGAGTGGAGATGGTAACGCGAGTAGTACTTCGAAGATTTGTTCTCGGGGCCGCGCTTCCGAAACGATCTGCTGCGGCGCTGCTCCTGAGTTACATAGTGAAGCAGCTTTGCCTCGTGTTCCCCTGAGATCCATATCCTTCCATCGATGGTTGGCTTCTTTAGCTGGGAGTCGGCTGGCGGGGCAAATTTCGTTATCCCCGCTGCGATAAAAATACCGCCCAGCACGAACAGCGCAGCAACCGTCTCTTTTCCAAGTCCCATCGTTTCATTTCTGCGCCGGGCCGGATCGAAAGTCCAGACAGGATTTTGGGCCGCAAACCTGTGGCGTGTACCGCGGCTCTCAAAAATGCTTGCAAGCGTCACCCGGAGATAATCTTTTGCCATTCCACTGCTGCTTTGCATCAGCCCCGCTGAGACTTATTCAATCATCCCGCGAGGCAGCCTCTGAAAACGGCTTTGAAAACGATTCATGCCCCCAGGATAGCTATACGCTTAATCGTCGCTACCACCGTGGAAAGGAATCGTCTGCTGGTGCACGAGCCGTAGAGAAAGGAGGAGTAAGTTTAGCCACGTATCAAAACGCATCACCCGCCGCTGCCGTGCGGCAGTGCCATGCGGGTGTTGGCGATATGTGAACCCAGTATCTTCCATGGAGAAATACTTATGTTCATTCGCCGTAAACTCTCTTTCATTCCGCTGGGACTTCTGGTCCTGCTCTCCCCTGCCGCTTCCGAAGCCGGGTATATCATCTGGCCGTGCAGCGGCAGCATCACAAGCCCATATGGACCTCGGGATTCCCCGTGTTCGGGCTGCTCTACTTTCCATTATGGTATCGATATCGGCGTAGGCAGCGGGACCTATCTAGGCGCACCTGCAAACGGCACCCACAATTCCTGGCTTTATGACAGCTGCGGTGGTAATATTTTTAAGATTTCCTACGGCGGTGGATGGGAGACTCGCTTCCTTCATTCCAGCACTTCGCTGGTTGCTGTAGGCAGCGCTGTGACGAAGAACCAGGACGTGGCGCGTTCGGGTAATACGGGCAGCTGCACGACCGGCGCGCACCTGCACTTCGAAGTACGCAAGGATGGTGTCGCACAGTCAATTCCCGGAGCTGATGGTAGCTGGGTAACGCGAAACACCAACATCCCGAAGGATTACCCGGGCCTGAACGACCCTGCGGCTACCATCGTTGTGGTCGACAACACAAGTGCCGGCTTCAGTGTCGTAGGGAGCTGGGCTACGGGCAGCTCTGCGGCTGACAAATATGGCGCAGATTACCGCTACCACAGCACCGCGGCAGTAAGCGAGCCGGCCAGCTGGAACGCATCACTGACTGCTGGAACCTATAGCATTTCTGCGTGGTGGCCGGCGGGTACCAACCGATCACCGTCTGCACCGTACATCCTGCCAGATGGCGCGACGGTAACTGTGAACCAACAGATAAACGGCGGTAAATGGAATCTGTTGGGAACCAAGAGCCTGAGTGGAAGTGCCACGACCAAGCTGTCGTGTTGGGCCTCGGCCGGGTACGTTGTCATAGCAGACGCTATAAAGTACCAGAAATAGTCCCTGCTTCACTGCTGTTGATCGCAGGGGCGGCTCGCCTGGGTCGCCCCTGCAAATTGCGATTTAGCTGACCGCCGCTGGTGCAGGTGCACCTCTGGGGTGGTGTCCCATTAATTAGTTCACTGGTTTTGTGTGCCGAATCGAGGTCAAGTCTGCCCTTTGGTCTGGTAAGGAACTACTGATTCGGCGCACTGGAACCTTGATTGGAGCTGTCACTGTGAATTCAGCCAAACTTATCATCCTCGCAGCCGCATGCATTACTGGTGTGGGCGCGATACTTGGCTACGCATGGAGCCGTGGCAGGCAAGCAGTGCCGCATGCTCCGAGGGTTACACAGTCGTCCCAGCAAAACCCCGCGACGGTGGTAACGCCACTGCAGCCACAACGGCAACCGCAAACCGCCGCGACTCATGTGAATGCGCTGCGCAATACTGTTCGGCTGGCGGAAGCGAACATGAACGTCGGGCGCATGGCGCGGCCGGAGACAACGGCGGCGGAGCACGCCCGGCTGGAGGCCGAAACGCTGGAGCAAAAGTTGGTCGACTCCATGGCACGGCTGACCGAGCAGCTTTCGAAAGATCCCGGTTCGGTCAAAGACGCCATCGCATTGCTGGAAGCTGAGAGCGATCCCGCACTGATGACCCTGCTTGCGCAGGCCATCGGCCAGGCAGCCGACGCGATGGGCGACAAATTTCCATACGACTCCCTGTTAAAGATGGCGCTGAATGATCCTTCGCAGGATAAACGCCGCGCTGCCCTGACGGCGCTCGGTTACATGAGTAAGATTCCAACGGAGCTGCAGCAGCAGGTGGCTGAGATATCTCGCAACGCTCCCTCTAACGAACTGCGCATCGCGGCTGTGGAATGCCTTGGAGCGTGGATGAGCAAGAACCCGGCGCTCAAGCAGACAATCAGCGAAACGCTTCTGGCGACGCGGGTAGCCAACGAGGACGCCGCGGTTCGTGGCATTGCCATCCAGACGATTGGGAACCAGGACACTCCCCTCAGCCGCAAAGTTTTTGAAGCGATGGCAGATGCGGTTGTGCATGAAGTTGCCCCGCATAACCGCTCGCTTGCAGCTCTCGCTCTAGGAGGCGGAGTAGGCCCTGAAAATCGAGAGGCTATTCTTTCGACGCTTGAGGCTGCCTACCTGGGGGAGGCAAACCTTGATACGCAGCGACACCTGATCACCCAGATTGCAAAAGCTGCGAGATACGATGCAGAGGATTATCTGGGAAGGCTCCCCACGCCGCATCCACTTCTTGCACAGGATATCAAAGATTACGTCGAAATACTCGCCAGTGCGGATCGCAAGGACTGGGGTGCGATCTGGGACCAGAAAAGCAACCGCGACCATGAACGAGGCACATATCCCGGCTCACACGGCGGACACGATACCGACGACCATTAGTGGGGAATGCAAAGGATTGCGGAGTGCGGAGTGCGGAGTACTCTTGAATGCGGATTGCGGAGCGATCCGTGTCGCGCGCGTCCGCATCGATGACGATGACGTCATGAGAAATGGTGCTTCAAAGTGCCTTCGCTTCGTAATGTCGCGCTGACTGCGCCGTACATGCATGATGGAAGGTTTAAGACCCTGGAGGAAATTGTCGACCACTACGACCATGGCGTGACGGAAACGGAAACGCTGGATCCCAGCATTGCGAAACATGGCGGTCCGATGCAGCTTTCCGCGGAAGACAAAAAGGCGCTCATCGCATTTCTACGCACGCTGACGGACGAACAATTTGTTACACGCGCGAAGGAACTGGAGCGAAGTCAGACGCCGTAGTGTCTTAGTGTGGTCTACCGTAAATTCGTATTCGGTTCTGTGTACTGCCAGGGTACGTTTCAATGAGGAAACATATGTCCGTTTCATGCACATTACTTGCTTCATATGCAAATGACACCAAGCCGTTCAATAATGCCCGCTTGCGTTTCGGCGAATGGGGCGGCTTTTTGTTAATGTAACCATGCCACTGATCGGGAAAACTTTTGCGCAGGGAGAGGAGGCCGAGCTCATCGGCGCCACCACAACGCAACCAACATCAAGTGCAGGGATATTGCTGGTGGACGACTCGCCGGCAAACCTCCTGGCGCTGGAGGTGACGCTGGAACGGCTGGGAGAAGAAATGGTGCGAGCAACTTCCGGCAAGGAAGCGCTCCAGCTTATCCAGCAGCGCGAATTCGCGGTGGTCATTCTCGACGTGCAGATGCCGGTGATGGACGGGCTCGAGACGGCGGCCCACATCCGGGAATTGGAAGGCGCTGAACCGGGAACCCGCCACACCCCGATCATTTTCGTCACTGCGGCGGAAATGACCGAGGACCATGTGTTTCGTGCGTACGCCGAAGGTGCGGTCGATTTCATACGCAAGCCTTACGTGCCGGAGATCATGCGCTCGAAGGTAAAGGTGTTTGTCGAACTCTACCGCAACACACAGCAGATGGAGCAGAGCATTGCAGACCTTCGTAAAGCTGAGGACGCGGTGCGCGAGGCCAACACAAAGCTGGAGCGCAGGGTGGCGGACCGGACGGCAGAGCTTCGCGCAGCACTTGAGCGTGCCGAAGGCAATGAGCTGCGTTACCGCACTCTTGCGGAGGCGATGCCGCAAATTGTCTGGACGGCTACACCCGAAGGCCGGATGGATTATTTCAACGGTCGATGGTCTGAGATGATCGGCATGCCCATGGAGCGTGCACTGGGCTGGGGTTGGGCTACCAGTGTGCACCCGGATGACCTGCCCCGCTTCGAAGATTGGTGGCGTGAGTGCCTGAGTTCCGGCCAGTCGCTGGAGGTGGAACTGCGTTTCCGCTGCACGCCGGGTGAGCGCTACGGCTGGTTTCTCGGCCGCGCTGAGCCGATGCGAAGCTCATCGGGCTCAATCCTGAAATGGCTGGGCACTTATACCGATATCGACACGCAGAAGCGTGCGGAAGCCGTGTTGCAGGAAGCGAACGTGACGCTTGGTGAGGCTCGGGATAAGGCGATCGAAGCGAGCAACGCGAAGACGCTTTTCCTGGCGAACATGAGTCATGAGCTGCGCACCCCGTTGAATGCCATCATCGGGTATGCAGAAATCCTGCAGGAAGAACTTGGCGAGATAGTCGATGCAAAAGGGCGCGAAGACATCCGCCGCATCATTCTCGCCGGGCAGCATCTGCTGGCTTTGATCAATGACGTGCTCGACCTTGCGAAGATCGAAGCAGGCAAAATGGAGCTGACGCTCAGCGCTTTTGCCCTGGAGCCGTTGATCCACCAGGTCTCCAGTTCCATTGCGACGCTTGCGCAGCAGAGGAATAATAAGTTTTTCACGCGTTGCCTTGGCGACTGCGGCACGATGCACGCAGACGAAATCAAGGTTCGGCAGGTTCTAATTAATCTTCTCAGCAATGCGTGCAAGTTCACTGAAAATGGAACCATTACGCTGAGCGTGAACCGAACCAAAGAAAATGGAACCCAGTGGGTGAACATCTCTGTGCTGGACACCGGGATTGGCATCGCCACGGATCAGCTTTCGAAGCTGTTCAAGGAATTCAGTCAGGCCGACGCATCGGCTACGCGCAGCTATGGCGGCACAGGACTTGGGCTGGCCCTGAGCCGGAAATTTGTGCAAATGATGGGTGGAACGATCGACGTTAAAAGCCAGCCGAACCGAGGCAGCGAATTTATCGTACACCTGCCGGCAGTCGTTCAGGGCTCCAGCCAAAGCCTGGAAACTGAGGATTCCCAGATATCGATTTAATTTGCTTCCCGGCCGAAGGGCCGTGGCCTCGCCTGAGGTGGAAATTGTTTTGACACACGCCAAGTCAAATCGGGATAAAGTTCGGACACTATCCTTTACCTATGTGGAAACGGGCGTCGGCAATGCCTGAATTAGTACTCAAGTTGGGCGACAACGTGCTGCAGACTTACGTCTTTGATAAGGACGTAATGAGCATTGGCCGGTCCCGGGACAATGATGTTGTGGTCGAAAACCTCAGCGTTTCGCGCAATCATGCGCGCGTCCGTCGACAAAACGGTAAGTATATCCTCACGGATCTCAACAGTGCGAATGGCACGTATGTGAATGGTGTGCGTGTTTCGAAGACGGAAATTGTGAACGACGACGTGATTTCCATCGGGAAGCATAAGCTCCATTTTGCCGACCAGGTGGTGGATGAGGATAAGATGATCGCTGATGCGTTTGGGGCTGATCGCACGGTGGTTGTGGAGCGTGTCCCGGTTCCGGTGCTTTGTGTGAGCGACGGGAAGTTGAAGGGCCAGGAATTCCAGGTCACCAAATTTGAAACCAGTATAGGAAAGTCGCCCTCGAACGACATCGTGATCAACGACGACTGGTTTCTTGCGAAAAAGCAGGCCGTGATTATCCGCCGTGGAAATAGCGACTACGAGATTCACTGCATGGGCGGATTTAAACGTACGAAGGTGAACGGCGTTCAGATCACGGAGCCAAAGGTCCTTCAGGCGGGTGACGTGCTGGAATTTGGGAACACCCGATGCATTTACCAGTATAGCGGCGAGATGGCGATTCCGAGTGGTCGCGTGCCGCAGGAGATGGCACTGGAAGATAGTATCTTCTCGAGCGGAATCAGCTACAGCGATGAATCTGCTCCGCTCGAAAAGGGAGTCGAAACTCCATTCATGGCGCAGTCTGAGGAAGATAGTAAGCTGTATGAAAGCTTCGAAGCAGAGCCGGTATTCGATACGGGCGAAATGGCTCGCGAAGCGATTGCCGCCGATGAAGTGGCCCGGGCCGAGGCGCGCCAGAGCGCACAACCCGTTTACAGCGAAGCTGCAGCCTACGGAAACGGCAACCACGAACCAACTGCTCGCGTCTCGCCCGAGCCGGAGAGCCTGGACTCCCTTGAAGATCTCGAGGATGTATTGAGTCTCGACAGCGATTTCCCGTCCAGCCAGAGCACCTTTGCAGAGGCGCAAGTTTTAGAAGCAGCCGAGGAACCTGCGCCGGTTTACGCAGGTGTAGAGCATGAGGAAGCCGAGGCCAACGTGGATCAGCCTGTCAGCGAAGTCTTTCATGCGGCACAGCCACCGCCGGTGGTACCGCTTACTCCCGCAGCCCCGGCACATGAGACACCCGTAGAAGCGATGGTCTCGGTGTCAGGTGGGCGTTCAAACCGGAAAAAGAAACGCGACCGTGACCGGCAGCCTGCCGAGCCAGAAAGTGGATCGATCTCCGCGGGAGAGCCACAGCGGCCCAATTTTGACGAGCGCGTCGGCGAATCCGGCAATGTCTCATCGCCGGAATCAGACATAAAGCCGGCAGACAGCGTTGCTCGTGCAGCAACTGGCAACCAGGAATCAGAGATAGCCTTGTGGGAGGCAGCCCTTACGAATCGCAGCGAAGTAATACGCCGGCAGGCAGCGAAGATGCTTAAGAAACTTACCGGGAAAGATTATGAGGTTTGACGGCCTCAACCCTAAAAGGGTTGGCATTTTCTCGGACATCCACGGCAATCTTCAGGCACTTCAAAGGGTTTTACAGGAACTCGACACAATGGACATCGATTTCCTGGTGTGCTGTGGCGATGTCGTCGGCTACGGTGGGAATCCGAACCAGTGCGTCGAAGTGTTACGTGAGCGCGACATTCCGACGATTGCGGGCAATCATGATCACGCGGCATTGTCGCTCATCGACATCACGTATTTTAACGAAGTGGCAAAGCGGGCGATCACCTGGACACGCACTCAGCTGGAATCTGAAAACGAAAAGTGGTTACGCCAACTGCCCATGAGCATTGAAGCTGCCGACATGCTGTTCGTGCATTCGTCACCGCGTAATCCGGAGAGTTGGAATTACGTGATTACCATGGGCGATGCGCGACAGGGCTTTCAACACTTCGGCCAGCGCGTTTGCTTCATCGGCCACAGCCATACGCCGTTCATTGTCGAGAACAGCAGCGGGAACCTCGCGTGTCCTGACACGCCCGCGATTTCTCTTAAGGAAGCGTGCCGATACCTTGTGAACGTCGGCAGCGTTGGCCAACCGCGTGACCGAAACCCCGATGCCTGTTTCGCGGTGTACGACCGTGAAGGCGGTCGGATCGAAATTCACCGGGTGGAATACGACCTGGCGGCTGCGCAGGATGAAATTCGCACTCAGGGTCTGCCGGTCGAACTGGCGGAACGGCTGGCGTACGGCCTGTAGGGTAGCCTACCGTTAGTTCGTTCACTGGTTTTGTGTGCCGTCCGAACTCGACAGCTTCCTGAAGTATATTTATGAACTTCAGGGACGGCACACTGGTGTGGTGTTCCAGATATTCGTAACGATATTTGCGCGTTTTCCGGCGCCGCTTTCAGGGCGCGATGTAATTGGATCGATATACCCAGGGCTGCGTCGGCCACAAAAAGCCGTGACCTCCTTTCCCTGGGCTTTGTTCCGCTGCACCTTCGGTGCAAAAAACCTGAACTGAACTACGCCGCGAAAATTTGTTCGGTGCAAAAAACCTGAGGGCTGCGTCGGCCACAAAAAGCCGTGGCCTCCTTTCCCTGGGCTATGTCCCGCTGCACCTTCGGTGCAAAAAACCTGAACTGAATTACGCCGCGAAAATTTGTTTGGTGCAAAAAATTTGCGGCTGCGGATTCCAAAAAGCCGGGATCCTGGAATTATGCCGCGAATTTCAGGGACGGCACACTGGTGTGGTGTCCCATTAATTCGTTCACTGGTTTTGTGTGCCGTCCGAGCTCGACAGCTTCCTGAAGTATAGCTATGAACTTCCGGGGACGGCACACTGGTCTTATTTGTTGTTCAGCAATCCGCTGAACAATTCAACACGCCGGGATTTGAGCAGATGATTGTGCGCGTTGATCTGCTTGTTGTCGGCCGAGTCGAGATTCACCTCAACAACCTGCATGTACTCGGAATCGACGGGTCCCGAGGCAAGGCAGTTTCCTTTTGGATCCAGGATTTGGCTGGCTCCCGTGAAAGTGAGCTTTCGCCCGGCTCGTTCTTCGGTGCCGAAGCGGTTTGCCGTGATGCTGAAAATGCCGTTCTCGACGCTGCGCGCGTACATCGCACGCTGGCAATGATCGAGAATCAGGTTGCACGGGTGTGCAATTACCTGCGCGCCCCCCAATGTTAATAATCGAGCAACTTCGGGAAAGAACCAGTCGAAGCAGATCATCAGCCCTACTCGTCCGAAGGAAGTCTGCACCACCGGTGGAGCGGCATCACCGGGCGAGAATAGCTCGTTCTCACGCGAGAACAGGTGCATCTTCCGGTAGTTCGTAATGGTTCCGTCCGGCTGGATCATCATGCAGGAATTGTAGAGTTTATGGCGCTCGCGTTCCGGATAGCCCATCACAATTGTTGTCCTGTATTCCGCCGCCAGGGAACGAAGCAAATCAGTTGTGGGGCCGGCACCGGCAGCCTCGGCGAACTGCGCGACCTCGCCCGAGTCGCGAAATTCGTATCCCACGGCCGCGAGCTCCGGAAGAACGAGCAGGTCTGGATGTGACGCCGTTGCCACAAAGCGCTCGATGGTTTTAAAGTTTGCGACGCGCTGACCGAATACCGGATTGTATTGAACGAAGCCGATGCGAGTCATGCGAGAGGGCACGGGCGGGACGAGCTACAGCGGCTCGACGCGGTCCGTCATCCAGCAGCCCAGGTAATCGCCGAACTGCTGGAGTGAAAGCCGAAAGCGGTAATTTGCGGCCACGCCGCTGGATGCCAGGATGGAAACACATTGTTCTGCTTCATTTGCGATTACCTGCATCGGGCCGAAACTCACGTTTTCAAAACCGAGAAGTGGAACATAAACGGGATTTCTAACGAGGACGGCGAAGCGTTCGAGCGGCCCCGCGACGATGCGGCTCTCAGGCGACGCGAATTCGTAGGCTTTGCGGAGCCCCTGGTCAGCCGCGTCGTTTATCTTAAACGCGCTGAGCTGAACCTTCACAACCTGCTCCGGCGTCAACTGTTCACACGGCGAGGGGAACTGCGCCAGCAGGTTTGCGACTTCAGGATCCGGCGGGTGTAAATTGGGCGGCTGCACAGCTTCCGCTTTGACCGCGGACATCACGCTGACAACCAGGGCGAGCAGCATGAACTCTCCGGGATTATCTCCGGCGGCGTCCTTCACGCCAAACCTGCTGCTTCGATCCATGCACTGCTCCTCGTGTGGACTACCGTTAATTCGTAATCACTTCTGTGTGCCGAATCAGGCTCGACTTCCCCGCCAAAACTGGATTGGAGCTTGATTCGGCACACTAGTGGTAATTGCCACGGCTCACTATTCCGGCTGTAAGAACGTATTTAGAAAAAAGCTCGGGTGTTTTGCAGACCGTTGATTTCAGGTGGTAGTCGGAGTAGAAAAGATATTGCCACAACATGCCCGGCTGGCATGGATTATCAAAACCCTCAGGAGTCGTCCCGCTCATGCGCCGCGCCCAATCTCGTTCGCAGACGCAGTTCATCTTTGTAACCGGAGGGGTCGTCTCCTCTCTCGGCAAAGGCGTAGCTTCCGCCACCATTGGCTGCCTGCTGGAAAGCCATGGGCTAAAGGTTACTAACCAGAAGTTCGACCCGTACATCAATGTCGACCCTGGAACGATGAGTCCCTATCAGCACGGCGAAGTTTTCGTGACCGAAGACGGCGCGGAGACCGACCTGGACCTTGGGCACTATGAGCGGTTTTTGTCGACTGACTGCACGCGACTGAACAATGTGACCACGGGTCAGATTTACCACAGCGTAATCGAGAAAGAGCGCCGCGGCGAATACCTTGGGAAAACCGTACAGGTTGTTCCGCACATCACCGATGAGATCAAAGGGCGCATCTACAAGCTGGCGGCGCAGGGTAACTATGACGTCGTGATCACGGAAATCGGCGGAACCGTGGGTGACATCGAGGCGATGCCGTTTCTTGAAGCCATCCGCCAGGTCCCCTATGACGTGGGACGCGAGAACGTGGTCTATGTACACCTGACGCTGGTTCCGTTTATCCGCGCAGCCGGCGAAATTAAAACAAAGCCTACGCAACACAGCGTGAAAGAAATGCGGCAGATTGGCATTCAGCCCGACATCCTGATATGCCGGACCGAGCGGGCGTTTGATGACGAAATCGTGCGCAAGATCGCGATGTTCTGCAATGTTGATCAGGACTCGGTTTTCCAGGCCTACGACGTGGATGAAATCTACAAGATGCCACTCGTCTATTCCGAGCAGGGAATGGACACGGTTTTGCTCAACAAGCTGGGACTCGAGGAACAAACGGACGACCAGCGCCTGGAAGGTTGGCGGCAGTTGTCCTCCCGCGTGGATGCGAGCCGATCCGCGCATGTGGATATCGGTTTTGTAGGGAAATATGTGAACCTGCAGGACGCCTACAAAAGCGTCTACGAAGCCTTACGGCATGCGGGCTTTGCCAATGGTGTGCAGGTGCATATCCATAGAATCGAGGCGGAGGACCTGGAAGAGAGCGCGCTGGACGAAGAGCTGAGCGCAATGGACGGCATCCTGATACCGGGAGGCTTTGGCTCACGGGGCATCGAAGGAAAAATCCTGGCTGCCGGGATCGCGCGGCGCAGTGGCATTCCGTATTTTGGAATATGTCTCGGCATGCAGGTGGCGGTCATTGAATTTTCCCGAAACGTTTGCGGCATGGCCGATGCGCACAGCACCGAGATGGTGCCAGAAACACCGAATCCTGTTATTGATCTGATGATCGAACAGAAGAGCATCCAGTCCATGGGCGGAACGATGCGCCTGGGAGCCTATGATTGTACCCTGAAACCCGGAACAATCGCCGCCAGTGCTTATGGGCAGCCGATTGTGAAGGAACGTCACCGTCACAGATACGAAGTGAACAATCGTTACCTGAGCTCGCTCACCGAACACGGGATGGTGGTGAGTGGAGTGAATGATGAGACCGGCCTGGTGGAAGTAATCGAACTGCGTGAGCATCCATGGTTTCTGGGCTGCCAAAGCCACCCCGAGTTTAAGAGCAAGCCGCTGGCGCCACACCCGCTGTTCGCCAGTTTCATCGCCGCGTCGAAACAGCGGATGATCAGCCGTAAGAGCTCACGGGCGATGGCAAATTGAGGCACTTCTTTAGAGTATAACGGCCAGTTGGTACCCCGCATCGGGTGCATCGTATCGAGTATTTAAAAGGGCAGCATGGCTTCGCGCTTCAAGTCTGGACGTCCCGGATTAACCCCAGATACACAAAGGTGGAGCTCCGTTGGGAGCTCCACCTGTTGATGATCCTCGCGATGTAATCCCGACTAGAACGTGGTATGCGTCACCAATGTCCCCGAGGTGCTGTCGAGGTTTCCGTATCCGATACGGACGATATTCTTGCGGCGGCGGAACTGATCCGTATCCGTGATGGCACCCTGAAGATCCATGCCAAATGGCGGCGGCGGATTGAAGTTCAGCGTGCGTCGTGGTGGTGGCGCCCCGATCGTGAGCCTGTCGGCAATCCCGCGGCGCACTTCCACGCCACGCAGGTGATAAACGTGAGAAGGCAAAGTAACGGTGCG
Organism: Candidatus Sumerlaeaceae bacterium; assembly: GCA_051003195.1. Taxonomy (GTDB): domain Bacteria; phylum Sumerlaeota; class Sumerlaeia; order Sumerlaeales; family Sumerlaeaceae; genus JBPCLP01. The sequence goes on along the minus strand of JBPCLP010000039.1, from coordinate 116,553 downwards.
TGTTGTGGCGAGTCCGCCATTGGGTCCCTGGAGCGCTGGTGCATCGGAAACTATTGCTCCGCGTGCCTGGTTTTCCGGGGTCAGGTCAGCCTGGAAACGCGATCCACCGCGCGGCCCACGAACCTCCACAAAAACGTGGAAATGATTCCCGACAAGCCGGCCGCGAATGGTTGCGCCGATTCCATGCCTGGGGGGAGGAGGATTCACCGCATCACCGGGGGGTGGCTGTGGTGGCCTGCGCGCTCCAGCCAGTTCCAGTACCAACGGTGACTTCCCGTTTGCATGGATACCACCCATCATCGGGAAGCTCGTGGTTACGTTGTCGAAATTGTTGGTCAGGGTCGCGCTCGTGAGAAGCCGGCCCCGCCTGTCCTGCACGATTCTTAAGTGCAGGGAGTGGCTCGTCCCAACCAGATCGTACTGGCCTGTGAGATCCAGGATGCGCCGATCGTTAATCGCAACTTCCCCGACGCCCCACGCCTGCGTGAATGTGGTGCCCTCCGCGGCACCTGCGAAACTGGTGAGTGTTGCAAAAGCAAGTACCCACGTTAATCTCTTCGGACTATACATGCGGGTGAACCTCCAGCAGATTTATCTTCGTGCCTTGCTTGCTGCGTAACTGGACGGTGCTGCCGAGTTCACTGCCTTTCGCAGTCCTGCTCCCCGCAGAGGAAGACTGATGTCACGCTACAACCGGCGGGCCTGGCTTAGGCAAGAACAGCGCCGCGTGCTGCGTGCACGATGGGACTTTGAAAACGTGAAAGTTAGCCTGCCGGAGTATCGTTCAGCGCCGTACAAGTGTGTACGAATGCTGCCCGCAGGTGTTCCAAAGCGAACGTGTAATTTACTTGTACGGCACAAAACCGCATTAACAGCTCATCTACTTTGAAAAAGAGGATGGCTGGGATGAAGAGCGCCTGTACTGGAATGCTGGTGATAGCGTTAAGCGTTTTTGCAGCAGCGCTACACGGAGCGACCACTGGAACAGTGGCCATGGCCACCCCAGAGCAACTGCAGGATGGCGTGCGCGTTGAAAAACTGGCAGACGGATTTGTGTTCCCGGAGGGTCCGGTGTGGCACCCGGACGGCTACCTGATTTTTTCGGACGTGCACGCCAACATGATCGTAAAGATCAGGCCTGAAGGTGGCGCGGAGCCCTGGATCAACTTCGATGCGCCGCGAAAGACGAACGGGATGATCCTGAGCAACGATCGCAAAAAGATCTACGCCTGCGGACACGGCGAGCTGGCGTTCCTGGAAATCGACGCGGCGACCAAAGGGATGCGGGTGGTTTCCAGGGATCACAATGGCCGCCCATTTTGTAATGTAAACGATGTGGCCATGGACAGTGCCGGGCACGTGTTTTTCACAGACCCTAAGTGGGGCAGCAAACCCGGGGACGTGCAGGGTGTGTACCTCGTGAATCCCGACGACGGTACTACAACACTGGCCATCGAATTGGACCAAATGCCAAACGGACTTGTGGTGAGCCCCGACCAGAAATGGCTGTATGTAGCCCGATCCGGCGGCGATGACATTCAGAGGTTCAGAATCCAGGCAGACGGTAAATTGACGGATCAAATCCAATGGATGAAGCTGGACAGCAAATCACAACCTGATGGCATGAGCATCGACCGGGCCGGGACCCTATACGTGTGCCAGGCAGGCGACGGTAGGGTTCACGTGATCTCCAGCGAGGGTAAAACGGTTCGGTATGTTAAGGTCTACGATCGCATGTGTACCAATTGCGAATTCGAGAATCCCGGGCCGGGAGGTGTTGGAGATGGCCGAGTTCTATACGTAACGGGTGGTGGCATGGCTCATGTTAAAAGTGGCGCTGTTTACAAGCTAACGTTTCCTCAGTAGTGAAGGCACATACCTTGCTGACAGACCAGCTTACCGAAAATCGGAGGACCTGAACAGATGTCCACCTTTGGCCGAAGTGAGTACGGCTACCGACCGCGACTGCTGAACGGACGGATGATGATCGCATTGGCGATCGCCCTCTTTTCCATCGTCTCCTACTTCATGAAGAGTTCCGTAAACCCGGTGACCGGCAAGAAGCAGCACATTGGTGTATCGGCGCAGCAGGAAATGGCGCTTGGCTTACAGGCCGCTCCGAACCTTGTGCGACAGTATGGGGGCGAAAGTTCTGATGCGCGCGGACGTGCCGCTGTGGAACAGGTGGGCCAGCGCATCGTGCAGAACAGCGATGCAAAAAAGGGCCCTTACCAGTACGAGTTTCATCTGCTGGCCGACCCGGATACCATCAACGCATTCGCTCTTCCGGGCGGGCAGGTTTTCATGACGGAGGCGCTCTTTAGGCGACTGACGACGCCTGGGCAGATTGCGGGGGTCCTGGCACACGAGGTGGGTCACGTGATTGGCCGTCACGGCGCCGAACAGCTGGAACAACGAAAGCTGACACAAGGGCTGACTGGTGCGGCGGTGCTTGCCAGCTATGATCCGAGGAATCCCCGCAGCGCGCAAAACGCGTACATTGCGACGATGATCGGTCAACTGGTGAACCTGAAGTACGGACGCGGCGATGAAATCGAATCGGACTATTTTGGGGTGCGCCTTATGAGCCAGGCCGGCTACGATCCCCGAAGTATGCTCAAGGTGATGGAAATCCTGCGGGGAGCTGCCAAGGGTCCTCGCCCGCCAGAGTTTTTCAGCACACACCCCGACCCGGGGAATCGCCTCGAAAACATCCAGGAAGAAATCAAGAAGGCGTTTCCCAGTGGAGTGCCGGAGGAGTTGGAGGAGTAGCAGGGCAAGGCGCGCTGAGTACATTAGCGCGCAGGAATGTGACGGTCCGGTACAGCGTTGTGTACGCATGCCTGGTGTCTGGCTGCGCGGATGTAATCTGATAACAGATGTGATTGACAGTCGCAAAGCGTGTGTTCCACACTGCGTAGTTAACCACCAACTGCGCGGACGTGAAGAGCAACTTATGCAGCTGAAGTGCAACAAGTGCCACCACAATTGGGATGAGGACCTTAGCGGCAGTGCCGCAATGGTACAATGCCCGGAATGCTATGCCGTAGTGCCCATGGTACTCGCCAGCGGCGGAAAGAGCGCCGCGGCCGGGGCTGTCACAAAGCCAGCGGAAGAGCAGATGGTTTTTTCAGCGGCCGAGACGAATCCTATATGGTCGGTCTCGGGCCCGCCGGCAGCGTTAAAGACACCGCCGGAAGGCATGGATCTTCATGAGCTGCCTACGATGATCGACACCCCTTCGGGCGGCACCCCAACACGTACCCAGGCTGGGGGCACGGCCCCCCGTCGCCTGAGCGACCGGTTTCATCATTCCGCCACTTCGACGCCCACAGACTTCCTTTTTGAAACAGCGCCGGTCGAGGGCGACACTCCTACAGTTACGGATTTCGAGGACTACGGCAAAACGGTTTCCCTGCCGGAAGAAGAAGTTGAGAAGGCGACGGCGAAGACAAAATCGAAGACGAAGTCCTTCGATAACGCGAGCCCGAAAGATGTGGATCTTTCCGGTGAGGTTATCGCTGGCTATGAAGTGAAGTCGATGCTCGGCGCCGGCGGAATGGGCGCCGTGTGCCTGGCTCGCCAAATCTCGCTGGATCGCGATGTGGCGCTGAAAATTCTACCGGGACGATTCGCATCAAACCCAGACTTTCTTGTGCGATTCACGCGTGAGGCACTCAGCGCGGCGCAGCTCACCCACCACAATGTCATCCAGGTGTACGATGTCGGCAGCGACAAGGATATCCATTATATCAGCATGGAGTTTGTACGCGGGCAAAGCCTTGCCGACATGGTCCGGCGCGATGGTCCACTGCAACCGGACGATGCCGCCAGCTACGTGCTTCAAGCGGCGCGGGGACTCAAGTATGCGCACGAACGCGGAATCGTTCATCGCGACGTAAAGCCCGATAACCTCATGGTCAACGAGCACGGCATCGTAAAGGTTGCGGACATGGGTCTCGCAAAAATGCGTGGCGAAACGGAGCAGCGCGCGCCGGGCACAAAGCTGGACCCGAGATTGGCAGAGGCGCGTGGCGACCTGACGCTGCAGGATGTAGCGATGGGCACGCCGGCTTATATGGCCCCCGAGCAGGCGCGCGACGCCACGAACGTCGATTCCAGGGCGGACCAGTACAGCCTTGGTTGTACGTTGTACTACCTGCTCGCGGGCAAGCCGCCCTACAGCGGCAGTTCGGCAATGGAGATTATCAGTAAGCACATGGACGCTCCCCTGCCGCGGCTGGATGAAGCTGTGCGTAAGGTGCCGGGCGGGCTAAGCACCATTCTCGAGCGTATGGTGGCGAAATCGCCCGAAGAGCGCTATAACAACCTGGGCGATACGATTGAAGACATAGAGGCACTTCTCGGCGTTGGGGCGGAGAAAGGGCCTTTTGCCCCGCGTGAGCAGCACTTGCAGCTGCTCGAGAAAATGCAGGAAGAGTATTACGGCGCGGCAAGCGCGCGATTGCAGAAGGCGTGCGTCACAGGGTTTTTCGGGGTTGTTACATGCATCCTTGTTGCCGCTGCTCTATTGCGAATGCCTTATGCCGCCGGGACTGCGCTTGGCCTGCTGATCCTGTCGCCGGCCATCAACTTTATCGTTGGTGGCGTCCTTACAAAGTCGTATCTGTTTCGACGCGTTCGCAGCGTTTTCTTCGGAATGACAGCGGTCGGATGGTTGAAGACGGTGGTCGGAACTCTGGTGGCGCTTGGTGTGATCTACGCGTTGGGTTTATTGCCGTACTGGATACTTGCGGCGGTGTTAAGCACCGGGCTGGTGGCTGCTTACCAGACATCCGTTGTTCGCGCGTTGGTAAACCAGCGTGCAAATCCGCTGGAAGAAACACGCGCAATGTTGAAGCAGTTGCGCCTGCGCGGGCTTTCAGAGGAAGCGCTGCAGAACTTCGTCTGTCGGTTCAGCGGGGCCCATTGGGAGGAGATGTTCGAGGACCTCTTTGGGTATGAAAGTATGGTGCTCGCGCGCGGCAAATGGGCGACGACGGATCACCTGACAGCTCGGAATCGGTTTGCCACGTGGCGCGATCCAATTGCGCGGTGGCTGCATACCATCGAAGAAGACCGGAAGGCTATACGCGAGAAGCGGCAGTTGGTCAAAGTCGAAGCGCGCCGCCTGAAGTCGCAGGGTATAAGTGAAGCGGAAGCGAACGAGAAGGCAAAGCGGCTGGCCGCGAAGGCTCATGCAGATATCAAAGTGGCCGGCAAGATCGACGCCTCTATTGCCAGCCCGATTCGTGCGCGCAAAATTGAAAAGCACATCTGGGACCTCACGCTCCAGTTTGTACGGCTGGCACTCGGAGGCGCAGTGGTTGTCATTTTTATCGCGTGGTTTCTGCAGGCACGGGTGCCGGGCCTGGGCCAGGTTAATACGCAAATTGCACGTCTTCCGATTCCGCAGCCAATCCGCGCCGCGATTTTTACGTGGTATGGAGCGGCTGCTGGACTCGCTTTGTTTATGTCCGGGTTCTCCTGGCGGCGCATCGCAACTACTCTCATCTTTACGGGCGCGGTGCTGGTTCTCGCGGGTGGATATATTCTGCCGCTGGTTGCGGGACGCATGGAAATGCTGACGAGCGTCCGGTACTATATGGCCTCGTTGGGAATCGCGGCCTTTGGCCTGCTCATCTGCATCAGTGCCAAGGTAAGCGGCCACCGGTTCTAGTCCCAGTTCAGCGATGCCGATCATTCGTGGTGACAAACTGAGGAATTTTCCTGAAGCGGCGAAGATCGCTGGCTACGGAGTCGCGCGGTACAAAGCGCGAACAAACAATCCGGTGGAAGCACACTTCCATGATGGCGAAGAGCTGTGGATGATGGTAGAGGGGCGGATCAGGGGCAAACTGGATGGCGCAGAATTCGAATTAGGTCCGAACGAGGTATTGCTCACGATGCCGGGACAGGAGCACGAGCTCGTGGAAGTACTCGAGGATTCGACAATCGTGTGGCTGGAGCAAAACCTGCAAGGTCGCAAGCGGCAAGGTCATCTGCATCGTGGTATAGACGAGTGGCCTTAGGTGCTAGCTTGGTAAGTTGAGCAGATCATTCTGGTCCTTGGGTCGATTACTCGCGCGCTTGTTCACGATAAGATCCTCAAGCTTTACAAGACAGATTAGTACGCCGTCGATTTCAGCCAGGACACGACGGCGATAGCTGTCTTCAAAGCGCAACCCAGAGACAGAGTTCATGAGCTCAAGCCGTAGCGGTGGTACGCCCATTCGAAGCATTTGATTTTCGCGGCACAGAAATTCTGGCGTTACGCCTGGATCGCTAAAGCCAAACTCCTCCAACGTGTTGATTACTTTTGCCGCATTGTCAATTCGCGGCGGAATCCAAATGTCTAAATCGATCGTGGCCCGCGGATAACCATAATAGGCGACAGCATAGCCACCGACCAGCAGATACTCAACGCCATGCTGTTGTAACAGCCTCAAAAACTCTCTGAAGTCGGGCGGTAGCTGGATCATAGCCGTACACAACCTGTCGCATTAATTCAAGTGCTGCAAGTCGCTCTTGCGGAGTCTTCGCAGCCCAATACGCCGGCTCGTCAGACGTCTCGCCGAGCTTTGCGAAAGAGACTGTCGATTTCTCGATCCTCGGCCACGTATCCACAAGGCTTGCCATATCTTCCAGTACATCCTCTTTGTCGGCCTATGCACCCTCAGCGAGGGACGGGTCGTCGGTTTCTATTTGGGCAGCCTCCAGTTCATTCGGCCGGCTGAACACCAGGCCCAAAAGACCGACCACGAAGCCCAGAACGGCCAGCCAGATGCTCAGCCCGCGATTACTCGACATCACAGTCCCAGCAGCAGCCGCTCGGGCGCGGCCACGTGGTCGCGCACATGAATGAGGAATTGTACGGCTTCCTTGCCATCGATGAGGCGGTGATCGTAGCTTAGCGCGAGGTACATCATCGGTCGCACTTCGACTTTTTTGTCGAGAACCACCGCGCGTTCCTGTATCGTGTGCATGCCAAGAATAGCAACCTGCGGCGGATTAATAAGCGGCGTGCTCATCATGCTGCCGAAAACGCCGCCGTTAGTTATGGTGAATGTGCCGCCTTTTAACTCGTCGAGCGATATACGACCGCTGCGCGCACGCTCTGCGACCGACGCGAGTTCTTTTTCCAGGTCTGCGAAACTCTTGTCGTGTGCGTCGCGAATGACCGGAACCGCGAGACCGCGTTCGGTGCTTACCGCCACGGCGATGTTCACGTAGTGGTGATAGATCACGTCGTTGCCGTCGATGCTTGCGTTGACGAGCGGGAATTTCTGCAGCGCATCGGTACACGCCTTCATAAAAAAGCTCATGAAGCCAAGCTTGATGCCGTGCTTCTTAACAAAGGCATCCTGATGCTTCGAGCGCAATGCCATCACGGCAGACATGTCGACTTCGCTGAAGGTTGTCAGCATGGCCGTTTCCTGCGAGGCTTTAAGCAGATGCGTCGCAATGGTGCGGCGCATCCGGCTCATGGGCTCGCGCGTCTCGGGCTGTGTGCCCTCGGCCTGCGCCGGCTGCGCGTCTGTGGCAATTTTCGGCTGTGCGCCACCTTCGGGCGTTGAGTCCTGCTTCGGTGGAGTGATTAACTGCGAGGGAAAGGACCACGGCGCGGTGCGGTTCATGGTTGCCTTCGCTTCAGCTGCTGCCCCCGGCGATGCTACTTTTTCGCCCTGCTCGGGAGCGACAGGGGGACGTCCCTCTGCTGCCGCCGCTTTTGCTTCTGCCGTGGGAACCTGGTCTTTCGGTTGCATGGTGCCGCTTTGGGGCTGCGGCGCGGCAACATGGAGCGGCTGCTGAGCGGCGTTGGGACTGCCTTGAGGGAAAACGCCCTCGGTAGCGCTCTTTGCAGCCGGAGTCGCTGCCGCGCTCGTTTGGCCCACTGACTTTTCGGCAACTGTTTTGGAACTTGATGCGCCTGCGTCCGCGCCGTCTTCGTCGATCGACCCGATCACTTCGCCGATTTTCACATCCTTGCCGGCGGGAACAAGAATCTTCAGCCTGCCGCTGAACTCCGCCTGCAGGTCCTGGGAAGCTTTCTCGGTATCGAGTACGACGAGGTTTTCACCTTTGGTGACGGAATCGCCGTCAGCCTTCAGCCACTGTGCGATGGTGCCTTCGCTGACCGACTCACCGACCGGCGGGACCTTGATTTCATGTGCCATAAATCGTCACCTCGGGCGAACACGGAAACGCCGTCAACCAATTCTGCGGAAAGCGGGCCATGCTGCAGGGCGTAGCTCACCAGCAGCTCCTGCTGGCGGTCGTGGAACTTTTTCGAACCCGTGGCAGGGCTGGCGGAGCGAGCGCGCCCAACGTACCAGATGTCGTTATCATAGAGCGTTTCCAGGTGCTGGCGCATGAACTGCCATGCGCCGAAATTGCTGGGCTCTTCACTCACCCATACCCATTCTTTCGCGTTCTCGTACTTATCCGCGATGTCGCCCCACATGTCCAGCTGGAAGGGGTAAAGCTGCTCGACCCGAACAATGGCGATATCGTCGCCATTGTTGTCGGCCGTCAGTTTATCCATGAGGTCATAATAGACTTTGCCGCTGCAGAAAAGAACGCGGCGTGGATTCTCGATGCCGCGCGGGTCATCCAGCAGTTCGCTGAACGTACCTTGTGAGAGCTCATCCACGGTGCTGGTGACGCCGGGGCGGCGCAGCAGGCTTTTGGGTGTCATCACCACGAGCGGCTTGCGAAAGCTTCGCTTCACCTGCCGCCGCAGCAGGTGAAAATACTGCGCGGGTGTTGTCGCGTTGACTACCTGCATGTTCTGTTCTGCGCAGAGAGTGAGATACCGACGTAACCAACCATTGCTATGCTCGGGTCCCTGCCCCTCATAGCCGTGGGGAAGCAGCAGCACGATGCCGCTCATTCGGCCCCATTTGCTTTCTCCGGCCGCAATAAACTGGTCGATAATTACCTGGGCGCCGTTGGCGAAGTCGCCGAACTGCGCCTCCCACATGATCAGCTTGCTGGGATCGCCGAGGGAGTAGCCGTAATCGAACGCGAGCACGCTCAGTTCGGCCAGGCTGCTGTCGTAGCAGCAGAAGGGTGATTGCGGGCCGGCAAGTTTGGTGAGCGGGATAAACTTCTCGCCGGTCTTCTGATCGTACATGATAGCGTGGCGCTGGCTGAATGTACCGCGTCCGCTGTCCTCACCTGAAAGTCGGATCCCGGTTCCCTCGATGAGCAACGTGCCAAAAGCCAGCAGTTCCGCCTCAGCCCATCGCAGAGCGCCATCACCGTAGACGGATTTGCGAATGTTCTCCATCTGCTGCCGTGGCACGCGATGGACATTAAGTCCGTCCGGTATGTCGGCGAGAGTATCGCCAACCCGTCGGAGATCCGCGACACTGGCGGCGGTCTCAACAAGCGTGTGATCGTACCCGCGTTTCAGCCGGTGCCAGTGACCGCCGAGGAGCATATCGTCCTCGTCGCGGCGGCGTGGTGGCTCTGCGGCCTGACGGCGTGCCTCTTCCAGGCGTCGTTCAAAATCCTCAACGAGTCCGCTCGTCTCTTCCTTCGCGCCCTCGCCGCGCGCGCTCAACTCTGCCGCATAAATTTCATCGACGGCCGGGTGTTTGCGGATGCGCTCATACAGCAGCGGCTGTGTGAAGCTGGGTTCATCGCCCTCGTTGTGGCCCTGGCGCCGGTAGCACCACATGTCGATGACCACGTCCTTGCCAAACTTCTGGCGGTAATCCAGTGCCATGTCCATGCAATGGAGCACGTGCTCGGGGTGGTCGCCGTTTACGTGGAAAATCGGGAGTGCCATCATCTTGGCAACGTCGGTGCAGTAGAGGCCACTCAGGTAGTCCACTGCGGTCGTGGTGAAGCCGACCTGGTTGTTAATCACAAAGTGAATGGTTCCGCCCGTGCGGTAGCCCTTCAGCTGCGCGAGATTGAATGTCTCGGCCACCATTCCCTGGCCGGCGAATGCGGCGTCGCCGTGGATAATAAACGGCAGAACCGTCTTGCGGTCCTTGTCGCCCCGCAGCGCCTGCTTCGCGCGCACTTTACCTTCGACAACAGGTCCGACCATTTCGAGATGGCTTGGGTTTGCAGTCAGGCTGAGGTGCATCGGTCTGCCGCTGATCATCATGTCCTTGGCGAAGCCCTTGTGGTACTTTACATCGCCGTCCCCGTGCGCGGTATCGACCTGGAAGTTGTCTTCAAACTCCCCAAGGATTTCGTCGTAGCTTTTTTCAATGATGTTGGCCAGCACATTCAAGCGTCCGCGATGCGCCATGCCGAAAACAATTTCTACAATTCCTTGTCGCGACGCACACTCCACCAGTCGATCCAGTGCCGGAATCAGAGTCTCCGCGCCTTCCAGGCTGAACCGCTTCTGCCCACGGTAGGTCTGCTGAAGGTATTGCTCGAACATCTCGGCCTTCTGCAATTTCCACAGGATCCGCATGTGCTCCTGGTGGGTGAAGTTCGGCCGGTTGCGGGTGCCCTCCATACGCTCCTGCAGCCAACGGCGCTCGACGGTTTCCTGGATATGCATGTACTCGACGCCGATGTAGCCACAGTAGGTTTCCTTCAGGTGCGCGATGATCGCGCGGAGCGGCGTGCTGTCGAACCCCGGGATGTGGTTGGAATCGAAAGTATGATCGAGATCCTCTTCTGTCAGACCAAAGGAGCTGAGCTCCAGTTCCGGGTGCGAGGCGGGATTGTCTCCCAACGGATTGATCTGCGCGATTCGATGTCCAATATCGCGAAAGTGATAAACGAGGCTATCGACGGCGCTTTGCTGTCTGCAACTTTCGCCCATCAGTGCGCAGTCGGTCTGCGCAAACTCGAAACCTTCGAAAAAATGTGCCAGTTCCGGCCCTACACTGGCTGGATCGCGCTTCCACGCCCGGTAGTTCTGTTCAAGATATTCAGCGTTCTGCGCGAGCGCCGACCCGTTGTTCATATTGCGTCATTCACCGGGGAATAACTAGCACAGCCGGGGTCGAAGGATTCAACCAAAACTGGCTTTGAAGGCGTATTTAAGCGGCGGTCCATTTAGGGAAGCCGCATCCTGAGCAAGCGACGACCCCTGTTGTGTCGCCATAGCCCGGACTACTGCGCGGCGGGCGACACGAGCTTGCACGTGTATGCCAGTACAAGCAGCAGGAGGATGACCATCGCGTAAGGGCCGGCGATTTTCTGCGAAGTTGTGGCACGCGAGTGCCGGAGCGCGAAGGTGTTCCAGATCGCAACGGTACCCACCACCCATCCTGCTGCCATTAGAAAGGCAAAGCCATTAAAGTTCGCTGCGGCGAGCACTGCCAGCGCAATGGCGGCCGCCACGAGCTGCCGCCTCGTCAGCTGGTTCGCGATGCGGGCACCATCAAGCACCCAGATGGGTAACAGGTTTACAAAATTGATGATGAGGTTTAAGTTTGTAACCTCAATCAGCCATTGAGGCGAGCCGGGAAAAAGCTGCACCCCGATGTAAACCAGGCCGCTCGCGATGCTGCCTGCGAGCGGGCCTGCCGCAGCGATGATGATGTTTTGACGGCGGTCTTCGCTGTGCTTTCCCTGGAGAACAAACGCGCCGAGAAAAGGCACGAAGACCGGCCACGCGAAGCGATAGCCGTAATACTGGATCGCGAGAAGATGGCCCATTTCATGGACGTAAATAAAGAGCCCGAACACCAGCGCTTTTTGCCATCCCATCAACAGTGAGAAACAGGCCGTCCAGATGGCCAGTGAGATCAGAGTGGATGGCCGCGTGAGACCCCGGCCCATGCTTCTCGCCGCGCCCCGCATGAAATTCCCGCCCGATGCATTCTGAAGCCCGTCTATTTCAGGGGAAACCAGCGACGCCTGGTTCAGCTCGCGCGGCTGCGTGCTGTAGAGATGCCCAACCCGCTGAATTTCGGATTGAATTTGCGCGTGCTGGCGCGTGTCAGGCGGCAGCAGCGTCGCGCATTCCGCCAGTGCTTTCAGGGATCCTTCATATTCCCGAGCCGCTTCCGCGTCGCGGCTTTCACGGAACAGTTCAGCCAGTCGGTCGCGCCATATGAGAGTACCACACCGGCTGCAGACCAGCGTCCCCTCGTCATGTTCAACCTCGCATGCAGGACAACGTGTACTCATCCCCTGGTAAAATCCGCCTTGTCGAAATTGATGCCAACATCGTCCGTATACGGGCCGACAAACGTGCGCTTCACCGGTCGATTAATGCGCCACGCTTCCCACAGCGCGATCGCTAAAAAGAGCGCCGAGAAAGGCGACGAAAACAGGATCATCAGGTAAATGACAACAGGTCCAAATATCAGTGCGACGAACCCCAGTAGAAGCAAACCAATGAGTTTGGCAATCGACCAACCAATGGACTCCTTCGGCTCATCGTCGCGATTCTCTGCAATCAGCTGCGCCAGCGACTCGGTTGTGTGGAGTGTGACGGATGTGCCGTCGCTTCGCATGAACAGGATTCGCGACGAACGCTTATCCTGGCTCCCAGGCGTGGATGAGTCGGGCCTGTTCTCATCCGCTTCGACAACTTCATCGCTCTTTTCAACGCGGGCCCGGGCCGCCGATGTCCCCGAATCATCCTCCGCCATGCTTCGCCTGGATGCGAAGGCCTGCGTCGACGTTGTCCCGCGCTGCGCCGTGAGCATTGCCCGTAATTCCTCCACCTCCTGCTCCTCGTCTTCGTCCTCACCCGTTGCGCGCGACCAGGTCTCACGAGCTTTTTCCATCAGCTCGGGATTCTTGCGAACCGTGACGATCATAATCGGGATCATCGCGTAGGAAAGCGCGAACAAGGTGAGAATCAGTGCGAGGACCTGCAGCGAGCGTCCACTGTAGCCGCGTGCTCCGCGCTTGACCGAAAGTCCGACCGTCAAACCCACGAAGATTGCCACGATACCCAGCTCGTAGCCGGTCATGAGCGTTGCAATGGCCCATAATCCTCCTGCGACAATTCCGCCAAGCAGGCCAAATGCGAACGCCTTCAACAGAATGCCTTTCGAAGGTTTGTTCAGGCCCACGGAAGCCGTCGCGCGACATGCCGGGCAATAGGGTTTGCCGTCCGCAAGATAATAACTTCCGTGGATTGCGTTGCCACACGAAGTGCATGTTCGAGGCGCACTGCCGACCGCACTATTGTCTGTGCCTGCTGTCATCGGTGCGGCTACTGTTCCGTTGAACGGAATGGGAGGTGGAGTTAGAGCGGGCAGCGGAGGAGGCGCAGCCACGGTGGGCATTTCAATCTGCTCGATGCGTTCTTTATCCCGCCGCTGTTTTCGGGAGCTCATCACGAGAAGTACAATGCCAAGGATGATTGCGGAAAGGCAGCCGCTCGACAGCACCAGCCAGAACGTCCTGCCAAATTCGTACTTCTCAGAAAACCAGATCGCGTCCTGCTTTTCGGGGTTATAGCGGATGCGCAGTTGGTCACCAACCTGGAGCGTCGCGTCAGCCGTCTTTTTGATGCGCGACGGCGTTTCGTGCTGCTTGCCGGCTTCGTCCACATAACGTACGTGGATTCCGGATTCTCTTTTCCGGGTAATTTCTGCCGTGGCCGGAACTCCCATGTTCCTGGCGCTACTTTCATCCACCCGGTCGAGGACAATCCTTCCAAAAAGGAACAATGTGCCAATGATCAGGCCGATGCCGCTGATGCGCCCGACCACAACCCAGAATTGCGATGAGCGAACCGTGTCGACCCGGCGCGTGATATCCTCGGACACCTGCGGGTTTACACGGTCGCCGAGGCCGCACATGTACTTCAGCGCGAACAGGAAGAGCTGCATACCCTGGATGAATTGCGGCAGCTCGGCGTGCCCCCCGCTGTGGTGGATCGTTACAAATCCTTTTTTCGCACCTGAGACAGCGCCCGGAATCCATTCGACACGCGAAATGCTGCGCAGTGGAATCGCCTGTTTCTTTCCAGCCGGGTATTCGGTATACAGCATTTCGCCATCGATGCGCATCATGTTTTTCAATCCTGCGATTCCCCATCGCTTTTCGCCGGAGAGGTAATCGCGGGCCTTCGTTTCAAGCAGCGGCCTGAGGTGGCGGAAGAGTTCCTCGACGAGAGTCTGTCCGCCGCGGACGAGCATCTCGGTGCGAATCACCATCAACTTGCGCCCGCTGGCGTCCATCAGATCTATCCGAAGCTCGTCCACGCCCATGGGGTAAACGAACTGAACGTCGGCGATCTGTGTCCATTGAACGCGGCTCGCGTTATCCTCAAGTCGCCATATGCCGTTATCGTCGGCCGCGTAGCTGATGCGGGCAGACCGCAGGCGCTTCCACCCATGCAGGGCAAGCGCACCAAACATGAGAGCACCGAGCGGCGCGATATACTGGGTTGGAATGGTGTTTGGTTTATCGCCGGGCAGGAAAGAAACGATGAGCGATAAAAGTGCGAAGAACGCGAACGTGACGAAGTGGAACATGCCGCTCTTCGTCGCATTTGGCCGCGGCGGGAATACCCTGGCGTCACTTCCCGGAATCGCGTCGCTCATTATCTTCATCTTCACCTGTTCCGTTAATCGCGACGCGAACTCGCAGCCGCCTGATGATCCTGAGGCGTTAGAGGTCGGTATTCGTCAAGGACTTCGCAAACGTACGCGCGGGTGGCTGATGGTAGATTTCACGCCCGGAGGGGTACGGGTTTCTCTTTGGTGGGTCAGGAATCTCCCCGAGCATGGTTTCTCGCACCGAAAGTACGGCGCATTGCTACCCACCGTACCTAAAACCCCAAATTAGACCGATTTTAGTTGAATTTGTTGTGCCCTCAACCAATTGTTAATAGCAAACTGACTAAGACATCGGAGGAACAAAGGCAATGTTCACAATTTTCAGGCTCGCCTGCATTACTTTAGCGGGGGTCGCCATCACGTCTACGTCGATGGCCGCTCTCACGTTATCGGACGGATTTAACTACACCGATAACACCGCGCTCACCGCCAACGGCTGGACCGCACACTCTGGCGCAACTTTAAATCCTGTTACCGCAAAAAACACGTCCAACTTAACCTACCCGGGGGCAACACCCTTAACCGGTGCGGCTGGCGCATCTTTCGGTCATCGCTTCGCGAGCAGCGAAGACGTGAACCGCAACATGGGAGCACTCACCACGACGGATGGCAGTACGATTTACGCCTCCTTTTTGTTCCGAGTGGATGACATAACCGCCGTTATCGCAGCAACCGAGGCTACCGTTCCATTTATGGTCGATACGAGCGTCTGGCCGTTGCGTATGTATGTCAAATCGGACACAATCGTCAGCACCTACACGCTTGGCATTCGCACCCACCGTGGCGGGGGCACACAACCTGTGGAACATCTGACGACGGACTTAACAACCGGAACGGTCTACAAGGTTATTCTTGGTCTCGAGTTCGTCCCCGGCACAGGGAATGATATTGCCAAGCTGTGGCTCAATCCACCCACCGGCAACGCCGTTCCTCCGGCTCCTAATGTGCAGCAGAGTGAAACGACTGCCGACACAATCCCAACCATGTTCGCGATACGTCAGGGCAGCTCGCAAAGAATGACCATGTCAATCGACGACATTCGCGTCAGCAACACCTGGTCGGAAGTCAATCCTTCGCCGGCCAGAGTGGAAGAATGGTCGCTGTTTTGACGATACGATCAGGGCACCAGCCCGGCTCGCGTTTTGGTTGAACCGGACCGCCCCTGTAAATATACAGAACTTTTCAATAGTCCCCGGCAAAGGATCGCCGGGGACTTTCTCTTGCCGAGATCGGTTACGCCTCTACCGCGCCACGACCTTGATTGCGTCTGCCAGGACAATGTACCCGGTTGTGGTCCAGCAGGAGAGTTTAACGGTGTTGGCACCCGCGTTGATGTTAAAGATGCCGAGGCTTTGCCATGAGCCGCCGCCTGTCTGCTGGTTCTTGTTCACTCGAACGGTTCCGCCTGCGGTGCTGATGTCGTAGGGCGCGCTGGCGGACCGGTTCGTGCCCTGGGACCACCATGCGTAGACCTGGTAGCTCCTGGTTTGTGCGGCCGTGTACGCCCATGTGGCTGGCTCCGTGACGGCGGATGCCGAACGATAGCGGTAGTCGGCGCCGTATTTGTCCGCCGCCGAGGTGCCCGTCGCCCAGCTACCAATGACGGAGAAACCAGCCTGGGAATTGTCCACGATGACATCGGGTGGAAGAGGAACCGCACTTATCCCGACGAGCGTGACCCCGGGATTTCCATGCGTTCCCCATGCGGACCAGCCGGAGTTCGGGGCGTTCTGCCACTTGGAATAAACGTTCCCATCGGTTCCGACTGCAAACAGCTCCTGCCGGCCATCGCCGTTGATGCCACACCCGGTTCCGACCTGGAGGCCGACACCCGGATTGCCGTGGCCTTCCCAGTACCATGGGCCGGCATTGACCGCGCCCTGCCATTTACTGTAGAGGCTCCCATTATTGCCGATCTCAAAAACCTGCTGGCGCCCGTCCTGGTTGGCTCCGCCGGCGATGCGCGGCAAAAGTGCCGCTCCGCCGTTGCCCTGGTCGGACCAGTACCACGGCCCCGCATTGGCAACACCCTGCCACCGCGAATACATAACCCCGTTGGTACCGGTGACAAATATTTCCTGTCGGCCGTCGGCATTGGCGTTTGCCGTAACTCCGTCGGCGAGCGACACACCGGGATTGCCGTGCGGCTCCCAGTACCATGGCCCGGCGTTGAGCACTCCCTGGTACCTTGAGTAGAGGTTTCCGTCGGTCCCGGTGGCAAACACCTGCTGGCGGCCGTCCTGGTTCCAGCCGGCGTCGAGGGTTCCACGCAGAGGCGATCCGCCATTACCGTGTGCTTCCCATGCCGACCATCCCGCGTTCAGTGTCGTCTGGAACTTCGAATAGAGATTCCCGTCAGTACCGACGGCAAAGAACTGCTGGCGTTCATCGGCATTGGCGCTGGTCGCAATGCCGGCCTGCAACAGAACACCCGGATTGCCATGCGCTTCCCACCCGGACCAGCCGGCATTGACCATGGTCTGGTATTTTGAGTACACATTGCCGTTGGTGCCGATGACGAAGATCTGTTGGGTTCCCTCCTCGTTGGTACTGGTGGCAACGCCGGGCCGCAGTGTAACGCCCGGGTTTCCGTGTCCTTCCCATGTCCACGGGCCCGAGTTCAGGTTGTTCTGCCAGCGGGAGTAGAGGTTGCCGTCTGTGCCAATGAAATAGAGCTGCTGCCGACCATCGTCGTTATAGCCAACGGTGTGACCGTAGCGCTTGCGGTTGAGCGTGGGGCCGGCGTTTCCACCGGAACCGGTATCGATGCGCAACTGCACCTGGTTGCGAATTTCAGGTTCCAGCGGGACGACGTTTTCGCCGGGGCAGGCGGTCTGGCTGACCTCGTTATGGCCGCAGATATTCGGGGGTGACGTTCCGAACTCGCCTGTCGCGTAGCCGGGGTTGCCGTGAGCGGACCAGCCATTAGGCATGTACCAGGCGATCACGTCCTCGAGGGCGCTCAGCATGGGCGCGGTCGGCACCTGGCTGTAAGGTGGATGGAAGTATCCCATGATGTTGAAGCCGACCGAGCGGGTGTTCGCCATGTAACTGTGGGATCCGATCACCCAGTTTGTCATGGTGCCCGCGCGGCCTTCGAAAGTATTGCCGAACTTGTCGACGAGAAAGTGATAGCCGATGTCCGACCAGCCGTTGGAGTTCATGTGGAGGCTTTGAATGGCGCGAACGTTCGCCTTGGAGTCTTCGATCCCGTTGGTATTGAAGTCATTCTGGATTGCGGTATGATGAAGGATGGCGCGATCGGGCTGACTGCCGGTCTGGATGGGAGCATAGACCGCTCCCCAGCAACCGCGGGTGCAGATATTGGGCTGCTGGGCAATTCCCGCCGCGAAAGAGGGCACGGGTGCCAGTGAGTGGATCAGGCAGAAAGAAATGAGAGGCGCTGCTGCGCCCCGGAATGAGATCATGTGATGAACCCTTTCCCGTTAAAATAACGGCGAAGCGAGCGGCACGTGCCGCGTTTGGCGAAACGTAAAGCCGCGGTTGTCCGAGGGGTCAATTGAGACGATTTCTCAATTGCCCCGAGAAATTGACCAACGTTGGTCAATTCGATTCGCGGGTGTCAAATCTTTTCGTAACGCATTACTTTTCGACCGAGGTGATGTGGCACTTGCACTTACTATGATACAATGGAACCGACGCCTATGGCACGCATGAAGACCGGGAAGACGGAGGTAAAAAGCGCAGGCCCCGCGGACGTTGCGGAAAGGGCTGGTTGCTCTGTGTTTACGGTGCAGCGGGTGTATAACCGTCCGCATACCGTCTCGGTTAAAACGCGGGATCTGATCCTCGCGGCAGCGAACGAGCTTGGTTACACTCCCAACGTGCTCGGGCGAGCTTTGAGGACCGGGAAGGTAAGCACGGCTGCGCTGGTTATGCTGGCACGGCGCACAAGCCATTTACTCGGCGATACGTTTACGGCTTTCTACGAGACGCTGACATCGGGCGGGTACGACCTGACTCTATCGATTATCCCGGAGCATGCGGCGCCGATCGAGTGGATTTCCAAACTCGTGCGGTCAGGCAGGTGCGGCGGACTGGCGATTCACCTGGAACGTTTGTCGCCACAGGCGCTGCTGGAGCTTCAGCGTTTGAACGTGCCGATCGTTCTTCTTTATACGCAGCTTCAGAAAAAAGAGAGCAGCCGCAAAGTTCATTCCGTGGGGTTCGACAACAAGGCAGGCCTGCGACAGGCGGTGATGCACCTGATTGGGCTGGGGCATCACCGCATCGCTTATTTTGGTGGCACACCGGGATGGCCGGATACGCATGCAAGGGAACTGGGCTTTCGCTCGGCGCTGCAGGCTGCAGGTATGAAGCCGCGTGAACCCTGGATTGTACCGTGCGACTTCAAACAATTTGAAAGAAGTGCATTCACGGCATTTGAGAAGGTGTTGTCCGGTGGAAGATCGAAACCTCCCACTGCGATTGTTTGCGCCAGTGACAAGCTGGCTCGCGCCACAATTGAAGCCGCCCGGCGGCATGACCTGTCAGTGCCGCAGGACATTTCTGTGACCGGTTTTGACGATGATGACTGGTCGGCCTACCATGTGCCGCCGCTCACGACGGTAGCATTTCCGAGACAGAACATCGCCGAGTCGGCAGCGCAGATGCTGATGCACCAGTTCGCCGGCAACTCGGCGCCTGTGAGAAATCTCGTATTACCGACCACGCTGATCGTCCGTGATTCCACCGCTGCCCCGGCTGGCACACGCCGGATCGTATCGACAACAAGAACTCCAGGCTGACGCTTCTGACGAACGTGGGGCTGTATGGGGGATGCTGCAGGGTGCGAGGCGCGTGCAACAAGCGCGCATTTGTATCGGCATTTACGCGCGCAAACTTCTAGTGAACCAGTAGCAGTGTAGCGCTGGTGCTATTTGCTTTACAGTGTCTGTGTCGCTGCCGCTATCCTGATTGTGGCAGCGGAATGCAGTTCAGCGGAACCCTGCATGGGTCGGAGGTACTACAAGGTGCATGAACAGTGCTGGAAATTGCGCAACGGGTTTACTCTGATTGAGCTTTTGATTGTGGTGGCGATCATCGCCATTCTCGCGGCGATCGCAGTACCTAACTTTCTCGAGGCGCAAACGCGCAGCAAAGTAAGCCGTACGAAGGCAGACATGCGCTCTGTCGGGGTTTCGATCGAAGCCTATGCAGTGGACCACAATACCTACCCGGCGCCAGATTTTCCAACCTGGCAATTGCCGCGCGGGCTTGGCTCTGCGACTGCTGGCGTGAGCTACAACGCATACGGCATGACGACGCCGATCGCCTACATCACCAGTATTCCACGGGACCCTTTCGGGCCTGGGCGATTCCTGCCGGGCGAACAGGCCACAACAAACCTGCAATATCATTACGCGACTCGCGCCTTTTATGAAAACACCGACCTGCACGTGCGCTACCACTGGCGTACCACTTATACTACTGCTGATTACTATACGGGAATTACAATGGGTAGCAGTGCGGATGAGCGCAGTGCGATCGGCCCATGGAACCCCAAATGGAACCTGCAAAGCCGTGGTCCAGATCAGTATCTGAAGCGCACGGTCGCCGAATCGGATGCGCCGATGGCAAATCCATACGATTCGACAAACGGGACAATTTCAACGGGCAATATACCGCGGCTCGGTCCATAGCCTCCGGCCGGTGCTTGCAGGGACCTCCTGCACTGCAGGGTGCAAAACGCGACGTTCCGGACGCCGCCCTCACCCGGCCTTGCGGCACACCCATGTGGTCATGCAGCGCAGGTTCTGTACGTTGACGGTTTTGATTGGCTCCAGGAGTTCAGCGTTTAGTTCGCGCGTGAGGTGCAGGAGCATTTCAAGGTCGACCAGGAAGCGGGTACTGCCGTCAGGTACGGCGAATCGTCGCCCGCCAAGAGGCTGAACGAGGTTCTCGATTCCGATCGTGGATGCAAGCCGGGCGAAGAAGGTTCCGCCGGGGCGCAGCACGCGCCACATTTCTGAAAGCATGGCGTGGAACCGCGCTTCATCTTTGGCGAAGTGCAGGACTGCAATCGAGAGCACGACATCAAATGAGCTGTCGGCAAAAGACATTTGCTCGGCCGCTTCGACCCGGAAATTATCTGCCGGCAGATGCGGCGCGAGATGGGTGGCGACGCCGCGTAGCTGCGCGACCGCATCGGCGGATGTGTCGATCGCGTGCACCGCGAATCCGCTGCGCAGGAACCATGTCAGGTTGCGACCGCCGCCGCAACCGGCTTCCAGAATGGTCGCTCCGTAGCGGAAGCGGCCTTTTAGAAGCTGGTCGATGAGGTAAATATCGACGCCGGCCAGCCAATCGGTCACGTCGTTTGCAGGTTGGCCACTCATAATGGCTGTTTTTCTGCCGGCGAGCTGCGCGGCTGCAATTGGTTTTCGCCAGGCGTTCTACCAGCGTGCGCAAAAATTGCTTTCAATGTGGATAGCGGGGGTTCTTTAAGGAAGTAATTCTTCGGGTTTTCGGAGGTATGACGTGAGCGCTACAATGGAGCAGTTGCATCCGCAGGTAAGCAAATTTATCGAGAAGACGCGGCCGATGCTGATCAACGGCAAGTGGGTGGAGGCGGCGTCGGGCAGGAGCTTCGAAACGCCGGATCCGTCCACGGGCGAGGTGCTGGCGCGAGTCGCGGAGGGCGACAAGGAAGACATCGACCGCGCGGTAAAGGCGGCGAGGAAGGCGTTCGAAAGTGGCGCCTGGCCGGAAATGACGCCGAGCCAGCGTGGGCGTGCGATCTGGAAACTGGCAGATTTGCTGGAGGAACGGCTGGAGGAGTTCGCGCAGATTGAATCGCTGGATAACGGGAAGCCACTGGCAGTTGCAAGGGTGGCTGATGTGCCCCTGGCGGTTGATCTGTTCCGTTATATGGCCGGCTGGGCGACAAAGCTGGAGGGCAATACGATTCCGATCGGCGGCAATTACCTGGCGTACACGCTGCGCGAGCCGGTGGGTGTTGTCGGGCAGATTATACCATGGAACTTCCCTCTGCTGATGGCGGCGTGGAAGCTGGGTCCAGCCCTGGCAACGGGTTGCACGGTGGTGCTGAAGCCGGCCGAGCAGACATCACTGAGTGCACTGCTGCTGGGCGAGCTTCTGGAGGAGGCAGGGATTCCACCCGGCGTGGTAAATATTGTGACCGGCTTCGGTGAGACAGCAGGCGCGGCACTGGCGGCGCATCCGGATGTGGACAAATGTGCGTTCACGGGGTCGACGGAAGTCGGCAAACTGATTGTGAAAGCGGCAGCGGGGAACCTGAAGAAAGTCTCGCTGGAACTGGGTGGCAAGTCCCCGAATATTATCCTGGGCGACGCCGATCTCGAGACAGCGATTCCGGGGGCGGCGAACGCCATTTTCTTTAATCATGGCCAGTGCTGCTGCGCGGGGTCGCGGCTGTTTGTTGAGAAGAAGTCGTTCGACAAGGTAGTAGAGGGCGTGGCGGAGCACGCGAAGAAAATCAAGCTGGGTCGCGGAATGGATCCCGACACCGAGATGGGTCCGCTGGTGAGCCAGGAGCAGTTTGAACGCGTGAGCGGATACCTGGAAAGCGGCTCGCGCGAAGGTGCGAAGGCGCTGGTGGGCGGCAAGCGGCACGGGGACCGCGGCTATTTTGTTCAGCCAACGGTGTTCGTGAACACAAAGCCCGACATGCAGGTGTGCCGCGAGGAGATATTCGGACCTGTTGTTACAGCGACTCCGTTTTCCGATCCAAGTGAGATTATCCAGCAGGCCAACGACACAGTGTATGGCCTGGCTGGAGCGATCTGGACTCGCGATATTTCGAAGGCGCACAAGCTGGCGGCGAAACTGCGCGCTGGTACGGTGTGGGTGAACTGCTATAACGTGTTCGATGCCGCGCTGCCATTTGGCGGCTACAAGCAATCTGGTTGGGGCCGCGAAATGGGCCATGACGTACTGGAGCTGTATACGGAAACCAAGGCGGTTTGCGTGGGGCTGTAGTTCCACGGGCTCTTACATCGAATTGACAAGGCGGCCTTCCCAGCCGCCTTTTCTTTAGCAGTCACCTATCTTCAATTCGCATCACACAACTATGCAGGAGCCTCACACAGGATGGGAATTCTCCAGAAGTTTTTTAGAAAGAAAGAATCGAGAACAACTAATCCTGACCTGTTAAAGTGCCTTTTAGCTTTTTGCAAAACTCCAACTCCCCCTGTTCGAAAGCGTTTCTACGAGGCATTTTTAAAGGCCACCCCGATTGTTGCACTTTCTGAAGCGCCGGGTTTTGTGCAAACGTCGGGCGAACGCTCATTTGTGACGGACAGTAATTTAGAACTACCGTTCATTGGAGCACATAACGAGGATGGTGTGCCCTATGCCGTAGCGTTTACAGATATGGACGTAATGCTAAAGTGGGATCCAAACTCACAGCATTACATCGCCCTCCCGTCCAAGGCTCTGCTCGATATAATAACCGCTAATAGCAAACTGTGCGGGTTGTCGATCAACCCCTCCAACCCTGAAGCGCTCTGGGTCTCGAGACCGGAGTTAGAGACTCTTGCGCGTGGCGTCGTTCCGGAATTTAGGACCGATAAGATTTCAACGTCCCCGTTGAAGAAGGGAGCGAGAATAGGAATACGTCCAGCAGACAGCGCCCCGCAATACCTGGAGCAGGTACTTCGGGAATCTTGTCGTAGTTGTCCGGAAATTATGTCCGCTTATCTATTGGAAATGAAAGTCGATGATTCCAAACCGAAGCTCGCAGTGGGATTATTATGTAATCCAGTGCCAGGTTCAGCGCGAAAGACTGAAGTCACTCAATTGCTGGGAGCCAGTAGCGAAGCAGTTAAAGACTGGACTCAGGACATCAGTTTCCTTTTTCTGGAGAGTCCGCAAATGCTTGCTATAGCAGGGCAATGTCCGGCCTTTTACAAGGCGAGCTAACTTGCGTGATTCGCTTATGCGTCGTTACTATGGGCCAGTATCAATGAGCGATTGAGTATCAGCTATCTGAGACCGAAACCAAGGCGGTTTGCGTGGGGCTGTAAACCTTATCCAATGGAAAGAGCCAGGGCGACGGGCGCCCTGGCTCTCGTTGCATTCGTGAAGAAGGCGCTAGCGGAAGAGCGCCCAGTCCTCTGCGGCGGTCGGCGCAATGTTGATGGCTTGAGACGACGGCGCCGTCACTGTCATGCTGGAATTGCCACCTGGAGAAAAGCCGCGAACGAATCCTGCCTGGGAGTTTGCGACGGCGGTGGTCCCGATGGCATTGACGATAATGTTGCCGGCCGGATCGGATTCGATGTCGTTGCCAAAGGTGTTGTTTGAGATAACCAGCGGGACAACAAGGTCAGCCGCTCCGAGAGTCTTGGATAAGGTTGCGGTGCTGGCGTTTCCAACCGTGTATATGCCATCCGAACATACGTACACGTAAACATCGCCGGCAGGCGTGATCGCGGGCCCTGAAAGATTGGTCGAAGCAGCAGGGAGCTGAATGTTCCAGTCGGCGTTGGCTTCGTTGAGCAGGGTGCCTGGCGCCGCGGAAACCTTGGCAGCGCTCCAGCGGTAGAGCGCACCACCT
The DNA here is from genome assembly GCA_051003195.1 of Candidatus Sumerlaeaceae bacterium. GTDB lineage: Bacteria > Sumerlaeota > Sumerlaeia > Sumerlaeales > Sumerlaeaceae > JBPCLP01. Next base: position 92,484 of record JBPCLP010000039.1, on the reverse strand, counting down.
GTACCTGCCGAAACATTGCGTCTGCTGCCGTAATACAGGTTACCGGCGGAATCAGACTTCACTTTTCGGCCGTAGCGATTGATGTCCGCGAAAGACACGATGTTGGTAGCCGCACCCGTCAGGTTGCCGCTGACTGAGTCGATTTGGATTTTGTTTATGGTGTTGGTTCCGGAGGCAAAAAATGCAAATTTATTGGCGCCTTCCGTGCGGACCGCTACCGAACGAGGAAATCCACCGGTGATGTTGGTTGGATCGGCGAGTCTCGTGGTTGCGTCCGCGACCGAGTTGGCGGCGTAAAAGCCTTTGTTGGCCCCGGCCTGTGATGCAATCCAGATGCCTTCGGTTGTGGTTGGATCAAAGCAAGCTCCCCAGTAATCTACTTCGCTGCCGCTGTTGCCAATAGCCGGGTCAAGGTCGCCCCTGAGAAGACGCGACGCATAGCCATTCGTGCCGTCGGTGGTTAGAAGGGCGCCATTCAGGGTGATTCCAGCCTGACAGGGATTGGTCGCGATCGTTTGTGTATTGCCCGTGAGGCAAACGACCTTGCCGAAATTGTCGCTGGTTTGGGCCGGTTGGATCAGCATGGAAATTGGCGCAAAGCTTGGATAGAGTGTCTTATAGACGGTGGTGAGGACGGTATCGGTGGCGGCGTTGGATGAGAACTCGGTCCAGGCAGCGGCAACGTTCGATGCCGCAGTAATGCGGACCTTGTAGGCACCTAGCGCGATGGCAGCGCCGCCAGCGTTATTGGCGGTACCATCCCAGTGGACCGTGTTATCGCCACGCACAGCGGTGCCGGCGAAAGTGGCAACGACTGCGTTGCCGGCGTTCAGTATCTCGATGGTGACCGTACTTCCTGCCTCGTTAAGCACGTAGGTGATATTTGTGCCACCCGTCACGAACGTGGCAGGGCTCACCCGGATGAGCGATGGGTACGGCTTTGCAAAACTGCAACTGGCCACTGCTGCCAGAAGTATGGATAATAAAATGCGATTTAGTGCCATGGTGCTAACCTTTGTCTCCAAGACGTGGTACTGCCATTTCGCTAATGGATACCTGAGTGTTTTAAAATGGCAAGAGATTCCTTAAATCCACGCCGAAAAGCTTGCTGATTCGTATCCGAACTAATCGCCGAGCAGGTTATCGGGCTTTAAGGCGACGCCGCTGATCTGCTGCCGCAGGGCTTGCAGGATGAGCGCGGGCAGCATACGGGCATCCCGCCGGGCGTGGTGAACATTGTGCCATGGCGGCGAAGCTGCACGCCGGATACGCGAGATAATACTAATTTCACCTTAAAATCGAGTAAAGTAGCTTATTTACGATTTAATCGTTCCACCAAGCTTTTAAACAGCTAAGTCGTCTATGTGCTACTTACTCCGACATCGATTTGGTCGTCAGCAATCAGGCGTACTCCACTGAGCTGCGTCCGCACAGCACGCAGGACCAGTCCATGCAGCGTGTGCGCAGCGGCGGCAGGAGGAAGCCCCTCGGGGCGGATGTTGGAGATGCAGTTGCGGTCCGCGTCGGTTTTACCAAGGCGCGGTTCGTAGACAAGGTAGGCGCCCAGGCTGTCGGGTGAGCCAAGCCCGGGGCGCTCGCCCACCAGGATGACGGCCAGCCTCGCGCGCAATGCTTCGCCAATGGGGTCCTCTATGGCGACGCGCCCGTGGATTGCGATCACAATGGGGGCCATACGCAAATTGCTCGCGTGCAGCAGGGGCAGAAATTCGCGCAGGAGTGGCACAACCTGCCGGTGCGCGGCTGTGGCGGACAGACCATCGGTGGCGATAAACACAAGATCGAAACGTTCCTCGTTGGCGGTAGTCGTCAAAATTGCGCGGCTGTTTTCGCTCAAGGTGCGCCCAAGGTCCGGGTTGAGCAGGTACGTCGTGCGGTCTGGCGCGGCACTCTCAACGATCACACATTTCAACCCAAGGTTTTCGATTTCGGTTTTCAGCACATTAGCATAAAAAGGCGCGTGCACCGCGTCGCGCGCACGGGCGTGGGCGAGCTGGAAATCCAGCAGCTCTTCCGTAGGTATGCTGCCGCCGGTGCGACCAATGCCGATCCTGGCAGTGGTAAACTGCTTCAGGAAGGCGGTCATGTTCTTAGGCGCTTTGGCGGGCAGCTGGTCGGTAGCTGCTTCGCTGGTCGTCAGCAGTCCGCGCACGGGGTGGGCCGATGCCAGTGCATGCTTCTTTGTTACGTCGCGCAGGCGCTGCTTGCGGTCGATCACTTTGTTCGCCTTCAGCCATTCTTCGAATTCGGGTGCGGGCCGGAGACCGAAAACCTGGCGCGCGTACTGGCTGTCATGGAACGAAGTGGACTGGTAGTTCAGCATGATGTCATCCGCGCCGGGAACGCCCATGATATAGTTTACACCCGCGGCGCAAAGCAGGGTGAGCAGTGTGTCCATATCGTCCTGGTCGGCTTCGGCGTGGTTGGTGTAACACACGTCGCAACCCATTGGCAGGCCAAGGAGTTTTCCGCAGAAGTGGTCCTCTAATCCCGCGCGGGTGATCTGCTTTCCGTCGTACAAATATTCCGGCCCGATAAATCCTACGACGGTATTTACAAGTAAGGGATCGAAGGCGCGCGCGACTGCATATGCTCGGGCCTCGCATGTCTGCTGGTCGATCCGGTGGTTCGCGCCCGCTGAAAGCGCCGAGCCCTGACCCGTTTCAAAGTACATGACATTATCACCGACGGTACCGCGCTTTAGCGACAACGCGGCATCCCGCGCTTCGGCGAGCAGCTTGAGATTAATACCGAAGCTGCGGTTGGTGGCCTCGGTGCCCGCAATCGATTGAAAGACGAGGTCTATAGGTGCGCCACGTTCGATGGCAGCAATCTGGTTGGTGACGTGCGCCAGGACGCAGGATTGCGTCGGGATCGAATACGCGCGGATCAGTTCGTCCAGCATGGTGAGCAACTGCACGGTGTTGGACACACTGTCGGTTACCGGGTTGATGCCGATGACAGCGTCGCCACATCCCAGCAGCAGACCGTCAAGGATCGAGGCAATGATGCCCTTTACGTCGTCCGTGGGGTGGTTGGGTTGCAGGCGGACGGAAAGGCGACCCGGTAAGCCGAGGGTATTGCGGAATTTTGTAATCACGCGCCGTTTGGATGCAACCAGCACAAGGTCCTGGTTGCGCATGATTTTGCTGACGGCGGCGACCATTTCGGGCGTGAGGCCGGGGCTGAGCTTTTCGAGCACAGGGCCATCCGTTTTGTACTCGAGCAGCCACTCTCTAAATTGGCCCACCGTAAAGGACGCCACGGGTTCAAAGGCTTGCGCGTTGTGGGTGTCGATGATGAGACGGGTGACTTCGTCCTGCTCATAAGGAATGAGCGGCTCCTCGAGAAAGCGGTGCAGTGGAATGTCGGCGAGCAGCGTCTGCGCGGCTACACGCTCTTCGGCCGATTGCGCTGCAATGCCGGCGAGTACGTCGCCCGAGCGCGCGGGGGTAGCCTTCGCCATGAGATCTCGCAGGCCGGAAAAGCTGTAATGGCGCGCGCCAAGTTTGCAGGTAAACTCATTCATGTACGGCAGGTCCCGGCTGCACGTTGGATGCGCTCGTCTCGCGGGGGAACGGGAATTGTCAGGTCTCGCATTGTAATGAGACACATGGCTCGAATTTGGAGGGCGAAGTCAACGCAGGTTAACGGGTTTCTGTCCGGCATTGCCGGAAGTTCTTGCCATGGGAAATTCAGAAATTGAACGGAAACAGTGCGCTGAATTCTAAAGTGTGTAAGCGCTAGGTTAAAACTGCGGCGAAAGGACTACCAGCATGGGCTTTACCATGGCAGCATCAATATTTAACCAGATTAAGGATAAGGAAGACGTCAAAGAGGCAGTCGCGTTGATGGCGATTGGGCTGGCGGAGATGGCGAAGGAACTGGAACAAATGCACGCGACGATCAGAAAGCTGCCGCGCGAAGAGACGCAGGCTCCCGTTAAGCCGAAGCCGGCAGTGTAGGGCATGGGCTGACCTGCGGCTGGGGTGATCCGCCGTGGTCAAATAAGCAACCATAGCACCGAACTGGATCCTAAATATAGGAAGGATGTTGGTGGTATAAACATACCATGAAAATCAAGACATCCATCACACTTTCGGAGGATCTGTTAAAGCACATCGATCAGCGTGCCCGCCGTGCTAAGCGCAATCGTTCAGATTTTATCGAAAACGCGGTGTCGGATTACATTGATCGGCTGACTTGTGAGGAACGGGACGCCCGGGAATTAGAAATTCTGAACCGATGTGCTGACCGTATGAACGCCGAAATGGTGGATATACTGGATTATCAGATCCCGTTATGAAACGGGGAGATCTGTACCGCGTACGAAAGCCTCCAGGATCTGATCCAAAAAAGTCCCGGGTTTTTATTGTGGTCAGCAGGCAGGTGCTGATCGACTCCCGTCACAGCTCGGTGATTTGCGCACCGGTGTACTCAAATCATAGCGAACTTGAAACGCAGCTCGCAATCGGCACAATGGAGGGCATGAAGCACGATAGCAGTATACACTGCGACGATCTCGTGAGCATTTCAAAACACCTACTGACCGACTACATCGGCCGGCTCGCCGAGTTAAAAATGTCCGAACTTGATAGAGCGCTGAGAATAGCTCTTCAATTAGGCAGGCGTTAAGGCGTCCCTGCTTAGTCCACTTTCGTTTGACAAGCCCGGCGCATCTGGCGACCGCTGCTTGGATCATTCCAAACCCCTGAACTAAGGAAACACCCTCACAATGGTGAAAATGTACTACGACGGCGACGCCAACCTGGCGTTGCTGAAGGGCAAAACTGTGGCCGTGATTGGCTACGGAAGCCAGGGCCACGCACAAGCCCAGAATATGCGGGACAGCGGCATTAATGTAATTATCGGGCAGCGCCCCGGCGGACAGAACTACGACCTGGCAAAGAGCCATGGGTTTTCACCGGTGAGCGCGCGCGATGCGGCATCGCGCGCTGATATCATCCAGATCCTGCTACCGGATGAGAAGCAGCGGCAGGTCTATGAAGAGGAGATTCTTCCGGGACTGAAAGCCGGAAAGTCGCTGGTGTTCTCACATGGATTCAATATCCACTTCGGCACGATTACTCCACCGAAAGATGTAAATGTTTACATGGTGGCGCCCAAGGGTCCGGGTCACCTTGTGCGGCGGGTGTATGTGGAGGGCGGTGGAGTTCCGGGGTTAATCGCGATCCACCAGGATGCTACCGGCAATACGCGCGAGCTTGCGCTGGCGCACAGCAAAGGCGTGGGAGCAACCCGCGCAGGAGTGCTGGAGACGACGTTCCGCGAGGAAACCGAGACGGACCTGTTTGGTGAACAGGTGGTATTATGCGGCGGCTTGACGGAGCTCATCACGAGCGGGTTTGAGACCCTGGTGGATGCTGGTTATGCGCCGGAGATTGCCTATTTCGAGTGCCTGCACGAGGTGAAACTGATTGTCGACCTGATCTATGAGCGCGGCATCGGCATGATGCGCTACTCGATCAGCGACACGGCCGAATACGGTGACCTTACGCGCGGCCCACGCATCGTGAACGATGAAACCCGCAAGGAAATGAAGAAGATCCTGAACGAAATCCAGACCGGGCAGTTTGCCCGGGAGTGGATTCTGGAGAACCAGGCCGGACGGCCAGCCTTTAAGGCGTTGCGGCGGCGCGGAGCCGAGCATCAAATTGAGGCGGTTGGGCGTCAGCTTCGCGGCATGATGAGCTGGCTGGGCAAGAGCGCAGGCAAAGCCGCCGCGCAGGAAAGCCAGCCAATGCCAGAGGGTGACCGTGCTGCGGGCGGCAAATCCCGGAAAGTACCAGCCCCAGGACCGGTTCAGAAAACTGCTGCGGTGAAGAGCGGCATCAAGCCGGCCAATCGGGACGGCGCTAAATCGGGTGCGAAAAAGCGTTAGTTGCGCTACTGCCAGGTGGTGTACCAGAGATTCGTACCATCTTTTCGGTTTGCGGTGCCCCTTCAGGGCGCGAAAAATGGGGTGCTGTAACCCAGGGCTGCGGATTCCAAAAAGCCGGAATCCTGGAATCATGCTGCGAACTTCGGACGGCACACTCGTTGGGCTACTGCCAGTTCGTACGGACCCGTTCGCATTCGACGGCGTAAGGGTCGATATGCGATGTGCGATGCTTGACTATTGCATGCATCTTGCGTGCAATTACCGGTAAAACGTGCGCGCCTTACCATGATGGACAAGCCCGAAACGCCCAGGTTTAACCCGGAAGAAGAAAGCCGATACATTCTCCGAGTCGATCCGCACTGCCATATTTTGCCAGGCGTCGATGACGGTTCGAAGAGCATGGAAATGTCGCTGAATATGGCGCGCCGTGCAGCCGGGGTGGGAATCAAGCATATGGTAGCGACGCCGCATGGATGCCACCCGGCTCTGAAGTGCGATTTATCCCCGGATCACCTGCGCAGACGCGTGGCGGAATTAAATCACGCGCTGGCCGAAGCGCAGATACCGCTTAGAACCTCGCCCGGAACGGAAATCCTGCTGAACATAGGCGTGCCCGATTTGTTCGAGGCGGGGGGCCTGCTTACGTGGGCAGACCAGAATGAATACATCCTGATCGAGCTCGGGTTCCATCACATGCCGACTTGCACCTTCGAGGTGCTGAACTATTTTATTAAGCGGGGCCTTACGCCGATTCTCGCGCATCCTGAACGATATACCTGGTTGCCGGCCGCGCCTGATGTGGTGCGCCAACTGGCTGATCTCGGCTGCTGGTTCCAAATCAATGTGATGAGCATCAATGGATTTTGGGGAGGAATGCAGCGCGAGATGGCGTGGCGCCTGATGAGCTACGTGCCGCGCTGGATGATCGGCACCGACAGCCATAGCGATGCAGATAAATTCTGGGGTATTGATGAGGTGCGCGCTGCGTTGCGTAAGCGCGGCCTGTGGACCGGGCAGGGCGAACCGCGCCCTAGTGAAATTGCGCCGCTTGAAGAGAGCGCATTCGAAACCACCACAACATCCTGATCCATCCATTGCGGTGCCTGCGGTTGCCGCTTCGCTTTTGATTGCTTTCGCGCAGCGGCTTTCGAAATCTGCCGCGCGTGTCTAACGCTGTTCCAGCACCCGTAGTTGAACTCGACCAGATAACGCGGCGTTTCGCCCGCGCGCTAGCGAATGACCGCGTGGATATGAGCGTCGTTCGCGGCGAGGTACACGCCCTGGTTGGCGAAAACGGCGCCGGCAAAAGCACTCTGATGAAAATCCTGGGCGGGCTTTATCAGCCGGACTCGGGGGAGATCCGAATCGATGGCCGCGCACGTCGATTCCACTCACCTTCTGACGCGATCGATGCAGGAATTGGCATGGTACACCAGCACTTCATGCTCGTCCCGCCGTTCACGGTGGCCGAGAATGTGCTGCTGGGACTTGAAGGCGGGGCATTGCTGAAGGCCCGCGATGCGGAGTCCCGCGTGGCGCAGCTCGCGGAAAAATTTCGCATGGTCGTGGACCCGGCTGCGAAGGTGGCAGATCTTGGGGTCGGGCAGCAGCAGCGGGTTGAGATATTAAAGGTTCTTTATCGGCACGCGAAAATCATCATCCTAGATGAACCCACGGCGGTCCTCACGCCACAGGAGGTGGATGAATTCTTCGTAACCATTGCGGAACTGAAATCAGCGGGTTCGACGATCATCATCATCACGCATAAACTGCGAGAGGTGATGGCGCTTTCAGATTCGCTGACGATACTCCGGGGAGGACGGAAGGTGGCGGCACTGAAAACCAGTGAAACCACGCCGGAAGAGATTGCGCGGCTGATGGTTGGGCGCAGCGTGGTGCTACCCACACTGGCGCGCGAAATTGAAGGTCATGGGAGCGGGCGTTCAGACGATCAGTTAACTCCGGTAGCCGATAGTCCAACGACGATCGCACCTGTATTGCGCGTACGCGAAATCAATGTGACAGCCCGGGGGACGGGTCAATCGCTACGTGATTTGTCGCTGCACGTTGCTCCCGGTGAAGTACTCGGAATTGCAGGCGTGGAAGGCAACGGGCAGAGCGAATTGATTGAAGTACTGATGGGACTTCGAGGCGTAAAAAGCGGCAGCGTCGAGCTTGCGGGACAGGAAATCACTGGCATGTCGCCGCGTGGGCGCCTCGCCGCCGGGCTGGCCTGCGTGCCCGAGGACCGTCACCGACGCGGCCTGATCCTGGATTTTACTCTTCGGGAGAACCTGCTGCTGGGAAGGCATCACACGCGTTCCGACGGGCCAAAAATGTTTACGCGCTCGGGTGCGACCGAGATACTGGAGCGCTTCGATGTTCGCCCGCCGAACATACGTGCACGTGCAAGCCAACTAAGCGGCGGCAACCAGCAGAAGGTGATTGTAGCGCGCGAGTTCACACGTGGCGCGAAGGCGCTGATTGCGTCACAGCCCACGCGCGGCGTGGATTTAGGCGCCATCGAATTCATCCACGGCAAACTGCTTGAGCTTCGTCAGCAAGGCGTTGGCATTTTGCTGGTATCCGCAGAACTATCGGAGGTCCTTGCGCTGAGCGATCGGGTGGCCGTGATGTATGCGGGACGTATTGTGTACACCGCTGAGAATCGCGGGCTGACCGAACACGACCTGGGCATTTACATGGCCGGGGGCAAAGCTTAGTTGGAACGCTTACTTCGCACCATCATTGTACCGCTGCTTGCGGTTGCAGTGGGCGTGCTTGTGGGTATGCTTTTCCTCTGGGCAACCGGTTACCCGGCGATTGCAACGTTTCGCAACATCGTGCGGGAGAGCCTGCCGTTCGAGTCGTCTGTGCCTGGCGTCAGGAACTGGTACGGCTTCGGCCAGGTGCTGCGCTCAGCTACGCTGCTCACGTTCACGGGGCTGGCGGTTGCGGTGGCATTTCATGCAGGCCTGTTTAATATCGGTGTGGAGGGGCAGCTCTATATAGGTGCGGTGGTGCTCGGTATTGCTGGTTATTACCTGAAGCAGGTGCCGAAGGAAAGTATCTCCGGCATCCACTGGTCCCTGTATCTGCTTGGAGCAGTCGGGCTGTCGATGCTGTGCTCGGGCCTTTGGGCAGCCATACCCGGGGTGCTGAAAGCTGTGACAGGTGCGCACGAGGTTATCAGTACCATCATGATGAACTTCGTCGCGTATTCGCTGGTAAACTATCTTCTGCGGCCAGGTGGTACGTTCGCCCAGGCTGGACGCATGCAGACGCCCGCAATGCCACGCACGCTGCGGGTACCGCGCCTTCAGGAAATGTTTCCTGTGTTTGAAGGAGCAACCCTGAACCATGCAAGCTGGCTGGCGGTAATCGCGGCGGTCGCCATCTGGGCGATGCTGCGCTTCACACGGTTTGGATTCGCGCTTAGAGCCGTGGGTAAAAACCCGGATGCTGCCCGGGCTGCAGGTATTTCGCCGGGGCGGATTATCGTGCTCAGTATGTTCCTGAGTGGTGCATTAAGCGGGCTCGTCGGAGTGGAATTCGTGCTCGGCCATAAAGGGTATTTCGAAGAAGGCTTCAGCGCCGGGTTGGGTTTTCTGGGTATCGCGGTTGCGCTGCTGGCGAACAATCACCCGATCGGGCTGCTGTTTACGGCGCTGCTCTTCGGCGTGCTGAACTACGGAAAGGTCGCCGCCGCGGGCGATGTACCGAAGGACATTATCGAAATTATGCAGGCGGCGATTATCCTGAGTGTAATCCTGGGTAACAAGGCATTCGCAATGTGGCTGGTGCGTCTAAAGAAACAGCGGGTGGCCGCTGAGGCAAATGCCGCCGAGGCTGTTATTAGTTAGTTCGGTATCAGATCAATCGAGCGAGTCTTTGCCCATTGGGGTCGTCGCGCCGGTCTGGACTACTCCCAATCAGGCTGGTATTACTTTCGTCCCGGGCGCCAGTTCCACTTCAGGCCTTTTCGCAAGCTTCTCAGCTTGTTCTGAAATGATACGTGCGGCTTCGACGACTTGCTCGGAGGTAACATCGCGATGCGTGACGAGGCGATATCGTCCTGCACCAACATGTCCGAAACGAACGCCCTCTGTTTTACAACGGTCGGATAACTCGCCAGACAACGCGCACGTGAGGACAAGATAAACCATATTCGTGGGAGGAGGATCGCTTTCCACCTCAACCATGCCGTGCCGCTTCAGTTCGACGGCAAGCATGCGAGCCAACGCATGATCCTCGTGAAGGCGCGGCAGTTCATGATCCAGCGCATACTCTGCAGCGGCGGCAAGAATGCCCGCCTGGCGCATTCCGCCGCCCAGCATTTTTCGGAATCGGCGGCCGCGCTCGATGATTTCGACCGGCCCGGCAATCATGCTGCCCACCGGCGCACCGAGCCCTTTGCTGAAGCATGCCGTCAAGGTGTCGAATAGTGACGCCCATTCTGCAAGTGTCGTGTTCGTCGCAACCATCGCATTCCAGATACGGGCGCCGTCGAGGTGCAGACGGAGGCCGCGTTCACGCGCGGTCTGCCGGATGTCTCCAATATTACGGATCGACCAAACGGTGCCGCCACCGCGGTTGTGGGTATTCTCAATTACGATTACGGATGTGGGGGCGTAGTGGATGTTGCCAAGTGGACGGATGGCGATGCGGACGGCGCTCTCGTCAAACACCCCGCGATTGCCGGTAAGTGGCCGCGGCGTAAGACCCGATAATGCCGCGGGAGCGCCGGCTTCGTAATGAATGATATGGCTGTTCTCGTCGCACAAAATTTCATCCCCCGCCTGCGCTAGACCACGCAGACATATCTGGTTACCCATAGTCCCGGACGGCACGAAAAGAGCAGCTTCCTTGCCGGCCATTTCAGCGAAGCGCGCCTGCAGTCGGTTGACGGTGGGATCCTCGCCAAATACATCGTCGCCAACCTCCGCCTCTGCCATCGCTTTGCGCATTGCAGGCGAGGGGCGCGTGACAGTGTCGCTCCGCAGATCAATTATCGTTTGCATGTGGGCAGCATAATCGTGTGGCAGAGGCATGCAAAGCTTATTCTCCCGCCGAGCCCAGTACGTGACGGCTGGCCGGGAACTCTAAACCTCGATTTTGATCAGCTCAATTCCAAGCTGCTTCGCGATCTCAAAGCTCTTTTGCTCGCGGTAGAATTCCTGGTAGAAGATGCGCTGGATGCCCGCGTTTGCGATCAACTTAAAGCATTCCCAGCATGGTGAAGCTGTGGTGTAGATGTCCGCACCGTCTATTCGTACTCCATTGCGCGCGGCCTGGAGGATTGCATTAGCCTCGGCGTGCACCGTGCGCACGCAGTGGCCGCCGACCATATCGTGACCTTCTTCGTCGCAGTGTGGCTGATTCCGGATGCTGCCGTTGTAGCCGGTCGACAGAATATTTTTATCGCGGACGACAATCGCACCCACGTGTTTCCGATCGCACGTTGCACGCGTCGATACTTCACGTGCGATGTTCATAAAATAGTGAGGCCAGTCGGTTCGCGATTTTTTACTGAGCTCGCGCCCGGCGTCGGCGGCAGCGCGATTTTCCTCTTCCAGAAGTGCTTCGGCGTGTTCAGCCATTCATGAATCCTTTGCAAACTACAGCTTCGGGCAACTGACGGCGAAGGCTGTTAAAGGTGCAACCGAATTTGCGTGCACGGCGGAACGAGAGATCTAAAAGATGAGCATGATGCAAACCGTTCATCGTTTCAGTGACCGTGTTGAGAACTATGTGAAGTACCGTCCGCATTACCCGGACGCAGCAATCGATCACCTCTGGAGCCTGGGAGGATTAACCGGTGATTCGATCATTGCGGATATTGGCTCAGGCACCGGCATTTCCGCCGAACCGCTGCTGCAACGCGGCTGCACCGTCTATGGTGTCGAGCCAAACGGACCCATGCGCATTGCTGCCGAACAGTTGCTGGGGCACTATTCGAAATTTCACAGCGTCGACGCAACTGCCGAGCGGACGAACCTCGCGGACAATTCGGTGGATGCTATCATTTGCGCGCAGGCCTTTCATTGGTTCGACCGGAACCTGGCACGGGCGGAATTCCAGCGCATTGGCAAACCCGGCGCGCTGGTGGCTCTGCTATGGAACGCGCGCCTTACCAGCACTCCCTTTCTGGCCGACTACGAACGGCTGCTGCTGCGCCATGGAACTGACTACGCTGACGTGAACCATGAAAACATCCGCGAAGAGGACATCCGCGCGTTTCTGGGCGATGGAATGCAATGCAGTAGCTTTTCGAATGAGCAGCATTTTACTTTGGAAGGTTTGAGGGGGCGCCTGCTTTCGTGCAGTTACGTACCGTTACAGGGCCAGCCGGGTCACGATGAACTGTTTGGCGGCATGGAGAAGCTCTTCCATGAGCATGAACGGAAGGGGAACGTCGTATTTTCCTACGAAACCAGGGTCTTTTCGGCAAAGTTTGCGTGAATCGAAAGCACAAAAAAACGCCCTGCATTCCATCGCCTTTCGGCGCGAAATGCAGGGCCTAGCGTCCGGCCCGGCCACATGCTGAGCTACTTAGATGATACGGCACACCTGTCATGCTGAGCTACTTGATGTTCGCCTGCTGAGATCATGCTGTGAAGCTGTTGTACGACTGATGCTTAACTGCTGCTAAGTCAAGATGCTGTGATGAAATCCTGCTGTCGGTCGATGTGCCGCCGCCGGAGAAGCAACACACTTTTTGATAAGCCCTGAATCGAGTTTATCATTTCTATAAACCTAAGCTTGAAACCCAATGCAACCATAAAAAGCAGGTTCGAACAAAAAATGTGCGGGTGACTGGATTGGGTCATGACTTTCGTGTTGAGAGGCTCAAGTTGACAGCAAAAGCGTCCGAGTGGACCGACTACCTGAAATGGTCTCCGTTGTCCTCGCCACTTTTAATCGCGCGCACCTGTTGCGGCGCGCGATCGACTCGGTTTTGCGGCAGTCGATCCTGGATTGGCAACTGATCGTGGTCGATGACGGCTCCACTGACAACACGCGCAGCGTGGTCGAGCGCTACAGTTCAGCTGACGTGCGAGTCAATTACCTGCATCAACCAAACGCTGGTCTGGCGCTCGCACGCAATGCAGGAATGCGGCATGCAGACGCTGGGTTTGTCACGTTTCTCGATTCGGACGACGAGTATCGGCCTGATCACCTGGAGATGCGGCTCGCTTATTTCGAGGCACATCCGGAAACCGATCTTCTCCACGGTGGAGTTGAGATCGTTGGCGGTCCGGATTACGTTCGCGACGTGAACGATCCGAACAGGCATGTCGCACTGTCGGAGTGTTTCATTGGGGGAACGTTCTTTATGCGTTGGCAAGTTTTCCAGGAGCTTGATGGGTTCCGCCCGCCGGACTTTGGAACGGACTATGAGTTTGCGCAACGCGCCCAGGGGCGCTTCAATGTGCGCAAAATTGAGGCTTCGACGTACATTTACCACCGGGAGACGCCGGACAGTTTATGCAACCTGATGGAAAAGAGTTGCGGCTGAATCAGCGACATGGCCTCAATTGCGGTGCAGCCGTTTTCTTCCACTTGAATTAACAACATTCCTGCATCAGCAGCACGAGGATAAATGTCCGTCGAATCTCCCATAGATCCCCAATTTACGGCCGCACCTGCGAAACACGTTCCGGCGCCTGCGAAGCCAGAGCCCAGCCGTAAACGCATGGCACTGTTTAATGTGCTGCTGGTGGTTTCGATAGCCGTGAACCTGTTGTGCGCCGTCGCGAGTTATACGATCGCGAGCCGGGGTGCCATTTTCGGCGAGTACTACACCGACATAGCATCGGCCAATTTAAGTGTTTTTGTATGGATAGTGGCGGGCATCGTGCTGGCAGGTCTCGGAACGACGCTGCTCGCCTATTTCATGAGCTTGGACTTCCGGCGCCGGCAACGTCCTAAAAAGCGGATTCATCTACTCTGGACAGCCTTTGCAGTTCACCTGGCAGGCTGGGCGCTGGGTGCACTGGGTGTAGCTCCCGACGGAGTCTTTGCTTTTCTTGGAGCGGCGGTTGTTGTCGTTCTGGTGCCATTTATTATACCCCTGCTGGAACGCGCCATCGGCGCAGCGTCGATCCGGTCGGCGGACAGTCTATTGCGCGCCCACGCCCATGCCGCTGCACGCGGGGCGGCTCATACCGGACTTTTATTTAAACCGGCCGATCCGCATGCCGAGGAAATCTACGGACTGGCGCTCGCCAGGACCGGCAAGGCGGAGGCGTCGCTCGCTTATCTACTTGGGGGGGCGGGCACGACCGACATTTCATCGCGCTCGCCGCATATCGTAAGAGCCCTGGCGGACGTTTACGAACAGGCGGGGCAAACGGAGCGAGCAATCGAAGCACTGGAAATATTGCAGCGGACCGAACCATCCTACGAAACCTTCAAGCGGCTGGCGAACAACTGGCTGGCTGCAGGGCGCAAGCAGCAGGCAATGCAGGAAATTCAGGCACTGCCACCCGCACAACGTCGCGAATGGTACGATATATTGCGGGAACTCGTGTTTGAGCTGGGCGTCGCGGACGATCAGCGCTCATTTTGCCGTGAAGTTGAAGCAGGCGAAGGACCGCCGTATACCAAGGCGGCGGCCTGTTACACGCAATTGCTCGAACGTCATCCCGGCGATCTGCCCACACTGCTGGCACTCGTGGAGATTTCGCGCCGCCGCGGCGACATTGATCATGCCGCGCAACTGGTCGAGCAGATCACGAACCTCGATCCCGAGAACACATGGGATGAACGGCGCAACCTGGTCGCGTATTATTGGAAAAAAGGTGACCGGGCTTCGGTATTACGTCACCTGAACCGGTTGTTGCTTGGCGGGCAGGCGACGCTCGAGGAAAAGCTGCGCGTGCTGGAGGAACACTACGCCGAAGGTGATTATGCGCGTGTGGAGGAACTGGTAAAAGGAGATCCGGATCTATCGCAAGACGCGAAGGCGCTCACCACGCTGGCGTATTGCCTGCACGAAGGCGGCAGGATGGCGGAGGCCTCGGAACAAATTGCGCGCGCGCGTGCCGTTTCGCCGGAAGGGGGTGTGGCGAGCGACCTTGATGCGTTGGATAAAACCATCCGGACGAAGCTTCGCGCGCAGGAACTGCAGCAACTGGCTGAGCTCGCCCGCAAGGATCCATCAAACCTGGATGCACGCTTCGCTTACTATGACCGCCTTGTGCCATCAGGAGGAGCAGACCGTGTAGTCGTGGAACTCGAAGATCTGCTGCGTCGGGAACCGGATTTGCGGCAGGATGTGGAGCGCGAGATTCGGCAACTTCTGAATCGGCATGGCCGCAACTTCCGGCTGCTGGATTACCTTGGCGATTTATACCTGCGCGACGCGGCGTATGATCGAGCATTCGATCTATATCACGAAAAGGTGCAGGGGGAACTGAACGCGGACGCGCTGCTGCACGATGCAGCGGTAAAAATTCTGGCGCAGGAACCCAGGCACAAGCCGTCGCTCCTGGCAGAAGTGAATTACTCGTTTCAGAACGGCACAGCGCAGGATGCACTGGCGATGCTCGACCGCTATTATGCCACAGGTGGCGAGGCAAATGCCGGGTTGCGAATTATGGAACTGGATGCCGCACTGTCGATGGAAGATATGGAACGTGCGGAGCGCGCCGGCGCTGCCGTGCTGCATGACCACCCGAACGACCCGGAACTACTGTCGCGCATGGCAGAAATCGCATCGCGCCGGGGTAAGTTTGATCTCGCGCTGCAACGATTGCAGGCAGCGGCACAGGCTGAGCCGGACAACGTGCAATACCGTCGACTGATACGAGACATGGAAGAGAAGCGCAAGCGGGCGCGAATCGCAGAAATCCAGGCGCTGATTGCAAAAGGGGAGAATACGCCGGAGCTGCGCGAGGAGCTCGGCGACCTGTTCCACGATTTCGGCCAGTTGAACGAAGCCATTGCCGAATACCAGCGCTCGGGGCTGAACAACCCGGACCGCAGAATTGCGCGTGCCAAGCTGGGATATGTGCTCGCACGCAAAGGAATGTACCTGGAGGCAGACGAAGCGCTGCGGGATGCGGACCTGCGCTCTGACCTTCCCGAAGATCAGCAGAACAGCCTGAAGGCCCTGTTTTACAGCAGCGGGCAAATGATGGAAGACGACGGGCAGGATGAGCGCGCCCTGGACCTCTATCGAAAAATTTTCCGTGTAGACGCCGCTTACAAGGATGTGGTGTCGCACATCGAGCGACTGCAGCGAACCGATAAGAAAAAGCGGTAAAAGAGCAGTCGGGCCTTTAGAGCTTCCCGCGTGTTCTTTTACTTTACCAGCCGTGCCGGTTTCCTGCTATAGAATCCAGCGAATTGACTTCATGGTTCCCGGTTATCTTTGCTGATGTCGAAGTATCTTTATCGATTTGTCATGTTCGTTGCGATTACGATTGGCTGGCCGCGCCCTGAATCGCATGCCGCGACCACGGGTCGACGCACTGCAAACAGTGAACTCGAATCGCGCGAAACGGCGGGCAGTGAGTCGGAACTGCGACGCCAGGTCGTGTTTCTACTGCATGGCATTGGCAAGGGCCGCACCGATATGCTGGCGATGCGCAGCATGTTGCGCAAACACGGATACGAAGTCGTAAACTGGCGCTATCCTTCCACGAAGATGTCGCTGGACGAGATCGCGGAACTGCTGCACGAAGAGGTAAGTAAGTACTCTGAGCAGGACGTAAGTTTCGTCACGCATTCGATGGGTGGAATTGTGGTGCGGACCTACCTGAAGAACCACAGGCCGCAACACCTGGGTCGAGTGGTACTGATCGCTCCGCCAAACAAAGGCGCCTACCTAGCGGATCTTCTGGGCGACTGGCTGCCGTACAAGCTCATCCTTGGACCAGCAGGACAGCAATTGCGGCAGGGCGACCAGGGTGGCTGCGCCGGTGCCGGGGTACCGTGTTGCGAGTTTGGAATCATCGCGGGCGGCAGTGGGCGTTCCCGTGGTATGAACCCGCTCATTCCGGGCGATAATGACGGCACTGTAAGCGTGGAGAGCACACAACTGGAAGGCGCATCAGATTTTCTCGTGCTGCCATATGCGCATCCCGTGATTCAGATGATGCCGCGCACCGGCAAGAACGTGATCTCTTTTCTGCTCACGGGCAAGTTTGCGGACGAAAACAAGGTTCGGCTACCTGCGACAGACACAACGGCAACTGTCGAGATGGTCGGCTCGGTGAGTGTGCCGGATCAAAGCCGGAGATAAACGGTAACTGATTCTGCCGGCAGTTTCATCCGGGTGGTTTCACCTTCGAGGTCGACCTGCTGCGGCGCACTGGTACCTGGACCCATCCACTGCTGGTCCGCACTGTCGAATATCTTCACGTACCGGCCTTGCCGTAACGGCAAGTCAATGCTGACGCTGCTGCTCTTGTAGCAGAGAAGGACAATGGCTTCGTCTTCTCCGTCGGTTCGATAGAGAGCAATTACGCGCTCATCGTCGAACGAATGCACCCTGAGGTGTTCCTTCGACAGATCGGCGAGCGGCGCGACCTCGCGACGCAGACGCAACAGCTCTCGATGCAATTCCCATAACAACTTATGGCGCCCGGCGGCACGCAGGCGGTGATCGACACGGGAGAGCTCCATCGTCTGCGGATCCTGAGGATCAGCGGGTTCAACATCGGTCATAAAATGGGCAAACTCCTCTTTACGTCCGTTCCGTACGGCCTCGATCAGGCCGGGATCGCCGTGATGGACAAAGTAGAGAAACGGAGCTGTCTCCGCGTGCTCCTCCCCCATGAAGAGCATTGGGAGATAGGGCGCCAGGAGGACCGACCCTGCGGCAAGCTTTGTACCTTCGTAGCTTACCTGCGCACACATGCGTTCCCCCTTGGGCCGGTTGCCCACCTGGTCATGGTTTTGCGCGAAGACGACGAAGCGCTTGCCGTGAATGTCGGCGGACGGATTTCCATGACGGCGCTTACGAAAATTCGAGTACTCGCCCGTGTACACATAACCGTCGGAAAACGCTTTTACGAGTTGCGAAAACCGGCCGAAATCATTCGTGTAAGCCCCGGCATCGGCATTTGGCAGCAGGGTATAAAGCGCGTGATGGAAATCATCATTCCACTGTGCGTTCATTTCAAAACCGCCAATCGTATCCGGCCGGATCCAGCGTGAGTCGTTCGTGTCTGTCTCTGCAAAGAGATATGCTCTTCGATTTACCCCATCAGCCGTTTGCTTGATGCGCTGAGCCAGATGCAGGAGGAACGGGTTTGCCGACATGTCGAAAATGAAGTGCGTTGCATCCAGCCTCAAGCCGTCGATGTGGTACTCTTCGATCCATTCGCATGCAGCGTTGACGAAAAAGCGGCGGACCTCCTCGCTGTGGGGCCCGTCGTAGTTGATGGCCTGCCCCCATGGCGTTTTATAGCGCTCCGTGAAGTACGGTGCATACTCGCCGAGATAGTTGCCTTCGGGCCCCAGGTGGTTGAAGACGACGTCGAGCAGCACCGCAATACCTTGGTTGTGTGCGGCATTCACCAGCTTCTTAAGTCCCGTGTGCCCGCCGTAGGAGTTCTGCACTGCGTAGGGATAAACGCCGTCGTAGCCCCAATTGCGCGTACCCGGAAACTGTGCGACGGGCATCAGCTCGATGGCCGTGATGCCCAGTTCCTTCAGCATTTGGAGGTGCGGGATAATCGCCTCAAAAGTTCCCTCGGGTGTATAGGTGCCGACATGAAGCTCGTAGATCACATATCTGCTCAGCGGAGTCCCGAACCAATGCTGGTCCTCCCAGTGAAATCTGTCGGCGATGACTTCCGATGCTTTGTGTACATCGTCGGGCTGGGAGCGCGACGCAGGATCCGGCCGGTCGACTTTGCCATCGATTTGAAACAAGTACCGCGTGCCGGCGCTTACCCCGGTGATTGTTGCTTCCCAGTAGCCAAACTCGCAGGGTGCCATGGGGTGAATCGATTCAACAGGATGTACCAGGTGAACGCTAACTGAGGTTTTGCCAGGAGTCCAGACACGAAAAAGACAGCCGCCGTCACCCAGGCAGGTTGCTCCAAGCCTGTGTTTGAGTCGACGAGCTTCTGCTTCATTCCAGTGTGGGTTCATCTTACCTCTTACGTGAGCATGAGTGCCGTGTATGGCATCGCGGTATTCGTCTCAAGAATTATGCCTCGGTAGCAGTCCCCGGAGCTGACATCGTTCAAACCTGGTGACACGTGGCGTGGCGGTTGCGACTTCGTAAACCCGCCTGCTGGCACACGCTCTCCACGGTTGCTGAGCGGGCGCCAGATTCCATTGTAAGCGCGGAACAAATCGAGGTTCGCAGCAATGAAGGATTGATCATTCAGGAGTCGCGTGCCCGCAGAATGTGAGCGTCCAGTGCCCTCGAATATAAGCAGTTAAAAAAGCCTCGTCCATTGTGCGCTTTCCGCTTGTGTGTCGAAAACGCGACGCGAAGGGCTTACCCGAAATTGAATTATTCGGGGAGAAAAGGTGCCTGCAGTGCGTATCGACGACCAGTTGGAGGAGATGAGAGGCTATATCGCTCGCAGCGACTGGGACGGCCTCGAAAATAATGCGCGCAAACGCGCGGAAAAACTCGCGGGCAAGGAGATCACCGCCAAGATTGCCGCGGTGAATTTATCGGCGTATTCGGAGCAGCTGGAGGACGCGATGAAGGACGTATTCGAGTCCGCTGAAGAACAGGATGCAGCCGCCGTCTACTTCGAATACGACATGGAACATAACTGGAGCGGCACGTTTTTCGTCTGCCACGACTACATGTCGGAGGATGAGGAAGACGATGACTGGGCACGCGAGGGCGACGAGGAAATGGACGGGCCCGAGAGCCCGGAACTGGCAGAGTTTTTCGATTCCGATTTCGACTCGAGCAACAAGGAGCGCGGCGTAAACGGCTACCTGATCGCGCGTTCTCTTGCGGTTTTCGGTCGGTGTGCCGAGACGATGCCCGACGGCGATTTCGCTGTCTGCATCGGCTACCACGACCAGGACCACGTGACGAGAATCCGCGAGAGCCATGGCCACAGCATGAGCGGGTCCGATGACGACGAGGACGAGGAAGACGACGAGTAACGACCCGCTGCTGCTGCCACCCAACCCGCAGGAGGAGCAGGAGGTGCAGTCGATTCTGCTCGGTTTTGGCGGAGCATCCCCGCAGGATCGATCGTTTATCTATTCGCTTCTGGATGGGCAGCTCTCTGTGTTGCACGGTCGCGCGCAATCACTTATGCAAATCGCCGGGGTGGTGATCACGGTGACGGGATTTTCAGGCCGGATTATCGCGGACACGAGCGGCACTGCACAAAGCCTGATCGTATTGGGGGTGGCGCTGGTGGCGGCTGCGGCTTGCCTGGCCCTGGGATTTGTGATGCCGATTCGGTGGGTGTCCAGTTATATGCACCTCCCGGTCGACCAATGGGTGCTTGCCACTCTTCGGCGACGCGAGCGGAAGAGCCGCGCGATCAGGGTCGCAACCGCGGTACTTGTCGTAGGGATGGTGTTCTACATCAGTGCGATCTGCATGATGCTTGTGAACCCGGAAGCGGCCGAATTGCAGCGGGTGCGCTGAGCGATTCAGGGGGGTTTGATGGAATCGCCCGACGAACCGCGTCTTAACAGGCAGCGACAGTTACGCATAGTGGCGATCACGTTATGGGTGATCGGCGCAGCACTTTGCGCCGTTGGTGCCGTCAATATTATCAGCACGTACGTTCATCTCATTGATCATATGGATTCCATCGGTGGAAATCCAACTGGCGACACCCCGCCCTACGCGTGGTGCATCTATGCGGGGCTGCCGCCGCTCGCAATCGGCACTGCCATTCGCTTCTATATTAAGACGAGACGATGGTAGATCGGACAGTTGTGCGTCGTGCGTATACTGGGGCATTTTCTTTCCACCAATTTCACGAATACACCCGAAGCAAATGAAGTGATCAGCCGCAAAAAGATCCAAAACGCACAGAACAGAACCACGGATTTCACGGAAAACACGGATCAGGGGTTCGCGAATATCTTGAGTTCTCAGCGCGCTTTCGCCGCTGCAAAAAACTCAGCGGGCGGCTTTGGACAGCCAGGCGTCGGCGGTTTCCTTTGGCACGGTGAGTTTGATCGTGACGCCTTCTTCCGACGTCTCGGCTTTCAGGTCGTCCAGCATCGACAGCAGTTTCGGGTCGGCGCCTTTGGGTTTCATGCGCCCGGCTAATCCCATTGCGATATTGACGAGCCCGGCAAGGTCGTCGCGCCCCTCGGCATTCGGCAGATGAAGTGTTGCCTGCACCAGCGGCTGTTCGTCCCAGTCCATCGCCACACTGGCGGCACGAACCTGCTTGAGAGCCTCCACGCCCTTGGGACTGAGCGCGGTCACCTGATTCAGTTGATTGCCTATGAGGGAAAGCACCTGCGACCAATCCGTGACCATTACGAATGCGTGGGAGGCGGCCAATGCTTCGGTGGTCTTGAATGGAGCGGACTGTCTCGCGGAAGGATTCTTTTTCTGAGAAGTTCGCAGCATTTTATCCAGGTCCTGTGCGCGCGAGAAGACAATCACGCCGTTGTCGCCGACGGGACATAACGAGATTGTGCCGCTGGTTAATACTTTGCGTCCGCTCATTTTCTGCTCGGTCGCGCCATGGAGGCGGAACTGGTCGCTGGCGTATTTCGCAAAACCGCCATCTCCGATGGCAACCGCGCATCCGCCACCGGCTGGCCGCTGCCCGGCGCCGTGCGCGCCTGGAGCACCGGGACTATCCACGCCTACATAAAGCTTTTTCAGTTTTCCCTGCATCAGCGAAGCGGCTTCGGGCTGCATTTTGCTGGCTGCTTCGAGCAGGCGCTGTCCGCCCGCTGTGCTACGCGCATGGTCGGCATTGAAAGCGAGATACGCCGGCATCTCGGGCAGGTAATCCATGGCGTCACGTGACGAGCAGCCGGCAAGGAACAGGGCGGCGGCAGCGGCGGCCGTTATGCGTGGGAGTGCTGTGGTTCGGTTTGTTCGCATGGGTTTTGGTCCTCGTTTCGAATGCGGATTTCGGAGTGCGGAGTGCGGAGTACTTTTGAGTGCGGATTGCGGAGTACAAAAAGCGAGCAGGCAGGACAGCTGGGTAATGGGTCAAGGTTCAGGTTCAGGGGTCAGGTTCTCGAGATATGTCCAAATGTTGGGTGGTCATGGGCCTTCGTGTGTATTTGAATCGTCATCGTCGTCGAAGCCGGACTCTTTTACAATGCGCAGTATGTACAGGCCGCCGTCCCAGCTTGGCACATAGATGTGCCCACTGTGTGTCTTCACCGACTGGGCGGCAGTCGCTGCATTGCCGAACTCATATTCGTCGAGCAGCAATGGAAACTTGCGGTTGCTTACATCGTAAAGCTCCAGGCCGTTGACGTCATTGGCGACGAGCAGCAGGTTATCGCCTATGGGCAGAAGGTCCCGCACTTCGCTTCGCGTGCGGACGCTATTACACTGCAGTCTCAGCACGGGCGTGGGTTGTTTGTCGCGGTTTTCTTCTCCCGAGAGTGAGCTGATTTCCAACAACCAGAACCCGTAGTTGCGATCGCCGACCGCGAGCAGGCTGCCGCGGCGTGAGACGGATTCACAAAAGCCGCGGATCGACACCTGGAAAAACGGTTTGGGCGATGACGGATTCTTGAGGTCCAGAACCTTGAGCCCACCGTCGAAGTGGTCGGCCAGGTACGCGACATTGCCGTCGAGCACGAGCCGGCGCGAATAATCGATGCGGGTCTGGAAGAGCCCGAGCAGCACGGGGCGGCGCGGATCGGTAATATCGACGGATGCCATGCCCTCGCCCCCACACGCCACCGCTGCGATGCGCTTGCCGCGAACTTTGGTGACGTCGACGCTGGTGGCGATGCCGGGCAACTTTACGGAGCCAAGTGGAACGGGGGTTCGTGGAGTGCTTACGTCCCACAGCACGAGCCCGCGGAAACGGTCGGCAATCACGAGCACGTCGTCATCCAGCACGCGGATATCGAGTGGCTGAATTTCTTCGGGCTTAAATTTCTTAATACGCCGAGGCAGCGATGGGTTGCGGATGTCGAGGAGTTCCATGCCGACGAGGTTCTGTCCGACCCACGCATGGTGCTCGGTAAATGCGATGGAGCGCGCCTTCTCCATGGGGAGGTGCGCGATCTTGCGCAGTCGAAGTCCGTCTTTTTCGCGGTAGCGTGGCGGATCGTCCGCGACGCGTGCCGCGTGCAGTGGAGTTCCAGAGATACCTGTGAAAACCAAACCAGCGCAAGCGCAGGCTCGAAGAGCGGGATGAGCGAGAGGAAAGCAACGCATCGGGTCAAGTTCGTGATGCCTGGCCAGGATAGTCCAGACTTTTGAGTGCGGAGCTTTCGAATGCGGAGTGCTTTCGAATGCGGATTGCGGAGTACGGAGTACTTTTGAATGCGGAGTGTGACAGTGGGCAGTGGTTGGTGGTTAGTTGGCGCCCCGTTCGGAGTACAGGCTTTAGCCTGGGCTGACGCAAGCGCACAGAGGATCGCCCCGTTCGGAGGAAAGGTGTAAGTGTGGTAGTGGGTAGTGGTCAGTCCGGAACGCGGAACCCGGAGCCTGCCTCGCGCATTCGGTTGACAAGCCCTGAGCCGGGCTGCCGAACTGCTGCCCCATATGCATAACGAAGCATCTTCCGCGCAAAAATTCGGGATCGTCTTTATGAGCTGGCTGATCCCCGGCTTTGGGTTTTTTATCCATAGGCGCTGGGGCCGCGGACTGCTCTTTTTCATCGTCCTGCAGGCGACCTTTCTATTGGGCACGGCGTTCAAGGGCTCTGTTCTGCTGCCGGATTTCCGCTTTGGCAGCGAAGGATTCAACATCGTGACCATACTGACGTTTTTTACCCAGTTATTTAATGGTGGCCTGGCGCTCGTGAGCCTGGCACCCGAGATTCTAAACGGGGCGCATATCCTGCCCTACGATGAAGCCAACCGGTGGGCCGACCTCGGTTCCTTCTTCCTGCTGGTGTCTGGGGGCCTGAATTACTTCGTGATGACAAGCACCTACGACCACTTCTATGGTCGCAAGCGCCAGGGGGCCGTTGCCGCGGCCCTGGGGGCACAATGACGCTCGGTTGGATCTACTTGACTTCCATGATCGGCACCGCCATCGTAGTCGCGGTAGTCTACAGTGCCGCGCAGGAAGCCCACTTGCCCCCCCTGGGGGTGCTCCGCCAGAGCCTGCGGCGGTTCGCCAAGCTTACAGGCGTTCTGGTGGTGCTGGCCGTGCTGGTTTACATATTAGGCAAAATTTAGTCGTTTTTTGCCGTTGACACTACCCCCGCACAAGGCATAAACCAAACTTCCTCAAAACCCATAGACGGTTTTGATTACTCTAAACCCAGAAGGGAGGGAAAAATAGTGAAAAAAGGTTTTACTCTCATCGAGCTCCTGATCGTAGTCGCGATCATCGCCATATTGGCGGCAATCGCGGTTCCGAACTTCCTCGAGGCCCAGGTTCGCGCCAAGGTCTCTCGTGTGAAGAACGATCAACGTTCGCTCGCAACCGGTATTGAGACGTACTACGTCGATAATAATACCTACCCCGTATCAGCGCGTAACGGACGCAGTCCGGTAGGTCAGCCGAACTACAACTCGGGACTGGCTATCGCGGGGGGAAACACGACGGCGGAAACGCAGTTGAACAGCTTCCCGTCGTTTACCAGGCGTAATCCGGACGTTGCAAACGGACCGGCCGGCATTTGTACTTTAACGACCCCGATTGCATACATCACGAGCTACTTTGCGGATCCATTCATGGACTTCAAGGGCGCCACGTTCGGCTACTTCAACGATCAACAGGGCTGGGTTCTGTTCAGTCCGGGACCGGACACCGACCAGGCATCTCAGAACTGCGACCTTGGCCAGAATGCAACATCACCTTTGGTTGAGACGCTCTACACCAGCGCGATTGCTCAGCCAAGCCCACCGATGATTGCACATGGCGGCACCGGCTTCGCAGTTACCTATGACTCGACAAACGGCACCGTATCTCAGGGTGACGTCTGGCGCGTAAAGCAGTAAGCTTGTAGCACTATCTGTAATTCGTACCTCAGGGGCGACGGTCTACCGTCGCCCCTTTCTTATTGGTGTCAGGTTTATTAGTTGGAAGTGGGGAAAAGGTGTGCAGCCGGAACGGTTGTGAACTCCGGGACGCCGCGCGTTGCTGGGGGTGTTGAACAGTCGGATTGAAGCGAAACCAAGGCGGCTGAAGCGGGCTAAGAGTTGTGTTGTGAGTTCACCCACCGCCTCAAGCGCGGCAACAGCACATACGCGCTGAATCGCCGTTTTCCAAGAGCCCCAGTACTGCCAGCTCCATTGCATTATTGCTGGGCAGACATTGTGGGTGTACCGGAGATTCATACCATATTTTCGGTTTCCGGCGCCCCTTCATGGCGCGAAAAATGGGGTGCTATAACCCAGGGTTGCGGATTCCAAAAAGCCGGAATCCTGGAATTATGCCGCGAAATTCTGAGACCGCATATTAGTGTGCCCCCGCCAGTGCTTTTAGTAAGCTTTCAATGGCGTCGCCGACCTGTTCCCGCACCTTAATGTACTTTGCGCCATCACGTTCGTATTTCGTCAGGTCTGCGACCAATGTGTGGGCGGCGTCCCGAGCCTTTTGGGCACTCTGAAGTTTCGCGCTGCGCCTGCCACTTACCTGCATCTGCTGAATCAGGCGATCCAGAAGGAGGAAGTATTCGTAATCTTCGGCCCCGTCGCGCATGACTTCCAGCCGTATGCTGGAAAGCGGCTTATCGGGTGTCGCTCCCGGGTACATGGAACATCCGTCTCCGGGAAACTCCGGGATTGAGCAAAAGTTTGCCGCGTCCACCTCAGGCTGCACGCGCTGCGTCGGACCCTTCGCACCCGCCGGCCACTTGTCCTTATACCACGACCAGAAGTTCATGCCCCAGTAAAGCAGTCCCTCCACCTTTCGGTCCCAGGTCTGCCAGAACAACGCACGGTGCTGCGGTGACGACTGGTACAGGAAAAGATTCGCGTATGGATCGTCTGGGGCCAGGCAGACGTACCACCAGTACTCGCCGCCCTTCGACTTTGCCTCGTCGCGCCATTGCGCATCGAAGCCGGCGGATTGTGGACAAGGGATGTCGATGAACGGCCGCGCCTGGGGTGACGGAACCGTGAGCAGGAGTTTGAGCTCAGGCATTTGCCGGTTTACTTCGCGATAAACATTCAGGGAGTCCTGTTCGCTTGTTTCGTCACGCAACTGCATGTAGTGCATATCAAAAATACCGCGCTGCCTGTAGTGATCTCGCAATGTTTTCAGGCTTTCGATCACTCGACCGACCTGCTCGTTTGAGCCGCGGCTTACACCCGGAGTCGTAAACCACGCACCATGATGATGCGACTGTCCGAGCGGGAGCGTGGCCGCCCCTCCAGCGATCATGCGGTCAAGGTATCGGTCCCAACTGGTGAAATCCGGACGGGGATTTGGAACTCCCTCCCCTTTGCTTTCCATGTGAAGCGCAACCTGGGGCGGAGTTGTTTCCTTAATGATATCGACGAGCTGCCGGCAATGTCCCTCGTAAACGTCAATGGGACAAAGACGGTGCTCCAGCGCGCAATCGATCCATTTAAGATAGTCGTCCAGTTTCACCTCGTCGAGATGGTAGAAGCGATTAATCTGGTCGCGGAACATCCAGAAACTGGAGCGGAGCGATAACTTTTTGGGGATGTCAAAAGACCGAACGTTCAACTGAACGGGAACACGCACCTCAGCGGCGGTTTGCAATTCGCGAATAGCGATCTCGCCCGTGTATTGCCCGGGCGCGGCATCCGGCGGCACGTAAAGTGTGATCCACACGGGCTGATTTTCGCCTGCCGCCAGTTCGGGTATTGTGCCTTCCAATAACGGATCGGGAACCAGCTGCTGGCGCGCGTGCCCCGGGAAGATGCGGACGTAACCCACCGCGTTGACCTTGCACCGTGCAGAAGGAATGACGCCGCCGGTGCTGCGCAGATCGCTCATGTGGACCGAGACGCTTCGAGGCGGGCCTTCCAGCGGCGTCAGTACTACCTGGAATCCTTCATACTCGTGCCGCGCAGCGGAGAGCCGGACAGGCTGGCCGGAAGAACTGATCAGGGTGCCGCCCGCGAGATCCCTCAGTCCGATCTTGTCCAGGTTGGTCGCATGCCTGACAATGCACCCGATCTGCTTTCCAAAAGATCCGCCCTTGCGCCACATATCGAGAAGCCCGTCAGCCGACGACACCTGCGAAACGATTTGCGACGTCGTGAATGCATCTGCTCGACGGATCATCGCTGAAAAGTTGGTTGCCTTGAGCGCGGTCGTTGCGGCATCCGCGACGGCGCGGCGCAATGCGCCCGTCAGATCCTCGTTCGAGCGAACCTTTTCGATGAATGCCCTCAGTTCCGGAGGGCCCTGTTGCGCGGCGGCTGCCCTTACCGTGTTCTCAACCTTGCGCAGCGCCGCCTGCAGTTGCGTAAGCTGGCTGGCACGCATGGCATCGCGCATGTGCTCTTCCGGAAGCGGAGGGGGTGCGGGTGCAGCCGGATCAACGAGTCGGACGCGCAGATTGCGGTCGGTCCCCACGTTGTGCAGCAGCGTGCCGATCCAGAGCCGGCCATCCCAGTCGAGGGGCGCATACCTGGCGGGGTCAATGCGCACGCGCTGGGGTTGGGCTGAGGCGCTTGCCACATTGCCTCGCATCAGGAATTTCCCCGTGGCGCCAACGCCCCATGCCGGCGGATGTGAGCCGCGCGAGGCCTGGATCAGCCCCAGGCCCAGGAACGACCGCTCCGACCAGCTGCCGTCAGGCTTGCCGTAATCGAGCGTGAGGCCGGCAAAGGAATACACATCGTGAATCGTGTAGTTGCTACTGCCCGTGAACTCAAACTCCAGCGCGGCGCGAGAATGGACCTCCATGCCGGCAAAGGCAAAGCCCCACTGGTTTTCGGGCGCCGTGCGGCACACCATTTCCAGGCGCTGGGGAACGACGACGGCAAAATCGGTGTCGCGATAGCGCTCTTCGCGCATGTCTGCGACATGGTAGGCAGGCTCCGCGGCCTGGGCGAAACTAATCCACAGAAATAGAATTGCTGCAGTGCACCACCAGCATCGCACGGCAATCTCCTTTGGCAAAGGCTGAAGCGCCTTTATGAGAAAAATGTTTGAGCTCGGCCCACTACCCGAAGGTAGAGGCAAACAAAACACCCACTACGCACCCGTTTCCGATGCGTTTCTACTCCGCATTTCTTGGCGTTGTAAGTCCCTGGACCGTAAAGGTAATCACTCCGTTGCCGCCTTCTACGATGGGGCCGTTGAGCTTCGTCTGCACACCGGTCTGAACATCGACACGAAAAAGCTCATTGCGGTCGCCAGTCAAATCTGCCCTAAACACGACACCTGCACCTTTTTGCTCGAATAAAAAATCGCTAATAATCACGGCGCCAAACGGCAAGAGAGAATTAAGTTTCGTCGCGCTGTTGCCGCCGGGATTTGCACGATAGATTTCGTTGATACCGTCGATCTCCTGGTCTGCGAGATAAACGACAGTGGTGCCAGCGGGACTGATTTTAAAACTGCGGACATCTCCATCCTGCACCAGGGGAGGGTTCAGCTTCGTAACCAACCCGGTGGCCAGGTCCGTGCGATACAATTCAACGTCGCCATCGACATCCTGGTCGGCGCGATAGACGACCATGGAAATTTTTCGATCGATTTCGAAACTGCGAACATCGCCGTCGGCTACCAGCGGCGCGTTCAGCTTCGTAACGACTCCGGTTTTCAGGATGACACGATACAACTCCGTTGTTCCCGTGGAGTCCTGGTCGGCCATGTAAACGACACTGCTGCCCTTGGAATCGATGGCGAAATCGCTCACCTCATTTCCGACAAGCGTGCCGTTCAGCTTGATGACCGCGCCCGTTTTCAAATCGAGTTGATAAAGTTCTTCCAGGTCCGAAAGCTGCGGCTCAGAAGTGAAAAAGACAACACGACCTTTGGGATCGATATCGAACTTCTCAAAGCCGCCCCCGGATATTCCCGGTGGCACAACCAGTTTCCGCACTGTGCCGGTTTTAAACTCCGACAGCCACAGGTCTGTAGTTCCTGCTATTTCCTGGTCCGCTTCATAAACAACGAAGCGCCCCTTCGGGTCGATCTTGAATGAATAGACACTTCCACCAGCGGGCAGTGGCGGATTGAGTGGACGCACCGCGCCCGTTTTAAGATCCACGCGGAAGAGGTTTACGCTACCCAGAACGGTATGGACGATCGAATAAACCACGCAGGTTCCCCGCGTGTCGATCTCCCAGCGATAAAGTGCGGTCTCTGAAGCGAAATCCGGGGTAAGCCGCACGACTGTGTTCGTCTTCAGATTCGCGATATAGAGATGCCGCTGGCCCTCGACTTCCTGGTCGGAAGTGTAGAGTATGCTTGTTCCCTTTGGGTGCACAATTACACTGTCCACATTGCGACCGTCTGCAAGTGTCGGGTTCACTTTTGTATTTGCGCCGCCCAGTGAGCTGACTCGGTAGAGTTCACGGTGTGCCGTTGTATCCTGATCCGCGATATAGGCCACCAGGCTGCCCGCAGCAGTTGCGATGCCAGTGCCCCAAAGCAGCGGCGCGCACAGGACTACACAGCAACATGTGCGCAGTATTGAACGGAACCGCAGGTTGTTGGCTGAGCTTTGGTTTGGATGTGTAGAGATATTGCCGGATGCGAATGCCGGATTAAAAAGGTCGAACATCATGCGGTCTCCATTGGATACAGACGATTGTAGCAGCATGCCGTGTGATGCCGGAAAGTCAAGCGTTACGGCGACCGACCAAACCTCAGGCCCAGAAAGCAGCATCCACCAAGTCCCCCATTCGTTAAAAAAACACCAATATGTCGGCGCGGATGCTTCAGAGCAGCACATAGCTCCAGCCGAGCATTTTGCCATTGGCGTAGGGCATCACGCCGTGGAACTGACGGGGTTCGGGACTGAATACGAGGGGCAGAAAATGGGTGTCGCCTTCCCAGAGCGGAACTTCGCACTTGAGCAGTTTGTCGAGCGGCACCCACTCGAGCGTACCTTCCGGGTTGGAGACGAGCGGCGTTCCGCTCCACTGGTCGATGCGGAAGATAAAGCCAAGCCAGTCCTCACCCGACTTGCCAAACCCCGGCCAGCTGATGGTACCGCGCAGCACGAGCTTCTCGGCCGCGATTCCGGCTTCCTCGTGGATTTCGCGCCGCATGCCGGTGGCAACGTCCTCGTGCGGTTCCAGCTTTCCGCCTAGTCCGTTATACTTCCCCAGGTGCAGATCGTCGGGACGCGTATTGCGGTAGATCAGCAGAACGGACTGGCCATCGGGCGAGAGCACATATCCCAGCGTAGCGACGATGGGTGTGTAAGTCATGCGGTGGTCAAATGGTAGCGTATGCCGCGCGTCGAGGTTCGACTATACCGGTACGATTTCGCCGTCCGGACCGACCTTCATCTCTCCCATTACGCCGGGGTACACAAGGTAGAGTCGTGTGGTGCCGGCGGATTTGTCGACGAAGCCGGCCACGGGGGCGGTGCCTCTTCCGGCGGAAGCGTCTCGCAGAACAATGTAGGTCCGCTCGACGTTTTCGACCATGCGCTTGTCCTCGCCCACGTAGCGCATGGTACGTTTCAGCGACCGCTTGAGACCAAGAATCCTGTGGGTGGTGGACAGCGCATATTCCATTTCACCGCGGTCGTTGCGGCTGCTGGCAAGTTTTGCCTGCCCGGAGCCAAGCCCAATTCCGCGCCAATGGAACTTCGAATCCTGGTTGATGCGCAGCTCCGGCGCGTTTCGGTCCGACGCGCTGGAGCGCGGAAGAGATGGGCCGGAGCCGGCAACGCCAAGGCGTTCTGTTACGACTTCTTCATCCGTTACGATGTTCGCGGTCGCATTAAGCTTTTTCAGCAGTTGAGAAGCCACGTCGCGCAGCGACTCGCGACAGCCGGTGCCGTCTGTTGCGATTGCTTCGTATTCCGCATATTTTGCCTGCGGATTCAAGGCGCGGTGCAGTACGTCGAGAGGCAGCGCGTCGGGAAGGTCGCGCTTGTTGTACTGCATGACAAACGGCATTGTCTCGAGTTCGAGCCCGTAGTCCCGGAGGTTTTCCGCAAGGTTATGCAGGCTGTCGACACTGTCCTGGAAACGGCTCTCCTGGCTGTCTGCAACGAAGACGATCGCGTCTACGCCGCGCAGCACCAGTTTTCGAGTGGCGTTGTAATAGACCTGCCCCGGTACCGTGTAGAGCTGGAACTTGGTTTTGAAGCCCTTAACATCGCCGATATCGAGCGGCAGAAAGTCGAAAAACAGCGTGCGATCCTGCTCGGTTGCCAGCGATACCATGTCGCCCCGGTGCTTTGCTGGCACATTGCTATGGACGTAGTGCAGATTCGTAGTTTTCCCGCCTGCTCCGGGGCCATAATAGACGATTTTGCAGGTGATCTCTTTGAAGGCGTAATTGATCGACGGCATACGTTAGATCTCGCTGGTCTTCCTGCTCATTCGTTTACGTACAATTGACGTAGGCGCGGGTTGTGAACGGCTTACAATGGGCTCGCAAGTGCGAAATTATGCAGTCCCTGGGGCTGGCGCAACTTCCCTTAAATTCGGCAGCAGGCGTGAAGTTGCGTTTTTATATTGGCGTAGGCACTTGCGGAGTCTGCAACCAGACAAATGGCGCCCGACGCTCAGAACACTCTACCGGTCAATCCCCTTTCCTCATTTCCGTTCGCCCGCGACTGGATCGAAGAGAACGGTCCGGCCGCGCGATTCTTTCTGCCGGCCGACGACGGGTTTGTCTCGGCAATGCGAGCACGCGATGCATGGCAGTGGCAACCGTGGAACCCGACGGAGGTCGCGGAACTCGCGGCGTTCAATGACTCAGTCGGTAACTCTGCCGGCGCGCGCTTCGCAGGGGCATTTGCCGACCCGCAGACACTTGCCATTGTGACCGGACAGCAACCCAACCTGTTTGCCTCGCCCCTTTTCATCCTGCACAAGGCGCTGTCGGCTCGCGCACATGCCACGCGGCTTGAGGCGTCAAGTGGGAGAACCGTCATACCGGTCTTCTGGGTCGCTTCGGACGACCACGATTTCCGGGAGCTGCGCGATTGCTGGCTGCTGCAGGAAGATGGCGCACTCTCAAACCTGGGTGACGTGTGCAGCCGCGGAGATGTGCCAGCCGACAGCCCGTCGTACCTCTGGAATTTATCGCAGAGTGCACCTCGTTTGCGCCAGCGGGTTGAGGAGGCGCTGCCGGGTGCGTGCAGCAAACGTGCAGCGCAAACATTACTGAGCCAGGCACTTCAGGGTAGCTGTAGGTTCGAAGAGACTTTTTGCCGTACCCTGGTTGAGCTTCTGGGTCCGGATCAGCCCGTGATCTTTGTAGTTCCGCGCCTGAGAGTCCTTCGCAATCGCCAGCGCGCGCTGCTGCGTGCCAGTTTCGAGGCAGGGGATGAAAGCGCGCGGCTGCTGGAACAGGCGGCAGTGGAAATTGCGGCATCCGGTTATTCGCCGCAACTGCATCGCGATCCCGATGTTTTGAATGCTTTTTACCTGCACGATCAGCGCCGACTGCGGCTTGTGAGCGAGGGCGGGCGGGTGCTGGTGCAGGACAGCCTGCGTCATACGATTATAAAATCCATGTCATGGGAGCAGCTCTGCGGGGAGCTCGACCAATACCCCGAACGATTTTCTCCCAACGTGGTGACCCGGCCGATACTTCAGGATATCGTATTGCCGACCGCAGCATACATCGGCGGACCCGGTGAGGTCGGGTACCTGGCGCAACTTGCCGGGGTTTATCGGCTGCACGAGGTACCACGTCCAGCAGTCGCACTTCGCAGCCTGGTTACGATCCTCGATCCCTGCACCATTGAAACCCTTCAACAACTCGGTATCGACCCGGAGCAGCCAATCTCAGGTGCCGTGGCGGTACAGGAGCATATTCTGTCGACTGATCCACAGACCGGCAGTTTGCTCAACGCGATCCGCAAATTGGAAGCCGACACAGCCGCGAATCTCTCGGCCATGCGCCAGGATCCTGCACTGTCGCACCCGCATGTGGCCGTCGCGGTCGAAAAAACCGCGCGGAGCATTTCGCAATCCCTGAATCGCATGCGCGGGCGTCTGGCGAGGCAAGTAACACGTGAATCGTGGAATCGCTATGCACGGGCAATGTCGGCGCTGGCGCCTCTCGCGGGACCGCAGGAACGATGGCTTAGTCCCATGAATTTCCTGATTAAGGAAGATCCGGCAGCGCTTGCGGAACTTCTCGCCAAACGTTGTGATTATACCAGCCCGTATCCACAAATCGCGCGGCTGGACTGACAAGTACAGGTAACAGGAGACATTCGTGAGTGTTAAGCTGCGCCCGCTTGGGGCTACAGGCATCCAGGTTTCGGAGATCGGATTTGGTGCGCTGGAGATCGGTCGCGACTGGGCGGCCGACGTCAACGAGAACAGCCGCCACCTGACGCAAGCTGAAGCGTCGCGCGTGCTGAACGGTCTGCTGGATCTCGGGGTCAACTTCATCGACACCGCACCTGCCTACTGGTACTCGGAAGAGTTTATCGGGAAGGCGCTTGCGAACCGGCGTAGTGAGTACGTGCTGGCGACCAAGGTCGGCGAGCACTGCGATCCTGACGGTTCGGTTTACGATTACTCATACGACGCGACATTGCGTTTCGTTGAGGAGAGCCTTCGTCGACTGTGCACGGACACGATCGATCTTTTACAGATCCATTCCGCCTCGATCGAAATTCTTGAGCGCGGCGAGACCTTTGCCGCGATGCAGGAAGCGCAACGCGCGGGGAAAGTGCGACACCTGGGGATGACGGGTGGCGTCGCCGAGTGCGTTCGCGCGCTCGAGATCGGCGGTTATGAGACGGTGCAGTTCCCGTACAATCTGCTCAACCTGAGCGCAGAGGATCGGCTGCTCGACCTCGCCCGTGAAAAGAACGCGGGGGTAATCATCATGCGCGGGCTGGCGGGCGGAAAGCTGAGCCGCAAGTATATGAATCTGCAAAATGCAGAGCTGCGCGGCGCAATAGCGGGATTTGAGCATTTTGCTTCCGGCGATAAAAGGGATCCGCTGGTGCACCTGGCGTTGGGTTATGTGCTGGCGCGCCCGGAAGTGTCGTCTGTAATAGCGGGGTCGCGCCGGCTGGAGGCAGTAGAGGAGAATATAGCGGCTGCGAATCGACCACTCCAATCCGAGCAGGTCGAAAGAGTTCGGCAGTATGCCCGCTCTGTCGTTGCGAACACATGGTAGTGTGGTCTACCGTTAGTTCGTAATCTGTTCTGTGTGCCGAATTGAGGTCTCGTTTAGACCCTACCCACCGCCTCCTGGATCGACTTTACGACGACATCGACTCCGGAGCCTTCCAGCCGTTTGAGTGCTTCAACGCTGTTACCCTCCGCGTTCCACAGGCCCACCATCACGCGGGCGTTTGGCACCTCAGCCTTGACTCGCTTGCACAGATACCGCGCATGCGTGGTAGCCAGTGGCGGCAGTGCCGAAATGCAGACCACATCCGGCTCGAACTCTTTTACTTGTTCGACCATTTCGCCGGCAAAAGTTTCGACTGAAACAACGCGTACAGTATGATGCGCGCGTACGAGAATCTGCGCAAGCATGCTGGCGGCCAGCTCGTCGGCATGGTCACGGGCCGGAAGACAGAGTATTTTGCGCGAGGGCAAACTGGCGCGTGTAAGGTCGAGACGCGCCTTGGTAGCGTCGCTCGCTTCGGGCTCATTATCAGCGGAAGTTTTTTTCGCCTCATCGGCGTCAGAACGGTCTGCAAACGCTTCAATCATTTCGGCCATGCCGCTCCAGATGAGCTTCTGCTTTTCGATTGGCAGAGCCCCTTCGTGACGATCGTGCTCCGCCAGTCCGAGCGCGGGGACCAGGATGCTGTCGTAAACCTCCACCAGCGAATGCTTCTGCAACTGGTGCTCGGCAATTTCCAGAGCATCGTCGAGATCGTCCGCCAGAAGTCGGTTATACAGCTTCGATTCGGGTGGAAGAACCGGCTGGTCGCCGAGCAAAACGTTCAGGTATGCCATTTGTGGTACGTGGCGTCCCAGTACCATCAGGCATACGGTAATTGGCGTGGAGAGTAACAGACCGACGACGCCCCACAACCACGTCCAGAAGACCGCGGACAGGATGATCGCCACGGGCGAGACTCCTGTGGTGTGGCCGTAGAGTAGCGGCTCGAGGAAGTTGTTGCTGATCAACTCCATCACAACATATAGACCGATCGTAAAAAAGGTGGGAGTCCAGCTATCGAATACTGCGATGGATAGCAGGATGGGGATGGTTGCCGCGATCCATGGGCCAAGATAGGGGATAAACCTCAGTATAGTTGCGAACACACCCCACAGTAGCGCATTTGGAAGGCCGATGCAATAGAGACCGATGGCCACCGGAACGCCATAAGTCACGTTGACGATAAGCTGCATGAGCAGGTAGCGGCTTACGCGGCGACCGGCTTCGTCGAACGCTTCAGTGGTCACCTGGATACGCTTCTGCCCTGCAAGCCGGATCACCCGGTCACGCAGGTCATCGCGCTGGAGAAGCATGAACAGCACGAACAGCAGGACCAGCGCTGCAGTACCGAACCAGGAAAACACAGGCCCCAGAACAGTTCGCAGGGCTTCCAGCATATTAGAGGAGGTTTGGACCACTGTAACCGGGATTGGCTCGGGCTTCTGAGGCCGTGTGGCAGACGTATTCTGATCCGAGGCGGCAGACGTGTTCTGATCCGAGGCGGCAGACTCATTTGCCTGCACAGTTGCTTTGGCGAATGCACTCCCGGTACTTTTATCATCCGTTGCGGAAACCGAAGTCTGCGTTGCTTCTGCCGTGGCGGTGGTTGTGCTGACGGTGGCAGTAGTCTCGCCACTGGTCACTTCGCGGCTGAAATCTTCCAGAGCCTCACGTGCCCTCCCGAATCTTCCATCATGTGTTGGCCGCAGCTTCTGAATTTTATGTACGACGGTCTGCTTGTACGACGGCAGCTTTCCAGCGAGGTCCACGAACTGGTTTGCTACCAGGTAACCCATGCCGCCCACAATTGCGAGAGCCGTAAGAATCACCAGAACGACAGAAGGAACTCGGCCGAAGTGCCAGCGCTCAAGGCGCGATACAACAGGCGCCAGCATGAAAGTGATCAGCAGTGCCAGCGCCAGCGGTATTACAACATCCTGGGCAAAATACAAACCCGCGACCACAATAACCCAGACCGCAAGGGGCCCAATGCTGGACCTGGTAGGAGGCATCATGGGCTGTTTGTTGTTCATGACTGCTGGATTTCGGAACTCCTATAATCGGGACCTGGTGAAAGCAACCGTATCATCTGCGGCTATGACTTGCCCCAGATGGGCATTAAACTGATAACACGCGGATATTGGGGAGCAACGGCTGTGCCATGTTGACCGATGGAAAACGAACCGCAAACGGCTGAACCGAATAACTTTCCACTTGTGCATTCCGATCAGGTGTTGTCGGGTTTCTTCTCATAACGAGAGGAAATGCGTCGGGGTATTGGCGGCGGGCCCGCTCGGGTATTCGCAGCGCAACTGAACCACGTACAAGCTGGCCGGTTTGAAGCAGGAATCCGGGCAGCGCGCTGCTTCATTTCTTCTCAATTTTTGAGCGGCTTTGACCGCAACGGGAGAAAGCACATGCCGAATGGCACGGTGAAATGGTTCAATGATGCAAAGGGCTATGGCTTTATCACACAGGAAAACGGCCCGGATCTTTTCGTGCATCACAGCGCCATCGAAGGACAGGGGTTCAAAAGCCTGACCGAGGGCGAGCAGGTTACGTTCGAAGTGGTGAACAGCGGCAAGGGGTTACAGGCAACCAACGTCCAGCGGCCCGGCCAGTAGCTCGCTCCCACCCACTTGCTGAGGCGGACGCGCTCACCTCGTTTTGGGTGCGGTGAGGGCACCGCTGGAGCAAATACCCGGATCATCTTTTGCATTTTTCGGGTCGCTTGGCTATAGCTAATTCCCCTATGGAATTAGATAAGCTTGAACAGTTGTGCGCGCAGCGACGGCTGGTGCACCTGGAACGGCCGTTAATTGACGAAGGAGCAGACGTTAAGGGTTACCTGCTTGAAGCAGGAGACGAATGGATTCTCGTCAACGAGGTCAGTGATTTTCACTTGAATGGCCACTGCGCGATACGGCGAGCGGACGTTGAAAGCGTACGCCGCGGCCGTTATGAGCGGATTCTCGAAGCCATACTTCGGAAAGAGGGCGTGCGCGCAGCTGCTCAGCTCACCTTTCCTCTTCGACTGGACAGCACGCAGGATATGTTCGCCGACCTGGTCGGTGTCGAACAGAACATGATCCTTGAAGGCGAAATTGAAGACTCTGAGTTCTTCTATATTGGGCGGCTCGTACGTGTCGGGAAGAAGTCGTTATCGATTCACCACTTCGATGCCAGCGGGCGGTGGGACCAGATTCCGAGCCTGGTGAGCTTTGACAACATCACGCGCGTGACGTTTGGCAGCGAGTACATCCGTATCTTCTCGAAATACACGCGCTAGATTCGGGCATTGCGGGTAGCGGTCTACAGCACCAAGCCTTACGATAAAAAGTTTCTCGATGAACAGAACCCTGCAGGGGCCACTCCAGGGCAACTGGCTTTCGAGTACCTGGAAGCGCGTCTCGACGCGCAAACCGCCCTTCTGGCCACGGGACGGGATGCCATCTGCATCTTTGTAAACGATGTCGCCGACGAGCAAACGCTACGCGTTCTTGCCGGCAATGGAGTCCGTCTTATCGCGCTTAGATGCGCGGGGTTCAACAACGTGGATCTAAAAGCCGCAGCGTCGCTTGGTCTTTCCATAGCGCGGGTGCCAAGGTATTCGCCCTACGCAGTTGCCGAACACACCGTCGGGCTGATGCTTGCACTAAATCGTCAGATTCACCGCGCATACAATCGCGTGCGGGAACGCAACTTCGCACTGGAAGGCCTGCTTGGTTTTGACATGTACCAGCGAACCGTGGGAGTGGTTGGCACCGGACAAATTGGAGCGCAAACCGCACGGATTCTCCTGGGGTTTGGGTGCCGCGTGCTGGCGCACGACCTGTACATTGCAGCCGATCTGGAGCAGGCCGGAGTGAAGTACGTGGACTTGGCGTCGCTGCTCCGAGATTCTGACATCGTCACGCTGCATTGCCCGCTCACTTCCGAAACGCACCACCTGATCAATGCCGACACTCTCGCCACGATGAAGCACGGTGTCATGCTCATCAACACCAGCAGGGGCGGATTACTGGATACACGGGCGGTGCTCAAGGCGCTGAAAGCGGGGCGTATTGGTTACCTTGGGCTGGACGTTTATGAGGAAGAAGGCGATCTCTTCTTTGAGGACCGCTCCGGGCTGCTGCTGCAGGACGATGTGTTCGCCCGGCTGCTTACTT
Source organism: Candidatus Sumerlaeaceae bacterium (assembly GCA_051003195.1). Taxonomy (GTDB): domain Bacteria; phylum Sumerlaeota; class Sumerlaeia; order Sumerlaeales; family Sumerlaeaceae; genus JBPCLP01. The sequence goes on along the minus strand of JBPCLP010000039.1, from coordinate 54,065 downwards.
TCTCGAATGTGATCGTCACGGGACACCAGGCCTTCTTCACCCGGGAAGCTCTGCAGCGGATTGCAGAGGTTACCATCGGCAACTTAATCGCTTTCGAAAAAGACGGGGCCGTGCCGATTGAAAACCAGGTGAAGCTTTAACTCCTGCGTCACCGAACCTCCACGTCGTAGGTCCAATCGTCGTAGTAGAGATTGCCGCCTGACCACTCGACCTCACCACGCTGATTATCGACAGGATCGCTGCGGTCGAATTGTTTCGGAGGATCGAAAGGTTGCCCCCAGTCCAGGTTTGCGATCATTCGGTACGCATCCAGATGGCAGAACATGAAATCGCGCAGCGTGAGCTTTTTGCTTTTTCGCCGACCGACCGACGGATCTGCCGGTAACCATCCGAATTCCAGCGTATGAAACTCAGCCCAGTCGTGCATGTTCCACGCCTTCGGCTTTGTGACCCAGCCGCTTTGCCAGCGGGCGGGCACTCCACTGACCCTGCATAATGCAACGAAGAGAAGCGCCTGCGTTCCGCAGTCCCCCCGCTTACACACCTTCTGCACGATGTTCGGCATCGTCCCATATTCCATCTCGGCTGCCCACTTTATATTGAGGTCGAGCCAACTCCAGATTTTATACGCTTTCGCCAGGGACTTCGATTCCGAACCGACGATGTCCTGAGCCAACGCGCGTATTTCGGGTGTGAAAACGATGTGCGGCGGCTGCTCTTCGAGGAACCCGACGGCAGCATCCGGCAGCGGATGCTTTGCAGGTTTCTTCAAGTCGGGATAATACGCAGCCGTGCGATACTCGTACTCGAGTGTGAATGTGGTCGGTTCTCCGGCCTTGTTTGCAGGCTGTTCCATGTACGCAGTGCGCATCAGGGTGCCCGGGGCAGATATTCTCACAGTTGCTGTTGTGCGAAGCACGGGCTCGTGCTGCTGGCGATAGTTCTGAGGATAGGGGAACCAGCAGCGGATTGTTTCTCCCGGCGGCACCACATCGGGTTTGACGGCAATAGTGTGCCGCACGTGAAACGTAATTGGCAGCACCTCGGTGGTCTTCTTCTCGCGCGCCGCGTCGATCACTTTCAGGAGATGCGGATCCAGGTCGAACTTCTTTGACGTGCCCGCTGGATCGTCCCTGGCAGGCGCCTTCTTTTTCGCTGACTTCTGCATCGCCTGTGCACGCTTATTGAACCGCAGAAGGTTGCCTGGTTCCCGGCGGAAATAGCGCGGCTCGCCGTTTACCGGAATCCACTGGATCGCACCCTCTTGCCGCCACAGGTCCAGGTCGCGGGTCGTGACCTTCGGTATCTCTTTGCGCAGCTTTTTCAGCACGTCTTCGACGGTCGCACTGTAGTCTCGCTGCACACGCCGGAGCCGCTCGCGCTCGGACGTATAATGTTTCTTTAGATCGCCTGAAGCGGAGGTGCTTTGCTCGTCGAGCCACGATTCAGCCGCTTTGAAATCACCACGCGACTCCAGTTCGCGTAATGCAGATGGCATCGACGAGTTCACGAGGTATGCCGGCACGCTACTTGTCGCGTCTTCCGTTGTGCTAGTGTGTGCCTTGGCCGCGCTCATGAATAGCACTCCTAATGTGAGGACTACACGTTGCAGGTGCATGCGCGAGAGCGGATCAACCACGCGGGCGATGCAAAAGAAAAGGGAGGTTCGAATGCTGCCCGACAAACACGTTTTCTACAGCTACCTCCTGGGCACACTGTAGAGGTAGACGGCACCTGCATCCAAACCTGAACCGTCGTCGTACGGTGAACCGATCACGAGGAACAATTTTCCGGGAAGCGCCAGCGCGTAACCGAATTGATCGCCTGCATTGGGGGACGGATTCTCATAGGTACGGAGTGGGGCCTGCAGCTTCGATTTGAACAGGTAAGCACGTCCGGCATCGAGTGCGCTGTTGCTGTCAAACAATGCGGCGCCGATGGCATTGAACTTCTTGCCGCCGCCAACACCCAGTCCAAAGCCGTCGGGTTGCGATGTCGGGTTTAGATAGAGTAGTTTTAACGTTGTGCCGCTAAGGAGGTACGAATAGGGATCGCCCGTTGCGCATCCAATAAACGGAGCTCCCACTAAAAATTTCCCCTTCGCTTCAGTGACAACACCCGCATCACCCCGCGTCCCGACGAGTGCACCAGTCTTGAGCGTGAAGACTTCGATGCTGGTGTTTGTGCAAGGTTGCCCAGGCGGGTCTTTCGAAACTATTGCAGCACGGCCTTTGGCAGCGGCAACCGAGTCGCCAAAACGATCACCGGGTGAGGACGTAGCACTATCGAAGCTGCGAAGCAACGCAGCGGTCTTCTTTGCATCAAACAGGTGAGCCGAACCAGGAAGCGAAAGCGGGCCGCCCCCGGGAGCACCAATCAGCGCCCGCTTTTTGCCGTAACCGGCAACCGAGTAACCAAATTGCCGCCCGGCCGATGCAGCGGGATGGTGATACGTGAATAACACCTGCCCGTCGATCCCGCTGAACAGGTAAGCTGTGCCTCCATTGACTGTGTTCTGATTACCAGGCGCACCCACCAAAATGTTCTCACCGACGGCACCCACTGAGTAACCGAATTGATCGTTCGGCAGCGGATTTGGATTATTGAGGACAAGCGTCGGCGCGAGTGACGGCGGCGTAAACACGTACACACGTCCGGCGTTTGCGACAGCGTTCGCATCCACTCCGGGCGCGCCAACGGCGAAACGCGCTTTTCCGACTTTCGAAATCGAGAAGCCAAACAGGTCACCAATGCCACCGGGATTCGGAATCTGGCCAACCAGATCCGGCGGCGGAGTACTTGGCGTCGTTGCACTCGTTTCGTTTGAGTACGGACTGGCCCCCGCGAGGTTAAATGCCTGGAGCCGGTACCAGTACTCAGTGGCCGGTGTCAGGTTATTGTCTGTGTAACTGCTGCTGTTTGCCGGGAGCGTCGCAACCGGACTGAAGGCGCCGACGGCGCCGGTCCGCCGCTCAAGTGTAAATCCAGTCTCGTTCAAACTGTTGTCCTGGTACGTGAGAAAAATCGAGGTGGAGTTCACCGGGCTTGCAGTGAGATTTAAAGGAGCATCTGGCGCAACGGTGCTGTCGCCGGCAAGGCTGAACAGGTATGCTCGACCCGGAACGCCGGATGGTGCATCCTTGGCGCCTGCAGGATCGCCAACGAGAACATTACCGCCCACGGCTGCGACGGCGGTGCCGTACTTAGTGCGTAGTGTATGGGGTGACGTCAGTTCGGCAACCGCTGCACCGGTGTTGATGTTAAATACACGCACCTTTGCCGGCCCCGTGCCTCTTGGCTCTATGCCGACTGCGAGCTGCGTGCTGCCGATCATGGCGAGGGAATAACCGAAGAAGCGCTCAGTCGCGGAGTTTGGATTGAAAATCGTACGCAGAAGTGTTCCGCTGAACCGGTCGAAAATATAAACCCTGCCGGCCAGGTTCCCAGCTTCCGGTGCACCGACGATCAGCCGCTGATCCACCGTGGTCATCGAGAAACCGAAGCTCTCGTGGGAGGTGTTCGGACTCTCGATAATGCTCAGCAAATCGCCAGTCTCGGGGTTATATTGAAACACCGCATCGAGCCCGGGGGCACCTACGACAAGCGCGCCCTGGTAACTCGTCTCGGTATCCGGCGGAAACGCGACAGCCGGTCCATCACTGTAGAAGGCCAGTGATTTACCGTAACGCGCCTGTGATGCAGGTACGGGATTCTCAATAATCGCCGTCGGGGAAGTATTCTGGCTATTGTACAAGTACGCTCGGCCTGATTGCGATAGCGATGCCGTCGTTAAAAATGGATCGCCGACCGCGAACTGGCCACCGTGACCGAACGCGAGCGCGTTTCCAAAGCCAGTAACCGGGCCAACCAGGGGGTTTACGAGAACACGGGGTGAAGTATCGAGCGAGTTAAGGTAATGCACCACGACTCCGCGAAAATTATAAGGTGTTGCATCGAGTGGACCGGTGGTAACTCCCCCGCTGCCCGACAGCGGACCCGCGGCAGGGTCGGCAATCAGAATTTGAAAATTGGAACTCGCGACAGCACGGCCAAAATCATTCGCGATAAAAGAGCCCGGCGGAAGCAGCGTCTTAACCGGGGTGGCAGAGAGTCCCGCATCGTAAAGGTACGCCGCACCCCCTGCGTTTGTGCCTGGGCTGCCCACGAGTGGCTGGTTTCCATAACCCGCAACTGAGAATCCGAACTCCGCGGCGTTCTGCTGGACGGGATCAAGGTACTCCTGCAACAATGTAGCCTGGGGTGCAGCCTGGAGCGTGCTCCCTGCCACGAGCGCTAAGCCCAATATTGCAGTTTGAGATATTTTAAGTAGTAAGCCTTGCTTTTTCAATAAACGGGACATGTAGCACCTGTTTAAGTGTTATATAGCGATCCGTGTGTTTTGCCCTGTAAAAGCAGGTTTAAGGCCTGAAGAGGCATGGCACACCTTGAAGGACTATGAAAACAGAAGTTAGACCAGCTTTGCACCATGGGAGGTTCCAATGGCAGGTTTCCAAAAAACAGGGTTGGTATGCATTGCGGCATGCATTGTTTCCGCAGCCTCAGCGCAGACCGTACAGAATAGCGGCAGCGGCAAACGTGTCACGCCCGAAGAATTCGCGATTCTGCCCTGGGGAACAACCCACGGTGAAGTGTCGACATACCGCGAGATCCGGGAGTGCGGGTTCAACCTGGCCGGATTCGTGCACCCTGAAAAGCTCGACGCGGTTCATGCCGCCGGCCTGAAGGCGATCGTGATCGATGACTCCATCCATGTAGGGGACGGCATGGCGGGATTAACTGAGGAAGAAATCACATCCCGAACCACGGCGCTCACTGCGCGTACGAAGGATCATGCCGCAACCTACGGCTACTATCTGCGCGACGAACCGAAGGCGGACTTATATCCCGCCCTGGGCAGATGGGCTGCGGAGATCCGTAAAGCCGCTCCCAAGGCGCTTCCTTACATCAACCTGTTTCCCAACTATGCTTCAGCCGGACAATTGGGGCGTCCAACATACGAGGAGTACCTGGAAAGTTTCGTTTCCGAGACAAAACCGAGTTTCCTGAGCTATGACAACTACTCGCTGGTGGACGATGGTTCCCTGCGGCCTGGCTACTTCCAGAACCTCGAAGCTGTTCGTGCTTCAGCCGTTCGCCACAACCTGCCCTTCTGGAACATCGTTCTCTCCAACGCGCATTTTAACTATGCAGAACCTTCGCCGGGCGGGCTGCGATTCCAGGCTTACACGACGATGGCCTACGGCGCGCGAGGCATCAGTTACTTTACCTACTTCGCGCCGGCCACGGGTAATTACCGCCTCGCGCCCATCGATCAATTTGGCCACCGCACCGCGACGTGGGACATGCTGCGAAATGTAAACCTGCAGATCCACCAGCTTGCGCCAACCCTGGTCAAATTGAAGAGCGTAAATGTCTTCCATCATCCCAAGGTGCCGGAGGGCTGCAATGGAATCGCCACATCAAAGTACGTGTCCGACGTTACCGGCGGACAGTTTCTCGTGGGAGAGTTCGAGGGGGAAGGGCGTGTGTATGCGATGGTCGTTAATTGCGACCTGCATAAGTCTACGTCTTTTGGTGTGGCATTCAAGTCGCCGGGTGCCGTGGAAATGGTGAGCGCGTATTCGGGTGCGGTACAGCCATGGGCTGGTGAAAACGTATGGCTCGCTGCCGGGCAGGGAATGCTGCTGACGAGTGTTCGCTGAAGTAACGGCGGTCGCATTGCGCTTGCCCTGCATGATCCCGGTGGCACGTCTGCAACACATTCTATTCATACAGGTATCTCATGAACCCTGAAGACCTTCTGGCATCGTTGCCGCGCTTACGTACGTACCGCAGCCGACGCGTATCCAGTTACGACCGCAGCGGCGGCAACCACGACTGGGTTGTTCTCGATCCGGGCCAGAGCGTCACTCTTGCCGACATCAAAGGCGCAGGCATTGTGAAGCACATCTGGTGCACAACGCACTGCAAGGACGTGAACTATCCGCGCACACTCGTGCTGCGTGTGTTCTGGGATAACGAGAAAACACCAAGCATCGAGGCACCTCTCGGCGACTTTTTCGGCGTCGGCCATGCGAAGGTATCCCCCTTTCAATCGCTTCCGCTGAACCAGGTCACCGGCGGATCAACCCAGGAGTCCAATCGCGCAGCGATGAACTGCTTCTTCCCCATGCCGTTTCGCAAAGCCGCTCGATTTGAACTGGTAAACGAGAGCTCGGAGGCCGTGCAGAGCTTTTATTACTACATCGACTATGAAGAGCATGACAAGCTTGCGGATGACACCGCGTACCTGCACGCCCAGTATCGCCAGGAGAAGCCGACCAAGGGTTATGAAACCTGGCACATGAACGCGCACAGCACATTCGTCGACCAGAAGAATACCACCGGTGCCGAAAACTACGTGGTCTTCGAAGCGGAGGGACGCGGCCACTACGTGGGAACAGTGCTTTCCATCCGCAACGTGATGTTCAACGATATCGTCCACTCGTGGTTCGGTGAAGGCGACGACATGATTTTTGTCGATGGCGAAAAGTGGCCGCCTGCGCTGCACGGCACTGGAACCGAAGACTACGTGTGCGCCGCGTGGGGGTTTCCTTCAGGAAAATACGACGGCCTGTTCCATGGCATCTCGCTGGCAGGAAATACAACCGACTGGGGTGGGGAATGGACTGCCTACCGCTTCCACCTCGAAAGTCCCGTCACGTTTACAAAGTCTATTCGGGTTACGATTGAACATGGCCACGACAACAATCGCTTCGACGACTGGTCGAGCGTGGGGTTCTGGTACCAGGTCGAACCGCACGGAACATTTCCCGAACTGCCGAAAGTAGAAGAGCGATTGCCAAGGCGATAGCGCCTCTGAGAGGGCTTTGAAAACCTTGAGCAGCCTTACATCCCCGGCCGGTTTACATAGTACCCTTCCAGACGTGCGGCCCAGCGACACGCCGGGTCTTCGTGTCGTTTCCGTCGCACCTCCGCAAGTGCAGCCTGCATGCCGGCAACGTCCTGGGGCCCGCGAAATGTAGGTTGGCCCGGCTTCACGGCCCGATACGCCAGTCGCTCCACCAGCTCGTTTGCGACGGCCAGCTTTCGCAGATACACCAGGCATTGGTCGTCCCAGTAAACCAGTGCGAAATCCGCAGACGCATCGAGCTGCGCCACAAGGCTGTCGGGTTTGTCTCCCGACTCATAAGACACAACCAGGGTGTTGATGCCGTGCTTATCAAGAGTCTCGCGCCACAACGGAAACGCTCCGCCTTCGACATGCTGGCCCAGCCGGAATAACTTCTCGCCCACGACTTCCAGTCGGCTGTCCTGGAAAACCAGGTAATCGGGATGGAGCCAGTAGATCAGGTATCCTGCGAGGTTATAGTCGTTATACAGTTGTACCGGTAGATGCTCGCGTCGTATGAACTCGCAGGCTTTGCGAGCTGTCGCTGTGGGATGCATTCCAAGCCCGAGCGATTTGGGAATCGGGTAACCGTCTACGCGGTTATAGATCCAGGCCTGCCCAAGCGCGATCACGACAAGAAGCGCTGCAAGCAACCCGCCCGTTCGGAGCCGAGCCGCCGGAGCGATCCTCTGCGCTACGCTTTCCGCGTACATGCAAGCCAGCGGCGCCGCAACAATCGCGAACAGGCCGGTGTGACGTTGCGCGGTACAACTGAGAATCGCCCATGCTGCCAATAGCAGGGCATGCCCAGGATGCAAGCGGCGCCAATTCGCCAAAGCGAGCGCAAGCGTCAGCGCGACGAAAAATACGAAAGGCAGGTGTCGATCGAGGCGGATTGCCTGCCATTCCAGGACGCCCGACATCTCTTTGTGCGAAAGAATCCGCAACGGAACTTCCCATACGCGCCAAAGGTAAGGTGTGACGCCGGTCATCATTACCGCGAGCGCCAGCGCGCCAAAACAACGCAGCAGCAACCGGCGTGAGGGGGCCGGGTACACGGGATCCGGCACGGACCACCATCGGCGGGCCGCCTCGCCCCCGAACATCAGGCCTGCGGATGCAAGAAACGCCACAAAACCCCCGTGCATATTTGCCCACAGCGCCAGCATCGGGGGAAGAAACAGCAAGTGGCGCGCTTTGCCAGTGACCATGCTCCGAATCACCAGGTACATACCGGCGGCGAACAGGAGATTGGTTGCGGCATGCGGGCGAAATTCGATGTTCACCATGCCGAATGCCGCGGCTACGACCGGGGCAACGAGCGAGAAGGCGCGACCGACACCGAGCAGCCGTGCTGTGCGCCACACAAGAACGTAAGTAAGTGTGGCAGCAAGGACCCGGATGATGGCCAGTGCGCTCCAACCCAACCAATGCTGCACGAGGTACTGCATAAGTTCGAACAGCCACTCGTACGCGATCCACGGGTTGCCGAGTGTCATGAAACAGAAATAATCCTGGTGTGGCACGGCGCGATGCTCCCATATCCATCGTCCCACCCGGTGGTGCATAAAAAAGTCCATCTCTGTGAACCACACGCACCGGCTCGCGGCAATGCAGGTGAAGGCCAGGATAACTCCGAGCAGATAGGGCAGAGTCGGTCGCTGTTCCACGAGACGCGTGCGCATTACACTCCAGGGTCTTTGTTCGCTGGCGTTTAGATCCGGCACTTGCTTAAGAGGCATCTTTCGCAGGCCGGAACAACCATCGCGAACCTGCAATCATTAGTAATCGGCTCTCATCGATCGGGAATTCATCGTTTTCATTCTAATTGCTTCTGCGTGCCGTTTCCTCTTTACTGGCAACTGGCGGCTTTGAGTATCCCGCCTACCATGAGCGCCGATGCTTTTCCTGCCCATGAATCTACTCGCAAGCGCCGCCGCTGGGGCTGCACCTGCGGCTGCGTCGCAGTTCTCTTCCTGCTGGTCATCGTGGGCACTGTGATGCTGTACGGCATTTTACGCCCGGCACCGACTTACCCTAAAAATGCCATGTTCGACTCCTCGGTTAATGGATTTGGTGTGATTCGAATCCGTTCGAATGACCAGGGCGAGAGTGAACTGCTGAAATTCCTTTTCAAGCGGGCGGAGCGGGCGCAGCTTGAAGGCCTCTCCGAGGGTGATGCAAAGCTCATGTCCGGCTTTTTGAAAGTGCTCAGGCAATTCATCACCAGCCTCGTACAGACCGACTGCCCGGTTTACCTGGCGTATAATCCCGATGCCCGCCAGGAATCACTGCTTACCGTGGTGCCACTGCGAAACAAGCTGTCGTTTGTGTTGCTGCGGAAATTCCTGACGTCCCATTATGCGCAGCCCCAGGATCACAAAGGCGACAGCGACATATACCCGCTGGGCAAAGTTACCTCAGAAACATCAACATCGGTAATGGCGGTATCGCAGAGCGAGTTTGTGTATAGCGACGACCTCCCGATGCTGAATCGGTCACTCGACTACAGGAGCGATCCGGCACGGGACGTTGAGCCCGAAGAGAAGCTGCAGGAGCGGTTGGAAGAGCTGACTCTCGACAAGCCTCCCGCGGCTGAAGACATCGCCCTCATGATCATAAACCAGCCGGGCAGGCTGGAGAACCTGATCAAACTAACCGAAAACGCGATGCAGACACCAGGCCTGGGTGCAAAGCTGCAGGAAGCCCTGGCGTCCAACAAGATGAGCTATGACGACGTGCAGGCCCTCAAGTTTTCAGGTGACCTTGTATCGGCGGATCGTGCGAAGGTTGAGATCACTTTTTACTTCCGGCAGGCGGACCACTCGGCGAAATTTGCGGCGGGCGCCAAGCTGATACTTCCGCAGTTTGCGGGGAAACGTGAAGGCAGCCCCTTTGAAATAAAGCAGGATGTCCGCACGCGTGGCACACCGGTTGTTGTGTCGCTGGATATTAGCGGCATTCGCATCTGGCTGGAATCGATCATGCCTGCGCCAGAACCCGCAGCCACCCCGAAGCCGGCCGAAAGCAGCGAAGCGTTGCCGCAGGGCCCTACTTAACGGTGGGTTGGCTGGTGTGGTCTACCGTTAATTCGTATTCGGTTTTGTGTGCCGAACTGAGCACATCTTCCGCGCTCAAACTGGACAGGAACTTCTGAACTGGTGGTCAGCTAAAATACAGATACCAGACCAGGCCGAATGCGACCAGGCCAATGACAGTCACCGCAGCGGCGGCAATCCACAGGTACATCTTCTTTTTGCTCGGCGGTTCCTCTTCTTCAATCGGAGGCGGCGCGTTCGGAGGGGGTGCTCCCATAATTCCGCGCAGCATACTCGTGTTGCCCATGGTAGGTGAATTGAAGCTGGATTCGCTCAGCGACCCGCCTGTGCGAAAGCCGGAGCCAGTGGCGGACGCGTCGGTGGAATCCTGAATGGCGTATGCGGTGCCGGACTGCGATGGGCTAAGAGTCGACCCGAACGAAAAAGCGCCGACGCCGCCGGGCGCCAGCGCGGCGACAACATCCACTCCCGAAGCCGAGTTCGATCCGGCCGCCGCAAACAGAGCCACGAGGTCGTCACAAAACTCCTTCACCGTCGAGTAGCGATCGGCAGGATCCGGCTGAACCGCACGTGCAAGGACGGTGTCGACTGTGCGTGGAAGGTTGGGGTTGAGCAGGGTCGGCGGTTTCCACTCACCCACGGGAAGCTGCCTGGTAAACATTTTGTAAAACGTGACGCCAAGCGAGTAAATGTCCGCGCGGACATCAACCGCGCCTGGATTGGCCGCCTGTTCCGGGGCCATGTAGTTCGTTGTTCCCACGGTGGCGTTTCGCCCGAAACGTTCTGCGGGTGCGTCACCTTCGGCGATGTGCGCAATGCCGAAGTCGGAGACCTTCACGTTACCTGGCTTGTCCACCAGGATATTGCTCGGCTTGATGTCGCGGTGGATAATCCCCCGCCCGTGCACATAAGTCAGAGCCTTACTGATCTCGGTAATCAGGTGCGTGTAATGACGCTCGGTGAGGTCCACGGCATGCATGAGCTGGTCGAGGGTAATTCCCTCCACGTACTCCATGACGAAATAGAAGTGCTTGCCCTCTTCCGCACCTTTATCGATGATGTTCACAATGTTCGGGTGATTCAAAGTGGCGAGCGCGCCGGCTTCGCGGTCAAACCGCTCAACGAAAACTGGATTGCTCGCAAACCTTGGGGCCAGAAGCTTTACCGCAACCGGTCGATTCAGCGACAGCTGCACCGCCTTGTACACTGTTGCCATACCGCCGCGTCCGAGCACTCGCCGTATCTCGAACCCACCTAGCTTTGTGCCCGGCGGCAGCGTTACGTCCTTATCTTTGTCTTTGTCTTTGTCTTTCGATTTGTCCGGCGGGGGTTTAGTCGCTGCGCTGTCCGCCGGCTTAGCCGAAGACCCGTTCGCGGGTGCTTCCTTGGTAGCGCCAGCGGCCGAGCTGGAATCGCGCGGGCGCAAGCGCAAACGCGCGTTGCAACTCAAGCAAATCACGTGGCCCGTCTCGTCGGGACTTCCCTCAAACTGGGTACGACATCGCGGACATTTCAGGTGCATGGGGCACTACCGGCTATCATCATGTGGGCAAAGAGACTTACACTCCTAAATGACAATTCCAACAAAAACTGCAACTGGATTCCTCAGAACGGTAATCTTAGCCGACGATAGAGAGCTCATGTCAGGGGGTTGACCCGATTAGTGACCGCTGTTGAGCAACGACTCTCTGGTTTTAAGCTGGTGTCCATTATCGTCAAACCACTCGAAAATAACGGTTCACCAGGAAGCGGTGAAGGGTGGCCGTGGCTTTCGAGTATTCACCTATACGAGTTCATGTAACCTGAGCAAATTGAAACAAGTAGGCGAAAAAGAGTGTGTTTTCCGGTCTTCACCCCCAAGGGAACCGGCCGAAACGTGCGCCGCAGCTGAAAGTTTAATGCGTTACATGTCATCGCTTTTGCGCAAATTTCGTCAAATCTAGAGCACATGTTTAAAAGTTTTGTGATATGAATTGCACTTGCACTGTCGTGGAAACTCCGGGACGGTGAACGAATGGTGCTGCCGTGTACGCTCTGAAACGGGGAAAAGCGTGCAGTACCAGTCATGTTCGTCGAGTTTCATTCGCTAGAAGCATTTAACTAACACAACAGACAGTGGGGGCTCCGTGCATCCATTGCTGGTGAAAAGGGTGTAGAGATGTACGTTTCCCAATTCGGCCACGGCTTAAAGTTCAGCCAGCTTGCCGTTCGGCTGCTGGCACTGCTGGCAGTTGCAGCAGGCTGGCCGCAGCTCAGCTATTCCGCGCGAATTGATGCAAAGGAAGCTGCCACACTTATCGACAAGGGAACGGTACCGTTTTTCCCCTGGGCGGAGCCTAAGCCAATCGTCGATTCCGATCCGCTTGACCCAATCGCGGCCAAGAACGTCCGCGTGGCAACAGACGCCCCAGCTTCGCAAACGTGGGTTGCAGTCTATCACACTGGTAATCCAAACGATAACGGCACCACGCCGCCTGTGGGCCAATACAGCAATCTTATGGTCAGCTACTCCAACGATGATGGTGGAACCTGGGAACAGCCTTTCAGCATCCCCGTCCCGGATTCCGAAACCGACTATAACTTCCGGCCCGACATCGCAACAGACAGTATCGGCGATTACGTGGTGGTTTTCGAGGCGCTCACTTACTCGGGGCCTCAGCTTTATAAAACAGTATCTGCCGACAGTGGCCAAACATGGGACGTCCCGTCGCCGCTCGGCTCATTCGCAAACAACAATAACCCGCGGAACGCCTCGATCGGGACTGATGGCTTTGGCAAATACATGGTTACGTGGGTTGCTGACGCCGACCTCGGCGGCACCCCGGGAGTCAATATCGCCTACTCGTCTGACAGTGGCGCAAACTGGCAGTTAAGACAGCGGATACCGGGAACCGGAGTGGCCAGGCCGCAGGTGCGGTGCAACCCGGGTGACGAAGTGGATATCGGGCCTTTGTGGGTGGTTACCTACCAGGAGGCTTCTGGCGATATCGATTCAAAGTATGCTGCAAGTAACGATGACGGGGTCAACTGGGCCTTCAGCACGATCAATACCGATGCCGGAGCAGATTCAAAAGACGATTACGTGGCGCGCATCGATTACTCGCCGACGAACAATACATGGGCGGCTGTTTGGGGCGCGCGCAGCAGCGGCGGCATCTACGATGTTTATACGGCACGCGCAAGCCAGGCTGACTTTAATGTGAGCGACGGCGGGCTGGTCTGGTCCCCTCCGGTCCAGATTACCAACGGCGTCTTGTTCCTCGCCCCTCAGTTTGCGGATCCATGGATTGCTACGGACGATGCCGGCGATTGGATGGCAATCTGGAGCGCGGCGCTGAACGACGTTGCTGGAAATCCCCCGCGCGATGTGTTTTCAGCCGTGTCTACAGACGATGCAGCGAGCTTCGGGAGTCCGTCGTCCATCGATTTTGATTTTCAGACTTCGCAGCCACGCTGGCTGAATCCCGTCATTGCAAGCAACCTATCCGGCCGCTGGCTGGCGATGTGGCAAAACATCAGGGCACCGGCGCAGGATGAAAACAGCCCGCAAACTGCGGTGCCGTGGTACAGCACTACATTCCTGCCTCTTGATGATAACTACGTAGACGTTGAAATAAAGGCAACGAACGTCAACGACGGCGCGCCGATCTTTGCCGGCACAACTTCGGCCTCAGATTTCTTCGTCGATTTTGCCGTCACCAATTATGGCATTCAGACTGCGTATAATGTGCAGGTCTCCGTTAATCCAGACGCCCCGATTGTGGCTCTTGTCTTTGAGGATACAGGTTCAGGTGCTTTCATTCTAAGCACTCCGGCCTTCCCTTCACCTGATGTAACGGGCACCTATGCAGAACTGGCACCCGGGCAGACCGAGACTTTCCGGATCACGTTCCGAAGTGACACGGGCGGGCAGTACAACATCGTCTCCAACGCACTACCGGAGACAATCGACGGAGACCCCGCCGTGGATGTGGACCAGAGCAATAATATCAATGTCCTTACAAAGGTTACTATCGAAGGCGCTCGCACGCTGGCGGATCTTCGACTGACGAAGACGGCTTATCCTGATCCTGCCATCATCGGCGAATACCTTGGATATACGATTACGGTTCGAAACCTGAGCAGCGAAACAGCTAATGGCGTTGTGGTTACTGATCCTCTGCCGGCAGGCCTTCGCTTTAACTATGCTTCGGTCTCTTCCTCTCCGGAAGGGTCGTGGAGTGTGGTAAATGACGGATCGAACCCGAGCGGCAATGTCACTTTAGTCGGCAACCTCGGCGCGATTCCAGCCGGCGCTCGCGCGACTTTCGTAATCGCTACGACGCCATTGGTCGGCGCCACCGCTGCCTCCAATACCGCGTGTGTGGATTTTGCGGGCGGAGACCCTGACTTCACTAACAACTGTGCCACCGCCAGCGTGCAGATTATTGGTGGTACCGGCAGCGGCGCGGATCTTTCGCTGGTAATGAGCTCGACTGTCACCACCGCCACGCAGGGCACTTCGGTCACTTACTCGCTACGCGTGGTGAACGGGGGTCCGAGCACGGCTACCGGTGTTACAATTAACGATACCTTGCCCGCCTCTGTGTCATATACCGGCGAATTCCACACGCAGGGGAACGTGACGAGGAACGGCAATGTGATCACCGCCAACATCGGCACGCTCGGTGCGGGCAGAGTGGCGACGGTCAACATTTCAGTCATACCAACCACTGTGGGTACGATCTCGAATACCGCGCAAGTGGTGCCTCTCGCAACCGACCCCGACACCTCAAACAACAGCTCCACAAAACAGATAACCGTTACTGCCGCGAATCCTGCGACGGTGGCAAACGTTGGTATTACCAAGACGGCGAATCCATCTCCTGGCAACGTCGGTAGCCCTCTGAGCTACACGCTACAGGTGAATAACGCCGGACCTGCCGTGGCAGCCAACGTTCAGATTCAGGATATGCTGCCGCCGGAGGTCGCGTTTGTCTCCTCCACGCCAACCGAATCCAGCTACGCGAATGGGCTGGTAACCTATCGACTCGCCTCCCTGGCGGTGGGTGGTACGGCAACATTCCAGATCGCAACCAACGCTATCGCCGGTGGAGTCGCGGTGAACACTGCGTCCATCAGTTCCGATAACCCGGACCTGACGCCGAGCAACAACGTTGCCACTATCTCCACCATCATAAATGGTGGCAGCGGCCCGGCGACCAACGCGGATCTCGCACTGAGTTCCTCGGTGACTCCAACGTCCACGACGGTCGGTAACGCGATCTTCTGGACCCTGGTTGCGACCAATAACGGTCCTCAATCTGCGGCAAGTATCCTGGTGAACACTACGTTGCCAAATACGGTCACGTTTGTATCGGCCACAGGGCCGGGGGGATCGGCAACCCCGATTGGCAATTCACTCGCGGTACCGATTCCGGTACTCGGCCCCGGAGCAAGCGCCAACGTGACGATTGCGTTGGTACCGCTTGCAGCAGGCTCGCTGACATTGACGGCGAACATCACCGGAAACGTGAATGATTCGGTTGCGGGAAACAACAGCGCGACGTCCATCGTGCCTGTCACCGGAGGCACAACGTTTGACCTGCTTGGAACATGGACCAAACTCCGCAAAAAGAGCAAACTCTCATTGGTGCCAACCTGGACGATTAAAGGAACCCTGAGTGTTCAGAACCTGCGGCAGACACTGCTCATTGCGGCTCCGGTTCACTTCTACCTGTCCACTGACTCGGTCTTTGACGCTTCTGACACGCTGGTGGGCGCGAAGATCTACAAGAAGATCAAGCCAGGCAAGACGAAGAAAAAGTCCGTCAGCGTTAAGCTTACGTCCGACCCGATCGGGCAATACCTGATTGCGGTGATCAATCCGACAGGTAGCGGAATCGAAAACACGGTGCCGATTCTTCTGCCGTAGCTGAATCGAACCAGTGGGTGGAAAACGGGGCGGAGCCTGTGAGCTCCGCCCCATTTATTTAAGTCCTGTTGACACATGCCCTTTGCGAGGCGGATGCACGCGAACTTTAATTTCGGGAAGGGCATCCCGCTTTGCGTTCTTTCTATTCTGTTATTCTCATTGGCTGGACCTATGGGCTGTCTATCGCTTCGGCGGCCACGACGGAGTCGCTGGCAGGAGCAGCGCCATCGCCCTCGCGATCAGAGGCTGTGCCTGGAAAAGACCAGCTGCTGCAGCGCACACTTGGCGATTTTCTCACTACGGCTTCACCGCTTACCGTATCTTTTATACCGGGCTTTTACACAGAGGTGCCGGTAAGCCTCGACTCTGCGGTTCGCCGCATCGCGGAGGAAAACTACACCAGCGCTGTGGCGGAGCTGCTTCCGCAGTCGACGAAGCTCACCGATACCCGTGAGCGTGCTCGTGTGCTTATGTGGCTTGGCCTCAGCTATGGCTCCCAGGCAATCGACTACCCCAACACAGGCTGGCAGTTTGGCACAACCGCCACCGCTTACCTGAAGCAGGCGATTGCAGCGGATCCGGAGGTATTCCAGGCACCCGACGTGGCGCGCGTGCTCGCGGAAATGGTGGCTCACGGATGGGCAGATGAAGACCCAACTGCTGCAGTTGCGAAATACGAACAGAAAGCTGAGCAGACGCGCAAGTCTGTGGACTTTTTTTTCGCCGGTGTGATCTCGCGGCGTATGTCGGCCCGGGCGTGGAGTTATAGTGACACGACAGACCAGGATAAGCGCACGGTCGCTAACTTCTCAAAAGCCGTCGCGTTGGAGCCGCTCCGGTACGAAAACTGGCCGGCCTACCTTCGTGCTCTGATGCCGGTGGGTCTGCATGACCTCGCCACGACCGAAGCTCGTAAGATGTACGCCTACTTCAAGGCGTTGCGAACCCCGGTATTGGGAGACCAGGGACCGGCTGCCCTGTATCTCCAAACTGCTTCCTATAAAACCATGCAGGACGATGAAAATATTATTGCCGAGGTTGAGAAACGCTACCCCGACTCGCCGTTCCCAATGTTCGAACGTGGCATGCGCGCTATCGAAACGACTGCCACGGATGCTCTTAAGATTTTCCCGGAATTTATCGCGCGCGTTAAAGCCGGCAAAATTAAACTGGATCCGAGGGAGCAGGGTTATCTGCCCAGTGCGTATTACAAAATGGCTTTCCTGCAGCAGCAGTTCAACGACATCCCCGGCGCATTGCAATCGTACCTGAATCTTAAGGAAATCTCTCCGCACTATGCGGAAGTAGACAGCAACCTTGCGGTTGTTTACGCGCAGCTTTCCGAATCGGAAACGACCAGCCCCAAAAAGCTCCAGCTTCTGCAGAAGGCGGTACGGCATGCTTCGGAGCAGGAAAAGCACGACTTCCGTGGACGTGCGGCGCTTAAGGCATCAGAAATGCGCCAGAAACTGCGTCAGGCGGCCCGACGGGTCGAGGCTGAGCTGAAACCAGACCACTCCAGTGCTGACACTGGTACAACTGCGCCTTTATCCACGCGACCTTAAAGCTGTATCCACTCTTGAGATTTGAAGTTCGGAGCTGAATGCATTTGAACGTGATTGGAAATTGTTTACCGAAACGGGTGCTGCTGGCGTGCCTGATTATCTGTCCGGGTAATTGCGTTCTACATGCCGCCACTTCTCCGGAAAATCCGGTACTGGCGACTTTTGATGGTGGTGAACTCACGCTGCGTGAGACCGAGGTATTTGCGCGCGAGCTGCCTGTGTCACAGCGGGTGCCTTATGCTGCCAACTCACGCCAGTGGCGCCATTTTATCTGCCGTGAACTTGGAAAGTGCATCATCTTTACGACGCCGGCTCTCGCGCTTGGGCGCCACCACGACCCCGCTTACCTGCGAGGGCGCGAGTATTTTCTGCAGGAGTACCTGGACTTTGTGATGCTGCGCGACAATCTCCTGAACAAGATCGATGTTTCGCGCGAGGCACAGGAGCGCGAATTCAAAGCGCATCCAGAGGATTTTCTCATAACGCCTACTGTCACGCTGCGGTACATTCGTACGAAAAGTGCGGACGTTGCAACTTCCGCCGCCGCGCGCATTCAGGGAGGCGAAGACTTTGTTGCCGTAGAGCGCGAGATCAGCGAAGTGAGTCCACGGTATCTCGGCAGAGTACTCGGCCCGTTTCCGAATCCGAAGCAGCACACTGCCATTCCACCGCCACAGGAAATTCTTAACGCCGCTCTCGCGACACCCATCGGTAATACGACAGGCCCATTGCAGGTCGGGCCCAACTACTTCATTGCGCGCACCGAAGCCAAAACAACGGGTGGCCTTGCCAGCTTCAGTGATGCCGGGCAGGCGCTGGAAGCGCGCATAAGAGACCGTGAGGGAGAGCGGCTGCTGAAAGAGCTGATGTCGACGCTGCGCAAAGAACTGGCCGTACAGCAGGATGACGCCCTGTTGCAGCGCAAGGCTGGTGCGCGGTGGAATGATGTGATCGCCACCGTTGGTGCGACGCTGGTCACACGCCAGGAATTCGAAGACCTGAATGGCAGAGTGCGCGGACCGGCGGTACAGGCTTCGCAACATGAACGCACGCGACTGGGACAATTCATCACACCTCTCATACTGGCCGAGGCCGCCCGTAGCCGTGGATATCTGAACCGTGAAGAAACGAAGCAGGCGCTTTATTATTGGGACCTGCAGCATCTCTCCACGTGGTACATCGATTCCCATGCAGCTTCGCGCGTAAAAGAACCGACGGACCGCGAGTTGCGTCAGCGCTTTGCGGCAAAGTTTCATGAGTATAAGAGCGAGAACAAAAAGACCACACCAACTTTTGAGATGTACCGCGAAGGAATTGCCGAAAGCATGCGGCTGGAACGTCGCCCTGTCGCTGAGAACGAAGTAATCGAGAGCGAGCTCAGAAAGCGAAACTGGCAGGTTATTCTTAAACAGCCATCGCAGTGGATCACCGCACTGGAGGGCCTGGTTCATGTCGCGGATAAAATTCCAGGTGATGCCCGCATCGTTGAAATTTCAGACGCGCGCGAACACGAGGTATCGGGTCACAACTGGTTCAACACTGCGGGGCGTCACACGCAGTGGCGAATCACGTACGTAAACAGTTCAGGCGCCAGTTCGGAACTGATTTCCGAGGCACCCGCAATGCTGTCCGACGGCTCGGCCGAATTCACCAGCTGCCCGGCGTACCTGCCATACGCAACACTATGGAGATTCGATACGGACTCGCTGTTTCGCCATGCAGTCGATCGTGGAATGGGCGACTTCGGGGCCAAGCACAACAACCGGCTTCGTCTTTCCACACGTGTCGAAATCTCCTATTCGGAAGACGTGCCGACGAGCCCGACGGACTGCCTGATAACTTACACCGCAACGCCGGCGGATGATGCGGCTAAAGACGGCTTTGTGTTGAAGTATTCCGGCATCACGGGCGAGATCACGCAACGCCGAATCGGCGAGCCGGAAGGGCCATGTCCGACGTGTCCAGGACCCGACCTGCCAGCACCGGAAATCATTAAAGCGGCGCAACGCGATATGACCGCGTCGCAAAGTAACGAAACTTCGGCCAGCGTGCAGGCCATAAAATGACGCAATTCCTTCTGGAGCTGCGGCTCCAACATTTATTCCGAGGTGACCAGACGTTATGAATCCTCAGCGCGTTAAACTTCTCATTGGGGTCGCGATTGCGGCCCTGTTCATCGGCGGGCTTGGCACACTTGCCACCCGCAATCAGCGAAATGCCGGTAGCGGGGGCTCCAAGGCAGACGACGAAAATGACCCGAACAACAGGCGCTCGCGTGCCGGGCATTTTAATGCAGCTTCTAATGCATCAAATACGAAAGTAAAAGCCGACAACGCAACAACCGGGTCCGGCACAAACGCTCTTGTTGTGGACAAGCGTACTACCGTCACGATCATCGCTGACGCTCCCACCACCAATTCGTTAGGAGAAACCGAAGCAGAGACACGCGAGCGTGAGCGCTATGAAACCGCTCAGCGCAACGCCTTTAAGTACCGTAAGATAGATCCGGAGAAAGTAAAGCCAACAGAGCTTGCACCGGCATTCCAACAGGCAGCAAAACAGTACAACGTGCCCAGCGAGCTTCTCGCGGCGCTCGCCTATGTGGAGTCTGGGGGAACTCATCGCGACGGCGGCCATTCGATGGATGCCGGGTTTGGTGTAATGAACCTGAGGGAAAATAACATTGTCGACACTGCCGCGGAGGCAGCTTCGCTTCTGGGGAAATCGAAGGAAGAGCTGCTCCAGGACCAGAAGCTAAACATTCTCGGGTCTGCCGCGCTGCTCGCTAAATACCACGAGGACGCACTCGCCAGTGGTGTTTCAGATTCGGAAGCATGGTACATGGCCATTGCTGCCTACAGTGGATTTCCCAATCCGGAACTTGCGGCAGCACACGCTGACGAAGTCGGCGGGTGGCTTATCAAGGGCTTTGAAGCAAACGTAACTGATGGCGGTGGTTCGTTCACTGTTTCTCCGAATCCAAATCCGTTGTTCCTGCCAAAGAACTGGAAACTGGTCGGACTGTATCCCCCACCGGCGCCCGGCGTAATGCCGCTACCGATTAATCCTAACGGATCACAGACGCCGCCGCAATAGTAGTGTGAGCCCAACTATCCATTTTGCATCGGTACGTGCGTCGCAGTTCCTGCGGCGCAAGAATCGACTGTGTGTTTCAGCCCTTCTTATTGTGGGTATCCTGCTTTGCTCGTCATTCGCGGTCGGCGCACGCGGACCCGCGGAAGACAGTACTGCGGCCACAAAAGCACACGCAGATAAAATCCGTGTTACGGACTTCCGGAATTTGCCGGTGGCGGAAGCGGTGGTCAAACTGCAGCTGCGACCTGCAGCACCTTTGCCCGAGCTGCTGCAGGAAACCACAGTCACCCTGACGGACTCCCGGGGTGGCTTTGATCCACCCAAAGATGCGCCCAGGGGCAGCCTCTTGCTGGTTGAAAAGCCGGGGTATGGAATGATTGCATACTATGCGGATAAGCTCCCGCCTCGCATTGTTTTGCCACCTGCCGCGCCACTGCTTGGTACGCTGATCGATGACCGCGGGGTTTCCATTCCGAACGCGCTGATCGGGCCCGTAGAACCGCCGGCGAAATGTGAGCACGGTCCGCAGGATGCGCCGCATCCCACAGTTTGCCCGCTGATATTCGCACGCACCAATGAGCGGGGCGCTTTCAGCGTGGCAAATCTCCCGATTCACAAATATGCGTTTCTCGTACGCGCGCACGACATCCAGCCGACACTTATCACGGGACGAACAGGCGCGCCTATGCAGCTTATGGTGTATCGCGGAGGAACGACGATCACTGGTGTGCTCATTGGCACTAAAGACAAACTGCCGCAGCCCGGAATCTACGTTGAAGCGGTGGATGCCCAGACACGACTCTACGACATCACGGATGAACAGGGCCAGTTTGCCTTTCCGAACCTGCCCTCGCGCGAGTGGCTGTTTAAGCCCTACATCGGCCGCGGGACCGGCCAGCAAAGCGCGCGTGCACTGGCGGTCGCCGGTCCGGGCGCACCGACCTCGCTCACGCTGCTACTGAACCAGGGTGCAAGCATTGCAGGCCATGCGATCAATGAAGAGACCTCGCAGCCGCTCGGTGGAATAGGAGTCGCGCTTGCGGCGAATAGCTCGCGGAATTCTTCTGTGACTGATGCGACCGGCCACTTCCAGTTTGATGACATCGACGCGCTGGAACACTACACGTTGCGCTTCGATACGTTTCGATTCGTGCGTGTACTTCCCGGTGGTCAGATGCGAGACTATTACGATGTTCCTCCGGCTGGCGGCGAAGACCGAAGCGACATTCTTCTGACGCTTCGAAAGCGGGCGCTGGTGCAAGGGCGTGTGGTAGACAGCACCGGTTCTCCGGTGGCCGATGCGCAGGTGGAGCTGCATTCACTCGACGGGCCGGTCTTGCGTACAGGAAAGTCCGGCGAGGAACGCGAGCAGCGTGCGGAGTTTTCGACGAACTCAAATGGCTCCGGCGAATTCAAGCTGGGAGTTTACCCGGGCGGCCGATACGAGGCGAAAGCAACGACACCTAATGGTTTGGCGGCGGAGCCACAACGGGTCGAGGCTTACACCACCACAAGCGCTCCGAACATCGAGCTTCGGCTGCGTTCGATGGTAACTCTCGCGGGCCTGGTCGTCGATGAGAAAGATGTGCCTGTCACAGGAGCACTTGTTCTGGCCATACAGCCTGGCCAGAAGGTGTCGCGGTCGCCCAGCGCATATGACCTTGCGAAATATCCGAACGCGCGAAGCGATGCGCGCGGGGAGTTTCAGATTCCGAAACTCGCGAACAACCAGGAGGTACAGCTGGCTGCTTCACACCAGGACTTTGTCGGGATTGCCTCGGGCACATTTAAGGCCGGAAGTGCTGCAGCTTCCACGACCAGCTCCGTCCGGCTGAAATTCTCCGGGAGTGATTTTGGCATCAGCGTTGTGGATGCCGCCGATGCTCCCATTGCAGAAGCGGAAGTGGTAGTCCACTATATGGATGGACTGAACGGCAGGCAGGTATCGCGCAAAACCGATATCGCAGGCCGAGTGCTTATGCATGCGATTCCTGCGGATAAGCTGGAGCGGCTGATCATCCGCTCTGGAGGATTCGCCGATTACGAGCGGCCCGGCCCACTGGCGTTGCCGCAGCGCGATCTCGTGATTCGACTTAAGCGTAAGGCCAGTGTAACGGTCAAACTGAACGGAACCCCGGCTGCACAGCCCGCTAACCTGCGTCCGTTCACTGCGTTACTCCTGGGTGTACTGGACGGGCTTATCCCCGTAACCCAGCCGCCGCATGCGGGAGCATTTTCCGAGTTACACCGCGCGGAATTGGCCCAGGATATTGCGCAGTTTCGGGATCTTTCGCCTGGCTGGTACAAGGCGGCGATTTCGGGTGGAGGAGCGTACATAGAATCGCAGCCGGTGTACCTCGCCGGTGATTCTGCAAATATCGAGATTACCATCGAAGCACCGAAACAGGCGACCTTGCGAGGGCGTGTGTTGGATAAATCTTCTCAGAAAGGAATTCCCGGTGCGGCAATTTCGATTCATCCCTCCGCACAGTTCAATGCCATCGAGGGCAGTGAGCCCCGTACCGTATATTCCGATGCGGCGGGCAGCTTTGAAATCCAGAACGCTCCATTCGGCGCCGTGGTTTTTAAGGTGGTCGCCTTCGGCTACCCGGAGCATGAAGAAACGTTGCAGGCGTCCAGCGAAACTGCGATCCAACTGCTGCTCTCAAACGCGCCGGGTGCACTTGCCGGTACAATAACGCTGGACCGCAAACCAGTTCAGGATGCGCTACTGTTTCTCGCTTCCCCTGGAAACAGCGAAAGCCCGGTCGCGTCGGCGGTTTCAGATGCCGCGGGCCATTATACATTACAGGGCTTCCCGGCCGGGAAGTATGCCCTCACGATTGAAGCTCCCGCGGGCACCGGCGAAGCCACAACCCGACGTACGATCGACGTGGATATTACGGACATCGATACGAAGAAGGACATCGACCTTCCGGCATTGGTGCGCGTTACAGGAACAGTGCGACTCGGAGGAAAGCCGCCCACACACGAAGACGGCAGCGCCAGCACGATCCTCTTCTCTCCGAAATCAGGTGGAGGCGAGGGCCGCACCGTGCAGCTTGAGGCAAGCGGCAGCTTCAATGTGGAAATTGAACCGGGCACTTACAATGTTGGCCTGGAAGACCAGCCAGGACAGGATGTCGAAATAGCGCCCGGCACGCCTCGGCAGATAAACCTTTCCTTCTAACTACTTCGAAAGTGTAGCGGCAAACTGAGAAGCGGGGACGGCTTCCTGGAACATCGCCTGGAAGTTACCCTCGACATCATACGTGATGATCGTGCCGGCCCTGAACACCTGCAGTTGGTTACCGGCGGTTACTATTTAATGCACTTGCGGCTGCCCTGTCGAGGTCTTGATTTTACCCTGTGTGCATTGCTTCGAATCGTGGCGCCCTTCAGCTCCTAACTCTATTGTGGGTTTTCGGCCTTTGCGCGTGCTCGTATGAGCGCAAACAAGAGAAGGCGCTTCGGAGCGCCAACACACTGAACTACTCTCAGCCGGACGAACCGCGCCATCTCGATCCGGCTTTCGTCAAAGATTTGTACGAGGGCATTGTGAGTGGGTTCATCTATGATGGCCTCGTTATCTTCGGAAAAGGTGCGGATGTGCAGCCGGGCCTGGCGGAAAGGTGGGAGATTTCTCCAGGCGGTCGAACCTACACGTTCTACCTGCGCGATGCGGCGTTTGCCACTGGAAAGCCGGTCACGTCCGCCGACGTACGCTACTCCTTTACGCGCATACTTTTGCCCGAGACGAATAGCGACCGCAAGTGGGTGCTGGACCGGATCGTGGGCGCGGCGGAGGTGACGTCCGGCACTACAAAGGTATTAAGTGGGCTGCTTACACCCGACGCGCGCACCGTGGCCATCACCCTGCGCGAGCCTTATCCTGTGTTCCTCACCATACTTGCGATGCCGAATTCCGTCATTATACCTGAGGGTTCCGCTGGGGTAAGCACTCCGGATGCATCCTTCGATCAAAAGCCGGTTGGTTCCGGGCCCTGGAAGCTGGATAAATGGCTCCACGACCAGCGCCTGGAGTTCAGCGCGAACCCACATTACTGGGGCGCTAAGCCGAAATTGAATCGTTTGGTGTACCACCTCCAGGTGGATGACCTTGTCCGCATGCGGCAGTTCGAAACAGGCAATCTCGATATCTGTCAAATTGGTTTCCAAGTGCACGATAACTGGATGCGAGATGCGAAGCGCGCCGCAACGACGTCGGTGCAGGAGCTGCGCACAGATTTTATTGGCATCATGAACAGCAAACCTAAGCTGGCAGATCGGCGTATCCGGCAGGCGATCACGCATGCCATAGATCGCCAGACCATTTTTCAGCGGCTGCAGAAAAGTCGCGGCGTATTGGCTCATGGCCCGGTTCCTCCTGGAATTCCGGGTTATCGAGAAAACCCAGGATTAATGCCACACGATGTGGCCCGGGCGAAGACACTGCTCGCAGAAGCCAGGATGAGTGAAAAGATACAGCTTAATCTATGGTTCCGCCAGGCTCCGCTCGAAAGCGAGATATGTGGGGCGGTGAAGGAGAGCCTTGCCGAGGCCGGCATTGAAGTGACCCTGGTGCCGCGCGACCAGGCAGCACTACGCATGGGAGTACACGACGCGCAGGCGGATCTTTATCTCGGCAGCTGGACGCTCGATTATCCGGACATTGAGAATGCCCTGTATCCGCCGTTCCATTCTCGCAACATTCCGCGGCAGGGCAACGGCGCACACTTCGCGAATCCGGAAGTGGACGCACTGCTCGACGCTGCACGCGCTGAACGTGACGCCCATGCGCGAATCGAAAAGTACCAGGCTGCCGAAGATCTCATCATCGAGGAGTGCCCGTGGGTGCCACTGTTCCACCGGCGCAACTATTATGCGGTGCAGCCGCAACTGAAGGGCTGGACACCGGCTCTCATCTATAACGCCGACCGGTTTAATGATGTACATAAATAGCCAACCAGTAGCGGAGACGGACATATGAGTTTACTGCAAAGTATCAGGATGCTGAAGCGGGGCGCGGTTTCCGACTTTCTTGTTTTATGCGCGCTTACTTGCACGATGACTTGCACAGGCAGCCCTGCGCAAACCACGGTTCCACTAATGACCACAAATCTCGATGCCCTGACTTCCGTGGCGGAGCAGTTCCTGCAATCGCTGGATGCACAGCAGCGCACCCGCGCAGCTCGCCCGCTTGAGGACCCGCAGCGATTCAACTGGAACTACATGCCGGCCAACCGGGAAGGCGTGCCACTTGCAGATATGACTGCAAAGCAGCGCGATTGCGCGTTAGCCTTGCTGCGGGCTTCTCTCAGCTCAACAGGGTACGAGAAAGCCCTGGGTATCATGCGGCAGGAGGAAGTGATCGGCACTCTTGAAAAGTCGAGCGGCCCTGTCCGGGATCCCATGCGATATTACTTCTGCGTTTATGGCGAGCCTTCGCCACTGGGCCGATGGGCGCTTGGCATCGAGGGGCATCATCTATCCGTGAATCTAACAATGCACAGCGGGCGCATTGTTTCCGCAACACCGCTCTTTTTCGGAGCCAATCCCGCTCAGGTTTTCGACAACGGGGGAACTTCCGTTTCGAAAGGTACCCGGCTGTTGCGCGACGAAGAGGAACTTGGCTTCCAGTTGATCCGCGCGCTGGATAGTCCTGCCCGCAGCAAGGCCGTGGCTTCCACCACAACGCCTCTCGATATGCAGGAGATCGGTAAAGCACAGCCGCGAATTCCCGATCGCCACGGAATCGCGGCGGCAGACTTGTCCCCGGACCAACAGGAAACACTGCTCGCCCTCGTTCGTGTGGTAATCGGCAACGGTCCTCCCCAGGTTATTGATGCAGCGGTGCAAAAAGCGCGCGCCGAGCTGGCTTCAACGTTCTTTACCTGGGCTGGTGCGACAGAACCGAACAAGCCACACAGCTGGAGCATCTATGGTCCGTCGATCGTGATTTTGCTCTATACAGCTCAGTCGGACCCGGCGGGCAACCCCGCCAACCACACACATTTGCTATGGCGTACTCCCAGCAGCGACTTCGGCATCGGTTCGGCGGATAACTTAGCCCAGTAGTTTCTGCACCGTCGACAAAAGATCGATCGGCCGCATGGGCTTCAGCAGATAAGCGCTCGCACCGCGATGGAGCAGGTCGTCTTCGGTTACGTTCTTCTCGGCCGAGCAGATAACGATCGGCAGACCCTTAAATCGTTCGTCTGCGCGCACTTTCGCAAGCAGTTCGAGCCCGTTCATGATCGGCATTTCAATGTCGGAGATCATCAGGTCGATGTCGCTGTTATCCTCAAGCGTCTGGAATGCGGCAGCTCCGTCGGCCGCCTCGATCATATTGTAGCCCTTAAACTGCAGGCTGAGCTTGATCAGGTTCCGCACATCGTCATTGTCTTCGGCAATCAGGATTGTCTTGGGCATAGCGTCACTTCCTTGTGCTGGCTGCGGCTCATGCGCTCACGCCTTAATGTCGAAATGGGTTTTGAGTTTGTCGACGAGCTTGTTCGATTCATCGCGCAGGTTGTGCACAATTGCGGTACTTTGTTCCGCGTCTGGTTCGCCTGTCGCCAGGATTTCCAGGAAGTCGCGGATGAAGTACAGCGGCTGAAACAGTTCTTCCACCGTCTTTTTATAGTGCCCGTGAGCATTGCCCGAGAGCACGCCCGTCATGCCCACGAATTTCTCCTGAACTTCAAGACCGCTGTGTCCGCAGTCGATTTCGCGCAGGTCGCTCTGGTAGTGTCCGCCGCGCATCTTGAGAATCGAAATGACTTTATGCACAGAGCTTTCGATCTCGATGGTTCCGAGATAAATCACTCCGTCGAACATGGACGCATAGCGAATGTCGGTGAGCGGTGCGTTGCCCGTGAATTTGTCCAGCTTCTGCGTAAAAAGGGATGTGACGTTGTGGTCGGTACAGACAGAGAGAAACGCTGCCAGCACGTCCTTATAAGCCTCGGGCCTGTCGATGCTGCGCTCGATGTCGTTGATGCCGTCAATCACCAGGCGCGTCATGGGACTGGACGACAGCTCACGTGAAAGCCGGCTCAGCAATTCTTCGATGTAGATTTCTTTAGGCGTGTAGTGCCAGATTTGCAAATTACCGGATTCGATCTGCTTCTGGACCGGAATTCCTTTTTCCTCCATCAGGCGTGCCAGGAAGGCGGCCCGCTCCGCGAAGGATATGATCAGCGCCTTTTCCCCATCGCCGGCTGCGGCTGCGGCAAACTGCGCCGCGAGGGTCGTCTTGAAGGTGCCTGGCATCCCGGCAATAATGGTAGAGGTCCCGCGTGTGTATCCGCCGCCAAGCATCAGGTCGAGTCCGCTTACACCGCTGTGGACTTTATCCAGTGCCGTGCGTGCTGACGCCTTGCTGCCGTTGCAGGGATTCCCGGTCACGCTGAGCGGGAACACTTCGACACCTGCGTCACTGAGCTTAAAGACATGCCGGCCGCGCAAGTGATCGTGTCCCCGCGTTTTGCGTACACGTAGCTCGCGCAGGTTAAAGCTTCTGTCTTTGCCCGATTCGCTGGAGAGCAGCAGAACGCAATCACTCAGGTACTCGTCGACACCGATGGCCCCCTCGCGATCCTCCGATTCAGCGGTCATGATGGGAGTAAGTCCGGTGGTCTTGAGATGATTGATAAAGCGCATCAACAGTTCGCGTGCGTGACGCGAATCGGCGGCAGCGTTAAGGATGTGAGTCACACTATCGACAAGGATACGCTTTGCTCCAATTTCCGCCGCCGCATCCTGGATCTGGGCGATGAGTGGCGGCTCCGAAGTTTTATCTTTCGCCATCGCATCTTCAGGCGTCGAGAAGATGATGCGGAGCCGGTTCTGTTGAACCAGTTCGGATAAGTTCCAGTTATACGACATCAGGTCGCGGTAAAGCTGTTGCGGAAACTGTTCGAATAAAACAATGATTCCCGGCTCGTCCGACTGCACCACGCCATTATAAAGGATCTGTATTCCCAAGGTTGTTTTACCGCAGCCGGGCGCGCCCTTGATCAGGATCGAATTGTGATACAGAAACCCGCCACACAGTACGCAGTCGAGGCCTTCGATTCCGGTTCTCATCGTGTTTGCCATTGGTTCTTAACCGACCTTTCGCTCAGCCGCCGAAGCCCGCGATAATGCCGCCGCGGTCACTCGAAGATGAAACACCTTTGAAGAAGCGTTTGAATGCGTGGACGTCCTTGGCATTACCTTCGCCCTCCAGCTCGGAAATAGCCTTTTCGCGGGCGAGGTTCGCCAATGCCTGGTCTCGCGTCTGCATGCCTTCGTCACCCGTCTGCATGACCGTGTAAATATCGCGAAGCCGGTTGTCTCCGATCAGTTTTGCAACTGTCTGAGTCACAATCAGGATCTCCAGGGCAGCTATCCGCCCGCCCTCGATGCGCTTTACCAGGGTTTGCGTGATGGAAGCTTTCAGGTTTGTTGCGAGCTGCTGGCGCACCAGCCCCTGCTCGGGCTCGGGAAATGTGCTGACGGTGCGCTCGATAGTCTGGATCGCGTCGGTGGTGTGCAGCGTGCTCATCACATAGTGCCCGGTTTCGGCAGCCTTGATTGCTGTGCGTATCGTTTCCGTGTCACGCATCTCGCCAATGAGGATCACATCAGGATCCTGGCGTAGCGCCTGGATAACCCCCGAGTTGAAATCCGTCACATCCTCCCCTACCTCGCGCTGCGTCACTACCGCCGTTTTGTTCTGATGTACAAACTCGATGGGATCCTCGATCGTCGTGATGGAGATCTTGTCGCGCGAGTTCATGAAGTCGATAATTGCCGCAAGCGTGGTTGATTTGCCGCTGCCGGTCGGTCCCGTCAGAACTACCAGGCCGGAAATGTAAGTGGAGATGTGTTCGAGAATCTTCGGCAGACCCAGCTCTTCGAAGGTCTTGATTTTGAGCGGGATAAGACGCAGAACAATACGCAGCCGGCCGCGTTCATAGTACACGACGATACGCAAACGGACAATGTCTTTATGCTGATATCCCACGTCCACCGCGCGCCGCGTTTCCAAGTGGGACCGTAAGCGCTCAGGTACAAGAACTCCGACGACATCCAGCATGTCCTGGTGTGTAAGCGGCGGATGCTTCACGGGCACCAGGTCGCCATCCATACGAAAGTATGGCGGGTAGTTCTCCATCAGATGGATGTCCGATGCCTTTACCTTGGTGGCCCCCTCCACCAGGGGTGCGACGTCCATGCTGTTCTCTCTTTCTATCGCGCGACACCGGTGCGAAACGAAATCTTGGACGATGGCTAAACCGGGAATTCAATGCGCAAATAGGGAAATGCAAAATCGCAGGAAAAAAGAAAGCCAGGGCGAACGGTGCGCCCTGGCAGCAACTCGAAAATTAATGCGGGTTACTAATAATAGTGGCAGCCGCCATGGTAGCCACCACCATAGTAACCGCCGTGATGTCCACCGTAGTAGGAAGGGTAGTAGCTGCGACGCGGATAGTAGCCGCCGTGGTACCCACCATAGTAGCCGCCACGATACGCAGAGCGCTGGCCGGCGTTGTACAGGTAGGCCGCGCCCAAACCAATCGCGCCATACTTTACGATATCCTTGGTGCGGGCTTCAGCGGGGGCAGGCAGCAGCATTGTGCTGGCGCCGATCAGGGCCAATGTAACGACTGGTTTAGTTAACCGGGTCATTGAGAACTCCTTTAACAAGCTCAGCCGGCCGGGCGACAATTAGCCCTGCCAGGCTGGCGGTTTGGATGATGCAACAATTACGCCACGCGCGGCAGCCGCGCGGTAACGCCCCGGCAACACCAAAAATGCGTCCATGCAGGCTAGCCATGGGCAAAATCTGAACCCAGGTGTCCAGAATCAGGGCACCAAAACTAAAGGTTCGAACTGCCCCACGCACGTCACCTCAATTCCGTCGCGTAATTTCACTCGGGAAGGAGTCAGCCGAAGATCACCGAATTTTCCCACAGAGTGGATTCTGTTACCTTGAGTTTACGCGGCGGGGGTCGCCAATGGGTGCGGACCCTACGGATAGTTGGTCGTGTTATACCCACCGTCATTGATCGAGTTAATCTCGTAGAGATCGATTGCCGTGATCGAAATCTTTGCCTGGTTTGGTTGTGCGAACGGCAGATTACTGAATGCTCCAGGTCCGAGGGTCAACGTTGCCGGCTGCTTGATTAAATCAACACCCAGCACGATCTTTTTCGCCGAGGCTGCATTCACCGTCGGCCCGGGTTCCGCATTAAAGGCTGGCATCTTCACGGCCAGCGTTCCGGCCACATTTGCGCGGATGTCCGGATCAAGCGGAGTCGGCATCATGACGGTGTACCATCCGCCATCATTGCCTGCCGGCGTCAGCGCTGCATCGATTTCGGGGTTCTGCGATCCCGTGCCCGGCAGCGCCTGCACGCCGATCTGCTTGCTGATGGAGTTATCCGTGGAACTCCATGCGCCGTTGAAGTCCTGGTAACAGTTCACCGCGCCCAGGCCGGTTTGCACCCGGAAGCGCACGCCGCCCTGGCGATTGCCGGCGGCCGTCGCCGAGCTTGTGGGGATGTTCGAAGTAGCATAGAACCGTGCGCGATACAGCTTGCCCGCCTGGATGCGTGGCTCAGCGGTCTGCGGTGTGCGTGTGACATCGACAATACTGACACCGAATACGTTCGTCGGGCAGTTGACCGTGTCCACCGTGATACCCGTGGTATTCAGGCTGGCTTGCTCGCTGCCTGTGTGCAGTTGCGATGCAGGAGTAGAATCAAGCGCGCCGCCAGCGAAAAGCTTCTGCCGGTAGCCGGGTGAGAAGTTGTTTTCCGCGTTAAACCCGCCGAACGAAAGGTTCACGCCCTGGCTCAGGGCCGTGGCATTGCGACGGTAGGTAAAGATCTTCGTCCCATCCGCATCGGTCTTAACGGGATAGGTGCCCACCGAAGCTTCGGTGAGCGACAACGTGCCTGCGGCTGGATTCACGAATGCAAAGCTCTCAAATGTTGCCACCACTTTTGTTCCGACAGCGGCAGGCACATTAACCGGGTCGAAATCCACGCGGTATAGTGACGGCTTTGCCGCGAGGTTCGAAGGCCGCAGATCGTTTCCGGCTTTTGTGTCGGTGTTCGGACTGTCAAAGAGAGTGTAGATGTTTGGCGTGCTTGCGTTGTTGTCCGCATCGGGGCCGCTATTGCCCGTATTGCCATAATTATAAGTCACTGATCCCACGTATGCGCCTTCGCTCTGTAAGCGAACACGGAACGCGGGAACCTTATTAACCACATCGGATCCAGGGTTGCTGGTGAAGATGTAGAACTGCCCGCGGATCGCCTTGTCGGCGGTCGGCATTGTCATCACGTTGGAATGCGTCCATCCGAGAATGCGGTAACGGCTGGTCGATGCACTCACGATGGTGCTTAGCTCGGTACTGGTTTGCGTTACATCGACATCATCGACGGATCCCGGGTCCACCGCGCTTTCAGGCCCGCTCTCAATACCGGACTTCACCCAGCCGGAAAATGGACCTGACTGCGTGAATACAGGCGTCAAATCTGTTCCAGCGGCGCGGAAGCCCGTGTCGGCATTCGATGGAGCGGGACTTACTCCGTCCGCATTTGTGGCGAACACCGTGTACTGGTAGACCTGCAAATCAGGAACGGTCAGGTCATCAAAAGTCGTCAGTGAGGTAGAACCCACCAGCTGTGGGTTATTGACGGCGGGAAGAGTGCGATAGATCATATATTCCGTTGCACCGGCAACGGCGGTCCAGTTCAGGCGTATGCGATCCGAGAACGTACCATCCGATGCGGTCAATCCGGTGACAACGCCCGGTGCGGAACCCAGCGTATAAATGAACCCGGCGCCAACCTGTGTGGTGCCAGCCGTGCCCAGCCCGATGGCAGGCTCACCGATGGATGACAGAACCGTTGTCGCTCCCGCAGCCCCGCGTCCTCCACCGGAGTTGATGATATCAGCGGCAGAAAAACTCGTCAGGCCGGAAACGATCACTGCCATTACGGCGGAAAGGACACGGCTCAGTTGCATTGCTGGCTTTGTACGGATCATTATATCAGGCCTGACGCGAACGAATTATTGCTGAATTGACCATGCTTAATGCATCGCACGGCCTGCTGTCAATGCACATCGGCGCGAAAACAGGGTTCCGATTAAATGCCCGTTCCCATCGGCTTCCAGCCTTTCACGTCTTCCAGGCGGTTCATCATGAGGCGAAACTGGTCACCGTAGAGCCTACGGATGGTCTCCTCATTAATGCGTCGCGGATTCTGGTTCCAGAGACGGTATACGCAGTTGCCCATGGAAATGTTGTGATCCGTCTCAAGGCTGTGTTCCAGTCTCGGGAAATCGCCGTCGCGCAGGTAATTTTTCTCCGCATATCCCATGTTCAGAATCTCATACACGGGAATCACGCCGTTGCCGTCTGCGGCTTTGATGAGCTGCTGGCTGATGATCGCCGCAAGGCAGTGGGATAACCTCTGGTAGAACTCGGCCGCGCTTTTTTCACCGCTGGCCAGGATGTTGCGCAGTCGGGTAATCGCCGGGATTGCACCGATGGCGTGGATCGTGCAGAACGTCTGAATACCCGTTTCCGCGGCTGTGAGGGCGATGTTGGCGGTTTCGTTATCGCGCACTTCGCCGATCAGCAGCACATCGGGGTTTTTGCGCACCGATGCACGCAATGCATGGTGAAAGTCCGGCGTGTCGCGACCGATTTCGCGACGAGTTATCAGGCACTTGTTGCTCGTCATGGAATACTCGACCGGGTTCTCAATTGTCTGGATCGAGCCATAGCGCTGGTGATTGATGTAGTCGAGCATCGCCGTGATCGTGGTCGTTTTTCCCGAACTCGTTTCACCGGCGACCATGATGACGCCCAGGCCATGATCGCACATCTTCTTGAGCATCGGCACATCCAGCCCTATTTGGTCGATTGGTATAATGTCGGCGCGCAGATATCGCATGACCAGGTGCATCTTGCGGGCATTGGCGTAGCCGACGTTCACGCGCCCCGTTGCGTTTTCAAATTCCAGCGAGAAGTCGATGTCCGAATACTTCTCGAATATCTCCTTCTGCTCCGGCGTCAGCGCCAGGTTCATGATGTCGAGGATATCTTCGCGCGTCACGAGCGGATGGTCCTTCGACTCCAGCGGCAGCAGGTCCCCATGTAGACGCACGCGCGGGCGGTCGCCTTCCACAAGGTGAATGTCGGAGCCGTTCTTGGCAGCGATAAGCTGCACAATGCGCTCGAGCAGTCGCTTGCCGCTGAGAGCAGGCTCTTGTACGGATGGGGGCGGCGTGTAGTTCGTCGGCGGCGGAGTGAGATTTGGCGAGCTCGCCTGGGAGGCTACGGCTGGCATTCCCGCAGCAGGAGTAAAGCCGGACCCTGACGGCGGGGGGGTCAGGTTAGGCGATCCCGACGGCGGCGTCATTACGCCTGCACCCGATGAAGGGCCGAAGGCTGGAATACCACCCGGCGGAGTCAACCCGTTTGGGGGGGTTAGAGTTGTCGAGCTTCCATGAGAGGCACTCGTGGGCGGAAGCGCATCGAAAGGGTTCGGCTGCTGCTTGGCGCCTTCAGGCGTGGCGGTTTCTTGCTCCATCGGTTCTTTCCAGGGGCCCGCAGGTGATTTTCAAAGCATGGCTTCTACAGGCTGACCAGCAGGGTGGCACGCTAAAGTGGGGGGTTGCAAGCAAACTATGCCAGGGCATCCGATCGAAAGACCGCGTGGGAGATCGAGCTCCACAGTATGGAGCCAGCCCCTCACTACGACGAACCAGGCCTTTACATGGCCACACGCGACCCGGTAGTCGACAGTCAGAATGGACGAGCTTCCGCCGCCGCTTCCTCCTCCGCTGCCTCAGGATCTACGACGAAGCGAAATGCAAACGCCGGCTGCGAATGATCGTGGTACGCCGCCTGGCGTTCCACCGCCGCCTCCCCTGCAGCCGCTGCCGCCGCAATATTTCGAGCTCGGCGCACCAATGGGAATTCCAATCCAGTTCGAGCGCACGCGGCCTTCCCTCTGGGATTTTCCCAAAGCAGCCCTTATTATTGTGCTTCTCCAGGCACTGACTGGACTGGTGGTTGGAATTTTTTATGGTACAACCAGAACACGGGATGGCGCCGCTCGCCTTTCGATGCTGGATTTCCTGCCCTACTCATCTGCAGTATTTTCGCTCTCGCTTTTGTACACGGCATGGCACTTCGGGTGTCGCAAATACCGCACGAGCTTCAAAGAAGGCCTGGCGCTGAAAAAGCCCACCAAACGCGCCGTCTGGGTTGCGATTACCCTCGCCCTTGTCATGGCCCTCGTTATGGTTGTCGTTTCCTTTGGCCTCTACAGCCACGACTCTTCCGCACTCGAAGAGGCACCCATTGGCAAACTGATGTCCAGCTCCCAGGGAATGCTCCTTTTTGCCATAATTGCCTTTCTGGGTTCTCCCTTTGAGGAGATTTTTTTCCGCGGATTTCTCTTCGGGCATTTACAGACACGGCTGGGTTCTTTGGCAGCCATCGTGCTCACCAGCCTCCTCTTCGCAGTTGTCCACGCATTCCAGTTGGGAGGCGATCTCCCGTCCATTGCACTGATTCTTGTCGTTGGTACAGCTCTCACGCTGCAACGGTACTATACCCGTTCGACGATTCCTGGCATCATTACACATGGCATCTATAACAGCATTCTTGCGGGGCTGATCGTAGTATCGATGGTTTTCGGTCCACAACATGCCGAGGCCAAAGCCGCCGTCGTGCATACCCGGAAGCCCGACGTAGAAACTTTGAAAGTCGATCTGCAGGGGCACCGCATCGGGCGGGGCATGAAGAGTTGGTCCTTCGATTCGGTCGAGGAGTTCCAGGGCTTTGAGCTACTCAGTGAACATGAAAGCACCGACAAACTGACGTACCAGGCTACCATAAAACTAAAAGGCGTCATCGGTCCCGGGGCGAAGGCTGACATCGAAATTACCTACGACCGGCCCGCAGGTGGTTACCGCTTCCGCGAAGTCACGGACAAGGGAACCCTCACCCTGGACCACTGACGCGCTGTGCCGACGCGCAAATTCCATTCGGAGCAGGCGAGAATAGACATACCCGAACCAATGTGCCATGCTGCTCGAATGAATTACCATAGTGAGTCCGCCCTGGCGTTAAATGCTATCCGTTTTTCTGCTCCGATCACGCACGCTGCGACCCTCGGAGCTCACGCTCATGCGTGAAGTGGATCTGTACGCGCCGATCCGTGACTGGCTCGTCGCGAACGGTTACGAGGTACGCGGCGAAGTCAGCCATTGCGACATCGCGGCACGCAAAGACGATGAGCTGATTGTTATCGAGCTTAAGTGCCGTTTTGGAATCGAGCTGCTCGTGCAGGCCGTGGACCGCCAGCGCCTGGCCGATAGTGTGTATATCGCGGTGCCTGGTCCTCCCTGTGGCGGCCGCAGCAAAAAATGGCGCGGGTTTCAGCGGCTCGCCCGGCGCCTCGAGATCGGCCTGCTGTTCTGCAAAACCCGTGGCCGAAAAACAGAAGTCGTTATCGTTTTTCATCCCCTGCCCAGCACGCGTCGAAAACAGAAGCGGCAGCGCACGGCCGTGCTGCAGGAGATCGCAGCGCGCTCCGGAGACCACAACGTCGGCGGCAGCACGCGAACCAAACTCATGACCTCGTACCGTGAAAATGCGATCCGTATCGCTGCCCTGCTCGACCGACATGGACCGCTCACTCCCCGCAAGCTGAGAGAATATGGTACCGGGACAAAGACACTCGGTATCCTTCGTAACAATGTCTACGGGTGGTTCGAGCGCGTGGATCGCGGCGTATACCGCGTCAGCTCCAACTGGAAAACACACGCGCCAGTTTACGAGGCATTCCTCCAAAGCATTGAGGAAGAAGTCACCGTACCAACCACTTGATTCCCACATCGCGCATCTGTTTGATGCGCGCATGCCACTTCCGCCCGTCCCAACTCGACGCTCGGTGGCACTTCGATATGTTCCGCCGTGGCTGTGGCTCTCGGTTCCATCGGGCTGGGCCTGGTAATGAACTTCCGATTCGGCACACTAGTAACTGGCAGAAGTCTCGTCTGCTGTGGTAGCGAGCAGTGTCACCTGGCCTCGCTTTGCGACAAAGCGATAACGCGCGAGCAGTCCCTGCGTGTCGATTTTTGCGTACGCCTGCCGCTCAGCGGGTCCCAGCACAACGTACTCGATGTTGTATTTGCGAACAACCGCACTGGCTGCAAGCGAGTCCGCATATAAAGTGGAAAGGTCATTGAACCGCTGAACGCTTTCCGCCGCAGCAATGCCGTGGTTGTTGAGCTTATCGATCTCGCCGAATACGGCCGGTCGGCCGCACATTGCCGATACAAGCGCGAACCCCCGATACGGGTGCCCGGCGCTTTCGGCGATCACCGCACCGGTCGGTACGCTTTTTCCCAGGTATTCGGCAATCTGCCCGATGCCTGTGTGGCTTGGATCCAGCCCTTGCCGCACATCGGTCGTCCATCTGAGGTTTTTTGCTGCTGCACGCCATGAGCCAACTGCCGGCAGGAGATTCACTAAGGAGAAAAACAGGATCGTCGAAGCTGCAAGTGCGCTTACCAAATTGGGCCTGAATCTCCTCGCTGCCGCCGGAGCTGCCATCGCCAACAGGAAGTACGCGGTCCAGTGCAGGCGCATCACGGTGTTCTGCCGTTCAGCCGGCGAAGGCAGCCCCATGTCCATGTAACCAAGCTCGCATACGAGGAGCGTGAGTGCCGCTGCGACAAGGAGCGCCGCAACAATGGGGATTCGCCTGACATGACCAGGAGCGCGTGCGCCGGCAAGCCAGGCAAACGCTACCACCGCGCAAACGGGCCCGAACAGCACAAGCAGGTGCAGCCACCTGGTGGTTGTCTGCGCGACAAATCTAAACCGAACGGCCGGACCTTCGTACCCGACCCACATGGCCGAGGCAAACAGAAGGGCCAGCACTACAGCAACCGGCAGTGCAATGATGGCGAAGCCCACGTTCCTGCGCTGGGATAGCAGTACGGCCGCCGCCAGCAGCAGCGCAGCAACTGCAATGCCCGGTACCTGCCATGCATCGGTCATCAGCAGCATCGCGGCAGTAGTACCCAGCATTGCTGCAGAAATCCAACAGCGGCTTCTTACCGTATGCACGACGAACAGCATTAGCGTCGCCATGAACGGCAGCGCCATGACGTGTGCGTGAAGCTCCGACGCCCAGAAAGCGGTGGGCGGCACCTCGTTGATCGTGCCGGGAATCACGCGCAGCGACTTGACCAGGGCAGCGCCGGAAAATGGCGATATGCCCTGCTGCCATTGGTACAGCGGGGCTGCAGTTCCAAGCAGGATGAGACAAATCGGCCCAAGCCACATGCCGGTCCTGCGGGCGCCTAATGTACGAGCGCACAGCCAGCCGGCAATCGCTGTCTGCACCCACACGATGACCAGGAAATGAAAATACGCAAAATGTCCGTCGACACGTGACAGCTTCCCAAGCACTGCCGCGATGAGCGAACCGAAATAATAGTAGTGCAGAGTTTTGCCGGCAGCCCAGAAATGCTCCGGCGGGAAGCGGCTGCAATGCATCAGCCCATTGACCAGCCCAAGGTCCATTGGCCGCTCACCATGAGAATGCGGACCATAATAGACGCCAAACACCCCAACGAGCAGTAATGTGCCGGCCAAAGTGAGCACTTCAGATCGAATGATAAAAGAACGTATCTGCGGCCGATGCAAATCACTGACCAACCGCCGCCACGTCGACAGCATCAAAATGTTCAAAACCGCCGCTATGATGCATGTCGCAACCACGGCAGGACCCAGCGAGGTATGCATCCAGCGTGCAATGTGAAGCGCAGCGAGCGCAGGCAGAGCTACTCCAAGGGTGCGAGCCGCGAGCCAGCTTTCAGGAGTAGGGAGGCCACAGAGTCGAAAGAGCGGCACAACGGCAGCCGACGCGAGAAACCATACCAGGTACGTGGAAACAAAGGGCAGCGGTTCCGCTACCACGAAAGGCGATTCCGTGCGTGGTGCAAACTGCAAAGTCCACTCAGCCGCATAAAATTGAACGGCGCAGAATCCAAAAACGCGCTCCGCGAGCTGAGTTCGTTAGACATACGCATTCATCATCGGCTGCTTATCGTCTACGGGGACAATGCTACAAGTCAATTGTCGACCTGCTGAACAGGCAGCCGCGCACATTTTTCTCGCAGGCTTGTAGTTGCGCCCAACTTTAGAACCCGCAAATGACTACGGAGCCCACCAGGACGGATTACAAGGCAACCATCTGCCTGCCCCAGACGGGGTTTGCGATGCGTGCGAACCTGAACCAGCGCGAGCCGGAAATTCTGGCACGCTGGAAGAAGGCCGGCCTGCAAAAGCAGCTGGCCCAAAAGGAATCTCCCAGGGGCGATTTTATCCTGCACGATGGTCCCCCGTATGCCAACGGGCCGATTCATCTTGGTCATGCGCTGAACAAGCTGTTGAAGGACATCCTGGTGCGGCACCGCACGATGGCGGGTTATCGCGCTCCCTACGTACCCGGGTGGGACTGCCACGGCTTGCCTATCGAGCAGAAGGTCGGCAGTGAACTCGGACGTAAAAAGGCCGATATGACGCCGCTGCAGATCCGCAAGTTGTGCGCGGAGTACGCGCGCAAGTGGATCAAGGCACAGGGCGAAGCATTCGAGCGGCTGGGAATCGGCGGCGAGTGGGACCGCCCGTATTTGACTTTAGATCCGCAGTTCGAAGTGGGTGAGCTTGAGACACTCAAGCAGCTGGTCGACCGTGGTTATGTTTACAAGGGACTTAAGCCGGTTTTCTGGTGCGCCAGTTGCCAGACCGCGCTCGCCGATGCTGAAGTTGAGTACGCCGACCACACGTCACCCTCCATTTACGTAAAATTTCCTGTGATTGCGCCGGAAAAGAACCCCGCCACCGCGGACTTGCTTCGTCCCAGTGTAGTTATCTGGACGACAACCCCATGGACGCTTCCCGCCAATATGGCCGTGGCGCTGCACCCGGATTTTGAGTATGTGGCACTGCGGGTGCCCGCGATCGACGGAAGCGGGGAAGAGGATTATATCCTGGCAAAGGAACTGGTCGGCGCTTTCCAGGGTGCAGTGGGCATTGATCGCTCAGAAGTCGTGAAGGAGCTGCGCGCGCGCGATCTTGAAAATCTCGAGATGGAGCATCCGGTTCAGCCGGACCGCAAGAGCCGGCTGATCCTTGGGGATCACGTGACGCTGGAGGCGGGCACGGGCGCCGTACACACGGCGCCGGGTCACGGTATGGAGGATTTCATCGTCGGTAAAAAGTACGGGATGGAGCCGATAGTGCCGGTCGACCATGCCGGACGGTTCACGAATGAGTTCTCGCTGATGGAAGGAATGGCGGTATGGGAAGCGAACGCCCCGATCATCCGCTATCTCGATGAAAAGAACCTCCTGGTAAAACACGAACCCTACGTCCACAGTTATCCGCATTGCTGGCGCTGCCACAATCCCATTATTTATCGTGCCACCGAGCAGTGGTTTATGAACGTGGACCATGAACAGTTGCGCGACAAGACTCTGCAGGAGATCGATTCTAACATAGTGTGGATCCCGAGCTGGGGCCGTGATCGTATCCATAATATGATGGTGGCTCGGCCTGACTGGTGTCTCTCGCGCCAGCGGGTGTGGGGAGTGCCGATTCCCGCTGTTGTGTGCACGGGTTGCCGAAAAGCATCTCTTTCGCCTGCGATCATAGAAAAGTTCCAGGCCGTGGTTGCGCAACGAGGTAGCGACGCATGGTGGGAAGA
Source organism: Candidatus Sumerlaeaceae bacterium (assembly GCA_051003195.1). GTDB lineage: Bacteria > Sumerlaeota > Sumerlaeia > Sumerlaeales > Sumerlaeaceae > JBPCLP01. The sequence continues at coordinate 13,713 of JBPCLP010000039.1, read as the reverse complement.
TGACGTGACCGCCTTTTTGCCGGATGCGTTTAGATGCCCGGAGTGCGGCGCGGCGGAGTTCGAGAAGGAATCCAACATTCTCGACGTATGGTTCGATAGCGGTTCCAGTCACGAGCCCGTGCTTAACCGCGGTGTCTGGCCGGAATTACGTTGGCCGGCAGATCTGTACCTGGAGGGCAGCGACCAGCATCGGGGCTGGTTCCACACTTCGCTGCTGACCAGCATGGGCACGCATGGCAAGGCGCCCTACAAATCCGTGCTCACCCATGGCTTCGTGCTCGACGGCAAAGGCGAAGCCATGAGCAAAAGTAAAGGCAACGTCATTGCCCCGGCGGAAGTGATTAAGGAATACGGCGCCGACGTGCTTCGCCTGTGGGTCGCGAGCGAGGATTACCGAACCGATGTAAAACTTTCCAAAGAGATTCTTACACGTGTCGCCGAGGCGTACCGGCGCATTCGCAACACTCTGCGATATCTGCTGGGAAACGTTGCGGACTTTGATCCGGAAGCTGACGCCGTGCCGTTCGAGCAACTGCTTGAGATCGACAGGTGGATTCTTCATGAACTCCACACAGTAAATGCGACCATACTCAAGGCGTACGATGATTACGAGTTTCATCGGATCTTCCACCTGGCTACACAATTCTGCGTGGTACAGCTCAGCTCTGTGTACCTCGACATCACGAAGGACCGCATGTACTGCTCGGGCCAGAACAGCCCGGCACGCCGCGCCGCACAGACTGCGCAATACGCTGTAGCAGATACACTTTTGCGCCTGCTTGCGCCCATTCTGGTTTACACATGCGATGAGGCATACCTATACCTTGACACAGATGCCGCCAGCATCCACCTGCTTCCGTTCAACGCGCTTCCTGCCCAGTGGCAGCAGCCTGAGCTGGCAGCACGTTGGGTGAATCTGCTCAGTGTTCGTGACGATGTGTTGCGGGCTCTCGAAGATGCACGGCAGGTAAAAAAAGCAATCGGCCAGTCGCTGGAAGCAAAGGTGCTGGTCGAGGTTTCAGATAGTAGTTTGAAGCAACTGCTTCGCGATGCGGAAGGCCAGCTGGCTGAACTGTTCATCACGTCGCAGGCACTGGTTGTGGAACCTCAGACGCAAGTTTCGGGCGACGCCATCAGTGTTGTGCAGGGGGAGCGTGCAAATATCACTGTTCTCCCTGCCGAAGGCTCAAAGTGCGGCAGATGCTGGCGTATTTTGCCCGATGTAGGGCAGGATGCATCGCATCCGGGGTTATGTGAAAGATGTGTCGACGTCCTGAGGAGGCACTATTAAAGTGGCCAAGAAACCAGCCAAGCCGGTAAAGAAGACTGCCCCCGCAAAAGCGGTGAAGGCAGTTAAAAAGACCGCGGCAAAAATTGTTAAAATGGCAAAAGCTGAAGTGAAAGCCGTGAAGAAGCTGCTTTCACTCGCGAAAAAGACCGCGGGGAAAAAATCTGCGGCTGCGAAAACGAAGCCCGCCGCGAAGAAAGCCGTTCCAAAGAAAGCATCCCCCAGGAAAACAGCGGCTCCAAAAAAGGCGCCTGCCAAAAAGCCAGCAGCCGCGAAGGGCAGGAGCAGCGTTAAACCTGCGACAGTAAAACAACGGACTCCGGCGCGCGGTATTGCCAAAAAGGGCAGCAATTCGACAGCCAGGGCAGCCCGTTCGAAAGCTGCGTCGTCAAAAACGTTAAAAAAAGCCGCTTTGAAATCCGGCCCGAAATCTGCTCCGTCTCGTGCGACCGCGTCGGCGAAGGCCGCCGCTTCCAAGTCGCTTAACCGGAGTTCCAAGCTAATGCCCTCTAAATCGAATGTAGTGGATCAGAAGAAAACAAAAGCCATAAGCAAAGAACCACCTGTAGCCGCACGCTCATCGAGGCAGGCGGCTGGGCGTGATAGCACAGAATCGCGGAAAGCCGCCTCTGCGCTGCTGTCAGGCAAGGGTGCTCCCACCGCGCCAGCAGATATTGCTTCGACACAGCCGCCACCCGTTAAAAGGGCAAAACCGAAGCTCAAAGAAGCCGATGTGAAGAAGTTGCGGGAAATGCTCCACCACGAGCGCGAACGTATTATTGAAGAAATGCGCATCCTGGACGATCGCTCGCTGACAGCGAATGTCGAAGAGGGAGCAAACCAGCAGCCTGGGTTCTCGCTCCAGCTTGCTGACAGCGCGAGTGAGAACATGCAGGTGGAGACCGACCTGGGCATCCGCAGCATCGAAGCGGAACAGCTGGGGCAGATTGACGATGCCTTACGTGCCTTGGCCACAGGTGATTACGGTATTTGCCAGCGATGCAACGAGGCCATTTCGGTCGAGCGACTGTTCGCTCGTCCCAATGCGAAATATTGCATCAGCTGCCTGAAGCTGCTGGAGGCTGGAAAAGCGTAGCTGGCACTCGGCGCGTGGACAATTGTAACATCCACGGAACAATTCTAAATCTATCAGTCGCCCTGCTGTAGGGTTCGCGTTGTGAGTTCGAAGGCAAATAGAATTCTTACCTCGCGCATGCTCCTGGCGATCGCCGCAGTTGTAGTATTTGCAGCGGATTTTTATACCAAGATTCTCGCGTTGCGACACCTCCAACCCGAGGGCTGGCGACGGGTGCCTGTCATTCCCGGACTATTTGATCTGTTGCTGGCGCGAAACCAGGGCGGCGCGTTTTCGATCCTTGATGGCCGGCCAATGTTAATCGCCACTTTTTCGATCTTCGCGATCGCTGCTATCCTGTGGTGGGGCCTGAAGCTTCCGCGCAACGTTCCGTCAGCACACCTGGCCTTCGGAATGCTGCTCGGTGGCGCCATCGGCAACCTTCTGGATCGGTTTCGCTACCAGGCGGTCATCGATTTTATCCATTTTTACTTCGTACGAAACGGCAAGGAATACTACTGGCCAACGTTTAATATCGCGGACTGCGGCATCGTTTGCGGCATCGGCATTTTCCTCTACCTGAGCCTGTTCACGAAAAAGCTGGACGCTCCGTCAGTAGCCGCAGTCGCACGCGAGGAGCCTTTGCCGAATGCGGACGCGGGCAAATCAGCCGAGCCGTTGGATAGATTGCCCGCTGACGTCCAGCCCTGAACCTATGAGGTTCCTGATTTCTGGCTGATCATAGTTTGTGCAGCGTGTTCGGCAAAAACTTAGTATCAGCTTCAGCCGCGTTGAAATAGCTTGAAGGTGTGCGTAGAGCCGCTACAGTACTCGCGCCCTTCACATCCTCCTGTTATGGTTGGCGTTAGGATTGAAGGTTGACGAATACAGCGTGTGATTCGTCGGTTATTTAAAGCGGTTTAGAAAAGTTCCGGGTCACTCGATATGTCTTCGTCTGAAAATGTGCTGGACCTCGTTCCCCAAGGTAGTGAGGAGCCGGTAAACGCGCCGGTTTCCAGCGCGGTCGTTCGACCCGTACAGGCCGCGGAACCACCAAAGCCGGTGCCTGAAAACGAACTGCGCGAGCTGCTTGAGCACCGCGTGAAGTATTCAGTCGGACAGGAATGGGGCACCAACCTCTCTGATAAAAACCTGCACCTTGCTCTCTCGCTCGCCGTGCGCGATCTCATGGTGGACCGCATGCTGGAGACGGAGAAGCGCTACCAGAAAGCGGGCGCCAAGCGGCTCTATTACTTATCCATGGAATTCCTGGTCGGGCGCAGTCTCGGCAACAACCTGTGCAACCTCGGCATTTTCGATATGGCTTCTAAAATCGTAACCGAACTCGGTTTCGACCTCGAAGAGTTGCGGGAAGAGGAAATGGACGCGGCACTCGGAAATGGCGGCCTCGGCCGTCTTGCCGCCTGCTTCCTCGACAGCCTGGCCTCGCTCGATATGCCCGGATTTGGATACGGGATCAATTACGAGTATGGACTCTTTAAGCAGGAGATCGAAGATGGCCAGCAGAAGGAAAAACCGGATAGCTGGCGCACGAATACGAGCCCGTGGTTGCTCGAGCGTTCCGACGAGCAGGTACTGATTCCGATTTTTGGACGATTGATTGATGGACATGACCGCTTCGGAAATCCGCGCCCGACGTGGGTGGACGCAAAGCGACTGGTCGGCCTGCCGAGTGATATGCCGATTGTCGGTTACGGTGGGCGCACCGTCAATTACCTGCGGCTCTACACGGCGCGTGCTTCGAACGAGTTCGACATGCAGAAATTCAATGAAGGGGATTATATCCAGGCAGTCGAAGAACGCATCAAATCCGAGTCGATCTCGAAGGTGCTTTATCCCTCAGACGCGATCGAAGCTGGCCGCGAGCTGCGCCTCATCCAGGAATATTTCTTCGTCGCGTGCGCCATCCGCGACATCGTTCGCCGCTACCAGAAAAAGCACAGCGGTTTCGAACAGTTCCCGGCAAAAGTTGCGATCCAGTTAAACGATACGCATCCGGCCCTGGCCGTCGCCGAGCTGATGCGCATGCTGCACGACGAAAGCAATTTGCCGTGGGCAAAGGCGTGGGAAATCACGCAGGCGACACTTGGATACACCAATCACACGCTGATGCCCGAGGCGCTTGAGAAGTGGCCCGCCAATCTACTGCAGCGTGTGTTGCCGCGCCATCTCAGCATCATCCAGGAAATCAATAAGCGATTCCTGGAGCAGGTGAGCCGCCGGTTTCCGGAGGACCATGGCCGCATCGCGCGCATGTCGATCATAGAGGAGGGGCATGGCTACCAGCAGGTTCGCATGGCGAATCTGGCGATCGTGGGAAGTCATGCCGTCAACGGGGTGGCGGCCTTGCATTCCGAGCTGGTCAAGACGCACCTGGTTCCCGATTTTTACGAGTTCAGTCCCGAGAAGTTCTCCAATAAAACTAACGGCGTGACGCAGCGGCGCTGGGTGCTGAAAGCGAATCCGGGACTGGCGGATATTCTCACGCGCGCGGTTGGCACCGGCTGGATTCGCGATTTGCAGCAGTTGCGAGGGCTGGAGCCCTTCGCAGGTGACGAAGAGTTCCAGAAAGAATTCATGGACGTAAAGCGTGCGAATAAGAGGCGGCTCGCGCAGACGATCAAGGAGACGACGGGTGTAGTGGTTGACCCCAACTCCATGTTCGATGTGATCGCCAAGCGTATCCATGAATACAAGCGCCAGCTATTGATGGCAATGCGTGTGCTGCATGAGTACCTGGCAATTACAGAAGATCGTAAAGAGCCACTCGTGGCGCGCACTTACATCTTCGCCGGCAAGGCAGCGCCTGGCTATTGGGCGGCGAAGCAGATTATCCGGCTGGTCAATGACCTGGCCGCAATTATCAATGCGGACAAAAGGACGAGGGACCAGATAAAGGTCGTCTTTGTTCCGGATTACCGCGTATCTCTGGCGGAGCGGATCATGCCAGCGGCTGACTTATCCGAGCAGATCTCCACAGCGGGCAAGGAAGCCTCAGGCACCGGCAATATGAAGTTTGCAATGAACGGCGCGCTGACGATCGGAACTCTGGATGGCGCTAACATTGAAATCCTGGAAGAGGTCGGCGCAGATAATATGTTCGTCTTTGGCCTCAAGGCCGACGAGATTCAGCGCATGCGAGAGACGAACTCGTATAACCCCTGGGACTACTACCGTCGGAACGATGCCATCAAGCGGGTGATGGACGTGTTTAACTCGGATCAACTGTTCACGAAAGAACCCGGCGCGTACCGATGGATATTTAACAATATCCTCCACGGAGGTGACCCTTATTTCCACCTGGCGGACTTTGAGAGCTACATCGCAACGCAGGACCGCGCCAGCACGGAATATAAACAGCCCAGCGTATGGACCCGCAAAGCGATTCTGAACGTCGCGCGGATGGGCAAGTTCTCCAGCGATCGCACTATCCTCGAATACGCGAATGACATCTGGCAGATACAGAACTACTAAGCGTTGTTTTACAGCGGTGGTGGTTCTTCGGCTTCGGTAGACACCGGCGCCTGCAGCGCGCGCTGAATACTGACGATCACCAGCACCAGCAGCAGCGCCCATGACAGGTAATCGATCCAGCGCTGTCGCGGATCCAGGGTTGCCCAGATGGCAAGCGGGATAAGCGAAATGTTGGCGACCAGGTAAAAGTTCGGATCGGTCCTCATACGTTGCTGCACAGTCGCTCGACGCGCGCGAGGAGCAAACAGGTAAAGCGCCAGCATGACCGCTACGTAAATAAACGGCACAAGCCACGTCTGTGAGAACAAGTTCATTAGCTGATACCACCCTGCTCGAAATACGACTTCAACCCTGCTCTTATGCCTGAAGTATGTGCTGCTGCTATTTAGAACAAGGCTTGAATTATATCAAACCCACCTGTGAATTTGACGCGCTGAATGACTGATTGGATGACAGAATGCTGAAGATTCGACCAAAATCCGAGTGCAAATGGGACGTGGTAAGCCTCGGCGAAGTAATGCTGCGCCTCGACCCGGGAGACGGTCGCGTCGCTACCACGCGTACTTTCCAGGCATGGGAGGGCGGCGGAGAGTACAACGTCTCGCGTGGCCTGAAACGCTGCTTTGGGCTGGATGCCGCCGTGGTCACAGCGCTCGCGGATAACCCGGTCGGTCGCCTGGTTCAGGACCTGATCTATCAGGGTGGTGTCGAGCAGCGGCACGTGAAGTGGGTGAAATACGACGGAGTCGGTCGCACCGTTCGTAACGGATTGAATTTCACGGAGCGCGGGTTCGGCGTGAGGGCGGCGCTTGGATGCTCCGACCGCGGGCACACCGCTGCCTCACAAATGAAGCCAGGTGACATCGATTGGGATCAAATTTTCGCAAACGAAGGTTCGCGCTGGTTTCATACCGGGGGTATTTTTGCTGCTCTAAGTGAGACAACGCCCGCCGTAGCGAAAGAGGCGCTCCAAGCCGCGAAGAAGCACGGCACGTGCACGAGCTTCGACTTGAACTATCGCGAATCTTTGTGGAAGAGCATCGGCGGCCAGGCACGCGCACGTGAGGTAAATCGCGAACTCGCGCCTTTCGTCGACGTCATGCTTGGCAACGAGGAAGATTTCACTGCTGCCCTCGGCTTTGATGTCGAAGGCCTGGACGAACATCATTCCAAACTGGACGTTGGCAACTTCCAGAAAATGATCGAAAAGGCATGTTCCGAGTTTAAAAATTTTGAAGTAGTCGCAACGACATTACGCAACGCGAAAACAGCGACGAGGAACGACTGGGGCGCCGTGTGCTATTACGAGGGCCAGCTTTACCAGGCGCGGGTGCGCGAGGACCTTGAAATCTTCGACCGCGTTGGCGGCGGGGACTCGTTTGCGTCGGGGCTGATCTATGGCTTTATGATGGATAAGGGACCGCAGTACTCAGTGGATTGCGGCGCCGCGCATGGCGCGCTGGCGATGACAACCCCGGGAGATACAACCATGGTAACGCTGTCCGAAGTGGAGAAGGTAATGAAGGGCGGGGGCGCCAGGGTTGCGCGCTAATAATTACCGCGACAGAATGAGGGCGGGAAATGACTAAAGAACAGGTGATGCAGCATATCCGGACTCTCGGACTTGTGCCGGTGATTCGTGCCACTTCGGCCGACGAGGCCATGCGCGCCATCGATGCCATCCGCGAGGGTGGTGTCGACGTGCTTGAGATCACGATGACCGTGCCGAATGCGATCCGCGTGATCGAGCAAGTGGCGGAGCGCTACTCGAAAGATGTACTTGTGGGAGCGGGCACGGTGCTGGATGCGGAGACCGCACGCGCGTGCATCCTGGCGGGCGCGCAGTTCGTCGTCAGCCCCGCGCTGAACCTCGACACGATTGCGTTGTGCAAACGTTATGGGATCCCAATCATGCCGGGGGCACTTACGCCGACCGAAGTGATCACCGCGTGGCAGGCCGGTGCGGACATGGTGAAGGTGTTCCCGTGCGGAGCGGTTGGCGGTGCCAGCTATCTCAAGGCGCTCAAGGCGCCGCTGCCCCAGGTGGAACTTATCCCCACGGGTGGCGTGAGCCTGAAGACCGCCGCGGATTTCATCAAGTCCGGAGCCTCGGCGCTCGGCGTCGGCGCCGACCTCGTCGATACGGCGGCCATTCAGGATGGAAACGCCAAGCTCGTGACCGAGAAAGCGAAGCAGTATGTTGAGGCCGTGAAAGCCGCCCGCGCCTAGTGTGCCGAATCAGTAGTTCATTACCAGATCAAAAGGCAAACATACCCTCGATTCGGCACACACAACTGAGCGGTAGACCACACTAAGTATTTACCCCGGAAGCCAGGAAGCCGCCATCGACGGTGATCGTCTGGCCGGTGATGAAGCTGGCGCTGTCCGATGCGAGAAACACAACTGCACCGACGAGTTCCTCGGCCTTGCCGAAACGGCCCATCGGCGTGCGCATGATCAGCTCTCGCCCGCGTTCAGTGCCGTTCAGGAGCTTCTCGTTTAATTCGGTTGGAAAGACGCCGGGCACCACCGCGTTGACGCAGATGCCGTCCTTACTCCATTCGCATCCCAGTGCGCGGGTGAGACCCAGCACGGCTGTTTTGCTAACGCTGTATGCAGCGACCTGGTAAAACGAAACGTAGGAGGACAGGCTGGCAAAGTTCACGATCTTGCCGCGACCTGCCGCCTTCAGCGGCTCGTAGAAAGCCTGGCAGGAACGCAGCGTGCCGTTGAGGTTCGTGTCGAGTACATCGTCCCATTCGGCTTCAGGAACTTCGACGGTGGCGCGCTTGGCGGTTTTGCCTGCGGCGTTCACCAGGATATCGACACGGCCAAAGTCGGCGAGCACAGCGTCGCGCAGTGCATCGAGCGATTCGCGGGAGCCGCAATCGACCATCTTGCGAATGGTGCGTCGGCCGAGAGCCTCGATTTCGGTGGCCACGTCGTTCACGAGGTTTTCGCGCCGGCCGGTCGCTATTACATGCGCCCCGGCCTCGGCGAGTCCCACTGCTGCTGCACGACCGAGCCCTGACGTTCCACCCACTACGACTGCCACGCGATCTGTCAGGTCACAAAAGTTTCGTATCAATCCTGTCGGTCTCCGCCAATTTCATCTTCACCAATCGATTGGCGGAAATTTCCTTCGAACAGAAGCTGCACGTCACGTTCAATTTCACTTTGTGAGACGGTGCGCCCGGACTGGGCCAGCTGCTCGTAACGAACGATGAGTGAATCCGCAATGATTCGGCGGGAATGGGGCCATTTGTAGAGTAGCTGCTCAAGGATTCGGGAGTCGCTATGCTGGGGAATAAAGCTGGTCCCGAGCATTTCGAACCGCATGTCTGTAATTTCGCGGATGATGGAGGGGTTGTTCACAAACCACCAGCAGCCGAATGGCATCAGGTTCCGGAATTTTCGCGCGAGGACGCACAGCTCGTGCTGGTTTTCACGGGCCAGCACAGTCACAAGAAACCGGTTTTCTGGATGGCGCTGCAAGAGTGCTTGCAGCGCACCGAGGTTCGCACGCCCCACGCCATCACCTGCAAGGCGCAGGCGAGGGTTTACCTGTCGGCGCACGCCGATCATGAGCGCCATCGAAAGATCATGTTCCTGGCACGTTGGCAGAACGACCTGTTCCAGTAGCGTGTTGCGAATCGACTGCTCCGGGTATTCAAACGTATCGGGCAGCGAAACCGCCATGTAGACGGGATTCATCCGCTCGATCCATGCATCGAGAAATCTGCGGGCTTGTGTTATAGTGGCCGAGTCGACCGTGCTGCCGAACGTGAAACCCTGGGAAGCCGCGCGTGGAATTGAGTTCGGATAATCGTTGAGCATGCAGTCCAGGCGAACGACAGCGCGAAAGCGATTGTCGAACTCCGACAGGTTGCGCCAGTAAGGAATCTCTGCAGCGTCAAAGGGATCGTTGGTCATCACAACCTGGTCGACGCCCGAAAGCCGGAGAACTTCGTTTAAATGTGTCTCAAAATCGCGCGCCATGAAGTAATCGCGCGCCTCCGACAAATCGCTTGCTGACGTGTCGAGGCCAAGCGTGTTCAGGACCGTGATAACACCCGCTGTAGCCTCGGAAATGGGCGAGTTGCGTACGAACAGGTATTCCCAAACGAGTTCGGCCTGTTCGGCTTTTGAGAGCGCCCAGAAAGAGTCTTCCGGGATTGGATGAACGCGAAGCAGCTCGGCCACCAGGTAGTGGTAGGTGAGCAGCTCATCAATTCCCCACAGATTCAGCGTGGAAAACTGGGGCGCAAAGAGATGCGTGTGCATATCCAGAATCGGCGCATCCATGATGGCCTTGTCCACGGCGGGGCGAATCTGGCTGGCCGCAAGTGTTGATTTCAGCAGTGACTGGGTCTCAGGGGTCATGAAGTTCTCGTTTTGTTAGTACCTGCAACTAATGCCGATTGGCGAGCAATTTCTTCATCGAAAGAGTCAAACCCTTCCATCTAGGGAAGCTTGGCCGCGTCCGAACCCTTTGGCAATGCTTTCTCTACGAGCTTGCCGCCTAATTTGCGAACGGCCGAATCTTTGGCTCCGCGCCAATAGCGGAGCGTTAGATCGATGGCAGCCTCATTCACGTTTGCGGTATCGCTCCCGGTTACAATCAGCCACTGCTTACCAGGCTCGGCGTTGCGCGTGTATACAAAGGCCGTCGGGCCTGTTGTTTCCTTATTGGTGATGGGGCTGGGCGGCAACAACGGATTGCTCTCCGGCGTCCCGATGAGCACGAGGTTGTTGTTCAGTTTTAACGCCGCGGGCAATGTCTTCGTGTTGTACAGGTTCACCGGTTGTCCAGTGGCGCTCTCGAGCGTGCCCTGCAACAGCAGCGCGAATTCGACTTCGGGCGCGGGCGCATCGGCACCATACACAACGGTCGTGGGTTGCGCAAAGTCGAAGCTCTCCAGTTCAGTCTTAATACCTCGCGGATATGTCACAGTCGTGGGCGAATCCAAGTCCAGAGATGGTACGCCTCGAAGACGCGCCTCCCCCCAGCCGTAGGTCAGCAATGTGTTGTTTTCTTCTATGCGAAGGAAGCACTGGTAGAAACCTGGGACCGAACTGAGGGTCTGCACGTGTACCGCGAAGTTCAGGCTTCCATTTGCGTCCAGGGTAACGTCAGGACCGGCTGAGCTTTTTGCTTCCAGATTCGCAGGTGATTCGATTGTGAGCCGCAGCTTGCGGGCCACCCCGCTGTTGTTCCGGATACTAAACTGAAGGTTTCCAGACCCCTTACCATCCAACGTTGTTGTGGTGTAACCTGCCAGAACCGAATTCGATGGGCTGCCCGGATTACCATACTTGCGGATCAGCTTCCACAGCTCGAACAGCTCCGGCTTCGGGCGCCGGCTCTGAAACAGTGGCTCGTAATGCCGGATGCCGCCGAGTCCTTTCGGGTTCATGGCGAGCGAATCGGCAAATTGGAACTGCCCAAACTCGCTGATCGAGCGCGTTTCCAGTGCGCGGCCGACAATCTGCGGATAGAGTTTTGCACGCTCTTCATACGGAATACGTGTCATGAAACGCCAGTTCCACTCCGTGATTGCGACCTCGCGGTTCACCTTCGCGCCATAGTTGCCCATGGCCAGCGCCATGTGCCGCGCGGTGGTAATGGCGGCAGGTGTGTCCACGTAGGAATGAAACCCGATGCGGTCGCTTTTGCCACCGAGTGCGAAGAGTCGGTTAAAGATCCCGGCATTGGAGTGCGACGTAAGGTGCACGGGCATGTTCGGATCGACTGCTTTCACCGCGTCGTAGACGGCGTTCCAATATTTCTCGCGGTCCTTCTTGATGCCCCAGATCAGCACTTCGTTTTCGACCTCCACACCCGCGGTCACATCGCCGTGCCGCTTCACGAGGTCCGCCACATCCCCGGGGTAGCTCTGCACATCGAGCATCGCTTTAAGGCCGAGGTGCCGCAGCTCGCCCATGAAGAAATCCATGTACTCGCGGCGCGTGTCTGTCGTGATCTGGTCGAGAAGTTCGAGGTGGTGCAGGCGGATCACTTCAAACCCCATAGCGCGCGCGATGCGCAGGTCGCGCCGGATATCATCAGCGAAGAGCCGCCATTGATTTACGGTGTCTGCCGAGAGCGGCCAGTAGCCTTCACGGTCCTGGCCAGGAAGTTTATAGCGATCAAAGTTTTCGCCCAGCGTCGAGTAAGGGAAGTAGCTCGTCGCAAACGTCACGTACGGAACACCCACCTGGTAGGTGGACTTATCCTTCCACGAATCTCCGAACTGACCCTGGTAACATGTGTACGACACGAACTGCTCATCCGCCGTTTTGTTGTCGATGGCCGACGCATTCACCACGATCCGCGAAGCGAATTCCGTCTGCTCGCCGATTGGCATCAGCATCCAGGGAGTGAACCGGTCGCGGAACCGCTTGATCGTGGGCCGCGTGATTTCCGTAATGCTGTAGATCGCCGAAGCTGTCGCCTGTACTTCACAGCCAAGCTGCGGCTGGTTCGCGTTCTTCCACCACGCCGGGTTCTTCTTGGTTGGCTCCTCCAGTACGCTGAAGGATTCCGAGAAATCGTTCATCCAGTTGGCCGACGTTCCGTTGAAAGCAACTCGCACCCAGTCCACGCCGCGCTGCAGCGCGAGGTGATGGCCCTGTCCCGCACGAAACGACGTCGTCGTCGTTTCGCCAAATGCAAACGGAACGCTATCGTATGCCAGCGCACGCTCACTGGCCTTCGGGTGCTCCCATCGGGCCACGACGTTGCAAAGAATGCCGGATGTCACCTGCGCCGACTCATTCTTCAATGTTCCGCGCAGATCGATAAACCCCGCGACGTAACAGTCGACATCCAGCGAAAGCTTCAGGCCTGCGTTTGCCGTATCCGTATGCCAGCGCGTGAACACCGGACCATCTTCTGACTTGGAAAACTGCAGAGCTAACGGCTGATACGTAGCGGCATAGTCGGGATGGGAGTACGAGGCATCGTCCGTCGTAGCCGAATCGCTGTCGCCATCTGCCGCCCTGGTCGTACGCATACGAGCAGCCTTCGGTGCGGGCTGAACAATGAGACTCCAGGTGATCAAACCGAGGTCTTCGCCGGATCCTGCGTGCAGCCGAATGCCACCGCCTTCCGGTTCGGCCGTCAGTTGCACTTGCCTCGGCTTGGGTGCATCGACCGCAAGGCGATAGGACAGACTCTTCTTTGCCTCCACGTCTGCGATGAACACCAGCTTGTCGCCCGACTTCTGTGCGGATACCAACACTCCGTCACCTGCCGGCAAGTCATTGTGGCCAACAGCAACCGGCTGTCTAAACGTGAAGCCCTGGTTATTGGTAACTTTGAGACCCTTGTCCGTACCAGCGGCAAATCCGCAGGTAATCGAACCGAAACCAACCAGGGCCAAAGCAACACGTGGAGAAATCAGGAGGCACATAAATCATCCATTTTGCATATTGTTTTAATCCACAACAAACATTGTTGCATGCCGAGGTCAAGGGTACAAAGTTCGGGTTCAAGGTGATCCTCAAAAAGCGAAGCTGAATCCCCCCAGAACTTCTCCTGTGTTTCCTCGGGATAATGATTTCCACCATCGCGCCAGATCGCACCACGCGTCGGTTCCATCAAACTCCGGCCAAACGACCACGCACGCGAACAAAAAACGTACCCCGCCCTGGGAGTGCGTCACCGCGTGCCGCACCCTACAACCCCGGCAATTCCCTTCACGCATCTGTTGCGGTTGGACCCGGTTTCGCCCAGAACTTTTCTTTCGCGCATCTTGCGCGGTAGAGCAGGCTTCCAGCCTGCTGCGAGAAGAAGACTCAATCAGTCCTGGAAGCCCCGGGCAAATACTCGAGCCTTGCGCTACCCAAAGCG
>JBPCLP010000038.1:0-27274 GCA_051003195.1 Candidatus Sumerlaeaceae bacterium | reverse complement strand
ATGGCAACCACGATCAGTAATTCGATCAGAGTAGACGCGCGAGGTTTCATAGACCGTTTCATTATGCGATTATCAAATACAACACAGTGGAATCGGGCGGGAAAAGAGCGGACTCTTCTCCCGCCTGAGAGATGCTGCTAGTAAAGTGTCCAGGTCTGAACGTTTGCGGCCGACGCCTTCTCGTCGACGCCTTTGGTCGGCGTGGAGCCGCTGCGAGCATCACCGTCGATGTCGGTCGGTACAAGGGCAATGGGGGTTCCATTGTAGGCTGGTCCAGGCGCAGCGTTAAAGTGGAGATCTGTCGCCGACACCCATGCACCGGTAAAGCCAGCCTGCGCGACCGTCGGATCGACGCCTGTGCTGTTTGCGTCTGGGAAGCCTGGAGAGGTTTGCCACGCAGCCAGTGTAGCGTAGTCTGTGGTGGCAACGCGGGCGAACCTCAGCCCACCGGCGAGGTGAGAGTTGTTGAAATCCGAGCTGAAGAGGCTGCTCGCCGCTGCCGTACGATGGAACACACTTCCAAGGTTCTCTGCCTGGCGGATGACGTTGTTCTTGATGTTGAGTGTGCCCGTGAAGGATGCAGTTGCGACAGCAATTGCAGCAAACCGGCCAACCGCATCCGCGGTGCCGGTGATGTTTGGCTGGTCTATAATATTAATCGAGTTGTGATAGATATTATAGGTGCACGACGGCGCCTGGTCGATGCGGATCGCATTCATCGTCGCATCCGTATTGCTGCCCCCATACGTGTAGAGTGAGCCGGGATTATAGTCGAAGCCCGCAATCATGTTGTTATAGATATTATAGGTGCCTGACGTTCCCGTGTCGAGCGGTCCAAGGTGGATTGCTCCTGGAATTCCGTGCGGGGTCGTTGCTCCGAAGGTGCGGAGTTGCAGGAACCTGTTGTTGTAGATGTTCATGGTCCAGCCACTGGCGTTGGCTCGCTCGTGTTCAATGGCTCCGCCAAAGTTGTTTGTGTTTGCCTGCATTGGACCCACAACGGTGATGCGATTATTGTAAACGTTTGCGTTGCCAGCCAAAGCAATACGCATTGCCTGCGCGCTCGCATAGATGTCGTTATTTGCCACAACCAGTCCGTTGATGGTGAATCCTGCAGTTAAAGTTGCTCCGCTTCGCGCAGAGCGAAAGCCAACGCCCGGACGGTCCGGATCGTCCGCCCTGAGTTCGCAGTTGATGACCTGCCCGTTGGTTGGAACGGATTCGGGAGTTACCGGTACAGCTGTGCTATAGCGACTCGTGAACTGAAAACACGATACCTCATTCGTGCCAGAAGGCATGTCCCCCGTGCGGATAATGCAGTTCTTAATAATTGTATTATCGATTGGACCTATTGCCTGGAATATGTAAGCTGCGGCTGCACCTACGGCAGCGGTATTCTGAAAAATCAGGTCCCGCGACGAAGTTCCATTTGCTGACCCATCAATCGTAAAATTGTCTGTATTATAGACGAAGTTGTCGGTGGTGGCTGCAGTATCCTGCTGCGCTCCAATGAGAAAATGACCGTCTGCCATGGCGACTGTATCACTGCCTGTGGTGAATGTTACGTTCACCGGGAGGGAAGCGGTGAGCGCTGGCTTTATCGTCAGCGAACTTCCCACGGGAATCGTATTTCCCCAACCGCAATTCTCGGCTTCAGTCAGGTTCGTGGCTAAGCGTACGGTCCAGTTTCCCTGGATAAACGGCGTTGCGACTGCATTAAAAGCCAGCGATGCAGTGGTAAGGCTGGGATAATCGTACGTACCTGGGACTACGCTTGGATCCCCAATGGTCACTGTGCCATTTACTGTGGTGTTATCGAATGGAATGGCGAACGCGGCCGAGCAACTTGCCATCGCAAAAACGGTTAATATTCCTGGAATGAACTTCATGATCATTCTTCTTTCTCTGCTGATGTTGACGCCGCTATTAATTCGACAGGTGTAATAATACCGGGCTGAAAAATCAAGACATTTGTAGCGGTCCAATTATTTTTGCGGGCAGCGAAATTCTACCTGCTACGAAGTCCTCGACCGACCCGGTCGGGATTTGCGACGTCCGTTTCTTATGAGGCTTGAATAATATTCGCCTTGACCTTCCCAATGAGCCTGCCTCCTCCTGTCATTGTCTCTGAGCTTCGATGCCCACCGTGAGCGCGAGACCCGCATTTCATTGCATGTGGCTGCCAGCCACCGACTCAGCTTTGAGCCCGTGGGCTGCTGGCTAACCCCCGTCATTTTTCAGGAGCTATTTTATGATCATTCGCGGGTTTTCATTAGCGGCCACAGCTTGTCTTGTGTTGCTGCCAGCAAATTACGGCGTCGCCATGGACGCTGCCGTCGGGTACGCTGACTCACATGCCGGGGAGTTGAACCGCTACTCCTGGGTCGGGTCTAACGTCTTCCGGGTAAGAATGTGCGTATCTTACAATGTTGCGCAGAAAGCGACCACCCATTCGGAACGGGTCAATTTTCAGAACATGCTGGCAAATGCTTCAGCTAAAGGGACTGAGGTCATGGCCACGCTGATGAACGACGCCGATGCCCCTACAGGCCCCGTTCCGCTGACTGGCCAGTATGATACCGCCATCGCGGACTTCCTTGGCGCATGGCCTTTGTCCAGTTACCCCCAGCTCCCCATTATCGGATCCTGGAACGAGCCTAATTTTTCCGGCAAGACCATGCCAACCATTGCACAAGCCGCCGGTTACTACAATAAGCTACATGCGCGCACGTCGCGCACCAAGGTCGCGGGTGAGTGGGCAGGCCCAAGCGATAGCTCAACCGGCCGCGCAAATCTCGCCGCCGACATTAATGACTACTTTTATTACCTCGGTGCCAACCGCCCAATGCCGTTTGGCTACCATGCCTGGACTGACGTTCGCAAAATGCAATGGTCGGGTGACTATAACGCTGTGCAGACGAAGTTCTTCCGTGACACCATTTCGGGTCCGACCTGGGGCTATGCACACCTCTGGAATACGGAAACCGGGGCGTTTCTGAAATTTACCAGTGGTGGGGTAACGCGCACATTTACCCAGGCTCAGCAATCCGACGCTGTAAGATTTCTGCACCGGTGCACCACGCTCAGCACGCGTATCACCCGGCACTATCACTACTGTTTCTACGATGGCTCGAGCGAGGATAGCGGTGTCGTTAATTCCGATAGCAGTCCGCGTACTGCTTATTACACGGTCCGCGATCGCTTAATGTAAAAAGCTGCTAGCGAGTAGTACCGCAGGTATGAAGGGACCGGGTTTGCTGGACACCCGGTCCCTTCTTCTTTACTCGATTGCTCTATTTAGTTCGCGGAGGAATTACTGCCCTGTGGAGAACCTGAAAAAAATACTGATTGTGGTGGTGGTCACTCTCGCGATTGCGGTTGGCTTGCTCAGTCTTAGCGGCAGGTCCGGCAAAAAAGCCGATGCCGAAGCGGCATCAGCTGTGGTCGATGCCGACTCCAGATTGAAACAGCTGAGCACGAATCGAAAGCCACGCGCCGCTCCGCCAAAAATGCCAAAGATTATCGTCTCATCGCCATTAACGCCGATGGACGAACGCCGCCGCGCGATTGTGCTTAAATTCCTGGCGGAGACCGACCCAGCGAAGCGGCGATACATCGTGCCGGAACTTGTGGACCTTAAAGATCCGCAATCTGTATTCCAGATTCTCGAGCTGCTTAAGACAGAGACCGATCCCCAGGTGCGCGACAACCTCATTGTCTTTCTCGGCTATATGCCCTACAGCACCAACTACGCGGAAGAAATCATCGTGGCTGCACGGGAAATTCACGCGCATCCCGTGGATAAAATGGATCGGCTTGCCGTGCAGCGTATGGCCATCGAACTACAGCATCCCGCCTCCGAGGAGTTTTTGCGCGACGTCTTAAAGGCTGCCGATACGCTGCCCGAAGAACGGATCAATGCCGGCGAAGGACTTGTGCGGCTTTCGCACGAGGTTGGCCTTGGTCGCGCCGAGGAACGTCAGCAGATCATTGCCCAGATGCAGCTGGATGCCCAGGCCCTCAGCGATCCTGTGGAACGTGCGCAGGCATACCGTGCGTTGAATGTGACCAGGAACGACAATCGTGAGTTCTACCGGCAACAGCTCGCCATAGAGACGGACCCTGATTGCAGAAATGTGCTCAACGCGTATGTTCAGGCCGACGTGCGGCCGACGCCCACACGTGGTCCCATGAAAACGCCCTGGCCAAGCCCAACGCCATTTACCGCGGAGACCCCTTTCCCCACGGCCGCTCCGACGGGAACAGTAGCTCCCTACGTTGGACCAACTCCGCAGATCGTGGATGAGCCGCTCGGCCCGCCTGCGCCGTGATAACGCGCCTCGGCCTACTTCTTATCAGATAATCGAAGTTCGGTGATCAGGTTGAGTGCCATCGTGCTATTAGGCTCGATCGCGAGTGCATGGTTTAGCGCGTGTCGCGAGGCAGAGGTATCGCCTGCTTCCCTGTGTGCGAGTGCGAGTTCATACCAGGTCATCGCATTCTCTGGATCTCCATGCAATGCCGCACGGTACGCCTGGATCGCTGACTCACTATTCCCAGTCATACCATATGCACGCGCGAGCGCGATATACGAAGCTACGCTGCCGCCACCAGTTTTTCCCCGGGTGCCGAACCGCTCGATTATTTCCAGCGCGGTGCGTTTGACGTCCTGGTCGCGACCAGCCGCGCTCGCCACGATCAGCAGGTTCGAATATGCCGGGGCATATTCGGGATCGGAACGAATCGCCTGCAGCAGTTTCTCCGTCGCAAGCGCCCAACGTGACTCTTCCGCGTAACCGGTGGCAAGGTTAACCAACGCCTGGCTATTTGCGGGGTTCACCGCGAGTTCGCGCTCCCACAATGTCCTTGAATTCTTCCAGTGCCCCGATTGCCGAAAACTGACGCACGCCAGAACCAGCAGCACAGTCACGATTGCTGTCCCGTACAAGTGCTTGTGCGCCGGTTGCCGGCCTGGCCGCACGAGCGCAACACTGGCAGCCAGCGCCACACCAAGCATGGAAATGTAGCCGTACCTGTCAGCCACCGTCGAGATCGATTGATACTGAAACGGATAAAGACCTGAAACCGGCAGCAGCGGAACAACAAACCAGAAACAACTGATTGCAATGATCCTCGAGCCTAGAACCGCGGCTGCCAACCCCGCGATCAATAACGGCAACTTCAGCCATATGGCCGGCGTCGTGAAAACCGATTCCACACTTCGATCGTAGATCGGTGCCAGGCCAACGGGGAGCAGGATTTTTTGTACGTAGAAGAGAATGGAGTCAGCTGCAAGAAACGGCCGTTTCCAGACGGGCAGAATAGCCGATTCCGTTCCGATTCCTGTCTGCAGATTCACCGAAAAAGCGGCCCAGCAAACAGAGATCATTACCCAGGGCAACAGTGCTGCCAGGGAAGCCCGCCATCTGTCCGGGAAGCACAAGGCGAGCGCTCCCGCAAGGAGAGGCAGCATCACCGCGGTCGGCTTACACAGCAACGCCAGCAGCATGGAAACAGACGCGACGGCTAAATAAACGGTTCGTCGCCGCACCAGCCACCGAAGAAAACCGTATAGACAAAGCACAGAAAACAATCCGCAGAGCAGATCCTTGCGTCCCGTAACCCACGATACCGCCTCCGCCTGCAACGGGTGCAACGCGAAGAGCAGAGCTCCTGCCAATGCGGAAGGCTTAACATCAGCCTCAATATCATGCATCGCCTTCTGCGCGTGCACGTGGCGCAGAGCTTCACAAATCAGCACATACACAACGCAACTCGTAGCAGCATGGACCAGCACATTGACGCCATGAAACACCGCCGGGTGACCGCTGCCCCAGATGCTGTCCAGCAGGAACGTAGAATATACCACGGGAATATACATCTGCGCGTACGGCCCCGACCAGATCTGGACGAGTCCGCTGAGGAAAGGTTGCTTCAGCGCAGAATTTTCTGCGATGTTCAGCAGATCATCCCAATCCAGGAATGTGTAGCCCACGCTTCGGCCAAAGGTGAGCAGCGCGGCAAGAATGACTAAGACGTAAGGGCAAGCCCGGTGGTTTAGAAGAGTGTTAGCGCCATCCCTACTCACACTTGCCGACCACGGTCTCATAGGTGCGCGTGCCGCTGGTTTCGAATGTCACCGCATCGCAATCGAAAACGGTGACCTGGTTCGTCTGGCTACCTTGCGGCGGCGTCTGGTAGGCCAACGGCTGACCGGGAATATCACGGAAAAGGTTAGGGTTCAGGAAAAGTTTCTCGAACCGCTTTTCATCGGGAAGCGTGTAGAGCAGCGTTACGGAAATTTCGTGCGGCTGGCTGGTGAGCGGATCGGTCGATGCAACCTGCGCTTTTGTGACGGACGGTTCGAGGGGGGTGCTGTTGTTCGTCAGCAGGAAACGTGCTGCGACAGCACTCGTCAGTGAATCGCTCGCCATAGTAAATTCGCCCGCCGAAAGCTGGCCATTGTGATCTCCGTCCGCGGCCCACGCGAGCACCGCGACATCTGCGTTCACCATGGAAAGCAGCACGGTAATTCGCTCTCTCCCCACAATCACGCGGGTACTCATACCGTGAAAGCTGTGAGCCAGCGCCCCCGACGTCAGCGCCACGGTGCAACCCGCAATCAACAGCTGGGTCGCGATACGCGGTTTGCGCGAAGTGCCCAATGTCATCGCTTCAGGATGATCTGTGCGGGCTGACTATACACCGCAGGAATGTTGACCTGCTGCGGGGCTTCATCCGCTACGATCGCGTGATAATCTCCGGGCTCCAGTTCGATCTCAAACGCTTGCCCCTTGAGCGTAGCCGCTTGTGTCACCCCTCCGGCAAATATCGGCACAAACTGTACCTGCTCCACTACTTCTGTGGAATTTGAAATCCTTTCGCCGATGCTTCGCACTTCGCCCTTCACGCGAACCGGGCGCGCAAAAGCAATATCGATCTGCTGCCCGGCGCTGTCTTCTTTTAAATCCAATGAATAGCTGCGGTGGCCCAGACGCTCATCTTCCGATACAGGCGCCTCTGCGTTGAGGAAATATTCGCCGGGCGGAATTCCGGAAAGCTCGTAGCTGCCATCCGCCCGGGACATGGTGGACAGATACGGGTTTTCCTGGGTCGATTTTGCCGTCAGTACCACAAGCGTGTTCGCGATGGGACGATTTGCATACCATGTCCGGCCATGCACACGCACCAGCTGCGATGAAAGCCGCACGTCGACATGCGTCTGCTGGCTTTCGCCGGTCCGCACAACGCGCGACCACCTGGGATAACCCGGATGAGTTACCCTCACGAGCAGCTCGCAATTGGAAATGCGTGGGAATGAGAACGTCCCGCTCGCGGCTGAAGTGGATTGCCGGGGCAGGAGAAGCGCAACGGCATTGAGCTTCGGCTCAATCGTAACCATCGCTCCCTGCACCGCCGCGCCCGTTCCCTTGTCCGTGATAATTCCATCCAGCACCGAGCCCGGCATAACGGAGAGCTCCACCCGCTTCTGTTCTTCCGGCACTAATTCAAAAGCATCTGATTCCGCATAGCCCTCACCCGCCCGCACAGCCCCCTTATACCAACCCGGCTCCTGATTTTCGAAACGCGCCAGCCCGCTTGGGGAAACAGTTGCCTGGCATAGTAAAGTAAACTCATCGGCATCCCCGCGCTTAAACAAAATCGCGACCGCTTCGCCTGCCGACGTTGCACCATCTAAGTCCGCAGCATGCAGAGTCACATTCCCGCGGCGTAGCAATTTGACCGTGGTTGTCGTATGACCCAGAGCGATATCCTTTGCCTCGAAACCCAGGTGCGTGGGGCTGCTGACCATAAGTCGATCCAGTTTTGCGGCAGGGAAAGAGCGGATTCGCGCCAGCCCTTCAGTTGTCGTCCTGGTTTCGGCCCGCAGCACTTCACCTGCATTAAAATATTCGGCCGTAAGCTCCGCGTCCGACACGGGTACGCCGTCAGCCGATGCCACCTCCGCAACAAAATCACTGCCCGCAGGAAATTTCAGATACAGCGGTGCTGTTAACGGACCGGCCCCGTCGACCCCGGATTCTGTCACCGTTGCAAATTCCTCGTGCCGTGCGCGTATTTTCATTGGCCGCGGCGGCAGGCCCTGCAACGTAAACTGTCCCGCACCGTCACTCCTTTCGGTGTTCGACCATTCGGCGCTCGGTTCGCCCGCAAGCCGCGCTTCCACCATGGCGCCGGTGACCGGTTCGCCATCCGCATCAAGCACCATCCCGTGCACAGTGCGCGGTGGCATGAGCCGCAGGGTGATTGCGACCGATGATGTGATGCTGGCATCCACCTTCTGCGGCAGTGAAACACCGCCGGCATCGGACGCAGACACTTCGTAGGTACCTGCGGGAAACACGTCGAATGCGAAGCTTCCGTCGGCTGCTGGTTCCGACCGGTGCATGGTCGGCCGCTGCGCCGCACCGTTTAGCATCGCTGCCCCATTCAGCCGGCGCAAGAAGACCGTAGCCGAACGTGAAGGTGCATCATCCGGTCCAATGACCTTCCCCGTAATGTGTGCCCGGCGGTGCAACGGAATGGCGACTGTAGTAAGATCCTCCGCGCTGTTCGGGTGCAAGCGTACGCGGTCGCTGATCGATCCATTTTCAAGAAAAGCGAAATGGTGCGAGTCGTAACGAATGCTGATGTCGGATAATCCATTCACATTCTTGAATTCGAATCTGCCCCCCGGGTCGGTCTGCGACCGTTGCGGCACCGGATCTTCAATGATCAGGGCCAGGTCTGGAATTGCAGCTGACGTATCCGCATCAATCGCCGTACCGCGCACAGATATGCCCTGGTTGTAAGTCAGCCGCACCGCGTTCGATAATTGCCGTCTATCTCCCACCTCGATGGTAACAACTGGATGCGGCAACTCGGTTGCTGCTGCCAACGCGCTGAAAATCCATGTCTGGCGCGACAGGCAATCAAAGGAAAAGCAACCCTCCGAATCGCTTAGGGCATACTCCTTGAGATCCCCGCACCGTGCCTGGATCCGTGCACCCGGTACAGGGTGACCGTCACGTGAGCCGGCGAGATGGCCCGTTACTGAAGTTCCATCGGCAGGCATTAAAACCCGCAAGGCGTCCCCGGGCCTGGCTTTAATCGAGAAGCTGCACAGGCCCGGCGCCCGCGCTGCCAATCGATACTGTGTATCGTGCAGGCCGCGCACTTCAAACCTGCCGCTGACGTCTGTCTGCGCAATCAAGTACGGAACCACTGGGGGCGGCGTATCGCCATGGCTTTCATCTGGATCCGGAATTTCGAGCGGACCAATCGTTGCCCCCGCCACCGCTGCACCATCCGCGGTGACTACCGTTCCCGCGAGGACACGTTCGCGAGGCAAGACCACTTGCCGCGGCAACGTTTCGGCTACCCGATGTGCTACGCTTGCGTATCCAGCTTTCGAAAAAACCAGCTGCTGCGTCGACTGCGCGTCTGCAAGGTATGAGAAAAGCCCCGGGCCGCGCGTATATGTTGCGGTCGTCTCTGTATGGGGCCGGTGCAAAGGCTCCGCACGTCCCTGCAACGCCACTCGCACACCGGGTAGTGGATTACCCTGTGCATCAACCACCTGTGTCGTTTTATGTTTTTGTTTCAGCCACTGCTGCGCGGTATTAGTGTCAGGGCCCTGTTCGCAGATGATACACGCCAACGGCAACGCCTCCGTACGCAGAGCAGAGGCGCAGCACAGAACCACGGCTGCAAGGCAGCCGAGGCTTTTAGCGACACATGCCGATATACGATTCAACATACGACATCATCGAGGCGCAGCCAGCAGGAAAAGCTGCGCCTCCGTCGGGGTTACTAGTTCTACTTCGGTCCGTACATCATTACCGCATCGGCGATGCAGGCGTAACCGGCCGGTCCGCCCGCCGCAAGCTGCACCGTATGATCGCCTTCCGCATTAAAGCGCACCGTTCCAAGATAGTTCCATTTCCCGCCATTATAACGCTGGTCTACAATCACTTCGCGTCCGTCCGGCAGAAAGTAGTGCGCCTCGGGGTTCCGATTGCCTGCGGTTCCAACCGCCCACCATGCCGAGATGTCAAAGTCGCCGGTCCCCGCGGTCCCGACTGTGAAGCTTGCCCGGTCGGGCGAACCGCTCAAAGTTGAACGATAGTGGTAGTTCGTCTTATATTTGTCCGCGGCTGACGTTCCGATAACCCAGTTAGCAGATGCAGAAAAACCCGCGTCCGCATTATCAACAATATAGCTCTTATCAAACAGGGGCTGAGTCCATGCTGATCCGTAGGAAGCATTCGTCTTCGCTCTCACGAATAGCTGGCCGGCTGTCGGCAACGTGTAGCTGGGGTTCATCGTCGTATCCGTTTTCAGCACCGCCCCGCCTTTACCTGTGAACGTGGTCGTGAACGGTCCGGCGCCACTTAACGCGATGCTTAACACATTGTTCGCCGTGGTGACGTTAGAGTAGACCACGCCGGTCGACGCGTAAAACTTACCCAGGGACAGCGAACTTACAATGTTTGCGGCGGTCAATGAGGGTGCGTTCACCGTCACCCATGCGCGACCGGGGTTTGCCTTATCCGATCCCCACGTCTGGAAGTGGTGCGCGTCGTCGGTGGCCACACCCCAGATCTGTCGTGGCCGGCCGAGCAAATCATCCCAGTAGTCGCCCATCGCAGGCAAGCCGTTGCCACCGCCATTGTTCGCGGACGGATGCGCGTTATAGAGTTCGAGAAACTTAAGATTCTTCACGGCGAAAACGTCGCTGGATGGAAAGGAACTGCCGCTCAGGTTGGGATGGTTGATGATCGGCATGCCACCTTTGAGCTTAATCGCATCCGTGCAGCGCTGAATCACATTCGCCACGCTCGAGCCGCCTTGCGCTCCGACCAGGCCGGTCGTATTGATACCGCCCAGGTGCACTTTTTTGGAACCATATAAATCGCTGATTTCCTCACCGGGAATCAGCAGCAGCCGCTTGTGCCCTGTCAGCGCGTTCTCGTTATCAAGGGTTGTCTGGATGCTGGCGATTGAATTGTACTGGTTGTGGTCGCTCAGCACAAGAAAATCGTAATTATTATCCCGGTACCATCGCGCGACAGTGATCGGGGCGCTATCGCCGTCCGACGTGGTACTGTGTGTGTGCAGGTTGCCCTTGTACCACACCTGCGCCTGCGCGTCAGGCACTGCGTATAGAAATACCGCCAATCCAGCGAGGTAAAGCCGCGACAACCGAAGTGCGTTGTGCATTGAGAAACTCCTGAGGTGAGTTGGTCAGCAGGCGACGCGGGCAGAGATTGAAAATAGACCAGGCGAACAGCCGAACCGTCGCTGATTCAATTTACTTCGCGGCTCAAAGGAACATGAGAGTCAAGCTGTAAAGGAACGGGCCTCGGTTTGTTTAACTTGCAGCCGGGTTCAGCGTTCGCTCTATCGACCTTTTCATAAACTGCAGCGATTCGCGCATCAGAGATTCCTCGGAAGGAAACATCCGGCGCCATATCTTGGTAGCAGCAGCCAGTTTCGGCAGCGCAAGCCCGAAAGCTTCCACCACGAGCCAGCCATCGTAGCCGATCTCGCGCAAAGCACTGAATGTCGCATCCCAGTGTACCTGTCCCGTGCCCGGAGTACTGCGGTCGTTCTCTGAAATATGTACATGTGCAATGCGTTTGCCGGCGGTCATTATTGCATCGCGCACATTCTTTTCCTCGATATGCGCGTGAAAAGTATCGTACATCATCTGGCAGTTTGGATGATCGACAGAGTCGATAAACTCCGCCATGTCCGCCGCGCAGTTTAGCAGGTAGAGTTCGAACCGGTTAAGATATTCCAGTGCCAGAACAATATCATTCGCCGCGGCATGTTCTGAAACCTTCTGCATACTATCCACCGCACGTTTGCGTTGGTCCGTAGTGGGCGGGGCGCCACTGAAAAATCCCAGTGCAGAATGAAAAGGGCCAACAAGGTGGCTCGCGCCAAGCGCCGCGCAACATTCCACTGCGCTTTTGTTTGCCTCGATCCCACGAGAGGCAACCTCATGTACCAGGGCAACAGGATCGTCCTGCTCCGATCGCACAGTCACCGCCGTCCGCTCCAGGCCAATCGTGTTTAACCGATTCCCGAGCGCCTCGTAACTTTTCGCGTCGGTTGAGAACACTGGAATCTCAACACCGTCATAACCCGCCTCTTTAATCTGCTCGAACAAAGGCGTCCATTCCTCGCCGGTGGCGTCGTCTGTCCAAAGTAGCATATTAATTCCGTATTTCATAGGGAATCCTTCCAATACTGAATCGTTACGACTGCGATTTGACTATGCCGTTGCTGCAACAGGGCAACTGAAAAGCCCATGGCCCGCATAAATCACAATCCTACAGGCCGGCCATTAGGATCGAACTGTGTGCGGATAATTTTGCCCGGGCTTACGCTTCCGTTGGTCGCGTCATAGAGCGACAGATAATAATTCTTGTCAGGCGGCAGCAATGCGCGCGAACGCGTCGGTCCGCCAGACATCAGGTGCCAATCGCCAAAAAATCTCAGCGCGAGCTCGAAGAACACCGGCGCATTGAGAACCTGCCGCTCACCCGCGTAGCGCCAGTTCACATACAGGAACTGCTCGTGTTCAGAAGCGCCCTCGCTCCGCGGCGGAACAAACACATCCGTGGGAACTCGCGTCAGGTATGCGATGGGTGTCGTGAGCTGCGGATTACCATTAAAATTTGTGTCGGAATAAATACCAGGGCCCGCCTGCCCACCCAGGAAGAACTCACCGTCCAGTTCCCCAGTCGGCAGCGTCGTGTAGTGGAAAGTTGGGTTTCGCCCATTGTCGGTTACATAGGCCTCTAAGGCCGTAGCCATGATCCGCATATCCGCCTTTGTGCGGCTGACTTTGGATCGCACGTGCGCTTCCAGCAGGTTCGGAACGGCGATCGACGCAAGAATCGCAATGATGAGCACGACGATGAGCAGTTCTATCAGGGTGAATCCATTTCGTCGGGCTTTTGATTCGCCATTGTGGATGGTCATGGACGTCGAAGACGGCTCATACAGGGACTTCTTTCACCTTGAAAACGAGTAACTACAGACGATTTTGCGGTCATTGCAAGTCAACGCATTCTCAGCCCCGCTTTTTGGGCTACAGTATTTAGGTCTTACCCGTTTTTTATTAGCCAGTTAAACGCCGTCCTGGCTGTTGAGGCCATGCCGCGGCCGGAAATGAGTCGATTATGTCCCTGTCTAGCCACTTTTACATGGCTTGTGTTTCGGTCTGCGTGGTGACACCTGCAATTGCGCAAGCCGTTCCACGCCTGGCGATTGGGGGGCGGCAATTGGAGTTTGATGCAGCCACCAGTTTGACGGTGCTATCACAAGATGGAACTCACCTGCTGCGCTCCGCAGCGACAGTGGATACTTCCATCGGAAACTTTCAACTGGGACAGAACAGCCTGTCGACGAAGACCTTTTCCACCACTGGTTCGCTCCCCGGCGAAGCCTTACAGATCCACGAGCAGATATCAACCGCAGGCCTGGAGCTGCGTTACACCGCAACTCTTTTGAAGGATATCCCAGGAGCAACTTTTCAGCTGGAACTCGTCAATCATTCCCAACGGCCCGTCCAGGTCAGCGCTTTAAAGCCGCTCGTTGCCGCGTCAGCGCATCAGGGCGACTGCCTGCTTAGTCGTTCTGGCGAAGGCGCGTTCCAGAAGGTGTTAACCAATGGCCGCATGTACCACGATCCGGGAAAATTGATCGATCTTAGACCGCCCGGCGCTCACTTCACCAGTTTCTTTAATGTGGCCCTCTACTGCCCCGGCACCAGCGAGACGCTCGTGATCGGCTATCTCGATGGCCGTGAGTTCGAGGGCTATGTTAAAGGCGGGCGCGACTCCGGCGGCGTGGGATTTGAAACCGCCTCGATTGCGGGATCCACCGTCGAGATCGCGCCTGGTCAGACAGCCTCGGGCGGATCGGTCCTGGTGCTCTTCCGCGCAAATCCATTTGATGCGCTGGAGCAGTATGCCGATTCACTGGCGGCTTATCACAAGGTGCGTCTCAACCCCGTCATTAATGGCTGGTGCACATGGTCGAATATGTACGGCGATATCACGGAAGAACGCGTGCTGAAAAACGCGCGTGTGATCGCCAACGAACTGAAAGCATACGGCATGGAATGGGTCCAGATTGATGACGGGTTCCAGCGGGCCTTTGGCGATTGGGAAGCGCTTCCCGGAAAGCTGCCCAATGGGATGAAAGACCTGGCCACGAAAATTACAGCGCTCGGACTCAAACCCGGATTATGGCTCGCGCCATTTGCGATCTCCAAGGGTACCGACGTCGCAACTAACCACCCCGAATGGCTCGTGCATCGGCCTGATGGTACGCTTCAGGATATCGAACCTGCGCACCAGGGGCAGGCACAGTACATCCTCGACGTGAGCAAAGCCGGCGCGCGCGACTGGCTTCATCGCACATTCAGCACAGTCGCAAACGACTGGGGCTACCGCTTTATCAAAACCGATTTCAGCGAATGGACGCTGCTCGCGACGCAACGTTTTGCGGATGCCTCATGGTCCATCGCGAAAGCATACTATGTTGCGAACGAAACGATCCGCTCCGCCATCGGCCCCGACGTGCACCTGCTCGATTGCGGCCCGACACCCGAGATCATTGGTCTCGCAGACAGCATGCGAATTGAACTCGATCGCCCCATTTCCGCTGAGTGCAATTTGTGGGACCAGTATGCACTGCATTACAACAGCACCGCCCCGGCTGTCGCGAAACGCTATTACTTCCATGGGCGGACGTGGATCAATGACGCGGATCATATTCGCCTGGTCACCCTTGATCTTCCGCAGGCGCAGGTGGCGGCAACGATTACCGCGCTCTCCGGCGGTACCATAATATCCGGCGATCAGCTCTACGACCTGGACAGACCCCGAATGGAGATACTGAAAAAGGTGCTGCCGTCTTTCGGCAAAAGCGCGCGACCAATCGATCTTTTCGAAACAACACAGCCGGCGCTTTTCATAACTCCCATCGCATCTGACGCCGGAAAATGGACCGTCGCCGGCGTGTTCAACTGGCACGACACCACTGCCACACGGCGATTAACCCCCGAACGACTTTGCATTGCAGCAGGCACACCTTTGCTGGCATTTGATTTCTGGCAGCAGCAACTACTCGATGGTACGAAAGGCGAACTGGAGTTTCTACAGCCGCCTCGCTCCGTCACTCTTCTGGCAGTGCGCGAGCGTACGGGCGGTCCCCAGGTCCTGGGGACCAGCCGGCATTTTACGCAGGGCGCCATTGAGCTGAAAAAAGTGAACTGGAATGCCCAGGCCAGGACGCTGTCCGGCACCGCGCTCGGCGCGCCGGGTATGTCCTACCACTTGTTTGCGTATGTGCCCGATGGATTTGCGATCTCGTCCCTGGAGGGCGCCACGCGTGCTGCATCCCCGGACAAACGCGTAGCTAAGCTGCAGTTGGATTTCGATAACGAGCCCGCGCGCAATTGGAGCGTGGCCTTTTGAAATTATACAGCTATAGCTGAGCCGGTCTACCCGTGGACTCCCGCACCAGCAGCTGCGTCGGCAGCACAATGTGGTCGGGTTTACTGCGTGCATCGTCATAGAGCCTCAACAGTAACTCACCTGCCGTGTAGCCCAGGTCCCAGCCCGCATGGCGGACTGTGGTAATGGTCGGGGAGTGATAGCCGGTCCAGGTGTTGTCGTCATGACCCACGACAGAAAGATCGAGCGGAACTCTTTTGCCCCATCGTGCGGCAGCCGAAAGCACGCCAAGTGTCACGTCGTCGTTCGCGCAAATAATAGCAGTGGGTTTTTCGCCGGCATCCGAGAAAAGTTGGTCGAACGCAGCCGCGCCGGATGGTGGTCCGGCCGGGCAGTCCGGCATCCAATCCTCTCGTACGTTCAAACCAACTTGCTCCATGCACGTACGGAAGCCCTGCTCGCGCCGGAGAGTATCCCCCCAGAGGCTGGGACAGCGGAAGAAAGCAATTCGCCGATGACCGATGGCTTCCAGGTGGCGAACCGCCTGCTGTACTCCCGATGAGTTGTCGAAGCCGACCGAAGAAATCCGCTGCTCCGCGCATTCGTCTGCAGCGCAATTCAGCAACACGAGCGGAACGCCGACTCGACGCAACGCCCGCAAAGGGCCGGGTTCCGGAACCTTTGTAAGCAAAGCCACGGCTCCGCAGCGTCCCGTTGAAGCGAGATTTGAGACCCACGATTCGACCGCACAATTCTCCGGAACAGAACTGAGCAGAACATCCAGGTTACGCTCTGAGGCCGCACTCTGGAGGCCGGCCAGGATGTCACAATAAAACTCTCCGCGCAATGGACGAGATGGCTGAACCAACGCAATGGTCGCGACTTTGCCCGTGCGCAGGGCACGCGCTGCGGCGTGTGGAGTATATCCAATCTTACGTGCTGCCGAAAAAATGCGCTCGCGGGTATGAGCGGACACAACCTTCGAGCCGCTGAACGCTCGGGAAACGGTGTATATGGACACGCCTGCCATGCCGGCCACATCGGCAGCAGTTGCGGGCGTATCTATGGTGTTTTGATCTGGCAATAGGTAAGACATCGTGAGTGCCGCAAACGATTGCGCTCTGCGCTACACACTCGAAAGCGCTATCTGCAGGGTCAACTATATAATCATACTGCGGGAATTGAGAACGGTTTTAGTCTTGACATCAACCTTGTATCGCAATCGATTGGTATTGAGCTGTAGATTTGGAATTCCGGGATCGGCTCCTCTCACACAAGAGTCCCCTACGTTCTGTGTCTAGCTCCAATTTCGTATAATGAGGAGGCACCATGATTCTCTGCCGGCTTCTTATCGCCCCCGCAATCTTCTTTGCGGCCATTCTTTTTTCTTCCAGCCAGGATGCTACTGCCGCCCAGGGCGCGCAGCCGTCTATCTGCAGCCGTGGCTGTTGGCTAGCTCGAAACCCCGGTCCAATCAGTTACATGAGCACGCTGAACCGCGCCATCATCCACCACACCGCAGATGCTAATCACATGAACACGACAGGGCTGGAAGCATCGAAGGCCAACGTTCGCGCCGTGCAGAACTTCCACATGGACACAAACGGGTGGTCGGATATCGGCTACCACTACCTCGTCGACAAGTTCGGCAATATTTTCGAGGGCCGATATGGTTCCAATTCCAGCCTCCCCAAGGGCGCTCACGATAGCTACAATGTAAACAGTTTCGGTTTTAACATCATGGGCTATTTCCATACTCCCTACAACCAGCAGCCCACGTCCGCAATGCTCGACAGCCTCATGGATGTAATTGCCTGGCGCATGCCATCATCCTGGTCGGCCTATGGGAGCGGGTCTTACAACGGCAGGACCGTCGGCGTTCTTGATGGTCACCGGAAAGTGAAATCCACGGCCTGCCCCGGCGATTATGTACATCCGAATTACATTACTGAAAACTACAACGGCGGCCCGATGCGCGACGGAGTGATGCAGCGTAAGAATGGCTCCGGCGGGGTATTCGCCGGCAATCGTAAGGGGATCGCGCGCACTTCGAATGGCGGCGGTTACTGGATTGTCGCCGCGGATGGGGGAGTGTTCTCGTTTGGTAATGCCGGCTTCTACGGCGCTCTACCCGGCCAGGTCACCGTAAACAACATCGTAGGTATGGCAGCGAGACCGCAGAGTGACGGCTACTGGCTGGTTGGCTCTGACGGTGGAGTCTTCAGCTTTGGAGCTGCAGGGTTCTATGGATCAATGGGGGGCCAACCCCTGTCGCAGCCAGTTGTCGCCATCTGTTCGACGGCCAGCGGCGCTGGTTACTGGCTCGTCGGTAAAGACGGAGGCATCTTCGCCTTTGGCGACGCACCTTACCATGGCTCAGTACCAGGCGTGGGTATAAACATCACTAATGTTATCACCATGGCTTCCAACCCAAGCAACGGCTACTGGATCATGGCCTCCGACGGCGGAATCTTCACGTTTGGTCCAGCCGGGTTCCATGGCAGTGCCGGCGGCTCGGGTCTCACGGATTTCGTCGGCATGGCTGCACGTAGTGACGGCGGCGGCTACTGGCTGGCGCGCAGCAACGGTTCCATCTATTCCTATGGTGCAGTCAATTACCAGGGCGGCGTCGATGAACCCGGCAAATTCGTTGGTATTGCAGCGGGGCCCTCCACATGGAACGGTTACTGGCTCGTAAAGAACGATGGTGCCGTCTACTCGTTTGGTGATGCTGCATACTATGGTGGCGCCAACTGACGGGCGTCCGTTCAACTGCCTATGAAGAGGAGCGAAAGCTCCTCTTTTTTTATGTAAAGGTCGAGCGACGACTCCTCATCATTGCTTTGCCCTGAAGGCATAATTCCCCGCTCCCAATTCGAACACGGCAGCGCCGTTTTGCATACGGACGAACTTCACTCCTTCCGCCGCACTTGCCGGCTTGCCGCTCTCAGTGACACCCTCGGCGCCTGCCGCGGGCACATAGACCGTTGCTTGTGTATTTGACGGCACGTAGACATCGAGCGTCACCCCGTTTTCACCATCCCGTTTCCACGAGCTGGAAATTCGTCCGTGCGGTGATTCAATATCGGCTTTCGCCCACTTTAAATCTCCAACGAGGTGCGGATGAATCGTGAAGGTCTTGAAGCCGGGGGAGGACGGCCGAATACCGGCGAGGTATTCCGTAAACCAGATGTTCAGGTCGCCGATCAGCATCACGTGGTTGTGCGAGTTCATGGCCGGATCCGCCGTGTTGCCATTCCACAATTCCCAGATGGTGGTCGCCCCGTTTTCGAGCATATATCCCCAGCTCGGATAGCTTTTCTGCGACGCAATTCGATATGCGAGGTCCGCCCTGCCATTGTCGCTGAGCACGCGCATCAGCCACTGGCCTCCGATGAGCCCGGTGCCTATATGCCCGTCGGTCTCCTGCTCGATCTTCTTCACAAGGTGTTCGAACACCGGGCGCTTCTGATCTTCGGGAACCATCCCAAACGCCAGCGGCAGCACGGCCGCAGTTTGCGAACCGTTGTCGTACACGCCCGCTTTCAGGAATTTTTTGTTAAACGCGTCCTTCAGCGTTTGTGCGAGCTTCTCGAACTTCTCGGCATCAGGCGACTTACCCAGCATGCGCGCGGTGCCTGCCATCAGCATTGCATCGTGGTAGTAATACGA
The DNA here is from genome assembly GCA_051003195.1 of Candidatus Sumerlaeaceae bacterium. Taxonomy (GTDB): domain Bacteria; phylum Sumerlaeota; class Sumerlaeia; order Sumerlaeales; family Sumerlaeaceae; genus JBPCLP01. The sequence goes on along the minus strand of JBPCLP010000038.1, from coordinate 8,123 downwards.
TGAGCTTACGAGCTCCGGGTTCGTCTGCCGTTTCGGGTCCTCGGAGTGAATCAGCTTCGGGTTTTCGGGAGGTACGCACCAGTCACCGTACGTGTTCTTTGGCATCAGGCCATCCTTCACATACGTGGTCATGTAATCCATCCACAGCTTCATACCGTCGTAGTGTTTTTCCAGCACGCGTCGATCCCCATACTGGGTGTACACGGTGTGCGGGATGATGACAAACGAACTCGGCCAGGTGATGCCGTCGTTGTAGAATGGCCAGTAATTCGGCGCGACATCAGGCACGCTGCCGGTGGGCTTCTGCGAGTCCTGGATATCCTGCACCCACTTCGCATAGAAGGCCGCAACGTCGTACAGGTAGCTTTCTCCACGGCACTCCTCCGATCGATCGCCCAGCCACCCCTGGCGCTCGTCGCGCTGGGGGCAGTCGGTTGGAATGCTGCGGTAATTGCCTCGCGTTCCCCAGAGGATGTTGTGGTACAGGCGGTTCAGCAGCTCGTTGGAACACGAGAACGTCCCCGAGCGCGGCATGTCGTCATGAACAACGCGGCCCTCGATGGCAGAAGCGTCTGGCTTGCCGGGCCAGCCGGTTATCTCTACGTAACGAAAACCGTGATACGTGAAGCGCGGTTCGTAAACTTCTTCGGCGCCGCCTTTCAGGGTGTAATTCTCTGTGACCTTCGCACCGCGGATATTGTCGAGGTAAAGCAGGCCACCCGTCGTAAGCGTTTCCGCGTGGCGCAAGCGAACCTTCATTCCGGCCGTGCCATTCACTTTGATGCGGCACCATCCCACCATGTTCTGCCCCATGTCCGCAATGAACAACCCGGGCTGCGGTTCTGTGATAGCGATTGGCTTAAGCGTTTCCGTGACGCGGATCGGCTCAATCGGCTGGGCAACCAAAGCTCCATCCGGGGCCGACACGACCTGCGGTTTCTGCCACTTCGAATCGTCAAACGCCGGACTGCACCAGCCGGGCAGCTCTTTACGGGCGTCATAATCCTCGCCATCATACTCATTGTTGGCGGTGATTGGTCCTTCTGTAGTAAGCTTCCAGCTTTCGTCGCTCACAATCCGTGCGCTCGTGCCGTCGGTGTATTCCACCTCCAGCTGCAGCAGAAGCTTCGGATACCCGAAAGTCCGCGTGGTGACAGGTATCGCCAGGCGGGGAGCAAAATAGCGTCCGTTGCCCAGCCACACGCCGATGCTATTGGCACCTGGCTTCAGCTTCTCGGTCACGTCGAACGTCACGTACGGAACCTGTTTATCGTAATCGGTGAGCGCCGGCTGCAGGACGTTGTCGGAAATCCTGCTGCCGTTCACATACAGCTCGAAAAGACCAAGCCCGCTGACGTGCGCGGTTGCGCGCTTGATCTGCTGCGTCGCATTGAAATCACGTCTCAGCATGCGCGCAGGCAGGCGGCGGTAATCATCAGCAACCTGGGGTTCGCCCCACGGCTTCATTCCATAGTCGCCAAGCACTCGAGCCTTCTGCCACCCGGATTCATCGTGCCCTTTATGCCCCCATGTAGGTGTATGCTGCCGTGTGACGCGCCAGTTGCCGTCGGTTGTCAGCCGCAGCGGTTCACCAGAATCGAATTCGACGCGGATGGATGCGATCATGCCCGCCGGGTTGGGAGTTCCGCCGTGATTATCAGCGAAGATTCCGATGACGTTTTCACCGGGAGTCACCTGTGACGTGAGTTCGTATTCCATGGCTGCGTTGAAACTGCCGCCACGCCCGATCTCGTTTCCATTCACATGCAGGATAAATGCATTGTCGGCGGTGATGTGGCACAGGGCGCGGGTAACCGTGCTGCCAGCGGGCACCGTTAGAGTCTGGCGGAACCAGCACGGTCCGGCTTGCGCGGAGTTTGCAGGGTCACTGTCAGGGTACCAGATCCATTTAGCACCCGGCAGTAGCTGTTCCATGGCGGCTGTAGTCTCATCTTTGCCGATCCACTTTGCAGTCCAGTCCTGCGGCTTCAGGAGGCCCGAGATCCAGCGCGCGGGTTTGCTCCACTCGCCCGGCTTTCCCTCCTTATCCCATATGCGCACTTTCCAGTGGCAGGATGCATTGGACGCCAGCGCCCGACCGGCATACTCCAGCTGCGTGTTCTGGTCGGATGCCTGTTTGCCGCTGTCCCAGAGGTCGGCTTTATCCTGCGCCAATATCTCAGGCGTCGATGCCACCAGCACGTGGTAGGCGGACTGCCGGTCGCCGCGCGTCCTCGATTCCAATTTCCAGCTGAGCCGGGGGTGCGCTGCGTCCACGCCCATCGGGCTCTCGCGGTACTCGCATTTGAGATGTTGTGCGTTCATCGATTGAACCTTTACGTGGAGCAACAGAAGCAATCCAACAGCCACGACCTGCTTGATAGGTTTCATCTGTAACATCCATTCGCCAGTGATGTGGCACGCCGCGGTGATCGGGACCGGCTTGCCTGATGTGGAACGGTGAGCTTGGCGGTAAGGGAGATTACAACCACTTTTACACCAGGTGTGCCGTACATTTTTCCGAATCCGAATCGAATGCACTGGATCATCAGGAATTCGCACCTCAAGACCGCTCAACCAGTGTGCCGAATCAGGAGTTTATTACCAGACCAGGCGGCCAGGCTTGACCTCGATTCGGCACACAGAACTGATTACGAACTAACGGCAGACCAACGCCAGCTGAAGGACTTACGGTGAAACTTGGATTTCTAACCGCGGATTTCCGCGATATTGAGAAGGCGGCAAGGCTTCAGTTTCGCGGCATCGAAATCAATACAGCAGCATTCGGCGACGCGACCAAAGACGCACTCGACATGGATCGCCTCAACCAGGCGCGCGCGATGTCTCAGAAGCACGGGGTCGAGATTACGGCACTGGCCTACTACCGTTGCGCAACAACGCCCGCGGATGTGAAGCTGGCGCCGGTGGAGTACGCACGTGTGTTCGAGGCGGCCGCAGCGCTGGGAGTCACCACGATTGCAACGCTGAGCGGTTTTGATTCGAACCTGGACTGGGACGGCAACGTGCAGTTTTTCGCCGACAGGTTCGGTCCCGTTGCCGCACTTGCGGAAGAGCGCGGAATGCGCCTGGCCTTCGAGAACTGGATGGGCTTTGGCGGTTCGCTTCCCTTCAAACCGGTGAACATGGGCGGCGCGCCGGATACATGGGATGCTTGGTTCTCGGCGGTGCCGTCGCGTGCGCTTGGACTGGAATTCGACCCCTCCCACCTCTACTGGCAGGGGATCGATCACATGCGCGCGCTGCGCGAGTACGCGGATCGCGTGTACCATGTGCACGCCAAGGACACGGAGATGCTGCCCGAGCGGCGATATCGGGGTGGCGTCAACGGGAACTACTACCGGTTCCGCATTCCCGGGTACGGGGAGATTAACTGGCCGCAGTTCATCAGTGGTCTGGACGAGATCGGGTACAGGGGAGGAGTGGCCATTGAGCACGAGGACACCGTATACTGGAAGGAGCGTTACGACGAAGGGCTTGTCCGCGGCTGGCAGACGCTGAACCCACTCATTAAGTAACACAAAATTTTGAAAGGACGTAGAGTTTTGGGACAAATTCGTATCGCGCTGCTGGGATGCGGCGGCATGGGAGGGGCACACATGACGCGCCTGCGCAAGTGTGCGGATGCGCAGGTGGTTGCTCTATGCGATGTGTCAGCTGAATGCATCGAAAAAATACTTGCGGGGCCCCTGGCAGGCTATGAGCCGCGCCCGCAGACGTTCACCGACGCCGCAGAAATGTACGCAACGGCCGCACCTGACGCAGTAATTATCGTGACGCCGCACACCATGCATTTCGCGCATGGGATGCAGGCCCTGGCCGCCGGCTGCCATGTACTTATGGAAAAGCCAATGGTCACCGATTCGCGGCAGGGAGCCGAGCTTGCGGACGCTGCAAGCCGAAGCGGAAAGATATTTATAGTCGGCTACAACACGCCGTGCATGCCGAGCTTCCAGTATCTTCGCGAGCTCATCCGCAGCAGGAAGCTGGGACGGCTCGAAACGGTAACTGGATGGCAGGTGCAGGACTGGAGACGCCTGGCAGCCGGAACGTGGCGACAGGACCCTGCCCTTTCCGGCGGAGGACAGATGTATGATAGTGGCGCGCACCTGTTTAACAGCCTGGTCTGGAGCATTGAGCAGCCGGTCACTGAAGTTGCGGCGTTCGTCGATAACCTCGATACAGCCGTGGACATTAATGGTGTCGTGTCGATCCGGTTCGAAGATGGTACGCTGGCTTCCATCAGTATATCGGGTAACAGCACTCCCGATGGCGCAGGCATGGTCTTCGTCTTCGAGAACGGACGGGTGGAAATCGATGGCTGGGCTGGCGCATGGATCCGCGTTTTCGAACGCGACAAGGGGCAGGTTGAGCCGAGCCTGACTGGCGACGAGCAGACGGCGACTGACAATTTTATCGACGCAATCCTTGGGCGGGCGAAGCCGCAAACCACGCCCGAGACGGGATTGATCCAAAGCAGACTAATGGACGCCATTTACGAATCGGCTCGCACTCAGACCATCGTGAAGATCAGGCACCAGTAAGAGCCTGGCAGCTGAGCCGAGAACTGGGGAGACACGGATGCTTCGCTTTGCAGTTACGATTCTATCAGCAGCGCTCATGTTAGTTGAGTCTACGGGTGATGCGGCAGAGTTCATCAGGGCAGAGCCGGTATGGCTGAGCGGCCGCAGCACGGAGCTCAACGTGTTTGCCGGGTTTCGCGCTTCCTTCGAACGAGACGAAGCAAAACAAGTGAGACTTCGCGTCACGGCTTCTAGCATTTATCGTGCACTCGTAAACGGGAAATTTGTCGGTCACGGACCTGCGCGAGCCGCACATGGCTTCTATCGTGTCGATGAATGGGAACTGGATTCAGTTCTTCGGCCAGGCATAAATGTGGTCGCCCTTGAGGTCGCGGGATACAACTCGAACAGCTATTACCTGATTAATCAGCCGTCGTTTGTTCAGGCTGAGATTGTGGTCGACGGCAACGTTGTTGCGCACACGGGCGGCAAAGGCGCTGCGGGCTTTGAGGGGCGAGCGCTGAGCGAGCGCATTCAAAAGGTTCAGCGTACAAGCTTCCAGCGGCCTTTCGCTGAAGCGTACATTTTGCAGCCGGGCTATGATCAATGGCGGGCGGACCCTGGCGCAGCTTTTGGTGCACAGCCGCTTGAGACCACCTCAGCAAAGAACCTTCTGCCACGCGGAGTACCGTACCCGAGGTTTCGACGCATTCAGCCCGTGGCAATTGTCTCCGAAGGTATCTCCTCACGTACTGCCATGGAGCGCAGTCCTTTTCGAGATCGCTCGCTGACCGAAACAGGTCCAAAGCTGGTCGGCTTTCGTGAAGACGAACTGGCCGTCGTTCTCTCGCGCGACCTGGCGGAGAATATGAGCGCATCGTCCACCTCGCTTACCCAGCAATCGGCGGCTACCGTAACTCGGCCAGTCAGCCTGGCCACCTCACAGTTCGTAATCTTCGACTTTGGACAGAATCTTACAGGATTTGGGGGCGCATCTTTCGAGTGCGACACTTCCACGACGTTGCTGTTTTCTTTCGACGAACTGCTGAGAGAAGGTTCGGTGGACGCGCTTCGGCTTGGGATGGTTGGTGCGGTGAGATACGACGTGGGGCCCGGCGCGTATACTGTCGAATTCCTGGAACCGCACACGTTTCGCTACTTACGCGTTCTTGCGCTTGAGGGAACATGCACTTTGCGCGAAGTGGCACTGCGGGAGTATGCCAACGACACGGCATGGGAGGCGACGTTTGCGTGCAGCGATGAGCGACTTCAGCGGATCTTCGAGGCGGGTCGCCAGACGTTCCGGCAAAACTCCGTTGATATCTTCATGGACTGCCCATCGCGAGAGCGAGCGGGTTGGTTGTGCGATAGCTTTTTCACTGCACGCGCGGCCGGCGACTTAACGGGCCGTACGGACGTGGAGCGGAATTTCCTGGAGAATTTTGCATTGCCGGAAAAGTTCGCCCATTTGCCCGATGGCATGCTGCCCATGTGTTATCCAGCCGATCACAATGACGGCGTCTACATTCCAAACTGGGCCATGTGGTTCGTAATCGAGCTTGAAGAATACTACAAGCGAAGCGGTGATCGAAAGCTTTTGGGCGCACTGGAGTCCCGCGTTATGAACCTGTTTAATTTCCTGGCGCGGTACCGTAATTCGGATGGTCTGTTGGAGAAACTCGACAGCTGGGTTTTTGTCGAGTGGTCAAAGGCGAATGAGTTCACGCAGGATGTGAACTACCCGACGAACATGCTGTACGCAGGCGCTCTCGATGCCGCCGGACGCTTGTATGGCCGCGACGACCTGGCTACTGCCGCCTCGGCCATCCGGGAGACGATCCGGAAACAATCCTTCAATGGGAAGTTCTTCGTGGATAACGCAAAGCGGCAGGGCGCCAGGCTCGAACGGCAGTCTAATATGAGCGAGGTGTGCCAGTACTTTGCATTCTTCTTCGACCTGGCAACACCGCAAACGCATGCCGAGCTGTGGCAAACACTGCGTGATAAGTTTGGCCCCGGCCGTGCCGCAAACGGTTTTCCGGAAGTGGCGAAGGCAAATGCGTTTATCGGTAACATGATGCGTATCGATTTGCTTGGCCGCTTCGGGGAAACTCCGCAATTGCCCCGGGAGCTGGTGTTCTACAACCTCGCTATGGCCGACAAGAGCGGTACCATCTGGGAAAATGACACCGACTTCGCGAGCCTCAATCACGGCTTTGGAGCGCATGTCGTACACACGATTTATCGCGACGTACTGGGAATCGCGTCTGTCGACACAATCAACAAGCGCGTTCGCCTGCGAGTCCCGGCCAATGAGCTGCAGTGGTGCAATGGCCGCATGCCACTTAAAGATGGATTCGTTGATTTCCGCTGGCGCAAAGAGGGCGGTCGGGTTCAAACCAGCTACTCCGCACCTGCCGGGTACACTGTGGTAACCGACTAATCCATGGTACTCCTACGATAACAGCTTGTGGATCTCTGACACTTTTCCTCTTAGAAAAGCGGGGGAAAATCGGGGAGAAAGCGCCAGTAAACGATAAGTAGCAGAGGATGAAAGAGCCTTACGTGGAAGGGCTAGCGCCCCACCACGGCCTTGAGTCATGCGCGAACCTGCTGGTGTGGATGCGCCTGAAGTTATAGAGCGCCCCGCGTAACCCCGCCATTTTCCCGCGTTGTCGCAATTGTCTTGCTATTCTTCCGCGACGGTTTCTAGAATAATGCTTTCTTGGCCCGGGCACAGGTGCACCGCATCCATTGCATATGGATACGTCTGCGCGCGAGCACGGCGCCAACAGGAAAAACATAAATTAACTGCTCGGTTCGTGCCCTTCGCTTGGACGAGCGAAAGGGTGTTGTACCATGTTTAACCTCAATGGTTTTAGCCGTCTGCGGACCGCTTCTCTCTCGCTCTCTCTCTCTATCTCTATCTGTCTCTCTCTCCTATTAGCTAACTCCGCCGGCGCGGCCAGTGTCAACTTTGCCTCGGCGGTAAACTACGCGACAGGACCGAAGCCGCGTGGAATCACGGTCGCGGACTTCAATGGCGATGGAATCGCCGATATGGCAACCGGCAGTGACATGGGCGGAACCACTATCTTGGTATTTCTGGGTAACGGCGCGGGCGGCTTCGGCGCGGCAACCCAATTTACGGCGGGAGTGGATTGTATATCCGTGACCACCGGCGACTTTAACGGCGACGGCAAAGCCGACCTCGCCACGGCGAACAATGGCTCCATCAACGTCTCGGTGCTGCTGGGCACCGGCAGCGGCACGTTCGCCTCCGCCGTCAACTACACCGTGGGAACACAGCCTGCCTCCGTGACCACCGGCGATTTCAACGCCGACGGCAAGGCCGACCTCGCCGCGGCAAATTATATCTCCAACAACGTCTCGGTTCTGCTGGGGACCGGCAGCGGCACGTTCGCCTCCGCCGTCAACTACACCGTGGGAACAAGCCCTTACTCCGTGACCATCGGCGACTTTAACGGCGACGGCAAAGCCGACCTCGCCGCGGCAAACCTTAACTCCGCCAACGTCTCGGTGCTGCTGGGCACCGGCAGCGGCACGTTCGCCTCCGCCGTC
>JBPCLP010000037.1:0-16640 GCA_051003195.1 Candidatus Sumerlaeaceae bacterium | reverse complement strand
ACGCTCGACGATCAAACTTCTCACAGAAGGCACTTAGCCCGCCCCTTACCACAGAGGCACAGAGACTCAGAGCTTTCCCAGAGGAAAAAACCTCTGCAACTTGTCAAGGTTCTTCCCCCATTCTGCACAATAAGCAACTCGGTGCATACTCTGTGTCTCTGTGCCTCTGTGGTAAAATACGTTAATGTTTTGCCGAATTTGCTTGTTGCCCAGCCTGGCACGTCGAGCAAGGGCCCTCATCCGGAGTTACTCGGCGCGCACCCGCGCACGTTCGCCCGAAAATCTTTTTCGACTTTATTGGCCTTCGCCCACCCTAAGGTGACGCCCGGGAAGTGACGCCCCCTCCACAACTCGTGTATACCTGCCAGCGTAGTAAAGCTGAGCACGTTCTTTGACAACTTATGCAGCCCGAAACGCCCTAACCGACGGCAGAGGGACCTCTGCGCCCAATCCGCGTGGCATTTTACGTCCTTGCGCCTGGCGGAAAAAAGCGGCCCATCGCGCAAGGAAGCCGGAAATGCACGGCCCCGCGAATTCTTACGCGAGGATTACCGTTTTTCAAGTGGCGAAATTACCCCGTTTTCGCCAACTTGATTTATCTGCAAGCCTTTCAAGCTTCTACGCTCCAAACTTGAAAAAAACTTGAAAAACTTGAAAACTTGAAAGCCTCCAACCGCAGTCTCCCGTGCTACCCAGTCGCCCACGCCGCCCCTTTTACGCGCGATATCACAATCCAGGCCGCGTGGAGAACTCCTTTCTCCAACCCAGTGATCCTTATCATGGAGTCCCTCAAAATCCCGAGCCGGTTAGCAATCGATTGCGAATGAAATGCAACCTTGCCAATACATCCATCCAGACTGCGTACGCGGTACACTGCTCCTTTATAGCGGAACAGCCCCCTGCTGCCTATGCACCTGAAGTACAGAGACGTGAGCTGATGGTTACCAATAGCAGGGCACCGTTGATGTTAAAATCCGGGCGCAACTTCTTCCCACTCATACGCATTCTATCTGTAGGAAGGATGACTGCTTTAGCAGCAGTTATTGCCTGCCTCAGTAGTCTCTGTTCGAGAAGTACTGCTGCCACGGAGCTCCTGGCCGATGGAGGTTTTGAACTGGCTGGCAACTTCTCCGCTGGTAGCAATACGGTCGCCACATTCTCATCATGGCGCTATTTTGCCGTGGGCGGCGCAAGCGCCTCCTGCAGTGCCATCACCGACGCACACACCGGCACGAAAGCAATCCGACTGCAGCGTAACAATGGTTCCGGGGATTCTGCTGTCGACAAGGATACTCCGTCACTGCGTGTGCCCATTCAGGCTGGAAAGGCTTACCGGGCAACAGTGTGGGCCAAGAGCAATACCTCCAGCCCTTTATCATTTGCCGTCCCTGTGTACAACTCATCGGGAACTTATCTGGGCTTCGAGCATGGTGGAACCAACCTTCTCAGCCGGACCTACATGCCATACACCAGGCTCTTTGTTGCCGAAGCCGGTGCCGCCCTGTGTAACATCTCGTTTCGAGTGAATGGTACCGGCGAGATTATTTTCGATGACGCTTCTCTCATGGAGTACCAACCCGATGCCCCTGTGCTGGCCCTGCCCGTGGGTTATACCACAACCCGCACGCCGAGAATAGAATGGCGCGGGGAAAACTCCGACGGCTATCAGGTGCTGGTTACCACTGGAGAAACAACTGCCAGTTCCGTAATCTGGGACTCTGGAATTGTAAGCAGCGCGGATAAATACACAACCCCCTCTGTACAACTTCCAGTCGACACAACTCTCTATGCGCATGCCCGAATTCGGGCGCTGGGCGTCTGGAGCGGGTGGAGCTCGCGCGTAGCCCCTTTTCGTGTGCAGCCATTGCCGCAGCCGCCAGGAATCCTGTACACCTACGACCTTAACTACGCCCGGTCGCTCGCAGCGGACGTGCGTTTTCAGCATCTGCACCTGGCCAGTGTTCTGCAGGGAATTGTAAATCGATCGCAACCCCAGCTCTTCGCTAACTTTGTACAGGGCGGAGAGGTGGCGCAGGGCGTCGATAATTACTGGCTTAACCGACTCCGCGAGCCGGAAGGGTGGCTCGCGAACAAAACACTGCAACCGATTGCGAACATTGTCTCGCTGGTGAATCAGTTCCGTCCGTCCATTAATGGAGCAGTGGTTTGGGACCCTGCTGTTAATGCGACCTCTAATGTTGCATCGACAGTGGCCGGTGCGCTAAACCTTGTGCCGGTGCGCTATGATCCTCTGCCGGGCTCGTTGTACTACCAGCTCGTCACTACGGGGCCACAGCTGCCCGTGGTTGTGGACCTGCTTGGAAAGTTCACCGGGGTGGGAATTATTCCGGACACCACTCGTCCATCGAGCGGCAGTACTAAATGCGATGCGTATATCTGGGCAATGGAGAAGTATCTGAAGACGGATCTATGCAATCCATACGTAATGGGCTACTACGTCGATGCATATTGGATTGGCTTAGCTGCGAGTCATCCTGAGATTCACACATTGAACAACCACGATTACTTTGTATCAAAGAAAGGATTCTTCTGGGATCTGTCGCCATGGGGAGATGAAAAACCAGTGGACGATCTCACTCAGGCGCTTGGCACCGACTTGAACACCCTTAAGGAAATTTACCTCACCGCGGCACAGAAGATAACGGGTAATGGTTTCATCCATACCGGCGGATTCACGCCATGGCCCCTCAAATATACAAATTACAGTGGCGCCGGCGGCAGCCATACCCCCGTAGCCTCAGAATTTGAGACGTCCAAGCTTCTCTCGTCGTACAATTCGTACGTGGATGCGGACGCGCCCGGCATCAGCACCATGGCCAACGCTTCAGCCTATGCGCAAATGCCACTGCCTGAACGCTACTCGCAGCCTTTACCGCCAATGCCGGAAGAGCTGCGCAAAGCAGGGCTGCTGACGAATGCGGACACAGCTGCCACTGCCACCTACGTGCTGCATTATGTCGGCGACTACGATGCAGCGGCATGGGTTACAAATGCGATGCCCGCCAGGTGGGATTCCCCGGTTCGTGGAAGCGTTAATATGGGATGGGCGGTCAATCCGAATCTCAGCAATCGCGCAGCGATGTTCTTTGAATATGCTTACCGCACCAGGAGGGCCAGCGACTATTTTGTTTCCGGCGACTCCGGCGCGGGATATGTCAACCCGACGCAGTTATTTGCACCTCGCGTTCCGTCGGGTCTGCCATCTGGAGTCGCGCAGTGGCAGAGGCATTGTCGAGATTACTTCCAGAATTTTGGGATGAGCTTCACCGGATTTGTCATCAATGGATCAGCCGGGCCCATCACTTCCGCAGCAGAGCAACTGTACGAAAGCTTCTCGGCGGATGGTATTATTCCGCAGGCAAGCGGTGCAGGGGTACATCTACAGAATCGCATGCCGGTGTTCGAACACAACAGCGATCTGAGCGGAGTGATTGCGCAGGATGTCACTCCCGTGCATTCATTCGGCATTCCTGGCACCACGCAGTTTCTCATGTTTCGGTCCATTTTGCAGCACGTAAGCTACTACGCGAATCTCAATGCTGAGCTCAGCTTCGGGCGCCCGGATATGAACTACGTCTTCTGCGATCCTCAGACCTATTCCTACATGGCTCGTGTGCATCTGGGAAGCAGCAATAACCGCCGTGCCAGCTACTTGTTTGATACTTTGCCGCAACCCGTACAGGAAAACACTTCGTACACTGTGGAGATAGCAGTGCGAAACGATGGATGGGACACCTGGACCGGCGGCGCAGGCGGCACATTTGGACTTCTGATGGAACTGGCCACTGGCGATGTGTTCAGTAGTCCTGTTTATTATCCTTTGCCACGAAACGTTTCACCCGGCGATGCGCTGGTGATGCAGGTGGCGATGACGACGCCACCCGGAATCGGGCAGAAGAGGCTGATTTACGAAATGTCAGCAAACAACGGAACAGAAGGTTTTATTGGGTCGGGCGATCCCCGCTACGGCCGATCTGTAACTGTTGTGACGGCGGTTCCTGTCACCCTTTCCCGATTCACAATGGACTAAATCCGCCCGGTGTCCCGGGGACAGCTTCCGGACTCATAGAAAACTCGCTTGAAGAGCGTCCGCTGGTAAAGATGCGGGCATTTCCAGGATATCCGCACGTCCGAGCGGCGCTTTTACGAAATGGCAATCACTTCACGCTGCCCGGCCTTACTCGTCCATGAGAACATCGAGTTCGGCAATCGAGGCGAAAGGTTTTCCGTTTATTTCGGCCTTGGTGACCAACTTCAGATAACGCGCTTTGATCGGTTGTTTGAATTGTACGGACTGAAGCTCGCCGGAGTCGGGCCATTTAACTGATTTAATCCAGTCCCAGTCTTTGTTATCTACACTGCACAGGATGTCGACATCGGCAATGCGGCCATTGCTCATTTCCTGACGGGGGAGATAGGTGAACCCTTTGAGGACGATCTCCCGGCCAAGATCGATGGCAAGCTGGTGCGGCATGGGATCGGCGATCGGCTGCCACCGGGTATGCCATATCGTTTCGACATCGCCGTCGATGGCGTTCGTTGCCACGTTCCCGCTCGCGGTATCTTCGCTGTTGACGGATAGTATGGTTGCACCGAGGCGGAGCAGCTTCGAGGATCTGTTGCGCTCGAGCATGTTGCGGAGATCGTCTTTTGCGACCTCCACCTTAGGATTGAACTGCTCGCCCGCAGCATACGTCAGCAAGCTGTTGCGCAACTGGCGCGCTGCCGGGCGCTGGTCGAGCTCCTTGTCCAGGTCTGCGGAACACACCAGTAGTTTTCCTTTTCCGACCCGGCATTCGAAAAGCAGGCCCAGCCTGCGGTTTGTATTCCAGTCGTCGATGGGCTGCACAATGGGCCGCAAGGCTTTGGGGAGATCGTCCATTACCATCCCGCGCGCGTGGGTAACGATGTCCTGCCACTGCCAGTCCTGAAAGGATTCTGTGGGAAATTGCTCCAGGGCTGGATGTTTTGCCTGGCAGAGAAGGCCAAGTGTCTGCTGCGGCTGCGTGTGGAACATGTAGCGGTTCCAGAAGATCGGTTCAAAATGCAGTTTGGGATGCATGCTTGAGAGCTTGTTAGCAAACAGGACTACACTACCGCCCGCCTCCAGCTTTTCGAATGCGGTTTCATCCGGCCATGAAGTTACCATCAGATCTGTCGTCAGTGGGGTCGATGGTGCCGCCGGATAGATCCAGACATTCCAGTCGTTTCGTGCGAGAGGATTTCCGGCACCGTCTGCAACGGCTACTTCAAGGCAATACATGTTGGGGGCATTGAGATTGGCAAGATCGGCGCTGATCTTCCCCAGCGCAATGTTCTGGCCGAGAGGCAGATCCTTGTCCGGAAACTCGCCCTGCGCCGCGACCTTTCCGTTCTGTGCGACCAGTTTCCAAGTCGTTCCAGCGTCTGGGATCGGAGCGCTGCGATAATTGGCCAGTTCGACGTCACATGTCAGCGTCTCGGTCGTGGTCCAGTTACGTTTCAGAAGCCTGGCCAGCGGCACCATGGAGCTGCAGAAGCGGCGGAACTCCTCCGGTTCTACGTATCCCTTCTCTTCCCAGAAAGGATCGAGCACTCCGACCAGCGCCGTCCCCTGTCCCGGGAAGTCGTGCAGATCAAGCAACTGAATTCCGCCAATTCCGGGTGTGCGGAGAGCGGCTTCCATCTCCTCCTTATAACAAAGCACCTGGAGCTTTCCCGAGGCCTGAAGAAAATCCTTCCACTGGTCGAGCATTCCATGCGCCTCAAGCGAGTCGCGGAAGATATCGAAATTCTTCGGTTTCAGCGGACCGGTATATTTGCTTACCTCATCGAAGTTTGGATAGACGCACCACTGACCCATCTCGTGCACGATGACAGGCACGTCGAGCTTCTCGACGTCCTTGCGGTAATCCTTTCCAAGCCATCCATGCGGCCCGCGCGAAGCGTGGTAGACATGATACTGGTTCTCAGGTAACTGTGGATACGCAGAACCGCTGGTGACGAGAAAGCGCCCATCGTGTTTCCAGTATTCGACCCACTGCGCCAGGTACTTTTCGCGGTTCGGCCCGTGCGGTTCATTGCCGTGAGTCAGCAGCACGAACGATGGATGATTTCCATAGGCGCGCACGATTCGCCGGCTCTCGTCGTAAAGCCACTGGTCGATGGGCGTACCGTTGCCGGGGTGGGTCCAGGCGCCGCACTCCACCTGAAAGTAGAAGCCCAGTTCGTCGGCAGCAGTGAAGGCCGCTTCCGGCGGACACCACGAGTGGAATCGCATATGATTGAGCCCGTGCTCCTTGCAGATACGGATGATGCGCTCCCACGACGCCCCATCCGTCGGCGGATAACCTGTCTTTGGAAAGATGCAGCATTCGAGAGTGCCCCGGAAGAAGACGGGCCGGCTGTTGACGAAGAACTGCCTGTTGGCCCCAGTAATGGAACGGGCACCCCAGCGAACTTGGTAACGGTCGGTTTCCCGGCCCCGGCTGTTTCCTTCGCCGTTGGAAACTAATCGGACATCCAAATCGCATAGCGAAGGCGTGAATTCATCCCACAATTGGAGGCCGGCCAGAGCGGGAACAACAAACTCATGCGTCAGCCCCTCCGGAGGAACGACCACGCTGGCTTCAAGCGCGACGGTTGATTGCGGTCCGCCAGGATTGAGCTGAAGCGATGCCGGAAACGGCTTTCCGGTTCGATTTCCCACTTCCACCTGGACCCGCAGTTTGCAGCCTGATTTCAGCGGGAATTGCAGCTCCGAAGGGAACTCCGGGAAAACCTGCACAGCGTCGATCCACACTGGTTCCGTTGCACTGACTTCGATCCTTCCGATGATCCCATTCCAGTTTCCCTGGGTGTGATCGCTCACGCTGTGCGCCCAATCACCTACTTCGACGAGGACACGGTTATCCACGCGGAGAGTCAGGTTGTGTTTCCCGGGCCGAAGGTTCACGCCAAGCTCGTACACGTGCGGTGTGCAGAGGCTGTTGGTTGTTCCAATCAGCTGATCGTTCAGCCACACATGCGTCCCCCAGTGCGGCCGTTCTAAAGTCAGCACCACTCGTTTGCCTGTCCAGGTTTCCGGAATCTGGATATCGCGCTGATACCAGGCCGTGCCCACATAGTGTTTCTGCGGCTGGAGAAAGAACGGCACCTTGATATTTCCGGGTTGCCGATATTTCTCGTACTCGGGCCGGTTCTTCCAGCGGTCGGAAGCGACATCACCTGTCCACCTGGTATTGACGGCGATATCATCGCCAAACCCCTGGTTCTGCAACGCGCCTGGTAGTTCGATGCTCAGCGGGAGGACTCGCTCAAACCAGCGATCTTTTAGCCCGGTGTCTTCCCGATCCAGTTCGAACCTCCAACTACCCGCCAGCGATGTTGCCGCCACCGCCCAAGCCGCCTGCATATCATTGAGGAGAACCAATGTGAGCAGGGTGACGAGACGCAGGATTTGGTTTGTCATTATTTCCGTCCCACAATAGAGTTTTGTCGTGATTTCAGGCGTTTGTGCTCGCGGGAGGCTAACCGCAGAAAATGGGAAGGCAACCGGAACTCCCTTCAATAGATTCCGAACTCGCGGACATCCATGCTAAGGAATATGGGCAGGAGAAAAGAGTTCTCCACACGGCGCAGGGTAGGACTGCTACTCTGTTGATGTGGTGTTCCTGGATCGAAATAACGACGCAAAGCACCCGGAGATTGAAGACGCACTGAAATGGGAGTACTATAATGAATTTGATCAGGTGCTGAAAATCAAAGTAGAGAACGCGTCAGACCCGGAGTGCGCTTGAAATATGTGTAAAGTACCCGCTCACAAAATCCAAAAACAGATAACCTGTCCCGTCAAACGGAGTCGGCGGCGGCGACTGGGGCGTCGCTCGCGCTGCTTGCGGGGTCGGGAAACTGCGTTTGTTTTATCATTATGACGACCTGTGTAGCACAGGCTTTTGGCTAATGGTATTCCCGCAGGACCCCTTAGAGACCCTTAGAGCACCGTAAAGTGCAGGGGTTTCGTTAAAGTGCACAGGTTTCGGCAACAGTCGCCGGGCAGCCGCGGCCATGAAAAGAAACTGATCGGGAGTTGAACCCAAATCTCCAACCCAAACAGATCTACAGATCTAGTTGGAATACTTTAGACTACACTGCTCCAAGATCCCAACGACTTCGGTTGGCTTCTTTGCAACTTGGTAGTCCCATTTCCCATAACTAGCTTCAGCATTGACTGCAGTCACCCATCGAAGTGCGGCGTCGCGCTTGATGCCCTCCAGCGGATCATGACCCTTGGTTTCCAGAATCAGGTGGAAACTGGGGACGTCAGTGAAACGAACGATGAAGTCGGGTAGGTAATCGTGCAACTCACCATTGTGAAAATAAGGAATCGCAAAGCCCAGGTGATCGTTTTTGACAAAGCTCTCCACTTTCGGATGCGTGTCGATGTAGTATGCAGCGGCCTGCTCCCACTTTAAAGTGTCCGCTACGACACGGTTCAGATGACTTCTCACTACATCCCGTACGTCTTTACTCGTGTTGAAGTGCACATCAGCGGTCGAGCCGGGCCCACGGTTTAGCTCGTATTGCGGCAGTTCCGGCGATTCGCCTGAATCTGTATCGGGTCGAATTGCTTCCACCAGCTTCTCTATAACCCAGCCATAGTATGGGGATAAGAACAAGTCTACTTTTTCACCGGGCGGCAGCACTTCAACCTTCTCCTTAATAAACCGACCCGCTATTGTCGCCATCTGCGGGAACAGCACGTGAGCCGGTAATTCCGAACCGCGCACGTTGATCCAGTCACGTGTCAGAGCCGTGGCCAGTTCGAAAACAAGTTCCTGCACACGCCTGCCACTTCGGAAAGGATTCAGCGAAACACTCTCCAGCTTGCCAGGTCCTCCGATAAGCGAACGTCTTCCCTCGTTGTTCGGCAACGCAGCCTTCATCTGTACTTCGGGCGGGATGTTTCCGGGATCAATTGTGACGACCGGTTCTTTATCCCAATTTACAGTTACTCGGTTCTTCACCGCCTGCACGTATCCTTCCACCCGCGGATACTTAATCTCCAAATGCGCGCGCTCAGGTAGCGCCTGCACAAGATTCGGCTTTGGCCGGGGGGCTGCCCCCTTGGGGTCCGCCTTGAACGGAATGATTTCGAACGGAACGCCAAAAATGCGTGCCACTTCCTCGGTCATTAATCCATCGTCACCGACTTCATACGATGCACGCCGAAGCCCGCGTCCTACCACCTGCTCGCAAAGCAACTGCGACATGAACGGACGTACGCCCACGATGTGAGTGACCGTCCGGCAATCCCATCCCTCAGTTAGCATCCCCACGGAAACGATACACCTGATGTCCCTGCCGGGCGGATGTAACGGCCTGTCGTATTTTTTAGATAATGCTTCAAAATCTTGCGGGTAAATGGGTCGACCCAGGGAATCAGTCGGCCACGATACCAACCCGACTGTATCTAAAGTAATCCGCATCCAGCGGACCTCGTCACCCTTCGAGCCTTCTGTATCGCCCTCGTGGATTACTTTGGAGTCCACGCGGATAGTTACCTGACGCCCGTTATTGCGGAACTCATCCAGCTTCGACGGTGGAATATTTGCCGGCGCTTTTCCTTCTGCAAGCCACTCGTATAATACTTTCGCAATTGCAGTGTTTTTGACGACAAGAATAAACACAGGCGGGCGAGGCTCGTCAGGTTTATCAGCCCATTCCTTTAGCCATGTTTCCCAATCCCCGCCCAGTATCGCTATCGGTGTGTGTGCATACTTCAGAATGGCTTCGGGTTTGGGGCTACCTTTTTTCCCGCCTCGCTCCGCAGCGGTCAGCCTGCGTAATATCCATTCCCACACATTGAAGTATCCGGGGATCAAATCGCCTGTGGTGTCGCGCACCGCCATCTGCGGAATTTTAACAAGTCCGGATTCAATGGCGTCAACCAGCCCGAAATCGGAAACCACCCACGGAAATGGCTTGTTGGCATCGCGCCCGCCGATGCCGCCGAGAAAGTACGGAGTCGCCGAAAGATCGACGCAGATGTTAATGCCGCGATGCTTGTGGATGAGGTCGAGTCCGTCGACCCAGACGGTCGCTTCCTTGGCTTGGATCTGGTCTTCTTCTTCTTCCTCTTCCTCATCCTCCGCTTCCGCTTCCTCAGCTTTGGGCCTCAGGCGGTATGCGTGGTGCGCTTCGTCGTTCATGACGAGGATGTTCTTTTTTCCGCCCACATCCCGTCCCAGTACGCGCTGCTGCCATGCAGTATCCGACTCTACGCGCTTAATCGACTCGACGACCGCACCTTTCAGGTTGCCCTTATCATCACGATTCTCTGACCGAACTTCAAGTATCCCCGCGGCAGTCTGGTGATTGTAGTCGTCGAGGGACAGATATCGCTTACCTCGCGCAGTTGTCGTTTTCGCACCAATGTGAATGGTTTCAGTCACGGCTTTAGGCTGGCCAGTCTTTACCACCTTCGCGCTTACGCCGCCCGCTTGTGAAATCTGTCGTTCAAAAATATGCCAGTTGGTAACCAACACACGCCCGGCGCGCATATCGTTCATCAGATGTTCGGACACAAGGTCACGTGTACGATAGAGACTAGCCTCACCGAGATTCGGGTCCAGTTCCTGCACGCGATTACGAATAGTTACGTTTGGAACGACAACGAGAACGACGTCGGAAAAGCGGCTGTCTGCGCGGTGATTGATCTTATTGAGAATCGACCAGGCCGCCAGCATTCCCATGACCGTAGTCTTGCCGGTTCCCGTGGCCATCTTGCATGCGTAGCGGGTGAACGCGCGGATGCCATTTGCACGCGCATCCTCCGAGGGTTCATCCAGAGGAATGGTTAAGCCCTGTAGCAGGTTTGACCTCGCCTCCACCAGAAAGATGACCGTTTCAACCGCCTCAAGCTGCGCGTAAAAAAGCTGGGGACGTCCGTCGCGCCTCCAGTATTTCAGCAAGTCGAGGGTCATTGCGGTGGCATTGGGGTAACCTTCCGCCCGCCACTGCGCGACGCGCTCGCGGATCAGGTTGACGAGCTTCAGCTCGATCTGAATTCCAGCGCCTTTCATTTCCGAGTTCGGCGGCCGGAAATAATAAACCGACTTACGCCGCCCGGGCAAAAGCTTTGGCGTTTCGCCTTCCTTTATCAGCCAGTGCTGTTGTGGCTCAATGTAAGGCGAATTGATGATCGGCTTGTCGACTTCGATGCCGCTCACGTACTCACACCTAGGGCACCTGCGATT
The DNA here is from genome assembly GCA_051003195.1 of Candidatus Sumerlaeaceae bacterium. Taxonomy (GTDB): domain Bacteria; phylum Sumerlaeota; class Sumerlaeia; order Sumerlaeales; family Sumerlaeaceae; genus JBPCLP01. The sequence goes on along the minus strand of JBPCLP010000037.1, from coordinate 5,382 downwards.
GTATCAAGCATTTGCCGGACTTCAGGCGAGACCTCATCAGGTCGCATGGCCTCAGCAATCAGGTAATAGTCTCGTTTGGGCAAATCTATACCAGCAGCTTGGAGAAAGGCAGGCAGCAGACCTTTGCTCACCGGAAGTCCTGTTAGAAATTCATGATCCGATAGTGGGTCTCTAAAAAACGCAGGAGGAAGTTGATCGCGCAAATAATTCATTGCCTGGTCGGCAGCTGGAATCGTGATTAAGTCGGGCTCGTCTTCCTTGCATAAGTGCCTGGAGACGAAGCGCACCAGAGCATCAGGATGCATCAGGTAGCTTTCGGCCTCGTAACGGATCCATCGCCCGATTTGAAGACCTTGTGCGGTAACTTCCCGGTCGGGTAAATCACGGTTATCGCTATCCAGCAGCAGAAATCCGCCATGGTGCGGACGAACACCGCGCAACGCGAAGAAATGGCCCTTCGCTTCGCGAGGATCACTGCCACGCAGCGGATGAACAAACGCACGGGCGCGAAACCATTCGGCCAGCGGATGGTTGAGGACTCGCGCCCATGCAGACAGCAGCGTCAAATCCGTGTTACCTTCCACGTACAATACTCCTTGGCCTTTTTCTGCCAAGAGTAACTCCATTGCGGTAACTCGCTTAAGTGCTTCCCGGACCTGATCTCTTTCCACATCATTTATTAAGCGGTGTGGCTCCCCGTAAAAGGACTCGATACGGTCGGGACTTGTCCCATCAATCAGTACTTCGGAGTGTGTTGCAATTACGAGCTGACAGCCGCGCTCCGCCGCCACACTGCGTAATCGCTCGTAGACTTGGCGCTGTAAAATGACATGAAGGTGCGCGTCAGGTTCATCAAGTAGTAATACAGATGCGCGACGAGCATAAAAAAACGCGAGTAGTAGCAGAACCTGATGGAATCCGCTGCCGGCGGATGAAACATCGAATCGCGGTAGTCCACCATCACCTTTATTGTCTGCGGGAATGTTCGGTAAATACTCAGAAATAATAAATGGTCGCCCGGTATACTGGGGTTGAAGTAGCCGATAACCGAACATCTCTTCGACATGTTCGACAAGCTGGGTCCACGGCTTCTCGGTTCCATTTTTAGACTCTGCATCAAACACCTCCAGCAGTAGATTGCGGAGTATGTCTCCAGGCTTTCCTTGGCCAATTAACAAATCCTGATAGGGGCCGTCGTAGCGCGTTTCTTCTGCTCCTATCCCGCTAAAAGGTGGCACATGGACAGCGCGCATTTCAACGGCATCATCTGGAATTCGTTCAGCCGCTGCACCAATGGGTTTGATGTATATTTGTTCACTGCTTTGGTGCTTAAATTGAAAGGCCAATTCCCATTGGCCGTTGCTGCCAATTCCCTCTAGGCCAATTTCCATAAACTTCGGCCAACCGAGCTTTTGTCCTTCTTTTAGTTCGTCCTTAGTAAGTGAGGTAGAATTGTCCTTCCAAAGGAGCTTCATGTCCCTAAGAGGGATTGCGCTGAAATCTTTCCTGGTGATTGGTATTCCGGTTCGTTCCTTCGCTTTTGGCTGCACGCCTCGTCTTTGAATCCATCGCTGCAGCGCAAGCTGCCAAACTGCTATGGCTTGGATTAAAGTCGATTTGCCGCTATTGTTTGGTCCTGCGAGCACGATGTGATCACTTAAATCGAAGGTCTGCTCTTCAAAGCGTTTGAAGTTATTAAGCCGGACTCGAGTTATCACGGGATTTCCTTCAGGGCCTTAATTACCAGCAGCTCATTGCCACGATCGTCGATCACCTTTACGGCGATGGTCTTGTGCTCGCCGGGTTCGAAGGGAGCGGAGGTGGTGCCGGCGAGGTGATCCCATACACTTTCTTCGTGCGTGGCCTTCAGGGCTTTTTTCAGGCTTTCCCATGCGCTGGTGCGGGGGAAGAACGCCTGGCTCACGTGGAAACAGAGTCCGTTGTAATCCGTATCCAGGAACCACGCGGGTACGTCGTCGCCCGGCAGGCTGCGGCTTTCCATCGTGGACGGGTCGAATGTGTCGAGACCCAGCAGCGTGACCTGGAATTTGCCGTCTTTCGTTGGGGCGATGCCTACGTCCGGCAGACCGCACACCGAGAAAATCTGCGACGAACGCATGTTCTTGAGCAGGTCGCCCATGGTAATGTCGAGCGTCGCCTGTACGTAGGTTGCTCCGAGCGAGAAAATCTCCTTCGCGTTCTCAATGAGCGCGCGGGCATTCGGCTGGATCGCGAAGCCGATGACATAGAGGTGCGTGAACCGCTTGAGGTCGGCTTCGCGTAACGCCTCGTGCACCATCCGTTCGCTGACCGCGCCGTTCTGGGGACCGAAAAGAATGGCGACCATTGCGCTTTCGCCGTTTTTAATTTCGGCTTCGGCGGAAAGCGAAAGTGTTTTCGCGGGCGCGCGGATGCCTTCCAGCTTTACCGTCTTGCCGCCACCGATCTGGATCACCGGACTGCGCCGGATCACCTCGATCATCCGGTCGACAAAACTCGCGTGCTCCTCAGCTGCTTCGACGCCGCGGTCGTCTTCGCCGTCCCGGTCCATATCCACCGGTCCGGGGATGGTTGCTTCGACGCAGAAGTTGCCCGAGACGCGGACAACGCCGGGGACTTCTTCGGGCCGGTCGACAAGCACTTCTTCCTTTGGCGGCTCATCGTTGGCAATGCTGCCAAGGGTAATGTGTGGCACAATGCCGCCGACCTCTTCGCCTTTCTTGTTCTGCTTTCGCTTATAGACGAAACCCCCAGCCGGACCGCGCGACTCATCCTTCAGCTCGTACCAGGGAAACGTAGCAGTCAGTACCCGCTGACGTGCAAGTGCCAGGGGCACCCGACTAACATCGGTGGTGATCCAGCGGCGTCCCCACTGTTCGGCGACGTAAGCGGTGGTGCCGGAGCCACAGGTCGGATCCAATACAAGGTCACCGGGATCAGTCGTCATGAGCATGCATCGCTGGACAACTTTCGGCAGCGTTTGAACAACGTAAAGCTTTTGGAGAGTCTGATTATCACCTGATGCCATGTCCATCCAGACATTCCCAACGGCAACTGCGGCAAAATCATCCACATAGCGAACGTAGCACAAAGTTTTCCCAACCTGTCGTGCCGACAATCTTTCCATTGTCGCCAGCTTATCAAGTCCAGCTTTTGTGGTTTTCCAGTGAGAATTAGCCGATGGGCTATAAGTTATGCCTCCAAAAGCATACTCAGTTGTCCCCGAGCTTGTTGCTCCTTGCGAAACTAAGGTGTCGAGCCTGAACGCCCTTGCTCCAGCAGGAATCAATGCCGGAGTTTGACGTTCCTCAGTCGTCATTGAACGCCGTGACCCATCTGGCAATTCAACGCTCGTATACTCTTGAGTCCCCTGATCGCCCAAAAGTTTTCCGCTATATACTTGTCGAAATTTAACCTGTCCGATATCCTTTGAATACCACAGCAAATAGTCGGATATTTTTGGTAGCAAGTTGGTCGTAAAACCTGTCGTTTTGACGAATGTTATAACGCCACAGCAGTTCTCTGCCCCAAATACCTCATCCATGACTTCGCGGACATGGTGCAGGTTCTCATCGCTAATCTGGACGAAGATGCTGCCGCTCGATGTGAGCAATTCGCGCGCGACGAGTAGCCGGTCGCGGAGGTACGTCAGGTAGGAGTGCAGCCCGAGTTCCCAAGTGTCGCGGTAGGCTTGCACCATTTCCGGTTCTCGGGTAAAATCGTCGTCGTCGCCGTGGCTCACATCGCGCTTTCGCACAAACGGCTGGAAGTTGCTGCCGAACTTGACGCCGTAGGGCGGGTCCATGTAGATCATCTGGACCTGGCCGCCGAGGCTTTCGTATTCGAGCAGCGAGTTCATGACGACGAGCGAGTCGCCGAGGATCATCCGGTTGACCCAGTCGTCGCGGTACTCGTACGCGCGCAATACCTGGTCGCTGACGGGATGTTGCGGATCGCCAAACATGCTGAGCAAGTCGGCCTGTTCAAACCCGGCGTCCTTGCGGTGCGTTTTGAGCGTCTCAATAATCGCCTTGGTCGACAGGCGCTCATGCACGAAAAGCGGCAGGGTAGGGACATCGAACGAGAGGCGCTCGGCTTTGCCGGTCCAGTTAAGAAAGGCGGACTCGATGCGCTTGAGCGCGGCGACGGCATCCTGCAACCCGGCCACGCGGACGAGCACCGCGCCATCCGCCCCCGTAAACTCCTGCGGTTGCGAGAACTGATGCGGCGCGGGCAGCGCGGCGGCTTCTTCGATGCGCGCGAGCAGCCACTCACCCAGGCCACGCGCACCGTTCTGGCTATCCCAATTCAGTTCCGGCGAAAGTGAGGAATCGTAGCGGTAGGTCTTCGGCGCTTTCTTTTTCTTGAACTGCGCCTGCGTGCCCACGTCGGGGCGCAGTGCCACATCCGCTTCCGGGTGCGCGTAGGGGCGTGCCTCGGCCGGTGTTGCCGTGCGTGCTTTTCTCGCCATGGGCCTTGGCTAACCTCTCCTGTTTGAATGTCGGGCGAACGTGTTGGCGGGTTCTAGTGTTTGCAGGAAGGGATTGTCCAACAACAAAGTAGAGCTGCAATTAAGATCGGGGGACCAAAATCGGGGAACAGCTCCCGATCTCGAAACGTTGTGAGTACGCACGAGCGCACGTTAGCCCAAAAACCTTTTTCGACTTTATTGGACTTAGCCCACGCTAAGGTGACGCCAGGGAAGTGACACCCCCTCCACAACTCGTGTATACCTGCCAGCGTAGTAAAACTGAACGTGTTCTTTGAAAACTATGCAGCCCGAACGCCGTGACCGACGGCAAAGGTACTTCTGCGCCCAAATCCGCGTGGCATTTTTACGTCCAGGCGCCTGGCGGAAAAGGCCTCCCATCGCGCAAGGAAGTGGGAAATCCACGGGCCCGGCGAATTCTTACGCGAGGATTACCGTTTTTCAAGTGGCGAAATTACCCATTTTTCGCCAACTTGATTTATCTGCAAGCCTTTCAAGCTTCTACGCCGCAAACTTGAAAAAAACTTGAAAAACTTGAAAACTTGAATAGCCTCCAACCGCAGTCGCCCCTGCTACCCAGTCGCGCACGCCGCCGAGCAAATGGAGCGCGCACGGCCACATGATCAGAACATTACGGAAATCAAAGGGCGAAATTACCCCATCGGCCTGTTTGATTTAAAGCGTGAAATGCCAATGAGCGACGCAATTGTTTGATTAGCTTTGATTAGCTTTGATTAATTTTGATTAAGGAGGCTCGGCGCTGGATTTTGGAGTGCGCGCGGCTTGCCGCCGCTTTGGGTAGCGCAAGGCTCGAGTATTTGCCCGGGGCTTCCAGGACTGATTGAGTCTTCTTCTCGCAGCAGGCTGGAAGCCTGCTCTACCGCGCAAGATGC
>JBPCLP010000036.1:0-51352 GCA_051003195.1 Candidatus Sumerlaeaceae bacterium | reverse complement strand
TTTCCGGCGCCCCTTCAGGGCGCGATGTAATTGGATCGATATACCCAGGGCTGCGTCGGCCACAAAAAGCCGTGGCCTCCTTTCCCTGGGCTGTGTTCCGCTGCACCTTCGGTGCAAAAAACCTGAGCGCTGCCGCTTCCAAAAAGCCGGAATCCTGACCCTTGGCTGTGTTCCGCTGCACCTTCGGTGCAAAAAACCTGAGCGCTGCCAAGTCCAAAAAGCCGGAATCCTTACCCTTGGCTTTGTTCCGCTGCACCTTCGGTGCAAAAAAACCTGAGCGCTGCGGATTCCAAAAAGCCGGAATCCTGGAATTACGCCGCGAAATTCTGAGACAGCAACCTATCTCGGGTTAGATTGCTCTTCAGCCCCTCGTGCTTGCCGCGGGGATGCGCTTTACGATATCCTGGAACTGCTCGCGGCTTTCTGTTCCGATCGTGAAGCAATCGATGCAATCGAGGGCAAGTGAGTATTGAAGCGCACGGTCCTGCTGGGTGGCAAGTTTACCCGCTCCCAGGATCTTCATACCGATGACGCCTTTGCCGGAGGCCTTCATCTGCCGGAGCAGCCCCAGCACGGTATCGGGTGGCGCGTCCATCTGCACCTGGTCGGGATTAATGCGCGCCAGGTCGATCTCGACCCATGGCTCGGCGGCGGCGGTCTTGAGTGCATCCAGCGAGTGACATGAAACACCGTGAGATTTGACGATGCCCTTCTCCTGGGCTTCGGAGATCGCGTCCATCGCTCCTCGCCGTTTGACGTTCCAGTCGGCGTCGGTCATGCAGTGCAGCAGCAGTATGTCAAGGTAGTCAGTACCGAGTTCTTTGCGGAACCGGTCGATGTCCGCCTTCATGTCCTTATAAGTGGATGAAGTGCTCTTCGTCATGATGGTGACTTTGTCGCGCGGGACGCCATTCTTCAGCGCCTGCGCCAGGTGCGGGTGAGTGCCGTACTGATCGGCGGCATCCCAGAAGGTGACGCCGTCTGCATAGGCAGCCTGAAGGTGGGCGGCCAGCCCCTCCAGGCCAAGCTTTCTCGTCTGGTTTGAATTGCGGCCCCAGCCATTGCTGCCTGTGCCCATTGCAAGGCGTGAAAGCGGGATTTTGCGCGGGCCGAGCGTTAAACGGTCCGTGGCTGCCCGCGGTGTGGCGGCGGCTAAGAGATGATACGGGAAAGAAGCAGCCAGTGCGGCTCCGCTCATCGTTCGCATAAATTCGCGCCGGTTCATGGGATGGCTCCTGTGCGCTGAATGGGATCCTCTACAAATCTGAAGCAATCTAAACGCCGGCTGGAATGCCGACTCAAGCCGGAACTTGAGAAGAGGCTGTCATCCTGAATGCCTGCTGAATTACCTGGATGGCAGAACGGCTGAAGTACAGTGTCCAGCCTGCAATGCCGAGGAATTTGAATCCGTCCTCTATGAAAAAGCGGGCTTCCCTGCTGCTGACGATGTGCTTGAGGCCTGCTTTGTCAGCGGCAATCGAAAGTGCGAGGCAGAGGAGCGACAGGAAGAAGAGTGCAGAGTCTGTCCGTTGCTGGATTGTGGAGCGACAGCGCCAGAGGAACGTGAGGGCGAATACGAAGTAGGCGATGAAGAAGACACCCTCTTTAACATGCAGAAAACTTTTTTTCGAGAAAAGGTATTTTGGTCCTGCTTCCTCATGGATCATGAACAGGTCGTCACACACCAGCAGTGCTGTGAGCAACCCAGCGAGGAGGAAGAATCGCCGGGCAGCCACATCAGCCGGATTTACACGCTTGAGCACCGCTGCTGTAAGCAGGCAAATACCGGCACCGGCGGCCCAGCACAGAACGCCAAGATTGGAGATGCACCCGATATAAAAAGGAAGCCCGGCTACTTGCGCCGGATCGCGAAGCAGATCTCCCACACTGAATTTGCTCGTCGGCCGATTTCCGAGAACATATACGAGGGCGAGGATGGCTATGGCACTGCCGTACACAATTAAAAGCGAGAGGACGTTTCGCCGCAGTTGCGCGGGAAAGTTTCCAATCATTTGGCGGATAGTGAACTCTTGTTCCTCGACTGGAAGACTGGACACTTTTCTACCTTCTCCTGTCCACAGGTGTAATTTTGCAGTGTCGTAGCGCCAGAAGAACCACCGCACTGCAAGCACTCAAACAAACAACGGGTTGCCGCATGTTAGACCTACTGATCCTCAATACCGGCGAGTTCGGGCCGGAAGCGGAAGACCCGCAAAGTGCCCATTGGTTTGTCGGGGCGGTCACTGGTAGCGGGCCCGAACAGCGCTTCCGCCACATGCAATACGGGCGTGTTTCTTCCCCGGTAATAAACCAGCAAGACACGCGGCCTGCTGCGCAATGGCGCCAGTTGCCTAGCAAGGACCTGCGGATCCAATTCCCACCGGTCGATTGCGGCGTCTACTTTGACGCCAGGTGCGTAGAGCTCGACACCGTCGGCGATTTCCGCGGGAACGGCGACAACGGCGTCGCCCGGCCGAAACCACTCCGCGTGCATGATTCGCACGCGCTCGCGGAATGCCTCCGTTTCCACGATTTGAACGGCGTACGCATTTACGAGAAGAAAGGCGGACAAAGCTGCGTGAAGCAGTATGGCAGTCAATCGACGGTGCATTAATGGGCTGACCAGGAAGCCGACCAGTACGGCAGCCGCCGGGAAAATGCTAACGAGATAGCGCGGCGGCCCGAGCAAGCTGAAGTTCAGAAATTTGGATGTAACTTCGGTAACGATCATGAGAACGAATGGCACAAAGACAATCCGCATGCCGGCCTTGCATTGGTCGGGAAGTAAACGTCGTACGCACCACAACCGCGCGAGCAGTGCCGCTGTAACCAAGGCGCCAATAATTTGCAGGGCGTGCAGGAGGCGGGTTGGATGGAAATAATCGTCTCGTACCTGCACACCCGCAAAAGTGCTTACCAGGTGCTCCAATAATTCGATGGGCCGGACTCCTGCGATGCCGAGACGATCGGAGGTTTTCAGGTGCAGCACGGCGCCAGGAATGAAAACGATTGCGCCGACAAACAACGCCAGCACCACGGGCTTGACCAAAAATGGTTGTTGTCGGCGGCGTCGCAGCGCGTCGTAGAGAAGACCCATCGAAAGCATGGATACCGTGGCCGAAACAGCAAAGCCCAGCGCGGTGAACACGGCAAGCAAAAGTCCCCACTTGCGAGTGTTTTGTGCGTGCAGCATTTCAAGGTAGGAGCGCGTCATCCAGACGGCCAGCAGCAGAACGAGTGTGTACATGCGGGCTTCGCCGGCCTGACGTATGATCACACCATTCAAGCCCAGCAGCAAAATGGAAACAGCGACTGCTCCAGGAGCCACAAATCGCCGTGCCAGCGGAACATACGAAGCGACAGCAGCCAGCCAGCAGACAATTGAAAAAGAGCGAAGTACTGTTTCAGTATTGAATGCGAGGAGCGGCTGATAGACCAGCTTCAGCAAAAGGAAATACCCTGGGAAATGCCCTCGCTTCAGCCGCTCAAGCACCATGTCAGCCCATGGTAAGCGGATCGCGTGCAGGGTATAAAGCTCGTCGATCCAGAATCCATTTCGATGCAGAAAGTGGAGAAGGATGAGCAGCGCGCCTGCAATACCGGTGATGGCAAAGGTAAAGGATATTGCCCGCGCTGCAGGCAATTCCGTCATGCGCTGGATGAGCGCATCCCTCGCGTCTGTGGATTCAGCCGTCAATGGTGCGGGGGGCGCTCATAAATAAGTACGTCATCTTTGGACACTTTAATTTTAAACGGCCCACGATAGCCAGCCTGGCGCAATACATTATCCCGATTGGCAGCGGCACGTGAAGAGACCACGAAGATGTCAGGCAGTCCGGACGGCACAGGATCCAGGGTTTTTGATTTCAACACTCGCACCTGGAAGTTGCTGTAGGCGTGATACTCAGGTTCGGCGACGCGCCCAAGAATCCCGATGACGCGCTCGTTTCGAGCAGCAAGCCTTCGATGAACCTCCTCAGAGAGCGGGCGCGTGGTGAAACGGCTGCCATTGCGTTCGTTCGTGAGACCTCGCGGGTTAGCGGTTTTCATTGCACGAAGGTTTCAATACTCCAAGCGTGCCGCCGAATTGTCGCACGGTTGAAAATATCCGCACGCGATTGCGCGAGGAGGCTCCCGATGTTCGTCCGTTTGGTAATAAGTTCATTGCTGCTGGTGAGATCGACGCTCGCGTGGGGCGCACCGCCCGCACAGTTTTATTCCAGAGATAAGGTGGGAGTCGGTATCACGGACTCTGGCGGGACACTGCTGGATTCCTATTGGGGCCTTGCCCCCGACGGGCAATGGCACCAGGTGCTGGGGCCGGCACGGGCCGGCACGTCGGCCGCCAGTGCAGTTGGTCGTTCCGGCGCAATTGAGCTGGGCCGCCCCAGTCTCTATGCGAGTCCACCTGTGTTCCCGATTTCCCGCGCGGTCCAGAACGCGGAGGGGACGATTGTGTTGTCGGGTTCGGACTCGGAATGGGATATCCAGAGAAATATCACGCTGAGTAACCAGATGGCGCATGTGGACGTGGTGCTGACCGCGACGACAACGGAGCCGCGTCTGGAGTACGTGCTCGCGGCGCATGCTTTTCTTCCAGACGGTGCGGCGTTATCGAAGTACCGGCTGCCCGATATGATGTTTGCCCCGGCGTTGCGCAAGGGAGCGGACCACGTAATTGGCGAGCACTTTTTCCGCGCGCCGGCAGTGATGGTGCAGCACGGCCAGATTTTCGCGGCGCTTTTGCCCGACCTTGACGTGCTTGCGCGGGAGCATCCCGCGCAAATGATCATCGATCTTGATGGGCTCAACGGTGTCGTAGATGCTCCTCTTTTATCCTACGGCTTTTGCCGCCATCGTGAGTCTGGCCACGTGACGTTTTCTCATCGTCCCGGCGAAATCATGCGGGTTCCAGGTACGATGCGATTCGCCTACGACCTGGTATTGCGAGCGGATGCACCAGCCTGGCAACTGGCGAAGGGAACTTCACCCGCTGTGGACAATAATGTGCTGGCGCAAACGGCTTTCGATGCAACTGCGCAGTGGCAGTGGGAACGCTACGGCAACGCCAACCTGCAGAAGGTGCTGCCGCAAACGATGCCGTTTGCCGAATACGCGAAAGTTTGTTACCCGGCGGCATTTGCCGAAAAGCATAAGGGGAAGCAGCTAGGCTGGTGGGAGGAAGAGGAGCAGCGCTTCCAGCCAAACGATGGACCTGACATTGGTTTATTGCGCCGTGGGGGCATCTACGCCGGCTGGGGATACCAGGAGGGCAATACGTCCTGGCAGGCGTGGTTCAACAATTTGCGCAGCGCGTACGGGATGTACGTGTGGGGGAAGCAGCTTGGCAATCGCGACTGGATGCACAAAGCGCAGTTGATGCTCAACATGGCGCTCAGCGCTCCACGCAAAGAGGGCGCGTTTCCCACGGTGTACAACCACATGACCCAGAAGTGGCAGGGCTGTCTTGTTTCGCGCGAGGGGGGCTATTATTGCAGTGCGGATATGGCGTGGAAGGGCTACTGGTTATTGCGCTGGCACCAGGATATCCAGCGGCTGGATAAGGACGCTCGAACAAGCGCGACATCAAACGGCTATGGCGCTGAATATACGCTACAGTACTGCCGTGACCTCGGTGATTTCTTTCTACGACACCAGGAGGCAAGTGGTGCGATTCCCAGCTGGTTCCGGGAAGATATGACGACGGTACCCGTGCTGCAGGAGAGCGCGCAGACTGCGCTGCCGGCGTGGTTCCTTGCCGAACTGGCGGATGTGACGTCGGACACGCGATACCTAAAGAGTGCACGGCGCGCCGGGGATTACCTGATGACACAGGTCGTTCCGCAGTTCCGATATTACGATTTCGAGACATTCTTCAGCTGCTCGCCCAAGGAATGCGTGGACGGCGGACGCAACGATGACTCGATGCGAGACTGGCACACCATGCAGCTTCCGCAGAACGCGTTGTGCATGCAGTGGAGCGCCGAGGCTCTCAAGCGGCTGTGGGAACTGACGAGCGACGCGCGTTATTTGCGGTCCGCTACACAGGCGCTCGATACCATGATCATGTACCAGAATATCTGGTCGCTCCCGTATCGCACGACCGCAAATAGCTTCGGCGGCTTCGGCGCGCAAAACTCCGATGGAGAGTACAATGATGCGCGCCAGGCGCAGTTTGCCTGCACGTTGTGCGATTTTGGCGCGTCGCTTGGCCGGCGCGATTACTTTGAGCGGGGAGTCGCGGCTTTGCGCGGCTCGTTCACGCTCATCAATCACCCGACGCACATCGCAAATGGTGTTTACGCTGAACCGAATTATCCGCTTGGATTACAACCGGAGAACTTTGGTCACGGCGGACGGGATGAACCTGCCGGAAGAACGGGATTCGACTGGGGCGAGGGAAGTGCGCTTACATCGGCCGCATACATTGTGCAGAAATACGGTGGCGCTTACGTGCACGGTCGAGGCTGGGCGGTCGGTGTGGACGCAGTGACAGCCGATCGCAACGGCGAAGACGTTCAAATCAGAAATGCAGTGGCGGCACTGCCAGGCCCCTATAAGGAGCCATTCCAGGTGGAGGTTAAGGGTATCGGGTCGGGTCAACCGACGACCGTGAACGGAGAGCCATTTATTACCGGCAAATCGATTCATCCAGCACCGGCTGTGGTTCCCGCAACGGCGGCTGCACTTCTGCATAATCCATCCTGGGATTTTGAAGAAGGAGACTTGCCCGGCTGGAAGATCTCTGGGAATTTTGGCGATCTACCCTCACGCAGTGTACGGACTGATTTTAATAAAAGCGGCGACTGGTTCATCGGGACAGCCGAAGACGCGCAGGGCGGCTGGGACGATGCGTGTATTGGCACGTTACTGTCTCCGGTATTTACGACCGATAAATCCAAGATCAAACTGAAGGTGAGCGGCAGCGATAGCGACGGGGTTTCGGTGGCCTTGCTGCACGCGACGACAAAAGTTCCGCTGCAGATCGCACGCGGGCAAAAGCGCGAACGGCTGGAGGAGGTTGTCTGGGATACAGGTGGCTTTTCCCGCCAGCCGCTGATGATCAAAGTGACGGACCACGAAGCCGGGGGGTGGGGGCACATCAACATTGATGATATTCGCTGCGAAGACTGAGGCGGCAGCTCTCGATTGTTCTGCCTGTGCTCTCGTTTTCGTTTGATATGGGCTGCGGGCGCACCGTCAATCACGGTCGCAAAACATCGCGCCGGGCTGTAAAGTTCTGAACAACTATGGGAGACAAAGAATGGCTGATCCAGTAGGACCGACGAAACTTGGCAAGGCGGTTGGGTTTGTTTTCATCATCGCCTGCGTTTTAGCAGCAGGATACCTGTTCCGGAAAACACTGTTTCCCTCAAGTCAGCAGGGTCCGAGTATGCGCACGGTGGACATGGGGAAAATGCCCGGCCAGGGCGCACAGACCGCGCAGCCAAAAGATGCGGTGGAGGCCAAGGACGCCTCGGGCAGCCTGACCACAGTAAAAGAATACAAGTACGTGCCACAGGAAAAGCTGCCACCCGTCAAAGGCACGAGTAACTATGTGTGGGATGCGAATGCGAAAGTCGTGCAGTTCCCGATCAACATCTGGATCGGCTGGTTGCCGATCGTGGCGGCTAACCATGGCTTCGCGCCAAACGATGAGAGCATCTTCGCAAAGAAATATGGGTTCAAGGTTAACCTCAAGCTGATCGATGACCCGGTCGTCGCGCGAGACACGTATGTCTCCGGGCAATCGCCAATACTGTGGGGCACGCTGGATATGATCGCGCTGTTTGCGCCTGACCTGATGAAGGACTCGCGCACGGCACCGCGCGTGTTTCAACAGGTGGACTGGTCGAGCGGCGGTGACGGCATTGTGGTTCGCAGCAATATCGCGTCGGTAAAGGACTTACGCGGCAAGACTATTGTCTACGCGCAGAACAGCCCGTCGCAGTACTTCATTAATAACCTGTTACTTAACTCCGGGATCCAACCGGCCGAGGTGAAGCACAAATTTACGGCGACCGCGTTTGAAGCGGCGGCGGCATTTGTTGCCGATCCATCGCTGCACGGATGCGTATCCTGGGCTCCGGATATTTACACAATCCCGGAGAAGGTAAAAGGCACACGCATTCTGACTACGACCGCTGACGCGAACAAACTGATCGCGGACGTGTGGGCAGTGCGTGCGGATTTTGCACGGGATCACCCGGAAATCGTTGAGGGGCTTGTTGCCGGAATATTTGATGGCATGCGCTCGCTGCAGGACGAAACGACGAAGTCGCGGGCCCTGCAATGGCTCGCCGAGGGCTACGGCATGAATATCGACCAGACCAAGGCAATGGTGACCGACGCGCATGCAACCAACTTCGGCGAGAACAAGGACTTTTTCCTGAACGCGAATTCACCTTCGAACTTCGAGCGCACATGGAAGAACATTAATTTCGTCTATCGTGAGCTGGGACTGATTGGAACGCCGGCGCGGTTCGACGAGGTGATGGATTTTTCGATCATCAAAAAGCTGGATGAGAAGGGGCAGTATGCGGACATGAAGGCGGCGGCGGGGGCGAGCTTCTCGCCGACGTCGTACCAGAAGGTATCCGCTGAAAAGCCGATCCTGACCCAGACGATCCGGATTAACTTCTACCCGAACTCGGCGAATATCTACGAACCGCAACACGATGAATCGGGTGCAATCGTAGCGAACACTTTATACGACCCGAACGCTAACGCTACGATCGAAAAGGTAGCGCGGCTGGTCGGTCAGTTCGAACGTGCGGTGATCGCCGTGGTCGGGCATACCGACGGCTCGATGAAAGGCAAAGTGCCGTTCGAATCCGTGCAAAAGCTTTCGCAGGACCGAGCGAATGCCGTTAAAGACGCACTTACCAAGAAGTACAACTTTGACCCAAACAAGTTCGTCGTCAATGGCAAGGCTTGGGACCAGCCCGCTGACACCGCAGACGCACAGAACCATATGCTGAACCGCCGGGTTGAGATATCGGTATACGCGCCGGAGCAGAAGTAACGAAAGTATGACAGCTCGGAGTGGGAGCATTGGAGCGACAGGCAATTGGTTTCGAATCCGGGAGCCACTGTCGTTTTTAACGCGTGTGGTTTTGGGGCTGATACCGATTGCGGTGCTGCTGGGTTTATGGATCGGACTGACGGCGGGTGAAGTGGAGGAGCGGGTTATTTCACCGCTGATTCTGCCGTCACCGTTCGAGGTAATAAATTCGTTCCGTGGTTTGTGGTTTGAATCGGAACTGAGCCGCAGCGTGGTCGCAAGCACGATGCGGGTAGTCGGCGGCTTTGTGGTGGCTGTCGTGATTGCGCTGCCGCTCGGAATCCTGATGGGCTCCTTTTCCAAGGTGAACGCGCTGTTCGAGCCGCTTGTTGTGTTTGGTGCGTACCTGCCCATCCCAACATTGGTTCCGCTGACCATGAGCCTGTTTGGGATAGGCGAGTTACAGAAAGTGATGTTCCTGGCGATCGCATTCCTTGTATTTCTGCTGCCGCTGTTCGCCAGGGCATTGCGAGACGTGGACGACGTCTACCTGCGAACTGCGGAAACTCTCGGGGCGAGCAGGCTTGAAATCGTCCGGCATGTGCTGGTGGCTATTGCATTGCCGCGCATGTACGATGCCATGCGCCTGTGCTTTGGGATCGGCTGGACCTATATTGTGCTGGCCGAGATGGTAGCGGCCGACCGCGGGCTTGGCCAGATCATTATTATCGCGCAAAGGCGCGGTCCGCGCGAATATATCTATCTCGTGCTCCTGGTCATCGTGCTGCTGGCATACGCGACTGATAAACTTTGGATGAAGGTCGGCAACATGCTGTTCCCCTACCGCGAGGCGGAATGAGCACCGACGCGCCGGGCGAGCTGCCGCCGCAGGATTCTGCACAACAGCCAGCGGTGGCGCCCGCCTGCACCACCTCTATGCCGATCATCGAGTTTAGAGACGTAACAAAGGTTTGGAACCCGGGTACTCGCGCGGAGTACCATGCGCTTGCCCCACTTACCTTCTGCATCGACGACGTGCCGGGTCGCGGCGAGTTCATTGGAATCATCGGGCCATCGGGCTGCGGGAAATCCACGATGTTGAACCTGCTCGCTGGCTTCCAGGGCGTGTATCCGCCAACAACCGGCGAGATCCTCGTGCGCGGAAAGAAAGTAACCGGGCCGGGCCGCGATCGCGGGATGGTGTTCCAGAAATACAGCTCGTTCCCGCATCTCACGGTGCAGGAAAATGTGGAGTTCGGGTTGAAGCTCAATCGCGAAGATATGAATCTCAACTCCGAGCAGATACGCGACCAGGCGCGTGAATGGGTTGCCAGGGTCGGACTGGAGAAGCACGCGGCCAAGTATCCGCATCAGCTCTCTGGCGGGCAGCAGCAACGTGTTGCTATAGCGCGCACTCTTGCGGTAAAGCCGCGCATTGTGCTGATGGATGAACCTTTTTCCGCGCTGGACGAACCGACACGGATCAACATGCAGCGCCTGATCGTGGACCTGTGGACGGAAGTGCATGCTACGGTGATGATTGTGACGCACTCGATAACGGAAGCGGTGTACCTGGGCGATCGTGTGTGGATATTCTCGCAGGCACCTGGACGCATCGTTCGCCACATCGACGATGTGCCGCTTCCGATCCCGGGCGAATCTCCTCTTATCTTGCAGGAGAAGCCGGAGTTTCTGGAGAAAGTGGCACAAGTCGGCAAATTGTTCGAGCAGATCGAGCGCGGGGAAGTAGAGTAATGGCCGCCGGGGATCTCGGGTATTGGGATTACGTAAAGGCGGCGTTTAACTGGAAGGCTTATGTGCCGCTGCTCGGCAACATGCCGCTCAACAAGTTCGCGCTTGCGGGATTCGGTATACTGGGCTTCGGCAATCCCGGGTTCTGGTTACTGGGGCTGGCCTATGAAGCCGGTTACCTTGTGTGGCTGCCATCCAATGAACGGTTTCAGAATATCGTGCGCGGACGCCGGCTGCTGCAATCGCAACAGTCATCCGAGCAGCAGAAAGCAACGATGCTCCAGGCACTGGACGCAGATTCTCGCGAGCGATACGAACGCCTTGCTGCGCAATGCGAAGCGGTTCTTCGCGCTGAGGCCGCACCTGCCTTTGCGCAGGATATCGCGGGGCTGAAGTCGGAAGGCCTGGCGCAGCTTCTTAATATCTTCTTTAAGCTGCTGCACCTGCGCGTCAGAATCCTGGAAACACTGGATCGAACAAAAGGCAGCGACATCGAGGTGGATATCAAGCGCCTGGAAACCGCGATTGCGAACGAGGTGGAGGGCTCACCTGTTCAGCGTGCCTTGAAAGGTACGCTCGACATCCAGAAAACACGCCTGGAAAATCTTACACGCTCGGCGGAGAACCTGCGGTTCACAGAAACCGAGCTCGATCGCATCGAGAAGCAGGTGAGCTTAATTTCTGAGGAAGCTGCGGTAAGCAAAACACCTGAGCAGTGGTCGTCCACGCTCGACGGGGTCGTACGCTCGCTGCAGGGCACATCCAAGTGGATGGTCGATAACTCGCAGCTGTTCGAATCCATTGAATCGCCAATGCCGCAGGTGAACCTGGCAGTGCGCAAAGCGGGGCAGGTAAGGCAGTAAATATCTGACACTGAACTTATGACAGGTATCGATGGCATACAATCGCATGAACTGGGCTGACAGAATCGGGTCCGATCCGAACATTTGCCACGGCAAAGCGTGTATTAAGGGAACTCGCGTGATGGTTTCCGTGGTGCTGGATAATATTGCGGCGGGCTTATCCGACTCCGAAATACTGCACGAGTATCCATCGCTGAAAGTTGAGGATCTGCGCGCCGCGGCGGAATGGGACAGGTTGCGGCTACGACACAGCTAACGGGAGCGGCGGATCAATTTGGCGACGTCTCGCCTCATCCGTAACTGCTCCATGCTTTGGCCGCGAAACAATTCTACTTCTACAACCATTTCCCAAGCAGCGGCAAATTTTGCCTCTGCGTCCTGGCTGGCCCAGAATTCCTGATTGAACGCGTTTTCTTCCACGCGGCGAACTAGGCGTCCGGTCATGATCCTTTGGGCCTTGGACTTTTGCATACAGTTCTAACGTTGTGGCCAGGCGGGCGCCGTATTTCACATGCCAGTGCCGTATTGCCGAGCACAGAGCACTTCGTCGACGCGAAGTGGCTTCAGTGCATCCTCCGGTACTGCGATTACGGTAATAGCATCTCCCAACGCATTTAACACTTCGTCGCTGTAGCCGAGCGTGCCATCAGGGGCATCGTGGCGATCCACCAGTTTTACAATGTCCCCACGCAACAGACGGTGTTGAGGCAGATCCTAACTGAGGGCGACCTCGGAATATAGCTGCAAAGTCATGTGCATTACCGGTATTTACATCCGATACATCGATGCTGAAAAATCGAACACGCAATCGAAACCCGCTGTCGTGTACTGCTTGACCATCCCTCTGTCGGATCGCAAAACGCCTGCGTAACAAGCTGGGCTGCGTACTTTTGCGGAGAAGGAGCAACATGTGTTTAAGCGTTTGAGCAACCTGATCAAAGGGTTCCTGAGCCTGTTCGTTTCGGGGCTGGAGAAGCAGAACCCTGAGGCGCTGCTGGAGGTGGAGAAGGAAAACCTTCGCGTCCAGATTGGGAAGTACAACCAGGGCCTGGCGTCGCATGCCGCGCTTTGCGAGCGCCTGATGAGCCAGGTGCGCAACCAGGAGAATGAAGAAAAAGACCTGAAGACCAAAACCATGGCGCACCTGAAGGCCGGCAACAAGGACGCGGCTTCGCAGTACGCGCTGCGGCTGCAACAGGTCCAGGCCGAGCTGCAGGAAAACCGCACGCAGCTTGAGCAGGCTGAGAACACCTACCAGGAGCTGATTCGCGCGCGCGACGTCACCATCAAGACCGCGCAGCAGAAGATCGAAAGCCTCAAGTACACCATCAGCGACATGAAAGTGAAACAGGCGGTGGCGGAGATGACTGAAATGGCGACGGGGATGATTGGAACGATCGGCGGCAGCGGGGATACCTTGAACCGGCTTGAGGGCATGGTGAAAGAAGAGCGCGATAAAGCGGCCGGGCGCGCGCGGGTTGCGAAGGACTCGCTCGACTTCACGGGCGTTAAGGTGCAGGAAAGTGAACAGAAGGCCCTGGCCAGCCAGGCGCTTGCGGACTTCGCGGCACGCGAAGGCCTCGTGTTGGAAGGCGAGACCGCTCCCCCACCGCGGGAAGGGGCGGCGGAAGCGAAATTCATGGGACCGGCCGCAGAAAAAACTTCGGAATAGCTGGTGTCAGCCCCCGCCGTACCCGAAAGAGAGATGCAGGGTCCTGCCAGTTCACAGGCGCCGGCACGTGGCATTGCTGGCTCACTGCCTGCCTGGGCACGCGAGCTGATCACTCTCTACGAAAGCAACGCAGCGAGCCAGTTCATCCTGTACGGCAATGTCGGCGACCGGTTCGTGCTTCCACTGGGCGGCAAGGAAACGCTGGGTACCCTCACGGATTTCCTGCTGCGTGTTCTGCTGCCCGGCTTCGATGTCATCCTGAGCTACGACCTCGGGAACGGGCTGCGGGTGGAAAAGGGCGGCGAAGTATTTACTGAGTGGCCACGCATGAAAGACGAGCCGCGCCTGCCGAAGGCGCCCAATGCCGCGATCGAAACACTTACGGCGTACTTCCGCTATTGTGGCAACCTGTCGCGACTTGGTGGTCGCCGTACGCACATAGCATGCATTCTGCGCGCTGCAGATCTAATCGCGCCACGTTTCGAAGGCGGACTCAGCTACGATCTGAGCGCGCTGGCGATGCAGGTGCGCGACTGGACCAGCGAGACCATCATGACGGAGCAGCCGCTGGCGACGTTTCTGCTCACCGAGAACCTGAACGATCTGCATCCGCAGCTCGTCAATAACAGCCGCGTAGCGCGTGTACAGGTGCCCCTGCCTTCGGCTGAAGAACTGAGCCATGCGTTCGATTTGCTGGCGCGTGAGTTTCCTGCTGCACTCACGGGTGACGCTTCAGAAAACCGGCGCGCCGGTGAACAGCTCACCGGCGCGACACTCGCATCGGTCGAATCGATGGTGAAGACGAAGCAGCACGCGCGCGAGCGGCTCTGCCCGGAAGACCTGGTTAAATTGAAGAAGCAACTCGTGGAACGCGACTGCGCCGGCCTTATCGAATTCATCCAGAGCACGGACAACCTGGATAGCCTGCACGGGCAGGAGAAGATAAAGGAATGGCTGCGGCAGGACCTGGCACTCTGGGAAAAGAATGACCTGGACGCGCTGCCGATGGGTTACCTGCTGTGCGGTCCAGTCGGCACCGGAAAGACTTACATGGTGCGCTGTATAGCGGGGCAGGCAGGCGTGCCGGTCGTAAAGCTGAAAAACTTTCGCGATAAATGGGTGGGCAGCAGCGAGGGAAACCTGGAAAAAATCTTTCGGCTGCTGCACGCGTTGGGACGGTGCTTTGTGTTCGTTGATGAAGCCGACCAGGCGCTGGGCCGACGCAACAGCGGCGGCGAAGATTCCGGCGTGTCAGGTCGCCTCTACTCGATGATGGCTGAGGAAATGAGCGACACTCGCAACCGTGGTAAAATCATCTGGATTCTCGCATCGAGCCGGCCGGACCTGATCGAAGTGGACCTGAAACGCCCCGGCAGGGTAGACGTAAAGATACCGCTGTTCCCGACTCAGAATGCCGAAGAGGGCTTCGCGCTGATGCGTGCGCTGTGCAAACGGCGCGGAGTGATTATCGACGCGGCGGAGTTCACAAACCTTGAAACGCTCATCCCACCTTTGCTGACACCCGGAGCGGCGGAGGCGCTGGCAGTCAAAGTCTACCGGCAGGTTCGGGTATCGGGAAAGTCCCCGGTCGAAGCCGTAAAGGATTGCCTGGAAGATTACCAGAATCCTGTACCGGCAGACGTGATGAAATTCCAGATCCAGCTCGCGGCGCGCGAGGCGTCGGATTTGGATTTTGTTCCTCCAGTCTTCCGTCCAATGGCGGAAGCGTGATTCCACGACAGCTCTAGCGCTGCGTTAACTTGCCTCGAGCTGCGTTTCTTAAATCGCGCCTGTTCGAAGCTGTTTGGCTTACAACCCTTGCCGGCGTATTCAGATTGGTATGGCTCGACACAGTTCCGCCCGGACTATGGTTCGACGAAGCGCGCAACATCGATCAGTTTGCGGCGCTTTTGCGCGGAGAGTACCGATTAGAGTTTTTCGACCAAGAGCCGCTATACGTCGTATTTCTCGCGCTGGGCTTTGCTGCAAAGGGTTTAACTGTGGACGGGCTGCGGCTCAGCTCCGCGATTGCGGGTATTTTGACGATTCCGTTGGTCTATTACTGCGTCCTGCCGATGTTTGGCCGACGCACTGCGCGCTGGACAACGTTCGTGCTGGCGGTTCTGCCGTGGCACATCATCTACTCGCGTATCGGATTCCGCGCGGTCACTGCGCCGCTGATGCAGGTGATTTGTATAGGATTGCTTTTTCGCGCGTTGCATACGGGCACCATTCGGCACTACGTGCTGCTGGCGGCCGCGTTGATAGCAGGCATGTTCAGCTATCTTCCGTTCCTGGTCACTCCGGTCGTCTTAGCTGGGTATGCCTGGTTACGACTGCGGGAGAGCGCAAACGCCGCAACGCGTGCGCACCACGTTCAACGGCTGCTGATGTGCGCGGCTGTGGTAGCCGGCACTTTTTTTCCCGCAACACACATCCTGCACAAAACGGCAGGTGGTGCAATCGCGCACTCCAGAGTTACAGAGGAAGGAAATTACCTGCCCGGGCAATGGCTTACGAGCAATGGCCCGCCGGCAAATCTTTTGCGCACAGCAGGCATGTTCATCTGGCGCGGCGACGCGAACCCACGACATAACGCGCCGGGTAATGCGCAGATACCCCGGGCATTGTACCCGTTCCTGCTCGTCGGAATACTTTGCGAGCTGCGAGCGCGCCGAAGTCGCTCCTGGCTGGTGCTTGGGTGGTTCGCCACAGGCCTTCTTCCGACGATATTCTCTGCGGATTGCCCACATGCGACCCGTGCCCTGTGTGCCGCCATACCAGCCTGTGTGCTGATCAGCCGGGGAGGCATGGCCGTATACGACTGGATGTGGCGGCGGGTGCGAACTTTAAACTCGCGACGCGTCCTGAACTGCACGCCCTGGTTTGTTGCGGCTTGTCTGGCATCGTGGAATGCTTACCAGTATTTTACCATCTATGGGAAT
This sequence comes from Candidatus Sumerlaeaceae bacterium, assembly GCA_051003195.1. Lineage (GTDB taxonomy): Bacteria > Sumerlaeota > Sumerlaeia > Sumerlaeales > Sumerlaeaceae > JBPCLP01. The sequence goes on along the minus strand of JBPCLP010000036.1, from coordinate 35,116 downwards.
AGCTACGCCGTGTGGGAAAGTTTTCAATCCGCGTCGGTGGAGGCAGCCCACAAAGTAGCGGGTCTACCCCGCAATAGTGTCATTCTGCAGGATCCATTTGAAAACGGGAGTTACTCGTTCGAAGTTCTTACCAGGCTGGCAGGCCTGGACGTTCGGCCGCTGAGAAGCCCGGCCGACCTCGTTGCACTGGCGCCCGTACCACCTCAGCCGTTCTACTATATTATCGTCGGTCGCGACCGCTTCGGAAGCGAGTTCCTGCAGAAGTACCCGGGGAGTGTGCGACGGCAGCTGTTTACCGATCCGACTGGGCGGCCAATCGGGGCGCTGTTCCGAGTGCGATGAACCACGGAGAGAGAGCCTGACGAGATTTGTAGCATTGGGCGTTTTGGTTCTCGCAGAGTCGCTGTATGCAAAAAAGAAAACTGACCCTTGGGCATAGCCCGGATCCCGACGACGCCTTTATGTTCTATGGGCTTGCGTCGCACCAGGTAGACAGCCGCGGCTGGGAATTCGAGCACATTCTGCAGGATATCCAGACGCTCAATGAACGCGCGCAACGCGAGGAGCTCGACATCACAGCGGTCTCGATTCATGCGTTCGCCTACATATCGGATAAATATGCACTGCTGTCCAGCGGCGCCAGCATGGGCGACAATTACGGCCCGATGGTTGTCGCGCGCGAAGCACTACCGCTGGATGTTCTGACGACCAAAAGCATTGCGATCCCAGGGACAATGACATCCGCCTTCCTGGCGCTCAATCTCGCTATCGGTAAATTTAATTATCAAGTTGTGCCGTTCGACGAAATCCTGGAGCGCGTCGCTGCCGGTGAGCACGACGCCGGTCTCATCATCCACGAGGGCCAGCTCACTTATAAGGAACTCGGCCTGAACAAGGTACTTGATCTCGGTGAGTGGTGGATGAACCGGCACCAGTTGCCGCTTCCACTGGGCGGTAATGTGGTTCGCCGGGCTCTTGGCGAGCAAGCCATTAAGGAACTCGGCGAAATCCTGCGCGAGAGCATTCAGTTCGGCCTGGATCATCGGGAGGAGGCGGTGCGGCACTCGCTGCAATGGGCACGCGGTATGGGGCATGAACTCGCGGACGAGTTCGTAGGCATGTACGTAAACGACTACACACTCGACTATGGCGACAAAGGACGTAGAGCAGTCGAAATGTTCCTCAGTGAAGCGGCGCAGGCGGGCATTATTCCTAAAAAGCCGGACATCGCATTTGTCGGTTAGCTGCGTCTGCACATTCGGCGCAAAGCCGCCAAGCAGTTTGTTACCAAGCGTCTGGGAAAACGACGAGCATGCGAAGTTAGCAGAACATCTGTTTAAGGGAACCTTAAAATAATTTAATGAATGCTTGAATTAAGGAAACAGTGGCGGGTTAATTGCACTCGAATTGGCAGTTCAGTGGTGCGTGTGTCCTCGGCAAACAGACGCTCCAACTGGCTGCCCCAACCGCTAACGCGGCTGGTATATGTAAACACCGGGGCGCCTCCCTTCGGGCGCCCCGGTTTTCATTTTCAGGTGGTTACAAACCGCGGTACACGTATACGGTTCCGGCGGCGGAGTTTCCATCGACGCTGTCACCTGGCGCTCCAACTAAAAGATGCACCGGGTCCACCGGTCCTTTGACGTTTTGCAGGGCTTTACTGACGGAAAAACCAAATTCGTCATCTGAGTCAGGTTCAGGGTTATTGAGCGGGCTGATCAACTGCCCCGTTTGCCCATTGAATACGTATGCGCGCCCCGCGTTGTTATCGAAGCCGGGAGCTCCCACGATGATGCCGCCTTCAGCATCATGGACCGCGGCGCCAAAACGCGCTCCCACCTGTGGATCTGGATCTTCAATCGTGAATTGCAGCACGCCCGACGCACTGTCGAATACGAACACTCGCCCGGTCTTTATGCTATCGCCGTTTTCATCGTCAGGCGCACCCACTGCTATCTGCGCATTGTAATTGTCGTCGTTGCCAAGCTCATTATCCTCAATCGCTGCTACCGCAAAACCGAACCGATCGTCTGACCCGGGGCTTGGATTTTCAAAAATACGGTCCAGCCCACCTGTACGTGCGAAATAAGAGTAGGCCGCGCCCGAGTTGGAGCCGGTAAAATCATCACTGGGTGCGCCGACGACAACAAGCTGCCTCAATGCGGAAACGCTAAAACCAAATTCGTCGTCCGGCGTAGGCCGGGGCGACAGGTATGTCGTCTTCGGATCACGTGGCAGGATCGTGCTGCTCTTACTACCCTTGTTGAGCAAGTAAGCGGCTCCGGCCTGGTTGGTGTCGTTGGCCCCATCATCGTTTGGAGCGCCGGCAATAAATTTGCCCTTAATCGTGTACACGCTCCAGCCAAAGCGCGAATTATTTTTTGGTCGCGCGCTCGCAATTGAGCGAAGCAGCCGTCCCTCCTTGCCGTGATGAAGGTGCACCGCACCACCTGTAGATGCTCCGGCTACTTCATCGAAGGGCGCACCGACCAGAATGTGTTTTCCAAATCCTTCTATTGAGAACCCGTACTGGTCGCCATTGGTCGGCAGCGGGTTATTAAGCGCGTAAAGCAGCGCGCCGCCAAGCCCAAAGCGGTATGCGATGCCGGCGTCTGGATTGCCGCCTGTGTTGAACAAGGGAGCGCCGGCAAGGATATCGCCGTTGACTGCATCGACCGAGTAACCGAACTTCGAGTTTGCCTCAGGCTGCGGGTTTGGAATGGTTGCAATTACGTCGTCAACCGCAGCAGATGCCACGGCAGCGAGCATGCAGATTATAACGGAGATGGAACGAATACGCGATGCGGTGCACAGCGCAGAGGATCCACACGAAATGGGCATTGGAATGCCCCCCCTTCAAAGAATCGCGCCTCCCCAGTAAACGATAAAGGCGTATTTTGCATGAGGCGACGCTTTGGAAATTAGTCAGCAACTTCGGGGCCAAAGCGGAATTGCCATGTTCATTTTTTTGCACTGAACCGATGTACGACAGGTCATCCGCACGTCGAAATATGATATCGCCCTTTGACGTGTCCCAGCCGCACACGGATGTCGAAGAGCCCGCTGACGCATTTGCTCGTGAACACCTGGTCGATCGGTCCGGCCGCGTAAATCTCACCGGCTTTGATGAGCAGGGCATGTGTAAACGACGGTGTGACTTCCTCGACATGATGCGTCGTTAGCAATAACACCGGTGGATTTTTTTGCCGTGCGGCGGTCTCGATGGTGTTCAGCACCCACTCGCGGCCGGCCAGGTCCAGCCCCGCGCACGGTTCGTCGAGTATAATTACTTTCGGATGTGGCATGAGGGCGCGCGTGATGAGGATGCGCTGGCGCTCCCCCGTAGACATGACTGCGAACGGCCTGGCGAGCAGCAATTCGATCTGTGTTTGGCGTGCGAGCGAACGAGCCCGCGATAATTCTGCACGACTCGGCGCCTCAAAAAGATTAAGATGCGCGCGCGCTCCCGTCACCAGCACTTCCAGGCCGGTAAGGCTCTCATTGATCATGTCGCGAACGGGCTCGCTCACCACCGGGATCCAGCGCCGCAACTCACGCACATCGACTCCGTTGCCGAGTTCTCCGCCGAGCACGCGAACGGTTCCGGAAGTCGGCCACAGGTAACCCTGGATAACGTTCAGAAGTGATGTCTTGCCCGCTCCATTGGGTCCAAAGATTACCCAGTGCTGACCGGCATAAGCGCACCAGGAGAAGCTTTGCAGAATGGTGGTGAAGTCGCGCTCCACCGTAACATCATTAACCTCAATCAATGGCTGTTCGGATGTCATGTGAGGTCAGGTGCAAATCAATGGTTGCCAGTGTCCAGTGTTTTGGTCAGGCTAAGTGCAATTACTGTAGCTGGAGCCGCCATTCTGTCATACAAAATGGCTGGTTTCTCTTCTGCAGCAAGTTGCTCGCATTCTCTGGTACTACGAGGCGGATTGGATGATGGTTTCACGTTGGTTGCGGCTATGTGCGGCTTTTTCGGTGCTGGCCTGCGCTTTCACGGGTGTATCTGCCCCATCAGTTACAAGCATTGTGCTGGCAAATCCAACGCCGACCAACGCGGCTACCGTCAACTTTACCGTCACATTTGATGAAGCCGTAACTGGTGTTGCCGACGCGAACTTCACACTATCGGGCAGCGTTTCCGGGCTGATTGGAAATCCAAGTACCAGTGACCAGATAACATGGAACGTAGACGTCAGTTCCGTGGCGGGGGACGGACTTCTTGGGCTGGACCTGAGCAATGCAGCAGGTATTACGGCAGTGAGCGACAGCTCTGCACTTTCGAACACGCTGGCGGGTGACCAATACGACATCGACAACACGCAGCCGGTCATTACTTCGTTCGACGTCGCGGACCCCACACCGACCAGCGCCGACACGGTGAACTTCACGTTTGTTGTGGGTGAGCAAATTGTCACTCTCTCGGATACGAACTTCGCGCTCGTGGCCACCGGCACGGTGGGAGGCACCATCGGCACTCCAACATCGTTGGACAACCTGACGTGGACCATACCGGTCACGCTGATCAATGGCGACGGCACTCTCGCGCTGCAGTTCAACAACTCCACCAATGCGCAAGACGACGCCGGCAACGAAGTCGCAGGTGCACAGCAGGACTCCGCCACGGCCTATGACATCGACAACACGCAGCCGGTCATTACTTCGTTCGACATCGCGGATCCCACACCGACCAACGCCACGACTCTCAATTTTACGTTCGTCGTCGATGAAGCGACCACCGGTCTCTCGGCCTCGAACTTCGTAATTCTCGCCTCCGGGGTAACCGGGACAATCGGCACGCCAACAACATCGGACAACCTGACATGGACAATACCTGTCACGGGAGTTACTGGAAGCGGGACGCTGGGGTTACGCTTCAATAACTCCACAGGCGCCGAGGACGTGGCCGGGAACGAAGTGGCCGGTGCACCTTTAGATTCCGCCACATCGTACGATGTGGACCAGACGGCGCCCACAGTCGTTTCGTTCATCCGCACGGATGCAAGCCCGACGAATGCGACTGCGCTCAATTACACACTCACATTCAGCGAAGCGGTAACCACTGTTACCAGCAGCAATTTCGCGCTGACGCTTTCCGGCGTGTCTGCAACGATTGGAGTGCCGACGACGTCGGACAACGTCGTCTGGAACGTGCCGATCTCCGGCGTTTCAGGTGACGGCACGTTGCAACTCGTTCTCAATGATCCAACCGGTATTGCAGACAGTGGAACCAATGGTCTGACCGGTACACCGGCCGCAGGACAAGTTTATGATATCGACCAGACCCCACCGAATGCCATGCAGCTCATCGTTGCCGATGTCTCGCCGACGAGTGCCACGACTATAAACTTTACCCTGACGTTCTCTGAGCAGGTCACAAGCGTCGTTGTTTCGAGCTTCGGCCTTACGGGGACCGGTGTCACGGGTACCATTGGTGCACCAGCCACAACGGACGGCGGTATTACCTGGAACATTCCTGTAAGCAGTGTAAGCGGCAACGGAACACTCGGACTCGATCTCACTGATGTCACGGGAATCGCTGATCTCGCCGGCAATTCGCTGGGCGCCGGTGTTGTCGGCCAGCTCTACGACATCGACCAGACGGCGCCTGTCGTGGTCTCTATCACAAAAACAGATGTAAGTCCCACCAGCGCGACCATCGTGAATTTCACGCTGCTGTTCAGCGAAACCGTTAAGGGTGTGGTTGCCGGCTCGTTTAACCTGAGTGGAATTGGTGTGACGGGCACAGTCGGTATCCCCACCACGACCGATGCGGGACTCACATGGAATATCCCGGTAACCAGCGTATCCGGTTCCGGAACACTCGGAATCGACCTGTCGGATATTACGGGCATCGTGGACGTGGCTTATAATCCACTGGGTGCAGGCGCAACCGGCCCGCTGTACGATGTTGATCAATCCGCACCGGTCGTAAGCTCGATCAGTCGGGCGGATGCTAACCCGACCAGCGCGACGTCCGTTGCATTCCTCGTTACCTTCAGCGAGGCAGTGTCGGGCGTAGGGACTGGCAGTTTCTCGCTCGCTACCGGTGGTACCGCTGCGGGCACGATCGGCAGTGCGCTCAGCTCTGATGGCGGCCTCACGTGGCAGGTCATCGTCTCCAGCGTCAGCGGTGACGGCGCGCTCGGAATTGATCTGACCATCGTCGCAGGGATTCAGGATGCAGTGGGCAATCCACTTGTCTCAGGCCTTGTTGGCGATGCCTATACGATCGATCAAATTGCGCCAACCGTCATCTCGGTTCTGCGCGCGGACCCGAACCCCACAAGCGCGTCGACCCTCCACTTCAAAGTCGCTTTCAGCGAAGTTGTGACGACACTTACCGCGTCGAACCTTTCGCTGGTGCTGAGCGGCGTTATCGCCACCATTGGAAGCATCACCACCCTGAACCAGCAGGAATTTGATGTTACCATCAACAGCGTATCAGGTACAGGAACACTGGGTCTCGACGTCGTCGACGGCAGCAGTATATTCGACGCCGCATTTAATGCGCTGGGCGGCCTGCCGTTCACTGGCGTAAAGTACGACGTCGATCAGTCGGGTCCGCAGGTTGTTTCCATTGTACGCACCGACGTCAATCCCACCAACGCAACCACGCTGAACTGGCTCGTAACGTTCGATACTGCTGTATCGGGCGTCACTGCTGCGAATTTCTCGCTCGCGGGCGCAGGCGTGACGGGCTCCATAGGCACTCCCACAACCAATAATGACGGCACAACGTGGACCGTGCAGGTCACACTGGTATCCGGTACCGGCATGCTTGGCCTGGACCTGAGCAACGGCGCCGGCATCACGGACTCGCTCGCCAATGCGCTGATCAATGCACCATTTGCGGGACAACTCTACAACGTCGACCAGACGAACCCGGCAATCAGCTCCATAACTGTAACTAACGTCAACCCGACCAGCGCCACGACCGTTAATTACACGGTCACTTTCACCGAGGCGGTGTCGGGCGTGACCTCCGCGAGCTTCTCGCTGAACCTTTCCGGTGTAACGGCCACGATCGGCGTGCCAACTACCGCTAACGGGGTCGTCTGGAATGTAGCAGTGCTGGTGGTAACGGGCAACGGAACGCTGCGACTTGATCTTACCGACCCAAGTGGCATCGTTGACAGCGTCGGCAATCCGCTGGATGGCACACCATTCACGGGTGAGGTTTACTCAATCGACCAGACCGCCCCGACAGTTAATACGATTCTTCTAACCGGCCCGAATCCCACCAACGCGACAAGTCTCGGCTTCAGTGTCACGTTCAGTGAAGCTGTGACCACGCTGACAGCGTCTAACCTGACCCTTACGGGTGCCGGTGTCAGCGGTACAATTTCGTCGATCGGTACCCTGGATCAGATCACCTGGAGTGTGACTGTGTCGAGCGTGAGCGGCAGCGGAACTCTCGGGCTCGATCTCACGAGTGGCTCTGGCATTCTCGACCTCGTAGGCAATCCGCTTGCCGGTTTTCCGGTAACCGGCCCGCTCTACACTGTCGACCAGACCGTTCCAACGGCACTGTCCCTGGTTCGCGCTGATACCAACCCCACCAGTGCAACCACACTGAACTTTATCCTCACCTTCAGCGAGCCCGTAATCGGCGTCACCAGCGCAAGCCTTACATTAAGTGGCGGCGGAGTGACAGGAATACTTAGCGACCCGACGACTTCCGACAACATCACCTGGATTATCGCAGTTACGGGAGTAACGGGTGACGGAACGCTCGGTGTAGATCTGTTTGATACCACCGGCATCCAGGACTTCCAGGGCAATGCAGTAACTGCTGGAATACCCGGTCAGCAGTACGACGTGGATCAAACCGCACCGGCCGTGCTTTCGATCACGCGTACGGACGTGAACCCTACCAGCGCAACCGTGCTGAACTTTACCGTCACGTTTACCGAGGTTGTCTCTGGCGTTACTTCGGCAAGCTTCACGCTTTCAGGCGTTGGAGTTACAGGCGTCCTCAATGATGCGACTACCACGGATGGCATTAACTGGAACGTGGCGGTTACGTCCGTCACGGGCACCGGAACGCTCGGGGTAGTCCTCAGCAATCCGGCAGGTATTTACGATACAGCGGGGAATGCACTGGCGTCGGGAATACCGGGATCGCTCTACGACGTTGACCAGACGAACCCACTGGCGTTGTCACTCACACGCACCGACGTGAACCCCACCAGCGCATCCGTGGTGAACTTCAGCCTGGTTTTCGATGAGCCGATGTCGGGCATCACGAGCGCGAGCCTGTCGATTGCGGCCATAGGAACGACGGGCACCGTGCAAGATCCGGTGACTACGGATGGCGTCAATTGGATGATCGCGGTGACCGGCGTGAGCGGGAACGGAACGCTCGGTGTTGACCTGACCACGACGGCTGGTATTACCGACAAGGTCGGCAATCCGCTGCTTGATGGCATTGTGGGCGACATATACACCATCGACCAGACGCAGCCCTTTGTCACGGCCATCACGCTGGTTGATGCAAATCCGACAACCGCTTCCGTCGTGCGATTCGATGTCACATTCTCGGAGAAAGTCACCACGCTTTCCATCTCAAATCTCGCAACCAGTGCCACTGGTACTGCTGCGGGGACCATCACGCAAGTCGACGATTTCTTAAGCAGCACCATCTTCCGGGTTACCGTCTCCGGCTGTACTGGGATCGGTAACCTGTGGGTTGGAGTCGTAAACGGCGCGGGCGTGTTCGACCACGTCGGGAATCCGCTCACCGGCACGCCTTTCTACGACGAGTTTTATACGTTCTGTGGTCAACCGGCCCCGGCGACAAATCCTACGCCGGTGAATGGCTCCATTGTACCTTCCAGCACGTCCCAGCTTTCCTGGACCGCCGGAGCAGGCGCCGTCTCGTTCGAAGTATGGTTGGATAGCACACTGATTGCGACCACTACTGGCACGTCGGTCAATATAGCGCCGCAGTCGCCGGGAACACATAACTGGCGCGTGGACTCCGACAGCGGTTGCGGCCTGAGTACAACTGGCGTTGCGTGGAGCTTCGTGATCCTCGATCCCGCAAGCGGTCCTGTGACCCCAAGTGACGGCGCACGCTTATGCAGTTCGCCGGCCCGACTGGAATGGAACCCGGCAGTCGGCGCGGTGTTCTACAGCGTTTACATCGACAACATCTTCCAGGCAACGATCCAGGACACCTTCTATAATCCTCCCCCGCTGGTGGAAGGACCGCATACATGGCGCGTTGATACAATCCAGGGTAGCGCGATCGTCCCCGGACCCGACTGGCTGTTCATCATCCTGTCGAATGGGCTGATCAACCCGAATGTCTGGCGGACGGACGGACAAGTGTACGCTATCGCCACCGGGCCGAACACCATCTACATCGCAGGCAATTTTACTTACGTTCTCAGCCCTGACAATGCGACGTGGAAACAGCGCAGATACATTGCGGCCATTGATGCGAGCACCGGCATTCCGACGGAATTTAATCCAACAGCCAACGCACCGGTTTACTCCCTGGCGCTGGACGGAACCACGCTGTATGCAGGCGGGCTGTTCACCAAGATGGGCGATCAATCACGGCAACGACTCGCGGCCATTGATGCGAATAGCACAATGAGCGGAGTACTGCCGTGGAACCCGGGCGCGAATGGCATTGTGCGGGCGCTGCACAGCAGCGCGGGATCCATCTACGCGGGCGGCGACTTCACTGTCATAGATGGTACGGCTCAACCCTACGTCGCAGAATTTATCTCCAGCGGCAGCCTTACGCTGTGGCGTCCCACCGTCAGCAACAATGTCTACGCGCTGGCATCTGCGAACAACCAGGTCTACGTTGGCGGTATCTTCCAGAGCGCCGGGGGACAACCCTACCGCGGTGTGGCGGCGCTCGACCGCACCACGGGGTTCGCGCACACGTGGGCAAACGCCGCGGCAGACCTGTACGTCTATGCGCTGGCTTACAAAAACGGTCGCCTGTTCATCGGTGGCACGTTCGGCAGCATGGGCGGACAGCCGCGTAGAAACCTCGCCGCCGTCGATCCTACCGACGGGCAGGTGCTTCCATGGAACCCCATCGCGGACAGGAGTGTATCGGCCCTGATGGTGGATAATAACACAGTCTTTGCCGGTGGAGCGTTCACCAGTATTGGTACCGAGGCGCATTACCGGCTTGTCGGCCTTCATGCGATTACCGGTGCTCCGGTCGATTGCAACTACGGCGTCAACAATGTGGTCAGGGCACTGGGCAACTATAATAACACGTTGTACGCGGGCGGGGATTTCACCCAGGTCAGCACGTCCAATGCAACCGGGTTTGCCGCCCTCGGTCCGCTGTCGACTGCGCCGGCGGCAATTCGCGACTGGTCATTGTACGGCAACTAAAACGAAGCGGCTCGGACTATGCTCCGGGCCGCTACCTCATTTATTCCAGTCCAGCGTGCGGTCGATCAGCTTCTCCAGCTCAGCGTTGTGCGGTCGAAACAGCTCCAGCAGTTGTTCCCGTGTTTCGGGCTCCATCTTGCTGTAACTTCCAACATTGCTGCGTTTCGGAGTTTCGATCGCATGGTCCGGCAGGCCGAGAAACGCATAGAGCTTCTGCATCGTGTCCTGGAATTGCCGGTTGAGTTCGTCACTGGTCAGAATGAGAAACTGCTCGCGCGGGAAAACGTTAAACCAGCGCCGCAACTGTTCTGCATACTTGCCACGTTCGATATAGGAGAAATGCTGCAACGCGGTGCTTCGGTAGTTGGGGTCTGCTGCCAGCCGGTCCACCTCTCCGGCGATCCTTTTCGCTTCCTGGGCAATCGCATCCGGAAAGGTAAGCGGTTCACGTCCCTTTCGCGCCTCATGCTGGTAATGCGAATACGCCCGATCGACTGGATTGCGCAACACCATGATGAACTTTGCACCCGGTACTACCTGTTTCACGCGCGCCGGCACCAGCGGGTGAAATAAGTAGTAGGGCGAGCCCTCGCCCGTGATGCTCCCTTCGTGCGCTGACATGGCGGTGCGCGTCGGAAAATGCGCGCGGTACCAGTTTACCCGGTGCGCCCAGGCGTTGTCGAAAAAATGCACCTCTTTGATGTCCGCCGGCAGCACCAGGGGATGCTTCACAAGATTGTCATAGATCGTCGTGGTGCCGGCCTTCTGCGCACCGAGGATCAGGAAATCAGGGAGCACACGCAACGGGCCGGTAAGGCGCCGGAGCAGCCCCAGCTTATGCAGGTCGTGTTTAGTGGGCTTTTGCATCATAGCGCCGTAGTGTGGTCTACCGTTAGTTCGTAATCTGTGCTGTGTGCCGAATCGAGGCCATGTCTGCCCTTTGGTGGCACACCAGGACAGACATTCGTATGTATCTCAATGGAAGCACAACTTTAGATACCCAAATGCGTTCAACTTGCCTGCTCGTAAAAGTGTCGCTCCCCTACTCGATCTTTCGGGTTCCCTTATACTCCCCGTTTTCATATACATCGTCATATTCGGGATCGACATATTCGCCAGGCACTGCGTAAGGATCATCATCGGGATCATCACCGTAGATCTTGCGCTCTTCTTCATCGAGCACGGCGTAGATTTTCTCTTCTTCATCCCACTCCCTGCGAAGCAAACGGCTGCGCCGTCGGCGGACCATCCATGCGACGATGGTCAGCAGCGCAATTATGACCCAGAAGGGTCCGGAGCTCACAAAGGCGACAATCCAGTCCATCCATCCTCCCAGCGACTTGATCCATTGGGCCTGCAGCGCATCGCGGTACACAGGCGTCCAGAGCAGTTCCAGGTTGCGAGCGCCCTCATCGCCCGTGATCGACTGCAGCAGGCCCGGCACCGATCCGTCATGCCGGCTCGAAACCAGGAACTGTACGACCGAATAGCTCTCGCGATAGGCAAGCTGTTCCCGCTCGAGCCCGGCCGGAAAGCGATGTTCGATTTCGGATAATGGAATCAGTCGGTCCAGCGTGTTTGCAACAAGCAGGCTTGTGGCGCTTCCCGTGACCTCGCCGGCAATCGTTTGTGCCACACCCTCATGCAGCCAGCGCGGGACCGGCCCTTTGCAGCGTACGTCGAGGTACACGTGCGCTAATTCATGTACGAGTAAGGTTCCCAGCTTCTCGAATCCCTGGGTGCGCAATTGCTCCAGGTTGATGATCACGAGCTGCTGGCCACCGACTGCGACCGCCACGGAATTTTCCGCACCGCCGCCGGCCAGCTTCAGAAAGATCTGATGTGTCGGGGCGAGAATCATCCGAATTCGAACCAGGAGAGAGTCACGCGCTGCTTCGCTGAGACGGCGCCGCGCGGCATCCGCGGTGGAAATCAACTGCGGCACCCAGCTCTGCTCGGCCGCGCGGCATTCCACGTCGAAATTCTCGCGGGATACCTGAACTACCCGTTCATTGTCCGCCACCAGACCCTGTAACGTCAGAGTCCCGGTGGCGCAGCGGCTGCCGAGGCAGGCTGCCAGCAGCAGCACAACCATCGCGAACCTGAAAAGAGGAAGCTGCCCACGTCGCGGCTTCCGGAAGACATCTCCGTGTATCACGCGCTTCGCTACACATTCGACGCGGCTCTACTCAGCGCACTCGCCGCTTGATTCCGCCAGAAGCACTCCATTGCTTCAATGCATCCAGTGACTGGTGGAGGCTTTTTTCGTGCTACCTATTGACCGTCGGGCCATTATGCTGACCCTGGCTCTTCTCATCGCAGGCGTCGCATCGGCCGCCGAGCAGCGTATCAGTTTTAACGTAGGCTCCGAACCCAAGACGCTCGACCCGCACCTGGCGACCGGTGTAGTCGAGTCCTACGTCATCAATGCGCTGATCGAGGGCCTTACCACCCTCGACGAAAAAGGCCAGCCAGTACCAGGCATGGCCGAAAAGTGGGAAATCAGTCCGGATGGTAAAACGGTGACCTTTTTTATGCGGCAGGCTAAGTGGAATAATGGGGATCCAGTTACTGCCGGGGATTTCGTGTATGGATGGCTGCGCTGTCTTGCCCCGGAAACCGCGGCGGAGTATGCCTATCAACTGTTCCTGGTCACGGGCGCCGAGGAGTACAATTCTGGAAAGTCGAAAGACCCCGCGTCCGTCGGACTCCGTGCCGTCACTTCCCAAACGCTTGAAGTGAAGTTAAAAAATCCCACCCCCTATTTTGTGTCGCTGGTGGCACACGCCGCCTACTCCCCTGTTAATGAAAGGGTCGTGAGGGCGAACGCCAAGTGGGCAAACGATCCGAAGACATACGTGGGTAATGGCCCGTTCAATATAACGGAATGGCGCCATAACGACCAAATCATCGTTATGAAGAATCCACACTACTACGCCGCGGACAAGGTGCGCCTGGACGCGATTGATATGATGCTCATCGCAAACGAATCGACTGCACTCATGCAGTGGGAAGCCAACAAGCTGGATATTATCGAAACCTACGTTCCGCTGCCGGACATCCCGCGGCTGAAAAAGGCCGGGCAGTTGCAGATTGCGCCGTACCTGGGCACCTATTACGTCGCGGTGCAGAACGCGGCTAAGCCATTTGACGATGTGCGCGTACGCAAGGCGTTTGCCCTCTCGCTCAATCGCCGGCAGATCACCGATGCCGTTCTACGCGCCGGTCAGCCGCCGGCACTTGCGCTGGTTCCGCCCGGCATCACTCTACCTGGCGGTGGAGATTACCGGCAGAAAGGAGGCGACCTTTTCAAAGAGGATATCGCACAGGCGAAAAAGCTACTGGCGGAAGCAGGTTATCCCAATGGCCGCGGATTGCCACGCATCAAATATCTATACAACGATATCCAGCAGCACCGGACCATCGCTGAAGCACTTCAGCGCATGTGGCATGAAAACCTGGGAGTACGTGTCGATCTGCAGGTGCAGGAATGGAAAGTCTACCTGCAGAACGTGCACGCTGAGAACTACCAGATTGCGCGGGCAGGGTGGATTGGTGACTTCCTCGACCCGGTCGCTTTTCTCGATATGTTCGTGACGGGCGCCGGAAACAATAATTTTAAATACGCCAACAAGGAGTTCGACAAACTGGTGGCAGACAGCCGCTCAACCAGCGATAGTGCCGCGCGGCTGGACATGCTTCGTGCTGCGGAGAAGAAGCTCATCGCGGATGACATGGTGGTGATCCCGCTGTATTTTTACGTCGATCCATTCCTGCAGAAGCCATGGGTAAAAGGTGTCGTCCGAAATCCCACAAGCAGCGTGCTGTTTCACCGGGCATACGTCGAGGGGAAATGAAGCCGATGCGAATTGTGTCACTCTTTACTTGTGCTTTGGCGGAGCGGGCCGCTTAGTTATTTCATGTTTTTCGCGCCGGTTTATCGCACGCAGGACCTGGCGGAGGAGTTCGAGAGGATCGGGCTGCGCCAGGGCGATTCTGTGGTGCTTCATAGTTCGCTCAAGAGTATCGGAAACACCGCGGATGGTGCGGCCACGGTGGTGGACGCGCTGCTCCAGGTGACAGGGCGCAGCGGGAATATCCGCGTCCCCACATATACCTATAACCTGGTGATATGGAACACCGAGCCCTACGACCATTACAGCACACGGTCGCGAGTCGGTGTCATTACCGAAGAGGCGCGCAGCCGCGCGCGCGCGCAACGCAGTTTTCATCCCAGCCATTCCGTTACGGTAATTGGACCCGAAGCAGCCGCGATTACCTCCAATCACCTGCACAGCACGCCCATCGGGCGCGGCTCGCCGCTGGATCGCATGCGCCAGCGCGGAGCCAAAATCCTGATGCTTGGCACGTGCCAGGATACGAACAGTTCGCTGCACCTGGCGGAAGTGCTGGCCGGGCTGCCGTATGTTGCGGTCGCTTTCCAGGATGAGATGGATTATGAAACGGGCTGGTTTTATAATGAGAACCGGCAGGTCGAGTATGTGCCGCTTCACGAGTTTCCCGGCTGTTCCCGAGGCTTCCGGAAGATCGAGTACCCGTTACGTGAACGTGGCGTGCTGCACGACGTACGTGTAGGCAACGCAGCTTCGCAACTGCTGGACATGCGCTCCCTGTGCCACGCCGCCGAAGAAATCCTCCAGCGCGATCCAACCCTGCTGCTGTGCGAAGTGCAGAACTGCGCGATCTGCCCTCGCCGCAGGGCGTACATGAACAAGGTCATGGTCTAACACACGTTAGACGACGCGCGGGCGTTGTTTGAAAATCGTCGCCCAACTTATGCTTGATAACCAGCTTACCCAAGCCGTTCATCAACCCGCATGACCCCCGGGCAACACAATGGCTGACTTCACACAAGCCGACCACGATTACATGCACCGCGCACTGGAGCTGGCGCGACAGGGCACTGGCATGACAAGCCCAAACCCGCTCGTCGGCGCGGTGGTGGTCAAAAGAGGGCGCATCCGCGGGGAGGGCTACCATCGACAGGTCGGTCTGCCGCACGCCGAAGTTGAGGCTCTCGCGAAGGTCCGCGATGCCGATGCCGCCGGTTCGACGCTGTACGTAACACTGGAGCCGTGCATCCACCATGGCCGTACTCCACCATGCATCGATTTGATCGTCGCGAAGAAGATCGGGCGCGTTGTGGTGCCGCATTCCGACCCGAATCCGATGGTAGCCGGCAAAGGTTTTCGAGCGCTTCGCAAAGCGGGAATCCAGGTTGATGTGGGCCTGATGGAACCTGAAGCCCGCCGGCTCAATGAAGCTTTCATTACCTTCCACACGTTGCAGCGCCCCTTTATGATAGCCAAGTGGGCCATGACGCTCGACGGCCGTATTGCGGCAGAGAGTGGGCAGAGCAAGTGGATCACCAATGAGAAAAGCCGCACCTATGTGCACGAGGTGCGCGCGTGTGTGGACGCAGTGATGGTCGGGATCGGAACCGTGCTTCAGGATAATCCCATGCTGAATGTCCGCCTCACGGATTATAATCGTCGGCAGCCTAAGCGCGTTATCGTCGACGGTCACCTGCGGATCCCGGTGCGGGCAAAGTGTCTCGAGCTTGGACATCTTGGCGAATGCATCCTCGCGACAACCGAGGCTGCGCCGCCGGACAAGATCGCGCGACTCGAGGACGCGGGTCACATTGTGCTGCAGATGAAAGGCCGCCGTGGGCTGATCGACATGAAGGAACTCATCCTCGGGCTGCATCGCTACGAGATCCAGTCCGTGCTGTGTGAAGGCGGCAGCAGCATGCACGGATCGCTACTGCGAGAGAAGCTCGTCGATAAGGTGATCGCGTTCGTCGCGCCCAAACTTATTGGGGGCGACAACGCCAAGCGGCCCGTTACCGGGTGGGAGCTGCCCGCGATGGGCAAAGCGCTTGCCCTGGAGGATGTGGTTATCCGAACTTTCGATGACGACATTTGCGTGGAGGGCTATGTGCCGGAAGCGTACCGCTCACTTAAACCTCTTTCCGTCGCGAGGCGCCAGTCAAAGCGAAGGGCTGAACTGCACGACGAATGACAAAAGACGGCAAAAGCATGTTGATGGGAATTGCAGGTGGTACCGGCTCGGGCAAGACGCTCGTCGCAAAATCGATTGGCGAAGCACTGGGGCAACGCATCGTCGTTATTGGCCAGGATTCCTATTACATCGACCGCGCGGACCTCCCCTTCGACGAACGCGCGAAGATTAACTATGATCATCCGGACGCCTTTGATCATGAACTGCTCATCAACCACCTGCGCCAGCTCGAGCGTGGCGAAGCGATTGAGATGCCGGTTTACGATTACAGCACCCACACGCGCTCACGCCAAAGCATTCGCGTGGCGCCTGCGCCCATCATCGTTGTGGAGGGCATCCTGGCACTGGCGAACGCACGGCTGCGTGAGATGTTTGACGTGAAAATCTTTGTCGATACCGATGCCGATGTACGTTTTATCCGGCGGCTGTCGCGGGACATCAAGGAACGTGGCCGCACGCCGGACTCCGTCATCGATCAGTACATGGGAGTTGTCCGGCTCATGCACCTGGAGTTTGTGGAGCCGTCGAAGCGGTATGCCGACATCATTGTGCCCGAAGGCGGATACAACCGCATCGCAATCGATTTCATTGTAACTAAACTTCGAACTCTGCTCGATGGAGACCGCGTGAATGGATAAGAATACCGTGGCGTGGATCAGCATCGTGCTGGTGATCATCGCCTTGCTGCTCGCATTTTTCCAGCATTACTACGCAGCGTGGGGTGTTGTCGCTGTCGACGTAGGGCTGTTGATTTACGCGATTCGAAAGAAATAGTGCGTCGCGGCTGGTGGTGTAGTGTCCCATTAGTTCGTTCACTGGTTTTGTGTTCCGTTCGAGGTCAAAAGCTTACTGAAGTATAGCTATGAACTTCTGGAACGGCACACTGGTGTGGTGTCCCAGAGATTCGTAACGAAATTTGCGCGTTTTCCGGCGCCGCTTTCAGGGCGCGATGCAATTGGATCGATATACCCAGGGCTGCGTCGGCCACAAAAAGCCGTGGCCTCCTTTCCCTGGGCTCTGTTCCGCTGCACCTTCGGTGCAAAAAGATTCCGACGGCATTCTACGGCAAATTTCTGGGACGCACACGAGGGGCGTACCTTACAATTTGTCCGCCCTCCCGAGCAGCGCCTGTTCCATTTGCCAGTATTGAAAATCCAGCGTGTCCACCAGGTACTGCGTGTGGGCTCGCATGAAGAGCTGACGGGCGCTGGCGTGCTCGCCATGGGCAAGGCAGAGAACCCCCAGGTAATAATTGGACCCGAAGTCTTCAGGCCCGACAGTCAACACGCGCGCGAGATCTGCAGCGGCGGCGGGGAAATCGCCGAGTCGTAACAGGCTCCGCGCTCGCGTCGCCAGTATCGCGTCCGGCCATTCGGATTCGGGCTCGGTGACGCGACTGATGTACTCCAGCGAGCGCTGATAATCGAACAGCATCTCCGATCCCAGCGCGCAGGCAAACAGGACCGACTGGTCGGGATGGCTGGCGAGTGCCGCCGGCTCCAGTTCGCGAAGCATCTCGGCGTAGCGCTTCGCGTAAAAGTGCTTCTGCGCGCGGCGCGTGCTCGTCTTCGCAGGCGGGTCGGAGGGAAACTCGAGAGCATGTTGCGCAAAAAACCGCCCATTCGCCAGCCACTGCGATTCCATCCACTCGGTCAGGCGTACGCGAAATGCGCGATTATCGCTAATGCCGAATGTGCGGAACGTGGAAACAGCGGCATCGTCGTCGCCCTGCATCAATTTGCCAAGGGCCGCGTAGCTTCGCGCCACGTCGTTGCCCGGCTGCATCTCCAGCACGCGCGCAAAAGACGCCGCGGCGTCCTCAACATATCCGAGGTCCAGCGCGGCGATGCCGTAAAAAAGGTGTGCGGGTGCTTGATTTGGATAGCGCACCCGCGCGTCGTCGAAGACATGCAGCGCATTCTCGGCGCGGCCGCCCTGCTCCAGCAGCCTGCCCAGCACCAGCCAGTTCCGCACGTTTGCACCATCCACCAGTGCGGACCGCAAGTAAGCTTCGGCGGCGTCCAACTTCCCGCGCCCGGCCAGGCGCTGCGCCCGTGCAAGACTTACCATCGAAAATCGTTTGCGTGCGGCGCTGTAAGAGGCATGTTCAAGGTATGGATATAGCCCGTATCATCGGCACAATCGTGTCAACGCGCAAGGTGGAATCTCTCGAGGGCAGTACGCTCCTGGTGCTTCAGCCGCTCAATGAGCGGATGGAAGACGTCGGCACTGTGCTGGTTGCGACCGATTCGACGTGCAGGCGTGGTGTGGGTGAGATTGTGTATTTTGTCGCGAGCGGGGACGCGGTGTTTACCGGGCCGGGCGGAACGGACATCCCTGTGGACGCAGCGATCGTCGGGATCGTGGACTCAGTACACGTCGCGAAGTAACAGCCGAGGTTACTCACCCTTTAGGTGGCGCAGGTTCCACGTCGCCGAACCACTCGATCACAACCGGCTGCTTTGAGCCGCGACGCTTCAGCGCAGGCCGCATGTGCAATGCGCTGCCGGCAACATTCGCGTCGATTGCGCCCTCACTCAGGACAATGCGCAGAGGCTGACCCGCCGCCGTTTCATCAGCATGGCGTACAATCACACCACTTTGAGCATCAAAGGTAATGGAATACCCGCGGCCAAGAATGGCCTTGGGATTGAGTGCATTCAGGTGCGCGGACAGTCGCGCGTGCAGCTGTCGAGCATGCTGATTGCGATCCGACAACCCACGATGCATGCGCGCCTGCGTATCGTCCAACTGCTGGCGCATATCGTTGAGCTTGTGAATGGGACGCTGCAAAGCGTGACTGCGCTGGAACTGCGTGAGCCGGCTGCGCAGCAGGGTAACGCGGGGTATCAGCGCGCTTTCAAGTCGTGCACGCAGGTGCGGCGTCTCGCGTAGAAAGCCGAACCGCTGGTGCATGGCTTTTTTCAGCCGCGCCGTGCTCTGTTCCAGGTCCCGAAGCAGTTCGTTGCTGTTGCGGGCGACGATTTCGGCGGCAGCCGACGGTGTCGGCGCGCGGTAGTCAGCAACGAAATCGGCAATCGTAAAATCGATCTCGTGGCCGACAGCCGAGATGACAGGAATCGCGGATTTGTAAATCGCGCGCGCAACGACTTCCTCGTTAAACGCCCACAGGTCTTCGAGCGAACCGCCTCCGCGGCCGACAATCAGAACGTCCGCCGCGTTGCGCGCGTTCAAGCGGTTGATCCCGTGTGCAATTTCTCGTGCCGCGCCATCGCCCTGCACCCGGGCCGGCCATATAACCACCTCGATGTGCGGCGCACGCCGGCTCAGCACTTTCAGGATGTCACGGATGGCCGCGCCGGTCGGCGATGTTACGATACCGATCTTTTTGGGAAACTGCGGGATTGGCCGCTTTCGCCCGGCGGCGAAAAGACCCTCTTTTTCGAGCCGTTCCTTCAGCTCGTTGAACGCCATGAAGAGCCGCCCCAACCCTGCCGGCCGGATCTTTGAGACAACAATCTGGTAATTTCCCCGCTGCGCGTAGACGCTGAGGCGGCCGGTAATTTCGACCTTGTCGCCGTCGCGCGGCATCTTCTTGCCGAGCCGAGCCGCGTCTGCGGCCCACAGCACACAACTGACCTGTGCGGTGGCGTCCTTCAGCGTGAAGTAGCAATGGCCCGAGGCGGCGGGACGCATGCCGGAAATCTCGCCCTCAACCAGCACCTCCGCAAACTTCACTTCCAGCAGGTTGCGAATCTGGCCCGTCAGCTCGGTAACGCTCAGCGGCTTGCCGGCAGGCGCCTTGCCCGAGGCGGGATCGGGCATAAGCTGATCTAATAGACCAGATCCCGGGGCAGAATTTGCTATCGCGGTGGCATCACGCATTGCCGGCAGAATGCTTCAACTATACGCGGCACGGCAAGCAGGAATTCCGGTTATTCGGATTTCGCGAAACGGGTTCAATTAAATCGGTTGCGCCTTCGGGCACTCATGGCGTCCAGTTGCAGGGAGTCGGGGGCTACCATCAGCCAGCGCACGTGATCCATGTCCGAGTTGTTCAGGTCCTCGATTTTCACGGAAAGCCCAAAGCTCGTCAGGCTGCTGTGGATCTGTTCAGTGAACTCCGGTAACTGCACCTGCTTGGGAATCTCGCCGCGGTACTTGTTCGCAACACTCACACTGATGAACCAGCATGATTCGCGAAAGGCGACCCGAAACTTAAAATGCCCGCGTGGAACGATGCTGGCGACTGTGGTTTTAATCGTTTCAGTCATATCTTCGTAAGCAAAATCTGAAACAGCTGTCTGCTCAACCATTGCCATCATTGGATCCAGTTCTGTGCGGAGAAGAGGTGTCTGCGCGATAAGGGATACACCGCTGCGGAACATTCGGTGCAGCATCCGCGCAACATAAGTGTCCGCAGCTACTTAAACGAGAGGCCGAGCCTGGCATCCGAGCGCTTCAGGCTCGCCTGGAGCTCGAGTCTCTGAAACATCGGCGCGGCTGTGCAGTTGACCCATGCTAATTCAGCAGAAAAGCAATTGCTGCGCTGCCGGCCATGGCGATGACGAACGTTGCCAGGGCTATGATCGAGTTGCGCTGTTCGGATCGAGAGAGCTCCTGCGGTGCCTTGAGTCTGACTTGCCCATACGCCAGACCAAGCGCCAGAAGCGTCGCAAGTGTCAGCGCCACACCAGCAAAACGGTCCTCTCGCTTCCATAGATAACCCGAAATCAGACCGGCAGCAAACACTGCCGCAAAGGCAACCACTGCTTTGAAGCGAGTCGTCATGGAAAGAAACATGGGTGAGCTGGTCGATGAGAGTCAAGACTCTGGAAAACAAAAGCATCCCAGGTTGAACATGGTCATTGGACGCGGTTATTTGGGCAGCAGAAACAGTCGGCCGTCGCCCGCGTCCAGTGAGAGCTGGATTCCGGGCAAGGCAGGGCTATCGTCGTGCAGCGGAATTTCCTGTCCGGTAGCCTTGTCGATTTCGGTAATCGACGCCGCGGGCGCAGAGAACTCGACCGTTGGCCAGCTGGTGTATGCGAAGTCGTAGTTCATCAGCAGCGCAGCACGGCGGCCATCTGCATGGGTGAATTCGCCCACAAGGCAATCGGGCTTTGGCTGGCCACTAATGCTGACAATCGGCCCGCCCAGGAGCGGCGCAGTCGTTTCTACTGTTTCTCCTTTTTCCGGACGCACGACGTGCGCGACACGCGTGCTGGTCAGTTTCATCAGCGTCGGACCAAGGTTCTTCAGCTCCGCATTGATTCGGCGCGCCTGGTCGTAGTGGCGGGTCGGTTTATCGTCGCGGCCAATGATGGCTCCACCTTTGGGAAACTCGTGGCCGCCCGGCGTGTAGTAGCAGAACCAGAGCACTCCCTTCGCCCCATGGGCGAGCGTAGCGAAAATCTGCCATCGCAACTGTCCTTCTGTCGGGTCGGTATGCGGACCGTACGGCATGGTGTTGAAGAAGTTCCAGTACGGGATTCCGGCACGCAGGCTTTCGGTGCGCAGGACGCCTACGCAATCGAGATAGCTTTGGCGCATGTCGCGTTTCCGGTCCGGAAGAAACTGCGGGTAATGGTCCATCGACAAGACGTCAGGCTTCACTTCGTTCACAAACCGCCGCACGTGCTCTTCATAGGTTGCCGTTCCGAGCGCGTGCGCAGGTGCGTAGTTGGGCAGCAGATTGATGAAGGTCAGTTTTCCAGGACGCAGAGAGCGGATCTGGAGAACATCCGACGTAAGCTTCGGAAAATCGGCGGCAGAGGGTTCATCGTTCCACAGGTAGCCCCAGAGGGCAGGGTGGTCGGGTGCGGACTTGGCCACATCTTTGCCGGGCACAGCCACCAGCGCCTTCATACCGAACTGCTCGCACAGTTCCAGCTGCCGGGTGATCTGCCGCTCCGCGCCGAAGCCGCCGACGACCAGCGTGAAGTTTGCATCCGCGATCTCGCGGTAACGTTGCTCCATCTTGTCGTCGGCTGGAGGGTCGACCCAGAACCCAATTGCGAATTTGTCCTGCTGGAAGCGAGCCGCCGATGTCGTTGTGATTTCCTGCCCATGCAGGGCGGAAGCCGCGAACAGGCAGGTCGCGATCATCACGTGTTTTGCTAAATGCATTAAGTTTCTCCCCACTGGAAATTCAGTACGACGATTACGCATCTTTGCCGTACGAAATCTGTTGTCAGTGAACGCGCAAGCATCAATAATGGTTGCGATGATTCAGACGTCTTCTATCGCTGTCGCACCATGACTATCGATTCGTTAACACGGTCATCCACAGTGGGGGCGCGGCTCTCACACCCGGTATGGCTTGGCATCATTATCTGCGTAATTTACCTGGTGGGGATCTCCAACCGCAGTTTCTGGGCGGAAAACGAAGCCTATTATGCGCTGGGTGCCCGAAGCGTCCTGGATGGGCACTGGCTGCTTCCGGTTATCTACAACGACACCGTGGCCGATAAGCCGCCGCTGGTGTTCTGGGCCGTGGCACTGGTTTCTGCACTGCTGGGCGGTGTGAGCGAGTTCTCGGCGCGCGTCACGAACCTTATCCCGTCGATGCTCGTGCTGTTCTATATTTACCGGTTCGCAAAAACTTATCTCGGCGGCGCGCGTCCCGCGATTTTCGCCACTGTTATTCTGGCCACTTCGCGCGAGTTTTTTCAGATCGCAACGGAAGTAAACACGGACACGTTTCTGCTGGCCCTGCTGTTTGTCTCGTGGAGCGCGATTTATGAAGTGATGGAGGTTGGCTTCACCTGGCGCAGGTGGGCATTCGTGTGGGGAGCCATGTCGCTTGCGATGCTTACGAAGGGCCCGGTCGCCCCGGTGCTCAGCGCGCTTGTGGCTGCAACCTTCGCGCTATCGCGCTACGGCTGGCGAGAGGGATGGCGCAGAACCTGGTCCCTGCGGCCACTGCCGGGCGCCGTCCTCTGTTTTGTGCCTTTTGCGCTGTGGTGCCTGATGGTATGGAAATCTTACGGCACTCCGCCGCTGGAAACGATACTCCTGAAACATAATATGCAGCGATTCGTAAAAGCCTTCGACCACAACGAAGCATGGTACTATTATTTTGCAAAGCTGCCGATCGTTCTGCTTCCCTGGAGCCTGGTGCTGCCGGTTGCCGCGTGGCAGTTGTGGAAACGTCGTGCGGCTGGAGTTCGCCCTGAGCCCTGGCTTACGTTCAGCCTGTGCGCGACGGCGGCTGTCTTCGTGTTCTTCTCACTCTCGAGCAGCAAGAGGCAGTATTACCTGCTGCCACTGATGCCATGGCTGGCCCTTGTCATCGCTGACAGCGTTCATCGGCTGGGCGAAAGAACGGCTCCGCGGGCGGATGCGTACCGTCGAATTGTAGGCTTCACGGCACCCGTTGCGCTTGCACTGCTCGGACTCTATTTCGCTGTAGTCTATCCCCTGCTGGAAGTGCGGCGCTCTCCGCACCGGCTCGTGCAGGAAGTGGAACACGCGGTAGACCGCGACGACGGACTGCTCATTTTTGCAGAGGAAGATCCACGCCTGATGTACTATGTACACGAGAAGTTCTCGTATCTGGGCGAAACCCCGGCGGACCTGAAATCGGTGAAAGCACTTCTCAGCAGTCGAGCAGAGATCGATGTGTTGCTGCCTCGCAGGTCTCTTAAACTTATGAAAGAGGTGGCAAGCGTTCCGCTCTACGTAGAGGCAGACGGCACCTACCGTGACAACCGGTACTATATACTAACAACCGAGAATGGCGCCAACCGCCCCGCCTTCACCGATGCGTTCATTCGGGCGCAGGTGAATCCGGGCAAGAAAGCGAAATCCGCCATCAGGGACTAGCTTCGCTATATCCGGTGGGCGCAAGTTCTCCCGGGCCGTTTTGTTTTTACCTTGAATCAAGCCGCACCGCAGGCCGGCATGCCGGGCCATGAAGATCACCGATGCGAAAGTAATCGTCTGCTGTCCCGGCCGCAACTTCGTCACGCTGAAGCTAACGACCGAAGATGGAATCACCGGGCTTGGCGACGCCACCCTTAACGGCCGCGAGCTTGCCGTCGCAAGCTACCTGGAAGACCACATTGCGCCGCTGTTAATCCGCCGGGATGCGCGGCGAATTGAAGACACGTGGCACTACCTGTACAAGGGTGCGTACTGGCGGCGCGGACCGGTCACGATGAGCGCGATTGCGGCTGTCGACACTGCCCTGTGGGACATCAAGGCGAAGGCATGCGGGCAGCCGCTCTACCAGCTGCTCGGCGGAGCCGGCCGCGACAATGTGCTGGTGTACTGTCACGCCAACGGCGTCGATATTGAAAGCACTGTAAAGGCCGTGGCTGAGCACCGGGATCTTGGCTACACCGCTATACGAGCGCAATGTGGTATCCCGGGCGTGGCAAGTACCTACGGTGTGCCGAAAGCCGGCGAAAAGTATGAACCGGCGATCAAAGGCAGCGCGCCTGTCGAAAGTGTGTGGTCCACCGAGAAATACATGCGGTGCGTCCCGGAGCTGTTCAAACGCCTTCGCGATGAATTCGGTCCCGACGTCCACCTGCTGCACGATGTGCACCACCGACTCACCCCGATCGAGGCGGCGCAGATTGGTAAGTCGCTGGAGCCTTATCACCTGTGGTGGATGGAAGATCCGGTGCCGGCAGAGCTGCAGGAAGGTTTCCGGCTGATTCGCAAACACACAACCACGCCCATCGCTGTTGGCGAGGTGTTCAACAGTATCTGGGACTGCCAGCAGCTCATCCAGGAGCAACTGATCGACTTCATTCGCACCACGGTTGTTCACGCCGGCGGTATCACGCACATGCGCCGCATTGCGAACCTGGCAGAATTATACCATGTTCGTACTGGCAGCCATGGCGCAACGGATCTAAGCCCGGTCTGCATGGGAGCGGCATTGCATTTTGACATGGCGGTGCACAACTTCGGCATCCAGGAGCACATGCCGCATGTCGAAGAGACGGACAAGGTGTTCCCGCATGCGTATAAATACCTGGGTGACGGTACGATGCACCCGGGCGATGTGCCGGGAATCGGCGTCGAAATTGATGAAGCACTGGCGGCGAAATATCCCTACACCCCGGCGTACCTGCCGGTCGCACGAAAGCTCGACGGCACGATGCATAGCTGGTAGCAGACCCATGCGTGCCTTCACGCTGGTCGAGTTGCTCATGACGGTGGCCATCATTGCGATCCTTGCGGCAATCGCGATCCCGACGCTTCTGGAGGCGCAGACGCGATCCAAAGTCGCCCGGGCGAAGAACGACGAGCGGGTGATCGCCGGGGCGCTGGAAACATTCCACGCCGACCACCGGCGTTATCCCGAAGTTATTCCCGCGCCAGAGGACATCGACACAGGCGGCGCCTGGCTACTCAAGCCGCTTACAACACCCGTGGCGTACCTTACCAGCCTACCGGCCGACCCGTTTCTGCCATCCCGCGAGCCCGAGGTGCTGATGCCGCCGGAGGGTCGAAAGACGTATCATTATTCGTCCTACCCCATTCCACCCGACCCGGCACACGTCTGGAGCCTGGGCAGCAATGGACCTGATTTGAAGCCGAACACGCAGGGCATTTACCGCGGATTCACTCCACAGCTGTTCGTCGGCGGGGATCCGCTGCTGCCGGACTGGGTGCTGTACGATGCAACCAACGGGACCGTCAGCGCGGGCGACGTTTTCCGCGCTCAGGATTTTGTTGCGCCGTGACGCAGATTAAGCTCAATGAGAACGCCGCCAAAAAGACCGGTTATAGCAGGCAAATTCGAGCACCGGCGGCAGAATTGCATTGCCCGGACTGCAAAACTATATGAACTTCCCCAGCATGGGATCTGTATATCCGGGCGTCTGATTTTGTAGATTAAAGGCGGAAATGAAACTCGAAGACAGATGTGCGCTTGTGATCGGGGCATCGTCGGGCATCGGTGAGGCGCTTGCCCGCAGGCTCGCACGCAAAGGCTTCAAGGTGGCCCTTCTTGCGCGTCGCGAAGAAGAATTGCGTCGCCTTGCGGATGGGATCAATCAGCGCGCGGAAGTCGAGCTGGCGTACGTGTTTCCTCACTCCGTCACCGATTACGACGAGATACCTGAACTTTTCGATCGTGCGGTGGAAACCATGGGCGGGCTGACGCACGTCTTCTACGTGGCCAGTGTGATGCCGAAGGTCGCGCCTGATGAATACAATTTTGAAAAAGACCGACAGATGGTGGAAGTAAACCTGCTGGGAATGATCGCGTGGCTAAACCAGGCCGCACAGTTTTTTTCGCGGCTGAAAGCTGGCGTGATCGTCGGTGTCGGGTCGATCGCGGGGGATCGCGGGCGCAAAGGCAATCCTGTCTACAACACCAGCAAAGGCGCGGAAGCCATTTACCTGGAAGCGCTCCGAAACCGGCTGGCAGGCGCAGGTGTGCGTGTGGTAACGATCAAGCCGGGTTTTGTCGAAACCGCCATGACTGCCGGCATGGGCAACCTGTTGTGGATGATCTCGGCGGAAGAAGCTGCACGGCGCATTACGGAAGCCGCAGAACACAGCAGCGGCACGGTGTACGTGCCCCGACGCTGGGCCCTGGTCTCTGCGGTGATCAGTAGTATTCCTTCATTTGTATTCAGGAAACTGGATATCTGAAGAACGCCTGATGTCGTTGTTGCCCCAGATAAAGGACCTGCACGAAACTCCGGCGCAGCACGCGAGCGATCTTAAGCTTGCGCCCCGCTACCTGGCCAAAGTGGAGGGCTGGGGCGGCGCGGTGCACTCAATAAGCTACCAGTACCAGCCGACCACGGTGGACGGCATTCGCGAGGTTTTCGACCTGGCGCGCCGCACAGGCCGGCACGTGGCGCTGCGCGGCGGCGGCAACAGCTACGGCGATGCATCGATTTTGCAGGAAGGGGTGGTTCTCGACCGGGCAAAAATGGACCGGGTACTTGTGTGGAACCCGGAGACCGGCAGAATCACGCTGGAACCAGGCGTGACGATCCAGAAACTATGGCGCACCATCATTGCCGACGGCTGGTGGCCGCCCGTGGTGTCCGGCACAATGTACACAACGGCGGGCGGATGCGCGGCGATGAACATCCACGGTAAGAACAATTATAAGGTGGGCCCGTACGGCGACCATATCGTCGAGTTCGAGTTGCTGCTGCCCACCGGCGAATTGCGACGCGTAACGCGCACAAGTGACCCCGACCTGTTCTACGGAGCGATCAGCGGCTTTGGCATGCTTGGATCATTTACCAGCATCACGCTGCAGATGAAGAAGGTCTACAGCGGGCTCGTGTCGGTGGAGGCATTAGGCACTGCGAACCTCGCGGAGATGGTGGAGGAGTTTGAGGAACGCGTTGATCGAATGGACTACCTCGTTGGCTGGGTGGATTGTGTAGCGGGTGGTCGCGCGCTGGGACGCGGCATCGTACATGCCGCGCATTACCTTGCCCAGGGTGTCGATCAGCGGCCCGCGGACACACTGAATCTCGCGGCGCAGGAGCTACCGACAAAAATGTTGGGCATGATGCCGAAGAGCATGCTGCATTATTTCATGACGCCCTTTATCAATAACCTGGGTGTGCGGTTGATCAACGCGGCGAAGATCTGGAGCGGCCATTTGCAGCCGCGAAGCTGGGTACACTACCAGAGCCATGGCGGATTCGCATTCCTGCTGGACTACGTGCCCAACTGGAAACTCGCGTACGGCAAAGGCGGGCTGATCCAGTACCAGAGCTTCATTCCAAAGCAGAATGCGGTAGCTGCGTTCGAAGAAATGCTACGCGTCTCCCAGCGTGCGGGCTTGCCGTCGTACCTTGGCGTATTTAAGAAACACCGGGAGGACGACTTCCTGCTGACACATGCGCTGGACGGGTACTCGATGGCCATGGATTTTCGTGTCACCAGCGCCAACAGGGAGCGCGTGTGGCAGATGACGCGGAAGCTCGACCAGATTGTACTGGATACCGGCGGACGGTTCTACTTTGCGAAAGACGCAACCCTGACACCCGATGTGATGCGCCGCTTCTTCGGCGATGAAACGCTGGAGAAGTTCGCCGCCCTGAAGCGCCGCTGCGATCCCGAGAATCTGCTGCAGACGGATTTGTCGCGGCGCCTGTTTGGGCGCGAGCGCCGTTAATTTCTCCGCGAACTGCTGCCGGAACCATTCTTATCCGCCTGTATACACCAGCACCTTAGAGGGGCGGACCACCTGCCCCTTGTGTGAAAAACCCTTCTGCAGTTCTTTGGCTATCGTATGATCCTGTTCGGGTGTGCCGGGCAGTGCGCCGGTCGCTTCATGCAGGTTGGGATCGAACAAAGCACCCGGTTCCGCGTCGATCCATTCCATTCCCTGGCGGCGGAAGAAATCTTCGAACTGCTGCCGGATCCCGTGGATGCCACTCAGGAACGGTGAGTAGTCCTCCTCGATGTCGGCGTGCTCAATCGCCCGCAGAAAGTTATCGTAAATCGGCAGCAGCGAGTCCAGCAATTCACGTCGCGCTTCGTCACGCGCTTCCTGCTTAGCGGAGGCATTGCGGCGGCGGAAGTTGTCGAAGTCAGCCTGCAGCCGGAGAAGCTTTTGAGTCGCAGCGGCAGCCGGGTCGCCAGTGTCCTGCATGTCCTGGATATCGACAGCACTCTGTTCCGAGGCATTACCTTCAGCCGTAACGTCGGCCGTGGCTTCATCTGCAGCATCGGTTCGCTCTAAATGAGATGGTTCGGTTTCAGCGTTCATTGCGTTTTTGGTCGTTTTGAAAGGGTTGCGCATCTTTGTATTCCGATATGCTAACAAAGTTCGCGCCCGGAGATTTGCGAGCGCGCGGATTTAGGCGCGACAGCCCTGTTATGGAGGTCAAACTGTTTGCATTCAAAGGACCTTCATTCCCAGAGTAGACTGGGCAGCCCAAACACAAGCCACCGCATGCATCAGGCGTTCACCGGTTGAGCTCTCTTTTCGCTGGATCAGCCGGTTTTCCGCAGTAGCATCCGCTGGTCTACAATCTCTTCCCTGGACGGTATGAACCATGAGTCTTCGCCTCGCACTTGGCACTTTCCTGCTGTTGGCAGCCCTACCCGGTGTCGCAACAGGGCAGGATACAGGTAGCGACACCAAAGACGTTGGCCGGAATCTCATGAGCCGCCAGTTTCCGATCGGCGTCTGGTTCGATGGTCGCGTCGAGGGTATCAACTGTCCCGAAGGCTACCACAATGTGCCGAAGGAGATGAAAGCGGCGAAGGAGTACTATCAACGTAACTTCCAGGACATCCGTGACCACGGCATCGAGATAGTGGTGATACCGAACACCCCGCCTGACTATCGCGAAACGCTGCTAAGTGTCGCGGACCAGGTCGGCGTCAAAATTGTGCTGGAGCTGGTCGAGTTGGCATATCCGGAATGGGGCGGGCGGCATAGCGTGCGCACCCCGGATATGGTGCGGGACGAGGCAGAAGTACTAAAGTACTGCGATGCCATGACCAGTGAGATCCGAAAGCACAAATCGCTCTTCTGCTACCAGGTGCTCGACGAACCGCCGGCAAACCTGTTCGAAAACTTCGCCCTCGTGAACCGCGTGCTGGAGAAGCTTGACCCCGCCCATCCCTCGTTTAGTTGCCTGTGCTTTGAGGAGGAGCTTGCGCGTACCACGGCCATGGGCACGCAGATGATCGTCTTCGATCGGTATCCGCTGCGGAAGCCTTCGAAACCGGGCGATCATGACTTCACTCCGTTCCGATCCCTGCTGGATAAGCTGGATCACCACGCAGGCAAACTTCCGTACTGGATGGTGGTGCAATCGTGCGCGATGGACACCACCACGGGACTGCGTTATCCAACACAAGCCGAGCTGCGCCTGATGACGTGGCTGTCCGTGGCGCATAACGCTAAAGGCATCTTCTTTTTTCTACACAACTCCTACACCCAGCAGGAGCGCCTGCAGGGTCTGGTCGATTTAGAGATGGCCCCGCACCCTATTTATGGAGAAGCCGCGGACCTCGCCCGCACGTTGAAACGACTATCCCCGCTGCTGCTGCGCATCGAGCGCACATCGGACACGCTGGTCAAAGCGCGCGATGCATTTGATGTGCAGTCGTTTGAGGAGGCGGGCGACGCCGCGATGCGGAAAGGCAACCGTTATGCGTTTGTCGTGAACCAGGACGTGTTGCGCAGCGCGAGCTTTGACGGCGAATTCGAGGATGCCAGCACCGCGCCCAAAGAATTGCGCGATCTCATTGTGGATGTGCCCATTGACGTCAAGACTGAGGGAGGCGTTGCAAAGTTCTCAATCCGGCTTCCGCCGGGAGGGGCGGCCTTGTTGCGCATATCTGCAGCATCCGGCAAAGTGGCCGCCGCCGGGCAGTAGCGTCAGGCGGATTTGCGCTCGAGTTTGCGTCCTCCCAGTGCGCTGGCAATCATGACGTACTCACCAATATTCTCCGTGGTGAGCAGGCCAACCAGCCGTCCGCGGCTCATGACCGGCAGCATGTGGCAGTCGTCATCCTGAAGTCGTGGGAAAACAACCTCGAGGCTATCGGTTGCGTCGCATATGCCGGGATGGCGCATGATTTCCCGGACGGTCTTTGGCGGGCCACCATTCGCCAATGCATTCATGAGATCGCGTCGCGTGACGATGCCGAGGACGTTCTGGCCGCCATCTGCCGCTACCGGGAAATCGTGTTGCGAACCGGCCAGGATTAAATCGACCACGCGCGTCAACGGGTCGTCAGGCGCCAGTGTTCGGAAATCGGTAACCATCGCATCGGCTACAGGAATTCCGCCCAGTGTGGACTTGAGCTGGGCAGCGCCAGACTCCTGTCCAGCTCCAATCCAGACGAAGATTGCGATGAGAACGAGGACTGGATTACCACCGGCACCGCCAATGAAATCGATCCAGCCAAAGCCGTCGAGCGCGAGCAGCACTGCCATTCCCTGTCCAAGCCGGGCTGCGGCGGCGGTGGCCTTGGCGTACGCCATCCGGGTGGCGAGCAACGCACGCACCACGCGACCGCCATCCATCGGGAAGGCCGGAAGCATATTGAACAAAACCAGGGCGAGGTTCACTTTCGCGAGGTCGAGAAGCATGTTACCCGACATCGCCTGCAGCGGATAGACAGCGCCAAGGATTGGCTGAAGACCATAAATGGCGATCAGCACGCCAAACAGGACAAACGCGATGACGACATTTACCGCCGGCCCCGCCACCGCAACAATCAGTTCCTCGATCGGGTCGTCCGGCATTCGTTCAAGCCGCGCGATTCCTCCAATGGGCAGCATGGTGATATCGCGCGTCTTGATGCCGTAGCGTCGGGCTGCCAGCGCATGTCCGAATTCATGCAGCAAAACGCAGCCAAACAGCGCCAATATAAAAACAACCGTACCGATGACTGCGGAAATCTGGCGGGACGAGTGCCACTCCGACCACGCGAAAACGGCCAGCAGCAGAAGGAATGTGACGTGAAGGTAAACGCCGATGCCGAGAATAGTGCCAAGGCGAATGGAACCTCTCATCGGCAGGAGCCTGCCTTTTGTAATTCACGTTTCCGCGGGGCGTTTGCTATGGATTCACTGTTCATTTTCATTCCAGATATCATGCTCGGGTGGCAAAACTCATGAATAGAGCATAAGCTTTACCAATTGTGTGAAGCATGCTGATCCTCGGTATTGAGACCTCTTGCGACGAAACTTCCGTGGCGCTGGTGGAGAACGGACACCGGATTCTCGCCAACGACGTAGCGTCGCAAGTGAAAATGCACGCGGCATTTGGCGGAGTCGTGCCGGAGCTGGCCAGCCGGGCACACATCCAGCGACTCGTGCCGATGGTCGACGATTGCCTGGTGCGCAACCAACTGCGCCTGCACGACGTGGATGCGATTGCCGTAACGCTGGGGCCGGGCCTTGTGGGCGCGCTGCTCGTGGGCGTTGAAACCGCAAAGGGGCTGGCGTTCGCATCGGGAAAGCGACTGATCCCGGTACATCATATTGCCGGGCATCTCTATTCGCCGTTCGTGCACGGCAACGGCGACACTCACCGGCTGGAGCTGCTCGATGCGCATGTCGACGGCGTGAGCGTACACAGTTCTGGAGTCGTCAGCGAACAGCAGGGCGAGGGCGCCGCGACTGAACCACTCAGCTTCCCCTATGTCGGGCTTGTGGTATCGGGCGGGCACAGCAGCCTCGTGCTGGTGCATTCACCAAAGCGGTTTGAACTGCTTGGCGAAACCATCGACGATGCTGCCGGGGAAGCGTTTGATAAACTGGCGAAACTTCTTGGGCTTGGCTATCCCGGTGGCCCGCTCGTGGAACGCGCGGCCAGAAACGGCGACAGACGTAAGTATGTCCTTCCGCGCCCAATGCTCGGTCGTGGCAACCAGGACCTGAACTTCAGTTTCAGCGGATTGAAGACGGCCGCGCTGAAGCTGGTGAAGGACCTCGGAGGAGCGGAAGCCGTCAGCGCAGATGCGCAAGTCGTTGCTGACGTTTGCGCGTCGTTCCAGGAAGCCGTGGTCGAGGTTTTATTGCGCAAAGCCGGCATGGCGCTGGAGCGGAACAATTGTAAGCAGCTCGCGCTGGTAGGCGGGGTGGCGTGCAATGGGCGGCTGCGCGAGGCGACCGCGGAATACCTTTCGGCTGGAATCGTGGCGGTGTGGCCACCACGTGCCCTGTGTACCGACAATGCAGCCATGATTGCAGGCCTGGCGTACCACTTCCGCGATATGGACCATGGGTGCGATTTGACATTGAATGCTCAAGCTAACCTGCCGCTGATTTAACCAATGCCAGGCGTGGGGCAAATGACGTCCGACTTTGTGGCCAGAATATTGCAGCGGAATTGTACCATACTTCAGTGATTGCGAAATGACGGTAGGCCACAGCTAGTATGAAATCTGTCGAGGTCCAGCGTTGATGCTTGAAAAGCGCCCGTGCAGCAGCTGTAAGCAGAACGAGGCTAAAGTCAAATTCACCAAGCTTATCAAGGGCAAAGTGGAGGAACTGCACCTGTGCCCGGACTGCGCCGGTAAACAAAGTCCCTACCAGAAGAAACTGACTCCGCCGCAACTGGACGAGATCCTGGCTGGCATCCTGGGCCAGGCGAAATCGGAGGGAGCGGCAAAGATATCCGGGGCTGACCTGACTTGTGCCACTTGCGGGCTTCCGTACGGCTCGTACCGGGAAACGCTGTTGCTGGGTTGCAGTGACTGCTACGAAAGCTTCGAGAAACAACTGACCGCCGACCTGCGCAAATTCCACGGCAGCACGGTTCATCGTGGCCGTGTTCCCAACGATGCGCCGGCGCAGTTCCTGGTGCAGCGCAGCCCGCAGGAAATTAAGAAGCGGCTCAATGATGCAGTAAAGGCAGAGGATTTCGAGCTTGCTGCAAAACTTCGGGACGAGTTGCGTGGTATTGAAAGCAACGTTGCAACCGAGCCCGGCCCCGCTGCATAGTTCCCCATTTGAACATGGACTAGTCAGGCTGTAAATGGACGAAAAGGTCAGGAAGAGCGACCAGTGGCTGGATCGTACTGGTCCCGAAGAGCACGTGGTCGTATCGAGCCGCGCACGCTATGCGCGCAATCTGCCACGCATTCCCTTTCCAATGCGCGCGCGTCCGGAGGAACTGCGCAGCGTTGCCGACCGGGTATCGGCGGCAATCACCCAGAACGCACATTTCCGCAATGGGATGTCGTTCGATTTGACGCAGATCCATGCGATTGAACGCAACTACCTGAAAGAGAATCATCTCATCTCCGCGGAAATGGAGAAAGGCGGCATCAGCCGTATCATTTTCCTCAGTGAAGACGTAAAGCTCGCGGTCATGGTGAACGAGGAAGACCACCTGCGCATGTATGCGCTTGAGGCGGGTTTTCAATTGCCGGAAGTTTTGAACCGCCTCGTGACGCTGGAGGACGAGCTGGAGCAACAGTTGCGATTCGCGTTTTCGCCACAGTTTGGATTCCTGACGGCGTGTCCCACCAATACCGGGACAGGCCTGCGCGCGAGCGTGATGTTACACCTGCCGGGATTGTCGGCCCAGAGGCTGATGCAGGAAATCATCAAGAGCATGCCCCCGCTTGGACTGACGGTGCGAGGATTTTACGGGGAAAACTCGGAGAACTCCGGGGATTTTTTCCAGATCAGCAACGAGGTCACGCTCGGCCGAAGCGAGCAGGAAATTGTCCAGGCGCTGACCGCCAAGGTCGAGCAGGTGATTGAGCGCGAAGAGCAGGCACGGCGTATTCTGTTCGAGCAGAACAAGACCGTGGTGGAAGACGAACTCTGGCGGGCGTGGGGTGTTCTGGGAAATGCGCGCGTCATTACCAGCCAGGAGGCGGTACAGTTACTGAGCCGCCTGCGGTATGGCATCGACCGGAATTACTTTGGACGGCTGGGGCATGCCGAGCTGAACAAGCTGATCATTGAAGTGCAGCCGGGCCATCTGCAGGTAGCGCAAGGTGCAGCCATCGGTGTGGAAGCACGCGATGTGCTGCGTGCCGATCTGCTACGGCGGCGTCTGGCAGATCACACAGCCCAAAATTAGGCTTCTCCTCCGTTTTCTCGCGGTTAATGATTTCCACCATCGTGCCAGATAACCCGGGCATTTCCTTTTACGCATCCCTGCGAGTTGGACCAGCTTTCGCCCAGAACTTTTCTTTCGCGCATCTTGCGCGGTAGAGCAGGCTTCCAGCCTGCTGCGAGAAGAAGACTCAATCAGTCCTGGAAGCCCCGGGCAAATACTCGAGCCTTGCGCTACCCAAAGCG
>JBPCLP010000035.1:0-116170 GCA_051003195.1 Candidatus Sumerlaeaceae bacterium | reverse complement strand
TCCGAGCTCGAAACATTCCTGAAGTATAGCTATGAACTTCTGGGACGACACACTGGTGTGGTGTCCCATTAATTCGTTCACTGGTTTTGTGTGCCGTCCGAGCTCGAAAGCTTCATGAAGTATAGCTATGAACTTCTGGGACGGCACACCAGGGGATATCGTGGGCAGCGAAGAGTTGCGCGGCTCTATGCCTTTTGCTGCACCCTTGCCCAGGTGTCTTTAAGACCTACCGATCGATTGAAGATTGGGCGGCCAGGTGTACTGTCCGGATCGACCGCAAAATAGCCGAGGCGTTCGAACTGGAAACGGTCGCCTGCCTTCGCCGAAACAAGCCCCGGTTCCACGCGAGCATCCGGCACAACTTCAAGTGATCCCGGATTCAGGTTCGCGCGCCAGTCGAGTCCTTCCGGCACCTCTTCCGGGTTCTCCCTGGTAAACAGCGTGTCGTAAAGCCGTACTTCGGTTGCCAATGCATGCTCTGCCGATACCCAGTGTATCGTCGCCTTTACCTTTCGACCGTCCGGGGGGTTATTACCGCCGCGCGTTTCAGGATCATAGGTACACCGAACTTCGGTAATGTTACCACTGGCGTCTTTAACGACTTCTTCGCAGCGAATCCAATATGCGTAACGCAGGCGCACTTCTTTGCCGGGCGAAAGACGGAAAAACTTATTCGCCGGCGTTTCCATGAAGTCGTCCTGCTCGATGAACAGGGTGCGCGAAAACGGAACTTTGCGTGAGCCGGCAGTGGCGTCCTCCGGGTTATTGACCGCGTCAAAGTCCTCGGACTGTCCCTCCGGATAATTGGTAATCACTACCTTTATAGGGCGTAGCACGGCCATCACGCGCAAGGCGCGCTTGTTAAGGTCCTCGCGCAGGCATGCTTCCAGGTATCCAAGCTCGACGACATTTTCGTTTTTCGCGACGCCGACGCGCGATGCGAAGTCCCGGATTGATTCTGGCGTATAGCCACGCCGACGGATTCCCGATATTGTCGGCATGCGTGGATCGTCCCAGCCGCGCACGTGACCCTCACGAACGAGCTCGAGCAACTTACGTTTACTCATGAGGGTATAGGTGATGTTCAGCCGTGCGAACTCCGTCTGCTGCGAATGATGAATGCCCAGTTCTTTGAGGCACCAGTCGTACAGGGGCCGATGCGCCTCGAATTCCAGTGTGCAAAGCGAATGCGTTACCCCTTCGATCGAATCACTGATGGGATGCGCGTAATCGTACATCGGGTAGATACACCACATATCCCCGGTGCGATGGTGATGCGCGCGCATAATGCGGTAGAGCACGGGATCGCGCATGTTGATATTCGGTGAGGCCATGTCGATCTTCGCGCGAAGCGTGCGCGTGCCTTCGTCGAATTCCCCCGCACGCATACGGGTGAACAGGTCGAGGTTCTCTTCGACACTGCGACTGCGAAACGGGCTTTCGACTCCGGGCTTCGTCAGGGTGCCGCGCGACTGGCGCATCTGTTCGGCGGTAAGATCGCAGATAAAGGCGCTGCTGTTTTTTATCAGCGCAATCGCGAACCCGTACAATTGCTCAAAATAGTCCGAAGCATAATACAAATGATCGCCCCAGTCGAAGCCGAGCCACCGCACATCTTCCATGATAGAATCGACGTACTCGGTTTCCTCTTTGCTGGGGTTCGTGTCGTCAAACCGGAGATGGCAGCGGCCGTTGAACTCCCTGGCGATCCCAAAGTTCAGGCAAATGGACTTGGCGTGGCCAATATGAAGGTAGCCGTTCGGTTCAGGTGGAAAGCGCGTGACGACCTGGCCGGCCCACTTTCCGCTGAGCTGGTCTTCCATAACGATCTTGCGGATAAAATCGAGCGGCTGGGTTGCGGTTTCGGGCGCGGCCGCCGGAGGAGTGGCGGGATCGGGCCGGGATTTCTCGTCAGTCAGCGGAGTTTCCATAAGTCAGGGCAACTATACAGCCCCACGGCCAAACCTTGCGACAAGTGTAAAAAAAGCCGGGTGGTGTGAGATTCGTAACGAAAGTTGCGGGCTTTCCGGCGCCCCTTCAGGGCGCGATGTAATTGGATCGATAACCCAGGGCTGCGTCGGCCACAAAAAGCCGTGGCCTCCTTTCCCTGGGCTGGGTTCCGCTGCACCTTCGGTGCAAAAAACCTGAACTGGATTATACCGCGAGTTTCAGGGACAGCACACTGGTCTCGTTTAAAGTGGTTATTGAACGCCGAGCAGCTCAACGTCAAACAGCAGCGTCGAGTTGGGCGGAATCTTTCCCATGTCGCGTGAGCCATAGCCCTGATCGGCAGGAATCGTCAGTTTGCGTTTACCGCCGACCTTCATTCCCGCAACCCCGTTGTCCCACCCGGCGATGACCTGACCGCCACCGAGAGGAAATCTGAACGGCTGGCCATGATCCTTGGAGCTGTCGAATTTGGTGCCATTGGTCAGTTTGCCGGTGTAGTGAACCGTCACAGTCTTGCCGGCCTTTGCTTCGGGTCCGGTTCCGACGACTTCGTCGACGTACTTGGTGCCACCGGGAAGTGTCACTTCCTCGCTGGCCGGCGCCGCTTTAGTGGTGGTCGTCGTGGTGCTGGAGCTTTGCGTGGTTGTAGTTTCTGCACCCGCGAGTGTTGCAAGTGTGACAAAAAGTGCCGACGTAACGGCAACGTAGAGACTGCGTTTCATGGTTTCTCCATTGTGTTCTGAAATGTTTGTTAGAACAGATATTCCATAGATGGTACCGCGAATTCATACAAACAGGGCGCACCACGACTTCTTGTGGCCACGCCCTGCTGGTAAATCACGGCTGAGCTATCGCGAAATTACAATCAGGCGATGCTGAGTTCTTCTTCGACCAGCATGAGAAACTCGTTCTCGAGTTCCTTCATGATGGCTTCTTCCTTATCGTTGGCGTGATCATAGCCGAGCAGGTGGAGCAGGCCATGAATGAGCAAAACGGTGAGCTCGCGTTCGAGGCTGTGGTCGTGGGCCTCCGACTGTTCGCGAGCGCGTGGTACGGATATGACGACATCACCCAGCAAGTCCGGATTAATTGCAGCAAATCGGCCTTCGTTCATCGGGAAGGCAAGCACATCGGTGCTCTTATTGATGCCACGGTAGTTACGATTAAGATTACGCATCTCGCCGTCGTCAACATAGACGATTGAAACTTCAGCGCCACTGCGGCCCTTTTCGTCCAGCACCAGCTTGAGGACATTGTTAGTTATCTTCTTCAGGCGGTGCGTCGTGATGATGTTCGATTTGCACTTGTTGCGGACATGGATGTCCATAAAACGGATCCTTCCTCTGAACTACGTAGTACAGCCCGCAGAGGCAGTGTAACGACCGATCCTGCTCGTCCTGCTGCATCCGAACTGTTAAAACCTGCAAATGACAACGTTGGTGCCGGCGTTTGGCACGTGGCACTGATGTGCACACGCAAGCAAGATTTGCTCCAACGCCGGCGCGCTAATTTATTGAGAGATACTTTTGTACTTTCTCCTCCACCAGTCGCGTTTGCTGCCATATTGTTTTCACAAAAGGATCCTGGCTGGCTGGAGCGTGCGCATCCCGATAGTCCGAGATGATCCGCATCCCGCGGCTGTCGTCTCTTTCCTTGGAGGCTTGCACGTCCCTCGCGACCTTCTCCTGGTGCTGTAATAATTCGTAAAACAGCTCCGGCGCGTCCAGGCCCGGGAACTCCTGTGCCAATACGTCCCGCTCGTGTTGCCAACGAAAATTGTCGGCTTGCCGAGCGAGCACTTCTCTAATATCATACGAGGGTTCACTCGCAAGTGTTTTTTCAACCTGTTGATAAAATCCCCGAAGAGCGTAGTAGCGGATGTAGAATGTGTAGCTTTCGACAGCGACCAGCCGGGCCTTTTCGAGCAGGAAATTCTTCCCTAAACCTGCAAGGTCCTGATCTGTGTATAAGTGTTTTACCTCGGGCACCTGTTGCAGGCGAACGCGGGCGTCGCGCATCAGGTCAACGATGGCGGGGCGGAAAACTTCGGTCTCCAGTTGGGTGCGGCGCGCTTTATTACGGGCGCGGAATTTGGCCTCGTTACGCATCACGAGATAAATATCGTCGCTCAGAACCCAGCCGGGCGTAATTTCGTTGTAGCCAGGCGAGACGCCCTCGTGCGCGCGCGTGGGGGAATTGATGAGGGAAAATGGAAACTCAATCCGCTGCGGCAGGGCGTTGACGGCGGTTGCGAAAATGGTATACGGTGCGGCAGTGAGATCGCTCGGATACTTGATATTCACGCCGAGACCGAAGAACGCGCCTTCGCCGGGCCATATTTCCTGGTCGGGTGCTTTGCTGGTATGATTGGAGCCGACGTTTGCGCCCGAGCCAATGTTGCCGCGCCCCTCCGGCCACATCGCGGCGATCAGCAACGACTGGTGATGAAACCCGACAAAAGGGCCGACGAGGGACGCGGTAACTTCGCCCTCTGCGATCGAAGTATTCGGGCCGATGATGGACTGGGAAACTTTTCCCTGGCGCTCGACGCAGGAGTATTCGCACAGGACGGATTTGTTGACGATGGCAAACGACGCGACATGGGCGCCGTGCTGCACGATGGTATCGGATATCCACGCGCCATCGGAAATCGTCGTTTGCTCGTCGGGGCTGGCGAGAATCGTGGTGCGCTGCAACAATGTGGCGTTGTCGATCTGCGCAGCTGGACCGATATATACGTCTACGAGTTTGCTGGTATTGGTTATGCGCGCGCCCGCTTCGACGATGGAGAAAGCGCATTCGGCTGACGCGGCGACTTGCGCGCAGAACGCCTGGTAGGAGTTCAGCAGCAGTGCATCGTGGCGATTCTTGGCGACGGCCTCTGCGATGGGAATCGTGAGTTCGGCAAAGGAATGCACCTCGCGCCCGCCGACTTCGATGCTGATGGGCATTTCGGTGTTGTTGCCGAACGACGTGCGCCCGCTGCACGTGATGAGGTTGCAATTGGCGATGACGGCGCCCGGGCCAATATATGTGTTGGCCAGCGTGCCGACACGGGACACGCAGGCGTCGTCTTCGATGATGGAGTTGAGGATTATGCAATCGTACAGGCCGGCGGGCAGAGCGACGCCTTCGGCGATGTGGACGCGATCGGCTGTGAAGGCGCCCAACTCGCAGTCGCCGAAGAAGTGGACATGGTGTACGCGGTCTGGCGAGAAGTGCGGGGCGACGCGTATGCGGCGCCAGTCCTCGGCGCTGCACTGGTTTGCGATGAGGGCGTCGCGGTGCTCCGGAGTGAGTGGCTTCGCGCTGCTGGTGCGCTCGCGGATGGCGCGAATACGTGCGAGGAATTCGGACTCGTGGAGCAGTTGCTGGAGTTGATTCACTGTGCGCGCGGCGAGGGGTGCGAGGGCGCCGGGGCGGGGCGTCCAGTGGACAGCGGGGCCGAGAACGTCAGGGGGCATGGTGAGTACTTGTTATGTTAGCTGGCTGGGTGCGGGGCTGGGGCTGGACTGTTGTGATTTCGCGGGCTGAATTGGAAACAGCTGCGCCCGCCCAGGCTAAAGCCTGTAGTCCGAACGGAGTTGCGCCGGCTGTGGCTATGCCGGGCCTTCCATGTCGGTCGCCAGCCGCTCCAGCGTTTTGCGATACTCTTTTTTCTGCGCCAGCACCCATTTGTAATAGTCCTTCCGGTCCAACTCGCTCGCTGCTTCTTCGTCAATAACCACGGTCGCATCGGGATGCAGTTGGAGGGCGCTTGCGGTCACGGCACTTGTGACGGGGCCTTCGATGAGCGCCTTCACCACGCGCGCTTTCCTGCCTCCATTGGCGATTAGCAGCAGACGCTTCGCTTCAAGAATTGTGCCTACGCCCATTGTGATCGCAAAGCGGGGCACTTCGTCTTCCTTTCCTTCGCCAAAAAAAAGACGTGCGTTGTCGCGTATGGTTTCCTCGGTGAGTGTTTTAACGCGGGTGCGGCTGGTGAGCGAACTACCGGGTTCATTGAAGGCGATATGACCGTCTCCGCCGACGCCGAGCAGTTGCAGGTCAATCCCACCGCGGGCGCGGATCTGCTCCTCGTACCATGTGCAGAATGCCTGCGGGTCTGGAGCCATGCCTCCGGGCACGTGCACGTTCTGCCCGTCGATGTTTACGTGATTGAAAATCCGGTCGTGCATGAAGTAGTGGTAGCTCTGCTTATGGGCAGGCGGCAGACCAATGTACTCGTCCAGGTTGAAGGTGGTGACCTTGGAAAAATCGAGCCCTTCTTCGCGATGGTACCGCACAAGGCGCGCATATGTTTTTTCCGGCGAGCTGCCAGTCGCAAGGCCAAGCACGCTGTTTGGTTTGCGCAGGATCTGCCTCCGGATAAAATCGGCAGCGTACTCGGCCAGTTCCTCAGCGTCTTTTGTGATTACAACTTCCAACGGCAAACCCCTTCAATCGCGGATTTCCTATGCGGGAATGCTTATTACAAAATACAGCGGCATTGCCGCACGGGAGTAGCTTCGGAACGGCTGCGTCATACCGACGGTGCGCGCAACCGAAACTTTGCACGGTACGCGGCTCAGAGTAATTAGCCTTTCAAGGCTCCCGCGGTGAAGCCCTGCTCGATCTGTCGCTGGAACAGTGCATACGCCAGGAGTGTGGGAATGACGGCTATCGCCAGCACGGCAAACAGTGCACCCCAGTCGCTCTGATAGCGTTGAGTCATGGTGAGGGAGGCGATTCCGAGCGGTAGTGTCTGCAGATTGTCTGTTGTGATCAGCACAAGAGCCAGCGGGTACTCGTTCCACAGCCCGATTCCCACGAAGATGCCGGCCGCAACGAGGCCCGGCTTTGACAGGGGAAACATCACGCGCCAGAAAGTGCGCGAAGGTGATGCGCCGTCCATTGCGGCGGCTTCAGCCAGCTGCGAGGGTAGGGTGCGGAAGAAGCCGGTGAGCACGAAAATCGTAAATGCGAGCGAGTAGGCGACATAGGCGAGTACGAGGCCAACGCGGGTATCGAGAAGGCGCAACTGGTCCATCAGCCGGAACAGAGGCATGATTGCCAGGAAGATAGGTACCGCCAGACCCGCGAGGAACATGTAGTAAAGGAAGCTGCTGCCTGGAAATCGAAAGCGGGCGATCACGTAGGCGGCCATTGCGGATATCAGAAGAATCAGCATGAGAGCAACGGCTGTAATGGCCAGCGAGTTCAGGAACTTCAGCCCCATCGCGCCCTTTGTCCAGGCGCCGCTGTAATTGCTGAATTGCAGCTTTTCGGGGAAAGCCCATGGATCGCGGAAGATGCTGCGCGCGTCTTTGAAAGATGTCGCGAACATCCACGCCATGGGAAACACGACGGCAGCCGCCATCAGCACGAGGAATAGATAGATCGCGAATTTCCTCCATGCGTTGTCCACTCTGGCGCGGTTCACATCTGCACCTCGTGGCCGGCGAAGAGGCGGTTGATCAGCCACGCCAGTACCAGCACGAGCACCAGCGACACGACGGCAATGGCAGAGCCATAACCAAAATTCCCCTGCTTAAAGCCCTGATCGTAGAGATAGGTCATCAGAACTTCGTCGTATTTGTTTACGTTTCCCTCGTTGATAAGAAACACCAGGCCGAAAACGCTCAGACCGGAGATAGCAGCGTAGATGGTACTGATTCGCGTTACCTCCATAAGCAGAGGAAGCGTGACGTGCCGGAACTCTGCGAAGGCGCTGGCTCCATCGATGCGCGCGGCTTCCTGATACTCGGCCGGAATGCGCATGAGTCCGGCGTAGAAGAGCACCACGTAAAAGCCGACGGACATCCATACGTGGATGACGATAAGCGTGGGCATGGTCGTATAGGGCTCGCCGAGCCATGCGCGTGTCCAGGTGTGCAGGCCGACGTTACGCAGCATGCCGTTGAACAGGCCGAAGGAGGGATTGAAAATAAAGGACCACAGTATGGTGACGGCGACGCCGGACATCACGTGCGGAAACAGGTAGATCAGCCGGAATGCGCTACGGCCAGCGTCGATTTTCGCGAGGGCGAGGGCGATCGTCAGGCCAAGCAAAAGTGTGAGTGCACCGCCGACGAATACGAATGCCAGGTTGTGCCGGACGCATCGCCAGAATATGTCGTCTTCGAACAGCAAACGGTAAAAGTTTCGCAGCCCCACCCAATGGAAATTGCCTGTCAGAGGGCTGCCCCGATAAAGCGAGTAGACCATCGCCTGCGCGACCGGGTAGACAAAAAACAGCAAATACAGGAGCACGGCGGGCGCAAGGAATCCAATGATCAGTGATCTCGGTTGAACGAGGTCCGTGTGGGCGCTGCGCTTTGCCGGCGTCATTCCAGGGTGAACCTGTCCACTTCGGGATCGCGGCGAATCTTGTCGGCTTCCAGCTCAATACTTCCGATGAATTCTGCCGGTGTGATCTGCTCATTATAGAGATCACGAAATGAGTTGACCATGGCTTTACCCATCGCCGGGTACCACGCATCGGTGTGCGACCACATGGTTGCTTTCGCAGCGAGATAATGCCGCAGCGGCTCCTTCATGGTTTCGGGCGCGTTCACCGGTTGCGTGGGGTAGACTGCCATCAGTGTACCCTTTTGCTCCATGAATTCGCGCGATTTGTCGGGGGACGACATGAAGCGGTAAAAATCGGCGGCAACGTCCCTATGCCTGCCCTTTGCCGGTAGTATCCACTGGCCATCCACAGAGGCCATAAGATAAGTGCCAGTGTCCTGTTGATCATCAAAGCGCGGAGTCAGCATGAACTCGGCCTCGAAATCTTTATCCATCACGTTTGCCATCTCGGAGTGAAACCACGTGCCGCACAGGATCATGGCCGCGCGCCCCATCAGGAACTCCATTTGCGATTCGGTGTGGTTCATCCCGATGCAACCGTTCTCAAAGTTTCCGCGTTGTTTCATTTCCATGATGGTTTCTGCTGCGCGCAAAATGGCGGGGTGCTTCCATGCGCCTGGTTCCAGATTCTCCGCGGCTTTGTATGGGGCGTAGCCCCCAGCGCTAACCATCCACGGGAAGAACATCCCGAGGATTGGATACTGGGGGTATCGTCCAGTGAAGGTGACAGGTGCGATTTTCTTCGCCTTGATCTTCTCGCACAGGGCAAGCAGCTCGCTGTATGTTTGTGGGGGAGTCCAGCCATTCTCGCGGAACAGCTTCCGATTGAAGTACCAGCCAAAGGCAGTGACCTGGTATGGAAGCATATAATACCGACCGCGATACTTTTGCAGCGCCATCAATGAGGGCTTAAAGGTGTCCAGCCATTGCTTGTCTGATCCGCTGGCGGGCTGCTTGAGATAATCGTCCCATGCGAAGAGCTGGCCGCCTTTAATCATCTCGTACAGGTTCATCTCAGCACCCGGCCATGTGAGATCCGGCGGCTTACCCGATCCAAAGCGGGGCATCAGCTTTTCCCACACGCGCGGGTGACCCCACAGTTTGATCTTCACGTGGGGATGAAGCTTTTCGTACTCGCGCGCGCTCCGCTCGAAGAAATCGATTCCGAACCCGCCCTGGAACGTTGCGACCTCGATCTCTATGTTATCGGCACAGCGAGTAGATGTCTGTGTTACGACTGCGAAAAACACAGCGAGTAAAACGTAAGATGTTTTGAGGCGCTGCACAGGCATAAGCCGAATGGTCGTTGCGCGACTAATGAATGCTCAAGGAACGATTTAAGCTGTCAGCCGGGCGTCCGGCGTTGCGGCAGATGTTCGACGGTAAGGCCTTCGTTCTACATAGTACCAGCAGCCACTTTGTTCAAGGCAGGGAAGTAGATGTAGAGGTGTCCCTCCCACTCGTTCTCACCGAAGTAGATTTCCCCGTTGGCGCCCGTGCAGGCGGCGTCGAATTCGAAACCCCGTCGCCAGACCTCGGAGGATGCGAACAGGATTCCCAGGTCGCGCGTTTCGTG
Source organism: Candidatus Sumerlaeaceae bacterium (assembly GCA_051003195.1). Lineage (GTDB taxonomy): Bacteria > Sumerlaeota > Sumerlaeia > Sumerlaeales > Sumerlaeaceae > JBPCLP01. The sequence continues at coordinate 106,293 of JBPCLP010000035.1, read as the reverse complement.
GCGTGAGGGGTCGTGGCAGAACAGGTGGCCCATGCCGTCCTCGCAGCCCGCGACCCCGAAGATGCGGCCATCAGGCGCGGCAGCAATGGCGCGCACACGCGGCTCGGCTATCACTTTGCCGAGGTTGCGGATTTCAAGAGATTCCGGGTTCAATGAGAACAGCACGCCGTCGGCGGTGCCGCCGCCGTAAATCAGAGCCGAGACAGGATCGTAGACGGCGCTGTCGAGCTGGTTATAGAACTCGCGGCCCGCGACAGTGGGAATCTGGATGTGAAGATCCTGGACGCCGAGCTTTGAAGAATACCTGAAGAGCGTTCCGAGGGAATGCGTGCCATAAACATTCCCGGCGCCGTCCATCACAAGGCAACGAGAGAAGGCAGTATCTTTAGATACAGGCCCATGCAACTTCAGCTTTTTCTGCTCGTAGTCGTAAGAGAAAAAAGTGCCCGTGCCGGAAGTGAGACCGTACAGCATTTGCGCATTTGTGTCGCAGCAAAGCGCGGCAATGCACTCCCCTTTTAAGGGGACGACCAGTTCCTTAACTGTTCCGCCGGTCGAGCGAAACTCGTCGGAGTAGTCGAGTTCCGTATCGTGTACAAAGATGGGTCCGCTCGCGCCTTCCTCAGTCATTTCCGACGCGCCGACAAAAACACGGCCCTTGCCGGCAGCGATCGTCCGGCGCGCTGCGCGCACGCCGTCCAGCACGCCCAGGTCCAGCACGCCATCTGCGAGCGGAGACGGATCATAGTAGAACAGGTGGCTCCGTTTGCCTGACGTGGCGCCATAGATCATTCCGTTGCTGCCGCGGCAAAGCGATGTGATACCGGATTCGCCCGGCGGGATTGGTTCGGAAATCATCTGGTGCAGCCGCAGCGCCCGCGTGAAGACGCGTCCTTCACGCACATAGGGTGACTTATCGTACTCTCCCATGATTGCGCCCTGCACCTCTGCCGGCCACGTGCGCGTGGCAAGCTGCTGCTCCAGCGATGTGCCGGTAGCGCCGTTTCGGTTCTGCCCGTCTTTGTTCTTCACCCCCACGGTTTCACGTCCTTCCACGAAAATGCCTTTTTCTCTTTGTTCGCCGAATCCGGGCGGTAGATATAAAGCGACGTCGGATGTACACCTGCCTCGGCGAAATAGAGATTGCCGAAGAAATCGAATGCAGCGCTCGCGACGTGGATTTCGCGCCGCCCCGGCCAGTCGACGATCCCGATGGTTTCCACGCTTCCGTCTGCTGCATTCATCCGATGCAGATGTTGCTGCTGCAGTTCGTCCCAGCCGCAGCGGGCGGTGAAATAGAGCTTTCCGTCCGCGCCGAACGTGAGCCCGCGCAACTGGTGCATTTCCATGCTGCGGTCGGTGCGCCATTCAGCAGGGCCCCAGCCGCGCCCATAACTTTTTATCGCAGGCACACGCGGATCAAACTCCCAGATGTAGTTCTCGTAGCCCCAGTCGACACCGAAAAATGTTTCTCCGTCCGGTGAGGGCACTACATCGTAGGGCACATTGTGCCATCCGCGACGGTAGGACATATGCGGGCATTGCACATCCAGGCGGCGTAGCTCGTCGCGGTCCGGGTCGCACTGGATGATGAAACCGTTGTCGTCGGTGGTGTATGCGTAGCCACGCTTGTCCAGCCACACGGCCTGCGGATTTACATCGCCAATCCGGCCAAGGTCGACATACTTGCGCTCATCCACGTAGTATACGTAGAAACGATTTCGTGGCCACGTAATGCCGTAAAGCTTGCGGCGCTTCTCGTCGAAAGCCAGCGCGCGCGTCCCCTCCAGCCGCGGGCCGATTCCGAAGTCCACAATCTCGTTCGTCTTTGGGTTAAACGTGAAAATGTGCGCGCCCGGGAAGCGCATCTTCTCGTCGTCCCAGCTGTTCCACGGCCGCCAGACTGGGTGTCCCAATGGCGGACCGGACGCGTGGGTGGAGCAGTAAAGCAGTCCATCGCTGCCGCCGATCATGCCATAGTGGATCTTCGACTGGGTGGCGCGGCCATTATCCGGCGGCTCGCCAATCGCGGGCGCGACTTCGGCGTGGTAAGTCAGCTTTTCAGTGACCGGATCGTAGGACAGAATAAACGCGCTGAGGCCGCCAATCAGTTCGCCGCATGCGCCTATGTAAATTTTCCCGTCGACGCCCGTGCACAACCCCCACGTGGAGTCGTGCATCGGCAGCTTTTCGAAGGGCAGCCATTCGATGACCCCGTCCTTTGCTCGAATGCGGTGCGAATCGATTTTCTTCGCGAGAGCGGCGGCGCTCACAGTCCAAAAATCCCTTCACAGATGCGGCAATGACAGCGCCGGTCGGATGCGGCGGATTCTACGGACGAACTGACAGCTAGCATTTAGGGCTTCCCCTCGGGAGTTGTTACTCGTTTTCAGCCGCGATCTGGTCGGGCAGTGAACGAAAACGTTCTTTGCACGTGCACGATCAACTGTAATCAGGAGGCGGCTGCGCTGTGTTCAGTATTGACGATTTCGCGCAAAGTTGTGGCTCATCATCAATTCTCCGGAAAGGTGAAGTATCGACTTACCCAGTACACGCCTTTGGTACCGGTGAGAACGTCAACGTACTGATCATCGTTGCTGAGTTCACACGAATCCATTGTCACGGTCTCGGGCTCCAGCTCCCCGATAAATTGCAACGCCTCCTCTGGCGTATCACTGAGAACGAGGTAATTTCGGAAAAAGCCACGCCTTGGCTCCGTATCCTGCATTAGTTGCCCGGTAACAGTCATTTTATATGCCTTGGCGGTTGGCGAATGCAAATTCCGCACATCACGTATGAGCAACAGTGCCTCGTCACTGGTATGAAGTGCAAAGGCGCGTCGTACATCGCTTAGAACAGCACTGTAATCCTGCTGCAGCGCTCGACGCGCGGTTGCAACGGCAACCCATGCGTCAGCTATTGCGGTATTGGCCGTACCGGCCCATTGTGTGGCCTCCACTGCAATATCATAGTGCCCAAGATCGGCCGCGTCATGCTTATCATTCTCGAATTCTTCAATGGCTGTTGAAGCGGACAGCACCTCCTCGTGTCGACCAAGCTGATTGAGAAGCTCAAGCCGTAGCGCCTGAATATGCATGTGGATTGCCTCGTCAAAAAGCAAGCGAGAAGCGGGTAAGATTTCCAGTGCTTCCGTCAACTTACCGAGTTTCTTGAGCACAAGTGCTTGGTTGTAGTTTACCTCCGCAATATTGACGTCGTTGCAGGATGCAGCGCAATCATAGGCTTGAAGCGCCTCCTCATTGCGCTCTGAGTTGGATAGCATTGAACCCAACAGCATCCAATTCAGCCAGACAGTAGGCGCAACTGACGTGGCTTCCTCCAAGAGTTTAATAGCTTCTTCGCGCCTGCCCATTGCGTTCAATGCGAGAGCACCCAATTCAAACCCGGAAGTATGTCTGCGCCGTATGAGCTCACGAGCGTACTTGAGCGCTTTAGAGTAGTGCTCATTACGCAGCGCTTCGGAAGCGTGTTCCTGCAGTGTCTCGGTTGATCTGATATATCTCAGCACTTTATAAACCGCGCATTAGTAAGGTGCCCACGCGGGAATAGTAATCTCCAAAACACATGTGCTAAGCAGGTCCATAGTAAGCAAAGTTATTCCAACTAAAGCCTGGTGCAGGGCAGCTACGGATTCTGGCAATTAATGAAATTCAATTCACAAGCGTAGCTTGCGCAAAGTTCCACGAATGAGAAAAGGCTACAACTCGCCAATCAATTAGAAAACGTGATATAGAACTCGATGCTTCGTCTTGACACCTGCTGTGGGTCCAGCGCGAAACGCTGCGTTTCTATTGAATACGCCGCCAATCAAAAGGATTCCGATTTGAACCCAACGACCCCAGCGCGCGTTGGTGTAGTTGGCTGCGGCGCCATCAGCGACGTTTATTTCACGAACGGGAGAAAGTTCCAGGCGCTCGAGATGGTATCGTGCTGCGACCTGGACGCAAACAAGGCCACGTCACAGGCAGGTAAACATGGCGTGAGCCGGACGTGTTCGGTTGAGGACATCTTTGCCGACCCAGACATCGACATCATCCTGAACCTCACCATTCCGGTAGCGCACGGGGAAATTGCTTTGCGTGCACTGCAGGCGGGGAAGTCGACCTACGGCGAAAAGCCTCTCGCGGTACGGCTGGACGACGGCCGGCGCATGATTGAGCTGGCTCGTGAGAAGAACCTGCGCGTGGGGTGCGCGCCCGATACTTTCCTTGGCGCATCGCACCAGACCGCCCGTCGTGCAATCGACGAAGGTATGATTGGCCAGCCGATTGCGGCTAATTGTTTCATGCTGGGGCACGGCGTGGAAACATGGCACCCGAACCCGGAATTTTATTATAAGCCCGGTGGCGGACCGATGTTCGATATGGGCCCGTATTACCTTACGGCACTAATTAACATGCTGGGACCGGTGCGGCGGGTGACGGGTTCTGCCGGCATCAATATGCCCCAGCGCACGATCAGCAGCCAACCGCTCGCAGGCAAGGTGATCGATGTCGAAGTGCCTACGCACGTCGTAGCTGTGCTGGATTTTCATTCCGGCGCCATTGCGACGCTTGTCACCAGCTTCGATATCAAGGCAACCGCGCTGCCGAACATCGAGATTTACGGCACCGAAGCGGGCATGAGCGTACCCGACCCGAACTGCTTCGGTGGCGACGTGAAGATTCGCGGCTGGCGCGAGAAGAACTGGCGCAAGGTACGGAACAAGCACAAGTATGGCGAAAACTCGCGCGGGGTTGGGCTGGCAGACATGGCGTCAGCCATGCAGACGGGCCGCGCGCACCGCGCCAGTGGCGAAGTGGCGCTTCATGTCCTGGAGATCATGCATGCGGTTCATACCGCATCCACCGAGGGCAAACACATCGAGCTCATCACTCGACCGGAACGACCGGCAGCGATGAACCCGAAACTCGCAGAAGGGGTGTTGGGTTAATATGGCCGTCGACGAACCCATTCGTTTTGCTGCAGTCGGGCTGAACCATGGCCACGTTTATGCGATGATCGATTTGCTGCGGAATGCGGGCGCTGAACTCGCCGGATTCCATTCGAGGGAGGATGACCTGGCGAAGGGCTTCAGCAAGCAACACCCGGATGTGCAGCGTGCCGATTCGATGGATCGCATTTTCCAGGACGAATCGATCCAGGTTGTCGTCTCCGCTGCGATTCCCGATGAGCGTGCATCGATTGGCTGCGCGGCAATGCGTCACGGTAAAGACGTGATGATGGACAAGCCCGGAGCGACGACGATTGAACAGCTCAAGGAATTGCGGCAGGTTCAATCCGAAACCGGCCGCATCTACTCTGTCTGCTACGCCGAGCGGCTCGATCAGCGCGCGACGGTGGCCGCAGAGCGAATGGTGCGCAACGGAGCCATCGGGAAAGTGATTCAGACGATTGGCCTTGGTCCTCACAGGCCGGCGCTTCACACTCGGCCGGAGTGGTTTTTCGACCGCGAACGTTACGGCGGAATCCTTGTCGATATAGGCTCGCACCAATTCGACCAGTTCCTGGCCTTTACCAATTCCACAACCGCGACCATTGTCGCCAGCCGGGCGGGAAATTCGCATCATCCGCAACACCCCGGATTTGACGATTTTGGCGACGCGATGCTGCAGGGCGACAGCGGAGCCGCCGGCTACATACGCCTGGACTGGTTCACCCCCGACGGTTTGCCAACGTGGGGTGACGGGCGGTTATTTGTACTTGGAAGCGAAGGGACCATTGAGGTGCGCAAGTACGTAGATGTTGCGGGCCGCCCGGGTGACAGCCATGTCTATCTCGTTGATAGAACGGGAATGCATTATATCGACTGCAAAGACGAGCCGTTGCAATACGGTCCGCGATTCCTCGACGATGTGCGCAACCGCACTGAAACCGCAATGACGCAGCAGCACTGTTTTGCAGCAACGGAGCTCGCGCTGCGTGCCCAGGTACAGGCGGTCGAGTTCAAACACGCTGGATAACGGCCCCGGGTTTTGTACTGACCGGCATGAATAAGTGTACTGTTGTACTAGTACACTCGTACAATGCTTCTTTCCATCCACACGGCGCTTGGAGTTCCCATTTACCTGCAGGTAGTGCAGCAGGTGAAGCATCGTGTGGCAACCGGCGCTCTTAAAGCAGGCGAACGACTGCCGAGTGTCCGCGAAATCGCGGAACAGCTCCAGGTAAACCCGAACACAATCGCCAAGGCGTTCTCAGAGCTTGAACGGCAAGGTGTGGTGGAGACGCGCCGCGGCAGCGGAACTTTCGTTGCCGAATCGGGCACTACTTTGTCGCGCGCCGAACGCCGCCGCCTCGTAGGGGAAGCCTGCGACCGCACGGCGACTGAAGCCTATCACCTTTCATGGCCCGCTGAGGATCTTAAGGCGGACTTCAATCAACGTGTGAACGAAATCTTCAAGGCCCACGAAAAGGAGCAGAACGATGGAGCATGAGAGCCCAGTCATCTTGATTGAGAATGTGACGAAGCGTTACGGGCGCACCCTTGCCGTAGAAAACCTGACCCTGGAAGTACGAGCGGGCGAGGTGTTTGGATTTGTGGGCGAGAACGCCGCAGGTAAAACGACGACGATCCGGATGCTGCTGGGCCACGCCAGGCCCAGTTCCGGAAGTGTGCGGGTACTTGGCCAGGATCCGCGCGACAGCAGGCGCGCGCATCTGCTGATGGGGCGCATTGGCTATGTTTCTGAATCGCGCGCGATGTACGAGTGGATGCGCGTTCGTGAGATCATGGACTTTTGTGCGGCATTGCACGGAGCCAGGTGGGATTGGCCCTACGCAGAGAAACTTCGCGCGCAGTACGGGCTCGATGCGCAGCAACGCGTGAAGGATCTCTCGCGTGGAAAGCGGGCGCTGCTCATGCTGCTGCTGGCGGTGGCACATCACCCGGAGCTGCTGATCCTTGATGAGCCCTCCAGCGGGCTGGACCCGGTTGCGCGGCGCGAAATACTGGAGCAGGTGATCAGCGTCATTCAAGGACAGGGGCGGACGGTCTTCTTCTCCTCGCATCTGCTCGATGAAGTGGAGCGGGTGGCGGATAGAGTTGGGTTTATGCGGAGCGGCCACCTGGTTTCGGCGGAACCGCTGGAGGATCTGCATGAGCGCTGGCGGAGGCTGCGGATCGTGTGGCCGGAAGCTCGTGCAGTGCCAGAACTTGCCGGCATTCGTCGCAGTGAAACCCGGGCGCGCGAATCTGTCCTGACGACGGACTCTTATGATGAGCAGATGCTCGCTGAGATCCGGCGACTTGGACCGCTGCAAGTGGAAGCCGAGCGCATGAGTCTTGATGATATCTTCGTGGAATCCATGCGTCGGCCCGCCGATGAAGTGGTTGATCCACAAGTGCGTGCGGCATGAGATCTCCGCTCCTCTGGAAAGAGCTGCGCGAAAACCGTGTGGCCATCATTCTCGGACTGGTATGGGTGCTGGCCTCGGTTTTGTTCTGGTTCGAATGGGCACACGTTAAAGTGCCGTGGCCCATGAAGGTACTTCTGGAGGCAGCAGCGATGGTCGCACCGGGCGTCTCTATGCTGCTACTGGGATGCGCCCGGTTTTTTATCGAGCGCCGCAACGGCTCCTGGGATTTCATGCAGTCACAGCCGGCGTCGATTCGGCGGGTTATCGCAATCAAGTGGGCCGTGGCTGTGGGAATCGGTGTCGTTTCAATGGGGCTATCGTCCGCCTCTACGTGGTTTCCTATGACACACATGGAGACACGCCTGGCGCACGTCCCGCTGATTGAGTGGGTTACGTTCCATGCAGTCGCGGCAGCGTTGCTGATTTCCATTCTTCTGCTGCTGGATACCGTGGATTGGGCGGAATGGCTGGGTGTGCGCGCGCTCGTGAGTTTCGGCATCGTTCTGCCTTTTTTCGGCACCATGAGTATGCAGGGATATCATTCCACCTGGCGATCGATTCTGATATGCGGGGCGCTTGCGGCGACGTGCGCCACTATTGCGATCGGAGCTGGACCGGTGGTCGCCCGGGAATCACCGCTGCCGATTTGGCGGTTAAGGTCAAACGTGGGCATGCGCCGCTATTCTTCTACCGGCGCGTGGATGTGGCTGCAGTGGCGGCAAATGCGATTTGTAACATTCCTGCTGCTGCTGCCGGTTCCGCTGTTGCTGGTGGTGAATTGGGTGGCCGGTGCATCTGGCAGCACGACGTCGGCTGAGGCGCATGGGCTCTTCCGAGAGATTGCAGGTACAGTGGGTGAGTGGTCGACTTCGGCGCTGATGTGCTGCTGCGCCATGGTAATCGGTTATACCATTCCGCTGATGGAAAGCCAGTCGCAGGCAGAAAGCTTTCGCTGGTCACTGCCGCTGTCGCGGGCACGGGTACAATGGCAGACCCTTTCGTTTGCAATTGGTCTGCTGGTAATCGTATTTATTCCCACGCTGCTGCTCGCCGCTGCGCGGGTCTACTGGTTTGCTGCGAGCTACACCACCCTGTTCGTCAGTATAGTTAAACTTTTCTGCGTGTCCGCGGCAATCTGCACCTTGATGCTGATTGTCAGCTCTTTCGCCATCGCCCGGCAAATGTTGGCGTGGGCAGCGATACCGATAGGCATAGCGATTTCCGCGTATGTGATGAACCACGTTGTGGAGTCGAAGGGACCCGATATTCTGTGGCTCCTGGCTGGTGCGGGCGTGATGATTGTTGCTGCTGTGGCAACGCTGCCAGAGATTGATCGGCGGCGGGAGATTTAGAGCGGCCGATTCCCGGCAGGGTTGGAAAGTACTGGTGGGCGCGCTGGGAATCGAACCCAGGACCAACGGATTAAAAGTCCGCTGCTCTACCGCTGAGCTACGCGCCCCGCTGCGTGTGGCTCTACAGAACCGTCTCCGGCACTATTCGGAAATTCCAGAGTATTGGCCCTTTGAGCCCCTGAGATGATGGCATGGAACCGGCAGCCAACATTTGCCTTGCCAGCATTGGGCGGCTGGTTTGGCTGTCGGGTGCAACATTACTGAAGGCAGAAGGGCGCAGATGATCACCAAGAACCTCGCGTTTATTTTTCCCGGGCAGGGCTCGCAATTTGTGGGAATGGGCCGCGACCTCGCACAGAAATCCGAGATGCTTGCGCATTTTTTCGCAGAGGCGAATGAGACCATCGGCGAGACCCTGACGCACCTGATGTTTGAAGGGCCGGAGGAAGAGCTGAAGCTGACGTCGAATGCTCAGCCTGCACTTTTCCTGATGGAATGCGCGCTTCTGAAGGGACTGGAGACGCTGGGTATTCGTCCGGTAATTGTTGCGGGGCACAGTGTGGGAGAGTATGCAGCGCTCGTCGCCGCCGGAGTAATGGATTATGGCCACGGACTGTGGCTGGTGCGCCAGCGCGGGGCATTGATGCAGGATGCGGGCGAAGCCGCACCGGGCGGAATGGTGGCAGTACTGGGAATTGACGATGAGCAGGCCGCGAAGGCATGCGCCGAGGCCGAAGGCACTGTATGCGTGGCCAACTATAATTCGCCAGGGCAGGTGGTGTTATCAGGCGAAAGCGCAGCGCTTGAGCGCGCGGTCGAGAAGTGCAAGAGTTACGGCGCTAAAAAGGCGATTCCACTGGCGGTCTCCGGCGCGTTTCATTCTCCATTGCTGAACAACGCTGCCGAGCGGCTGAACGAAAGCCTGGAGCGCGTGATATTCGAGGACGCGCGAATCCCCCTGGTTTCGAACTATGACGGGCTTGCACACACTTCTGGAGATCAGATTAAAGACAATCTCATGCGGCAGATGACCAGCGGCGTGCAATGGTCCAAGACGATGACAACCATCGTGAAGAGCGGTGTGCAGGGAATCGTGGAACTTGGACCCGGCTCAGTGCTCAGCGGACTTTGTAAACGCTGTGCTCCGGACTTGGCCTGTTACCAGATTGGCACGTGGGACGAACTGCAGGCGTTCTCCGGGATATAGGCGCGCCCCTGCGGGATTCGATCCTAAGCAGTTTTTGAACGGTTTTTCTGCACACTAAATCCTGTAATTAGAAATACGCACCCTTCAATAAAGGCTGGACCCGGCCACCGTACCTTGCGAACCGGCACCCTGCTTGCTGGCGTATGTGCAGTTGTTGGCAGAAAGGGCGTTAATCATGAAAAGCTGGATCTCGGGACTGTGTTTTTTCGTAATGAGTACCGCATCGTTTGCGCAGGTGCCGGGAGGACCGCCGCAAGGCGCGCGTGCTCCTGAAGTAACCCGCGTTCCTGCAGGAGGGGAAGCCGCACCCGCAGTTCAGGCGCCCGGACTTGGCGGCCGTGCTGCGGTACCGGAAGGTGCAACGCTTTCGCCCGTAAGTGAAGCTGGAACTATTAAATCTAATCCTGCTGTGGAAAACAAAGTAATTCGGTCGACAGTGCCCGCCGGAGATTTGCCGGCCGGTGGAACACCCGATGTGAAGAGTTCGATTACGCCATCGGGCCGCGGACGCAGCAATCTGCAAAGCACGCCGGGCGCTGCACGCGCAGTCGTGACACCGTCGGTGGACGCGGGGGTGCCGGTTGGGACACAACAGCCCGGCACAGCGCGTGGCCGAGCTTTCGGCGGTGTGCAAACACCTGCTCTGGGAGCAACGCCGGACAAACGGCCCGATACTGTGCCCCCCGGTGGATCACTGCCGCCCGGCTTGACTGCCACGCCGTCCACGGGTCCTGGTGGATCAGCAACTGGCGTGATGGGGACTCCGCCGGCGAGAATACCGGGCACCCCGAGATTATCAGCGACACCACAGAGCAACGCGACACCACTGGCGCCGCAGACAGATACACCAGTGACGCAGGCGCCGTCCACACCCGCTGCGACGGCCATACCATCCACTCCGGCTGCGCCTGTAATAAGCCCGAGCGCCACCGTAACGGCAGCTCCTGGCCTCAGCCCTGCTGCCACCGCAACGACGCCGCTGACTACTGTCACCCCGGTTGCCGGTGCGGCAGCGACTCCTTTTGTACCGGCAGGAACTCCGCCGGGTGGAACACAACCTATAGGTAAGGAATCACGCAAATCAGCCAGGACAAATGCGACGCCGGGTCCGCTGGCGGGCACGCTGTCTGCCTCTCCGACACCGGGCAGTACGCCGGTAGCAACACCGGCAACGGCTACCCCGACACCTGCAAGCTGGACGCCCCCGGTATCCTGGACTCCATATGTGGGATGGACTCCGCCAGTGGGTTGGCGGCCGCCTGTTGGCTGGATGCCGCCCGGGGGATGGAATCCACCGCCCGGTTGGAATCCGCCGCCAGAATGGTCCGAACGTCTCTTCCGCTGGGGCTGGACGTATGTGTCTGGCCGCGGCTGGGTCGTGCCACGAGGTTGGGTGCCGCCGACAGAATTTACTGTTCCTCCCGGCTGGTATTACCTGCCCCCACAGAGCTACAGCACGTATGGTTTTTATAACCCTGGCAGCGTTACGATTTTACCGGGTGCGGCACGACGCGACCTGGTAACCGAAATTAACACCACGCAGGCGTACCTGCCGCTGGAGGAAGTGCCTGCTGTGATCGAGGGACTGGCGGCTCCTCCGCCACGGCCACTGCCCGAGATCACGCCGCAAATGACCAGGGTGGAAAGCAAAACGGAAGTGGTGGAAACGCTGACACGGGATCGCAAACAGGGCGACAGGTACGCGGGACCGGTGCTGGTAACGCAGACGGTTCATTTTGATTATGACTCGTATGCTATAAAGCCCGACAGTTTTGCAGCCCTTGATGCCATTGGAGACGCACTTATTAACCCGCCACTGGACAATGCTGTGATTAACGTGGAAGGCCATACGGACGGCGATGGTTCGAATGAGTACAACCAGACACTCTCCGAGCGGCGGGCGTGGAGCGTGAAGAGCTATCTCGTGCAGAAGTTCGGGATCGATCCAAACCGTCTCATCATTGTTGGCTATGGTGAGGAAGCGCCGATTGCTACCAATGAGGCGGATGATGGCAAGGCATTGAACCGCCGTGTCGAATTCGAAAACGTAACCGACCTGTTCCAGAACCAGCAGGCGCCGGAAAGTGCGGTGCCTGCTGGCGTAACTACTACGCAATGAAGAGGAGCCGCTCGACACGTCGTTCAAGTGCGACTCGAGACAATTGTTAGGGGCTTTGCATTCTTCTGGACCAGCGTGTTTTGAGGTCGCTTACATCTCGCTGCTTCGATGATAAATAACATAGAGTTGCCCCCGGCAATCGCACTGCCGGCTGAGCATAAACGGTCGCGCGGGCTAAAAGAGCTCGCGGCCACTGCCATCTGCGGGAATGACATCACTTCGTCGTGTCTTTATGTTTCGGCTTTGGCGATTATCTACGCAGGGAAATGGGCGCCCGTAGTTCTGCTGATGGTTGCGGCAGTGCTTTACCTGTTTCGATCCATTTACGAGGAAGTGGTAGGCGCATTGCCGCTGAACGGCGGCGCCTATAACGCGCTGCTGAACACGACGAGTAAGTTTCGAGCAAGTCTTGCGGCCTGCCTGACGATCCTGTCCTATATGGCCACGGGCGTTATCTCGGCAACTGAGGCGATGCACTACCTGCAGTCGCTGTGGCACGGACTGCCGGTCATTAATGCGACAATTATCCTGCTGGCGGTGTTCGCCGGGCTCACCATCATTGGTATTGCAGAGTCTGCCATTGTGGCTATCGGCATCTTTCTGCTGCACCTGGCTTCGCTCAGCCTGCTGCTGCTTGTGGGTATCGTTTACCTGTTCATGCATGGAACAGGCACACTGATGGCAAATCTTGCTTCGCCCACGCCTAATGGGGTCTTAATGGCGCTCTTCTTCGGCTTTTCTGCTGCCCTGCTGGGAATTTCCGGGTTCGAGAGTTCGGCAAACTTTGTCGAGGAACAGGAAGAGGGCGTGTTCCCGAAGACATTGCGGAATATGTGGGTCACCGTCAGTATTTTTAATCCGACGATGGCGCTGCTCGCGCTTGCGCTGCTGCCGATTGGACAGGTTCATCAGCATGAATCCGCGCTTCTTTCATACATGGGGCAAATGGCGGGAGGCAAATGGCTTTCTGCTCTGATCTCAGTGGATGCTGTGCTGGTGTTGAGTGGCGCCGTGCTGACGAGTTATGTGGGTGTGAATGGTCTGGTCCGACGGATGACGCTGGACCGGTGCCTTCCACAATTTCTGCTGAAGACAAACCGGCGCGGCACGACTCATCGAATCTTTATCCTGTTTTTTGCGCTTTGCGTTTCGGTCCTGCTGATTACCCATGGCGACCTGAAGGCGTTGGCGGGAGTCTATACAATCTCATTTCTGTCCGTAATGGCGCTTTTCGGAATAGGCAACGTGCTGCTGAAGACCATGCGCAGCCGATTGCCCCGGCCAACGCGTGCGCGATGGTCGACGGTAATTGCAGGAATCGCGGCAGTGCTGCTGGGTCTGTATGGAAACGCCATAATGAACCCCGCTTACCTTAAGGTCTTTCTAAAGTACTTTATCCCCGCAGTGCTGATCGTTTTTGTGATGCTGGAGCGAATCGAGATTATGCGCGGGATTCTGTACATTATACGCGCTGCGATTCTGACGCTCCGGCTTCCCCTGAAAGACCTCGCAGAATCCATTCAGTACCGGATTGAAGAGATTAACGCGCAGCAGTTTGTCTTTTTTACGCGTGGCCACAATATTGCGCACCTGAACCGGGTGATGCAGTACGTGATACAGAATGAGCACACGAACCGAATCAAAGTGGTCACGGTCGTAAACAAGCCCGAAGACATACCGGTCCGGTTAAAGCAGGAGCTCGAGATTCTGGATGACGCTTATACGGAGATAGACGTCGACTTTGAAGTGATCGAAGGCAAGTTTACGCCGGAGCTGATCCAGGAGTTGTCGAAGCGCTGGCGTATCCCGGTGAACTTTATGTTCATGGGCTCGCCGGAAGGGCGCCTGATTTACGGGCTCAAAGACCTCGGTGGGGTGCGGTTGATTATTTGATGAGGTAGCGTAATAATTAAAGATATCGAAATGCTCGAGGTGAGCTATTGTGATTAAGGACGAGAAAGCACTACTGGAGCGGATTACTGTAAGTCCTCAGATTTTTGGGGGGAAACCCATCATTCGAGGACGCAGACTGGCAGTCGAGCATGTCCTTGGGATGTTGGCTGCTGGAGATTCGCTGGAAACAATCCTGGGAGGCTATCCCTGGTTAGAGGCTGAAGACGTGCAAGCTTGTCTGCTGTATGCGTATCGAGTCGTAGGTCATGAACGCGTGGAACCGGCAATATCGCCTTACGCGGCTTAAAAATACTACTGGATTCCTGTATCTGGGGTGGCGCGTTCCCTCAGCTTGAGGCTTTGGGTTACGACGTCGAGTATGCAGGGCAGTGGGCGGTAGATCCAGGCGATGAAGAAATCCTGAAGCGCGCAGAATCAGATAGCCGAATTCTAATTACCTTGGACAAGGATTTCGGCGAGTTGGCGATTGTAAGAGGTGCGCCTCACAAGGGGATCATTCGATTATCGGGCTTTTCTGCGACGGAGCAGGCCTGGATCTCGCACCAAATTCTGCTACGGTATGCGCTCGAACTCATGGCTGGAGCCCTTGTAGTTGCCGATCCGCAAAAAATCAGGATTCGGCCCCCAGAGTAAACGCGACCTTATCCAAGTGCAACCGGGGGTATCGTGTTGAACCTGTAGAGCAATCCTTCAGTAGCAAATTAAGGGCTGGCAGATCTTCATGGCTGGGCCCGAAATCATGCAAACCAGCATTTTTCCCGGCGAATCTGTACTTATGCGCGGTTATGGACCAGTCGCTTATACGGAACTTCTGCATTATTGCCCACATCGACCACGGAAAGTCGACGCTGGCGGATCGCCTGATTGAGCATACGCAGTCTGTCACGAAACGTGAAATGCGCGACCAGCTACTGGATTCAATGGACTTAGAGCGTGAACGCGGCATTACAATCAAGGCCCAGGCAGTGCGCCTTATGTACCCGGCAAAAGATGGCAAGGTGTACCAGCTTAACCTGATTGATACGCCCGGGCACGTGGACTTTACATACGAAGTAAGCCGCAGCCTGGCTGCATGCGAGGGCGCGCTGCTTGTGGTAGATGCGGTGCAGGGCGTTGAGGCACAGACGCTGGCAAATGTGTACCTGGCGCTGGGCAACGACCTGGAAATTATCCCGATTATCAACAAGATTGATCTGCCTGGCGCAGAGCCCGAGGTGATAAAGCAGCAGATTGAGCAGGTGATCGGGCTGGATGCGAGTGAGGCCGTGTTGGCGAGCGCCAAGCAGGGAATTGGCATTGAGGAGATTCTGGAAGCGGTAGTGAAGAAGGTGCCGCCGCCGAGGGGTGCGCCGGATAAGCCGCTGCGCGCCCTGATCCACGATTCGAAATTCGATAACTTTCGCGGCGTCCTGGTTTACGCGCGTGTGGTCGACGGGCAGCTGAAGAAGGGTGACAAAATTCGGTTCATGTCCGCGGGGGATGACTACGAGTGCGACGAGGTCGGCTACTTTACACCCAACCAGACTACGACAAAGGTGCTGCACACCGGCGAGGTTGGCTACATCCTGGCATCGATCAAGAACATCCACTCGGTTCATGTTGGCGACACGATCACCGCTGCGCGGCACCCGGCCACACAAGCGCTTCCCGGTTTCAAGGAAGTGAAGCCGGTCGTGTTTGCTGGTCTTTATCCGATTAACGCGGATGATTATAATGATCTGAAGGATGCGATTGAGAAACTTAAGCTGAACGACGCGGCATTCTTTTCGGAATCTGAGAATTCAATGGCGCTTGGATTTGGTTTCCGTTGCGGTTTTCTCGGGCTGCTGCACATGGAGATCATCCAGGAGCGGCTGGAGCGCGAGTATAATCTCAGCCTCCTGACAACCGCGCCGAGCGTTGTATACAAGGTGCACACGCGCGCGGGCGAGATGCTGCTTATAGATAACCCCAGCAAGCTTCCCGATCCCGGTCACATTGATTATATCGAAGAACCGTATATCGAAGCGCGAGTCATTGCACCTCCGCAGTATATCGGACCGATCATGACTCTTTGCCAGAATAAGCGCGGGACCCAGAAGCGCATGGATTACATTGGCGAGCGGCGCGTGATGCTGGAATATGACCTTCCGCTTGGCGAAGTGATCATGGATTTTTACGACAAGCTTAAGAGCATCTCGCAGGGCTACGCTTCGTTTGATTACGAGATCCGGGACTATAAGCGATCGAATATCGTGAAGCTGGACATCCTGATTAATGGTGAACCGGTGGATGCGCTTTCAAACATTGTGCATCGCGACGCCGTGGAGCACCGCGGCCGGCAGCTTGCTGAGAAACTGAAGGAGCTGGTGCCACGGCAGATGTACGATGTGGCCATCCAGGCGGCGATTGGTGGCAAGATCATCGCGCGAGAGACCGTTAAGGCGCTGCGCAAGAACGTGACCGCTAAGTGCTATGGTGGCGACATTTCTCGCAAGCGCAAGCTTCTGGAAAAACAGAAGGAAGGCAAGAAGCGGATGAAGCAGGTGGGCCGCGTCGAAATTCCGCAGGAAGCGTTTATGGCCGTGCTAAAGGTGGAGGGGTAAGTTGTGTCACCGGTTTTAAAACGAACCATTTGCGCAATGGTAGTTCGTAACGATTGTAGGTTCTCGAGCAATGGAAAGTAATCACGAGGATGGTATAAGGCGAGCCGCGGCCGCGCTTGTTTCTGCAGGCGCTAAGCAGGTTTACGTCTTTGGCTCGGCAGCCGACAATACAATGCACGAAGCCTCCGATGTGGACCTCGCAGTGAGCGGATTGCCGCCACGCAACTTCTTCCGCGCGATGGGCCAGGCCCAGCGGGAACTGGGGCGTCCTTTGGACCTGGTCGACCTGGACGAAGACACGCCATTTACACGCTGCTTGCACCAGCTGCACATGCTTCGCCGTGTCGCGTGAGCTTGAAATAGAAATCACGGTCGAACTTGAGAAGTTACATACACTGCTTCAGCGGCATCATCGCCTCTTTGAAACTGCCGGAGCAGCAGACCCAGATATAGATTCTCTGGCAGGCCGTGGCCGCTGTACTCCACGGGTTTTACAACGGCGTGGAGAATGTAATGAAGCGCATAGCCATACGAGTGGACGGCGCTTTGCCAGCTGGCGATACCTGGCACTCTGATCTTCTTCAGAAGCTCACGGTTTCAACCAGCGACCGACCTGCGCTTTTCAACGACGAGTTTGCCGACACCCTGCGTGACTACATGCATTTCAGGCACATGTTCCGACACTCTTATTCTTTCGATTTGGATTGGCATAAAATGGAGCATCTGGTCGAAAGCTGCAGTTCTACCATGCGAGAATCCTCATCTGCAGTCGAGCAGTTTATGCAGAAATTGCGAGGCACTGGTTAGTCTGCTTGCTTCATAGTCTCTCCGCGCGCACGTAAATCGTCTTTGGGGCCGCGTCGAAATACTTAAACAGCGCAGGGCATAGCCACCCCTTCATCTGGTGATCCGCCCATTCATACCAGTTGCCGCCGGTCTCTTCCTCAATGTGTTCGAGTTGCGCTTGTACGCCCGGGAAAGGCGCTGCTGAAAAAACAGAAGGAAGGCAAGAAGCGGATGAAGCAGGTGGGCCGCGTCGAAATTCCGCAGGAAGCGTTTATGGCCGTGCTAAAGGTGGAGGGGTAGTTCTGATTAGCTCAGCATTTTAATAATGTGGTGAGCGAGACTCTCTTTAATTTCCCTGTGCCTCGGCACTGGCTGACTAACTTTCGTGGCAGGATTTTGGTACCAAGTCGTGCTTTCCACCATGCCGTATGAGTACACACCCCTTGCTCTTGATCCTTCTAATCAGATCAGTACGCTTCAAGCGATAACCAGCTCGCCAACTTTTCTTAGAGATGGAATGAGAGCGGATGTCAGGTCTCTATAAAGGTCCAACAGGTTTTCTTTAAGCTCCTCGATGCTTGCACCTTGAGTTCTGTAGTCAGGAAATTCCTCTAGCCAGCCGATCAAGGCGCCATCTTCTTCATAGTACACGAACTTCTTCTTCATGGGACCACTCCGTTCAGTATGGCTGTCTCAATTACCAATTTGTACTGATCGTGTTCAGTCAGCGTTTGATGCGCCATTGTTACTTCTTTTGCGTGGTATGTGCCTTTTTGAGACTACGAACTCGCGTTTCTTTCGCTCTTCGGCCTTCGCTCTTCGCTCTTCCTTTCCGCCGGTTCAGCCCTTGGAGTTCCTTTGGTAGAAACATTCCGTTCCTGCGAACCAGTTCTCCGTCGAAGTAGATTTCGCCACCGCCATATTCGGGCCGCTGGATGCAGACCATGTCCCAATGGATAGTGCTCTTGTTTCCATTACTGGCTTCATCGTAGGCCTGGCCCATGGCCATGTGGAAACTACCTGCGATCTTCTCGTCGAAAAGGATGTCGCGCATGGGTTCCAGAATTTGGGGATGGAAGGCGATGGAAAACTCGCCGACGAACCGGGCGCCGGCGTCCTGGTCCAGAACGTGGTTCAGGCGCCTGGTCTGCGCCGCGTCGGCGGCGGTGGCATCCACGATCTTTCCGTCGTGAAATGTAAGCGATAAATTTTCGTATGCGGTCCCCTCCCAGACGCTGGGCGCATTGAACTGAACCGTGCCGTTCACACTATTGCGTACCGGCGCGGTAAAGCACTCCCCATCGGGTATGTTCATTTCGCCGCAACATGGGATTACCGGGATGTCTTTAATAGAAAATCGCAGGTCGGTCTGACCGGGGCCGATAATGTGGACGTCGCTCGTGCGTTCCATAAGGCGCTGCAACGGCTTTACAGCGCGCGCCATCTCCGCGTAGTCGACCAGGCAGACGCGGTAATAAAAATCCGCGAAGGCACTGGTGCTCTGCTTTGCAAGCTGCGCCATCGCGGGATTGGGATAGCGCAAGACGCACCAGCGCGTTCGTTTTACGCGTTCCTCCAGGTGCACGGGTTTTACGATGTGGCGGTTATTGAATTCCATCTGCCTGGCCGGTACATCTGAAAGTTCAAATGCGTTCGCGGTGCCGCGGATGCCAATGAAACAGTCGGCGTCCTTCATCTGTTTCAGCTCGAATCGGCCGAGCCGCCTGAAAACGCCTTCGTTGCCACTGTGCATCAGCAGACGCTGTATCTCTGGGTCGACAATTTGCAGATACGGCGCGGCGCCCATACGTGCGGCTTCTTCGACGCATGCCGCACCCAGGCCGAGCGTCTCCAGCCCTGAGCACATAATGAATACGAGCTCACCCGGCTGTGCTTTGGTGGAGTACTTGAGCAGCGTTTTCGCGAGCTGCCGGTCACGTGGGTCAATGGGTCCGAGCAATTCTGCATCCGATCGTGTTATCAGTAAATGTGGTGCTACGATACCAATGCCAAATCAATCCTGGTGTGCCGAATCAGAAGTTCCTATCCACGTATACATGTGATTCTGCGCTCATTCGGCAGACAGAACCTGCCAACGAACTAAAGGTAAACCACATAGCATAGCGTACGGAAACCCGACAGGCCTTATGCTTCCAATAATTCCCCGGTTGCAGGCTCGCGCCCGACAATTCTACCGCTGTTAAGTACGGTTGTTGCCTGCTCTGCACCTCGCCAGGCTAACCTTCGGGCTACGGCAAAAGTAGTACAATCGACCACAATCGCCTCCTGCCGATCTGGCCGGATCACGACGGCCATATTGCCGGAGGCACTAAAGGAGATGGCCACCCGCTGCAACTTTTCCCCACTTGAGCCCGCGGATATCGGCAACTCCCCCACGGGTGACCAGGGGCGAAGCATCCTTTTCCGCAGACGAATGATCCGGTTTGCGTCTGCAACCCAAAACTCGCTTTCTTTATGCCGATAAGATACTGCACATGCGCATGTTGCCGTGCCTTTCTCAACAACGGTTTGCATTGCTTTCCAGCGGAAAGGATTCACAAGGTAGACACCACCCTTGTCCGTGCTGATCAATAGCGGGCCTCCGTTAGCTTCCGCAACGCCTTCCATACTTCCAGTGTCGCCGAGCAACAAGTCGGCTTCCGATGGAAATGTATATGCGGTTGCGTGGCGTCGGGACGCATCCACAACAAGCACCTGTGTTTCGAGAGTATTATACCGATTCCTGCCGGCAAATAGATAGGCAATGGGAAGGTGTTTCCATACTTCCTGCGGGCCTTCGAAGCGCTGGCCCATCGCATCCATATGAAGTGCCGATACTACCTCAGGCACTTTGTCAAAAGTATGCGCGGTAATATCGATTTTGCCATTTCCATAATGATGCACTAAAGCAAAATGGTCCTCTGTGCCGCCGTACACCGTTAGGCGCTCAGCCCTGCTTACCTGGTATGTGCGTAGTTCACCATTGCGAAGATCCCTGACCCAGAGATTCGCTGGATCGGAAGGAAGAATGGACACCAGGCGCGTTTCCGCGGCGCTTGTAATCAACTTACTTCCTTTGAACTGAGACCAGGGCGCGCTATTAATGCTGACCGGCTAAATTTCCATGGTTGGCCCGGTGATGATTTGCGAAATCGTCTGGTCGTCCACAACCTCTTTGAAAAGGCCGCCTGCATTTCGTGAGTTATAATAAATATCCACCGTTCCGTTACCACTATATCCGCCCTTTGCAACCAACGAACCGTAAATGGCCGCGTTACCGGAGCGGCTTAAGGTTCCTTCGACCAGCATGACACCGTCCATGATGATATTGCCGATTTTCGTGCCGGTCGATGACCCGGTTGGATCGGTTTTGTACTCATCGGGATTCTTCAACAGAACGTTACCAGACGCACCTGCGCCCTGGATGTCCACACCGCCGTGCACATACATGAGCCCCTTCCAGAAGAATCCAGACTTTATCGCGACGCTGCCAAACTGGCCATTGGGCTTATTGTCGATAAACAATATGCGATCCCGCAACTTTGCAGTATTTCCATCGGCCGGAATCAAGCTTGTCGGAATGCTGATCTGTTTCAGATCTGTGAGGGCACTGTTTCCGGTGGGTGAGGTCGAAAGCGTCCTGGCAGGGGTCACATACAAGGTCTGTCCAACTTGGTTAACAAAACCATTTCCGGTATTTGCGGGCCGTATGTAGCTGTTATTGGCGATTGCGAATTGCTTCCAGGTATTATAATCCAACTGCGTATTAATCAGATTGTCAACTTTACCGATCATGCTGGCGTCGCGCTGCACAAGCGCTCCGGTGCCCGTCGTGTATTGGTTTTGTCCTGCACCGAGGTTGTCGTAAAGTATCCCGGGTCCAAGTCCGGCGCCCGCCCATACGCCAGCCGCCGTTTTATATGTATCCTTGTAAACCCCGTCCAGCCGAAGCTTATTGTTCGTACCGGATCCCCAGTTGGCTCCAAAAGAACCGTTCACGATCTGGACAAAAAGATCTTTCACGGGCACCCCGTTTATGGTTGGATTGGTCAAACTGGTCGAAGCGGAGTCTTTAAAGATGGGCGTCCCACCCGTGGTGGTAAACAGGCCCGCTGTCTGATACTTGACCCATTTCTCAAAAAGGCCATCGTTCAACGTGCCCGCACCGTAGAACTTTCCCTGTTGATCGCTACCGGCGGCCAGCGTCTTCACGGCAGTACCGGCAGTTGGGGTGAAGGCCAATTGCAGCAGCTCGATGTTCGCCTTGCTCCAAACCGGCCCCCAGTGAATCTTAAGGCTACTGACGCCCGTGACTGTCACCGCACCACCGCCGAATGCGACCCCTGCAACCGGGCCCAGTATGGGATCTTCACTTTCGCCGTGAACGGGGACAACCAGCAGCTTCTGCTGCAGAGTTCTAACCTTTTTAACTCCCTGGCCCTTCGTGACGGCAGTCGCTTCGACGATTATGCTGACCCTGCGCAGGTCGTCCGGCTGGTAGTTAGTCGGGTCATCGTTTCCGTAAGGGGTTGTAAATCTGATTTTGCTAACGTAAGATCGGGGAGTATCGGTTCCTTCAAAAAGATCCTGCGTGTTCATCTCCGGGACGTCTCTGCGAAGAAAGATAAGTTTTGAATCGTCCGACCCAAGCTGAGCCAGCACTCTCCTGCCGCCTGGCAAAGCCGGATCTCCAGTTCCAAGAGTGGAAACGGCCTGCGTGTATTTTTGCAAAATTGCCTGGCCACTCATGGTATAAGGCGTGTTCGAACCCGTTGCGTTTTCGCGGACGTAATTGGATAAGTTTACGGAACCCGACGCAAGAGCATCGATGGTATTACCCATGGTTCCGGCCAGCTGCGCCTTGGCTGGCACACCGTGCTTGAACAGCCAGTACTTGGCGGCTGCCAGGCCACTCATTGCGCAATGGTAGTTCTCTTCATAAGCAATACGGTCATCCGAAGCTCTGATTGAGTTACGCATGGCATAGAGCATTGCTGCAACCGACCCGAGAAGGATCGTCGCCATGGCAAGCGAAAGAATGAGCGCAGAAGCGCGCTGCTTACTCCGCCATACCAAGCATAAATGGAGTGGTTGTGTACGGGTCCCCATAATTAAGCGCTCCTTTATCGATAAAATGGTTCTTGGCGACTACGTCTGTGATCATCTGGCCAAATGCGGGGTTGCCGGGATTCTGAAAATAGAGCGCAAAGCCGCGGTACTGAAACTTGAAGGTGAGCTGGAGTCGATACTCATTTTGCCAGATGACTTCGAAGCTTCCGATATTCTTGAACACCCGGGTAGGAGTAGAGCTCACTGTTGGGTTTTTATTTCCATCGTAACTGACATCGGCGGCATTCTCAAAGTATTTAAGCTGCTTGCGCACTGCATCCCATGCGATGGTGGAAGTCGTATAAGTTCCATTCAGCATCGGTCGGACGAACTCGACACGTTTCAGCGTATTGCTCACCGGATCGTCCGCAGGACTGGCTACGACTGTTGAAAAATGGTGAGCATTACGCAGGAGATTAACCACTCTTTCAGACGCAGCTGCGGCGGCGGTCTGCGAAACAACCTGGTCGCGAACGTTGATAACATTACGGCCGGAAAGAAACACCAGGTAGGCTGAGAACGACATGATAAACATCAGGACGCCGAGGGAAATCGTGGTTTCCAGAAGCGTGAATCCACGCCGGGCATTTAGAATCTTATGCATCATAGCGTCGTGGTACCCGTGACTAAACTCTCAAGGCTTACGCGCTGCTGTTTATATCCAATGGTGCCGCTTGGCCTCCAGATGACTGTGACGCGGCACTTGGTAAGGCTCTTCGAGGGAACGGAAGGAAGGGCGCTGGTACTAACGGTGCCGTCGTCGTTAATGGCATAGAAACTTACCCCGACCGCAGCGCTGATTTCCTGACCGGGTGAATTGAATGGAATCAGTTCCATCATAGGTCCGCCATCCAGCGTGCTGCTCGTGTTTTGCGCCTCTTCCATTACACGTCGCGCATAGGCCAAAGCAGCAAGCCGTTGCTTATCGAGTTCCATCATCTGGCGGGTGAATATGATACCGCTAATCACAGCCAACCCCATCGTTAGCATGATTCCCATAGCGAAAGCGGTCTCGAGCAGGGAAAATCCATGTTCACGTTGTGCAGATGTTTTAAAGTTGTTCGAAAGTTCGAAGGGCTTTGAGCGCTTGTGTGGCACCGGGCCTACTCCTGGTAGTGCAGATATAGAGATGTTATCCTTAAGAATAGCACAGCGGGCAAGTGGGAAGATGAAAGAAGTGAGATAATAAGCGTGCCAGACAAACGCATAGTGGCGTGTAGGAGTGGGTCCTACATCGCCTGCATCAGCAGCAGGAAGGTCTGATGCCAGAACCCTGATGCTAACGCAAGTATCAGTTGCCGTTCAGGAATTGCTGTTCCATGCTTGGACGCGTTGGCCTGAAGAGACTGCCCATATTATCGAGCGGCTTCCCTTTTTCGGGGTGGTGCTTCAGGCCAGCATTCTTTTGAATTGCCGTACATCTAAGAGCGCGGAAGGCAGGTGAACCGGTAATGCGACTGACGGATCGCGCGTTTCGCGCGGTTGAGAAGGCAGCCAAACCCGTGGTGGTCGATTGTACGCTGACCAACTGTGTGTTCCATGAAGGGCGCTCGCCTCATTACGAGGGCCAGAGTCTTTGCAGTCATAAGCACAAGAATCAGTTCCTGCTGGGCGTGTGCCCTTTGTATCATCTGGACTGGATGAAACAGACACAATCCATAAAGCGGTAAATAGTTCCCGTACTCCATTTTCCTGCCATTCGTCCCCCCTGATAACATCGGGGGGATTTTTATTTGTGTACAATCCACTTGCCCTCCGGCCACGGGCATCGCACTGAACCGGACCAAATGGCCAGCCTGCTAATTCAGAATGCGCGTGTGCTTGATCCGGGGTCTGGCGTAGATTTTACTTCCGGCGCTGTGCTGGTGCAGCATGGCACGATCGACCGGGTGGCGGAAAGTATCTCAAAAGAGGATACGCCATCGGGCACTGAAGTAATCGACGCGGCGGGGCTCCTGCTCTGCCCTGGGTTTATCGATCTGCATACGCACCTGCGCGAGCCAGGACGCGAAGACAAAGAGACGATCGCTACGGGAACACGCGCGGCCGCGGCTGGCGGCTTTACGTCGGTCTGCCCCATTCCGAATACGAATCCAGTGATCGACAGCCAAACAGGGCTGAAGTTCGTGCTAGCCCGCGCGGAGACAGACGCAATCGTGAACGTCTTCCCGTATGCAGCGGTGACGAAAGGGCAGGCGGGCGAAGAAATCGTGGAATTCGGCGACCTTGTTCATAACGGCGCGTACGGTTTCACCGATGACGGCCGGCCAGTTATGAACACGGAAATCATGCGACGGGCGCTGGAGTATTCGGCCATGTTCAATGTGCCGATTCTCGACCACTGTGAGGACGCGCACCTGGCCCACGGCGGTATCATGCATGAGGGCGATGTTTCCATGCGGCTCGGGCTAAAGGGGATTCCGGCGATCGCGGAAAGTGTGCAGGTGGCGCGCGATGCGGAGCTGGTGATGACCACGGGCGGGCACATGCACATCATGCATGTATCCAAACGCGAGAGCGTGGAGGTGCTGCGCCGGGCCAAAGCGCAAATGGGCGCGCGGACAAACGGCAGCAGGCTCGGCAGATTGACCGCTGAAGTTACGCCGCATCATCTCTGCCTGACCGATGAAGCGCTGCTTGGCTTCGACACGGCAGCAAAGGTGAACCCGCCGCTGGGCAGTGAGGAGGACCGTCAAGCGCTGATCGAGGCGCTTCTGGATGGAACGATTGATTGCATTGCTACCGACCACGCACCACATACGGATATCGAGAAGGATTTCCCGATTACCGAATGCCCGTTCGGAATGGTTGGGCTGGAGACTGCTTTCCCACTGGTGTACACGTCGCTTGTGAAGACCGGTCGCATGTCGCTGCCGTTCCTCATCGAGAGGATGACCAGCAAGCCTGCAGATGTTTTGCACCTGCAGCCGCGCGGCACTCTGGCGCAAGGCGCGCCTGCGGACCTGGTGATAATCGATCTCGAAAAGGAATTTGAGGTGACGCCGCAGTTCTTCCGCGGTAAAAGCTGCAATTCGCCACTGATTGGCCAGCGTGTGCAGGGACTTGTCATGCGGACGATCGTCGGCGGCCGGACAGTTTTTGTACGTGATTAGTTTTCAATGTTTGGGTGCGATTGTTGCGGTCTAGCGTTTCGGTTATGCCGATACCAGGCCGAAGCGTCTACTCCGAACGGCAATAAGGAGATGTGATATGCCCAGACCACCGAACCTTCCGACGATCGACTGGCGTGCGGTTTTTGCCAGCGGGGTTGAGTTCTCCGTGTGGCTGGAACAGGCGGAAATGCCGGAGCACCGCGAGCGCATCCAGAAATTGTACGATGAACTTTCCCTGGATGCGACGCTCAAGGCGCTGGTTGCGAACCTCGCGCGAACGGTGCAGGTGATCGCCATTGCGGAGGACTGGTGCGGAGATGTGGTGCGCTTTGCCCCCGTGATGGCGCGGATTGCCGCAGACTCAAAGGGTAAGGTGCAGTTGCGTTTCATCTCACGGGATCAGCACCCGGATGTCTTTGTACGCTTTCTCACGAACGGCGGTGAGGCGATTCCGAAATTCGTTTTCCTGAACGACGCGTTTGTGGAGTGCGGCAATTGGGGACCGATGCCGCAGGAATGTCGGCGGATTATCAGTCGCGGCAAGGGCGCCAACGATGTCGCCGCGGCGCGTGTGCGTGTGAAAGGCATGTATGAATCCGACCCTCGTTGTGAGGCGGCGTTTCGCGAGCTGATGGAGCTGGTAGAAACAACTGTGTGCGAGCGGCCGTAATCGACGGACTTACGGCTGATCGAACGCGGACTGCAGATTGAACTGCTGAACGAAAGCTCGCAGCGGCTCAGTCGGTCGGCGACGAAGTTCATCCAGTACAATCGCATTTCCGAAGCGACCAAGCTGGTTGAAATTCTCAAGCAGCGGCAGGTTTGCAATTTTATCACGGGTGCTTGCGCGGGTGGCAATTTGTTGCACCAATGTCCGCTGCTCCGCTGTGACCAGCTCGACGCGCCCCATCATGATGCGATGCGCAATACGCGCCGGGCCGTCGATTTTCAATGGCAATACTTTATCCGTCCATTGCTGCGGGAGCAAATAGAAGAGTCGCAGGCCAGGGCTTCGGAAGTACGAGAGCTCCCACGTTTTTAGCATGGCCGCAGCTTCGTCGTCAAAAAGGCCTTCAGCGTTGAGTGCTTCGCGCATCTGCGACTGGAGTTCGCCTGTCGCACCGGATGAATAGCCTCCAGCAGGGAACTCCGTTTGATGGTTCGTATGCGAGGAGCGGCTATCCATCTGCCCGATGTGCCGGAACGATGCTGCACCATCGTGCTTCACGTCCAGAAGCCACGCTGAAGCAACGTGGAAAGGCTGTGCGGTATGCCGGAGCGAAATCTTGAGGCCCGTCCCGACGGTGCGTTCGACCCGTACAGGTGACTCCAGATGTGCAACGCCGCGGTAGAAGAGGTACACTTCGCCTTCGGTCGTTCCTTCGTCGTCCGGTTTGCTTCCAGGCGGACCTGGCTTGTATACCTTAAGTGTGGCCGCGGAGCCGACGGCGCGCGGTGCCAGCCAAACGGGGCTGCTGGTTTCAAGCGGCTCGGCCTGGTCGCCAATTCGCACGCCCTGCCAACTGATCGCCCCGGTGGTGCTGGCAGTGATTGGTGTCCGCGCCGGTACGGAGTCTGTAGTTCTGGAATCAACGGATGTTGTCGCGTAGGGATAATACTCTGTGAGGAGTCCGCCATGGAACTCAACTGTGACGTTTACGACAAGCGTTTCGGTGGTGTTCAGCGGCGGATGAAAGTAAGTTACTGGCGTTTCCAGTCGCATCGTGACATCGGGATGGCAGCGCGGTGCGCCTTTGCCATCGCGCGACTGGCTGCCGTCCCACTTCAACCGGTGCACAAATTTCGGCAGCAGTTCGTCGTCTGCGTTAATTCCGACAATCTCTTGGCCTTGCTCGTCCTGCAGACAGGTAAACGTTCCCCACTCGTGGACAGTGACTACGGGCCCGGACTGCGCTTGCAAACTAAACGCAACCGCCAGCAGACCCAGGAAAAGCACGCCAGATCTCAAGTGTCTCAGCTGTTTTGCTTCAGCAGTTCTTGCAGTTTCCATTGCGTAACGAAATTGCCCTCTCTGTCTCGACGCGTTATCAAAATGGCAGGAGGCTCCGGTTGCGGCCAGACAAAGTTTTGCTAGTGAGCATCTTCGGTTCGCTGACGCTCGCCGGATATGCAGTGGAGACGAAAATTTCGCGCGCAGGAACTGAACCCGACATACGAGTACTTACGAATGATACGTCTAAAGTAGTCACGCTACCGCTGGAGGAATACCTCCGCGGTGTGGTTCCTTCAGAAATCGGCACAGGCGCCCCCGAGCAGGCCAAGTGTGCGCAGGCGGTGGCGGCGCGTTCGTTTGCCGCTGTTGCGCTAAACAGCAGCAAGCACAAAGCGGACGGAGCTGATGTGTGCTCGACAGTGCACTGCCAGGTTTACTCCGGACTTTCGAAGGCGACGGCTTCGACGGATGCAGCGGTCAGCGAAACACGCGGGCTTGTGCTGACGTACAAGGGGAAGCCGATCCCCGCATATTACGCCGCACACTGTGGCGGCCACACAGAAGACATCCGCAACTCCTGGCCGGAGCGTTCGTCCGAGAAGGCGTATCACGGGACCGCACGGTTCGATGGAACAGCAGAACCGGAGTTGGACCTGGCACGCGAAAAGGATTTTTTGAAGTGGCTCGCCGGCAGCCCGGCATCGTACTGTAATCCGGCGAAGTCGCAGGTGCTGGAGTGGGCCGGCCGCAACTTCCGCTGGATGCGGCAGTTGACGGCGGAGGAGGTTACCTCCTGCGTGGCAAAACAAAAGGGTATTGGGCGCGTGCTGAAAATACGCACGGGCGAACGCGGCGCATCGGGGCGACTTAAACAAGTGGTGTTTGTGGGAGAGAATGGAGAATTGCGAGTCGGGCCACAGATTGAAATCCGGCAGCTTTTCCATCCAATGCTGAAGAGCAGCGCATTTGCCGTGGAGACCAGTGGTCCGGTTAGCCGACCAACGCATTTTGTATTGCGAGGAGCAGGCAGTGGCCATGCGGTGGGGATGTGCCAGACCGGATCCATGGGAATGGCGAACGCCGGAAAGTCGTTCCGTGAAATTTTGAAACATTACTACCCGACGGCGAGAGTGGCGAAGCAGTACTGAGGAGCCCTGGTCCAGCTCACGCCGGCTTAGACGAGTTGACCGAGGTGCTCCTTCCACTGTGCGGCTAACGCTTTGCCTGTGGGCTGAAGAGCGGCAAGTTCCTCGTCCGTCATGGGATTGAAGCTCCTGGCGTCGCCCAACTTGAATGTGATTGCGGATTAAGGAGTTGCAGCAATGAAGTTCACCACGTGAGCAACACAACCCGACCAGGCCTGCCATTGTTAAACCGGATGCGGCGGCTTTTTCACCGTACGTTTGCACGCGGGCCGTCGATGTTTCGGCGCATGGGAATCGCAATGAGCGATGTCCCGCTCGAGCATCGTGGGCTGGTCATCGTCCAGATCGACGGCCTCTCTTATCATCGAATGCAGAAGGCATTAGCGAAGCGACGGCTTCCCTATCTGCGCAAACTGATCCGTCGCGGTACTTTAAAAGTTCATCCGTATTTGTCGCAGATCCCGACATCCACGCCGGCGTTCCAGGGCGGCATGTTTTATGGCAACAACGATAACATACCCGGCTTCAACTTCTATGATAAACGCGAGCAGCGCCTGTACCGAATGGGCGAGAGCGAGTGCGCGTTTGCCGTGCAGTCACAGTTTACGAACCCGGGGCTCTTGAGGCACGGCAGCGTATTCAGTTGTGTTTACACGGGCGATGCCGAGGCCTCGTTGTTCATATTCTCGTCGCTGCTGGCACCGCGGCGCTGGAAGTTTGCGCTTCGCGTATGGGACCTGGCGATGCTCACATTTCTGCATATCGAAACGGTGGTAAAGATTATCGCGCTCGCGATATTGGAGTTTTTCGTCGCGATATGGGATTTCCTTCGCCGGATCCGGCGAACGGGACGAGTCCGGAAGGAACTGGAAACCATCGCCGTGCGAATAGGACTGTCGCTAATCAGCCGGGAGCTGATCACTCTCGGCGCTGTCATCGACATTTACCGCCAGGTACCGATCATCTACATTAATTTCCTCAGCTACGACGAACATGCACATCAGCGCGGCCCCAACAGCGCCTTTGCGACGTGGGGGCTGCGTGCCATCGACCGGTCTATCAAACGCATTCACCTCGCGACCCGTTATTCTGCGCGAAAGTATGATCTGTATGTTATGTCGGATCATGGGCAAAGCGCCTGCCGTCCTTTTGAGCAGGTTGCAGGTGAACCGCTGGCAAGCTTCCTGGAAAAGCAGCTTGCCGGGCTTGCCGTAGATAATCATCCCAGGCTGGAGGAGCGCGCGGGAAATGTTCGCCTGAGCGCGGACGCGACCAACCGCATTGCACAAACCGCGCCGTGGTTTTTGCGCGATGCACTGCGTCAATACTCCGACTCGATGCGAGGTCACCTGCCGCAACTAAACCCGGAAGCGGGTCCGCCGACGGCATCGGAGGTAACGGTAGTTTCCACCGGTCCAATCGCGTACGCCTACTGGACGCGCCACGCGCATAAACTCAACCTGGAGGAAATTGAACTCATGCATCCGGGCATCGTGGAACGGCTGGTGGCGCATCCGTGCATCGGTTGCATTTCGGCGAAAATGAGCAATGGCGACGTGTTCGTGCAGTCGAATGCTGGATTCACCGTGCTGTCTCGATCGGGCGTCAAATCGAGCCAAGGCAGCATGCCGTTTGATCATTCGATTGACCGTCAGCATGTAGTCGACGGTATTTGGCGCGTGACGCTCATGCAGCGCAGCGGCGATCTTTGCCTGTGGGGCGGCAACACGCCGAAAGGCGACATTAGTTTTACCTTCGAGTTTGGTTGTCACAGTGGATGGACGGACGAGGAAATCCGGGCATTTATCATGTCGCCGCCGGAAGCGGACATTGATCTGGCCACGATCCGACAGCACCCCCAGTTCTACAGTTATTTCCGCAAGCGCTACTGCGGGTTCAACGCGTGTTCCACTTCGGACTAGAGAGCCGGGCTTCGCCATTATAGCGGAACCGGCTTCATTCTTGCTGAACAGTAGCTCCGTATTTGGTTGCAGAGGCATTTCTATGCCTCACAATGTCAGTGCTTTGTAAAAAAGTTAAGTTGGTTCTGAGACACAAAGCCGCCATAGCGGTATACTGAGACGTTAGCATTTTCGGGAGGAGCAAAAATTTTGATGGCCACCGTGCTGATTGTGGATGACGAGGCCAACC
This sequence comes from Candidatus Sumerlaeaceae bacterium, assembly GCA_051003195.1. Classification (GTDB taxonomy): domain Bacteria; phylum Sumerlaeota; class Sumerlaeia; order Sumerlaeales; family Sumerlaeaceae; genus JBPCLP01. The sequence continues at coordinate 75,478 of JBPCLP010000035.1, read as the reverse complement.
TGAGGAATGCGTTGGGCGAGTTGTTGAAGATGTGGGGTCACCAGGTGATCCTTGCTTCCAACTTCCAGGAAAGCCTGTCGCACCTCGATAATGATGCAATTGATGTAATACTTACCGACGTAATGCTTCCCGATGGCTCCGGCATCGACCTGGTCAAAACCGCCAAGGAGCGGAACCTGACAGTCCCGATAGTGATCCTCACCGGGCATGGCAGTATCGAGGATGCGGTGACCGCGATCCATCTCGGGGCGGAGAACTATTTAACGAAGCCTGTTGAGCCACCACGGCTCAAGCTGGCGATCGAGCAGATCATCGAAAAACGGGAAATGCAGCAGGAAGTAAAAAGCCTGCGGCAGCAATTGCGAAAGGCGGGAACGCTGGGCGCCATGAAGGGCCGCAGCGAACCGATGCAGAAACTTTACACGCTGATTGAGCGTGTGGCGCCTACCGAAGCCAGCATCTTTATCACGGGGGAAAGTGGGACCGGCAAGACACTGATAGCGAAGACCATTCACGATTACTCGCGCCGCCGCAACAAGCCCTTTGTCGCGGTGAACTGCGCGGCCATTGCACCGACGCTCATCGAAAGCGAGTTGTTCGGACATGAAAAGGGCGCATTCACCGGTGCGACACAGCAGCGCAGGGGTTATTTCGAAGAGGCGTACGGCGGGACGATCTTCCTCGACGAGATTACGGAGCTTCCGATCGAGCTGCAGGGCAAGTTGCTGCGGGTGCTGGAGGAAAATCGCATTCGCCGGGTCGGCGGGAACACTGAGCTTCAGATCAATGTGCGCATCATCAGCGCCAGCAACAGAGACCCTAAGAAGGCGATCGAAGACGGGAAGCTGCGCGAAGACCTCTATTATCGAATTAACATTTTTCCAATTCATGCGTGTTCGTTGCGCGAAAGACCTGAGGACATTCCGTTCCTTGCACAGATGTTTCTGGAAAAATTGTGCGAAGAAGAAGCACGCCCGCAGATGAGCTTTGATCCAAAAGTGATCGACCTCATGAAGTGTTACCAGTGGCCGGGTAATGTCCGCGAATTGCGCAACGTGGTCAACCGCGCGCTGATTGTTGCAAGGGGTGAACGGCTGACTTTGGACGCTCTTCCTGACTACCTCAAAAAAGAAGTGAACATGGCCGCTGTGGCAGCCGGCAATGCGCCCACTGTTTCGCTGAGCGAAGAGAAAGAGCAGAACGGCAATGAAGAGGCAGAGGAGCCCGACGAGGAACTGGCGCTGGTTGGTGTGGAGGGCGGCAAGAATGGTCACGCACACAGCAGCGCCTCGAGCTCTTCCGGAGATCCCCTCGCGTTTCTGTCAGGTGGGGACACCACACTGGAGAGCATGGAGCGGCTGATGATCGAACGTCTGCTTGCTGACACAGATAACAATAAACCACTTGTGGCCGAGAAACTGGGAATCAGCCTCAAGACGCTGTACAATAAGATTAAGAAATACGACCTGTAAGACAGCGCATCTCATTGCTCAGCAATATCTCGGGCTTCTGGCGATGGTAACGCACGTCACGCTACGGTAAGCTTTGGATTTAGCTCAATCACTTTTGCCTTTACACGCACTCCAGCGGGCAAAACGACAACTGTAATAGCGGCGGGAAAGCTGCTCCGAATCGCGCGCAATTGGGGCGTGGACTAACCCCGCGAACAGCTAAACTGGAGGAAATGGTTATGTGGTACAACGGCAGGTTTGCGGCTCTTGCAGTCGCGGTGACATTGGTGGTTTCGATGGGCGCGAGCGCCGTGGCTCAGGACGCAGCGACAACGGCGTCGGCCAGCGGCGGAGGTCGCGGAGGACGTGGAGGCGGTCTGTACGGCGTGGCTCTTAAGCTTCCGGGCATTACGGATGAGCAAAAAGCCAAGCTGGAGAAAATGCAGGCCGACGGCCGCACGAAAATGCAGGAGCTGCGCAAAAGCGGGGGAAGCACTGGGCCGGCCGATTACCAGAAACTGCAGGAAGAGCAGAAGAAGGAAATCGAGGGCGTGCTGACGGACGAGCAGAAGAAGGAATTCGAAACGAAGGCCGCTGAAATGCGGGCCCGGTGGGGCTCAGGACGCATGGGCGGACGTACGACGTCCGTCACGGTGGAGGAAAAAACCTTATAGGTTTTTAGTCGAAGCTGCGGCATCACATCAGGCCGGACCCGTTAATGTCCGGCCTTTCTTTTTGCAGTTTGTCATGTATGAGCATTCGCGCTCAAGCGCGACGTGCGCCAGAAATCACGACTCTTTCGCTGAGCGCTGCTCCTTAGCGCGCTGCGCCTCCTGCTGTCGCCGCGTTGTGTGGGGCACGATCCCCAGCATTCGTTCAATCAGCAAGAGTTGCCCGCGTAGTACCATCTCCTGTTCCTTTGCGGTATTGATCATCCATAGTCGCACCTTGTGAATGTTGTCCGGCGCGAGAAAAGTCTCGTTCAGAAAGCCATCGTCTGCCTCTGTGACTCTCTTGTAAAGATCCTGAATGGACGATTGCAGCGCTGCCGCGACCTCGTTTGGAGTGTTTAACGCGGCCACATCGGTTTGGACGAATATCCTGGCCCATTCGTCCCGGGAGCGCTCTGTAAAGCGGACCGTTTCGCTGCTTAAGGCGACTCCAACGACGAATTCGGTCACGCGTATGATATCGCGAAAATACTCGAGGACCGAGCGGGTCTCCGGGGTGGCGCGAAAGCTGTACTGGTCTGCGGGGATATCGCGCGCGATTTGAATCGTGTTGCCACGCACCGCCTTAAAACTATCCATCACTATCTGCGGGGTAATCATGTTTTTCGTGCCTTTAGTCCACATCCCAGGTTTACCATAAATCGAACTCCAGTCCAAATTAACAGGTGCAGAAGCCATAACAAGTTAGATTTGGCGTGATAATTGAAGACAGAACGTGTGAGCATGCTGACAATCGAGGAGGACCCCGACAATGTTGACGATTCCCGAGGTTCTCAGCCGTTATGAAGTTCCGGTGGGCTTTGAGAAATTCGCCCGGCGCTTCACAACTGTTGAGGGCCTGTGGCGCTATTGCGAACGCGCCGACTGGATGCTGTGGCTATTTGAAATATTGAGTCCGTGCGATGCTGAAAGGCTGCGCGAATTTACCTGCCATTGTGCGCGCCGATGGTGGCACCACCTCGAAGATCCCCGGCTTCGCCGGGCTGTTGAGGCCGCCGAAGCAGTGGCAGCCGGTGTGTGGCCAAAGACTGGATTGGATCCTATACGGTCGGATGCACGCCAGGCAATGATTGAGCTACAATCGACAGATGAACCGAACAAGCGCCAGGCGGCATTACTTGCAATGCAGACGCTGAATGATAATGCATTGGATGCGGCAAAAACGGCCAGCCGCACGTCGTCTCTCGCAGAACACTCCGTGAACGGCACGAATTCCTATGAGCATGAGATGGAGATTCTGCTTCAGCAGGCAGACGACCTGCGACGCACGATCGGCAACCCTTTTCCGAAGCCTACGCCTCAGCTGAAGCAATCGCAAAGTCCGGGGAAAGTCCGAATGTAATTGGAAGCGGAAACACAGAAAGGAGGCAGCTGGTTTCTCCAGTGTCTCAGTTCTGGCTGGATCGCAGCAACCAGTACATGAGGCCCGCACCGGCGGAGCAACCCGTGCCGGCGTAAAGCGCAAAAGTGAGCAGAAGCTTTGGCCCAAAAGGAGCAACACCCGTCGGTAAAGGCGACAGCTCAGGCGAGAGTAATCTCCCCAGCGTTGCCAGTCCTGAAAATACGATGACGCCGACGATAAGGCTGGCGAGCAGCCAGTGCAAAGAGGTGACGATTCCGCTACGGACGGGATGAGAGGTCGGGGCGGGGCGTGGCTGATGCAATTGGCGGAGCTTCTGCTTCGGGTACTGCGGTCGACGCGGAAGTGCAGCTATTTCACGCTGCAGGAACGCAAGGCTATTGGCCCCGCACTCCTGCAGTGGCGTACGGAATCCGCGACCGTCATGTACAAGGCGCGTAGCCGGCTTGTCACATCTGCGTCCCATTGCAATTCCCCGGGTTATTTGCACATGCAATTGGCTGCGCATTCAGCGGCTTTTTCGTATTTATGCAATTGCGTGTGGCGGCGACCCTATTGAGAAATGAACGTGATGGTCTCGATTGCACTTTATGAACCTGAGATTCCGCCGAATACCGGGAACATCGCGCGCCTGTGCGCGGCCATGTGTGTACCGCTGCACATTGTTGGTTATCCTGCCTTCCAAATGTCCGATCGGGCGGCCAAGCGGGCCGGCCTGGATTACTGGCCGTTTGTGGATTTGCGCCGCCACAGTAATCTCGGGGACTTTCAGTCTGCAAATCCGGAACTGCGGCTGATTTACTTCAGCACAAAGGCAATTCGGCCTTACCACACCTGGCATTATGCGCCAAACGATTGCCTGGTTTTCGGGCCGGAGACGCGCGGGCTGCCTGAAGCTATTCTGCACGAGAACGCGGAACACTGCCTCACGATCCCAATGCCGAGTGAGAATGTGCGGAGCCTGAACCTGGCAACGGCAGTATCCATCGTGCTGCTGGAAGCACTTCGGCAACTTGGCAAGCTCGACTCTTAAAGCAGACGTCGATACTCACGATGTAATTATGCTGCTCCTTTCAATTGTGTTGAATATGGATGATCGTAGTTTCCGAAATACGGGCGTTGGCAAACCCACGAGGTCATTGTATGGACACATCTCTCATTCGACAAATTGGCATTTGTATCACTGCTGTAGCGTTATGCGGCCTTGGCATCGCGCAGGATATCATTATTGAAGCATGCCAGGGTGGACAGAACTCGAGCAATTACGCTGAGATTTCGGGACAATGGATCTCAAGCGTGGACGCAACAACAGAGCGAAGCGGTGCGCCCGGACTTACGCCTGCCGGCACTTGCATGGCACGAAAGCTCAACACGGGTACGGCTGGCGAAGCGCGCTTTTACCCACGTTTTACAAACGCGGGACACTATTGCGTGTACGTCACGTGGCCGAGGGCAGCAAATTCAAAACAGGTTCTGTATGTGACACGCTGCTCCGGCAACCAAAGTGCAAAGTCAGTGATCCAAAACGGAGTCGGCTATCGGAACCCCGCTAATGGCAGCCGATGGATTTACCTTGGGGAATGGGACTTTGCTGCTGGCGGTGATGACTATATTGCAGTGAGTGCGAACGCTCGTGACACCACGCCGAATGACCCGAGCAAACCGGGAGCTGTTTATGCCGATGCAGTTCGATTTGTGCTGAAGCCGCTGACGCCCGCCGATGGTGCCGAATTGTTCCCGCGAGACCGGGTGGAAATGCGTGGTCTCGGAGCCTCGATACCTGCCGGTGCAGCTCCTCTGCTGAACGCGAATGTTGCAGCTCAGCCAGCCGGAGTTTTGGGTTCTGCTCCGAATGCAGGAGCCTCAGGCTCGCCCAGTGCTGCCTACTCTGCTCCTGCGGCAGGTCTTTCGGCGGGTGCGGTGCCGCCAGGCGTGGACGTCTCGTCCGGCATTTCGTGGATGTCGAACCTCCAGCAGGCACAGGCCAGTGCAGCGGCGGACAAGCAAAAGCGCATCGTTATCTATTTCCACTCCGGCGAAAGCCAACTTTGCATGAAATACGATCGCGAGGTCTTCACAAATCCCGAGGTGGTGAAACTGATACGGGAGAAATACTTCCCAGTGAAGCTGGAATTAGAACAGGCGGCGGAGATTGCAACGGCGCTGGGAGTGTTCCGTGGAGGCACTATCTTGGTTTATGACAGCGCGGGCAATGGCTTGAAAAAGATCACCGAGTCTCTGGAGGTGCCCGGAATGATGCAGGAGTTGCGGTTCTAGCGCTCAAAAGTCCGGCGCTCGAGTCCATTTACTATCTTGTGCAGGTGAACTTGACTGTGTACGTACCGCGCAACTTACTAACATCGGCACTCCCCTTCGCGTCCACGGAGAGCGCTTTTCCGTTTGCGGTGGCACTGATGACCTGATGCCCGGCCGGAAGCCGGCAACGCAGCAGAGTTGTTGCGGGCATATTTCGCGACGGCGCTGAAACCTTCATGATCACTTCACCTTTGTCCAGGTGCGACTCAGCGGATACTGAAACCTCGCCGAACGCGGTGGGAGCTCGCTCGACACCAATTTTACCGCCGGCGGCCAGCCACCGTCCCGGTGTTGCAAACATGAGTCGAAGGGTCTCCGGCGTACAGTCATCATCGAGGTCCCAGTCCTGAACGAGCATATACCTTAACATGTGCAGGAGGTATGCATTTGCTGCGGAGTTTGGCGGATCGTAAAAGGGGCGTCCATGCTCATCATACGGTGCCATGCCCGACCCTTCGCCGCTGATAAAGGTATCCCATGTCTGACCCTGCGCGAGCTTGCCGTAGAAGCTGACAAGCGCACGATCGACCTCGTCGCGTTCGAGTTGCGCCACGGTGAGCCGGATCGTGTAGAGATTGTTAAAGCCACCTGTGACACCACCGTACATTTTGTTGAGTCCCGCGCCTCTGATCATTCCCATACAGAGGCCACCGCGCTGCTTGAGTGTTTCGATCATCCAGGTCTCGGGGTCAGAGCCCGGGCCAAAAATACGCGAACCTATAATGTAGGGCAGCATGAGATCATAATAACCGCCGAGGCGTGTCGCGCTGAGGCGTCCATCGATCGGGATTTCGCCAAAAAGTGCGAGCGGCACGAACGGAACGGAGGTGCTGCGGTCAATGCTGCTTGTGGCGGCATCTACAATAACATCACGGAACTTTGCGGCGTCATTCGTGTAGCGCCTGGCGTCGACGTCATCCCCCATCGCGCCGAGCACGGTTGCCATTTCGCGGAGCCCGCGCCAGCTATTCGCGTTGGAGTTGAGCGAGTAAACCTTTGTCGCAATATCCCCGGCGTATTGCTCGCGCGGCAATAACCCGGTGGACGTCTGGCGATCGTTGAGTATTTTGTCGACCTCAGGTTGCCAGCGCCGGCGCTGCGCATGGACAAATGCCGCGTCGCGGGTGAGCCAGTAGTAACGGGTGAGCAGCTGCAGCTTGAGACCAGCCTGGTGGTAGATTAGACCGGGGCGGGTAAAATCCAGAAGGGGGATAATCATGCGGGGCATGTCGGCTAAGTGCCCGAATAGCATGAGGCCGCGTACCGCGTCGCCGCCTTCGGCCTCGTAAAGTTTTTCGTACTGGTTGCCGGCGCTGTAGTGCATGCGGTTGCCATTGAGTAACATGTAATTGGCGACGATGTGTGCGCGCCATGAATTGTTTACGACAGCCTCGGGAGTCTCGATGCGTGTGCCGCGGTTGAGTAGCCCGTCCCAGTAATCGCAACATTGCCTGCGTAACTTCGCATAAGATGCGGGTTCGATCTGAAATGGAATTGCTCCAGATAGCGGCTCAGTAAAGATTGCGAGCGTGGCAGATGTTTTGGAGCTGAGGGTGGCATTGAGGCGCTGGGCTTCGGCGTCCCATTTCCAGGAGCTGTCGAATGCGACCAGAAGAGCGCCTTTGCTGTCGCGCAGTGTACCGCGAATTTCAGTGAGCGGCCTTGTCGCGTCAATATCCGCCGCAAAAAGAGCGCTCTCGCCTTTACGCAATCCGAATTGCAGCAGCACGGGAGCATTATCGACGATCTTCTTGTCGACCGGCGTAAACGCTTCGAGCGCGTATTCAGCGCTGCCATCCAGGTAAGCCATCTCCACAACGGGTAGGTAGCCATTGCGGTAACGCGGCCCATCAAGGCGATGCAGGTCCTCCCCATACGTGGTGGCGGAGTCGCCTACCCGGAAAGTGACTGGAAAACCGATTTCCTTCCAGTACTTTGCGTTCGCGCGAGAGTTGACGCCGCTGCCGTTGCTGACAAGGCGCGCCTTGCGCGGAGAACCCGGGCCGCTCAGAACGATAGGGTAGTGGCGGAAGTCCGTGTCGACATAATGGAATGTGGGCATTTTGCTTTTGAAGAATTCATAGCTTGGGCCGTCGGGCTGTGTGATGGCCTGCTCGCCCCAGAGGTCGGTATTTGACTGTACGGCCTCCAGCAATTCCGGCCAGACACGAATGATACCGCTGGTCTGAGCATCAGGTGGAATAATGCCCGGCTCAGCAACCGCGGGTGGAGCGAACGCCATGGCGATCCCGGCACACGCGAATAAAGAAAGTTCAACGCGGAGCAAGCGTTTCATATAGGGGCTTTCTTGTGGGCAGACGGTTGATTATGTGTTCTCGAATTGCGGAAACTTCCTTCTAACTCTTTGTCGCGCTGCGAGCATTCAACGCTAAACGTTTTCCCCACTTGCTTACTCGACGTCCATAGCGGAACGTGCTATTCGTGAAACTCACGACACAATCGTGGATCGCGGTCCTCGTGGTGGGGGCTGTGCTTGTGGCGCTGCCGTTCTCGGTACCGTCGGCCGTGCTGCAATTTGCATTCGAGCGGGCGATGACTTTCTGGATCGCGTCCTCGAGCGGCGCAGCCGTTATTGCTGCGTGCCTGGGGATCGGGGTGCTGTGCATTCCCGCTGCGTTGTTGCAACGTGACCGGCTGCTCGCGTTGCTGTTCGCATTTGGCTGCGGGGCCGGATTGTTGTCGTGCGTGGTGCTTGGATTGGGTATACTGCCGAATTCCGCCCTCACACGCGATTTAGGATGGATTGTGGTGTTTGTCTCGGCGGCGGCCGGCATTGGAAGAATCTATGCACTTATGCATGCTCGGGCAGGCGAAAGCGATCTTAAAACCCGCTTCGAGGTGAGCCACCATAATCCATTTGGGATTGCATTTCTTATCCTGCTTGTCTGGGCACTGTGCCTTTTGCTGGTCACAACGTTCGCGCCGCCCCTGTTGTTCGACGTGACGGAATACCACCTGGGTGCGTGGCGCGATAATCTTTTCGGGCTGAAGGGCGGCGGGCATGCGATGCGATTTGGGCCCGTGCCACACAACTTCTATGCACGTTTCCCGTTCGCCATCGAGAGTCTCTACTGGCTGGGCCTTGTTCTATCGGAGCCTCTCGATTTCGCGCCGAAAATCATTAATGCTGCTTTCGTCGTGGCCTGCGCGCTGCTACTGACCCGCATGCTTCGCAGTGCAGTGAGCTCCCGAGCACTGGCATTGGCGGGAGCGCTTCTGCTGCTGGCGCACCCGGTTATGCGAGAAGTGTCGCTGGACGCGTTCATTGATGCTCCAGTCGCGTTTCTGGTTCTCGCCGCGGTTCACGGGGCGTGCGTGCTTCCTGTTGCAGAACTCCCGGTGGCGTTTCTTCTGTTCGGCGTGGCGCTGGCATCCAAGTACACCGTCGCGCAAATCTATCTCCTTCCATTTCTGCTGATAATCACCGCGCTGCGCCGGCGCGAGTGGATCGCGTCCGATCATAAACTGACGACGGCAGTCGTCGCCGGATTGGCAGTCGCGCTGCCGTCTATTTTCTGGCTGGGTAAGAACATGCTTCTTTACGGCAATCCGCTTGAGCCTTTCTTTTGCTGGTTATTCAGGCCGAACGATGCCGCCGCCGTTGCACGCGAGAAATTCTATATTACGTCCCATTACCCGCAACCATTCTGGACCTTGAGCTATTGGACTTCGCTTGTGCCGCGTTTGCGCGAATTTGGATGGATGTTATTGCCGCTGGCCTGTATCGCGCCGCTGCTGCTGAAACGCGAACCTTCGCACCCTGACGCAGCTCCACTGAGGCGCCAGGGCATCGCTCTCCTCCTGTTTGTTTTGGCGAGCTACCTTTTATGGAACCTGGTGCGCGAGAGCCAGAATCGCTTCCTGCTGGTAGACATTGCCCTGCTTATTTATCTGGCCATCGTTGCGGTGAATCATCTGCCGCACCGTTACCTTCGTGGATTTTTGTCGGCGCTGTTGCTGGCCTACACAGCAGTGCATCTGCTGCACCAGACAATTACCGTCGCAAACGCGGGTGAGTTCCGGTATCTTGCGGAGTTCGAGCTGTCGGAGCCGAGGAGCGATTACGCTACGACTCCTCGCGCTGAATTTTACCGGCGGAACCTGGGAGCTCTCGGTGAGATTCTACCAGAAGCCGCTGGCTTGCCGCGGAACTCGCGAATTCTACTCGTCTACGAAGCGCGACCGTACCTGTTTTCCAGAGACGTGGTGTACAATACCGTCTGGGACGACAGCGTGCTGCTGCGGATTGCGAACGGCGCGGCTAATGCAGCTGAGATCTCCCTCAGATTGCAGCAGGCTGGTATTACGCATGTGCTTGTGAACGTCCAGGAACTGCGCCGCTACATCCGGCAGTACGCCACCCGGGATCAATTGCGTGAGCTGGGCATTGGCCCATACGAAGACGCTGCAGCAGCATTCGATGCCACTCCTACGCCCGAAGATTTGTTCCCGCCATTTTATCGCTCCTCGAACTGGAAATCCACACGTGCGGCCGTAATTGAATTTCTCCGAACGTTGCGTACGAGCGCAACCAGCGTTAAAGGAAATGCTCCCCTGGAAGTCTACCTTGCGCCTTTACCCTGAGCCTCAAGTGCGTCGGCGAGAGCTGGGCTGGATGTCCAACCCAAGTTCCCGGCGTTCCCTTTCCAACTGCTCTTCGATGTATTTTTCCAGGCTGTGACGTGTAATACGGATCGTTCGCGGACTGGTTCGCAGGCTGTCCAGCTTGCCCGATGCAATGAGCTGATATACACGCTTTGTTGATAACGCCAGCACCCTGGCAACGTTGCTCACCGTCATAAGCTCTGTCATAATCTTTCTCCGGAAATTGGTGAGCACAATTACCGTAATGGTTCAAAATCGGTATCTTGAAACGGTCTGTTTTGTGGATGGATATTTGCTGGAAAGCACGCGGGAGGCCCCGGGGCGGAAACCAGATGAAATTACGACCAGCGACAGCGATTCGGGAATGCTAGATTTTGCCGTCTTTAACCCAACGCTGCATCTCTTCCTGGGAGGCCTTTTTCGGCTGATACACCAGGACACTCGTGGTATCGACGCTGGTCTTCTGGACAGCCACTCCATAGATTGAGGCAACCTGGTTTACAAATTTCTCCGGTGGAAGCCCCCAGTTCAGCTGCAGGTTCGCATTTCCCGGAGGTTTTTGGTCGCGCACACTTTTATCGATTTCTACTGGCGCATTAATGCGACCGGCTATCATTCCGCGGGCGTTTCCTAGCCTCATGGAAGGAATGTTGGCTGCACGTCGCGGGCCGGTGACATCCGGTGGAGAAGGATTGGCAGGTGGAGTACCTGCAGTGAAGCGATAGCCGTCGAGTGTTGAGGCCATGGAACGCACACTCCAGCCCATTTTTTTCAGAAAGGCGGCGGGAATGCTCTTCTTCTCATTAAGCGGTGCTTTGATGCGAATATCCCAACGCTCGTCGAGCTTCGGCAACTCGGAGATCTGCCAGCGTTCGGTGCCGGTGAGGGACGCGTATGTGTCGCTGAGTTTCTGATTGGTCGCAAAGTAATAATATGCGCCATTCTGCTCACGCGGCAGACCGCCAATGCTCATGCCGCGACCGGGCTCGCTTCTGCTGATACTGATACGTGTCCACCACGGGACGCTCTCCTTATAAAAAGCTTCCTGTTCTTTCTGGAGATTCTGCCAGTCCTGCGCGCCAGGCCGAGTGACGGTACGTCGGATCAAACCATATTTTGGAAGCACGTTCGCATACGCATGCCAGCCCAGGGTGCAGACTCCAACCCAGATGGCGGAAGCGATAAGTATCTGGTTGCGGCGTGATGCCATATCTTCAGTCCGAGTCTTTCGAACCTGTGTTCAACAATAAGTAATAGTAATATCTGCCGAATACGCTCAAACTGGAACAAATCTCCAGCTACATCAACACTACAAACAGTAAATGTTTGCTGGACCTTCAGGCCTCAAACGAAGAATGTGAGTCTATGCATAATGAATCGCCAGCGGCTGACCGGGTGGCTCACCTCCGCTCTCAAATCGAGCGGCACAACCAGCTCTATTACGAGAGTGCCGCGCCGGAGATAAGCGACCGCGAGTTTGACATGCTGTTGGACGAGCTGGCTGAACTGGAGCGGAGATACCCCGAACTTGCGTCTCCTGACAGCCCAACGCACCGGGTGGGGGGAAGCGCGCCCCGGGGTTCTTTCGAACAGGTCACGCATGAAGTTCCCATGCTGTCGATCAGCAACAGCTATAACCCGGAGGAGCTGCGGGAGTTCGATGCACGCATCCGTCGCCTGCTTGAAACGGATAAGGCGCTCGAATACGTCGTCGAGCTGAAGATCGATGGGATCGCGGTGAGCCTTCATTATGAAGGAGGGCAACTTATCTATGGCGCAACTCGCGGTGATGGCGTGCGGGGGGAAGTGATTACCGCGAACCTGCTCACCGTGAAAGATGTTCCGCGCCGACTGCCGCCGAAGCTGGCACCACCAGCATCCGTGCTTGAGGTCCGCGGCGAGTGTTACATGGAGTCTGCCGATTTCGAGAATCTGAATGAGAGAGTGGTAGCAACTGGAGGCGAGCGATACGCCAATCCGCGAAATTTCACGGCAGGATCGCTCAAGCAAAAGGATCCGGCGGTCACGGCATCGCGTCCGCTGCGCATGTTTGCCTACGCAGCGGGTGCGGCTACGCTTGATGTGCCGAACACGCACATGGAGTTCCTGGACTGGCTGGGAGAATTCGGGTTTCGCGTGAGCAATGAGCGCAAGCTTTGTCCTTCCATTGATGAAGTAATTGAGCAGGTCCATCACTGGGAAACGCGACGCACAGGGTTGCCTTATCAGACAGACGGGCTGGTGATAAAGGTGAACCGCCGGGACCTGTGGCCGCAGCTTGGATTCACGAGCAAGAGCCCGCGGTTCATGACCGCCTACAAATTTTCGGCTGAGCAGGCCGTGACACGTCTGCTTGATATCCAATGCCAGGTAGGACGGTTGGGTACGATTACACCGGTCGCGCACCTCGAGCCGGTGTTTCTCGCCGGCACCACGGTTTCCCGGGCAACACTGCACAATGCCGACGAGATCGCGCGGCTCGGCGTGCTACTTGGGGACCAGGTCATCATCCAAAAGGCTGGTGATATTATTCCGCAGGTTTTGGGAGTACACAGCAGCCTTCGAACCGGCGCCGAGAAGCCATACGCCTTTCCCGTGGTGTGTCCCGCGTGCGGTTCATCGCTTGTTCAATCTGAAGACGCGGTGGCAGTGCACTGCGACAACATTTCCTGCCCGGCGCAAGTGCGCGAGCGCATCCTGCATTTTGCCTCACGCAATGCCATGGACATCGAAGGGCTTGGCGACGTGATTGTCCGGCAGCTGACAGAGCACGGCCTGGTGCGCAATATAGCGGACCTGTATCGGCTGACGCTGGAGCAATTGGCCGGTATCGAGCGAATGGGAACGAAGAGCGCGCAAAACATTCTGAAGGAGATCGAGAGCAGCAAGCAACGTCCACTGCATCATTTCCTGTTCGCACTGGGAATTCGGCATGTGGGAACGAGTGCGGCGAAACTCCTGGCGCGCCGTTTCGAAAATGTGGAGCGGATTATAAGCGCTTCGGTTGAAGAGCTGACCAGTATTGATGGCGTCGGGCCTGTTATGGCCGAAAGCATTGCGGAGTTCTTTGCCACTGAAGCAAATCGCAGCTTGCTTTTGGAGCTGCAGGCACTCGGGCTGCAGCTGCCGAACCTTGTTTACCAGCCGGCCGGGCAAGTTGCCATGGCTGGCGCGCTCGCTGGGAAAACGATTGTTTTTACCGGCACGCTGACGCAGATGAGCCGCGACCAGGCGAAGGAGCTGGCCGAAGCAGCCGGTGCGAAAGCCAGCGGCAGTGTGAGCAAAAAGACCAGCTACGTGGTTGCTGGAGACGAAGCAGGCAGTAAGCTGGATAAAGCACGCGAACTTGGTATTTCTGTCTTAACAGAAAGCGAGTTTCTGAAGCTGATCAGCAAAGACTAATGTGCCGTCCCAGAAGTTCATAGCTATACTTCAGGAAGCTTTCGAGCTTGGACGGCACACAAAACCCGTGAACGAATTAATGGGACACCGCACCAGCTCCAAAGCCCAACATGGAAGTACCCCGGACGCGAGGAGCAGTATTACTGCTTGCGCGCTATTCGGGTGTGGCGGGTAGCCCGGCGGCCCGGCGCGTATATACGCGCAATTCTGTTTTCTCGACAGGGCTGAGATCTTTGTCAGTCCACTTGCGGTCGGCGAGCTCAAAACCATTGTTCGGCTTCATCCATTCGCGTACGGGAGAGCGGCCCTCGCTCTTGCCGATCGTCCGGCTGTCATCGTGATAAATCACGATTGCCCGATCTCGATTTTGCATCAGCTTCTCCAGGCGCTGCTGACGCTCGACGAATTCTTCCGTTTTATCGGCCGCTTCAATAGCGGTGGCAGGGAGCTCATTGCGATACTGTTCCACCGAGCGTCGGATCTGCTTGGGTGCAGTGTAGAGAATCGCGTCTTTCGCCGGGTCGAATTTTACCTCTTTGCGGATCAACTCAAAAGCCTGTTTAATTCCATAACCGCGATCTGACAAGGTGCGGACATCGTAGTTAGCCATGCCTAATACCAGCAGCAGTCCCAGCGACACGATAAGATTTCGAGGGGCGGCGTCGATGCCCATGGCTATGAGAACGATAAGTGGCGGCAATACGATGATGAACATCTCGGGCGTGAGCCTGAGCCCGGGCAAGACGGAACCCATGAGCATAATGCCGAGCGCCGGCACGAGAAATGTAAACCACTGGAAGAGCAGGAAAGCGCGGAGACTAAGCCGCTGCCAGCGGCCAACCACGTCCTGCGTTTCATCAATCCAGACGACGTTCTCGGGCATGGCCATGGCTTCGGCCGAACGCTTCCGGTAATATACGTAGCTGAGCCCCAGGCAGGCCAGAATGTAGACGTACATGATTCCACGGGCAAATTCGTTGGCCCCAAACCGCTGGAAGTTGCCGATCGCGACGGAGACGAGATTACGTAGCAGGTCGGAAACGGACGGCGCCTGGGTACGCGCGCCTGCGAGTTCAGGAAAGCTACGATTGGCATAGATTGCCAGCCCCGCGGCCACCAGCGGGATAATAGCAATGCCGGCGGTGCTGATTCCCCGGAATGGTTCGGGCGTACGGCGGCGGCGCAGAACTGCGAACAGGAAATGGGCAGGAAGCACGAACCAGAACAGCGGGTGAGTCAATACGCCTGCGGTGGATGCCGCGGCATAGCCGATCCAGTTTGCCCGTCCACCTTTGTCGAGAGCGCGCACCGCCATGTAATTTGCCAGCACGGTGCACAGGGCAAGCAGCGCGTAAGGGGCGACATCGTTGGATGATTCCACAAGGATTGGATTGAGAGCAAATACGAGGATGCAGATAAGGAAAGCCGTGCCGCGCAAATAGCTGCGGGAGAACGCAAAAAATGCCAGCCACGCGAGCAGCCCAAGCATGGCGGAAGGGAGGCGCAGAAGCGCCTCGCTTGTTAAACCGCTAAACCTGGTCCAAAGCGACAACAGCGGATAGTAAATTGACAATTCGCCGTGCAGCAGCGCCGCAAGCAGGCTCGGCTGGCGCTGGCCCGAAAGCAGGTCCAGCGAACGGAATTCTGCCCCAAAAAACTCGCTGTAGCCGATTCGCACAAAGCGCAATGCGGCGGCCATAAGGAAGCAACCAACGCCCAGCAGCAGCCACTCGCGCCATGCGCGGTCGCGCGGCTCGCTGTCTACGTATTCCGGCTCAGAGGGCCCCGGCCCAGCCGGAACTTCCGGAGCGCCATCAGGCGAATTGGACATGTTAATATTGGTCATTTAACCTCGATGCCATGCAGGTAGCAAGAGACAAGTTTGTTAAAGACGCTGGTTAGCATCACAAAATTTCAATCTGCTGGCCGACAAGCTCAAAATCTCCAGAGGTGCTCAGGTCCCGTTCAACGGCGCGGAAAAGGGAATCCACCTGGGCACGGTTGGCATAGACTGTCACGATGGCCAGAACCGCGCTTTGCCACAAGTCCTGGTCGTCGATCTCGGAAACGGCGCAGTTGTAGGAGGTGCGCAGGTGGTGGATGGTACGCTTCAACACGCTGCGTTTCTCTTTGAGCGAGTGGGAGAACGGAATGTGCAGGCGGACGCGGAAAAGGGCAATGACCATGGCTTATTTGACGTGTTTAGGATCGAGCGCGTCACGAAGCCCGTCGCCCAGGAAATTAAAAGCCATCACTGTGAGGAAAATTGCGCCTGCGGGAGCCAGCAACAGCCACGGGAATTCACGCATCGTAGTGGGGCTTTGCGCCTCTTCCAGCAGGATGCCCCAGCTCACCTGCGGGTGCTGAATCCCGACACCCAGGTAACTCAGCGCGATTTCCCCAAGAATGTAATAGGGAACGAGAATGGTGGCGGCAATGATCACATAACTCAACGTGTTTGGCAACACGTGTCGCGTCAGGATACGAAACGTCGACGCACCAAGCGCCCTTTCTGACAGAATGTATTCCTGCTCTTTCAATGACAGGACCATCCCACGGATCACGCGCGCTGGTTGAGCCCACCCAATCAGGCTAAGGATAATGATGATAATCAGGTACATTTCGCCTGATGTGGGTGTTTCGCCGCCAAGACCAAACAATCCCTGGGTCTGAAAATAAGCTCGCAATGCAATGATCAAGTAAAGCGCAGGAATCGACATCAGGAATTCTACGATACGCATAATGACGGCGTCTGCAATGCCGCCAAAGTAGCCCGCCATCGAACCGAAAAGCATGGCCAGGGTCGTTGTGATCGCAATAGCGACGAGACCGATGGATAAGGAAATCTTGGCGCCGGCCAGCAGGCGCGAAAAAGTATCCTGCCCGGAAGAATTAGTGCCGAGCGGTGCGATGAATCCGCCCTGGTCCACACCGAACAGGTGCAAGTCGGACGGAAAAAGCCACCATAGCTTGTAGGGCTCACCTTTAACGAGTAAACGAATGGGATACTTTTTCGAGAGGTCGAACTTATAGAGGTGACGCATCTCGTCCACCAGGGTCATGCCATAGACGAATGGCCGAGGGTGGAATTTTCCCTTTTCATCGAAGAAACGGGGCCAGGTCGGCGGGTGGTCGGGTGTCAGCTTGTTACGTAACGCGGGGTCGCGTGGACCGACGAAACTGCCGAAAATAGTAACGGTATAAAGGACGATCAGGATGAGTCCGCCGAATACTGCGGTTCGGTTTTTTCGCAGCCTGCGCCAGGCCAGCCGCGCTGGCGACGGCAGCGGAGCAGATGCGGGCATTTGTGTGCTGTGCGGTACTGTTGCGGGGGCGCCGGTTGGCGTCGCCGCTACAACGCCGCTTCCCGGGATGTCCTGCCCCGCGGAGCCGGGTTCACTCATATCGGATCCTTGGATCGTTGGCAGCCAAAAGGATGTCTGCGATGAAATTCCCAATGATCAGCATTACCGCACCCATGATGACCGCGCTCGCGACGAGGAACATGTCCTTCATGTGATACGCTTCAATGGTGACGCGCCCGAGACCGGGCCACGCGAATACCGACTCGACGAGAATGGCGCCGCTCAGAAGTTCGCTGATCGAAAACCCGAACAATGTAATAAGGGGATTCAGCGCATTGCGCAACGCATGCTTGAAGACCGCCGCTCGGGTTGTGAGTCCTTTGGCCAGGGCGGTACGCAGATAATCCGCCTGCAGAGTTTCGAGCAGGTTGGAGCGCATCTGGCGCGTGTAGACGGCCAGCATTCCCATGCCGAGAGTAAACGCCGGAAGAACCAGGTGATGCGAAATGGTAACAAAGTTATGCCAGCGTGAGCGCAGTTCCGGGTGCGCATCTTCGCCAGTCATCTGCCCGGTCGGAAACCATCCGCTCACCGAGGCGAAATACACACACAACATGGCCAGCAGGACGGAGGGAATACTCAGGCCGAAGAAGGCGATCCCCGATGCGATCCGGTCCGGCCAGCGATCATGGCGCACTGCCGCCACCATGCCCAGCGGCATGCCGATGACCCACGCGAACACCGTCGCCGCGAACGCCAGGATAAAGGTGCCGAACAGCCGCTCCTTGAGAACGGATATGACAGGACGCTGCTCGGCGAGCGTCATGCCGAGATCGGCTTTTGTCACCACGCGCCAGACCCAGTGGCCCCAGACCGAGTACCACGGTTTATCCAGCCCCATCTGTTTCGTCATCAGTGCGATGGTGGCATCGGAGTACTTCGGGTTCTGTTTCAGTGCCGACAGGTAGTTGCCCGGCGAATGAAACAGCAGAAAAAACGTCACCGCCGAAATCGCCAGCAGCAGCGGGATGGACTGCAGCACTCTCCTGAATAGCAGTTTGAGCATTACTGCCGGCGTCCCCTATTTAACAAAGAACTCTTCGGCGTTCCAGATCAGTTCCGGCGTGGTGGCGGCCGGTTTGATGTTCTCGTATTTATTGGAACAGGCGACGAACACCTTGGGGTACCACAGGGGCAGAGTGGGCAGTTGTTGTGCGTGGATCTCCTGAATCCGGTGATACGCCTTTAACTGGAATCCGGGATCCAGCGTCGAATTGAACTCGGCACACAGCTTGTCGACCTCAGCACCCCAGTCGGTCGCCGGTTTTTCCTGGCGGGGATTATAAAGGTTCGTCCGTGCGGTGCTTAGAAATGTGTTCATTTTATTAGCGGGATGTGTTGACCCGCCCGCAAGGCCGAGAATGCAGCCTTCGTACTCGTAGCTTTCATCCGTCAGCGAAAGCAGCGCGTTGAAGTCCATAAAATCGGTGCGGGCCTCAATTCCGACCTGGCGCATATCCTGCGTGAGTAGAGGCGCAAAGCGTTCGCGGCGCTGGTTTCCCTTGTTGGTAATGATTGTGAAGGAGACTTTGTTGCCTTGGGCGTCTTCACGGATACCGTCGCCGTCCCGATCCTTGAGATTCATTTCCTCGAGCAATGCCTTCGCCTTGCCCGGATTATAGTCGTAAACAGGCACATCGCGCTTGAACCAGAGCTTATTGGCAGAGGAGTCGCATGTTTTCCCAAGCTCCGCCTGACCACGCAATTCAGTGCGAATAATGCTTTCGCGGTCTATGGAATGCAGCATGGCTCGGCGGAAACGCACATCCCGAAAAATGACGCTCTTCCATGGAGCAACATACGGGTTCCCGCTTTTGGGATTGGTACCTTCTTTCAGGTTAAACCACAGCAGGTCGCTTGCGGTGCCGGGGCCGGCATCATGAACCGTATAGTTGCCCTTGGCTGCGTTGTCCTGCAGATCCGGCAGGCTCGGCTGCGACGGACGTGTGATCCCGTCCACTTCCCCACCCTTGAAGCGTAAGAGCATCTGATCCATGTTAGGCGCATAACTAATAATCATGGTATCCAGATAGGGTAGCTGCGTGCCATTGCTGTCGTAGCGGAAGTAGTGCGGGTTGCGCTCCATCACCACGCGCTCACCCGGGAAATACTGCTTCAGCTTAAACGGGCCACTGCACACAAACTTCGCCGGGTCGCTGTCCGTGTTCATCATGGTCGCGAATGTCCCGGCCTTATAAGCCTCTTCATAGGCATGTTTGGGAACAATCTGGAAGGGGAGCATCGCCTGGAAAGACGCGCTGGGACGAGGAAGTTTCGCACGAACCGTGAGTGCGTCTACTTTTTCAAATTCCACTGGTTTGCCGTCCATCTGCAGGATATCGCGCAGTGCATTCAGGATCTTGGGATCGTAAATTACCTGGATGGTAAACAGGATGTCGTCGGCGGTGATCGGATGGCCGTCCGACCATTTGATCCCCTCGCGCAACTTCAAGATCCAGTGCGCCTTGTTATCTTCCATATACCATTCCTTAAGTAATCCCGGGGAGAACTTCTGGGTCTGGTAATCCAGATTAATCAGAGAGGAGAACATCATCAGGCCGAGGTCGCCCGAAGCACTGTCATTCCCGGTAATGGGATTAAACGTCTTGGGTCCTTCACCAAAGTAGCCGAATGTAAAGTTTCCGCCGCGCTTGCCCGGCTTGATGTCTTCGGCCGCGAGAGCGTCCGGGAAGGGCAACTTGAACGGAGCCGGACCGGCGCGGTGCTCGATAGTCAGGGTGGTATCTGTGGTAGCGGCGCCGGTTCCAGTAGTGGATTCGTCCGCCGCTCCCGCGCCAGCCTTCGTATTCGTGCGTGACGCGTCTTCATCGACTTTCGGCGCACAGCCGACAAGTACTGTGAGCGCGAGCACTGACAACAGTGGAAACGCCAGCAGCCGGCGGAGATACATGGGTTCAGTCGTCATAGAGTTCGTCCCGTGTGCAGTCTGAATTGATGGTGATTACGGGTTTGCATGGCAGATGCAGCCAAGCAAATTCTGTTCTTGGATGCTCCCTCCTCACCATACGGCAAATGGTTTCCGCAATCTTGACCCAGCGGCAGGCCCCCGCCCCCCATTGGATGTGCTGCGCTGGATGCTTACGCGCAGTCGGCAGGGTGTGCGGCCATCATCGCTTCAAGCACGCCACTACCCGCGACGTTCCATTTCGCCTGATAGCATGCGTGTGTTCTGGATCGGACACAGCGCGGTGCTCGTAGAATTCGGCAGTGGGAGACGTGTTTTGATTGATCCGGTGTTTGGCGACAGGTGTTCGCCGGTGACGTGGCTGGGCCCCAGGCGATATCATCCGCCGGGACTGCCGCTGGAGCAGGTGCTACCAGTGGATGCTGTACTGATCAGCCACAACCACTACGACCATCTTGACTTGACGACGATCCGGAAGATACTCAGCGCCACCGCCGGCGCCCAGCGTTTTATTGTGCCGCTGCGACTCGGTAGGTGGTTTGCTGCGAAAGGCGCAAAGTGCATCGAGCAGCTCGACTGGTGGGAAACCACGGATATTGCCGGGATTCGAGTGACCGCGACACCCGCACAGCACTGGAGCAAACGCGGCATTGGCGACTTAAACCGTTCTTTGTGGTGTGGGTACCGGCTGGAGTGCGCCGCGCGATCGTTTTATTTTTCCGGTGACAGCGGCTACTTTCCCGGCTATCGTGAAATTGGCGAGCGGTTTGGGGCGGTGGAGGTCGCCGCGCTTCCCATTGGCGCTTACGAGCCCCGCTGGTTCATGAAGGTCGCGCATCAAAGCCCGGAGGAAGCGGTGCAGGCCTACCGCGATTTGCACGCGCAGACCTTCATGGCTGTGCACCATAATACATTCCCACTGACCGACGAACCAGCAGATGAACCTGCCAAACGCCTGGGGATTGCGTGGGAAAGAGCCGGCTATTCTTACAGCCGACTGTGGGTTCCGCAGCCGGGTGAGGATGCCGTATTCGGCTGATCGCTACTTCTTCAGCTTCTCCCTGACCAGGCCGGGAACCTGGTCGGGCCGCTCCGCTACTGGAATATTCGCAGCGTTCAGAGCAGCGATTTTTTCCTTCGCGGTTCCTTTGCCCCCGGAGATGATGGCGCCTGCATGGCCCATCCGCTTTCCCGGCGGCGCGGTTAATCCGGCGATGAATCCCACCACCGGCTTCTTCATGCTGCTCTTGACGAATTCGGCAGCCGTTTCCTCGTCTGTGCCGCCAATCTCGCCAATCATCACCACTGCATCCGTTTCAGGATCATCCTCGAACAGGGCAAGTGCATCGGTGAAACTCGTGCCTATGATCGGGTCGCCACCAATGCCGATACAGGTCGATTGGCCAAGCCCGTAGACGGTAAGCTCCTTCACAATTTCGTAGGTGAGCGTGCCCGACCGCGAAATCAGGCCGATCCGGCCTTCTTTGTGGATGTGTCCGGGCATGATGCCGACCTTGGCTTTGCCGGGAGAGATAAGCCCGGGACAATTTGGGCCGACCACGCGCACACCAACCTGGCGTGCATGGTGATACACCTTTACCATCTGCAGCGTGGGAATACCTTCGGTGATAATAACGACAAGCTTTACTCCGGAATCTATGGATTCGAGTGCGGCGTCGGCGGCGAACTTCGCGGGTACGTAGATGATACTGGCATTGGCATCCGTCGCTTTTACAGCATCGACCATGGTGTTAAAGACGGGCACATCGAGCACGGTTTCGCCACCACGGCCAGGCACTACGCCACCCATGACTTTCGTTCCGTAAGCGATCATCTGCTGGCCGTGAAATTTGCCTTCGTTACCAGAAATGCCCTGAATCACAAGTCGCGTATTGCGATCTACAAGTATGCTCATTTTGCGCCGGTAACCCTTTCAAAAAGCGCCGCCTGCTTCACCGCACGCGACCCCCATTCATTAGTGTCGGGGGGCGGATAATCGGCGGGCAGCAGTGTGTGTCAATACGCTTAGTAACCCGGGCACCTGGATGGCCGCGATGTGCTCAGACTGAACGAATTGCACCTTGAAATGCGGTTTTTACAAAACTACTTCGCAACCTAACTTGAGGGAAATACTTGAAACACGGAGGTTTCAGCTCGTATGAACCGAAACGTCGTTGGCGCCGTACTGATCATCGCCGCCCTGGCACTTATTTACTTTTTTGCATGGCCAAGACTTAAGCCTTACATAACCACACCGGCCCCGGCACCGGGCGGGGCCGAGACCACCGGAACGATGGCAATCTAGTGTGGTAGAATTGAACGTACGTGATTGGCTCCCGCCCTGCGGGAGCCAATTATTTTTTCGCCTGGAGTGATAACGGCTGCTGGAGCTGAACGGGCTGAGCTGCTTGCCGGTTTAATGCGTCCAGCACGCGTGCCTGGAACCTTTTTGATGCGGAATCGAGCAGCGCTCCAGGATTAGCGTTGCGACTTACCAGCACATCCTGAACAGCAGGTCCGAGGTAGTCGCGATATAGCGTCTGGCTCTCGCGCGCAGGCTCGAAGCGCGCTGCTTTTGCCGCAGCCTCCATGAGCTCGCGTTGCGCTGGCAGGTTCCTGTATTTATCGATCACCGCGTCGTACTTCGCCTGGTACTCAGGCTTAAAGATTGGCACCGCGGGAATCCCCACTCTGCGTCCCTGGCTGTGCAGAAGTTTCATCTTCTGGTCGATCACCTGCAGGTCCGCGTCCAGCACAAGCATATCGAATGCGCGCTGTTTGCGCAAGCCGGTCAGCCGCGGATTAATCAGCGCGAAGCCACCGCCAATCTGGTTCGCACGACCGCCGGGGCCGGCAGGCAGCAACGCAATACCAATGCGTTGCAGCGGCATCTCGTATTTATCGACAAGGTTTTGCAGATACTCCATTGTGAAAATAGCCATCGCAATGCGCCCAGACGCGAAAAGCTGGAACAACTCGTCATTTGAAGCCAGTACGTTACGTTGTAACACGTCGTGTTTCCAGCGCAGGTCTTTCACGAATTGCAGCGCCTGGACAGCGGGCGGCTCATGGAACACGGAAATCCAACGGCCATCGGGGAGCTTCTTTTCAAAGTCGCCGCCCGCCTGCCACACCCAGTTAAGAAAGTGCCAACCATTCCCGCCCGTTTCTCCCAGGATTCCGAAGCCTGCAATGCCCCTCGTGCGGTCGGTCAGTCGTTTCGCAACAGTAGTGAAGTCGTCCCATGTGTCTGGTGCAACCGGTTCGCCGCGTTCGTCCACGATGCCCGCATCGCGGAACATATCCTTGTTATAAAACATCAGCATTACATAAAAGCCGGGCATCGTGGGCAGACCGTAAATACGGCCGTCACGCATCATCGGCTGAAGCAGGTTCATGTTAAGCTGCGAACCATGTTCCCAGCCCTGCACCTGCTCGGTAATGTCGGCACACAGGCGGCGGTCCAGCAGATTCGCTGCTTCCGTCGCAAACACTCCGATGACTTCGGGCAAGGTGCCGGCAATGGATTTGGCAAAGAATGTTTCGGGAGAAAACTGCCAGGTGCTGAACCCCATGATCGCATCCGGGTAGCGTTCCTCAAACAGCCGCTTACCCAGGTCCTGCTCCGCCTGACGTTTGGCATCGTTCTCCATGGCCGCGTTGTTGCCGCGGATGACGATCCGTCCGTTGGAAGTCCCGGGTGTTGATTCGTCCGATCCCGGTTCGCTGATGAGAGGCTTCGGAGGCGGGAAGCCAAAGCTCCACCATCCCCATGCGAAAAGAGTCAACACCGCCGCAAAGATTCCCAGCGTTTTGGCGCGCTGCGCGTTCATTTGTAAGGATGCACAATCGATGCGGCGACAAACGCAAACGTTGAAAAGCCCTGCAAAACTACTGCGGGATCAACTTGCCGTCCCTGAGCCGCAGGCAGCGGTCCGCGCGCTTTGCGATATCGGGTTCATGCGTAACAATCACGAGTGATTTGCGGTTTTCCCGCACATTGCGCCACAGAAGATCGATGACAACTTCAGCGGTTTCTGTGTCGAGGTTACCGGTGGGCTCATCGGCAAGGACGACATCGGGTTCATTCACCAGTGCACGCGCGAGGGCCACGCGCTGCTGTTCGCCCCCGGAAAGCTTCGAGGGACGATGTTCAAGGCGATCTCCGAGGCCGAGCGCCGTAAGCCGTTGTGTCGCTTTTTCGCGCAATTGTGCAGGAACACCCTTCAGCATGAGGCCAGGAATAATCACATTTTCGAGAGCGGTGAACTCCGCCAGGAGATGGTGAAACTGGAAGATAAAGCCAATGGAGCGCGCGCGGATCTCCGCAAGCTCAGCAGAGCTAAGTTCCGCAAGTTCTCGGCCTTTGAGCGAGATCCTTCCCTCACTTGGCCTGTCTAAGACTCCAAGCAAATGCAGCAGTGTACTTTTGCCGGAACCGCTGGCACCGACTATGGATATAATCTCTCCAGACCGAACGTCGAGATCCGCGCCGCGCAGTACCTGCAGGCTCCGAGTTCCATCGTTATAGGCCTTGTGCAGACCACGGCACTCCATCACTGCTGCTCCTGCCTCACTCATAGCGCAGCGCCTCGACCGGATTAAGTTTGGATGCCTGACGGGCTGGATACAGGGATGCGATCAGAACAATGGCCATCGCGCTTCCGACGATCAGAAGCACGATCCACGGCTCCACCACAACAGGGATATGGTCGCTCAGATAGGCCGCGCTGACATCCGGCAGTTTTATCTTATATTTTAGCACCCAGCAGATGATCAGGCCAAGAATTGCGCCAAGGGTGGTCCCCACGCCGCCGATGATCAGGCCCTGGTTCATAAAAATTCGGAGTATTGCATTGTCTGTCGCGCCCATGCTTTTGAGAATGCCGATCTCCCGGGTCTTTTCCATCACCACCATAATGAGCGTTCCAATGATGTTAAAGGCGGCGACCACGACGATAAGCAGCAGTATAATAAACATGGCTGCTTTTTCAAGCTGCAGCGCGTGGAACAAGCCCGCGTTGCGGGTCTTCCATGTTGTTACCATGAACATCGGTCCGAGCGCCTTCTGGATTTCATCGGCCGCTTCCTGCACCTGGTCCACATCCGTCGCTGTCGCTCGTAGACCGTCGAATTGCCCTTCAGGAATCATGAACATATTTCGCGCTGCTTCCATGCTCGCATAAGCCAGAAAGCCGTCCGTCTCGGGAAAGCCTGTTTTGAACGTGCCTACCATCTGAACGTTTCGATAGAGAGGCGTTTGCCCCATTTCCGTCTCCGCCCACACCGGCGCAATCATCCGTAGCTTCTGCCCGGGTGCAATGAACAGCGTCCGGTTTGCGATCTGCTCGCCCATGACAATATCCCAGGGCCCGGGACTTTTCGCGCCTGAGGTCACGTTGTCGGTGATGCGGGTAATCAGCGGCTCGACTTCAAGGTCGAGCCCCTGGATAAGGATACCGGTCTGGCGGGACTGATTTCCTTCACCCGGGACCTGCACCAACGCCTGCCTCACAACAACAGGGCCTGCAGCCTTTACAGAAGGGATTTTGCGCACCAGTTCGAGCGCGCCACTCGTAAGGTACGGAGACTCCGCGTAAGAACGCGCTACTTCGATGTGCGCATTTGCCCCGATAATCTTTTCCTGGAGGTTCTGGTCGAAACCTTCCATAACGGAAATAACGACAATCAACGCAAGCACACCCAGCGCCACGCCGGCGATCGAGATAAAGGTAATCATCGAGACCAGCGCCTTGTGCTGGCCGCTGAACAGGTATCGGCGCGCTATAAACCGCTCGAAACTCATGCCCCTGCAACGCCTGCATTATTGTCGCAAGCAGGCAGGCACGACTTGTCCAGGGGCAACACAAAGCGTCGGCTGCCGCAAACGATCGCGCAAACGATGGCGTGATGTCTCATTAATTCGTTCACTGATTTTGTGTGCCGTCCGAGTTCAAAAGCTTCCTGAAGTGGAGCTATGAACTCCTGGGACGGCACACTAGTACGTCGCATACTGATTATCGTATGAACAGCGGGGCCATTACAAGTGTGATGGTGCTCAGCAGTTTGATCAGCACGTGCAGGCTTGGACCTGCCGTATCCTTGAACGGATCTCCTACGGTATCCCCTACCACGCCCGCTTTATGCGCAAAGCTGCCTTTGCCGCCGTAATTGCCTTCTTCGATGTACTTCTTTGCATTGTCCCACGCACCGCCGCCGTTGTTCATGAACAGCGCCATGAGAATGCCTGCCACGGTTGCAATCATCAGAAGCGCAGCCACCGCTTCGGCTCCGATAATTGCCTCAGAAGGGTAGGCATATTTAACTATCAAACCAAGACAGAGCGGAAAGAGAACCGGTAGCATGCCCGGTAAGATCATGGCTTTCAGGGCGCCTTTGGTGACGATGTCAACGCACTTGCCGTAGTCGGGTTCGGAGGTGCCTTCCATAATGCCGGGGTCGGACTGGAACTGACGCCGCACCTCATTGATAACCGTTTGCGCGGCCTTGCTGACAGCCTTCATGGCAAGCGCGCTGAAAACAAACACGAGCATCGCACCGACAAGTCCACCGACGAAAACCGCGGGCTTGCCAATGTTAACGCTCATCACGTCTTCCATCTTCATGGGCATACCATTGGGCAGCTTTAATCCACGAATCTGGACATAATGCCAGACCTGGTCCAGGTAAGCTGAAAACAGCAGGAAGGCGGCGAGCGCTGCGCTACCTACGGCGTATCCTTTGGTAAGCGCCTTGGTCGTATTGCCGACCGCATCAAGCCGGTCTGTCCGATCACGAATTTCCCCATGCGCTTCTTCTTTCAGGCCCATCTCAACAATACCACCGGCGTTGTCGGTAATCGGGCCGAAAGTGTCCATGGCCAGGATATAACCAGCAGTGCTCAGCATACCCATGGTGGCGACGGCGGTTCCATACAAACCTGCGCTGTGTGCAGCTACAAAATCAGGATCTGTGATTGGCAGTGCGGAAAACGGCGCCAAGGCACGCATGCCCATATAGAAGCTGGTAAGGATCGCGGCGCTGATGACGATTACCGGCATGAACGTGCATTCCATACCAACTGCCAATCCGCTGATGATAGTAGTGGCAGGACCGGTCTGACATGCATCCGCGATCTGACGGACCGGGCGATACTTCGTTTCGGTATAGTACTGCGTGATCCAGACGAACAGGAAGCTGGCGAGAAGACCTACGACTCCGCATCCGAAAAACCACATGAAGCCGCTGTTTCCGGGAGTCCGCAGCAGAAGTACACACGCGAGAAAAAACCCGACGAGAGCGAGAAGAGTAGTCACGAAATATCCGCGGTTAAGGGACTGCATTGGGTCTTCCTGGCCCTTGACCCGGACGGAATAAATGCCGACAGTACTGGCAATGAGACCCATTGCGCCTGCAAACAGCGGGAATAAAATTCCTTTAATGCCGAAAACCGGAACGAGCGCAATTCCAAGGATCATCGCGCCGATGTTTTCCGCGGCGGTACTCTCAAACAGGTCCGCTCCACGGCCGGCGCAGTCACCTACGTTGTCGCCGACAAGGTCGGCAATAACTGCGGGATTGCGTGGATCGTCTTCAGGAATTCCGGCTTCAACCTTTCCGACGAGGTCCGCGCCCACGTCAGCGGCCTTCGTGTAAATACCGCCTCCGAGTTGTGCAAACAGCGCCACGAACGAGGCACCAAATCCAAAGCCCACGATGTTGAGCGGCACGAGCTTCATCATTTCGGGGCCCCTCAATCCGCCGAAAATGGCAAACATAAGGCCCACGCCAGTGAGAGATAGTGCTACAACGAGCAGCCCGCTGACAGCGCCGCCGCGCAATGCCACCTGGAGTGCCTCATTCAAGCTGCGGCGGGCTGCGCTTGCGGTGCGAATGTTCGAGCGGATGGAGATAAACATGCCGAAGTAGCCGGCAAACCCGGAGCACAGCGCGCCTGCGACGAACGATACCGTCATCGACATCGCTTTCCCGGCGTCTTTTTCGAGAAAGTAATAGCCGCAGAAAATCAGAGCGGCAACCACCACGCTGAGCGCGGCTATGGTGCTGTTCATTCGACGCATGAAAGCTTCGGCGCCAGCTTTGATGGCCTCCGAAATTTTCTGCATGCCCGGAGTGCCGAGGTCGCGCGCAAGCACCCATCCAGCCAGTCGGTATGCCATTACCAGTGCGGCAACAGCTACAACCATCACGACTGTAAAAATGATGTATCCCGTCATAATACCCTTTATTATCTAGACTTGCCACACCTGGCGGCACAGATTAACCAGCGGAGCTTTGATCGCAAACGCTGAAGGGCAAGGATTTTATGGCGATCACAGAAAACGCATATTTTGACCATCGGTCGTGCCGCGATGTGATCAATGCAACTAAAGCGCTACCAAATCTCTACTGCGCTGTCGGAACAAGAACGTCGCGGATAACCACACGCACAATTTTCATTGCATTTTGTAGCGCTGTGCTGCCCATGGTCGACAGGATGCAGCAACCTAGCTGGAATGCGCTTTGTCTGGCATCTTGAGATGCGGCGCTGACAGCACCGAGTTGAGCGTGAAAGTACCCCATCGTGCAAGACATCAATAGCCGCGCTAACGTTCAGGGATCGTCCTTTACGGCACTTATCGTGGAGGACGAACCGGACTACGCTCTCATGATTCAGAAGTGCCTTCTGCTTGGCGAGCCAACGCCTCAGATTCGGCATGCGCAGACTCTGAGACAAGCCATTACCGAGCTGAACAGTGAGCCGGTCGATGTTGTGCTGCTGGATCTTAATCTTCCCGACAGTCTTGGACTGGACACGGTGCGCGCGGTCAACGCAGCAGCGCCGCTTGCAGCGACCATCGTGATCACTGCAAGTGGGGGCGAAGATATCGCGCGTTTAATGCTCCGTGGGGGCGCGCAGGACTTTTTAACCAAGGACGAACTCGACAGCCGGACGCTCAAACGAGCCATCGCGCATGCAATCGAGCGCAAACGTGCTGACAAGGAGTTGCGCGCCAGCCGCAGCCAGGTACGTCAACTGCAGATGAGCCACGACGCCATTCTGCGGGCCACCCCTGCTGCACTTGCAAGCCTGCGGGACGACTGGAGTGTGGTCTGGGCAAACGATTCGATGAAGCAGTTGTTCGATGCGGTCGAGCGGCCCGGCACTTCGCTGCGTGAGCTTTTTCCAAGTGATGAATCCTTTGCCGAATACACAGCTTCGTCGCGCGCAAGAACCGCTGAGACTCTCCCCGACAGGCGAGAACTGGTGATCAAGCTGCCTGCGGGACAGACGTGCGTATGCGAGCTAAACCTGGTGCGGCTTAATCCCGAAGAGACGGCGGCCGGCTACCTGGCAACGCTTGTGGATGTCACAGATCGCGCGATGGCAGAAGCGCAGCGCGAATCTCTCATCCGGCTGGCACAGCGGCTTAGCAACACGGCCGATGAGCAGGAGCTTGGGCAGATTGTAGCCGAGGAATGTACGCGAGTATTTAAGCACGACGCATTCTGGTTCAGCCGCTATTCTGCAGCGCAAAACTCTTTGCGGCACTTCTGGATCGAAGATACTGCGATTGGGGCATCTGCACCCAGTCCGGTTCCTGTCACACGGCAACTGGATGTATTACCCTACCAGCCTGCTTTCGCGAATGGCAAACCCCGCCTCGTGAATCGTGCGTTGGAGGCCGACCAGACCGCAGAGCAACCATTTCAACGGATCGGCCACGTACATCGCAAGTCTCTCTCGCTGATGTTTGCTCCCATCGTTTGGCAGAACGAAGTGCTGGGCGTGATTAGCGTGCAAAGTTATCACCCGCACCGTTATCATGAACCGGAACTTGAATTGCTGGGCGCTTTTGCAGATCAATGCGGTACCGCGATGGCACGTATCCACGCTGCGGAGGAACTCCAGCGCAGCGAAACGCTGTACCGTGAAATTGTCGAAGATCAAAGCGAGTTAATCGTTCGATTCAGCACGGATTTTACACTGACATTCTGCAACCAGTCCTTCGCGCGTACGTTGCACACTCCTTCTTGCGAGCTGATCTCAAGCAACTACATGAGCTTCGTTGCCCATGCGGACCAGAAGCGGATCCGGTTATTGCTAAACCTGATTAAGCCAACGAACCCGGCGGTCGACATTGAGCATGCGCTCCTGGGACCCGACAAAGAAACCTTCCGTCTGATCTGGACTTATCGCGGCAATTTCGATGAAGCTGGCAACGTCATTCAATACCAGGCAGTGGGTAGCGATGTTACGCGACTGAGGATTGCGGAAAGCGCGCTTGCGCGCAGTGAACAGCGACTGGAACTGATAGTCAGCCAGATACCGGCCCTGCTTTATACCACCGACGAAGAGCTGCGCATAACCAGCGTGCTGGGGCGATTTGCCGGAATTGATGCGGAGCCATGGATGGAAAAATCACCCGGGGAAATCATGGGCAGACACGTCAGCGAAGTACTGACTGGGCTGGACGACGAGGGTAAGGCGCTCAAGGAGGCGCACGAGCTTTCAGTAAAAACGGGTGTCACGGCAACCTTCATGCTCGGCAGTGCGAACCGCCAATACCAGGCCAGCGTGCAGCCTCTTCGCAGGACAGACGGTGTAATCAGCGGCGTCGTGGGTATTGCACTCGATGTCACGGAGCGGCTGCAAACCGAGCAGGAGCAACGCAGGTTGCAGGAGGAACTACATGCAGCTGAAAAACTCGCGGTAATTGGCCGAGCCATGGCGAGTATCGGCCACTGCATGAAGAATATGCTGACCGGCCTTAATGGCGGTATGTTTCTCGTCGACCGTTGTTGCGACACGGCGGACTCGGTAAACCCCGTACTGCTCCAGGCCCAGGACCTGTTAAAGCGCTCGACTGCAAGAATCAGCCTTTTGCTGCTCAACATGCTCGATATTTCCAAGGACCGCCATGCAAATTTCTGCGTTTCGAATATCGAGGAGTTGTTGGACGAGGTCATAGCCATATTGCGAACCTCGGCACTCGCAGAAGGTGTTGAAGTCTATTCCAAGGTAGATCCGAGCGCACGCGAGTTTTGCCTGGATACGGACCGCCTGTATCGCGCGCTGCTGAATCTTGGATTGAATTCGCTGGATGCGATGCAGTCCAGCGGCCAGCTTCTTCTGTCGGCTCGCCTGGCCTCTTCTGAAGAAGTGCAGGAGCTGTTCAGAGAGTGCGACGAAGCGTGTTCTCTAAAAGGAGCCAACGCAAGTTGCAGGGCAATTACCAGTCTGGATTCTGCACCGAATGAACCGATGCTTCGCATTGATGTGAGTGATAGCGGGGATGGCATAAATCCCGAGATTCTGCATCGTCTGTTTGAGCCGTTCTTCAGCACGAAATGTTCACGCGGGACCGGGTTGGGGCTTTCGGCCACGCTTCAGTTTATCCAGAGCCACGACGGTCATATCCTTGTCCGTTCGGAGCTGCACCGTGGAACTACAATCACGCTGCTGCTGCCTCAACGGCAGCCCGCGAGTGTATCCGAGGGGAACGTACTCGAAGTAGTGTCAGAGCAGACGCTGCACGCCTGAATCCTGCCAGCAGATAGCGGAGTTGCCTGTTCGGCAGGTTTTTCTTGATCGGCGAGCAGCACTGCACCCTTTGAATTCGCTCGCGCAAACTGCGCGCATCATTTATCAAATGGCAGGTTGCCGATTTGAACTACTCGATTTCACGTGTTCCCTTGTGGCCAGTGGTAGCAGCATTGGCGATCGTGCTTTTAACAGGTTGCGGAGAAAAACGCGCGACCCCTGGCGACGAGGCGGCGAAGCCTGGTGATCAAAAGCCCGCGAAGGTTTTCAATTATGTGAATACCGATGAACCAAAGCATCTTGATCCGGCTTTCAGTTATGACGTGTATGAGGGAATCGCCAGCGGGCTTTTGTTCGATGGCCTCGTCAACTTCGGCAAGGGAACAGAGACTGTGCCCGCTTTAGCACAAAGCTGGGAGATAAGCGAAGATGGTACCAGCTATACGTTTCATCTTCGCGAGGCCAAATTCTCCAACGGAGCACCTGTCACATCCGCGGACGTGCAGTACTCCTTCAGCCGGCTGCTTTGGCCGGAAACTAACAGCGACCGAAAATACGTTGTCGAAGAAATTGCCGGCGCCGACGCGGTGAGTGGCGGAACTACTCACACGCTGCAGGGGCTCTCGACACCAGATCCGAAAACGGTTTTGATCAAGCTCCGTCGTCCGTATCAGCCGTTTCTAATGAAGCTCGCCATGCCCAGCGGCGCTATTATTCCGGAGAATTCCGCGGGAACCGCCAGACCAAGCCAGGAATTCGAAAAGAACCCCGTTGGCACGGGTCCATGGGTGCTCGATAAGTGGGAGCACGATCAGCGGCTGGAATTCCGACGGAATGAGCATTACTGGGGTGAGAGGCCGAAGGTGGATCGGTTCGTATACAATGTGCAGGTGGACGATTCGGTTCAGCGGCAGTTGTACAAGCTTGGGAAAATCGACCAGTACACACCCGGCTTTGCGGTCTACCTCCAGTGGATAAAGGATCCTGAAGCGAAAGCTGCACTGGTAAAAGTGCCTGAAATGAACACCTACTTCTTTGCATTTAACAATTCAAAACCTGCGTTGAAAGACAAGCGGGTGCGACAGGCAATCTCCCACGCAATCAACACGACTGCTATTTTTGAGAAACTGCAGCTTAGCCGCGGCGCGCACGCATTCGGACCGGTTCCCGATCTGGTGCAAGGCTACCGGCCGGAGCTCAAACCAAGGGCCTACGACCCTGAAAAGGCAAAAGCGTTGCTGGCCGAAGCCGGCGTGAAAGACCTTACCATCTCGCTATGGGAACGCACCGAAGCGCAAACAGACGAGATGTGCGCGGCCGCAAAAGCCGACCTGGGAAAAATAGGCGTCCACGTTAACATTCTTCGCCGGGATATCGCGGCGTTTCGCGAAGCCGTTTACAACGGGGAGCCGGATATGTATTACTACTCGTGGTGGCTGGATTATCCGGATATCGAAAACGCGCTCGAGCCGAGCTTCCACTCTAAAAACATCCCGCGCAAGGGCAACGGATGCCGTTATAACAATCCTGAGTTCGACAAGCTGATCGATGCAGCGGTTGCCGAAGCGGACCCGCAGAAGCGCATCCAGATGTTTCAACAAGCCGAGGATATGATCATCGAGGATTGCCCGTGGGTTTTTCTTTACCACAGGCGAAGCGATACCGCGATCCAGAAATGGGTGAAACATTTTGAACCTGAGCTGCTGATCAACGCCAGCAAGTGCACGGATATCGACATTGATATCGGGCTGAAAGGCAACAAGTAGTGCATTTCCGCCTTCCGAGTCGCATCTCGTGTTGAGTTTTATCGGCAAACGTTTTGCTCAGCTCATTCCCACCCTGCTGGGAGTTGTGGTTATAACGTTCCTGATCATGAGAATGATTCCCGGGGACCCCACCAGCATGGCTGGCGGGCAGACGATCAGCGAGGATGTACGCAAACGACTGCGAGCCGAGTGGCACCTGGACGACCCGCCTTTGACACAGATGTGGTATTACATTAAAGGCATTCCCAAGGGCGACCTGGGTATCAGCATGCGCTTTGGCACTCCGGTCTCGGAAAGGATTGGGCAGCACTTTGCCCGTACGATACAGCTGGGACTGGCCGCATTTTTCCTGTCGGTTACCGTTGGCCTTTCGCTCGGGATCATCGCCGCACTGATGCGCGACACCTGGGTGGATCGAACGATATTGGCGCTGGCACTGCTCGGAATATCGACGCCGGTATTCGTTGTCGGTATCGGCCTGGTCATGCTTGCTGCTGCACTCGGCTACAATTACATCAGCGGTACCGGAGCCGACAGTGGTTTTCTGGTGGTTCCGCCATTGCGAGGCTGGAACGAGGGTTCTGAACTGCTGCCGGCGCTCGACTTGAGGTACCTCGTCCTCCCGGCTATCACCCTTGGCTCGCGCAGCATCGCTTACCTTTCCCGCATGACCCGATCTGCAGTACTTGAGATTGCTAATGCAGATTTTTTGCGAACGGCACGCGCGAAAGGTTTAACGGAAAGGGCAGTGGTATTCAAACATCAGCTTCGCAACGCTATGATTCCAATCACCACGGTGGTTGGCCTCAGCTTTGCCGATTACCTTACGGGCGCAATCCTTACTGAAAGCGTGTTCCAGTGGCCGGGACTGGGGTTTCTTGTCCGGAAGGCCATCGAATTCCGGGATCTGCCCGTGATCATGGGAACTGTGCTTTTTGTGACTTTTCTGTTCGTCACAATCAACTTCATCGTGGATATCCTGTACGCCTATTTCGATCCGCGTATCCGCTACAGCTAAGCAGCAGGTTTTTTACAGACGTTTCTGGTGCATAGCTGCAATCTCTCTTTGACGCGGTTTCCACAGTCGCTTCTTCTCACATTCCATGCACATAATGAAGTCAAAGACCGGCTGGATCGAAGTGATCTGCGGCAGCATGTTCAGCGGCAAAAGTGAGGAGCTTATCCGGCGTTTGCGCCGCGCGCATATTGCTCGGCAGCGCGTTGTGGCGTTCAAGCCTCGAATCGACAAACGCTATGATACGGGCGGAACCATCAGTTCGCACTCGCAGCAGCACGTCGAGTGCATTGCGATCGATGACCCCAAAGAGATTCATGACCACCTCGATGGAGACACGGAGGTCGTGGGCATCGATGAAGTGCAGTTCTTTGGACCGGGTATTGTGCCGGTTGTGGAGCAGCTCGCCACGCGGGGGGTTCGAGTAATCTGTGCCGGGCTGGACCAGGACTATCGGGGGTTGCCCTGGTACCCGATGCCCGAGCTTCTCGCCCGGGCCGAATACATCGAGAAGACGCTGGCGATCTGTATGGTCTGTGGCAACCCTGCCAATCGCACGCAGCGCAAAGTGCTTAGCGCTGACCTGGTACTCATTGGCTCAGCCGATCTCTACGAGGCGCGTTGCCGCGGTTGCCACACCGTACCCGAGGACGAAGGCGAGCAAGCGAGCTTTATTACGGAGGAAAATCCTTAGTTGGCGAACTTGCTGCTCTCAAGTCACGGGAATCTTTACTCACCCAAAGTCCCCGAGTGCGCACCACACTCCAGCGATTTTGCTTTACGCCTACATTGCCATCTATGACAGCTCTGCATTTTTGCGTCTGTACCACCGATATCTAATAAGATTATTATGAGGTTTGCCATTGGAACTGACACCCGACCTGCTTTTAAACCACCCTCTCGAATTTCTACGCGCACTTTTTAACCCTGAATCGCTCCAACAGATTCTGCAAAGCTGGGGTTGGCTTGCATACATCTTACTGTTTCTGATCGTATTTGTGGAAACTGGCGTCTTCATCTTCTTCTTACCCGGAGATTCCTTACTGTTCGTAGCAGGTTTTGTATGCGCCGCGAGCAACAGCGCATTGAACATCTGGGCACTCGCCCCACTCCTGATTGTAGCCGCCATTCTTGGCGATGCTGTTGGCTACTCTATAGGCTATAACATGGGCCCCCGCATTTTTACGAAGGGGGAAACGACTGGTACCAGCGTCAGAGATCGCCTCATCGCTTTTCTGTTCAACAAAAACCATTTGATTAAGGCTCAGCGCTTCTACGACCGCCATGGCGGCAAGACAATTATATACGCACGTTTTGTTCCGATTATCCGCACTTTCGCACCACTCGTTGCGGGCGCCGGGCAAATGCGCTATTCCAAGTTCCTGAGTTTTAATGTTTTTGGAGGCGCAGGATGGGTCATCAGCATGATGGTGCTTGGCTACTACCTGGGCAACCTGGAAATCGTCCGCAGGCATTTAGAAAAAGTCGTCATTATCATCATCATTCTTTCTGTGACACCGCTACTTTATGAGTACTGGAAGTCACGTCGCACGGCTAACGTCTCGGTGGAGTAGTAATCTGCGCACTTGCTGGAGGTAGACCAGCCAGCGGACCCGAGAACATTGGGTGCATGCGGCAATCCCGGTCTTTAGCGCTTGAATGCGTGCCTGAACCGCACTACATGCCCTGCGATTCACATTTAAATACCTTAGAAACTCTGTCGAGCCGGTTCACTCTGCATGTCCAGACTCATCATTGAAAATGGCACCGAATCTGGAATGGTGTACCCCATCCGAGGGGAAGCCATTACCATCGGGCGCAGTGCGTCGAGCACAGTGCAGATAGTCGACAAGCGCGTCAGCCGTCATCACGCGGTTCTGCGCCAGAACCGCGACTCCTTTGTGGCTGAAGATCTTGGCAGCAAGAACGGCACGCTGCTCAACGAAGAACCACTGATAGGCCGGGTGAAACTCAAGTACGGTGACCAGCTTTTAATTGGCGACACGCTGATCATTTTCGAACGAGAACCAGACGACCCGTCATCGCCGACAAGCAGCGCAACCGGGACAAGCTCGGTCAAACTTATACCGGGGGAACTGACCGCAGAACACGAAGAGCAGCCCGTAGAAGCCGATACCGCGCCGCTGCCAGTCGTCGAGGTGCAACGAGAAATCCTCAGCGACCCCGTCAAAAGGCTGAAAGTCGTTTACCAGGTCGCCGACAGCATTCGATCGGAACTGGAGTTGGGCGATCTTCTGCGTAAGATCATGGACATCCTGTGGACGGTCGTTACTCCACACCGTGGCATAATTCTGCTGTCCGATGAAGTCGACAAAACGCTCGAGCCAGTGGTTGTTCGGACGCGTGAAGAGACAATGAGCGAGATCAACATCAGCCGCGGAATCATCGAGCGATGCATGAGTGAAAAAGTCGCGATCCTTGTGTCGGACGCGCCTTCGGATTTGCGCTTTTCAGCAAATGACAGTGTGGTGATGGGGCGAATCCGTTCCGTGATATGTGCCCCGCTGGTAAGTAAAGGTGAGGTGCTGGGCGTGCTGTACGTCGACTCCCAGGAACCTGGAACCATTTACTACACGAATGACGAACTCGACCTGATCACCGGAATTGCCAACCAGGCTGCGATGGCAATTGTGAACGCACGGCTGCATCAGCAGGCAATCGAGCGCCAGAAGCTTGAAAGAGAACTGGAGATTGCACGCGGCATCCAGATGAACCTGTTGCCCAGGGAATACCCGTACATCCCCGGGGTGGAGTTCGCGGCCATGAGCCTGCCGGCGCGTCATGTTGGCGGTGATTACTACGACTTTATTGCCATGGCGGACAATCGCCTTGGCCTGGTGGTTGCAGACGTGAGCGGGAAGGGCGTGGCGGCTGCCATTCTAACCACTTCAATTCGTGCATCTCTGCGTGTCGAAGCCATGCAGGCGGGTGACGCACCGGTGGAAGAGATTGTCGCTGCCGTCAATGAATGGACCTGCCGTGATGCCACCAATAACATGTTCGCAACAATGCTCCTGGCCATCTATAACCACCAGAAGAGGGAGCTGAGTTATACAAACGCCGGCCACTGCTTTCCCTTACTGTTCCGGGCGGGCGGAGAGATTGAAACTCTTCAGACGGGTGGCTGCTTTCTTGGAATAATGGATATCGTGGAATACGAGAGTGCCACGGTGAAAGTGGAAACCGGTGACACACTAGTGATGTATACCGATGGCGTGACCGACGCACATAATGTTCACAAACAGCTTTTCGGACAGGAACGGCTGGTGGACATTATCCGCAGCAACCTTTCACTTCCAGTGTACGAGCTTCGGGATGAAATTCATGAGGCGACCCTCGAATTCAGGGGACGGCAGGAACAGTTTGATGACCTCACCATTGTCGTGGTGAAGTTCTAACCTGAACCTGCGTAAACCTCGCC
The DNA here is from genome assembly GCA_051003195.1 of Candidatus Sumerlaeaceae bacterium. Lineage (GTDB taxonomy): Bacteria > Sumerlaeota > Sumerlaeia > Sumerlaeales > Sumerlaeaceae > JBPCLP01. The sequence continues at coordinate 37,533 of JBPCLP010000035.1, read as the reverse complement.
GTGCATAAATTTTTCGCCTTATTCCTTTTCTGTCTACTTAGTGGAAATCTCGCGTACACGCGCACCACGATTGATCGTACCATGGCGCGGGTTAATTCCGACGTGTTAACCGAAAGCGACCTGGCCAGGATCGTCGCGGAACGTTCGGGAAAGTTCAGTCCGCGCTTTAGTGACGTGTTAGATCATGTAAGCACCGCTGACGTAGGGGCCTTGCTGGACAGAACCCTTCTGTTGCAGGCAGCCAAGCTCCGGAAGATCCAGGTTCCGGAGTCGGAGATGCAACAGCACGTGGAAACCATGGTTGCCGATATACGAACGAAGTTTGGTACCGAGGCTCAATTCCGTGCTGCGTTGGCCGAGGAACAGCTTTCCCTCGAAGAGTTGAAGCAACAACTGCTTAAGCGAGCGAAAACGGACTACCAGGTGTACCAGCTTGTTAAATCCCGGTTTTCGGTAACCGAGCAGACCGCCCGGCAGTACGAAGCCGAATGCGCTGCACGTGGTGAGTTGCCGCTGAGCGTGCATCTGCGGAGACTCGCAGTACCAGTGAAGTCCGGCAAAGGTGGAGCAGACAAAGCCAGCGCAGAAGTGCGTGATCTCGCGGCAAGAATTCTCGAGAGCGGCATGAGTTTCGAAGACGGAGTTCGAAAATACAGCCGAATGCCGGGCGCCAAAGAAGATGGTGGAGACCTGGGCTATCTGTCGGCGGACAAACTTTCGGCTGAGCTTGCCCAGGCAACGCGTGATTTGCAGCCTGGGCAGGCGACGGCGCCAATCGTCACCGGCGGTTATGCCAGCATTTTTTACGTGGAAGGAAAACAAGGCGCGCGAGCGCTGCTGGTTGAAAAGAAATTTACAGAAAACCGCGAAGCACTTTTAAAGGAGCTGCGGCGCAAAGCAAACATCCAGGTTTTTGACAAGCGACTGATTAAGACTTTGCCGGAAGAATACCGCGCGCGACTGCAGAGTGCGGCACCACGCGCTTCGCAGCCGCCGACACCAGAAACGCCTTAAAGACCGAGGTAAGCCGCGTCTGCAACTGGGCAGCCAGCATGCCTGTTGCATGATCGAGTTTCAGTCCCGCGGTTCCCTGATGTTTAAGTTAAAACTCTATCGATGGAGCCGCCGTGAGTTACCTCATTACCATCCGCCCGCTGGCACTGATCATTGCCCTGGCATTAGCAACACACAATGTTGCGGCAGATGACAAGCCGAACCCGATGTTTGAAATGTTTCAGCACCACTATGTGCAGCGAACGGAGTTCTTTCGATCCGAGAATTCAGCCATGCAGACTGTCGTGCTGCTGGGTGACTCCATCACGGAAGGGTTCAATGTATCGAAATGGTTCCCTTTCCGGCGTGTTCTCAATCGCGGAATCGGGGCAGACACAATCGGTCTTGCCCCTATAGAGAAGGACAAGCGAGGCGTGCTACGACGACTGGACTGCTCGGTCTTCGACTGCAGCACATCCCACGTGTTCCTGATGATAGGAATTAACGATCTGGGCGACAGCCGTACAATTACGGAGCTGTCGGACGGCTATCGCCGGATTTTACAGACAATTCATGAAAAGGCGCCGCTGATCACCGTCCATGTTCAGTCGCTGCTGCCTACCCGCGGAAACTTTGCGAGGCATAATGAGCCTGTGCGCCAGCTCAATGAACAGCTACGTAAACTGGCAGAAGAGTTCAAGTACCCATTCGTTAATTTACATCCACTTTTCTGTGATTCGAAGGGCGAGCTGCGCGAGGAACTCACACGCGACGGACTGCACATTACAAACGCCGGCTATGCAATCTGGAAGCAGGAGATCGACCGCGTAATGGCGTGGTAGCTAACGACGATTTCCGCCATTGACACGGCTCTGCGCCACCCCCCTTCACGACACCTGAAGCTTAGAAAATATTTCAGGAAGGGCGAAAGCATGAAAACGAGCGAATGGAACCTGGCTCTTCTCGCTGCGCTTGCAGCGACGATGCTTACACTACCGGTAACAGCAATTGCAGCAGAAGCCGGCGACAAGGCGGAAATTCCGGCTAAAAAAGGAAAGAAAATTGTCCGGGCGGAGGATGAAGACGAGAAGGATGATCGCAAATCCAAGGCGTCCGCGAAGCGCGAAAAGGACGACGATGATGACGACAAAGCTGACGAAACTGGCGTCAAGGCCCGGCATTCACAGCATTATGGACACTCTACCTGGGAGAGACAGCAAAACTATGGGCGCTCGGCGCAGTACCAGCAGTGGGGTCGTGTCCAGGGCTATCGTCAGCACTCTGGCGCATGGTCGGCGAATAGCCAGGGTGGATATTCCCCGGGTTGGGGACGGAATGATTCCAATCTGCAAGGATGGTATGGTTGGACCGGCCAGAACAATTACTGGTGCTACTAGCAAGTGTGGTCTACCGTTACTTCGTAAGCAGTTCTGTGCCGAACTGAGCTCATCTTCCGCGCTCAAACTGGATAGGAACCTCTGATTCGGCACACTAGAGGATAAACGTGGGGCCCCGTCCGGATGGACGGACGGGGCTCACGGTTTTTGTGAAGGTGCAGGCACATTCATTTTTCGCACAGTCAGTTTGGTTCCGGACTTTAGCCCATATTCCTTGCGGAAATCACCCATGTTAATCGCGAACGCCAGCGTATCGCTGCTGTTCAGGTAGGCAAGGGCCTGCCCTGACTTCACATGGCCAAATGAAATAACGAACGGCACCTCGAGCCGGACTGTATCGCACTCAAACTTCAATAGATCCCCGACTCGTATGCTGGCGCTCGTCAGCGCGTCGGAGGTTATGTTCGTCCAAAGATTTCCGTATGGCTCATCCGTACGCAGGTAAACGCCTGTAATACTGCCGCGTGAGCCATCTACTGACAGTTCCGACTCGGGCAAAAGAACGAGCTGCGATGGGTCGGCCAAATCGCCGACACGCTTAAGATCCCCATCGGTGGCGAGCAAAGCACCAGCCGGGCTGAAAAGATCACGGCCGTCGAAAGTGCCAGGTTGCCATTTAGGATTCACCCGTTCGGGGACGAGCGTAACGAATTGCTCCACACCCTGCTCACGCGCCACATAGCTAAAAACACCATTGTTAGGACCGACGTAGGTAAGGCCGCGTTTTGTCCGAAGTGCGCATGGCTGGCGACTTGTGCCAACTCCGGGATCTACCACGCACACAATCACACTACCTTTGGGGAAAACTGTTGTCCCATGCAGCATCAAGGCTGCCAGGCCAATGTCGTAAGCTTCGACTGTATGGCACAGATCGACCACTTCAATTTCACTGTTTATCGAAGCAATTGCACCATGACAGAGGCCGACCGCCTCCGTGTTGACGCCGAAGTCCGTTAGTAAGGCAACTACCGGGCGCGCACTTAGCGCACCGCAAACGAACATCAGAAGCGCTGCATAACAAACACGGTTGCGAACCATGGTGTTACGTACCCGCAAGTTGCACCCGGTTACCCCCAAGTGTGCGAGCTGCCACAAGCGCGTTGTTGGCCCGTCCAACCAATTCAGCAGCCGGGACATCGGTACCACCCGGCGTCCCTGCTACTCCGATGGTGCAAGTGCCAAACACGGGCGCCTTCGCGACTTCAAATGGCTTACCCGAAACTTGCTTCACCAGACGTAGCGCCTGTTTTTCCGCCGGTGCCACATCGCAGCCCGGCATAACCAGCAGGTACTGACCTTCGCCGTAGCATCCGACAGAATCGTAAGGCCGCAGACCGTCGCTCAGGCGAGCCACGGCTTCCTTCAGCATCGAGTTGGCTGCCACTGGTCCATAAGTTCTTTGTACACGGTCAAAATTGTCTATGGAAGCCAGGAGAATTGAAACAGGTGTTTGCTGACGTCGTCCGCGATCAAGCTCGTTACCCAGCTCCCGCATGATTGCATCGCGATTCAGCGCCCCAGTCAGCAGGTCCCTGGCCGCTTGCGTGTCTACGGACTCGCGCGACTCAAGCAGCCGCCGACCAAGTCGCAGGCGGATTCGAAGCTCCTGCGGTTGGCACGGTTTAATCACAAAATCGTCGGCAACCGTTTCGACCGCTCGCAGTACATCTTCGCGTGTCGCAGCGTTGCCCATCAAAATAAGATGCTGCTTAACGTTAACGGCGCGCTCTCGTAAACGACGGCAGATTTCCAGGCCATCCAGCTGCGGCAGCCGGAAATTCAGCAAAGCGATGCACGGACTCGTTTGTCGCTCCAGAGTTATCCACGCCTCGTTGCCTTCAGCGAACGCAGCGACGTCGAATCCCCACTTAGTAAGCAACTCCGTCTGCGTCCGCCGCGCAAGAGGATCGTCGTCTGCCAGTACGATACAATTCATTCGTTACCTCACCTCCGCAATCATTTACGCTCGCGCCAGTTTGCTACATGTCGCCATCGGACGCTTCATCATTCCGCCGAACTGCCTCCACGCCGGGATGCCCTCCGCCTGCCCGATGCAATGTCTGGATAAGCACACCCAGCTCCTCAAGCCACGTCGAAGACGTTGTTTTACCGCGAGACACAAAGCGAGAAGCAATGTCCGGAAGCACCAGCCTGAGGTTTGGATTATCTTTGATCAGGTTCAAAAACAGCCTGCCCTGGTTGGCATCACCGAAGTCCGAAAAGAGGCGAATGTACGCAAGCATGTCGCGGATGGATTGCAACTCCGCGCCATTATCAAGCCACGACAACAGGTCCCATAGCGTGCCCTGCACCTTGTGCTTTACCATCGCATGTATAACTGTAGTGAACTGAGCGTCGCTTCGGTAGTTTCGCATTGGCATAGAGCTCTTTGTAACAGATGAGTTGGTACAGCAGAACCGTTTAACAGCACCTTTTTGCCCAGCAGAATCAAAGGGAAGCAAAAAAGACAGTACAGCTGTCCCAGACGCGTTTAGCTCCGGCGCGTTCTATCCACGGTCTGGCGGCTTAATCCCTCGCGCGCCAGTTCGTTGATGCTGAAGCCGGCGATCCTGACCTGGTTCTCGTTGAATCCGAAGTTCATCAGCTCACGTATGCCGTAACCGGCATTCCGCATATCGGTTGCATCAAACCCAGCGTTCTTTAATTCCGGTCCGCGGAAGTAGCGCTTCAGTTCCCGAATACTGAAGCCGGATCGTTTAAGCTCGGCGGCTGAATAGACAGACACCAGATCATCGAGCTGAAAACCAGCACTCTGAAGGTCGACGATCATACAACCGGCGCGCTTGAGGTGGTGCAATGTGTGGCCATGCTGGCGGAACCGGTCTGCACGCCATCCTTCCTTAAGCAACTGCCGCAGCTTTTCAGAATCAGAGGGTTCTGTCATTGCCAGTTCCTGCGCACTGTCTAGATAACCCAGCGCGGCAAGCGACTCATGATTATAGCCCAGTTTCCGCATCCCCTCAAGGCTGTAACCGAGTTCGCGCAATACGGGCGCTGCAAGGCGCTTGCCCAGCAATTTCTGGACACCCGTCTTTACGCCGTCAGCTACAAGCCGATACGCCTCCGCCTCGTCTTTAAGCCCGTGAGTCTTGCAGATTTCTGCGCGTCTTGCCGTGTTAGCCATGTCTGCCCTTACTTGGCTGGCTACTAATTGTGGTGCGGAGACAGTATATTGCAGAAGTAATGCCCGCATCGTAGCACTTGGACATCTCGCAAACGTTTCCTGTATGCCGCTGGTATGTTGAATGCGGGCACACTAGCTCCCATGCACTTCCTTGCAGCGTCCGTTAAAGAAAAGTACCTTTACGCGTCCAATGGTCCGGCTGGTACTCGCATCATATATAAGCGTTCCCCATTGAGAGGCGCTGTAGTATAAGCCTCCGCCGAGCTTGGTCTCGTCGGTAAACTCGGGAGTACCGAGTACCCGTAGAATTTCAACAGGTTCCTGCCCAATCAATCGAGAGCCGAGTTCCTGGATGGAAACGTACCCGCGCTGCGCCTGAGATTGCAACGTCACCGGGTCTGTCGATGCCGATAACGGCTGCATCGGCGCCTGCGGAGTTGCCGCGGAAACTTGTGCGACAGGCGACGGTTTCGTGGGGCCTGCTGACTGAGTCTCCCCCGCCGTGGCCTGCGACGTCCGTGCGCGTTTGCCAAGGCCCGGCAGGAACATCTGCAACAGAGCCGCTCCTCCTGCCAGCAGAGCCACAATGAAGACCAGGATAAGCGCAATCGCAAGCGAGCTTTTACCCCCGCTGACGACCTCAGCAACCGTGTCCACGGCTTCTTCTTTAACGCGGCCCAGAGTTCCCATGAAAGGAATCTGCTGTGATTTTGCGCTGGGGTGAATCGGGTCCAAAGCGGCAACATCCATTGTCGACGCATTGCGTCCGAGTTTAATTGTCGACAGGCCCGAGAGAGATAATCCGCCCTTTTCGTCGATCGGCACTGTTCCCAATTCGTGAAATGTATCCAGTCGTTCGGCCAGAGGCGTATTGGGACGCGCAGCATTCGTGCTTGTCGAAAATATCCTGAGCCCGGCGGGCGGAGTCAGCCGGCCAGTTCCTTCAACAACGTCGCCCAGGCGAGTGACAGCGAACTGAAGATCGTCGTAGCTTTGATATCGATCATCGGGATCCTTCGCGGTCATTTTTCGTATGATCGGAAGAACCGCGCCATTACCCAGATGCTCCAGCTCAAACGTGATCGGGACGGGATCATGCACATGACGATACAACACGCTGATCAGTTCGCCGTCGAACGGAACGTCTCCTGTCAGCAACTGGTACAGCGTTATGCCCAGCGAGTAGATATCAGTGCGATGGTCGACGTCGCCGCCGCGAATCTGCTCAGGGCTCATGTACCAGGGGCTGCCCAGCCGCACACCTGACCCGGTGTGGTGCTCGTCCGCGCCCAGAAACTTGGCGATGCCGAAGTCCGTGATCTTTGCGTCCCGGCCTCTTTTCATCATCACGTTTCCAGGCTTCACGTCGCGGTGCACCAGGCCGCGGTCATAGGCGTGCGAAAGCCCGTCGATCATCTGCCACAATACGTCACGCGCCTGGAAGAGAGTGAATGTTCCGCGCTCGCTCAGCAGGTCGGCGACCGTACCACCCTCCACCCATTCCATCACAAAGTACAGATGGCCCTCCTGTTCGCCCACATGGAAGACCCGCAGAATGTTCGGGTGAACAAGCGCCTCCATAACGCGCGCTTCCTGTATAAACCGTGCGCGTGCGATTTCGTCCCCGACAAGTTCCGGCCGAAGCACCTTAATAGCGTAAGGTTTTCGTGTGAAAAGATGCCGCGCCTGCCATACTTCCCCCATTCCGCCGCGTCCGGCCACGTGCATGAGCTGGTATTCATGCAGAACAGCAGGAAGCTGTGAGGACGGGGCGTGCCCGTCTTCTTCGAGCGCAGGGAGCTCGGCGATCGCTGCCTGGTCCGGATCGTCCTCGTCGGGTTCGTCAGCCATGGCCAGCCAATGTCATCATGCGGTCAGCATGCGCAATAGCCAAAACGAAGCCGCCAGATAAAGCCGGTAAACCGGCCTGCGTTACAGCTTGTCCAGTTCCTGGCGGAACAATCGGATGTGATCGCGCGTAGTGCCGCAACAGCCCCCAATGATTGATGCGCCTGCACGAACGAGACCCCACACTCCATCCGCCATGATCTCCGGCGGCTCTGCGCATTTCACTTCCTGCCCGCATGCGAACAGCTGGCCGCCGTTGGGACGCATGATAAGCGGCCCTTCAAAAGCACCACGCAATACCGCAGTGATTGCCGCGTAGTCTTCCATGTGAACCTCCGCGCCGCAGTTCGCGCCGGCGCAGTCGACCCGGATCTCGCTAAGCAATGCACAAACTTCCTGAAGCGACTCGCCTGAGCGTATAAGCCGATAATCAAGTGTCTCGGGTCGTCGCTGGAAGCAGAAGCTCACGAGCACGGGCAGAGTTTGCGTGATGGAGTGCGCGGCTTCAACGGCAGCACGCATTTCAGCGGTGTCTGTGATCGTTTCAATCAACAGGCCATCGACGCCTGCGTTAGCCAGCGCGGAAATTTGTTCGGTATATGCTTCCAGGCTTGCCTCGCTTGAAATACTACCGCGTGGCTCACGGAAGCCTGAACATGGCCCAATGCTTCCCAGCAACCAGCGGCCATCTCCCGCAGCCCCGCGCGCAATTTCTACTGCTCTTTGATTGAGTTCAGTCGAACGAGCTTCCAGCGAGAACTCCCGCAACCTGAGTCGGTTCGCTGAAAAGGTGTTCACGACGAGGCAATCGCTGCCAGCATCCACATAGCCTTGATGAACGGCCGCAACCTCGTCCGGTTTTTCGACGTTCCATGCGGCGGTGCAAGCGCCTATCGGCAGCCCGCGCCTTAGCAGCTCAGTGCCCATTGCACCATCGGCCAGCACATAGCCGAGTTTTGCAGCGTCGAGTAGGGTGTTTCTCAAGAGAGAGCTCTTACTAAAAAAAGATGTGCATGCTTTGAAATGAGAACAAAGGCCCGGAATTTAATGAGGCTTGAACCTCCGGGTGGTGTCCCATTAATTCGTTCACTGGTTTTGTGTGCCGTCCGAGCTCGAAAGCTTCCTGAAGTATAGCTATGAACTTCTGGGACGGCACACTAGGGGTAAAACGATGTGCAGTCAGGTTATTCGGCCTCCAGTTCCCTGAGCTCCACCTGTAGTTCGCGCCGGCGCTCCTGCAGCACACGCGCCTTTTCGCTGGCTTGCGCGTACTCGGTACTCATTCCTCCGCGACGACGGAATAACCAGGATAGTGTGGTCATTAGTCCAAGTATTCCAAAGGCTACGGCGGCGTACATTCCCCAGTCGCCGTACTGGCTATGGTAATTGGAAATTACGGGCAAGTCACTGCCAAACATCCACCATGCTGCCGACAGGAATGCCAGCAGCCATGTACCCTTTGGAAAAGGTTTCACCTCAAGGCTGGGCAGCGTAGTAGATCCAAGCACCCGGTTAAGCTCACCATCAATTTCGGCGATTTCGCGTTGAATGGCATCACGTTGCATCCTGGCAGGTCCTCCCTGGCATCAATTGAGTACGCGTACTTAAGCCGATGCGTCTACAGGACCGCCCTCAAGGCGCAACAATAAATAAAGTGCGGCAGGCCGGAACTGGCCTGCCGCCTGACTAGCTGGTTAACAAGGGACTGTTAACGGGAACTGCTTCCGGAGCTCGAGCCGCCCGTTGCGCCGGACGTGCTGCCACTTCCGCTGCTATTGCTGCCAGATGACCCGGTCGATGCGCCAGTTGATCCCGACATCGTGCCGGATCCGGCGCTGCCCGTGGAGTTCGTCATGTTGCCGGTTGTGCCACTGGCTGCGCCAGTGCCTGGTGACGTACTGCTGCCACTGAGGTTGCTGCTTGCACCAGCCGCACCTGAGCCTGAAGCATTCGTGGTTCCGAGATTCGAACTGCCGCTTGCACTCGTACCGGTGCCCTGGAGGTTCGTATTGCTGCTGGTGCTGCCACTCACAGTCGCGCTGCCACCCGCAGTACTGGGGCTGGATGCGGCGCCGCCCGTATTCGTCTTGAGATCCGTGCTTGTGCTTCCGCTGATCGCACCCGTTTTGTCTGTGCTATTGATGTTAACCGACGCGCTGCCGGGCGTGATGGTGGAACTGCCCAGCGTTATATCCGAACGATAGGTTCCAGACGGAGCCCACGTGTTTACCACATAGCCGGGGAACGTGGATGGCAGTGGATGTGACTGGTAATACACGTACACTTTCTGCAGTTCGTCCGGTCCGAGTATCGCACGTTGTTCGTCGCGAAGGCGCTTAACAGCCGCGAGATCGCCGGCTATCCATGCTTCGTAGATTTTACGATCGAGTTCGACCAGCCGTGCAATTTTCGCTTCTTCGATCCCCGCCGAAACGTAGACCTGGCGCGTCTGCTGCGTGTACTCAGTCACAGTAACTTTCGTCGTGGACTGGGTGACTCCGCCCGCTGTGGATTGGCGGGTTTCGGATTTTTCCGTCGTGACGGTTTCAGCCGCCACGGCAACACCGGCGGCCAGGGCAATGGCCGCGACAAGTGTGTTCAACTTACTCATAATAGTAAGCCTCCTGCTTTCTTAGATTGTGTCAGGCACTGCGAATCCGGAGCAACGCATGTGCCACGGCTTCTGTTGGAGTCCGACACCAGATTGCACAGCTACGGCTCAACTGACGGCTGTGTTGGACTTAGGTAGCCCCACGTTGGGATGAATTTTCTTATATGCATTGCGGCTGCGGTCATTTGCGTGCCGCCGCTTTGTCAATTCTACATGCGAAAAGCTGCAACAGATGGCATGAAAAAATGACAAGGGTGGGTGCATGCTTGATGAGACACCAAAGAAAGCGGCGCGAGAGCCATTGCTCCCGCGCCGTGTGCAGCAACTGCAAAGTTCTTAGCTACTGTGCCTGCGCACTCGTCTCCAGTACCTGTGCACTGTAGAGGTCGGTGACGTTTTCAAACTCCACGCGTCGGTTCTGCGCTTTGCCCTGGTCATTGTCATTAGTCGCAATAGCTGCACGTTCACCATAGCCGACGATGACCAGACGATTTGGATCCATACCAAACTTCTGAACGAGATAACTCTTCACGCTCCAGGCACGGCGTTCCGATAGTTTCTGGTTATACTCATCGGAACCGTCGCTGTCCGTGTGTCCCTCAACGTTGATGATGGCTTCCTCTAGCGGCGGCTGAGTCAGTGCCTCGCCGATTTTGTCCAGTGCCGGGAAGCTCTCGGGCTTGATTGAGTAATCGTCATAATCGAAGTGAATTGCCCCGGTAACGAGAACCGGCCCCTCGTATCGGTTCGCCCCGGGCTGACGGGTGCGTGTAAGTACCTCTCTAACTTCCTGCACGTCCTCAACAAGGATTGGCGGCGGCGGAGCCTGCGGGATTTCGCGCGGTGGTGGCGGAGGCGCTTCATCTACAATCATCGGCGGCGGTTGCGGCGGGACATAGCGCTGCCCAACGTTTATATTTACGATCAGGTCTGGGCGAGCCCGGCCCGCCATTACGAGCACTTCACCTGGATTGTAGAAGCCGTAGTCTTCATACGACTCTGTAGGTATGTAGTACCAGTTTGGTGGCACGACGAACTCTGGCGGCGGCACCCAACGAACATCGACAACCCAGCCACGCCTCGCGATGTAGCGCCAGCCCCACTGCTGAACCCGCTGACGCCACTCTTCGTTGGGCGGTGTCCAGCCAGGGGGTGGGCTCCAGCCACCAGGTGGCACGTAGCCCACGGGTGGCCGCCAGCCCGGTTGTGGTGCCCAACCAGGGAAGGGCCGCCAGTTGTGCGCCGGCGCGAACACCGTAGGAGTTGGTGTGACATTTGGCGGAGTGGGGACGGGCGTCGCACCGGGGGTGGGAGCCGGCGTAGGGGTTGGCGCGAGCGTCACGTTTTGGATGATGTTATTGATGTTGGTGTTGGAAATCGTGATGCGTTCCGGTGCGGGTGTGGGAGTTGGCGTGGCACCCGCCGGTGGCGGATTATAGACCGCGACATCCACCTTCGTCTCAGCTTGACCAGCCGTCCCTTCCGCCTTGGCCGGTCCGTAGGGTGTCAGCTGCAGTTTAGCGGGGTCTTTTTTACGGCCTTTGTCGCGGTCGCGCTTCAGCAATGAAGCGGCCGGGCCGGTCAATGCGCTGGATGGTGCAGTGCTGGCGTCAATTGCAGGTCCCTTTGGTCGGCTGCCACCGGGTGCGGATGCACTCGCGCCTGCTGTCGTGCTCGCGTCCGTCGGCGCGCCGCTGGCTGACGGCGTTCGCGTCGCGGATGGAGCGGCAGTCGGCGCAGGCGAGGACGTAGGTGCTGGAGTCGCAGTAGCGGCAGCCGGCGAAGCGGTTGGTGCAGACGTCGGTTTTCCGGCTCGGCGTTCGCGCAGACGCTCAGGCATGTCCGCCGGAACGAACGGCGTCGCTTTACCAGGCTTTGCGGTTTCGCCCGCAGCATTGGCCGGAGGAGCAGTCGTGGCAGAAGCAGACGGCGCCTCGGTCGGAATTGCAGTAGCGGCCGGTGCGGGTGACGATTGCTGGTCCGCAGGTTTTGCAGAGTTTTGGTTTGGGCGGGGTTTCTTGTCCTTGAGATCACGTGGCAGGTCCCTGGGCACAAAAGGTGTCTCACGTCTGCCCAGCGGAGTCGGTGTTGTCGATACAGGGCGTACGCTGTCTGCGGGCGTAGGGGATGCACTTGCAGGAGCGGTTGGCTCCGGAGTTGTTGGCGGAGTTTGAAGCCCGCCGGGCGGCCTGTTGTCACGGCGGCCGCGTCGGTCTTCCCTGGCTGCTGGGGGTGGTGGCGATGGGGACGATGCGGCCGATGCAGCAGGGGTCAGGGGTGTGGCGGTACCTGCCGGCTTTGAACCTTCATCAAGTCCTCTGCGCGCAGAACGCCCTGGACCGGATTGCGTGTTGCCGGGCGGAACGGCTGGGCCTGGTTGCGAGCCCTGCGAACCCGCTGCGGGGGTTGGGTCAGTTGGCGTAACAGTTCGTGGTGTTGCGGGTGCACTCGCAGCGGGACTTGCAGTTGGTGAAGAAACAGGACTGGATGCTGGCGTTGCAGCGGTCGGATCAAGTGGCGCTCCCGCTCGCGGTCCTTCGCGGCGAACTCGGCCTTTGTTCGACTCCTGCGGCGGAGCTGCGTCAGGACCGGCTCCAGGCGTCGGCGCCGCATGGGATGGCCCAGGCCCGGAGACTGGAGGCGTAGACTTTTCTGCCGAGGGCGTTGCGCCCACTGCGCCACCTGCCGCAGGGGTCGCGACTGGCGTTTCAGTTACAGCTGCTTCTGCAGGACCGGCGTTTCGCTTCTGTTTTCTGCGTTCGTCACGTTTTTCCTGGTCCTTAAGCTGTTCTTCGCTTCCCGGGGTTGGCGGTGCAGGTGTCTGAGCATAAAGCGGTATATTTGCCAACAGCACAGCAGCCAGGCATACGGATAACTTCATTTTGAATCTCCTATTGTGTGGAAAAACGTGCTTCCCAATTAGCAATTTGAAAGCCACCCGATGCGCGGCCCCGACGGAAGCAGCTCGCAGGCACTCGTGAGATTCGAATGTGCTAAAAAGTTTCAGTTTGGCCGTTCGGAAAGCGCACGTTCAACAGCCGGACTGCTTACACTGGAACGGGCTAAGGGCGTGGATGGGTCCTCCCGCGAAGAATCCACGTCGTCCAGGATCTCGCGAATGCGAGGAATCAACGCGCTCGGGCCGAATGGCTTCTGGATCAGAGGAGTACCCGGCGCCAGCAGATTGCGCTGGGTGACGGCGTGTTCTGTGTAGCCGGACATAAACAGGACACGAGTATCGGGCCTGTCCCGCAGCAACTCCTGCGCGAGTTCAGGCCCGTTCTTCTCTGGCATAACCACGTCTGTCAGCAGCAAGTGAATTGGACCCTGGTAGTACGAGGCCACCAGCAGCGCTTCCGCACCGTTACTGGCAGTGAGCACGTGATAGCCTGCCTGGTCCAGCAGCATTCGCACGAGATCGCACACGTCAGGCTCGTCTTCCACCAGCAGTACGGTATGGTGTTTCTCGACGCCATCCTGCGGAACGATGGGCGTTTTGTTCACTTCGACGGCTGCGTCGCTTTGCGGCAGGTAAATATCGAAGCGTGTCCCCGTGCCTTTTGTGCTTTGCACAAAGATGTGCCCACCGCACTGGCGAATAACGCCGTACGCCATGGACAAGCCGAGCCCTGTGCCGCGCCCGAGTTCCTTCGTGGTAAAGAACGGGTCGAAAATTCGGGCCATGACTTGTGGCTCCATTCCAACCCCGGTGTCCTCGAAAGCGAGGTATACGTACTGTCCGGGTTCTACCCCGATATGCTGACGCGCAAATTCTTCATCCAGCCTGCAATTGCTTGTTTGGATTAACAGGCGCCCACCCTCGGCCATGGCATCGCGCGCGTTGATGGCTAAATTAATGAGCACTTGCTCCAGTTGAGCGGGGTCGGCATTTACCGGGGCGAGACTCTCCTGCAGATCCAGTTCAAGACGTATGTTCTCGCCAATAAGCCTTTCAAGCAACCGCCCTACTTCTTTGACGGCGTTGTTAAGGTCCATGACTTGCGCCTGCATGGCCTGCTTGCGGCTGAAGGCGAGCAGTTGACGCGTTAACGCGGCACCGCGCTTGCCTGCACCGACAATGCGTTGCATGTCCTCACGCATCGGATCGCCGGGCTTAAGACCGAACAGCAGGAGATCGCCCTGGCCAATCACAACCTGTAAAATATTGTTAAAGTCGTGCGCGATACCGCCCGCCAGCAACCCAATCGCCTCCATCTTCTGCGACTGGCGCAGATCGGTTTCCAGCGAGACCTCGCGGGTAATGTCTCGCTGGACCACCACGTAATGTTTGGGAAAACCGTCCTCATCGCAGATTGGACGTATGGAAACTTCCTCCTCGTACGTGCTCTGGTCGCGACGCTTGTTTGTAAACCGCCCCTGCCACTGACCGTCGCATTTCAATGCTTCGGCGACCGTATTGCGGAAAAGCTCATCGTAGTTGCCGCTGTTAAGCGATAGATGAGGACGTGTGCCCAGCACTTCCGCGCGAGTGTAGCCCGTCATGGTAGTAAAGGCTGCGTTCACGTACTCAATCGACCAGCTTGTATCCGTGATGATGATGGCTTCACTGGCCTGCTCAACTGCCGCCGCGAGCCATTCACGCTGTGCTTCGGCTTCTTTGCGCGCGGTGACATCCGTAATGGTGACAGCAGAGCCCGAAGCTGTTTCAGAAGGATCAATGCGAGTCAGCGCAATGTCGCACCACAGGACGCGACCCGAATGCGTCTTCAGTTGAAGTTCACGCCTGTAGAGACCCTGCATGCGAACCGCACCCATGGCCGTTTCCTTATAGGCTTCGAAGTCATGCTCGGACAAGAACAGGTCCGAGAACTCAAGGCCCGATACACCCTCAGAGCTGCCGTCCAGCGCCGGGCCAAATAATTGCTCCATCGCGGCGTTGGCGTAGGTTATTTTCCAATAGGAGTTCAACATGCACAAAGCGTTCGGTGTGCTGCGCAGAACCGCCTGGTGTTTGAGGTTGAGTCGCTGAAGCTTTTCGGAGCTGACCCTCAAATCTTCACGCGTCTTATGGCGTTCGACGGCATACCGCATGCAGTGCAAAATGAGCGCGGCGGTGAGCTGCGACTTTACCAGGTAATCCTGCGCCCCGGCGCGCACCGCCCGGCTGGCAAGTTGCTCGTCTTCGACTGCCGTCATCAGGATGACGGGCGTGCTGCGCGCCAGCGCTTTTACTTTTTCAAAAGTCTCGAATCCGCGGCTGTCGGGAAGCGTCAGGTCGAGCATGATGAGGTCAAACTGGTCGGTCGCAAGCCGGCGCAATGCCTCGCTTAGCGTACCGGCGTGTTCGACGCGGTAGCTGGTGCCCACACTGGCGGTAGCGATTGCTTCACGGAAGACATAGACATCGCGGGGATTGTCTTCCACGAGAAGGATGGTCGAGGTGGTCATAAGTGGCTCATGCCAGCGCTGTCCGAAGCAAGTCCCGTGCTACACAAGCATTATCGAGTAACTATCTGTCCGCCAGGCCTATGCGCCGGATTCGCACTCCTGGATGCGCAGCTTGCGGGGTAAAGGCACCTTCTGCGTGTAGATGCGCTCCCCATGATCGGTCTGCCCATCGGAATAGATAACGGTGGGAAACGCGGTACAATTACCCCGATCTACCTTGTCGATCGACAGTACCACGCCTGCCTGGCGCAGGTACTTCAGCAGGCCGGAGCACGCGTCGCAGTTCGGGGCGACATAGACAAAGGTTGGCTGTAAAACGCCAGGTTTCGCCGTAACCGTTTTCGCTTTTTTCGGGCGGGAGGGGCTCGACTGTTTGCTCGAGGTGGCTGGCGTATCGGCAGACGCAGGTTCCTGGGTGGGTTCCTGGGTGTCCGACTGTGTAGTATCGGGCTCCGAAGTGATGGCAATTGCCGTTTCCGTAGCGGAGGTGGTACTTACCTCCTGCGCAATTGAAGCGGCGCAACAAAACGCACTCCACAGCATCCACACAAAAACCCTGATCTTCATACCATCCCTCATTACTTCTGCGGTCCAGCGACCGTTGCCTGACATCCATCGGGCAGGAAATGGAAGACTCTTCGGGTTGGCAATGCAGGCGTCAAGACCGGAAACAGTCCGCCGGCCGGGACAGTCGCCGTGCCGCGCGTGTGCCGGATTAGTATCGCGACTGTTAAGGAGCGACCCAGCAGCGGCACGGATGGGTACGGATCTGTACCGCGACTGTTAAGGAGCGACCAAGCATCGGCACGGATCGGTACCGCGACTGTTAAGGAGCGACCCAGCAGCGGCACGGATCGGTACCGCGACTTTTATCCACGAATCTCACGAATGACCACGAATAATGTGTGGGTCGGCGTACAGTTGGTCGCCGGTATCGATCTATTCAAGTTCAAGTTGGTAATTTCGCCACTTGAATAGCGGTAATCTTTCTGTAATCTTTCACCCCCCGGTAACTGGATGCGCGTCGCACGCGCGTGTCGTGTCCCATTAATTCGTTCACTGGTTTTGTGTGCCGTCCGGGGCTCCAAGCTTCCTGAAGGTTGGCTATGAACTTTGGGACGGCACACCGGTGGATCTTTTCTTTTATGGTTTGGTGCATCATACCGGGGACTGTAGCACGAGCGTTTGGCAACATGCTATTCCCGCAGCACCCCTTAGAGACCCTTCTGGCTACATAAAGCGCCTGAAAGCCGAAGCCATAAAACCCGACAGAATTAACGCGTGCCTGTGCCCGAGTTTCCATATAGGTTCGCGCTCATAATCCGTAACCATAACTCTTAACCGTTTCCCAATTGCTTTTCGCATCAGCGACCGCCACGAAGCGCTGATGCCTACCAACCAACTAGCCCGACTCGAACGTCCGCATCTTCGCATAATTCGATCAATGAGCCTCTGTCGGAGGCGAGAGTTGTATAGGCACTTGTGAAGACCAATGCGCCGTGCATTCCGCCTAAGCTGCCGGTTGAGGATCTCAACTGGCGCTCTTTGCTGCCGCTTGTCAGCCGGGCGAACGCCGCAATAGCCCGATACGACGGCATTCTTGAAACTTTGCCAAATCCCGCCGTAATGCTATCACCCATAAGTGCCAATGAGGCCGTCCTTTCGTCAAGAATCGAAGGAACGCAGGCAACACTTGAAGAGGTTCTGCAGCAGGATGCTGGAATTGAACAGGACAAGGCACGCTTTGCCGACATTGAAGAAATCCGTAACTACCGAGCAGCACTCCGACTTGCAGAACAAGAGCTGGCAAGTCGCCCAATCTCACAGTCACTTATAAAGGCTATACACCAGCGGCTGATGCAAGGAGTGCGGGGGCAGAACAAAAGCCCCGGCCAGTTCCGAAACGACCAAAACTGGATCGGAAGTCCCGGCTGCAAGCTGGAGGAAGCCCGTTTCGTTCCGCCAAGTCCGTTGCTTCTCCAACACGCAATGGATGAATGGTCGGCATATCTTGCCAGGAGTGACGAAGATCCAGTTCTGCAGGCGGCCATCGCGCATGGTCAATTCGAGGTACTTCACCCGTTTAAAGACGGCAATGGGCGAATTGGCCGCATGCTTATTCCTCTGCTGCTTTGCCAGCGCAACGCGCTAAGCAGGCCAATGTTTTACATGTCCGAGTATCTGGAATCAAAGCGTGACGAGTACAATGATGCGCTGCTCAGCATAACCAAATACGAAACGTGGCAGCATTGGGTTGAGTTCTTTGTACAGGCGGTCGTTCAGCAGGCCGACTCGAATCTATTAAAGGTGCGGCACATCTTGCAGCTCTATAACTCCTTAAAGCAGCAGTTTATTTCGCTCACTGGGTCTCAGTTCGCGGTGCCGGCGCTGGATGCGTTTTTCAATCATCCGGTTATCAATGCCAGCGATTTTGCCGAACAGGCACGCATTACGACCCGCGCCACGGCAGGGAATCTTCTTTCGAAACTTGAAGCCGCGAACCTCATCCACCGTCTGCGGGAAAGCTCTGGCCGCGCGCCCGCTGTATTTGCTCTACCAGCGTTGCTGAACGCGGCTGAAGGACGGACCATTCTTTAGCTCCTGAACCTGAGTAAAGCTGACTTTATATAAGACGATTTGTGTAAAGTGAAGCAGCATTGTACTTTACACAAATTCCCTACTGTAAAGTCCGCTGAACACTACGATTCTGAGGGAGAATTGGACTCCTCGTTTGAAGCTGTCACTTTCTGGGCCCATTGTTCGTTTACAAGCCTAGCACCGGGAGATGCTCAGTTTCAACACGCTAATGACGGCATGGTACTCCAACAATCATGAATCCACTCCCGAGGCTCCATCCAGTGGACGCCAAAAACGTTTCCCGCTGGCGATTGTTGCCATAGGGGCGGCCATTGCCGCGGTCGCCGTGTTTGCCCTGCTGGATATTTGGCCGCTCATCAGCCAGGAGCGCTACAAACGCACCGTGCATCAAATCGTCAAGCCAGGCGATGACTGGACCCAATCCAAGAAAGGGCTACATGCCGCAGGATTGGACGCCTGGACCG
Source organism: Candidatus Sumerlaeaceae bacterium (assembly GCA_051003195.1). Taxonomy (GTDB): domain Bacteria; phylum Sumerlaeota; class Sumerlaeia; order Sumerlaeales; family Sumerlaeaceae; genus JBPCLP01. The sequence goes on along the minus strand of JBPCLP010000035.1, from coordinate 19,068 downwards.
TCACCTGGACAAGCGAACCAGACCACGGCATCGCCTGTATTCGCGACCCAAAACTGGTGAGCCTTTATTACGGGCTGAGGAAGAGAACTGGCAGACGTCTTTTGCCCTCGTATTTCTTTCCCGGAATCATCGCCAAAATCGATCTGGTTACAAGGTCCACAACCGTTAGCCGGATGCAAGTTACTCCTATCGATTGGTCAAAACCGTAGTCTCCAACTTCCCAATTGCCTTTAGAATACGGACTTGCCACGAAACTCCCATGCCAACCGCCCAACTTGCCCGACTCGAACGCGTTGACCTCCGCACCGCCTGGCCCAACGAAGCTGGCGACTTCACGCCCTGGCTCGCGCAGCCCGAAAACCTCCGCCTGCTCGGCGAAACTATCGGCATCGAACTCGAGTGCGCCACGTGCGAAAACCCCGTCGGCGACTTTTCGGCCGACATCATCTGCCAGAACACTTTTGACGATAAGCTAGTCCTCATCGAAAACCAGATCGAGCGCACCGACCACGACCATCTCGGCAAACTGCTAACCTATACTGCGGGGCGCAAAGCATCGTTCATAGTATGGGTCGCAAAAACATTCCGCGAAGAACACCGCGCCGCCCTCGACTGGCTCAACGAGAACACCAGTGAGGAATTCAGCTTCTTCGGTCTCGAAGTCGAACTGTGGCGCATCGCCGACTCCCCACCGGCACCAAAGTTTAACATTGTCTGCCAACCCAACAACTGGTCACGGCGTGAGCACGAGATCGCGCGCGAAGATGGTGAGTTGAGCGAAGGCAAACAACTCAACCGTGAGTACTGGACGGCGTTCATGGCCTACCTGCGTGAGCATGGGCGTCAGAGCACTCCTAAGCCGCTCGCCCAACTTTGGATGAACTTCCCAGTGGGCCGCAGCGGAATGCGCCTAAGCACCGTCGCCAGCACCTATAATACTCCACGTAACAGTTGGTCAATTGGCGAGCTTCGGATGGAAGTCCTGTGCGACAGCGAAGAATCCGCCGCAATATATGAGCAGCTCGCCGAACGACGCGTTGAAATCGAGGCGGCCCTTGAGCCAGATGAAGTCTGCTGGCACAAAAAGCCCGGCGTCCGCCTGCGCCGACTTTACGTCCGGCGTGACGCCGATATCCACAACCGCACCGACTGGCCTGCACAGCACGAGTGGCTTCTTCAAAGACTACATAGATTTGAAAAGGTCTTCCGACCTTTGGTCGCTGAATTGCCTAAGAGTGGTCTGATTACCACATCAAGCATGATAGAATAATGCCAATCAAGCTTACCGAATCCGTGCGACAGCAAGTGCGAGATAGGCTGAAGCTTGGCGAAGACCGTGCTGAAATTGGAGCGTCTCTTGGCCTAACACGATCTCAGGTTGCAGCAATTGCCGCTCACATGAAAATGGGAACTTACTCTAATTGCTATTCCGGTCCGCCCGAAGAAGAAATCAATAGCCAACCTTTTGTTGAAACAAGCACACGTTCTTCTGCTGCGGTCCTGCTTGGTACTGATCCACTGGCCGCAACTGATGTTTACTGGGACCCTGAGCCGAGTAGTGGACAACAGAATCCCCACATGTTAGTTCTTGGTGCGAGCGGGTCCGGGAAAACGTATGGGATCACGTGCGTAGTCGCTGAGCTCTCGAAGCTCGGCATACCAACAATCATCTTCGATTACGGACAAGGATTCTCTTTAGAAGCCCTGCCCCCGGAATTTTTGGACGCAGCTAAGCCCATTGAGATTTTGGCTAGTCGACAAGGGATTAATCTTAATCCACTTTCGCTTTTCGCTTCAGATTTACTCGGTCCAGTAAATGTTGCTCAACGTATCGCAGATACATTCGGAAGAGTGTATCGAATCGGAGTTCAGCAGCATTCGATTCTTCGGCAAGCAATTATCGATATAATGGCGGATCGAGGCATCGTTGCTGACGATGAAAAGAGCTGGGCTAATAATCCGCCTTCATTTGCAGACTTAGAGGGACGACTTGCCGAAATCGCTAGAGGAACAGGGCCGAAAGCAAGAAGTGCAGCCTCGGTTGCGTCGCATCTGTCGACGGTGTTTGTATACGACACCTTTCGAGATAACGGCGTACGTCTTTCTTGGGATAACTTACTCCGCGCGGGACAGGTAACAATTGTCCAACTGAAAGGCTTGGAACGTTCCCTCGAATCAGCTGTCACAGAACTGTTGCTTTGGAACTTTATTGGCCATATTGAATCGACGGGTCCATCGAAATTACGCGGCTTTATCGTGTTGGATGAAGCACACAAGCTTCGAATTGATCATAGCTCGCCAGTAGAACGAATCTTACGTGAGGGTCGCAAGTTCGGTGTCGGACTACTCATAGCATCCCAGCAACCGAAGGATTTTAGCGAGGTCGCGTTTGCGAATACCGCCACCAAGCTTCTGTTCCAGCTTGGTGCCAATACGCTTCCGGTGCTGAAGAAGATGATTTCATCCGCGGGGGAGGGAATCCCGGATTCAGATTTTTTCCAGCTATCCCGCGGCAATGCCCATGTCGTTGTGGGTCGCAAAGTAAAACGTGTGCAAATTTTGGATTTAGCCCTTCGGCAAAAAAGGTGGGGCCAAGTTAAACAATCCGCCATCAACGATAGGAGCAACGATGACTTGGGAAACGGTTAAAGACGAATTCAGCATTGATTTAATCGGTGCGCGATTGCTGAGGAATCTGGCAGAAGGTATTTACAATCATCAGGCAGTTCTGCGAGAATATGTGCAAAATGGGCGCGACGCCTATTTTGATTTGTGGAAAAACCAAGGTCCACCAACTCTGGCAGAAGCCGAGAAGGCAACCGTACACATCCGAATCCTTTCTGCTAGTTCAATCTCAATTCAAGACAATGGCATTGGAATGGACGAGATTGCAGTTCGTAACGCGAAAGGTATTGGACTAACATCTAAATCCCATGATCCTGAGCTTGCTGGTTTTCGAGGGATAGGTATTTGGGCAGGCTTCCAAGCCTGTGACGAGCTCGAACTGATCACAACGAAAGTTGGTGTTTCCTCGCGCTTCAAGCTAACGATTAACTTTGCAGCGATCAGGAAACACGTTGATGATAATATAAATATCAAGCAACTGCTTGATGGCAAATTTCATGTTCACCGTGAAGATGCTCCGAAGGCGGAACATTATACGATAGTTAAGCTAAAAGGACTTCATGGGGACCACCAGCGATTGGCCGAAGCCAATGAGCTTTGCCGTATTGTCAGCCAGATTCTTCCATGTCGCATTGACCCGAACTTCGACCATGCCACTGTAGTAACCCAGTGGTTGCGCGAAAAGGTGGAGGACTATCGGGAGCTTCCAATCATTGTAGATAATACAGAGGTTTTCCGGCAGTTTCCAAACGGGTTAGATGGTCCGCACTTTTCAAAGCTCGAGAACAATGGCGTAGAGTATGGATGGGCATGGCATTGCTCAAACACTAGATCCATAACCCTTCGCAATTTTGAATTCCGTAGTTTTCGTCTTAGAGTCCATAATATCGCAGTCGGCGGTTCGAGTATCTATGACGAGGAAGACGCTTCACATTATGGATTGTCGGACAAGGTGCGTTTAGAAAGCGCGCCACATCTGAATTGGCACGTTGGCGAAGTTCACCTGACTCATGCTGATATCGTTCCTGATACACCGCGCAGCGGCCTTGAATTGGATATGCAATCACGAAAAGCTATTGAGTCCATCAGAGGATTTTATGAAGATCGTATTGCGGAAAGCCGCGCTTTATCGGCGCTGAATAGCTATCTGAAGCAGATAGATGAAGCACAGGCATTTATCGATAGCGGTAAGTCAGACCCGGAAGAGGCAGAACGCCTCCAGGAATTAATTAAGAAACAAGAAAGTCTAACAAAAGGCCCGCGTCCGTCTGATAAGGTGAAACTACGTACTCGTGAGCTCTTGCTTCAAGATGCTACAAAGAAGGCACGAACTGCGATTTTAAGAGCGCTGGAAAAAATTAGCAAACGGAAGCCAGCTCCAAAGGATAAACGCAAAAAATCAAAAGGTCCTAAACCTGTTCCGCCTGCGGGATCTGGTTCGAGCCGTACAAATTTCGAAGAGCTGCTCTCGGAAGTATATGAAGTATTATCTAATCACATCGGGAACGATCCGGAAACTTTTACGGTGGTGTGTAAAGAGATCGAGGACGTATTTCGATCACGCGATTTAATCAATGCCTAAAAACCGTTTTCCAGACAGCTCAGAAAAACGCGAACTTAGACGACAAGATCGTCGTCACTTAGCCGATTATCGTGTTCGCCGTGCAGCATCGGCAGGTCTTTCCTATTGCGGACTACCCAGTATTGAGTTCCTCGATGTTCAAGAGTGGCAAACTGAACTCGGGAGCGTCACAGCAGTCGAACAGGATGAGACGGTCCTCGATGATATGCGAATCCATTGGGATTACATTAACTTGGGAATTCCAATCCACTTTATCGGTCCATCAAGTGTTCAGCAATACCTGCTAAGCACAAGCGATTGCCACGATCTCTACAATTTGGATTTCTACGGTGGATTTTTTTATACGCGCGGAAATCAGACTCCACAATCCATTCAGCTGCTACGCGCTCTATGTTCCCGGCACGCACAGGCGACTCGATCGTTTGTACTGATCTGTAGCTTTAATGCGCGCGACACTGGCGCGAGAGAGTATGTTGATTTGATCAGCCAAATTCCGGTGGCATTGTCCGGATGGCAGAATGTTAAAGAGTGTTGTAAGGCCCATGAGAAGAATCAAGCAACTCGTCTGAAACTGTGCTTCCCGTTTTGCTGCTGGCAGATTGGAAAAACGAACGGATTCAAGGTGCGTTCGCTTACGCCCTATGTGTATCATTCTTCCGCAACCATGGTACACTTTTACGTGGAGTTTCTATATCAGCCGACGGGTCTCCCAGAGCTTACGTCCCAAAAGGAACTGGCAGAGTTGGTAAGCGAAAAACTTTATCGTCTAGATGGTGTTCGCCCGGTTATTGAGTTAAATCCGCCGGCAGTCGATCGGGAGAAGTAAATGGGCGGTTCCTCAATAGAATGGACCGAGGTCACTTGGAATCCGGTTACCGGTTGCAGCAAGGTAAGCGCCGGATGTAAAAACTGCTATGCTGAGCGGATGGCCTTGCGTCTGCAGGCGATGGGCCAGCCTCATTATGCCAACGGCTTCGAGGTGACGCTTCATGCGGACTTTCTTTCTGCTCCGTTAAGCTGGAAAAAACCGCGCATTGTATTTGTAAATTCCATGAGTGATCTATTCCATGAGAAAGTACCTGTTGAATTTATTGCGCAGGTGTTCGCGACAATGGCAGCTTGTCCGCAGCATACCTTTCAGGTGCTGACAAAACGAAGCACTCGCCTTTTGGAGCTTAGCTCGCGACTACCCTGGCCTCCTAATGTTTGGATGGGCGTCAGCGTTGAAGACTCGAAGGTAACGCATCGGATCGATGACCTTCGGAAGGTGCCCGCGAAAACGCGCTTTCTTTCCTGTGAACCATTGATCGGGCCAATCGACAATTTATCCTTAGAGGGTATCCACTGGGTGATAGTGGGTGGCGAGAGCGGTCCCGGATCACGTCCCATGAAGGAAGAATGGGTTCAAAGCATTCTTGGCCAATGTGAACAAGCCGGATCTCAATTCTTCTTTAAGCAATGGGGCGGCACGCGCAAGCATGTCACCGGGAGGCTGCTCAATGGAAGGACGTACGATGACATGCCTCCTCTAGCTTTTCCTAAACCCCAGGTCGACCTATTTGGAACTCGGGCTGTCGCCTAGGAGTATTTGCACCACCTGTGAGAATTTTAGCCCCTTTGTTTGCAGGAGTTTTTCTAGCTTGTTGCGGGTAGCTTTGGGGACTGAAAGTTTCCAATTCTCATTTAGAAACAATTTAGCTTTAGGCCAGTCAAACGACTCCATTGCAGCACCTACTGCAGCCTTCCGCTCCCTGGCCCGTCTCGCTGAAAACTCGCGACAGTGCTTTGTGATCGCCTTTGCATAAGGCATTAGGTTCTTCACTAAATTCGCATAGTGCGAGTTCTGCTCAAAGGCGTCGCGACGTCCGTTTGGAACCAGCTTGCGCGAGGTGATATGACATTCGCCAACCGTCCATGCATTGAACCGCTCCTCCGGAAATACACAGTCAAGCAAGCGCGAGTCCCCGATTTGAATGTTACCAGCTCGAACCCGGAGACCTTTGATACCAAGTCTCTCGGGAAATGCCCCGTGATAGTTACTATGCAAAACCCAACCTACAGCATCCAATCCCTCGGAAATGGAAGGTAGGCAAAACGTCTCTAGTGAAGTGAACCTGTCAGTCAGTTTGGGAGTAAGTTCAAAGCAATCGCGGTATGGCCGATAGACCTCTGCTCCATTAAGCGTAACTGAGTAAGAATTTGCAACGGCATGCTGGTGGAGAAACCTCTGAATCTCTTCCGCATGTGTAAATTCCGGGTGAAAAGGAACAGGTCCAACTTGGGAGAGGTAGTCTTGGATCGCTAGTTCATTGAGTAGTAGGTCATTTCGATACCGAATTACGCCGCAAAGCTCGACCTCAAAAAAATGCGCTGGATCAGCATCGGAAGCAGGACGCTGCGAAACTGCAGTGATCTCCCGTACGATCTCCTGCAGGGTTTGTTCGCAGGATTCTCGAAGCAGTTCGGTGAGTCTGATGCAATCCCAACGAATCTCAGATACGTGATTGTCGCCCAGAGACCTGCTGCGCATTAGCAGCTCTTTACAGTAGCCCAGGCCGGCAAGCCGCCCTACTCCGCGAAAACCACGTGCTGCTGATCCGCGCTTTTTGCTAGCACCAATCGCCGAGAGTGTTCGCGTAAACTGCGCCCTACTTACGCCGACTCCGTTATCGCGAATCACCGCTCTGCGAGTACTAGGATCAAGTGTGATATCTATGCGTGGCAATGTACCTTGGCGGTAGAGGCCGGCACCGAGTGCTTGGTCAATTGCATCCGCCGAATTCTGCACATACTCACGGTAAATAGAAAGCGGATCAACGTACATAGCGCTGCTCAGCAGTTCCAGTACATCTTTTCCTATTACGATGTCGGTTTGCGCTGTTGGCATTTTCAGAACTCCGCTGCCATGAGAGTTGGTTCAAGTTCGAGACCTGCGTCTTCAACCCGTTGGTCGTCAGGTACTGCGGCAACAGCTGTCATTTTGTCCCACTGTTTCTTTGCCTGCTTCTCGCGGATTTCCGCTTCCTGCTTGCTATTGATTGGCTTGTACAATTCGAAAATCTCAGCTACTCGACGATTGCTGATTGTGCTTCGTGCAAAGTTATAGAGGCCGTTATACTCGAATTTGGAGAGCGTCTCCAGCAGATCAACGCGGTCGGAAGGCGACAGCTTTCGAGCAAGTGCTTCGTACTCATCCAACTCCGGCCTACCATCGTGTTCTTCAAACCAAGCCCGGTTAAAAATAAATTTGTGAGGTTTTATGAGGAGGGTTGTGAACTCCTCTGCGGTGGATCCGAAAGCGCGGCGGAAGAATGATGGCGCCCCACTTACGATTCCGTGTGTGGCCTGAAGTATGAGCTGCATGGAACGAAGGTAATATTTGTTCCACCGCTTTCCAACGTACGATCTCTCCTTAGAGTCCGTCGGCTGATAGCGCATTGGAAACGAGAAGATACGAATGTTCAGTTCCACGTTTAGCTCGATATTTAGCCACATGCGTTCATATAGGTCTTCTGGACTATCGTTGAAATTATAGAGCATGTAATTCGACAGATCGTTCAGCCCGACCTCATGTGCGAATCTGATGGATGTTTCATACTGCCGCTTAAAGCCCAAGTGGTCGAAAGCGATACGAAGTGGATTGGTACAAATGGTTGCGAGCTCGCGCAGAAATACTGGGTCTTTACAAAGAATTCGCGCATCGACTCCTTGGTTAAAGTCGACACGCCGCAACACCTGCGATCTGCCACGCCGAAGCTTCGCGCCTCGTGTAAACCCGAGGTCGCGGATTTCAGCCATCACTTCCTTGAACCTCGATGATGCGACAATATTGTTGTCCATGAGGATAAGGTCCTTTTTCGGACCATATAGCTTTTCGATCCCGTTAACGACAGCGCTCAGAGACGGCGTGTCGTACAGATCGCCTTCTAGTTTGGGAACTCCGCAAAAGCTGCATTTGCGGACGCAGCCGCGGGATGCATATGCAAAGTATGCATCATGCACGGCATATGGATAATCAACTTGGCCGAGAATGTTATAGTCAGGAATGAGATCTTCAATAGGTTGGCTGGTTGTATCCTCCGAGTAGAGCTCCTCTGCGAAAACGTCGAGCTCTAGGGAGATAGCTGGGGCTTTGTTAAGGAGGCCCTTAATAATGCGAACACCGGCCCAGCGCTTTTCGGTGGTGAACGCCTCGTGCATTAGCGACGCGGCAATTCCACCAACAAAGACGTTCTGGGGGCTATTTCCGGAAGCAAGCAAAGCGAAATCGATTGTCTCTGCTATTCGTTTCCATTCAAACGAGAAAAGTGTGGTGACGTAAATCCGGTCCCAACTCTGTTCAAGAACGGTTCGGTCGCAGCCTTTGATAAACCGGACGTTGTCCTGCTTACCTTGAGGCCCGTGATACTGGGCTATTTTCATCAGTCCCAAAGGGGGGTATTTGTTCTTGTAACCAGGCTCAATCAGAAGGACGTTTTTACCGGGCATGAGGGGCCTGTCTGGGGACGAAGTATTTAGGTTCTTTGCAAACCATATCTTGTGGATTGATTGCAATACTTTTCCACATGTTGCGCACATATTGTACCTGCGACAACCGAGAAACAAGGGAACAGGCAGAATTAATCTCTCCCAATCTGTGTCAGCTCCCTGTCCGGATTCGCCGCTTCGGCCAACGCTTATAACCTGCGACCATGGCTAAGGCCAGTTTGAACTATCCACTTGAAGCTGCCAAATCCAGAACCACTGTACACGAACACTTCGTCACTCCGTCTCCATTGAGGTGCACCATGAAGTACCGCCATCGCAGCCTGCTGTCAGCCGCTGTTCTCCTTATCGCGGGCACCGTGACTTCACAGGGCGTCGACCCAAAGCCTGAAACCGGCCAGACAACCGCTTCAACATTATCGGCCGGCAGTGCTGCGGTTGAGAGGGACCGAATCCTTTTCAAACGGGCTGGCGCCCGCGTTTTCGCTGCATGCAAGGAGACGACCGACCCCTGCCTGCTATGCATATGTGAACAATTAAAAAGACAGCAGCCACCGGCCGAGTATGTCACCTCTGCATCGTTACAAAATATGATTGAGGCGTGCCCGGCCTGTCCGGACAACTTCGGCCAGATTATAGGTGTGTTTATCGGCGGCGAGGGTGACCCGAATAGCCAGTGCGTCCCCTGAGTCACTTTCCTTTGTGTTATTCTCATTCCTGCCAGGGAGAACTTCGATGATGAAAGCCATTGGCTTATGCACTATGCTGGTGATTGCGCCGTGGTATGCCCTGCCGGCGGCAGCGACGGACATATTCGTCGGCAAGGGGATGTTTATTGAGGATGTGAGTCGCGCGGTCAACGTGGCAGCGAATGCAACCGTTGTCGTGCCGGATATGCCATCCGCCAATTACAGGGCTGGCCTCAAAACGCTCGTGCGGGACCTCGTGGATCTAAACGTGCAATGGGTTGCGGTGAAGGCGTGCCAGGGCCCTCACCCCATGCCACAGTTCACTGCGGCGCTGGCTGAGGAATTTGCGGATCCCACCAATGCTGGAGGTAATGCAAACCTTTTGCCGAAGCTGGCGGGCTATCACGTGCTCGTTGCCAGCTCCGACGAAGTTCCAGGAGAAGCAAATGCGCAAATCAATGCGGAGGCCGCAGCCGCCAGAAGTCTTATAAAGATCAAACCTCCGGCCCTGAATTGCCCGGCAGGCTGGGTCATCATGCCGTCCGATAACTACTATGCTTCTGCCAAAAATGGTCCCACCCAGACGGCAAAAGAAGCTTCTGTAGCCCTTTACCTGAACGGGATTGCGAGCGCAGTGAGCACACAGAATGTGAAACTGGCATATTGTGCACCGGTAGCGACCGACGATACGGCGAATCCTGGTCAGCTACATCCCCATGAGGCTCATCCAAATGCCCCCAGTATCAAGACACGCACGTTCGCGAAGGATCGCTTTTTCATCCGCAGGAAATTCGAGAGCCATGTGTTTACGGGCACGACTGATCGAATGGTGAAGGTCGCGATTCCTCGAGTGTTCTGGGGAAAAGGCAATGTTCCCGACTTTGGAGCGGCAGGGCCGCTGCATGGTCCACTGTTGCGGTGGCTAAATGCAGGCAACGATTGGGCAAGGGTTATACCGCTTGGTCAGGTGGCTCCAACCAGCCGTATAGCCGCATTCCGTGCATTCATCGCGCCCGGTACGGGTATTCCCGATCCCGACAACAAAATACAACGTGCTGCCGCGCTTTGGACGTTCGAGACTGCACCTCGACAGCAGCGGCTGGATTTCATGGCGCCGTGATCGTCGCCTCAGCGCACGTTCGCCCAAAAATCTCTTTCGACTTTATTGGACTTAACTCACCCTAAGGGTACGCCCGGGAAGTGACACGCCCCCAAAACTGGTGTAAACGTGCATCCGTAGTAAGTGAACCCGTTCTTTGACAACCATGCAGCCTGAACGCCGTGACCAACCGCAAAGGGACTTCTGCGCCCAATCCGCGTAGCATTTTGCGTCCTTGCGCCTGGCGGAAAACCGCCCATCCGCAAGCGCCGCTGCCGGGACCCCCACGGCCCCCGCGAATTCTTACGCGAGGATTACCGTTTTTCAAGTGGCGAAATTACCCCATTTTCGCCAACTTGATTTATCTGCAGGCATTTCAATCTTCTACACCGCAAACTTGAAAAACGTTTGAAAACTTGAAAACCCGTCCGCAATACAGGCCCGTTCGGAGTACAGGCTTTAGCCTGGGCCAACGCAAGCGCACAGAGGATCGCCCCGTTCGCAGGACAGCCCCGTTCGGAGTACAGGCTTTAGCCTGAATTCTGGGGTCAGGTCCGCATTTGTCGAGAGGTGTCGCAATGTGCGCGGTGCGCTGCGCGCGAGAATCATCTGTGCCCTCGGGACGAGGGCGCTCCCAGGAATATCGGTGCGATGCGCGCGGGGATCAACTACCTGGCGGGTTGGAAAACCCGCACCCGGCCATCGATGGTGGAGGTAAGGGGATTCGAACCCCTGGCCTATACGTTGCGAACGTATCGCTCTCCCAACTGAGCTATACCCCCATGCCGTAAAGCATCAGGTTTTACTAAGCGCGTGCCAAGGTATTCAAGCCCGGCCGCTACCTGCCGGCGGGTGTGGGCGTTGCAAGTGGCCTGGTCTGTGTTTTTGGCTGAGTGGCTGCGGGGATCGGCCGCGTGCGCGTACGCGCTGCCTGCTTGATTTTGGTTTCGCATATCTCCTTGAACAGCAGCGCGTTTGCATTGCCCGGGTCGACACTCAGCAGCCGGTCCCATTCGCGCAAGGCTTCGGGGTATGCGCCTTCGCTGAAGAAGTCGAGCGCCTTGGTTCGCGAGTCCTGGATGGCCCGCTCCTTGGCAAGCTCGATTCCCTCCTGTTGCTGGCGTAACGAAAGCAGCGTCTGCTGGCGCGCGATTGCGTCGAGCGACTGCTGAATGGCGGGTTCGGCGCGACGCGCGATTTCGCTATTGCCGCCGTATGCCACCTTGGCGCGCTGTTTAATCGCAACTTGCAGCAATATGGCGGCGCGCGCGTTCTCGGGTTCGAATTGCAGGATTCGGGTCCACGCCTCCAATGCCGGCGTCGTTTCGCCAGCGGCGAAGGCAGCCATTCCCGAGGAATAGTTCTCGTCGATGATCTTGCGCCTGGCGATATCGACCTTCTGCTCGCGCGACAGCTCGCTGAACTCGCGCTCGAGGTCCTGTACGGGAATTCGATCGGTAAGTGCGTTTCCTTCCTGGTCGTAGAAGAAGTTGCCGAGGTATTCGCGCACCTGTCTGCGGCGCAGCTCTTCGGCATCGGGCAAGTCGGGGCGCGCAGCCGGGGACTGCTCTTCCCAGAACGGAATCTGTTCACCCTGGGCAAGGTTCAGAGGTTCAAACCGAGGGTCGAACGGGTTTTTTAACTCACCGGCCCTTATCGGCTTCAGTAGCATCAGTGCCACGAACTCCCCGTTGCAGAAGTAGCGCACTGCGGTGGCGCGGGCGCTTGTAGAGGACTCGTTCGGCTGCCCGCCAGCCGTGGTGACGAGGTCTCCGGGGGAGCTCTCGCCGGTCAATGCGTCAATTTTCGGCGTATAGTAACCGTAAATATAGGGAGGGGCGAGGCTGGTGCGAAACGTCTGCAGCGATTCGGGAGTTGCGGGTTTGAGCGTCTCACTGAGCAGAACATCCGCGTAGTGCTGCACCAGTTGCAGCATGCCCGCGAACTCGCGGCTGCGGCTGCCCTTCTGCTCGCGCGCGATGAGTACGATATGGTTATGAGATTCGATAAGGAGAATGGCGAAACCATTGATCTCGTATTTGGTGAGAAAAACATCGATGCCTCCGTGCTTTCTCCAATCCTCATACAGGACAGCCCATCGGGCCAGTGGGATGAGGTGCTCCTGCAGGCCCTGCGGTATGTAAGCCGGTGTAATGACTTGCCTGATGGAGGCAACAGCACGTTCTCGCGTCGCTGCAGGTTCGCGTCCCAGGTAGCGCAGCAGCTCTGTGGGAGATGGAAACGCGAGCGATTGTTGCAGCCATTGCGGGGCCGTGTGCCGCAGACGCGAAAGCTCCTCGATGTCAGGCACGATGCGGGGCTCGTTTGAATTGAAGCGGGCGCCACCATCCTGCGGCTGATAAAATGCAGGCAAACTGGTGGCGAGGCTGGAAGCCGGGGTCGCGGACCCTACAGGCGACTCAGCACTGCGTACGGCGGCGGGCCGGTTCTGCGCCCAGGCTAAAGCTGGAAGCGTCAGCATGCACAGGGCAGTCAGCCATGGAAGACAAACATTTGGCGCGCTGCGATCGTCCGGCTGCTTCAAATTGCACATGTCCCGCATTTAGTTCTCCAGGCCAACGGAAAGCCGATGCTCATCCGCCGCAATAATCTGCTGATAAGACATCGTAGCAGCGTGGAGAGTTGACGCGGTCCATAGCGTCACCTTCAATCCCGAATTTTCTTCGACAGCTGCGGAAGAGTAGATGCATCCCCGGCGTTCATGTATCGCGACTCCGCGCCTGAGGCCGTGACGTTTTCGTAAACACCTGTGTCGCGCTTGACCAGTTTTGTAAATCCGAGTTCTTTGAGGCGCGAATCGCCGGCCGGGGTCGAAACGCCGGGGGCAAAGAGCAGCCGCTCCACGGGAGAATCTGCAGGCGTGTCGCCCAATTGCGCTTTGCCGCGGGCACAAAGTTCACCCCAGGTCGCGATGCGTTCGGTAATAGAGTGCACAACCTCTACGGAGCATGCGTTTGCCGGGCAGTAGTATTCGTACACTGGCATTTTTGAGGGTTACACTTTACTTAGCCGCGAATTTCCCCGGAAAGCGTACCCCGGACCAATAGGAGCAGAAAAAGCGGTCCGCCCAGCAAGGCAGTTACCACGCCGACCGGGACTTCCATTGTTGAAGACAAGCCTAAAACGGATGCTCCCCGCCACCCGATCAGGTCGCAAAGCATCAGGAACGCGGCGCCATAGAACAGGCAAAGCGGTGCGAGCAGCCGATTATCGACACCAAACACCCGACGCAGCAGGTGCGGTACCACAAGGCCGATAAAGCCAATGGGTCCCGCCAGCGCAACTACAGCGCTGGCGAGCAAGGTGGCGCTCCAAAGCAGCACGCGAACCTCGCGTTCAACGTCCAGGCCCAGTTGTGCGGCGGTGGCCGAATCAAACCCGAGAACGTTCATGGCCCGGCCACGCAACACGATGACGCCCGCGGCGAACAGCACCACCGGGCAGGTCATGTAAAACTGGCGAAATCCGACCAGGTCGAGGCTGCCGAGCCACCACAGTTGCACCTGACGGGCAGAATCGGGTGGTGCGAACACCAGGACGAGCATCATCGCTGCTGAGAGGACGACGTTGAGCATCACCCCGGCCAACAGCAAGGTGACTGGTGCAAAGCGGCGTTGCCGCAATGCCAGGCCCTGCAGAAACAGGAGCGGCACAAGCGCTCCAAGGAAACAAAACACGATTGAGCTGAACACGCCGAGAATCGAAACCATACTTCCCCAGAACAGCACAACGAGGGCCTTGCCCATGCCGGCCCCTGCGGAAACGCCAAGGATGTAAGGCTCGGCGAGCGGGTTCCGCAGCACGCACTGGTAGGCCAGCCCGGCAAGTGCAAGTGCACCACCGGTGAGCAGTGCGGCGAGGACGCGTGGCACACGTGTGGCCCAGAAGATCAGTGCGTCGGGTGAATCAAGCTCCTGCCAGGGTGCGGTTGCCATGGCTTTACGAAGTGAAATTCCGCCCCCGGCCAATGGGGCACAGATGGCCACTGCCAGAGTAACTGTCGCCGCAATTGCACAGTGAGTAGTCACGCGGCGCCACGTCAGACGCGACGCGTTCAAAACTCTGTCGAATTCCCCGAAAGCTCGTCTTCCACCGGCTTCTCATTCGCTGCTTCAATCTCTTCGGGAGTAAGCACACGGGCCGAGACCCGGTGAATCCGCTGTCGGCGCATCTCGCGCACCATCAGCTCCACTCCCGGTGCCATGACTTTGTCGCCGGGCTTCGGAATCTTCCCGAGCAGGCTGAGCACGTAACCACCAATCGTGTCCGCCTCGTCACTCTCGAGTTCCAGATCCGCCGCGTCGTTTACTTCGTCGAGGGTTGTAGCTCCATCGAGCATGAACTCGCGCTCACTTACCTGCTTGATGCGTGGTACTTCCTGGTCGAATTCGTCCTGCACCTCGCCGACGATCTCCTCGATCACGTTCTCGAAAGTTACAAGGCCGGTGACGCCGCCGTACTCGTCTACCACCATGGCCATGTGGATTCGCTTGGACTGAAATTCGCGCAGCAGCGTGTTAATGCGCGCCGTCTCTGGCACATAGAGGGCCTCACGCGCAATTGCTGTAAGAAACTGTGCGCCAGTGGAAGGGGGGCGTGAAGCGATGTCTCCGCCGGCAATCATTGGGTTGCGGCGCTCTGCCGCTTCTCCCGCGGCCTGGGGGGAGAGCTCCATGTCCTTTAACTGCCAGAACAAATCTTTCATGTGAATGACGCCGACCACGTGATCGATGTCGCCGTCCACGAGTGGATAGCGGCTGTGCGCTGTCCGCTCCGCGGTACCGAGGTTTTCGCCCAGCGGGCGCCGCAGATCGAAGACAGCGACTTCGGTGCGCGGGACCATGATCTGTCGAACGAGAACGTTCGAGAAATCGAAAATGTTCTCCAGCAGGTCCAGTTTATCGCGTGTCAGGTTGCCGGTTCTCTGGCTCTCCGCAACAATCATCCGTAGCTCGTCTTCCGAGTGTGGGACGTCATGTCCGCCTGGATCGTCAATTCCAACCAGTCGCAACAACCAGTTAGCCGATGTGTTTAGCACCACGATGAACGGATAGAGGATGAGAAAAAACCACTTAAGAGGGTACGCGCACCAGAGAGCTGTGGGTTCACTGCGCTGAATCGCAACGTACTTGGGTGCCTGTTCGCCCAGCACCACGTGCAGAAAAACGATAATGCCGGTGCCAAGGATAAAGGCTATCGCGCTGGCAACCTTGTCTGATATGAACGGAAGATGCCCGAGCAGCGGCTCGACCACCCGCGCGCGCATGAAGTGTTCGCCCACGGCGCCAAGGACGATCGAGGCGATGGTAATTCCGAGCTGACATGCACTAAGGTATTCGTCCAGGTTCTCCAGGACATGCTGGGCCATCTTCGCACGGCGTGAACCGCGGTCGGCCAGTGCCTGGAGTTTTGTACCCCGCACTTTAACAATTGCGAATTCCGCGGCAACGAAGAACCCGTTCAGAACAATCAGGAAGATGATAAAGAAAACGCGCAGCACGTCTTCGCCAATGGCAGTCACATGCGCGACTGCGCCGGCTGCTGTGGCGAATGCTGCGGATGATATCGGCTCTACCATTAAGTGCTTATCAGTGTGATCGATTCTTTGGGTAGCAAGGTTTTCATATCAGTGCTTTTTGTTCGTAATGCCAGGCATTGGAGGTCCGATGAATCAAGAGAGGCTACTCACCAGACAATCTACAACCCAGTTCTATGTTTCTCTGCTGCGCGACAGCGTGCAAGGTGTGTGCCTTGATCAAGTATCGACCGCATCGGTAATGGACAACGCTTTTCCCAGTGTTGAGGTGGAACTAATGGACTCTCGTATCCGTTCCGGTTCCGGCCTTAGTGGACCAGATTTCAATAAATCGCCGATCGTTTTAGCGTAGGCTCGTGCACTTAAAGAGCCGACATAACTACGAGGCAATGGCCGGTATTTTCATTCTACTAACGGGCATTGTTGTCATCTCGGCTATTTTCTGGTCCAAAGGCATCGACGTGGTGCCAGGCAAAAAAGGCCCCGACTTTGAGTTCTTTTTCCGACCGCAGCGCATGTTCCTGGGTACATGGTTCGCGCAGGGAGTGTTTCCGTTGTGGAACCCCCACCTGTTCGCGGGCTACCCTGTCATAGAATCGGTGCAGCCTGCGCTGCTTTACCCTCCACGGTTGCTGTGTTTGTGGTTCGTTCCCGATGGATCACGAGGCCTGATGGTCGAGGTCGGGTTACATCTCGTACTCACCCCCCTGCTCATGGCATGGGTACTCTATCGCGGCTTGCGTTTTGATGCACGGTCTGCTGCGGGTCTGGCCATTGCCTGGAGTGCAGGGCCGGTGGTGGTGGGCCGCTACTTTATCGGTCATTTAACCATGATCTTCAGTCTAACGTGGCTTCCCGTGGCGGTTTTTGCCGTGATTGCCGCCTGCGCGCATGACGATAGTTTGCCGGATGAACAGCAGGCAAATCGTCGGCTTAAGTGGTGGCTTGTAGCGTCATTCGCTACTGCGATGCTGCTATTGGCCGGAGCGCCACAGATGGTGTATTATTGCGTATGGGCGCAGGCGACCGTCGCCATTGCTGCGGCTTTTCCGGCAGGCTGGAAACGTACCGCTACGAATCTGCTGCGGCTCGGCTTCGCTGGCGGCATGGCGGTCGCGCTGGCGGCGCCACAATGGCTTCCAACGGCGCTATACGTACCGTTCTCTTCCCGTACCTCAGTCATCACAAACGTCGTTTCGAATGGCATGCTTACGGCCGTTATGATGGAATATTTACTGCCTGCGCCGCTGGGTACGGGGCTGCATGACTTTCATTTTTTGAACCGCGCTGCATGGGATACGGTGACTCATCCGGGCGTGATCATGATGCTATTGGCATTCGCTGGAGTTGCGGGTATGTTTAACCTGCGCCGGTTGTTTCAACCCGGAGCTGATGGCCCACGAACAGTCGTGGGGTCGTTACACAGCACGGTCCGGCGCGCGGCGGTGGGGTTGGTTCTGCTGGGGACGCTAATGATGGCCGGCTTAACATTACCCGGTGCATCGATGTTTCGGGAGCCGACGCGCGCGCTGGTACTTGTTGTACTTGGCACAGTGCTGCTTGCGGGCCTTGCGGCCAACGTGCTTGCCAAGGCGGCAAGTGACGGAACAATGCGCGGTCACTGGCCCTTCAGGTGGCGAATGGTGCCGCGAGATGCACCTGCTCTGCAACAGTTCTGCCGTGCCGCTTTCGCCGGTACTTGTCTGTATGCAATACTGCTGCTGGCGTGTTCGGGCGCTCTTCATTTGTGGCCGCGACAGATCGCAAACAAGCTGGTACTGATGTCGGATCTCCAAAGCGCCGCATGGCCGCCAATGATCGCTCTTCTGCAGAGCATCAAATCGGACCCGGCCGCACTGCTTGTGGTGATTAACCACTCATTACTGCTGGCGATGGGCTGGACGCTAGTTGCCGGAACCGGTTTCGCAATTGCCCGCCGCGCGCCCGGCGCTGCACTGGGGCTTTTGGCAATCTGCATGGCGGCGGCCCCGGCGCTGCAAAATTGGCCTTTGCTCGTACCGGAGCTCCGCGTGACGGAAACTGGATTCCCTTCACGCATCGACGGCGAATTGCGGAGTGCTATAACAAGAGCGCGCGAACGTGGCGAGCGCTGGCGAATTTCACTTCCGCAATCGCTGGGTAACATTGCACAAACGATCGACGGGTTGGAAGACGCAGGCGGAGGCGCGTATGACCCGCTTGCACCTGATGCGCGCAGACGTCCGCAGCCAGAGTCCGGCCAGACGGCCGCGCACTACATCGGGCGACGTTACGGCGGCGAAGCAATCCGCTATGTGATGGATGAGACAGTTACAGAGGATTATGATTTCAGGCTGCAACCCCGACGCCTGTTAAGCATCCGCGAGGTATTATCCACTGCATGCATGGTGAAGGTCAGTACCCGTTTCGTGCACCTGGATGGCAGGAACTTGTCACACCAGTATGCGCCGCTGGCCGGCGACATCGATATTATAGACGAAAAGTTTCGCGAGCCACTTGCACGCTGGACGGGCGGGGTGGATGCAACAAGCACTACGTCAGCCGAAAACCCGGGCCCAGCTCGTGTCGTATTTGAGAAATCACAAGCACCGCATGAACTGCGCTTTCATGTGACAACGCCTGCAAGCGGACCGGCGCTGGCTATTGTACGAACCACCTGGCTGCCGGGCTGGACAGCGCGCGTGGACGACAAACCTTTTCCCGTCGCGTGCGTGAACCTGTGGATGATCGGAGTACCGCTGCCGTCGGACGGTCGGGAGCACGTGGTGGAACTTACTTATCGTCCATCGGGTTGGACAATGTCGTGGGTAGTCGCGCTCGCCGGTATGTGCGGATTTGCAGCGATGGCTGGCTCTCTTGTCATCCCGCGCGTTCGAAAACTCAGGGCGGTGTCCCATTAATTCGCTCACTGGTTTTGTGTGCCGTCCGAGCTCGAAACATTCCTGAAGTATAGCTATGAACTTCTGGGACGACACACTGGTGTGGTGTCCCATTAATTCGTTCACTGGTTTTGTGTGCCGTCCGAGCTCGA
>JBPCLP010000034.1:0-71219 GCA_051003195.1 Candidatus Sumerlaeaceae bacterium | reverse complement strand
GCTTTTTGGAGTCCGCAGCCCCCATAATTCAGTTCAAGTTTTTTGCACCGAAGGTGCAGCGGGACATAGCCCAGGGTAAGGACTCCGGCTTTTTGGAGTCCGCAGCCCGCATAATTCAGTTTAGGTTTTTTGCACCGAAGGTGCAGCGGGACATAGCCCAGGGTAAGGACTCCGGCTTTTTGGAGTCCGCAGCCCTGGGGTTACAGCACCCCATTTTTCGCGCCCTGAAGGGGCGCCGGAAACCGAAAAACATGGTACGAATCCTGGCCGACCACAACTGATTACGAACTAACGTTCGACCACCTTAGTTATCTTCCTCTGCTTCTTCCTTCAGGTTTACCAGCATCTCTGCCTGGTCCAGGAAAGCGCCTGCCGCCTGCCCGAACAGAACCATGGGTAACCCCAGCACCAGCCCAAATAAAAATGCATTAAAGAACCCGAACACAAAACCATGGATTTGCCAGCCGATGGAAAGCCCCAGGAACATCATGATAATGATAAACGGCAGCCAGAACACCGTCATGGCCTTCGTGTACAGATCCAGCACGTAGTAACGTTCTCTAAGGTTCATTTCGCGCTCCCTTGATCGTCGTCTGCATGCGGCGCCGGGGCCGCAAGCATCAGTCTTCGCCTCACTCCCACCCCCAGGCCCTCAGTGTGGCCGCGTTGCCGGTACAGCAATGCAAATCCAACCATCAGGATCATCACCACTGCGGCAACCAGTGTCAGCGGGCCAAAATGGTATGGAAACTTATCATGTCCCCAGCGCCTCAACACCGTGCCTGTTGCAATCAAAGACAAGCTGACGAACAGGAACACGGCAAAAAAGAACGGCCCGATCCACAGCGCCAGCAGCGCATTGCAGCGCCACAGGTCCGCCAGGCTGAACTTTGTAACCGCCGCAAGAAACAGCATGTGCACCAGCACCACACCAAGAACTGAAATTCCGATCATGGCGAGTGGCGCGTGAATGCCCGGAATGAAAACCAGCCGGGGATTTGGTACTCCGGTCAGGTACGCGGCAATGTGTTCGGAGATCACGGCCAGCAGGAACGAAGCGATGCCGAGCGATACCACCGGCGTTACGAAATCGATCGTCAGCCGGCGAAGCACGCGGTACATACCCCAGGCGTAGTTGCTCAGCGTCTTCCATAAGGTGATAAAGAAGTATTGGATGTAAATGCCGGCCCTCACAATGGCCAGTGTGATCTGGGAAGTGGCATTCAGCACGATGCTCTGTGCCTGCCGGTCGGAGTGTTGCGGCCTGAGGATCTTGCGCGCAATCGGGGCAAACTTCGCATTCGCGGGCGCGAAACTCAGCACGACCGAGTAGACCACCATTTCTGCCGTCAGGATCCGTAGAAGGTTTACCGACAGCACATTAAGGAACTCGGAGATCGTGGTATCCGGAAGCCACATCGCCAGCGCGCTCATTTTCTTAGGCTCGCCGAGATCCGGTTCTTCCAGCAGCTTACCCCCCGCGTACGCGAGTAGAATCAGAAACGTCACAAAGATGCGGTACGCCAGCGTGAACTTGAACCGCCGTGTCAGCGCCACCGAGCCGAGAATCAGGTTAAACAGCGCCATGCCGCCAAGCACCGCAATCCCGAGGTACGTGGCTCGCACGTGCTGCATCACCTCGATCACGTCCGTCGAAAGATTGTGAAAAAAGTTAACCGCCGACAGAACCAGGAACGTCATCGCGTACAGAAGCAGCAGCGTCCACAGGATCACCCGGAAGCTCGTCCAGTAATAGCGCCGCGTAATAATCAGCGACAGTGCCACAAAGATCAGGACGTGAAACAGGTAGAGCGGGATCGGCCATACCATGCTTTGTGCGTAGAGTCCATAGATGCCGAACATCGCCGCCGTGAAC
The DNA here is from genome assembly GCA_051003195.1 of Candidatus Sumerlaeaceae bacterium. GTDB lineage: Bacteria > Sumerlaeota > Sumerlaeia > Sumerlaeales > Sumerlaeaceae > JBPCLP01. The sequence goes on along the minus strand of JBPCLP010000034.1, from coordinate 69,343 downwards.
GACAGGAAAAATGCGATGTACCAGTACGAGATCCGCATCAGCGGCGCACCGCAATGCCAGCAGAAGATCGCCGGCAGTTCCTGGATCGTATCGCAACTCGGGCAGGTCTGGGTTACCTGGGCTCTTCGCGCACTCATTTTGTATGCATTCGCCGCGAACATTGGTCCAGCGCAAGAAAAAGCCCACGCCGGTTTGAGCTGTATGGTGTTAAGTGTTTAACCTGGGTCGCCAATCTACTTCTTCTTCTCCGCCCTTTGTAAGCGCTCCACGTGCGCCACAACATCTTTATATCCGGCCTCAATGCGCAGCACCCGGCGAAACACACGAAGCGCACCTTCGGTTTCACCGCCCTCGGACATCAACTCCGCCGACTTATAAAACAGCTCCTTCAACACAGCCAGTTCCTCAGGTGCCATGTCCGTCCGCAATGCCGTCTCATGTAGCGTTTCGTCCGCTTCCTGGTGCAGCCCCCTGCGCGCAAATACATAACCAAGCTTCGCCCGCGCGACATGGCGCTCCGGTGCGCCATGGCTCGCGCGCTGATATTCCGTCATGGCTGCGCTGTACTCGCCTATGTCCTGGTACAGGTCTCCCATTTCCTCGTGCAAAGCGGCATCCGCTTTTCCTTCCGCAACAAGCTGACGTATCTCCTCGATACGAAATCGCTTCTGCTTTTTGTCGATCACACGAAGCAGTGGGGGATACAGTTCGTTGTCGGGATCGATCTGCTGTGCACGCTGCAGGTACGCAGTCGCCTCTCCGAAGTGGTGCAGGTCCATCGCGATCTGTGCCATGCGCGCGAGAAACTCCGCATTTGTCGAATCGCTTTGCAGCATCAGTTTGCCTGCCGCTTCCGCACGTTCAAGTTTGCCCGCTGCCAGCGCCGCATCCAGCTCCAGGTTGCGGAGCCGCGCGTTTCGGTCGCCGCCTGCCCCGTGGTACCGGTCAAGGTACTCCAGCGCCTGCACCGGCTCGTTTATTTTTGAGAAATAATCCACCTCGGTCAAAAGAGCAGGTAGATATTCCGGCGCGGTTTGCAGAATCTTCTGGCAGCTTTCGTGCAACAGGGCCGCCGCGTTGGGCTTGCCCTGGACGCGTTCCTCGTACAGCTCAAACGCGCGCGCGACATCACCTTCGCGCAAGTTTAGATCCGCAAGATAACCAAGCAGACGCATATCGCGGCCATGCCGTGTCACCAGTTGTCGTATCTCACGCTGAACACGCGGCAGTTGCTCCGGTTTTCTTCGCAGGAAATCTTCCAGCTCGCTCACCACCCGCTCGGATTCACCATTGGGGACGAGCTTGTCGTAATACTCGAATCTCAAATTCAGGTCGTCCGGCGCGTCGTTCATTTTCTGCCGCAAAATGTCCAGCTCCCCGGTCAGCAGTCGCGAACGGATGTTTTTCTCCAGCCCCTCCGCGGTGCCGAGCAATTCACCTTCCGGCACCAGCTGGCGTATTTTCTGGATCGTATCGAGACTTTCTTCCTCGCGATTCCGTTCCACCAGTGCATGCGCCAGTGTCATCAGAGCGCGCGGGCTGCTGCCCAGGTCCGAATCCTCGCCCACCAGTGCCTCCACCCGCGCGAAATCCCCCTCGGTAAAACACTCCTCCACGATGCGCAGTTTCTCATCGAGCGTGGCCTGCCCCTGCTCGTAGATGCGGTTGAGATGCCGCAGCATGTTTTTCCGGTCGCCCCGCGACCAGTAATATGCAACAAGGCCGCGTCGATCCGGCAGTGCATGCGCCTCATCCATTTCGATCACCTGCTCGAGCAGGACGGCAGATTGATCGGCATCGCCACGTCGGCGTCCCAGTTCAATCAGCGCGCGGTGCGTTGGCAGGTCCTGCGGGTGCAACTCCAGCAGCCGGGTGTAACAGCGGTGTGCCTGCGCGAAGGGCGGACCCTCCGACATTTCAATTTCACGGCAGAACGCCCGGCATCTCTCAATGTCGCCGTTTTCGAAAATCAGTTCCTGCAATGTCTCATGCCAGCGCTTCCGGTCCTTTGGCGGCAGTGCCTGCAACTCGCGCAGCACATCTTCTTTGCGTCCCAGTGAGCGCCAGCGGTTCATCAGCCGCTCGAAGATCTTCTTCGACGGTGCCACGCGATATACGGTCTCCAGGGCCAGCAGAGAGTGCTCCTCGTTACCCGCGGCTTCGAACACGTCCACCAGCGCCGCTATCACGGGCGCTGGCTGCTTCGTAATCTCGGACGAGTTCCGCACCAGGTATGGCAATGCCGCCGCGCCCCGCCCCGTACGCGCCAGCGCAAGCCCGTACACCTGCTCGGCATGCCGATCCCCGGGCCTGAAACGCAAAGATGTGCGCGCAATTCCCCGCGCCGCCGACGGTCCATTCGTTTGCAGGAAACCTTCCGCCGATTTTGTCAGCGCCCCGGCGATCATTACTTCCAACCCCTGCATCGCAAACGGCAGCAGCAACGAGAGCACCAGCGCGCAAAGAAATGGCCATACCATTTCAGGTGTCACCTTCAGCGCGCCAAGCGCTGCGCCCGAGAGGAATATGAAGAAGCTCGCCCACAATACGTGCAGGCGTCTCACCGGACGCCGCTCGCGCCGATCATCCAGCGAAAGCACATAGGTAAAAGAGGTCACGAGAATCGCCACCAGTGCCACGACCGCCGGCACCCATAGGAACAGACTAAGGTCAGTTGAGCCCAGGAAATTATAAAAGCCCGGCAGGAACGCACCACTGCTGGCCATGGCATAGCTTACTACGGCGCTCCCGAGGTTAACAAACGCCGCGATCGGCAGCATAACATTGAAAAGCATCGCCACCGTCTTGGAATGCAATGGCCTGTTGTAGGCGTCCGGCACCGGTTGCGCTTCGTAAACCACAGGGACGCCTGCAGACGGCTGGTACACTTCGACCGCTGTCGTTTCCAGCAGCCGCACGCCCTTGCGCGGTGGCTCTTCGCTTTCCACAGCCTCATCAATCATGCGGCGTTAACATTCCTTGCCAGCCTTCAAAATAGCATCTGTCCGCAGCCGCTAACGCATGTGCACCCATGCGGCAACTCTTTTTCAGCAACGCCGCACTAGTGTGCCGTCCCAGAAGTTCATAGCTATACTTCAGGAAGCTTTCGACCTCGACGGCACACAAAACCAGTGAACGAATGGGACGCCGCACTATGGTTTCAATGCTGGTTGCGGCAGCACCTGGTTTTCCGCCGCCCATAGGTCCCATTTGTCGCTCATCTGCTTTACGAGATCGGGTTCCGCATCCGCACGATTAAGCAGCTCCAGCCGGTCCTTCCTCATATCGTAAAGCTCCCACGCATTCGCGCCAACCGACACCAGCTTCCAATCTCCCACGCGGATGCCGCGATTGCCCTCATGCTCCCACGCAAGATACTCGCGTTGCAGCGGCTCCCCACGCAATGCCGGCAGCAGGCTGACGCCCGCCAGCGCCGGAAGCTCGTGACCCGAACGTGTCTCCGGATACGACACACCCGCTACCTCCAGCAGCGTTGGCATCACATCAATGACGTGACCAGCCTGCTTTCGCCAGGCACCATCCGCTTTCAATTGCGCCGGCCAGTGCACGATCAATGGCGACGAAATTCCTCCCTCGTGAATGTAGTGTTTATACAGCCGAAGCGGCGTGTTGGACGCATTGGCCCAGCCGCTGCCGTAGCTCAGGTAACTCGCGGGGCCTCCCATATCATCCAGTTCTGCTTCGGTGTGTAGAACATTGTCCGTCCCGGAGCTCTTATCGAATCCCCACGGGTCCCACTCCGCACAGGCCCCGTTATCCGACAGGAAAAGAACAATAGTGTTGTCGAGATCGCCATGCGCGCGCAGGTCCTCCAGCACACGCCCTACATTTTGGTCCAGCCGGTCCACCATCGCGGCGTACACCGCCATGCGCCGCGCCAGGTCACGCTGCCGCGCCGGCTGGATACTTTCCCATGCGGGGTTTTCCTTGCCCGACCACCCATGCGGGTCCGCCACCCAGTTCGGCGGAATCGTGCTGCGTGGTGGAAGCGTCGTGTCTGCGTCGATAAGTCCAAGGCGCTTCTGCCGCTCCAGGCGTCCTTCCCGTATTTTGTCCCAGCCCTGCTGATACATGGATGCGTACTTCGCGATGTCCTCCGGCAGTGCGTGCAGCGGAAAATGCGGCGCACTGAATGCCAGGTAAAGAAACCACGGCTGCGATGCGCTGGTGCGGGCGTCATTGATGAAATCCAGCGCGTAATCGCCAAACACATCCGTCGCATAAAACTTGCCCGCATCATACTGCCGCACTGGCCTGCCTTCAGGCAAACGGCGGTAACCTGGCTTCTCCGCGAAAAAATGGTTAATGCCGCCGAGCATGCCATAGAACTCATCGAAGCCACGATGCACCGGAGTCACCTTCTGCGACAGGTGCCATTTGCCCACCATGTAGGTGCGATAGCCTGCCGGCTTCAGCGCTTCGGCGAGCGTCAGGCTGTTCGTCGTCAGGAAACCACGGTAAGCTGGAAAGCTCGTGCCGTTGTCGCTCACCATCAGTCCCACGCCCGCTTTGTGCGCGTACAATCCCGTCAGCAGCGACGCCCGCGACGGGCAGCACCGCGTGCCATTGTAGAATTGTGAAAACCGCACACCCTCTGCTGCCAGCTTGTCCAGGTTCGGCGTGGCAATCTCGCTGCCGTAACAGCCAAGGTCGCTGAACCCAAGGTCGTCCGCGACAATGAGCAGGATATTCGGCTTCGAACTTTGCACGACCGCACACACAGGCATCGCCGCGAGCACACAAAGTGCAGCAACAGCTGCTGCCGCTACCGCCTGCCTGCAATGCAACTGCCGTCCGTTCAGTCCCATGCCGTTCTACCCCTGTTTTTCTCGCAATCAGCTTCGACGTAAGAACTAGAGTCGAGGTTGACCATTCAACGCGCAATTTTTACAAACCGTTCATCCGCATGGCTGTGTTTGCCAGCGGGAAGATTCGCCCGGAACCCTATGCAAACTGGTAAAGTCTGCACGCCGGCAATTTTTAGCACTCGGGCTTATAACTAGTTGTGCCGAATCAGAAGTTTCTATCCAGTTTGAGTGCGGAAGACGAGCTCAATTCGGCACACAGAACCGAATACGAATTAATGGTAGACCACATTACAGCGATGGATCCTCACGGCTCGCCCGCCAAAGGGCTGCGTTCGCCGGTTATGAGACGGCTCTGCCGAGCATCCATTTTCGTCTGTCTTCTAGTACTCATGGGTCCCTCCAGCCTGCCTGCCGAAGATTGCCCGGCGTGCACCTGCACCCTTCCGCCACCTCCACTGCCAGCCACTTCCTCCGGCGATTGTACCGCCGAGATCTGCGACTGGTCCTGCCGCAATTCCTGCGCTGCGAATGGGTTCACCGACTATTGCGCGCTTCTTTACGCCGCTGCCATCCGCGTGCAAAACTGCATCCTCTGCACCGATGCCGAATCCTTTAAGAACGACCAGGGCGACCCCGACCCATCCTTGAAATGGCAGGAAGGCGACATCGCATTTCTTGGCGACACCATCACGTATCTCTTTCGTGGCGACTTCCGCTACGCTCCACCCAATTCGTTCAATCCCATCGTTCCGCTCTCCGTCAACTTCGGCTCTCTTGGCCTGGGCACTTTCCGCCTTCGTATGATGTTGGACCGACTGTTTTCGCCCGGTACCACGCCCGACTCCTATACCGGCTTCGGCCGTCCATCCACCATCGTAATGCTGGCGGGCTTCAACGGCCTCGACTACGGCTTCGCACCCTGCCGCCAGCCTGCCCAGTTCGCCCAGCAGGAGGAGCTGTGCGAAGACATCGTCTGTGGCACCGACATGCTGTCCGACGGATGCAACGGCAACTACGACGTCCTCGAGCGGCTTGTACGCGCAATGGCCGCCTACAATGCGCAGAACGTCCGCGTGATCGTCCAGGGCTATCACCTCATGGCGCACGGCCAGGACGGCGCTGCGCTGAAGTTCCGCGACAAAGCAATCCGCGATCGCGCCGTTCGTATATTGAATCGCGGGCTCAGCGATTTATCCACGTCGTACGGACTGAGCTTTGTACCCGATCCCTCCGCGCCCCACGCGTTTGTTCCTCACGCTTTCGTGCCCCACTATGCCGATTTCCCGCCCTACACATCCGCGCGCCACCCCGACTATGTAGTCGAGGACGGCATTCACCTCACGCCGCTCGGCAACCAGGCCTATCTGCAGCGCCTGGTTCCCTTCCTTTTCGACCGTCCGGCATTTGGCCCCACCGTAAACGTGCGTACGATCTCGTATCACGGTCCAACAAAGCAGTCCGGTTCCGGGCTGACGTATCGCGTGGTCAGCTACCCGCTTGATACCGATCGCAGGATCGTGGTCAACTGCCCCGCTCCCGCCACAGCCGCGGTTTACGATCCGCTCAAATACAGCCCCAACAACAATGCCATCGCCACCGGGACCGCTCTCGAGGTGAACAACAGCGATGTGACGTCGTCGCCCATCATTGGTCAGTCGCCGCAGGTAATCGTGAAGTTCGGATTCACAGGCACTGCCAATCTTTCCGTCGACAACTACCCGACAAACGACGCCGCAGTCCGCGCGCACGTTCTCACCAGCGAGCAGAACGGATCGATGCTGCATGGCCCGCTGACGTACAACGCTCCCAACGGCGTCTGGTACAAAGTGACTGTGCCGGTCGGCGATACCCTGAAGGTGTTCTTCAGCGACCCCGGTGGTGCGATTCCGGTGATCAAAGTGTACCGTGCCACCGACACGGCCAACGCACTCGTGCAGAATGCTGCTGACCCGCTCGGCAAATGGACTGTCAGCTATCGAACCAAAGCCACCGCCCAGTACCTTGTCAGTGTCCGCTCGCCCGATCTCACCCGCCAGTTCGACCAGCAACTCACCATCAGTTGGGGCAACCAGGCGCCCGGTGCCGTCACACTGATGCCACCGGGCGGATCCGCCAGGCAGGCATCGCCCAGTGTCGCCACCGGCGCAGGATCGATGATCGCCGCATGGAACTCAGACGGAAACGTCGTCGTCGCCAGCTCGATCAATAAGGGCAGGTCGTGGTCCCCTGCGACCATTGCGTACAATGGCGCCCTCGAACCGGCTGTTACTTCCCAGCCGCTGAAGATCGTGTTCGGCAACAACGAGTGGCGAATCATCTTTGCGACCGCCACGAAGATCAAGCTCATCAGGATGCCCGCTGCCGCTGGCGCGTGGGACCCCGCACAGGAACTATCCGACACCGATCTCACGTGCAGCGGCACCGCACCCACGAACCCCCATCTCATACTTCGTCCCGTCGGCTCGGGCGCCGAATGGAGCGCGACATGGATTCGCAACGGGCAGGAAGGCGACGGCTCGGTCTGTTCCTGCTGCCGCACGGTGTTCACGCGAACTCAGCCCCTCAGCGGATCGTGGCAGAATTCTTCCACGCTTCCCATCAACGCGAACGTCATCCCTGCCGAACCCGACCTCACACCCTATGCGTCACCAGCATTTATGACCGTCGATTACAGCCAGTCTGCCGGCACCACCGTGTCCGAGAGCTCGATGGACATCTACGTGGTCAAACCCGCCACCAGTGATCCGCCACATGCCACCGACGACACGGAACTGCGGGTTCTGATGGGAGGCACCAGGCAAATCGTTCGAAGCACCACGAGCGAAATCGTGAACCCGCAAATCTGCTGGGTACCACGCGCAACCAGCGGCTTCTGGCTGGCGGTGTGGTCCATGCAGGAAAACTGGCGGGGCGGTGAAGACCTCGACCTCTACTACTCCACAACACCAAACAGTTCCACCGCGTGGACCGAGCCAAAACTCCTGCTTCCCGACTTTGCAAAAGTCGATCGCGAGGACGATCGCCTCGACGACCTGCTTGCTGATTCCGCAGGACAAATCCACCTGTGCTGGCGCCGCGGCACCGGGAACGCGAATGGTGCAATCTATATGGCGCACGCCGATCCCGGCGGCGGTACCAACAGCCAACCCGCCCAGCTCGTCTGCGCCAGCCCGTACGTTCTCAGTCCGCAGGAGGGCCTGGTCGACAACGCGGATGCGCGTTTAGCCATGGACGGCACCGACCTCCTTGCCGTGTGGAATGCCAAGGGCCAGGGCAACGTGTTCGGCACCGACGGCGCCATTCTCTCCGTCGCGCAGAACAAGTCGCAGTTCAACGCCGGCACAAACCAGGCTTGTCCCAAAACAGTGCCCAACGACGAACCACTCACCGCGCAGAACATGCAAAGCGGCGTTGCGTTCTCCGGTGCGCTTACCGCCTGCGGCAGTTCCACCTGCTGCACTGGCGGCTGCGACACCATTCCAGATGCCTGGTACAAAACATGGCTGCCCACGGCCGGCACAACCTTGCGCATCATCGCGGCCGACCCAAACGCAACCTCAGCCAATCCGGCAACCGTCACCGTCTTCCAGTCGCTCGCAGGCGAAGCGCTCGATCCCGTATGCCCCGTCAACACCTTGGTGCAGCGCGCCTCGGCAAACTCTTCGCAGGCCAGTGCCGGCCGTTTCATTGCAACCTGGATCACCAGCGCGCCGTGCTGGGTGTACGTGCGGCTAGAGTCCGCGTCCGCTTCCGATGCGCAGCTCATCTCCGCGCTCGTCGGAAACTCCGGCGGCGGCATCACCACCTCCCACGATTGGCAATTGTACGACTAGTGAAAATTCCTTGTTCCGCCGCAACGCGGCGACGCAACAAAGCTTGGGGTGAAGCCCCAGGATTGTGGGACCTCACTCACTTGCGTCCTGTAGGAGCGCCGCAACCTCACACGTCAGTCCCAGACATAACGTTCATCATCGCCCTTTCTCCAAACCCATGCTCCTTATCATGGATATCCCCGTTTTTAACGCTCTTCAAAACCTTTGCCTATCCGGGAGATGCCAGTCGATTTCCGGAGAGCTCGCTTACAATGTGCTGGAGCAAATCTCTAAGACCCTGATCCTGCTCCGTCGTAAGCGCCTGCTCAAAAAATGACAAGTTTTCTTTACCGGCAAGCTTAAGAGCGAGGACCGCATGTGCGCGGAATTCATTCGCAAGGCCAGCTTGGTAGTGGAGCTTCAATTGCTCACTTATTTCGCGCACTTCCGCGGCTGTTATCAGACGTGGATCTCGATTATGCAGGCGCAGCAAATTTTCAGCCGCGTTCACGCGCTCTTCTGGAGTCGCAATCGTATCATTGTACATTCGCATTAAAGCGCTCTTGGAGTCCGCGGTAACCACTTGGCCTAATAGGTCTTGGACCGCTGTGCGGGCGGGAATATGGTGGCTGGCGTTGTAGTGCTGCTCGAGTAGCTCGATACCTTCTCGCCGGAGCTGTAGCACGGCAATTGGATTGATCGAACTCAGGAAGCCCACCTCCATCATATGATCTTTCGCAACTCCCGCTTCTTCGATCATAGAACGAGCAATTGCCGGATCTTTAACAGGCTCAGCGGGGGGGGTATAGTGCCCAACCTCTAAATTGACAGTCGAGTAAAAGGAGGTCGTGGTTGCATCGCCTCGCAATTCGTGGAGAGGAATTAATGCCCTTCTGCCCCGCCGAACAGATGGCGCAGAGTTTTGCGGTTTTTCGGAAGTACCCAGCATGGCCACTTTGGTAGGAATGCTATTTTCACCATGCTCAGATCTAGCGTCCGCGATAGTTTTACTGGCGAGGGACCTCACCCTGCCCTTTTCGGTCACGTGCGCGAGGGAGTGAACACCGGCAATGGCGAGCAGCGCGAAAATCACACTCGCTATGGGAAGCAACACAGCGGAATCTATTTGTTTTTTCATGCCAGTCCGCCTTTAAATATTATCGGCGTTCTCCCCGGAAAAACGGGCGCGGCAGGTGCCGCGCCCCTTTCCGGAGGTTATTTAGCCCGACGGGAAATTGCCATGGCAGTTCCCAGTCGCTAACTACTAACCAGGGCCGTGTTTTCCGTGAATTATGGAATCTTCTACGGCCTCACGAAACCCCATCTCCCATCGGCGGGTCATAGGTTGGAGGCGGATCTATTACATCGTCTCCGACTACGATCTCGTCGTTGGGATACAACGAAGGATCATCATTTGGTACATATTCATAGTCTGGCGGGTTTGCGGGTGCTGAACCGCCTCCCCCTCCATCCTCATCATGGCCACATACTACCTGGACGATTTTGTCATCCTTGGGTTGCTCAGCATTTGCAAAACCCAATGTTTCGACCCGGAAGGTCGCGAATACCGGCAAGTGATCGGAGATCATGTCGGCCTGGTTATCTACGCCAATTGATATTGGAGTGAGCAGGCTGTTTCGCTTGCGCCAGATGTAGTCAATTCGACGGTTGACCGTACGTCTATCTCTCGTGCAGCCGAACAGGCCATAGTTTTCATATACACAGGTCGGCACCGTGGAGCCCGACCACGCGGGAAGCAGCCGATACCAAGTGTCTTCGAAGGTTGCGTCCATTCGTTTCCATGCGCTGTCCAAATAGTCAACGTCCATATTTCGAACGTCGTTAAAGTCGCCGCAAACTAGAGTGGCATCGTAAGGCCCGATACCGGTAGAATTTGGATTGCCGCCGGCGAAATCACGCGCCCTTGCGGTTTGACGGGCACGAGTGCGGGTCCCAGTCACCCCAGGGGCGGCATGAGGAGATACATGTGTGTTAAATACCCACACGGGTCGTTGTGAGACGTTAAATTTCACACCCTTTATATTACGAATCTCACCGTCGTCAACTTGAGGCAAAAGCTTTCCTCTTCCCGTTGCGGCTATAAATCTATACCGACAGATAATCCCGTTTCCCCAACCGTTTTTTGCCTCGACAAATCGCCAGTTCTTCCACTTAAGTTCGCCTACCAGATATTTTACCTGGTCTTTGCTGCACTCTTGCAGGCAAATAACGTCCAGGCCATGGCCGCCGTATCTGAGGTTATTCATTCGCCCCAACACGTCTGACATATTACAACACGCCCCTTTGATATTCCAGGTCATGACTCTGAGCTGATAGTTAGTCTGGGCGCGAGCGGCCCCGGGCGCACAAGCCAGCACCAAAACCAAGGTACAGCTTACGGCAATTGAGAGCAATTTACGTTTCATTTAGATCTCCTAAAAATTGATACTCCATAAGAAATGGGTCGGCTGACGCGCTCGAGAAGGCTGGGGGGTGTTTGGGACTTCCGTTGGTTCCCGAATGCACGCTTCGCATTACTGGCGCACTTTAAAGCAGACGTAGCTTGTCTTTAAGCGCCCCTCCTCTCCGTCCGGACATCGGAAGTTTCGAAATTACGCGCTGCGTGATGGAATTGAGAACTAGGAGCAGTATGCACGCAGGATAAACATGAAATTAAGCGACAACTATAGAAAGAATAGACAATGACTAATAGATTTGTACGGTGCGGAACAAGAGCAGGTTCGCTTTAGCGATGCCGTCGCTTTGGCCGCGATGCTTCGTCCAACTGCTCTTTCATAACGAATTCGGGTGTGGAGTGCAAAGCGCAATTGCAGATGTCGTCATTAATGGGCATGACCAGGGTCGAAAGTAAATGACGGAACTCAGCGATGAGCTCGTGCACACCGACGCGGTGTGGACGGACGCCGCACGGGATGGCGACCAGCTCGCATTCTCACGCCTGGTTGAGCGCTACTACGGTAGCGTGTTCGCCGTCGGCTACAGCATTCTGTGGGACCGGGAAAGCGCCGAGGACCTTACACAGGAAGTGTTTCTGCGCGTGTTTCTCAACCTGGCCTCGCTTCGGAACTCCCGATTATTTGCTCCCTGGGTTTTGCGAACGGCGCGTAACCTGGCGTTCGACTGGCGCAAAAAGCAGATCCGTGCTTCCCGGCTCGTACAATTTGTCACCACAGAATCCGAGCTGCTCGCACAGGTGAAGGATCGCCGCCCCACGCCGATGGAGCAGGCCACCGACAATGAAACGGCGGTCAACCTGCGCGCTTATATTTCTACCCTGCCCCCGTCCCAGCGCGATGTAGTGATGCTTCATTTCGGCGAGGGACTCTCGCTAAGCGAAGTGGCCCGACAACTATCCGTTCAGCCGTCCACTGTGTCGCGCCAGCTTCAACGCGCACTCGCGAACCTTCGAGAGTTTACCGCCGCTGATATGGAGCGCGATCTCAAACCGCCTGCGTCTCGCAAGCAGAGAGTCGCCGGCGCTGTTGCGCTTATCGGCGCCGCAATCTCGCTGCCTGCTCAGGCGCGCGAGCAGCTCATCAGGCAAGCCACTATTCCACGGACTTCTGTCTTATCAAACCCACTACCAGGAGGAAAGCTCATGCCGGCATTAGGATTAGGAGCAGCAGCCGTCGCAGCTGTAATATGGTTCGGATCGGGATCACCTGCAACGGACCAAATTGCCGTAACCATACCTGGTGAGAGTGGTCGAAGAGTACAAACCATACAATCAGACATCAGGATAAAAGCGTCACCTGCTTCGACAAAAACGGAAAGCGTTCTTGCTCCCCCGCTCGCGCGAGATCTTTCCCGGCCTGCGCAAGTGACATCCGTAGCAGCTGCCGGAGCGAAGCCAAACGTCATCAGCAGCGAGACGCCTGTCCGCATTCACGAAAGCCCTGCGTCCTCGACGCCGCTGGCCGCCACACCCATCATCCTCGCGCAATCCTCACCACAAACCGTAACGGCCGCCGCGGCCCCTGTTGCAGCAAATAGCACTGCAAAAGCTGACAATGCGGAGATCTCAGGCCGTGTGACAAACGAGCAGGGATCACCCATCCTACACGTTTATATAGCGGTTCGTTGGGAAAACAGGGAAAACAAGCCGCAGCAGTGGCACAGATGTAACGACGATGGAACCTTTCGATTCGAAGCACCCGCATCCCGTCGATGCGCCCTGCGCTTCGTGAATGCAGATTATGTGCAGACCACTGCCTCGGCAACCGCGCCCGCAGTTGGTCTTCAAATCGTGATGCCCACTGACGGCGCAAGTATTGAGGGACAGGTGATCGACAGTGACGGACGGCCGGTTGCAGGCGCAAAGCTGTCAGTCTCGACGCTGGAATCGGCTGACAGCGTGGGTCAGGAGCTTCAAATACACACGACGTCGAATGCGCCAATTCTCACACCCAACATGCCGGTAGTTAACATCTACTCGCAACAACCGGTTTTCTCTGATGATACGGGACGCTTCCGTTGTGAAAAACTTCACCCGGGTCATTTCGATGTCATTGCAAGACTTGGAAAGCAGGCATTCGGGCGAGCGCGCACCGTCAGCGTTAAAGTGGCAAGTTCACCCGACGATGTTTGGAAGGGCTACATTACGCTGGCAGAGAAAGCCACCACCAGCGGGATCATACTTACGCCAATCCAACTGCCTGGTCAGCCTCAGATCCACTAACGAATGCCTGACTAATGTCGCGCACCCGTTGCGGGGTACGAGCAGGAGTTATAGGCGATGTGGGCGCCGCTTGAATTCCTAATGACATAGCTTTTAACGCCGGCATCCTAAGTGGTGTGCTCGTCGTCGCATTTCTGCATATAGGGTTCCTGCTGGCCGGCGCTCTGCTGTTAGCTTACGGTGCGGCGCGCAAGCACTGGATGGCCATCCTTCCCGGATCGCTCCTGCTGGCTTTTGCATTATGGTGCATGCTCTATTTTTTTCCGTTCGACTGGCTGATGCCCGCCCGAAGAACGGTGGCCGAGTACAAGCTCGACACCTACACCATCCGCTTTGGTCAGCAACCGAGTAGCGATTTTTACGAAACCTACCTGGAGATTATCCGACCTGACGGCTTAAAAGCGGTGAGGTGGGTAGACTCGGACGGGGATAAGATCTGGCGGCCGTCGATTGAGAAGGTCGGCTCCAGGATTTACTTCTGTCGCCTCGGCTACTCTCGAACGAATTCGTATACGCCGTGGGTGGATTCAGGGACAAGCGAAGTGTACACCCGGCTCGGCGGTGCACAGCCCATTGAAGCGATGGACTACAAGTGAGGAATACATGGTGAGGCTATCAGCCGCCTGATCTACCGCCGGATGCATGCCCTGCTGTATTGCCGGTCCACCTTAAATCCTTTTCACACATGCGGCGAGATTCAGAACCCAGTGACGAGAACCCAGTGAGAGGTTATCCGTTGCCTGCGTTCAGCTAACCCTCTCAGCTCGCAAGCATGAGCACCGCAGACCAGCATTCGCGAACTAAAGACGGAGCTATTCGACAGACTAATCGCTCAAAGCCGACGCCAGGCCGAGCTACTGGTGTTCGACTAATCGAGACTTTCTACAACCCCAGGCGCATCCATACCAGCTTGAGCGGAAAGTCTCCCCTTGAATCTGAAGTGCATCACCAAACCCCATTCAAAACCGCTCATACACTGGCCGCATTTTCAGAGGAAGTTCAGTCGCCGGGCAGCCGCGGCCATGGAAAGAAACTGATCGGGAGCTGACCCCAAATCTAACCCTTTGTCGCGGACAATATCACGAAGCATCGTCTGGACCAGTTTCCGGCAGCAGTTCAAAGAGCGGGCGTTTTCGATGTTCGCGGCGAAGATACTCAGCCGCTGAAGTGTGCCTTTGAAGCTCGATGCCACCGGGGGAAAAATCGTGGCCGGCGCCAGCCTCCCACATGACTGTTTCCATTTAAGAATAGTGGCCGAGAATAGATTAAAGCAACTGTGCGGGAACTGTGAGAGTGAAGACTGAGCCCTGGTTCTTTTCACTTTGCACGGTGATGTCTCCACTGAGCATTTTGCTGAATCGCTTGCTGATGGATAAGCCGAGACCAGTTCCGCCATGGCGCCGTGTGCTGGAAGAATCGAGCTGCGAAAAGTCGCGGAACAGGAGTTTTATTTCCTCGGGAGTCATCCCAATGCCAGTGTCCTCCACTCGGAAACTGATCACATCCGTTCCGGCCTGACTCAGGCGGTGAACAGTCAAGGTAACCTGCCCCATCTCGGTGAACTTTGCAGCGTTGCTCAACAGATTAAAAAGAATTTGTCGCAGCTTGGTCTCGTCGCTTGCCATCGTGCCGATATTTTCAGCAATTTGTACTACAATCCGGTTGCTCCTTTTGGAAAGAAGTGGATACACGGTAGCAGCCAACTCGTTGACGACGCTCGCGACATCAAATGTACTGATGACCACCTGCATTTTGCCAGCTTCGATCTTTGACAGGTCAAGAATGTCGCTGATAAGAGACAGCAGGTGCTGTCCGGCGTTAAGTATTTTGGCAATGTCGGCGCGCAGCTCGTCCCCGAGAGCGTCGCTTTGCTCGTGCATCAGTTCCGCATACCCTATAATCGCGTTCAGCGGAGTGCGGAACTCATGGCTCATGTTGGCAAGGAATGTGCTTTTTGCACGGCTCGCCTCCAGGGCTGCATCGCGAGCCGCCTCAAATTCTGCATTCAACGTTTTCTGTGCAGTCACCTCCATGGCGGCACCGATCATATGGCTGGGCTGCCCTTCTGGCCCAGTGTACATCCGGCCCATTTCAGACAGCCAGTGAACCGAACCATCCGGCCACACCACTCGAAACTCAATATTGATATCTGCGGCATCGTTGACGCACCTCGCCACTGTCGCCGCCATTTGGTGCCGGTCTTCTGCATGCACACGATTCATGAGCACATCAAGATCCACCGCACCATGATTTGCAGGCAAACCAAAGAGCCGGTAAAGTGTTTCGTCACCCTCCAGCGTTGCCTCGGGGATGTTCCACCGGAAGGTGCCGCTTCCGGTGGCAGAAATCGCAGCTCGCAGGCGCTCCTCACTCTCCCGTAGTGCGTGCTCTGCCTTTTCGCGCTTCTCAATTTCCCGCTGTGCCGCGTCGTAGAGTCGCGC
This sequence comes from Candidatus Sumerlaeaceae bacterium, assembly GCA_051003195.1. Lineage (GTDB taxonomy): Bacteria > Sumerlaeota > Sumerlaeia > Sumerlaeales > Sumerlaeaceae > JBPCLP01. The sequence goes on along the minus strand of JBPCLP010000034.1, from coordinate 53,562 downwards.
ATTGTCGATTGCCACGGCTGCTTGGGCTGCTATGCCGATGATCAGGCGTTCGGCACGTTCGGTAAAGACTTCTGCGTCAGGGTGGCCAAAGAACAAGCCGCCAATCACTTCACCTGAACGCGAGATAACCGGGGCTGCCAGGTAGCTACGCACAGGCAGGTGGCCCTTTGGCATGCCGTGATGCGGAGCCATTGTGCCATAGCGTGAGTCCTTCGTGATGTCTGCCGATCGAACAACTCCTTGCCCCCGAAATGTGGCGTTGAAAACAGGAGTGTTTCTCGGCAGACCGAATTTGTCAAAGGCGCTACGCGGGGCTCCCGCTAAAGAGTATAGCAGTAACGATTCACCGGCGTCGTTAATCACATTGTAAAAGAAAGCGCCGAACCTGGCCCCGCTCAACTGCGTACCCGCATCTGTCACGGCCTGCACCAGTTCGTCGAGTTGCAGTTGAGACGCTATGATGGCGCCGGTATTATTCAGCACTTCGAGGACACGGCGTTCTTCGCTCAGCGCCTCCCGGACTTTCTTTACCTGATCAATATCAGTGTTCGTCCCAAACCATCTGACAATTCTACCAGCCTCGTCGCGTAATGGGTTTACGCGCGTGAGAAACCAGCGGAAGGTGCCGTCCGATCCGCGCAACGGGAACTCCATCTCAAACCGGTGGCCTGTGGCGATCGAGGCCTTCCACTGCAAAAGTACTTTTGGAAGAATTTCTGGATCGTGGACTGACTGCCAGCCCCAACCTTCCATCTGCTCTAGTGTCGTCCCGGTATATTCGTACCAACCATGATTATACCAGAAGATGTGTCCATCAGGTTCGGCCATCCACGCGAGCTGCGGAATCGAGTCCGCCAGTGCCTGCAGCTCCTGTTCACGGCGCTGCAAGGCTTGTTCGGCCTGTTTGCGGGTTGTAACATCCACCAGGAGAACAAGGATGTGGGGCGTACCGTCTTCACCCTTTCGAGGATCGTAAGTAACCTCGTAGAAGCGACTGGTTTCCTTGGGTGTAGGCGCCGGAACCTGGAGCTCGTAATGAACTGGCACACCGGAAAATGCACAATCGAGATGAGGACGGACCTGCTCGTATAGATCGCCGAGCACATCCTCCACGCGACGGCCTATTATGTCAGGAGTGGGTAGCCGGAGGATTTCCGCATAGGCTGCGTTGACAAACAGATAACGTCGGGAACTATCAAGCACGACAAGCCCTACACCCGCCTCATTTGTCACGGTACGCAGCAGCGCTTCACTCTGTTCAAGGGCTTGCACGGTTTTGTTTTCTTCTGTCACATCGCGTGAAACGGCGAGTAACTGGTAAGGTTGGCCGCTGGAGTCGAGAATTGGAGTAATTACGATGTCCCAGATTCTTTCGACGCCTTGCACAGGAAATACGGCGGTAAAAGTTCCAACCCCGCCGGCTGCCGCATCCTTCACCGCCTGGCGTACCATCGGTTGGTCACGGGCTGACCAAAAGCCTATCCAGGATTTCCCCAGCACTTCATGTGGGTCTTCAATGCAAAGTTTACGCCGACCACTGTTACTCATCCACAGCAGATCACCCTGGAGACTGATAACCTTGATGCAGTCTCTGCTGCTTTCCATAATACTGAGATTATATCGCTCGCTTTTTTGCAGGGCTTCTTCGGCAATGCGCCGCTCGGTTACATCACGGTAACTCCACACGCGGCCGCCGTACTTACCTTTGACCATCTGCATTTTCGACACACGTTCGTAGATCCGGCCGTCTTTGAACTCTACCAGGTCAAAGCTCTCACTGGGACACGAATTATAAATCTCCTGCGTTTGAGCCAGATACTCATCTGGTCGACACAACTGCTGAACGGCGTACTGTAGCAGATCTGCATTGTGCTCTTTCTGTACAAGTTCCACTGGCAATCGCCACATCTGAACAAATTGACTGTTCCAGCACGCTATCCTCTGGTTGCTGTCCACCACGAGGATGCCATCCCTGGCACACTCGATGGTCGCCTGCATGGTAGCCAAAGCATCCGGAAGCTCCTGGGTATCATTGGTCACCTCTGGGGTTCCTCCCTGCAGCTTGGTTCAGCAGTCGCTGGACCTTTATGAATCCGAGGTGCGCCACTTGAGCCTTCAGGACAGTCTTGTGGCGTGAAGTTCCCATTATACGCCTTTGAGCACGAGAAGTTCGCAACTGGTCTGCTGGACCTTCGCGGCATGTTCCAAATGGTTGCGTACGGCTATGCCCATCGGGTTCCGAAGCAGCATGCCCGTTGCGTCGCTCGATCTTAGCGCAATACCATTACGGGAGTGCTGACTAAAGTTCATGGGCGTGCTAAAATAAGGAAGCGGCGTTCCGACGCAAGCCGAATCGCTGACCAGGAAAAGGAAGGGAGGGGGACTAACCGGGGACGTCCCCGAATTTAACTCTACCGAATGGCCGACCTTCCCGCCCACATCCACCAGCCCTACACCCGTCCACCACCAACCCACCCGATTGCGCAGCAATCTTTAGAATGCAAAAGCTTGTTTTCACTTTTCCTGACGACAACCAGCAGCCGAGCCCCCAAGCTTAAAACCACACTTCAGAACCCCGTCACTCGTCGCGCAATCTTCGAATTCTATGGACCGAATTCTCGAGCCAGTTCGGCAATAGCTTGACCAGAACTGAAATCGCGAGCCGTCCACGGAACCATCCCCAGAACCGTATCGCAATCTTCAATATCCCTAGATTTTTCGTATGCTTAGGAGTGGCAGCGGGAACTTGACTCGCCGCTAACGGATCCTCAAGGATCGCAACTAATACGATGTGCAGCGTGTCAATCTGCACCAGGGGGCCATTGATGACACTGCCAAGCCGATTTCTCATTTTTGCCGCAGGTGTTCTTCTGCAAGCGAGCCTAACAGTTTCGGCCGCAGCTCCTGGTGGGGGAGTCAGGACCGAGCAAATAAGCTCTCAGCCCAAGGTTGTTTCTACAAATGCTGACGATGCCTACTGGGATGATAATTTCCCCGCAACGGCCGACAATGATGTGCTGGCTACTGCTGTGGATGGGCAGGGGAACCTCTATGTCGGTGGAAGCTTTGAGCACATCGGAAAAGTGCGCGCTGCCTACATCGCGAAATGGGATGGGACTTCATGGTCCAGTCTCGGAAGTGGACTGAGTGGCAGCGTCTCTGCGATCGCGATTGCCGGCGGTTATGTCTATGCCGGGGGTGCTTTTACTACTGCCGGCGGTATAGCCGCCAGTGGTATTGCGAGGTGGGACGGCGCTTCCTGGGCACCCCTTGGTGCGGGGGTTAGCGGCGGAGCGGTAAGTGCCCTGGCAACCATCGGAAACGATTTGTATGCAGCGGGCTCGTTTACAATTGCCGGTGCTGCCCCGGCCAACAGAATCGCCAGGTGGAACGGCAGTACGTGGTCTTCTCTCGGTAGTGGGTTGAACGTTATGGCAAACGCCCTGGTGACTTCCGGCACCGAGTTATATGTGGGCGGCCATTTTTTTGAGGCGGGCGGGGTGTATGCACCATCCATTGCAAAATGGAAAGATGCCACCTGGTCAGGCGTGAACAATACAGGGATGGTTGGAACTGTCTATGCACTCGCAATGCACGACAACGCACTATACGCGGGTGGCGAGCAGGGAAATACGAACAAAGTGCTCCATAAATGGGACGGATCCTCATGGTCAGCAGTGTCGGGGCTACAGTCTACACGAGTGCATTGCCTGGCTGCTCGTGAGGGTAATCTTTTCGTTGGCGGTATTTTCACAAGTGCGGGAGGCATCATCCCCGGCACCACCGGGATGGCGGGATGGAACGGAACCTCCTGGTTCTCGGTAGGCGGAGGTATGGGTGGATTTACGGCAACTGATTATGAAGTCCGCGCACTGGCTGCCAGCCCCACGCGGCTTTATGCCGGCGGCACCTTTATCAAGGCCGGCAGCGTCTTTGCACATCATGTTGCCCAGTGGGACGGAACCTCATGGTCCAATATGCAGGCTGGGTTCAGTGATCAGCTATCATGCCTGGCTGTGAAAGGTGACGACGTGTATTGCGGTGGCAGTTTCACAGGCGTTGGCGACGTCACTGCGAACTGTATCGCAAAATGGAATGGCAGTTCCTGGGCCAGTCTTGGAAGCGGCATGAGTCACCCTTCCTACACGTATGCCCCGGTCTATGCTGTGGCGGCAGACCAAAATTCTGTTTATGCAGGCGGGTTGTTTACTCACGCAGGTGAAACAACCGTCAGTAACATTGCGAAATGGAACGGGACCGAGTGGTCGGCACTTGGGCCCGGCATGAACGAGAGGGTGTATGCCATTGCAACAGATGGGGAAAAGGTCTACGTTGGTGGCGCTTTCACTGCGGCGGGTAGCACTGTATTAAACCGGATTGCCATGTGGAACGGGTCGGTGTGGTCGCCGCTGGGATCCGGAATGGATGGTGCGGTCAGTAACATAGCAATTTGTGGCGGGAACCTGTATGCTTCCGGCAGCTTTACTACCGCAGGCGGAATCAGTGCAAAGACAATCGCCAAATGGAACGGAACTGCCTGGTCTGCGCTCCCGCTTAATGTTAACGAAAATGTGCAGACCATCACGGCCAGCGGCAGTGATCTCTGGGCCGCTACCTATGATCCATACTCGTGGTATATCGCGCGGTGGAACGGAACCGCCTGGTCGCCTAAAATTGGAGGAATCAATACCAACATCAACACAATCGTTGCGTCTGGTAACAGCATTTATATCGGCGGACGATTCAGTACCGTGGGTGCAGTAAGTGCAAAGTGCATTGCAGAATGGAATGGGACGTCCTGGGCTGCGCTTGGAAGCGGCACGGACAATGAATACGGCCTTGGCTGGGTTTCTGATATGGCAATGCGGGGCGATACTCTGCTCGTTGCCGGGCTCTTTTCGTATGCCGGAGACAAAGTTTCGGGCAAATATGGCGAATGGCAGGCCAAAGTGAGCAATGCGACGGACCTTCTCACGACACAGCCTGGGGCGTGGACACTGGGCAATTCTGCGAGTTCTTTTTATAAGCCAGCATTAAGGACCACCAGCAGCACTGTAGTTAGCTATCCGGGAACTTTACCGACGACGATCACCCTTACTCGAGCAGAGGAAATTAAAGTCACCTCCAAGCAGGTACGTGGCGCCTTTACCCTCTCACCTGGTGGAGTTACCTTTACTGCCGGGGCGACGATTGACGTCGAGTTCAGTGAAGATGACGCTGTGCTTTTTAACAAACCATATACACAATTCAGAGCTGCACGGCTTACCTATCCAGCGGCTTACCCCGCTTCAAAGGAAGCGGCGTCCGTAACATTCCTCGGCGGCCAGAGCCCGCCGGTTCCGGTTAGGCTGGAGAATGGCAGGCAAATATATTCGATCACTGCTCCCATCACAGGGATTAATTCTACCTATGGAGCAATTCCAGACCCTGCGACCACCGTGGATAACTGGAACTCGTACTAGTGGGGGATTCTCGAGCCTGATTTCTCGGGTTTCGAAAATCAGGGACGTGCGAAATTAAGTCCTTTCGACACGCGCCCAGCGGACTCGTCGTGGGCCGTAAATTCGCTGACGGTGGGGCTGTTGAAAAACCGACACCGGAGGTGTCGAACATGAATAGCCGCAGGTGCAACCTGCGGATCTTGATCGTAATCTCCCGACGACCCTGGAGGGGTCGAACAAAGATAGAGGGTTTTTCAACAGCCACACGGTTGACGTTTTCACTAATTAATTTGCTAGCGTCAGAAAATACTTCGCGACAAGATCAGTTACGTCGAAGGGTTAAGTGGTCGGGATTTGGGAGCGCGTCGCCTTCGCACGCTCGACGCCAACCTTTCTTACTGAAGGCCTCATCAGCATGGCACGTCGAGCAAAGGCCTTCATCTGGAGTTGCCCGCACGCACCAGCGCACGTTCGCCCAAAAATCCTTTTCGACTTTATTGGACTTCGCCCGCCTGAAGGGTACGCCAGGGAAGTGACGGGCCCCAGCAACCTGGTGTAAACGTGCCCCCGTAGTAAGCTGAACGTGTTCTTTGAAAACTATGCAGCCCGAACGCCGTAACCGACGGCAGATGGACTTCTGCGCCCAATCCGCGTGGCTTCCGCGTCTTTGCGCTTGGCGGAAAAAGCCGCCCATCGCGCAAGAAAGCCGGAAATCCACGGCCCTGGCGAATCCTTACGCGAGGATTATCGTTTTTCAAGTGGCGAAATTACCCCATTTTCGCCAACTTGATTTATCTGCAAACGTTTCAAGCTTCTATACGCCAAACTTGAAAAAAACTTGAAAAACTTGAAAACTTGAAAAGCCTCCAACCGCCACCACGAGCACCCTCCGACTCTCGCATCCTTCCAGCATGTTCGTGTGCATTCGTGCGATTCGTGGATAAAAATTACCGTCTTAATGAGGGTTAAGTACTCACTCGCGAAGTGAGACTCCTGCGCTGGCTGCGGGATTGACACTCCCCGGCTGGGCAGCGAGGCACCCACACAGGAGATAATTATGGCTTCACTGGCAGGAAAAAAAGTTCTCATCATCACCGAGGACATCTATGAAGACCTCGAGCTCTGGTACCCCAAGCTGCGCCTGATCGAAGAGGGGGCGGAGGTGGACGTCGCCACGCCGAAGATCCAGAAATACACGGGGAAGAACGGGTATCCGCTGGAACCGGATCTCACGATCGACGATGTGAAAACCCGCGACTACGCCGCGCTGGTTGTGCCGGGCGGTTACGCGCCGGACAAATTGCGCCGCTACCCGCGCGCGCTGGAGATCGTCCGCGACTTCGACGCCGACAAACGCCCCATCGCGTTCATTTGCCACGGCGGCTGGGTCCCGATCAGCGCGCGCATCGTAAAAGGTGTGCGACTCACGAGCGTCAACGCCCTGAAGGACGACCTGGAAAACGCCGGCGCGACGTGGGTGGACCAGGGTTGCGTACGCGATGGCCATATCATTACCGCGCAGGTGCCCAAAGACCTGCCGGATTTCTGCCGCGCCCTGATCACTGCCATGCAGGAACGGCTGTAAGTGCGCAATCCGTCGAGTTCCCACCTGGTGATCATGGCCGCGGCGATGGTCGTGGTTGGAGTGGGCACGATGGCACTGCTTCGCGAGATACCGAGAGCCGGCGCCGATAAGACTCCGCGCGCCGACCACCAGGAAAGTGGTTCAAAACGCACCCGGAACGCGCGTGCGACCAGCGTCGCCGATTCGACGCAGCGCAGGACCGCAGCCCGCAACGACAGGCAGTCGACTCCACCTGTGGCGATCGCCGCAACTGGCGACGAAACAACGGTACCGAGCGAACGTGGCGGAAGCCGCTGAGTACAACGTGTATGAGTGGCACTCCGAAGGGGTCCGGCCAGATCGGTCGCACCCCTTATTTCTGCTACTGGGTCGGGGATCTTTAGGGGCGGGCGGCAGCGGGCACGCCGGCTCCAACCACGTTGGTGCCGTCGAGGGTGAAGGTCGCGAGCACCTTGCCGTCCTGCTCGTCGACAATGGTGCCCTCGCCGGTCCGGCCATTGTGTCTGAGGTGGTGGGCCAGCACGGCACCCATCGTGCGTTTGAAGTCCAGTTTGAGGCGGGCCCAGGTTAACGCATTGACCTGCGCCTCATCGCGGTAAACGTGAAGAACGGTGATGAGCCGCTGCTGGGCTGCACGTGCAACCCAGTCGGCGACAAGCTTTGGGTCTTTCAGGTCATCGGGAGAAATTTCAGGGGGCAGGTCGTCTCCCATGGTTCGGGCGGGAGTCGGGCCGGCATCTGCCTGCGCCGTTGCACCGGTCTGTGCACGCGGAGTCGGCGTCGCAAGTGCCCGTTCACGAACGGACGCGCCGGCATGGTTGTAAGATCGAACGTAGTCCATGGCCTGGTTGTGGACGTTCAATTCCGCCGGCAGGACAGCTTTATCGGCTCGCGTCCTCCAGTAGGCTGCTGCCGAGGTACAGTAGTCGTAGTACGCACGAGGTTCGGTTTGTGGGTTGGGGATTCGTGTGAGACGTTGCGGTTTGCGGGACGCGACGGGGGTCTGGCTGGCGGAAGGGAAGGCAGGAAAATCGAAGGATTCGTCGTCCACCGAATTCTGGGCTGTTGCTGTCGACCGCGAGCCTTTGGCGGCCTGCGCCACCACCAGTTGCCGGGGAGCAGGAGGCAGCTGCGGTTCTATCGCGTAGCATAGCTGAGCACAGCACGCGAATGACACGAGTAGAAGTCTCATTGGTAGGTGTCCCCCTGGTTAACGGTCGATCCAAAACAGCCGGGGCGACGCGTTTTGCAAGCGTGCAATGCGAAGGCCGGTCTTACTCGTAGACGCGAACCTCCGTCTTGCCAGAGGAAGCGTAACGGAACAGGTAGTCACCCGTCTGCCAGTCGACGTGAATGCAGCCATGACTGCTGACGCGCAGGCTGCCGACGTGTATGGCGCATTGATCGGTAAAGAAAAGCGACAGCGGCATGGGGGACTTGTACTTGCGCGAGTAGAAGTCTTCGTATTTGGAAATGACGCGGAACTTGCCGCGCGGGGTCGGGTGTGTACTCTTGCCGCCTAAGGCCGGGAAGTAGTAATCGCCCCAGCGGCCCATCCGCTGGCTAAGCCAGATTTCGATGGGCGGTTGCGATGCGGCAGTGGCGGGCGGCGCGCACGTGAGAATAACAAACACCAGAGACACGGTGGCGAAAAACGGCTTTTTCCAACTTTTCATGAGCTAACTAACCTCATTATCCAACCCGTATTGCAACGGTGGACTTTGTTTTTAAGAATTTCACAACTTGGCGCTTGCGCGGCCAGACTCGTGCCTAATTATGGCCCACGGATTTGACCCACTTTTCTCCTGGCAGGCAGATGCGCGAGACCGTTTTACATGGCTGGCACCTTGAGCACGGCGCATGCATGACCGACTTCAACGGCTGGCATATGCCTTTGTATTACAAGGGCATAACGGAAGAGCACCTGCACACGCGCAGTAAAGCCGGGCTGTTCGACCTTGGCCATATGGGTCGCGTGCGAATCGCAGGCGCGGGCGCCAAGGACTTTATCGACCGGCTGACGCCGGCGAAAGTCGGACAGGGCCGCGTGGGCGATGTTCAATATTCGTTCATGCTGAACGAACGCGGCGGTGTCATCGACGACATCACGATTTATTACGACAACGACTTCATCCTGCTGATCATCAACGCGGGTGGACGTGAGCGCGATGTCGCCTGGATTCAAGAGCAGGCGGCGAACGCGAAGGACGTAGAGGTGACGGACCTGTCGGATGCGTGGGGCATGGTGGCGATACAGGGGCCGAACAGCCAGGAGGTGGTGCAGAAGCTTTTCGGTGCTGAAACGATTTTGCCAGAGTACTACTGTTTTTCGCACCTGGACGACACCATCGGGCCTGGCCCGCTGATTGTCTCGGCTACCGGGTATACGGGTGAACGCGGGTTCGAGTTTTACCTGCCGCAGGATAATGTGTCGAAGTTGTGGGAGGCGCTGCTGGAACTGGATTCGAACGCCGAGGTGTGGCCGATTGGGCTGGGTGCGCGCGATTCGCTTCGGCTGGAGGCGGCGATGCCGCTGTACGGCCACGAGTTGAACGAAGACAGGACGCCGCTGCACGCGGGATTGAGCAGGTTTGTGGACCTGGATAAGCCATTCTTCATCGGACGCGAGCCGCTGATGAAGTTGCGTGAGCGCGGTGCTTCGGAGCGGCTTGTCGCATTCGAGATGCAGCAGCGAGGACCCGTTGCGCGCCAGGGGTTCGAGGTGAAGTCCTCCGACGGTGCGTCCCTAGGTCAAGTCACGAGTGGCATCTTTTCCCCGACGCTGCAAAAGGTGATCGGGATGGCGTACGTCAGCGCTGACCAGGCGAAGACGGGCAGTACGATCCAGATAGATGTGCGGGGGCGGCTGCATCCCGCAACCATTGTGAAACGACCTTTTTACAAGAGGAGAGCCTGAATGGCGAGGCCGGCAGACGTGAAGTTTCTGAAGTCGCACGAATGGGCGCGCACCGAAGGCGACACGGTGACGGTAGGCATCTCCGACTTCGCCGTCGATGCACTCAACAAGGAGATTGTGTATGTTGAGCTACCGGAAATCGGGCGGAAGGTACAGCAGGGACAATCTTTTGGCGTGATAGAATCGGTGAAGGCGGCGTCGGATTTATATGCGCCGGTGAGCGGAACGGTTACCGCCGCCAATCAAGCTGTGGTTTCGGATCCGAACGTTGTCTCGGAGGATCCGTATGGCGCCGGATGGATGGTCAAAATTCGGGCCGACAATTCGACGGATATTGACGGGCTGCTCTCGCCTGAAGCTTACGAGAAGGTATGTGCCGAGGAGGCGCATTGACGAACCCGTTTATCCAGACAACCCCGGCACAACTTGGGGAGATGCTGAAGGCATGCGATGCATCGTCAATCGACGAGCTGTTCGACGACCAGGTGCCGGCGGAGCTGCAGTTCAAAGGCAGCCACGGACTGCCGGCGCCGCTGAGCGAACTGGAACTGCAACGGGAACTGACGGCGCTTGCAGCGAAGAACCGTCCTACGACACAGGTGGTGTCGTTCCTTGGTGGCGGAATTTACGACCACTTTGTCCCGACTGCAATCATGCACGTGGCCAACCGGCAGGAGTATGTGACGGGGTATACGCCTTACCAGCCGGAAGCCAGCCAGGGTTTGCTGCAGGCATTCTTCGAATACCAGTCTTTGATAAGCCGGCTTTATGAAATGCCGGTTTCGAATGCCTCGCTGTACGATGGCGCCTCCGCGCTGGGAGAAGCGATCTTCCTGGCCCTTGGAATACGTCCGGAGCGGAACAAGATCGTGATGCCGAACACGGTGCATCCGGAATACCGTGCACTGGCGAAGACATACCTCGCGAATTTCAACGCGGAAATCGTCCCGTGCGGAACGATGGACGGGCGCATTGGGCTTGAGGTGCTGGACGAGCTGATCGGACCGGATACCGCCGCGGTGATCATGCAGCAACCCAACTACTTCGGCTGCATCGAGGAGGCGCAGGAGGTTGCAAACCGCGCGCATCATGCCGGCGCGCTGCTCATCGTGATTGCAGATCCGCTGTCGCTGGGTGTGCTCGCACCGCCTGGGAGCTATGGTGCGGACATCGCGATTGGCGAAGGGCAACCGCTTGGGCTGAACCAGTTTGCCGGGGGGGAATCGCTGGGGATCTTTACGTGCCAGAAGGATTTCATCCGCAAGGTGCCGGGGCGATTGGTGGGCGTGGCGCGTGACCGCGAAAACCGACGAGGTTTTGTGCTGACGTTACAAACGCGTGAGCAGCACATCCGCCGCGAGAAGGCGACGTCGAACATCTGCACCAACCATGCGCATAACGCGTTGCGTGCGACGATCTACATGTGCCTCATGGGACCGCAGGGATTGGGGCGCGTCGCTCGCTCGTGTGTTCGCGGTTTAGAGCGGCTGCGGAGTGCGATCGAAGCAAAAGCGCCGGGGGCAATTGCGTTTCCCGGCCCGAACTTCAGGGAACTGACGCTGATGTGCAAACGCCCGGCAAATGAAGTGCGGGATGCAATGCTGGCGAAAGATTTTTATGCGGGCATACCGCTCGGCGAGACGCTCGGGAAGCAATTTGCGAATCATCTACTCGTGGCGGTAACAGAGAAGCCCACCGACGATGAAATCGACGCTTTCGCCACTGCGCTGGAGCAATACTTGTGAGCCGGCGAATTCGGATTATCGAAGAGGACGATACGTTCTCGGTTCAGCACGCGCTGGACAACCAGACGATCTTTGAACAGGGCGTGTCGGGCCGTACCGGATTTTCGCTACCGATCGAACATGATGAGACGAACGCGATCGTCGAGAAAGCGATTCCTGCGAACGTGCGTCGCAAAACTCCACCGGCACTGCCTGAAGTCAGCGAGCTGACGGTTATGCGGCATTTCACGCATCTGTCTTCGCGGACGATGGGCGTGGAGACAACGTTCTATCCGCTGGGGTCGTGCACGATGAAGTACAATCCCAAGATCAACGAGTTCGGCGCGGGGCTGAGCGGCTTTACGCACCTGCACCCGATGCAGCCGCAGGATACGATGCAGGGACTGCTGGAAGCGTACTATGAAGTCCATAAGGCACTTGGAAAACTGACGAACCTCCCGGGTGTGAGCCTGCAACCAGCGGCCGGCGCGCATGGCGAATTTACAGCGCTTCTGGTTGCGAAGGCGTACTTCGCAGACAAGGGACAGCCCGAACGGAACCAGGTGATCATTCCCGACACGGCGCATGGCACCAACCCGGCCTCCGCATATCGTGCGGGCCTGGAGACCGTCACCGTCAAGTCGGACAGCCGCGGGCGTATTGAGCTGGACGAACTGAAGCGAACCCTCGGCCCGAAGACGGCGTGCCTGATGGTGACGAATCCGAACACGCTGGGCCTGTTCGAAGACCGCATTGATGCCGCTGCCGAGCTTGTCCATGAAGCGGGGGGACTCGTCTATATCGACGGCGCGAATTTTAACGCGATTGTGGGACGGGTGCGGCCCGGCGATTTCGGCGGCGATATGATGCATATCAATCTGCACAAGACGTTCTCGATTCCGCACGGCGGCGGGGGACCGGGAGCGGGCCCGATTGTGGTACGGGATTTTCTCGCGCCCTTTCTGCCGACACCCCATATCGAGAAACGGGCAGATGGCACCTTCCGGTTCTCTGGTGACACCGCTAAATCCATCGGCAAAGTGCGCAGTTTTTACGGCAACGTAAACCATGTGGTCCGTGCTTACGTGTACCTGCAACAACTGGGTGAACAGGGCTGTCGCGACATCAGCGATCACGCGGTTCTAAATGCAAACTACCTTTTGTCCCTGCTGGCCGGCGCGTACGACATCCCGCACGGCAAGCGGTGCATGCACGAATTCGTGATCGATGCGACGCGACAAAAGAAGCAGGGTGTTAAAGCCGTCGATATCGCCAAGAAGCTGATCGACTACGGATTTCATCCGCCGACGACGTATTTCCCGCTGATCGTTCCGGAGGCGGTGATGATTGAACCGACCGAAACCGAAAACAAGGAGATGCTGGAGCTGTTCGCGGGAGCGATGCTCGATATCGCCCGCAACGCGGAAACCAGCGCCGAAGATATCACATCCGCTCCGCACACAACACCAGTTGGCCGCATGGACGAATTAGCCGCTGCTCGTAATCCCATTGTGGTGCAGGAGCTGTTGACCCAATCGGAGTAACCGAAACCAGGTGAATTGGGTTTTAATTTCTAAAGCAGCGAGACTGATCAAAAAAGCCGCCCGGCCGCTGTTACGCGGCCGGGCGACTGATCTATTGCACGTATTCGATGATCAGCTTGGGACGCTTGGTGGTGTCGGTGGTAAAGTCGCCGGAGTACCAGTTCACGTAGTTATTAAGCGCGTCGCTGTTGGTGTTAGTGGTAAAGCGGAGCTTCATCTGCGTCTTCGCCGTGACGCTCACGTGGCCATTTGCACCGGAGCTGAGGATCGCATCGACGCTGGAGCCATTGGCGGCGGGCTTTGGCACAGTACCAACACTGGCCGCACCTGCCCCTGCTTCCCAGTCGCTATTTTCCATACCGGCTACCGCGCCGAAGTTGGGTGTCTTAATATCGACTGCCTGGGTTCCTAAGACGGCCCATGGGTCTGTGCCGTTCAGCGAGTACTGGGTAAGCCGCAGCGTGGCCTTTGTGACGCTCGCGTCATCCGGAAGCCCGGACGTATCGAATGAAACGATGCCGCGGTATGCACGGTTGCCGGTCATGTCGCCTACGGCGAACGTGGTGTTGATACCGTTGTTAGAACCGCCGACGTTTGACCCGGCAGCGCTCTCGAGCGCCCAGCCATCGTCCGCACCGACCGCGTCGACCGTAATGGTTGCGGGTACGGGCGTAGTAACTGCAGCTTCGTTGGAGTTGCCTGATCCACCGCCGGCATTTGTTGCCCGAACGACGTAGTAGTAGGCCGTGCTGGCCGACAATCCCGTGTCGGTGTAACTCACACTGTTTGCTGCAAGCGTGGCGATGTCGGTGTAAGGTCCACCGGCCGTGGTTGCGCGACTGACGACATAATTCGCCTCGTTCGTCGCGTTATCCGTCCAGCTTAGACTGACCTTTGTCTGTGTAAGTGCGGTGGCGCTCAGCCCGCTTGGAGCGGCGGGTGGTGCAACCGGTGTTGTCGCGGCGGCCTGCGCCGAATTGGCTGATGCTCCTGCACTGTTGGTTGCGCGTACCACGTAGTAGTAGGAGGTGTTCTGGGCGAGGCCGGTGTTCGAGTAGCTTGTAACGTTTGCCCCGAGCGTTGCGATATCCGTGTAAGGGCCACCGGATGTCGTGCTGCGTGCAACGACGTACCCGCTTTCGTTCAGCACGTTGTTCCACGAGAGGTTTATCTGCGATGGAGACGCAGCCGTTGCCGCAAGTCCGGTCGGCGCTGCCGGTGCCACGGCGCCGCCAACGTACACAAACTTGATGGCGTCGACCAGAACCAGCTGGCCGGCATCCGGGAACGCATCGGTGATTCTCACGTTCCCCGACGAACCTGCCGCAAAGTTGAAGGTCCCGAGCAGATTCCATGCACCGCCACCTACCTGCTGATTCACCGCGATGGTATCCGACGCGCCATCGAATGTGATGACATGCGGAGCACCGATTGTGCGGTTGGTTCCCTGTGGGTGCCACTCGTAAACGCTATAGCGTCCGGCGACGGCCAGCGTTGGCGTGAACGTGGCGTAGTTTGCGCCAGTACCCTGGCTTCTGTAGTTGTAGTCGGCACCGAATTTGTCCAACGCACTCGTTCCTGTCGAGAACGTGCCGGTCAGCGAGGCAGATGGATTGTCGATGATGCGATCAGGGACCGGAGTGGTTGCGGTAGCCTGGTTGGAGTTCCCGGAGGATCCTCCCGAGTTCGTGGCCCGCACCACGTAATAGTAGGTTGTGTTTTCCGCCAGACCCGTGTTTGAATAGCTGGTAGTATTGGCGGCCAACGTAGCGATGTCGGAGTAGGGTCCGCCGGAGGTGGCAGAGCGTGCGACGATGAAGTTAGCTTCATTGCCCGAGTTATCCGCCCAACCGAGGTCGACCTGCGTACCATTCGAGGCCGCGGTTGCGACCAGTCCACTGGGGGCTGCGGGCGGATTAGGTAACGTTGTTGCAGAGGCCTGGTTGGAGTTTGCCGACGCTCCACCGGCATTGGTCGCCCGCACGACATAGTAATACGTCGTGGCGGCGGTCAGGCCGGTGTTGCTGTATGAGGTTACATTAGCGCCGAGCGTGGCGATGTCCGTGTACGGGCCACCGCTTGCGGAGCCACGTGCGACCACAAAGTTTGCCTCGTTTGTGGAGTTATCCGTCCACGCCAGGTTAATCTGTGTCGAGCTGATTGCAGTCGCCCCCAGTGCACTTGGTGCATTGGGCGGTTGCTGAAGTGTCGTTGCACTCGCCTCGTTGGAATTCGCAGAAGAGCCTCCGGAATTCGTCGCCCGGACGACATAGTAATACGTGGTGCTGGGGCTCAGTCCACTGTTGGTATAAGATGTGACATTCGCCCCAAGGGTCACGATGTCCACATAGGGGCCACCTGCCACGGAACTGCGACCAACCACGAAGTTCGCCTCATTCGCGGAATTGTCAGTCCAGGTGAGATTAATGTCATAAGGAGTGGTCGCAGCTGCCGCGAGTCCGGATGGCGCAGTCGGGATGTTGGACAACGTTGTTGCTGAGGCTTCACTTGAATTTGCCGATGAGCCGGCCGCGTTGGTTGCGCGCACAACATAATAGTAGGCCGTCAGCGGGGAAAGCCCGGTGTCGGAGTAACTGGTTACATTTGCGCCCAGCGTGGCGAGATCCGTGTAAGGCCCGCCGGCTGTTGCGCTGCGTGCCACGACAAAATTCTCCTCATTGTTCGATGCATCCGTCCACGCGAGATTAATCTGCGAGGAAGATGCAGCCGTTGCAGCGAGGCCGGTAGGCGCTGCTGGTGCGGTGGGTTGTTGCTCGATACTGAGGGAGTCCACATGCCAACGCGTACCCACACTTGTGTTATCAAAGTCCAGGCGGAGCTGGGTGATTGTTTTCCCGTTCCATCCGGAGTTTGGACCGACATAGAGGTACACATCCGCCCAGGCATCCTGCGCGGTGAAGTAAACGATATCCGAGGACTTCGCAGAGTTCCACGCCCAATCCTCTGAGTTCAGCCAGAATATCTGCATATTGTGGCTGGCGCTGGTGCCTCCCTGCGGGAAGACACGGACGTGAATGAGATCATAAGAACCGCCGGTGAAATTCGTGGCGCCGCTGTACACAAACGCGTCATTGCCGGTTTGATCCGTATACATGATGCCGGGCCAGCCGCAGCAGTCCGTCCAACTAATAGCCGAAAGACCGTTTCTGCCCCACACATCATAACCCTGCGCATTAAAGCTGAAATTGTGCGGTGGGTTCCACACCTTATCGAGGCGGAAATTGTTGAGGTCCGGGTTGCCGGACATGACGTCGATCTTCAGTTCATGCAGTGCGGCGGAACCGATGCTGACATGCGTGTAGGCCGTCGCCATCGTATCGTAGTTTGCAGTTGGCGGCAGAATGACGGTGCCCACGTCAACGCCATCGACGCGAAGGCGTACGGATGCATTGGCGGCCGATCCATTCGAATAACGTACAGCAAAGCGGTAGCTGTTGCCGCCTCCGTAGAAATAATATCTCAGCGATTCGCCTGGTTCTGTCCAGCCGACCTGGTAACCGCCTTCGACGCACGCACGTATATCGACGTCCTGGGAACGATAGGCACCGCCCGTGTTGCCAGCGGTGGTATCGAAATAATCCACGTTATTCGCGGCGTGGATGCCGCGACTGTAATCTTCGCACTCCCATTGGATGTTGTCGCCCTGTTTGGCGACTTCGATACCGAACCATGATCCGTCTCCGGCGCCCTCGAACCAGGAGACGCCTTCTGTGACGAGTTCCCAGTTTTCTACATAATAGCCCGGCGTCTGTGGGGCGGTTGCGACAAAACTGAATCGCCCGATGCCGTTAGGCCCTGTGGATGCATCCACATCAGTAGGCCTGCTGGCGTTGGGCCAGTTTCCGGAAGTGAAGAACGCACTTGAGCGATCTCGCGGGCTGCTTGTACCCAGGCGTGTCGGGTTTCCGCCGCCCGGCGTCCATGTGTTCGTGCCCACGTTTTTATATTCGACCCAGAAGGTTGCTGCCTGGCCGGGATACATTGCGCCGACGTATGACTGATTATTGAAGGTCGCATCCCATGGCGTGCCGCCGATGATACGGTTGTTGATTTCAGCGCGGATGGTCCCGGCGTTCACGTTATTGCCTATGTATGGATTGTGAACGTTATCGCCTGGGCAGGCCGTTGCTTTGACGCGACGGTGACTATCGACATAACCAACCGTATTCCCAAGGTCGCCGTAAGTGCCACCGGGCGAGCCATAGGGGCGCCAGGCCGAAGGCATGCGCCACGCGATGATATCATACAGCGAATTCATCATTGCGGCGGTAGGGACGTTGTTCACCGTCGGGTGAAAGTAGCCCATGACATTAAAGCCGAAGCTGTTAGTATTAAAGCCGTCGTGTGCGCCCCGGGGCAGACTACCCATCGAGTTGTAGCGGCCCTCGAAAATGTACCCGAACTTGTCGACGAGGAAATGGTAGCCGATATCCGACCAGCCGTTCGTATTCTTGTGCAGGCTCTGGATGGCTCTTACGTTGGCCTTTGATGCTTCATAGCCGGTCGTGTTGAACTCGTTGCCTGCCGTGTGGTGCACGATGGCGCGGTTGAGCGTCGACATGTACGAGATCGAGCCGGGCGCACTAGCTCCCCAGCAACCGCGAGTGCAAATTGCCGGCTGTGGAGCATTGCCGGCAGCGAGTGCCGGGCTTGGGCAGAGTGCTGCAACCAAAACTACGGAAAGCAAAGAAACGGATAGAGAAATAAAACGCATGGAACACACCCCTGGATAAATGGCTCTGAGTGAGGATGTGGGAGTTTGTTCGAGCGGGCAAGAGTTCGCATTTGCTCTCGGCGTCGCAGCCGACGTCGAAGCTCATGCGTCATTCCCAAGCTGCGAAGTCTAATGAAGAAGACATTCAAAGGCATCGCGAATTGCTGAACACAAGAAAAATGAAGCGGCAGAAGTACGCCTGGACTAAAGAGCAGCGCTGCTCCAAAACGTTTCCGTCGGATTACTGGGCGGTCCTCCCGCAAGTGTTCAGGCACGCCTTCAGATACTCGCGAGCGATTTAGCTTGAGAAGGACGCACGGAATATAGGACTATCAGCCATAATATCAATTTCAGGGGAGGCCGTCAGTGTTATCACGCCCGTTTGCCTTATTTTCTGCTGCATTAGCGATAGTTGTGTGCCGACCGGCACAAGGCCAGTTCGTTAACGACGAGTTCAACTCAGGAAGTCTTGGTCCGCAGTGGACATTTGTCGACAGCACACCAGGCGGCAGCAGCTCGACGCTTACAGGGAGCGCATATCGCCTGACCGCGGCGGCAGGCAGCGACCTCTTCCTGCAGAACGATACACAGGCATATATTCAGCAGAATGCTCCCGTGGGTACGAACTGGGAAATTGTTACAAAACTGGATAACTTCGATCCGACTGCAGTCGGCTTCCGACGTAACTACAACAAAACGGGAATTCAGCTATGGCAGGATAACGACCACTGGTTGAGCATATACGTGATGAGCAGCGGCGACGGCCTCCAGCGCATTGTAGAGGCCGTGTGGCAGACCGATCCGACAAGCGGGACTTCCAACAACCGCTACAGCGGCCTGGCCGCGTACAATGGCATTACAACCAGCCCAATGTTCCTGAAGGTCGTCAAGACACCGAGAGGTTACCTGGGCCAAATGAGCGGTGACGGAGTGACGTGGATCAATGTGTTGCCTGTTGTTCGAAATCCGGAGACGGTCGATGGTTCGTTAACGGCAGAAAAGTTCCGGCTGTTTGGTACGGGTGGATTCGGCACCGGGGCTCCAAGACCCGCCGATTTTGATTACGCGCGGACGGTCAGCGTTACAGGGCCTACTGCTTCTTACACCGACGACGAGTTTAATGGAACGTCGCTTAACTCGTCATTATGGAGCTTCTATGAAGGTGTTGAAAAAGGCACGGTGAGTGTCGGCGCAGGTAACCTTACTCTGCTGCCCGGTTTTCGGCAGGACCAATGGGAACACGTAGAACGGGCAATGCACATTTACCAGGACGCCCCGACGAGCAACAGCTTTGAAGTTATCACGAAACTGAGCGGACCGAACGACCTGCGCCCCTTTGAACAGTGGAATGGGTACGGGATGATGCTGTGGCAGGACCAGTGTAACTGGATCATGATCAGCGCTCAAAGGTCGGACACGATCACGAACCGTGTCGAAGTCGGCTATAAGCGTGCCGGCCTTTATGATGTTGTTAACGTTGATTTCGGCACGGCTCTGCTTCCAAATTACCTGCAGATCCAGAAGAACGGGTCACGGTATACAGCTCGTTACAGCTATGATAACGTCACGTGGAGTTCGGCGCCCAATGGTGGATTTGTATATCCAGCTCCGTTGAAAAATGCGCAGGTGCGCCTGCATTCCAAACGGGTTTTTGGCCCCGGCGATGCCCAGTTGGGAACAGCAGCCGCGGCGCAGTTCGATTGGGTCCACTCCCAGTCGACAATTACTGCAGCGCCAGACTGGTACCTGTTCGAGTAGGCAGCGAAGTGCTGGAATGCTGATTGGTTAGCGAACAGAAAGCACAGAAAATTCACGTCGCTGCTTCCATGAAGTGCGGGATTCTGAACGCGCGCAAAGCGGAGTTCGTTGTCCAGCCGGGGAACCAGATACGTAGCGGCATCGGCAGCATTTTTGTGACAGGTCCATGCGTCTAACGGTCCGCGGCAGGCCCTAGTGTGGTCTACCGTTAGTTTGTAGTCTGTTCTGTGTGTCGAATCGAGGTCAAAGTCTGCCCTTTGGTCTGGTAAGGAACTACTGATTCGGCATCTAGCTGCCATGCGGGTGATATAATTTGCACCAAGAACTAATTATGCTTGCATTCTGTATTCCGGCAATCCTGCGTTTCAATTCAGCGGGCCATTGGAAAGGAGAAAAGCCTGCCATCCCACGACGTATCGTCTTTCCGCATTTTAAGTCCCCGTTTACTCCACCTTCATTGCAGCAGAAAGGTAATCCATTATGCAGAAATCCCTCCTTGTCCTTCTTGCATTCCTGGCTGCTGGCGTTCAAAATGCCAGCGCCACATGTTCCGGGTGTTCCACACTGGAACCGCAACCGACGCTGTCGAACGGCGGGTGCGCAAACTCCAGCTACAACTGTTATGTGTACCCCAGGTATGTCTGCGACACGACGCGCCTGATGAACCGCACCAACTGCACTTTGAATTTTAGAACCAACGCCGGCGAGTGGTCGCTCATGAACTCGGTCGGCCAGGTCCTTGGAACTTTTCCTGGGGGCACCGGCCACGCCAATGAGACCATCAATGTGAACTGCGGCATTCGCGCAGTCGGCACGAATCTCGGCATGCTTTTGTCGTGGGCCACGTGGACGCGCAGCGGCACGTTTTCCGGCTGGCTGAACACGCAAGCCGTGGCTGAGAGCACAACAGGGAATTACGACACCGTTCCCGCGAACCCGGGCGGAGATGTCAGCAACTGGCACTCGAAAACTTCGGACAACTCTATCTACCTGGACGGCGACGGGAATTCGTTCAAGGTGACGGGTTCAAGCGCGTGCGGTGGCGGTGGTGAGCAAGCGACCGATTACCTGACGCGGAATGGTAACAATACCATGATCTACAACCTGCCTGCCAATGGCTACGGCTCGGCGACCGAAGGCATTCGTGCCGCCGCCGGAAGATACAACTTCTATCGCTACGTCAACGTGACGAGCGTGGATCGGGCGCTGTTTAACTGCCGCACAATGACGTACTCTTCGCGCGTCCTGAAGTTCCTTTACGGCCGCATGTGGGAAAAACAAATCGCGCGAGATGGCAGCAGCATCATCATGAGTCGCCGCGGCTGGGTGGCCATCGATTGCCTGGCTACGGGAGTGGGCAGCAGCGACTACTAACAATCCGCAGGGTGAACGGATTTGAACCTGCTGAATGCTGATCAGCCCGAAGGCCGCCGAGGTGCTTGCAAAGGTTCGCCCCCGGCATTACCTTCGGGCTTTTCATATCCCTTAGGTCGAGGTGCGGCTTTTTGCTGAAGGTTTTTAGAAGCGTCGCGTTTTCAATCCTGGCTTGTACGCTTGTCGTGGCAGATATTGCGTCCGCCGTCGCGCAATCGCAAGTGACGGACGAAATGGGCTATCCGCTGTCAGACGTCCTTGTGGCGCGGCTGGAGTGGAGCATGCTACAGATGCGCCCAGCGGAGGACCTGTATACGACCATTACCATCACGGGCGCGGATGGAACGTTTACGGCGAATCCGACAACTTCAAAAAGCCTTCTTCTGTTATCGAAACCACGGTATGTAACCGTCCCTCTGGACGGCCAGAAGCCGCTGCCAAAGACGATTGCGCTGGGACTGCATGCAGAAATCGGCGGCAGACTTTATGATGACAAAGGGACGACCATCATCGACGCCGCAATTGGCCCTGTGCTGCCGATCGACACTGGCGAGGAAGCTGACGCTTCCAGGGAACCCCCTCCTCTCGCACCGATTTATGGCCACACCGGTGCACGCGGCTACTTTCGCATCGGTGGACTCGTTCCCGGCCAGTATAGCTTCCTGGTGCAGGCCCCCGGGTTGCCGCCGGAAATTGGACTGGCTACCACAGGCCAGGAGACGTCAGTCACGCTGCCGTCTTCCGGCACCACCGTGACGGGAATACTCCTGGGGTCGAAGGACCGTCAGCCCCAGCCTGGGATAATCGTCGAAGCCCATGCAGGCCTGATGCGCCTCTACTCGACAACGGATATAAGGGGCGAGTTCGCATTCGGTATGCTGCAGAATGCGGAGTGGAAGTTCAATACAACGCCGTCGCCATTGGAGAAACCAAAGGCGGCGCCGGTTGTGCAGAATGGGCGCAGTGATAAAGGGCGCGAGTTGGTGCTGTTGCACAACCAGGGGGTCACGATTGCAGGACAGTTTCTCAATGCGGAGACTTCCGCTCCCATTCCAAATATGCCTTTGCGCCTGAACACTTTTGAAGCAGACAGCCCAGCCAGCACCAGCACGGATGCGGCGGGCTACTTCCGGTTTGAAAAGATCGATGCATTCCGGAACATTTCGCTGGCGTTCGATGGGCTGAACTACGCTTTCCGCTCGCGCGAGAACGGCCAGTGGGGTGACCGGATAACGATTTCGACGCAGCCGGCACGCGACATCACCACCATTACGGCGGCGCTTACGCCCCGCGCGCTGGTGCGTGGTCGCGTCGTGGGACCCGGTAATCGCCCTGTTCCCGGTGCGGATATTGTGCTGAGGACCGTAGAGGATGTGGACCAGGGTTATGGCGAAATGCGCCGCCCATCGGTGTTCACGGTTCGCTCCAACAGCAGCGGGCAGTTCGAAATGGCCGTGTTCCCCTCCGGCATGTACGAGCTTCGAGCAACCGCGCCATTCCTGGGAATGCTGCCGCAAACTTATGAGGCGTCGTCCACCTCGCCAAAAGAACTGGTGGTGGAGATGCAGCGGGTGGTAACGCTGACCGGGCGCGCCATCGACGCTGATGGCGCGCCGCTGAATGGCGCACGAGTGGAATTTTTCGCGTCGGCGCAAGACTCCGCTACCCTGGTCGCAAGTGGCCGCTCTGACACAAGAGGCAGCTTTTCGGTGGACAGCACTTTCCCAGAGAAAGTTCGCGCTGTAGCGACGCACCCCTGTTACGACACGGCGGTAACCACAGAGATCACGGTGCTCGCAAAAGATAATCGGCCGATCGAATTCCGATTCCCGGCCGGTAGTGCTTTCACTGCGCAGGTTCTGACAGAATCCGGCTCCGCAGTTGAAGATGCGATTGTGCAGATCTTTCCCGTAACCAGCGATACCGAAAAACAAACGTCGGGTATCCGTCAATTAACACGCAGGACCGGCTTCGATGGGCGAACCGTATTTCATCTCAATGCCCCGAGCATAGAAAATATTGTGGTGCGCCATCGGGACTTCGCGCCGTTTACCGCCGCGAATATCTCATTGCCGCAGCAGAAATATGAAATCCGACTTAAGGCGTATCCCTCCGTATCGGTCACTATAACCGCTCCTCCCTCTGTGCCGGAGGAGAGCCTTCGGTACATTGTGTGGCTGTTGCGCGCAAATACCGGGAAGCCGACTGCCACCGAGCCCGCTCCAAGTCAATTTGTCAGCGTGCGACACCAGCAGGCCAGTTTCGGCAAGGCGCTGTTTGAGAATGTGGAGCCTGGCTGGTATAAAGCGGCAATTACCACGGATGATGAATCGATGTACTCCGAAAGCAAGGCTGCGCAGCTGAAAGCCGAGAGCCGCAATCTTGAACTCGAACTTCCAGTGGCGACCGGTGCATCACTCGAAGGAAGGATCACCGACGAGGAAACCGGCGATCCTGTCACCGGTGCGAATGTCCACGTGCAATTGCAAGGCGCAACGCCGGCCGAGTTCGAAGTGGTCTCTAAACCCAGCGACAGTCAGGGGCGATACAGTATTGCTGTCCTGCCGTCCGCCATCGTCGTTATTTCAGCCAGGCACCTTAATTACTCGGACCAGGCACAGATCGTACAGCTGCCTGCGTCAGGCAAGCTGACGGTGAACTTTAAGATGAACAAGTCGGTCACGCTGCTGAGTGGACAGGTACGCCTGGACGGAAAACCCCTGGCTGATGCGACGATCGTTGTGTATCCAAGCGAGGATATGGCGCGCTGGATCGGCAGTGCTGTCACGGACGAGAAGGGACATTACAGTATCGAAGGCGTGCCGGAAGGCAGCCGTCTGTTAATTGCGGAGGCGCTTTGGGGAACTGACGCGAAGGGTCTGCGGAAGCGCCAGAACGTTCTTGTGCGCGGGAGGTCGTCGACGGCGAACGTGGACTTCCGTGCCCTGGTGCGAGTTGCGGGGCGGGTGCAGATCAATTCTGCCGAAGCTAATCCAACGGCGAAGCATATGCTGTACTTCACCTCACAAAATACTTTTGGAGATGTGCGGCGGGTGGTGCTGGGTCCCGAGGGCAACTATGAAGTGTTTCTGGAACCTGGTCCATATACGGTTGGACTGCAGGATGGTCCCGGACTTCATCTGGATGTGCCTGAGGGAGGCAACGAGGTGCAGGTCCATTTCGAGTTCGATGAACTTGCGCGCATCTCTGGGTTAAATGCAGCACCACAACCCCAACTGGAATAATACAGCAACACTTGACCCGGCCTCGGGTGAACACCTATCTGGTATGTCATGGCATTTAATCCTACCGAGGGCTTTGCGCGGAAAGCCGGTATCGCTCTCGTGGCCGGCGCGGCTATTGTCATTGCGGCAGTACAGCTCCGTTCGAGCGGCGATAAGGCACGTGTTTCAAGCTCCGTGAACGGCGAGGCGCATGAAGTTCGTTCGAAGTCCGGGACACGGGTCGCCCGCTTGCGTGAGACTGGGCCGGTGGCGAGCACGAAGCATAGTCCTCGCGTTGCCGTGGCCACGGTCGCCGCTGCCAGCTTTACCTCCGGTTCGGCGC
Source organism: Candidatus Sumerlaeaceae bacterium (assembly GCA_051003195.1). Classification (GTDB taxonomy): domain Bacteria; phylum Sumerlaeota; class Sumerlaeia; order Sumerlaeales; family Sumerlaeaceae; genus JBPCLP01. The sequence goes on along the minus strand of JBPCLP010000034.1, from coordinate 28,917 downwards.
AAACGACGTCGCGGCTGCGCACCTTCGAACTCCCGTTACGCGGACCATCGGGAGCGCTTGCGTCCAATGTGGGTCTTGGTAATCGCGCTGGCAGCGCAGCGGGAACCGACGCTACCGATTCGACTGAAACCCGCCGGGAGAAATGGAAGGCCCGGGGGCTTCAGCTTGTGCCAGTGCGCATGGTCGATATGACCAGCCAGCCGCTCGAGGGCGTGCAGGTGCTGGTCGACGGAATACACCACGGGCAGCAGGCCCGCGAGACCGCGCACGGCGGCTGGGACGAAAAGAAATTCGGGCCTGCGCCATCCGAGATTACGGACGCCGAAGGACGTGCCTACCTGGCATCACCGGTCATTTTGTCCGATATCTCGTTGGCGATCGGTATAAGCTTCACGGCTTCCAAACCGGGGTATGCCAAACGACGGATTTTCAGCTACCCCGTGGACGGCACCGAGCGCGACGAGGTGCTCAGGAAGGGCAATACGCTTACCGTCGCTGCATACATGGATACACCCTCCCAGCGTGTTTTCGGGTTTGTGCCGAAGGTGTCTTCGGCCACTCATACTTCCGGCGCGCTGATGCCCGAAGACTGGTCGCATATGCCCGACGGAAGCCAGGTGACCGAATCAGTTCCCGACGGCAAACATGCGCTGACGGTGGAATACAAAGCACCGGATGGAATCACGTGGCACTCCGACACGGTCCCGATAGAAATGCGCGGAGGCGAAGCGAAGGAACTGGAAGTACAGTTGAAGCGCGGTCTGACTTTACGAGGCCGGCTGAGTGACAACGTACGGCGTCCGGTGGCGAACGGCCGCGTGCTGGCAGCCGCACAGTGGCCGCCCCCGGGGTCCCCGCTTGCGGGTTCCACTGCAACTACGATGCGCGAAGGCGGGGCTGACATTGCGCCGGATGGGAGTTTTGAGATTCCCGGGCTTCCCGAAGGACCCGGCGAGATAATCGGCTTGTGTGACGGATACATTGCCGCGCATCGGCAGCTGAGTGCGCGACCGTACGAACAGAACCAGGTGTACAATTTGAACTCCGACCCAAATGCGGCGCTGTTTATCCTGGTCATGGAAGAGACCGGTGGCTTACGCGTGCGCGTAGTGAACAGCTCCAACCAGCCCATCATCGGCGCAAGGCTGGCTGCCTGGCCCAACGTCTTTTGGTCCACAGGCGTCTCGACTTTGTATCTCGATGAAAAACTTTGGTCGGCGACAACCAACGGTAATGGCTTTGCGGCACTAAAGGGGTTTCGTCCCGGTTCGCAGCCATTCACTGTGGAAGCAAACGGATGGACTCCGCCAATTCGCGTAGATGCAAGCGGCCAGGCGACGCGAACGCAGTATGCAGCGATCATTGCGGGCCTGACGACTGAACTGGTTGTCACAATGGAACCGGCTCCGCTGGATGGAGCGAATTAACATGAAACGTCGGCGCGCAGCGTGGGCGTAATACTTGCATTGAACAGAAAACTGGTATTATGAGTTCTATAACAACGCCAACAACCGTGAGCATGAGCGCCAGTACTACAAACAATGCATACGGCCTCACCATCCTGAATACGAGGGATATTGAGCAAATCAGCCGGTCGATTACAGGGCTCGCGTTGACATCAAGGAGCATGGAATCTGCCGCCGAAAGGGTCTGCACGCTACTGCACCATTCGCTTGTTGATCCACAGACGTCCGATCGCGCCTGCCCGTTGGTTCGCATCTTTAAAACACACCCGTTTGGCGAGCTGACTGAGGACCTGAAAGGGTATGTCCGTCGCACTGCGCCGGCTGAAAAGCATACACCGGAATCCCCATGCCTTACGCTATTGGGAACGGCCGGCATTATGCCATCATGGAACTCGCGCCACCTGTCGGGATCGCATCGAGCAATAGCTCTTACAAGCATTGAGGTGGTAGAGCGTGCGCCAATGATTGCGAATTTGTTTAGGCAGCTTGGCTGCGACCTTGACTGGGTGGTGAAGCCAAATCCTGAGGTCCTGATGGTCACGCAACCGGCGCTCAATGTGTTCTTTATTCCGGATGCACGCGGCAGCGAGTTTATCCCGTCTCAATCGGACTTTGTAACCCCGTATGGCATTCGATCGGTAATTGGTTTCGGCGGAATTCTCCCCAAAGGAGATCTTTTCGTTTGTATCCTATTTAGCAGGTCTACCCTTTCGCGGGAAATAGCACTGCTTTTTAATGAGCTGGTGCAGCCACTTCGTTCGCTGCTGCTGCAGTATGAAGAGCAGGTATTTTTCAATTGAGCGTCTAAATCGGCGCGCTCATCTGCTCTCTCATAACTGTGTTTGATTCGCTTATAAACAATCTGATCTGGCCGCTGGAATGAGTACGTGCCGTTAATCTGCGCACAATTCAACTTGCCTGCTAATGTATTTGGTGGCGCTAGTTTAATCCATCGCATAACGGCGGTAAGCGGGGTGAAAACGAAATGATGATTCCAACTGAACCGATTGGCAGTATTCCCCGCCCTGTAGAACTAATCCAGGCAATCGAACGAGAGGGCGATAGCGCGCCGTCGCTTGCCCCGCTTTATGAAAAGGCAATTCGCGAAACGGTGGAGCAGTTCGAGGAGACTGGATCGCCCGTCATTACCGATGGTGAGCAGAGAAAGTATCACAATTTCTGGACGTACTCCGTGCACGGACTTTCCAATACCTGCCCGGACGGGTTTAAAATTCCATTCATCGCCGGGCATGTACGGCGAATGCCTATGCTGACAGCAGGCCCCTTCCGGTATAAGCGCTATGCGGATGAGTATCTCGATGTTGCGATGCGCTATGCGAAAAAGCCCATTAAGCAGGCGGTGATTTCACCATCCGCATTGAGCCTGCTCTACCCGCCTGAGGGTATCGAAGGTTACCCGCGTGAGCAATTCATCGAGGACCTGCTTAATGAGCATGAGAAGGAAGTGCGCCGTTGCTTTGACAAGGGAGCGCATACAGTACAGATCGATTTTACGGAAGGTCGGCTGGCGATCAAAATTGATCCAACAGGAGACCTGCTGAACAGTTTTATCGATCTTAACAACATGGCGCTGTCGCGGTTCTCAACGGAGGAGCGTAAACGAATCGGCGTGCACACGTGCCCGGGAGGAGACCGGGATTCTACGCACAGTGCCGACGTGGATTACGCGGAGCTACTGCCAAGCCTGCTGGAGTTGAAAGCCGGCAATTTCTATATCGCACTTGCGGGTGAACCAGATCGAGTGCGTGTGCTTAAAATGATCCGTAAGTATATGAAACCTGACCAGCGTATTTTTGTCGGTGTCGTCGCCCCTATTAATCCTCGCATCGATACAGCCGAAGAGGTCCGTGATCGCGTCCTCGAGGCAGCAGAGTACATCCCGATTGAGCAACTGGGTACCACCGACGACTGCGGATTCTCGCCGTTCTGTGACGATACGTCGACAACCCGCGAAACCGCTTTCGCCAAAATACGTGCACGCGTGGAGGGAACAAAGATGGCCGCGGACGTGATCGGGACTTCCTAGATGGAACCGGAGTTGGAGGAAGAGCTGCTGCGTTCGGCGACTCTGCAGAATGCCCAGAGCATTCTCGCCGCGCGTAATCGTGCCGAGCAGGAGCTGCTCAAGGCCAAGGAAGCGCTCGAGCGAAAAAGCGAAGAGCTGGCGCACTCGCTTTCCATGCTCCGTGCGACTCTCGAATCGACCACTGATGCAATCCTTGTAACGGACGACGATGGTAAGATTACCGGCTATAACACGAAATACCTGGAGATGTGGAGCATTCCGCAGGAAGCCATGGGAGCCGCGGATCATCGACAACTGCTGGAATCGACCACTCGGCACTTTAGCTCACCACAGACGTTTCGAGATAAAGTGGAGCAGATATACCAGACATCACCACCCGAATCTTATGATTTGCTTGAGCTATCCGATGGCCGAGTGGTTGAGCGGTTTTCAACGATTCAACGAATTGGTGAGCGCAAGGTTGGCCGCGTCTGGAGCTTTCGTGATATCACACTTCGCACGAGAACAGAAGAGGCTTTGCGCGATGAGACGCGAATCCTCGAGCTGTTAAACCAGACCGGTACTACCATAGCTTCAAACCTGGACCTGCAAACACTGGTCCAGGCGGTTACTGACGCGGCCACGCAGCTCAGCGGGGCAAAGTTTGGAGCCTTCTTCTATAATGTAGTTAACCATAACGGTGAATCCTTTCTTCTGTATACGTTGTCTGGCGCACCTCGCGAGGCTTTTGAAAAATTTGGGCTACCTCGTAATACCGATGTGTTTAATGCGACGTTCCACGGGACAGGCGTTGTGCGCTCGGAAGATATTACAAAAGATCCACGGTATGGTAAGATGGCGCCGCATTATGGAATGCCTGATGGGCATCTCCCCGTTCGTAGCTACCTGGCAGTTCCGGTCATCTCCCGTTCCGGCGAGGCCATCGGCGGATTGTTCTTTGGTCATCCGGAACCCGGAATATTTAGTGAACGGAGTGAACGGATTATTCTTGGCGTGGCTGCGCAGGCTGCCATAGCCATAGACAACGCGCGGCTGTATGAAACCGCACAGCGCGCCAATAAAGCGAAAAGTATATTCCTGGCAAATATGAGCCATGAGCTTCGCACGCCGCTCAATGCGGTAATTGGCTATGCTGAGATGCTGCAGGAAGAAGTGCGGCCGCTGGAACTCGATACAGTGTCCAACGATCTCGGCAAAATTCATAACGCCGGAAGGCATCTGCTCTCGCTGATCAGCGACATACTCGATCTCTCGAAGATCGAAGCCGGCAAAATGGAATTGCACATCAACAAGTTCGAAGTTGGATCGGTCGTTGAGCAGGTCGTTGCAACCGTTCATCCGCTGCTGGCCAGAAACCGCAATGAGCTTTCATCCGTTGTTGAACCAGGAACTGGATTCATGAAGAGTGATGAAACGAAACTGCGGCAGGTGCTCTTTAACCTTTTGAGTAATGCCGCCAAGTTCACAGAGCGGGGCACGATCGCACTTTGTGTGCAGCGGGACCCGCAAGATCCGAAATGGATTGGTTTCGAAATTCGTGATAACGGAATCGGCATGACGCCTGAAGAAGTGGCGATGTTGTTTCACGATTTCATGCAGATCGACTCTTCTTCGACCCGGCGTCATGGCGGAACGGGGCTGGGTTTATCGATCAGCAAGCGGTTCTGTGAGATGCTTGGAGGCGAGATCAGCGTCAAAAGTGAAAAGGGCAAGGGATCAACGTTTCGTGTTCGGTTGCCAGCCGACTTTTCGGAGCGCTAAGCGCGGAATTTACCTTCCAGGAAGCGAATCGCGCTTGTATTTTTGCAACAAGGCCGGTGAAGTTTGGCGATTGCCTTCCAGCATGGATACCGAGACAACGCGTCCGGAGTACTGGACGTCGACTCTGTGATCGTAGCTAATCGTTTTTGGGAATTAGCTTAAGTGCATCGACGGAAACATGCACATTGCCGCTGGGATTTTTGATTCCATCTGTGCTCACAGAAACGATCGGTTGGTGCACGCCTGCCTTGAGGTTATAAGTACCAATCAGATTAAAGTCGCTGTCACTGTTAACCTGGTCCACCGTGATGTTGATCGGTCCGGTGGCAGTATGTATCGTAACCGGGACGGTTGCCGACCTGACATCCGACGAACGCGCAACCCACCACATGTATAACTGGTAGCGTCCGGCTTTCGGAACATCAGCTGTAAACGTAGCTTTCTGCGAGGCGCCGCCGGTAATGGCAACCAGCGAACTCCCGGCATACGATGCGCGTGTTTCCGGTGACGCCTGCCATCCCGATGGCGGATCAAGTTCCAGTGCGCCGGAAACAGCATTGTCGACAATGATGGAATCATTGGATGGTGCCGGAGCTGTGCGGGCGGCTGCAGCCACTGCTCCCGGTGAAAAGGATGGTGCCGTGTGCGGCAAAAAATTTACTGCAACCCCGGGACTTGCGGGTGTCGCGGCGATCTGAGCAAGCGCTACGGGGTCCACTCCCGGCGGCGCAATAATGGCGGGTGGATCGATAATGGGCGGCGGAGTCGCCGTCGCAGCAGTAAGATCAGGCAGTGTTGAAACCGTTCGCGGAGCGGGCTGCGTGACAACGGAACCTGATGACGGCAGAGGTGTTGCCTGCGCAGTTACGGTGGGTTGGGAAAGAGGAGTTGTCGCCCGAGGTGCAACCGCCTTGGTTTCGACGACCTTCTTTGGCTCCGGCTTGCCTTGAGTCAGGAACCATGCGGCCGCGCCGGCTGCTGCGACCGCGAGCACTGCGACCGCACTAACCGCCAGCTTTCGAGACTTAGCTGGACGTGCCGGTGTCGCCCATGTCTGCGAAACTAGTTTGTGCGAAGGGTCGCCAGTTGCTAAATCGATCGGAGTGGGCGCCGGTTCCGGCGCGTTGTAGACCAGGTCCTCCTCGTTTGCAAAGGCTCGCAAAAGGTCGGCTTCAGTTAATTCTCGTTCCGGTGTCGTCTGATCCGCATCCTGCCGTGTAGCAGTGGCCGCCGCTGGGACAGCCCGCTCACCGGGCTCCGAGTCGAATAGCGTCTCTTGCGTTTCAAACAGTTCCTGTGTATCCCCAGAGTGCACACCGGTCGTCTCGTTCTTTGGAGCCGCTGTTGCCGAAATCAAATCGCCCGGTGTCGCCGCACTGTTAACAATAGCCGATTCGACATCCGAGAGACAGCCGCGCAGTTCACCGTAATCCTGTAGCCGGTCATCCGGACCGGTAGCCGTCATTTTAATCAGCAGCTGACGCAGTGCCGGTGTGATCCGCGGACTTGTCGCATCCAGGAGTCCATCGTGCGGTACAACACCTGCGACCAGGTAGAGAAGGATGGCACCCAGCGAATAGATGTCGCTCCGGATGTCCGGGATGCCGCCGCTCCGCACTTCCGGAGCCATGAACTCCGCAAGCCAAAGCGTGGATGCGGCAGGTGTACCACTCACCAGCTGGCGCGCGGCGAATTCTACTCCAAGATCCGACACCTTCACCGCGCCGGAGCGTTCCATCAGGATGTTCTCGGGCTTAAGTCCGCCGTGAACCAGCCCCGCCACTGCACCACTGGCTAGTCCTGCCGCAGCCTGATCGACGATGTTGAACGCAGCCGGGATTTCCATGGGGCCTTTGCGGCGAATCTTCGGCCATACTGAACCGCCTTTTACCCATTCCGTGACCCAGAAAAGCATACCATCGTCCTGACCGACATCGAGCACGTTGGCAAGGTTCGGATGATCCAGTGATCGAATGGCGTTAAGCTGACTTTCGAAGTATGAGAGCACAGTCGAATCGGATGACCATGGCTTGCGCAGTACCTTAACGACCACTTCGCGCTGGTTCTTTGCATCGACGCCGAACCAGGACTCGCTAACTTTGCCGCAGCCAATGAGACGTACTACCTGGATGCAGCCAACCGTGCTTTCGGGCAGTAGCGCGAGCGACTCTTCGGATCGCGCAGACGCACTGGAAGATTCCGGCGTCCCCGCACCGTCATTTGGTGTGCCTACGAGAATCTCGTAGTCTGTAGTGTCAGTATTACGTGAAGTGTCCATGCAATCCCTTGTTCAGCACGCAGCTTGCCGGGGCGGCGTGGACAAAGGCAACTACGAATGCTCGGCGGCGGGCCGTTTTTTGTGCGTGAAAGTTTTGATTGAGAAATGAAAACAAAGCTGTCTGACTAATTGCGCTCAATTCAGCGGCATGTGGCTTACATGCGGCGACGCGGCGTACGAGCTTCAGCAACGAGGAACCTTCAATGACCCTTCAGCAGGCGCGGATCGTAATAGCAACGATGGCCTTCATCTCCGCAGCCCATTGTGCCGTATGCCAGTCTTTACTCAATGGCGACTTTGAGACAAACGCTTCGCCGGGCGGCGCATCATCCGGCTGGATCGTTGAAAAAGGTACGTTCGTAAGTGATAATCAGAAACATAACGGCGGTCTGTTCTCCGGAAAAATTAACGGCGGTGAACGCGACAGTTCTGTGTACCAGGATGTGGCAGTTGTCCCGGGCAGTAGCTATGTGCTGAGCGGCGTGTGGCGCAATGGAGACAAGACCGCCCCATTTGATGTGGCCCGGGTTGCGCTCTCCTGGCTGAATGCTCCCGCGGGTACGGTACTGCAGAACGGCCCGGACGTAAACTCAGGCGATGTTGTCAGTAATTGGACGCCGTTCCGTCTTGGACCGGTAGGCGCGCCTGCCGGTGCAGGTTCCGTCCGTATCCGGCTTTCGGCAACCTTCAATACGGCGGCATTTGACGACCTGAAGTGGGAGATGGCGCCGGCAGTTACGCCCCGGGTTATCTCTACTGATGTGCCGTCGAGCGGCACTGTACATGCTGCCGCTTCACAAACCATGATTGAACGCCCTGCCTCCGCAACCGAGGCTTCACTGGTACCCCAAACTGAAGGCAGCGCAATAGTATGGGTGAAGGACGTGGTGGCAGGGTACCGCGCTGCGGCTATGCACGGCAGGAAAGTGCTTCTGTTCCTCTGCGGGGAGCAGAACGCGGTCACGCGTTATTTCGACCAGGATGTGTTCACCGACTCCGCGGTGCAGACGATCATCGCAACAGACTATATCCCCATTCGGCTCGATTTTAATGCCAATGCCGACCTGGCTAAAAGACTGCACATTGCTGCGCCGGGAACCGTGGTAATCTATGATGCTTCCGGTACAGCGCGGGAAGTCATACACGACCAGGTGTCGGTAGCAGCGTTTGAAAAATCATTGAGGAAGTGATTCGGATTTCGATCCGCGCGGCACTGAAGCGGACTTATTGCGACGTGCCGATTGCACCAGCCGTTTATAGAGCCGCAAATGCCCGGGGTATTGACGAATCGCTTCGGGGTGCCACTGGACGGCGATCCCAAACGGACTACCGGAGACTTCGAATCCTTCTATAATCCCGTCTTCCGATTTCGCAGTGTAGCGAACACCGCGACCGGGAACGCCGCACGACTGGTGATGGATGCTGTTAACCGCGAGCGTCGTAGTGCCCACAATATCTGCCAGGCGCGAACGTGTGGTTATGTGCACGTTGTGCGCTGTCTCGTGGCGCGTCTCGCCCTGGTGGTGGTCCACCGTCGAACTCGTTTCCGAGGGAATATCCTGGACCAGCGTTCCTCCAAGTGCGACGTTTACCTGCTGGCAACCCAGGCAAACGCCGAGGAAGGGCTTCCGCGCCCGCAGTACTTCCTGTATAAGGCGAAAGTCGTAGTTCTCGCGGCGGGGGAGTAAGAGCTTATTTGCGGCGTGGGGAGGTTGTCCGAACCGCGCGGGATTGACGTCCCGCCCGCCGGTAAAGACAAACCCGTCACACAGCTTTACATGCTCGGACACGTCCTCCAGCGATGTAAGGGCAGGCAGCAGCAATGGCACACCGCCCGCACTGGTGACGGCATCCACATAATCGGAGCTGAGCGAAAAGCGCGGGCTGGTAGTGTCGCCACTCGCCTCCAGGTTGATTCCAATCGTTGGCTTGCGCTGTTTTGTTGAGGCGGCGTTGACGAACAGGCATTCCGCGGCAATGCAAGACAGCGCTGCCATGCGCAGAAGGGGTAGTGACTCCATGACTTCATTTCAAACATACACCGATACGGCATCAACTAGTATTCTTACTTTGTGGGGCAGTGCTTTAGTGCTTTGACTTCGATATTATTGAGCGCACTCGTATGCGCGATAACGCAAGAGAACGGGAGTCAGGCGATGGAAAAGCGTATGGGATTCGAGCAGCGCATCATTGCAGCGGCTATCGACTGGGGAATTCTTATCATCGGCACGATTGTCGTCCGGGTCGTGCTGAAAAACTGGATCGGCGAAGTACTTACCGCAGCCGCAGTGTTGGCCTACATGTTCACAGAGGTCATGAATTCTGCCAGCCCCGGGAAGAAAATCATGGGTCTTACCATTGCGGCTGCAGACGGCAGCGCCGCCAGTCAGGAAATGCTGCTGAAGCGCTACCTGATAAAAATGTCACCGAGTCTTTTCATGCTCGCAGCAGCCATCTTTAATATCTGGCTGCTGCATGGCTTGATCCAGGCAATTGGCGGATTACTTGGTCTGGGCCTTGGGTTCGCGAGTTTGTACCTTATACTGCAGCCCGCTAAACAGGCAGTGTGGGACCAGATGGCCAACACGGCCGTGTTCCGGTCTGCAGAGGTTGTGAGCGGTAGTTTCGCGCAGCCCTACAGCGCGGCGGAGTCCGTACCGGCGGCGGCCGCGGTTTCGGAGCCAGCGCCGCCACCTCCTCCGCCGCCACCCGTTGGCAGTGCCGTGGAGCCATAAGCCATTTCTTGGGGTTGACCCACGCCGCACCACGCGAAGGGACGGATCGGCTGTACTGCATATATTATCCGGCCGGGTGACAACCTGGACGCCGCCTGGTTCGTCCTAGTGTTATGACGCGTGCAATCTTCGGGTTCCTGGTGGGCTCGCGCTGATTTTCTACGATTGCACCGCATATACGCATAGTGGAGTGTTGCCGCCATGAGTTCAGTCGACCTGTCAACCGCGACCACGCGGGCCCTGTTGCCGCTATACCATACGCTGGTGGCGGCACGTCGTATCGACGAACTCGAGCGGCAGTTCACCAACCGCGGCGAAGCGTTCTTTCATGTGGCGGGTTTTGGTCATGGGGCAACGGCCGCGCTGGCGCCGCATCTCGGCACTCAGGATTGGCTGCATTGCCACTACCGTGACAAGGCATTGATGCTGGCGCGCGGAATCGCTGCGGAAGACTTTTTTCTCGCGCTCTTTTGCAAAAACGATTCGCACTCGCGCGGGCGCCAGATGAGCGCACACATGAGTGCGCCTTCGCTGAATGTGCTCAGCGTCGTGGGACCGGTGGGAAATAACGCGCTTCAGGCAGCGGGCATTGCGTCCGCCGTAAAGGAGCGCAACGGGCAGCCGGTGGTAGTGTGCTGCGTTGGCGACGGAACAACTCAGGAAGGCGAAGTGCTGGAAGCTATTGCGGAATCGGTGCGGTCACATCTGCCGGTGCTGTGGCTGGTCGAAGATAATTACTTCGCCATCAGCACACGCACGGCCGGCAAAACGTTTTACTCACTGCCGACTGGCCTCGCCGACGAATTCATGGGCATTCCGATACACTACCTCGACGGCTCGAGTGTGCAGTCGTGCTATGCGGTCTTTGGCAGCATGGTGCAGCGCGCGCGGGAGAACCGCGCACCGGTCATCGCGGTGTTGCGAACCGAACGCCTGGACGATCACACCAACGCGGACGACCAGGCTGTCTATCGCAGCGCTGAGGAAATTGCAAGCGCAGCGGGTACCGGCGATCCGCTTGCCGTGCTTGCATCTGATTTGCTGCAGCTCGGCGTGACGCAACAGGAGCTGGATGAAATCACGTCGACCGCGCGCGAAGAGGTCAATGCGGCCGCCGAGCGGGCGAAGCGTGCGGCGGAGCCGACTGCATGCATGGACGCGAAACCCCCGCTGCCACGTATAGCAGCCCCCGCTTTGGCAGAACCTGCGCCTCCGGTGGATGGCCCCCTGACGATGCTGGAAGCCATGCGTCGGACATTACGGGCGCAACTCGCCGCGAATCAGGACGTCATCCTATATGGCCAGGACATCGATGATCCGAAGGGAGACGTTTTCGGACTCACGCGCGGCCTGGGTACTGCATTTCCCGAGCAGGTGGAGAACTCGCCGCTTTCCGAATCCACGATCATTGGCGTATCCATTGGCCGCGCACTTGCCGGTAAGCGCCCGGTCGCGTTTCTGCAATTTGCGGATTTTATTCCGCTCGCATTCAACCAGATTGCCGCCGAACTGGCCAGTATATACTGGCGCACGGATGGCGGGTGGCAGGCCCCTGTTATCGTGATGGCGGTTTGCGGCGGCTACAAGGCCGGCCTGGGTCCCTTTCACGCGCAAACGCTGGAATCGGTAGTAGCCCACATCCCCGGACTGGATGTGATCATGCCATCAAACGCCGAAGATGCGGCAGGTCTGCTGAACGCGGCGTTCGCGTCACGGCGTCCGACGATTTTCCTCTATCCGAAAAGTTGCCTGAACGACCGCTCACTGGCGACGCGCGAATTACCCGAACACCTGATCGTCCCGCTGGGCAGCGCCCGCGTGATGCGCCGCGGCACGGAGGTCACCATCCTCGGTTGGGGAGGAACGGTGCCACTCTGCACGGCCGCAGCGCAGCATCTGCATGCAGTGGGCGTCAGTGCCGAGGTCATCGATCTGCGGTGCATCTCGCCCTGGGACGCAGCCACCGTGATCTCCTCCGTCGAGCGGACCGGGAATTTGATTGTCGTGCACGAAGACAATCGGTCGGTCGGATTTGGCGCAGAGGTGTGCGCAACGATCGCCGAGAAGGCTTCCCGCCAGGTGCACATGCGGCGCGTGACGCGCGCGGATACGCACATACCGTGCAATTTCGGCAACCAGCTCGAGGTTTTGCCAAGCGCGGCGGCGATCGTGGAAGCCGCCGCCGAACTGCTCGACCTCGATGTCGAGCCCGCGGCGGCCCACGCAGTTGAGACTGACCCGCACCTGTATGTCGTGGAGGCGTTTGGCACCAGCCCGTCTGATGAGCAGCTTACCATCCTTCAATGGTTCGTGGAGGTCGGCAAAGAGATCAAGGTTGGCGATACCATTGCAGAAGTGGAAGCCGACAAGGCGGCGGGAGAACTGGACGCGCCCGTGAGTGGTTGCGTAGAAAAGATACTCGTGAGCGCGGGCGACATGGTACGGATCGGAACGCCGTTGATCAGCATCCGCACGCCCGAGCCGCGCACGTCTGGCCTTGGCCAGATGCACATCCCGAACCGGCCACTACCGGTCGTTAAGCGTCGTGTGTTACCCCAAGATATCGTGCGCCGCGAAATTCCCTCTATGCAAAATCCGGAGATAATCGATCCGCGCCGTAGCACCGCCGTATTCCTTTCCCGAGTTTATACTGCGCAGGGCTCGCAAACCACGACCAATGCTGACCTCGCTGCGCGTTTTCCGGAACTTACCGAAGAAGATATTCTGCGCAAGATTGGCATCGTAAGCCGGTGCCGCGCGGCAAAGGGCGAGACAGCATTTACGCTGGCGATGAAAGCCGTGGATGCCTGTTATGATGCGGATCCTTCGGCCTTCCAGCACCTGGATCTCATTGTCTGTGCAACGAGTTCCGTCAGTCAGGTGTGTCCATCCATCGCATGCAGCATCCTGGCGGAGTTGAATCATCGACTGCCGGCGTGCCGCGCGCCCGCTTTTGACGTGCTCGCTACCTGCACTGGTTTCCTTTACGCGTTACAGATCGCACATGGATTGATCAAAGCCAGCCCGCAAAGCCGCGCACTCGTGGTGACAGCCGAAACTCTGTCGTCATTGCTGGACCCGACGAATGCTGCCACGTGTATCGGTTTCGGAGATGCCGCGACCGCTTGTATTGTCGGCGGTCAATCGTTTGCACAGTCCGCTCCATTTGAAGTGTTGCGGCCGAGCGTGCATGCGAAAGGCGACCAGGAAAACGCGCTGACCGTTCCGCCCATTGGTACGGGCGAGTACATCCAGCTCGAGGGACGGCACGTGCGGCAGGAAAGCATACCAGCGTTAAGCGAATCGTTGCGCGAAGTCTGCCGCGCGCATGGAATCCTGCCGACGGATCTGCGCTATGTGGTAGCGCATCAGGCAAATCAGCGAATCCTTAATGATCTTGGCGTGGATCTCGGCGTCGCGCCGGAAAAGGTCTTCAGTAATATCCGGATGCTTGGCAATACTTCTTCCTCCACGATTCCGCTATGCCTGCGCGACCTCGTGAACTCGGCCGAACTGCACACGGACGATCTGCTGGGACTCACTGCCTTTGGTGGAGGTTATACTTACGGAGCCGCCCTGCTGAAAGTAAACGCAGCATGTGGGCACACATGATCGAGAAGGTGAGTTGTCTCGGCGCGATGGTGATCGCCCTTGGGACTAGCATTCCCGTCTATGGGCAAAGTTCCTTATCAACCTCTGGGAACGTTCGCATGACGACCGGCTCGAAGACGCTTGCACGGCTTGAAAGCGATCTGCTTGATCCGGAGCGTAAGGTGCTGACGGTCGAGCATATAACATCCTCGGGCACGCGGATTCTGTGGACGTACGCGACAGCTGACGTGCCACGCACCTACTGAGGACAATTCGGAGCGACGCATGGTACGCATAAGAAAAGCTGTTTTACCCGGCACCCTCGTCATGCTGAGCGCGTGCTGTGGCGCGCAGATGTCTGAGATCGACAGCACCGGCCAGGGCCCTTCATCCGTACGCAGCTTCGACAGTACGACCACTCGAACTGACAGGCGCCCCAGCGTGCATAACGACGCGGCTACAGCGACGCTCAAAGGAGGCAGCCTGCTGGACAAATCTCCCGCGCGGCTGACAGCTCCCGCGAAGCCTGGTACTGGGGGGTATGCTGCTAAGAGCGGGGCTCCTGCCGAGACACGCGTGCTCGAAACTGGAATCGATGCACGCGAGTTTCTCCAAATCATCGGCCCTACACTCGGCAAAAACCTCACGGCGAAGCAGATCGACAGCGCACATGTCGCCGTCACCGGCACTTCCGAGTCGCTCCGACGCACAGTGCAGCTTACAGAGCAAATCCGCTCGGCAATGAAACGGCCGGTGAAACAGATTCAACTTCACGCGGCGCTTCTTACAGACCATGCGCCGGACGACACTACCACCGCGACCCCTATTGCGCTTGCGCAACTCCCCGCAAATTTACCGAACATGGGCCTCGCAGCGAACGATCTCGAATCCGCCGCAATGCCCGGGCGCCTTTGGAAAATTGCCGATCTGACGGCGCCGGCCACTGGTGGCGGGGAGAACACGGTGCAGTTTAGCGAACGCATGACTTTGCTCTACGAGTTGCGTCAGACGCTTACCGGCGACTACGAAGTTGCGCTGAACCTGGCCGAAAAAGACAAGGGTGCGAACCCCTTCGACCTGTCCGTCGGACGAACTGTATTTGCCAACCACTTCCGCACCGACACCATGCGCCCGGTTGTTCTGGGGATTACCACTCCCAGCCGCTCTCTCATGCTCATCTTCCGTCTGCGCAATTTGTAGGAGCGATCCGTCAACTTCATCAGTCGTTCACATAGTGTGAGCAGTTGTTCCGCATTGACGAACTGCGTCCCGGTGCCGCAGCCTGCACAAAAGAATCCAACAGGGAAATCCCATGCTAATTGATCTGCCGGCATTTTTTGATCTTCGCGGGCCGCAGTTTCTTGTGCTGTATGGAGTGATGTTTGGTGGCGCAATGATCGTGGGGCTGATCATGCGTTACTTCATGCGCGGGCCATCCGACTACGACCAGTTGGCGGCCGGGCGGCTGGATCCTTACGACGTCGCTTATCTGCAGGGCGGCCCGCCACGCGCGTACCAGGCCGCCCTCACCAGTTTGCTGCAAAAAGGTGTTATTCATATCATGGGCGATGCGGTGTCCGTGGTATACGGCGAGGGGTCGAGGCGTCGCGACGTCGAGCACCCGCTTGAACAGGAAATTGTCCGGCAGGTGGATACACAGAAAGTTGGCCGCCTGGGCGATCTATTTGGCGCGTGCGCGCCAGCCTTTGATAAAATGCACGAGAAGCTGCTGCGCATGGGCATGCTGCTGTCGAAGAACTCGATCTGGAGCATTCGAATCCTGATGATGAGCCTCTACCTCGTGGTTGCGGCGGTGGGCGCGATCAAAATCTGGGTCGGGATTTCGCGGGACAAGCCGGTAGGTTTCCTGATCGCATTTGTGATTGCGACGGTGCTGATTGCGCTGCTTTGCCTTGCCGGGCAGTTTTTCCGCACGTCGCGTGCCGACACTACTTTGTCGAAGCTGCGAAAAAAGAGCGAGTCATTGAAGGCCGTGGTGAAGAGCGGTGGCAGCAGCCTGAGTGGCAACGACCTCGCACTCGGTGTCGCATTGTTTGGCGTCGCGGCAATTCCAGCGATGTACCCTGACTTGAACGATTGGGTAAAACGTAACCGTTCGGGAGACGGCGGCGGTTCTTCCAGCTATGGGGGCGGTGATTCCAGCGGCAGTTGCGGAAGCGGGGGAAGTAGCAGTAGCGACAGTGGTGGCGGTGGAGGCGGCTGTGGTGGTTGTGGCGGGGGAGGCGGCGGTGATTAGCGGAACTGCTGTACAACTACCGCGACTGGGTCTCGGTGCCGGCTGGCGCCCTGAACTGGCGCGTGCAATCGAACTGCGCGAGGATATAAACTTCGTCGAGATCACTGCTGAAAATTTCAGTAATGAAATTCCGCCCGCGCTCAGGCAGTTGCACGAGGATGGGGTGCACGTTGTGCCGCATGGCATATCGCTGTCATTGGGTGGCGCGGACACACTCGATGAAAGGCGACTGGAGCATCTCGCTCTTCTGGCTGAGAAATTCAAGTCACCGCTGGTCAGCGAGCACATCGCATTTGTGCGCGCCGGCGGGGTCGAAGCCGGTCACTTGCTGCCCGTTGCACGCACCCGCGATTCGCTTGGTGTGCTGATCGAGAACGTCCGCGCGGCACAGGCCTTTCTGCCGGTGCCTTTTGCATTGGAGAACATCTCCGCGCTTTTCGAGTGGCCGGACGCGCAAATGAGTGAGGCCCAGTTTGTAACCGAATTGCTGCACGAAACGGGCGCGATGCTGCTGCTCGACATCGCCAACGTGTATGCGAACGCGCAGAATCTGCGCATGGATGCGCGAACCTTTCTCGCGGAGCTGCCGCTGGAGCGAGTCGCGTATGTTCACGTCGGCGGGGGTTATGTGCAGGCTGATGGCACATATGTCGACTCCCACGCGCATGGCGTTGCAGCTCCGGTTTTCGAGCTGCTGGATGAGTTGTGTGGAATGTGTGCGCCTGGAGGTGTCCTGCTCGAGCGCGACGATCAATACCCGACGCACAATGAGTGGAATGCAGAGATGGATCAAATTGCGTCGAGCTGGAACCGGGTGCATGCCGTCCTTCCGTGAACAAATTTCAAAGCAGCAGGCGCAAATGGTGCAGGCGCTGATGTGCGGTGGAGAGGCACCTGCCGGCGCTTCGGTGCCTATGCTCGTGCGCACCAGCCAGTCACTGCGCAATAAACGGCGGCGCTGCCTTGAGCGAATGCTGCCCGCCACGCTCACCGTGATGGGGGATCGATTTGCGCACCTGGTGACCCGATACTTCGGCGAGCACCCCTCGGTGCCGGCAGCAGCACAGGACGCGCTCAGCTTTCTCAAGTGGCTGCGGAGCCGGGAGCTTTTGCCACCGGCTGCAAGAGGGGAATTGCTTTGCTTGCGGGCGCGTTGCCGGACGGGGTTCGCGGGGTTTTGGGCGCGACTATACTATGAAGTTTATTTTGGCGTAATCCGCGTCGCAACCGGCTTCAGGGATCGGTTCCCGCTTTCTATACTACGCAAAAGCTGCTGGATGCCTTTTCGCGGCTGCGATGACGTTGATCGCAAAGCGGGAAGCGTTCACTGATGCAGGTTTCGGAGGCTATTATGTCGCACTTGTGTAGATTGACCTTTTACGTTACACTGCTGCTGCTTGCGCGGTCCGGCTACTGCCATGGACCAACCTCTGTCATCGGAACCATCACACTCAGTACCAGCTCGGCAATGCTGGACCTGCGTGTGGGTGTCGGATTGCTTCACCAGTATGTGGATCCCAACGACGATAGCGTGGTCAGTCCTGCGGAGTGGGGCCAGAGTTCCGAGACGCTTCGGCTTCTCGCAACCGCGAAAATAACAATGACAGCGGAGGGCCGAACGATCGTTGCACGCCCGCTCCATGTCAGCGTCACGAGCGGCGCCGAGGTTAAATTCGATCTCCAATTCGACTTAAGTGCCGCGCCAGCGACTGTTTTCCTTTCAGCGCCATTTATCAACCAGCTGCCCGGCGCCCCGCCCGCAACGCTGAGTATTTCCGATGCAAATAAACACGTTCTCGTCCCGGCCCAATTTACCTGGTTCGATAAACCCTTGCGAATTGAGCGGAAACCGTGATTGCCACTTACTTGCAGCACATTTCGTACTGGAGCTATTCATGACTCCCGATAAGCAAAGCCCGCGTATGTTGGTTTGGTCCGGCGCAATTGTCATAGCCGCCGCAGTCATCGGCGGGCTAATCTTTCTTCGACAGTCCGCATCGCGCAAAGTCAGCGACGCCAGGATCCAGGAAGTGCAAAGCGACCCAGATGCAAGTGAACGCACCAGGAGTACTATCCGGCCGGTGACCGCATCCACTTCGCGCCCCGGTCGCGCAGACGATGCATCCACCACGACGAATTCGGACGCACCCAATGCACCGGAACAGACAACGAACACCGAAACTCCAGCGCAGGAAGCTCGGGTAAGTGTCAGCCACCTCGTCGATAATTTTCGGAACTTTGACAAGCCACTTACCGGATACAAGCTGGACAATGTCGAACGTACCGTTGACGGACTGGCGCTTTCGAAAAAAGACGATACGACTTCCCCGGGCGATGGAGGCGTTCGGCGCGGCACGCTGGAGTCTCCCGTGCTTACCATGGCACAACCCAGTAATGCCGTTCAGCCGATCTGGAGAATTAAGGGTTCAACGGATTCGAGTGTGAATGTCGAAATCGCCCTGAGTGCCGACCAGGAGAAGTGGTCGCAATGGTATCCCATTGAGCCATCGGGTGATGAGATCAGCCCCACGTACCCGGATGGGCGCCCGAACCCCAATTATGGGGCAGTTAGCGGTTCAAGTGTGGCCAACGGGCTCGACCTGTATCCCTATGTCCGGTATAGGCTTACACTTACATCGACCGGGAAAGGCTCGCCCGTGGTGCAGGAGTTCAAGCTGACGCACGTGGACTCCACAGATGGGATGGGACGGATACCGGATCCTCCTAAATAGTCGAATCACAGCAATCGTGCTGTAGTGGTGATTAATGCCACAGTACTCTGCATTTTTCCGCAAACAACGGCCATGTTGTGCGCTGTATTTGGTCGCATGTGAACTGTCGATCACTCATCCAATTGCATTTACAGAGCAATGGCCGGAGCTTTTCTTGGCGGCTTAGTTCTGACTTACGACCCCGGGCTTAATGTAGATCATTCGTTCTATAACGATAAGCCTATCCGTGCCAAGGATCTGCAAACAAAAAAAAATTGATCAACCATGCACTTTTCTATTGCGAAGTGCTTGGGCGCTTGTGTAGGTCTATGGCTGTTTTCGGGGAATGATGGGGAATATTGGAGAACATACCGCCAGAATCAAACACCGTGGAGCTTTCCTTCGGGTTTACGGGAAACTTCAACCTTCGCTTGGACAAGGCGCTTCGGCTGGCCTTTCCCGCGAAGTTCAAACAGGTGCTCGATTCGCAGTATGGAGTTACAGGTTCCCACGTGGTTCTCGTTCCGGATTCGGGAAAGGTGAAGGTACTGCCAATCCCGGTCTGGCGATCGGTGCAGGCCAAGCTCGAGCAGCTTTCGGAGTTCGATCCGAGCGCTGACGATCTAAGGACCTTCACCTTCGGAAACATGGTGGTGGCCCCGCTGGATACGCAGAACCGTATAAGGCTGACGACCAGCCTGTGTGAGCTGGCTGAACTGACGACGGATGTGGTTTTTGTGGGGCAGCAGGACAAGATGGAGATTTGGGACGCTGGGAAGTGGAAGGAGTTCAATGCCGGAACCGCCCGTAATTATAAATCGGTAATGGCAGACGTCTTCCGGAACCGGCAGGCCGGTGTCAAGTGATCGTAAGGTCCACGTCCCTGTCTTGTTGCAGGCAAGCCTGCAGCACATGGCGTTCGCGCCGGGGCAGGTGGTTGTGGATGGTACGGTCGGTGCCGCCGGCCACGCAAAAGAGTTTTTAAAGTCTGTTAGCCCAGGAGGTTTCCTCCTGGGGCTGGATAGAGACCCGCAGGTTGCTGAACTTGCGGCGCGGGAGCTGATAAATGTTGGTTTCACCCGCGAAGAGCAGTTCGAGGTGGAGGTGCGGCGGTTTTCGCAGTTTGACCTGGCGCTGGCCAGCCGCCGCATCGGCCATTTTGACCGGTTCTTTCTGGATGTAGGAGTATGCAGTCTGCACCTGGATGAGCCGGAGAGGGGTTTCAGCCTCAAGCGCGAGGGGCCGCTGGACATGCGGATGAATCCGCAGGAACCCGGCACCCGGAGTGCGGCCGATGTTCTGGCCACTGGGGATGAGTTTGAGTTGTCCAGGATCTTTGATAGCTTTGGCGAAGAGCGGTTTGCCCGTCGCATTGCGCGGGAGATCGTGAGAGTGCGGAAAGCATCGCCCATCCGCACGACTTCCGATCTGCGTGCGATCGTGTCACGGTCGATTCCAAGGAAGGCATGGCCTCCGAAGATGGACCCGGCCACGCGCGTTTTCCAGGCGTTGCGAATCGAGGTAAATCGGGAACTCGCCGAGCTCGACGAGGTGCTGCCAAAGTTGCGGGACGCATGCAAGCCGGGCGCACGGGTGGGCATCATCAGCTTTCATTCGCTCGAAGATCGGCGGGTGAAGGACGCCTTCCGTGCCTGGGCACAAGGCTGCATCTGCCCACCGGAATTACCGGTCTGCGTCTGTGGACGTAAACCGCAGTTCCGTATTGTGACGCCGAAGCCGGTGGTTGCCGAGCCAACGGAGGTCGACGTCAACCCACGTGCACGTAGCGCAAAGCTGCGGGTCGTGGAGCGTTTGTAAAGGTTTTGTAAAGCCAGTTTAGTTGTCAAAAGTAGCAAAGCATGTGCCAGCACCAGTTTGCCTGCTGAAGGGAGTGGGTGATAGATGACACGTAAAGCAACCTTGCCGAAAATCAGCGAGTGCATCGACCCGATGCCGCGCGTCAGCACGTTTACCGATGCACGTATGCTACAGTCGCTCGCCGCATTCGTACTTCTCGGGGTGCTGGCCCTGGCTCATGTGCACCTGCAGTTTGTGCGCACAGACATGAAGTTTCAGCAGCACGAGCTTCAGAAGCGTGTGTGTTACCTGCTGCAGGAAGAACAACGGCTGCAACGGGCGAACGAGACTTTCTGCGATCGGGCCCGGCTGGCGTCCATGGCCTCGCAGGAGAAGATGAAAGAAGTCGATGCACGACAGCAGATGGTGGCGGTTGTGCCAGTGGCCCTTCGACGCAAGTACGAGGAGCCGTTGCATATGCCAAGGGGCTCGCAGAGCGCGCTGGTTGCGGGGGCGGTACCTCGCGACACGATGCCCGAGCGGCTGATGACGCTGTTGGACATCGGCAACGCAAATGCGGCGAGTGTTCCTGAAAGATAAGAGTTTGCAGTACAATGGTGCGCAGCACACTAAATTTTAAGGAAGATACTATCGACTAACCATTTGACCAGACCGGCAGCACTGCTACAGTTCCTCGCGGATGTACCCGATAAAGATCCAGTTGTCACGCTACCGCTCAAGCTCCCGTTCCGGCGACCCGTTCCACGTTCCTGTTGACGCCCGGCGGCCTTTTGGCCCTGGGTACTGTTCCCGTTGGCTCGTGTCCCTACTGATTCCGCTCCCGAGAAAGCTCCCGACGACTGCTGCGAAAATTTTCGCTGCACATTCCAGCCCGTTACCTTACCGGCTCATGCCCGAGGCTCTTGCTGCTGCTGCTTGCAGGGGAATTGCCCTGAACCCCGCTGCCCGCTGGATGGTCATGTCCGGCCTGTCGCGCGACTCAAAAAAACAGGGACGAAGCTGCTACTTCGTCTCCTGTTGGCGATACCCTGCTCCGTTGAACACGGAAATCGTGGATTTAGTGCCACCCGCGATGCCGTCGCTGCCGGTCTGGTCAGCATTTTCTAACGCCACGTCTCACCCATGTTGTGTCCCTTCGCCAGTCAAACGCAATATGTGCTGCATGTTCTGGTTTTTGCGCTTCGCATCTCCCGTTTCCAACCTCTACGCTTATCCAGCCAATGGCCCACTAACATGTTAAAGAAAACGTACCGCCTTCGCCTCGTCTCGTTGTACTGCATCCCGTTCGTGTTCATGGTGGGGCTGGTGCCCCGTCTCTATTATCTGCAAGTAGTAGAACGTGATTACTGGAAGGGCTGGGCCGACCAGCAGCATTTCGGCGACATCAGCCTGGTCCCAAGCCGCGGGAAAATCTACGACGCGAACGGACACGAGCTTGCCGGAAGCGTGTTCTTCATGGCGGCCTACGTGGAGGTGAAACGAATGCCGGAGGAACTCGTGGGCGAGTTGAAGAGCCTCGCGCACGACCTGGCATTCATTCTTGAGAAGGATTATGAGTCTATCTTGAAGAAGCTGCGGGGCAACGGCACAGGACGCATTTTACTGGCGCGCGAACTAGCCGAGGAAAAGGTCATCGCCATTAAAGATGCGCTTGTTAAATATAAGAAGAAGATTCCCGGCAATGCGATCACCTTCGAACCGGAAGGCAAACGCTTCTATTGCCGCGGTCAGCTTGCGGCGCATGTTGTCGGCTATGCGCAACGCGACGAGACTGGCGACAACAAGGGTGCCGATGGCGTAGAGCAATTCTACGATGAGCAACTGCGAGGACAACCGGAGAAATTCCGGGCACGTACGAATGCGACGCAGGCGGCGATGGAGCCCATCGATAGCGAGGTGCTTGCGGCCACCTTCGGAAACAGCGTGAAACTGACGATCAACGAGACGATCCAGGGTGCGACCGAGGCGGCTCTCGAACGCGGAGTAAACCAGAACCAGGCTGATAATGGGACCGCGGTAGTACTGAACGTGAAGACCGGCGAAGTGCTTGCCATGGCTAACGTGCCCACGTTCAGCCTGAGCGACTTGTCCAAAGCTCCGGAGTTTACGAAGCGCAGCCGTGCCATCGTGGATGCCATCGAACCAGGATCTGTTATGAAGATCATCACCTTCCTGTGCCTCCTGGAAGATAAGAAGGTCGACGTGGACGACATGGTCGATTGCGAGGGCGGTACCTGGGTCAATAACGTGAATCGCACCATTCGCGACTCGCACAGCATGGGTGTGGTGCCGGTCCGCCAGGTATTTGCCGAATCGAGCAACATCGGTACCATCAAGTGCGCCCGGCGGCTGGATAGCCGGCGATTCTATAATCACCTGCTGGATCTGGGATTTGGAGAAAAGACCGGCATCGACTTACCTGGAGAAGTGCGAGGAAAACTGCGCGATGTGCGGCGCTGGGACGGTTTGTCGATGTCGTCGCTGCCCATGGGATACGAGTTGCGTGTCAGCGGAATCCAGATGGCTGCGGCGGTTGCCGCAATTGCAAACGAGGGCATTTACATGCAGCCGCACGTCGTGCAGGAGATACTGGACTACAACGGGAAAACCATCCAGCGCATTCAGCCAACCAAATTGCGGCGCGTAGCCAGCCCCGTTGCGTGCCACAAGGTGCTGCAACTCATGGAAGGAGTTGTAACGCACGGTACGGGCAAGCTTGCCGCCCTGCCCAATTATCGGGTGGCGGGCAAAACCGGCACAACAAAAAAGATCGATCACACTGCTCATCCGCCCACGTATACGATGAAGAACTACATCGCATCTTTCTGCGGCGTTGCACCCGTGGAGAATCCGGAAGTCTGCATCTACGTGTCCATTGATAACCCGAAAGGGGCGAAAACGTATGGCGGGCAGGTGAGCGCGCCCGTATTTCGCGAAATCGCGGAAACTGCAATGAAAGTTCTTCGCGTTCCGGTTTCGCCGCAGGCGAACGAAACATCGAAGATGGAAGTTACCCTGGACCGCATTCGCGCGAAGATGGAGGGGCGTGTGCCGCGTGAATTGCTCGACCGCACCACCGATGATGCGACCACGGGAAGCATGCCGGATCTGACCGGGCTGACGATGCGCGAAGTACGCGACAAACTCGCGGATCTGGAACTGGAGTTCGAGTTTTCGGGAAGCGGTGTGGTGATCGAGCAGACACCTCGGGCGTTTGTAACCATTGAACCGGGGCATATCGCACATATCACCTTCGGCTCAGAAAGCCGCCGAATCCGTAAGGCTATTCAAGAAGTCGGGCCGGTGCGCAAGACGGCAGAGTTAACCTCCGGACCAGAAGTTGGGGCACCGGACATGCTCGTTCTCGAACGTGGTTCTCGCACTGTCTCCGTTCCGGTGCAGCCCACACCGGTCCACAGCACGCGTGGCGTGGCTAAACCCGTTCAACCTGGCGCGACACCGATTCCCGACCTGGACGAGTATGCAGCCGGTGCTCCCAACAGCGCGCTCGCGAAGCAAAGCTGGACGCAATGGGCGAAGGAGCAGCAGGCGGCGAAGGTGAGCGGCCCGGCGAAGCGCGGCGAAGATGCGGAAGTCACTCGTAAGACATCCCGCGCGCGGGACGAAGATGAGGACGATAAAGAGGAACGCACGGCCGAACCTAATTTCGACGACGCACTCGAGCCATCTGCCAATGCGGATGAAAATATCCCTGCCGCACGGAGAGCGCCAGCCGGTAATTAAGCGACGGGCTACTTCTTGTCGCCACCGATCTTAACGCCGCTCAGGTCCAGCGTATTGAACCCCTCTTTGCGGGGCTTGTTGCCGCGATTGTCACCCTGTTTGTGCGAAGGCGAAGGCGATGGTGCGGATGCTGCCGCGGGGGCAGCTTGCATTACAGGCTCCTCGCCAGGCGATTCGCCGTGGTGTGACTCGCTATGATCTCCGGATTCACCCAACTCGCCGGCAGCGCCATGTTCCTCGTCGTGCGGCCGCTGGCCTTGAGGGCGATGGCTCACGAGCTGCGCGATGGCATGCTTGTAGACCAGGTGCTGACCATTGCGGTTGTTCAGGATCAGGGTGAAATTGTCGAAACCTTTCACGATGCCGCGCAGTACGGTGCCATTGACCAGCAGCACCTTTACTTCGGCATTTTCGCGCCGCACCTGGTTAAGAAAGCTGTCCTGCAAGTTCATCGCTGCCTTCGACATCACTGATCCTCTCATCCTTCTACAACACTACTGTACACTATGCGAAGCCACGTTGCTAGGCGCCACGCCCGGTTCATATCAAGCCTAAAGAGGAGGATGTGCCGCACATTTACAAGAGAATAGCGCTGCCGCCAGGTCAGTCGATTGCCGCATGGATTTCCTCTGCTGCGCGCGTCGCGCTTTTGTCGCTGATTGGGACGACGCTCGCATCCTTCATCGACCTGAACCATGTCATCTGCCGCTTGGCGTAATTCCGGGATTTCTGCTGCATCGCAGTCGTGGCCTCTTCGATTGTTAAACTGCCCCCCAGGTGAAAAATCATCTCAGCGTAGCCCAGCGCATTCAGTGCAGGATTGTCGCGCGTGAGGCCGGCAGAAAGGTAGTGGCGCACTTCGTCCAATAGTCCATGCTGGAGCATCTGATGCACACGCGCATTGATGCGCTCATACAGTTCCACTCGCGGGCGCTCGAGAATGAAAGTCTTAGCGCGAAATCGTGGGGCGGCGACGGACTGTGTTTGCAGCGTCGTGATAGGTTTACCCGTGGAGTAGTAGACTTCGAGGGCTCGAAGAACGCGTTGCCTGTCGTTGGGCATGATGTGCTTCGGTGCCGGATCGATGGAAATCAGCTCTTTATAGAGAGGTGCAAGGCCTTCGCGTGTAGCACGCTCCTCCAGTTGCGCGCGAATCTCTTCATCTGCCCCGCCGCCTTCGAACACTCCGTGCAACAGCGCACGCAAATATAGACCGGTACCACCGCACAGAATCGGTAGTTTCTCTTCCGCCCGCAGTCGTGCGATAATTGGCTCCGCCTCGCGCAGAAAACGGCCGACGTTGTACTGCGTCCCGGGCGCCACGTGGTCGATGAGGTGATACGGGATACCGCGTAGCTCCTGGGCACTCGGCTTGGCAGTTCCTATCGAAAGGTGTGTATACACCTGCATCGAATCCGCGGATATGATCTCGGTGCCAAGCCGCATTGCCAGTTCCACTGCGACCTCCGTCTTTCCGACGCCCGTAGGACCGGTGATAATCAGTATTTCAGGCGGCATACGCAGCGACAGCACGAGTGGGGGAGTGCTACTTGTTCACGGCTGGGGCTCGCAGTAGAGCGCAGAAATAATCCGACCGGTCGTACCCAGGTCGCCGCGAAAACTATAGTACGTGTTCTTCTGGTGTTGAGTGCAGACGCCGCTGCGATGGATGTTAGCAGCGGGAATTCCGGCAATCCTGAGTTGGTAAGCGTTCAGCGCGACAAGATCGAGGTGCCGGCCATAGGTAAACTGAATGCCGGCATCCGCCGCATCGCGAAACTCCGCAGCAAACTGCTCCACCATTTCAGGACTCACCTCGTAACAGCAGGCGCCGATCATCGGACCGATCCAGGCGACAACATCTGCTGCGTTTGATCCCTCGCGGATCATTGCGCCAACCGCGTGCTCCGCGATCCGGCCCAAAGTACCCTTCCATCCGGCGTGTACCAGTCCAATCGCGTGAATTCGTTTGTCGGCCAGGAAAATAGCCGCGCAATCCGCGGTAAGAATTGCCAACATGACACCTGGATGCGCGCTTATGATGCCATCCGACATGCGGTAAACGTGCCGGTGATCAGTTGTCAGTTGGCGGAGGTCTTCGGGCCGAAACACCGCAACCCTGGAGGTGTGCTTTTGCTCCGCGTGCAATATCGGTGTATCCTCTGGAAGGGCCAGCGATCGTCGCAGGTGTTGAAGCTCGTCCGCCCGGTTCGCATCCGGCGGGGAGAAGTGCCGCGTTGTGCAGCCATGGTTAAGCCAAGGAAACTGCAGCAGCGGCGGTGCCTGGGCAATCAACTTCTCATCATTGAGAGTGATGTCCCCACCTGCGGGACTCTCCATCAGAGTCACTGCGCCGGAACCATTGCTGCTTTCAGTTCGTCTTCCCAATGGCCCGCCAACTGGCCGCAAGCGGCGCCAATGTCCATGCCCTTAGAGTAACGTACACTGACTGTAAAGTGTTGGTCGAGCAGGTACTGCTGAAAGCGGCGCACGCTTTCTTCGGAAGGTCGCTGGTAGGGCAGGTGAGAATCTGGGTTCCATGGGATCAGGTTGATCTTGCATGGCAGCCCGCGCAGCAGCGCTGCCAGCTCCTTTGCATTTTCTCGCTTGTCGTTCAGGCCGCCCAGCAGTACGTACTCGAACGTGATGCGTCGGCGGCTCTTCAGCGGAAACGCGCGGCACGCCTCCAGCAGCGATGCGGTAGGGTAGGCCTTGTTAATCGGCATGATCTGGTTGCGGAATTCGTCGTTGCTGGCGTTCAGAGAAATCGCGATATTTACGCCGGTGTCGGCCTGGCCCAGCCGCTCGATGCCGGGCAGGATTCCCGATGTAGAAACAGTGATCCGTCGCGGAGAGACATCCATTCCGTCAGAATCGATGAGCAGGCGTAGCGCCGGAATGACCTGGTCAAGGTTCAACATCGGCTCGCCCATTCCCATGAACACGATGTTGCGCGGGGAAACGCCCTTGTTCACCATCCGCTTCGCCAAAAGAAACTGCGATAGAATTTCGCCACAGGTCATGTGACGCCTGAATCCTCCAAATCCCGTCATGCAAAACGTGCACGCGACTGCACAGCCTACCTGGCTGGATACACATAAAGTCTGCCAGTCGCGATCCTGCATCAGCACGCTTTCGACGATTTTTCCATCGCGCAGGCGAAACAGGAGTTTCTGGCTGCCATCTTCCGCGCTGCCACGAATCTCCGCGATTTCCGAATGCCCAATCTCGCAGTGCTCGCTCAGCCAGAGACGCACATCCTTTGGCAGGTTTTTCATCTCTTCAAACGAGAGCGCCGCGTGCCGGTAGAGCCACTGGTACACTTGCTTCGCCCGGAATGCGGGGAATCCGCCTGCGGCCAGCAACTCGCTTAGCTGCGAAAGGTCCATACCGAGAAGCGGAGTGCGCACGCCCGCCTGCAAATCGGGCTCAACCTCGCGCGGCTGCGCGTCATATAGCGAAGTTTTTGCACTCACGATGTCCACACCCTACACTCGAGCCTGCGAAATGTTGGTCACGCTACGCTTCGGCACAATCACTGTTCCTAAATTCTGCCCCTGAATAATCGAACCGCGTTCACCCTAATAAGGCGCGAGTCGGGGCGTGGCGCAGCCCGGTAGCGCACCTGAATGGGGTTCAGGGGGTCGCAAGTTCGAATCTTGTCGCCCCGACCATCTTTGTTTCCGGTTTTGCTCCCCCGGCAGGACACCTTATTCGGGCGTCGTCCGAAGGAACCTCAGTTGTGCTGAACGATGAATCCTTTGCTGACGGTTCCGTTCGTCGCGTCGTACGGGCCGACGTACCAGTACCCGCCGTTTGCGTTTCCGGTATTACTCACAATCAGGCGTGTGGGGGTAACACCATTGGTCGCGAGGATCTGCGCGGGCCCTTGCGAGATCAGGAACCACTGGCGCTGATGCAGCCGCCCGCAGGCCAGCCGGAATCCATTATGGTTCGGGTTCGACACGTTCTCGTCGATGTCCTTCATGATGTTCATGTACTGCTGGGTGGACGTCGGCATTTGCGCATTCGCCTCATCGTACCACATATAGACAGAACTGACATTCTGGTCAAGTTCGGTCGGGATAACCCATCCCTGCATTGCGGCGGGAACAAAGGGGTCGCTTGGGAGCGACGTAAAGTATGCAACTGGCGTGGTCAGCCGATTCGAGCGCCAGCGCAGCCAGCTCTGGAAAGTGGCGTTGTTCGAACCGGATGCAATAGTGAAGTTGTAATGGCCATTGTTATCGACGGCATACGCCTCGATCGCAGTTGCCAGCGATCGGAAGTCCGCCTTCACGCGGGACACTTTTGAACGAACCTGCGCCTCCAGGAAGTTAGGAACAGCGATCGCTGCCAGAATTGCGATAATGGCAACCACGATCAGTAATTCGATCAGAGTCAACGCGCGAGGTTTCCTGGAACGTTTCCTTATGCGATTATCAAATACGAAACAGTGGAATCGGGCGGGAAACGAGCGGACTCTTCTCCCGCCTGAGAGATGCTGCT
>JBPCLP010000033.1:0-98820 GCA_051003195.1 Candidatus Sumerlaeaceae bacterium | reverse complement strand
CCCCCGTCAAAGCCACCCTTCTTAACGATTACTTTAACTCAAAATAACCCAAGGCGTCTTGATCAGTCAGATCCTTACGCTAATCAGCTTTTTACATCACAACGAACTCCTCGCTTATCGAGCAACTCAAGGCAGACCCCGAACAACAAGCCTCCCTCAATCGCTCTCATCGAGAAATTCTACACACACAATGTTTCCAATTGTCAAAGAACGGGTGCTGCCGACAGACGATCCGCTGTCTGCCAAACTGTTTATTTGCGAGAGGCGAACTGCTGCTCGCATCGCTTGCAGATCTGACATCCCAGTGGAGCTGCCCCTCGGGGGCGCTCGCATCCCGCACTGACTTGCGAGGGGTTTTTGTCGACTGCCAAACCGCCTTTTCAGGCGTCGGATTTAACTACTTTCGACCCACTTCACTATTCGAAAAACTTCTGAAAACTTGCGGAAATTTTTTCGTGCGCCGGTCGGCCCTGTGGATGGACCGCCGCGACGCCCCGACACATAGCATTGTGCGCGCGGCGCATTCACCAATACGGAAGAAAAATCTACAGGCCCTTTCGCAAAGACCGCACAGCAGTTGCCGTGGGAAAATGCCGAACGCATTGTGTGCCGACAGGTATATACGAGCGTGACGAACCGTAAGTATTATTGTCCCGCAGGCGCTGGAATTGCCCGGCTGGCCATTGGCGCAATGCTGTTACTGGCGTGCTCCGGCGCGAGCGCCACAGAAGTCCTTCGCGATCTCGTGTATCGTAAGGCCAGCAAACAGGAACTCCGGCTTGATATTTTCCGACCCGAAAACACCACGGCACCGTGCCCCGTCGTACTGATGATTCACTCCGGCGGCTGGATTCAGGGTGATAAGAGTTCGCAGGAACACTTCGGCCTCGCCCTCGCAGATATTGGTATTCTGGCAATTGGCGCCAATTACCGCCTTGCGCCCGATTTCCCGTACCCGAAGCCGGTGCGCGATTGCCAGGCCGCCCTTAAGTGGGTGCGCCAGCACGCACAAGATTATGGAGGCGATCCGCAGCGAATTGGAATCCTGGGCGAATCCGCTGGAGCACAGCTCGCTTCGCTCGCAGGTTTGCTGGATGCAAAATCACTGGCCGGAAAATCAGGCAAAGCCTCCGTTCGAGCGGTGGCGAACCTGCTTGGTCCAACGGATTTACCGGGATGGTGGGAGTTCGAGCCCAGCCAACTCTATCTTGTGCCTTTCCTTGGAGGCTCGCCAGCAACCAAATCGAAACAATATCGACAGGCATCCCCTTTGTACCAGGTTGGGCCCTATGCCCCGGCCTTTCTAAATCTCTATGGTACCGCTGATACACTGGTACCGCTGTCTCAGGGCACGAGCTTTGATGCCGCCCTGGTTGCAGTGGGAGCTGACAGCATGCTGGTACTAATGGAGGGAGCAGACCATTACTGGCCTCCGTCTTCCGATTTTGCCCGCCAGGAAAAGGAAGCTGTTCTGGAGTTTTTCAGAACCAGGCTCAACAACTAGAGCGCGGCACATCACTAATCCTTGTTTCAGAACGGCAGCAATCGGGAGCGTTGAGAGAGCACGTAACTTAAGCATGAATGCGGGAGCGGTAACAGCGTCCTGGTGCTACGAAGTTAGTTCGCCTCGGAAGTTCCCGCGTATACTTTAATCTTGCCACCGGTTCTGAATAAAGGCGTTGCAGGCGGGAAGATATGCGGATTCTGCTGAGGGGGTACTTCCCACTTGCGGCTTCCCCACAGAAAAGCTGTATAGCATCTGTTAGCCAATTGACGAAGATCCGAGGAAAACTTGCCGCTTCGTAAGACAAAGACGAAAGAAGAAACTGCCGCTGACGGCGCCGCTCCCAAGCGAGCGGCGCGAAAGACGACAGCCAAAGCAGCCGGCGCAACCACAAGTCCGCGTAAGATTTCGGCGCGAAAAAAACCAGTCGAATCGGATGGCGCCAGCAGCGGCGGTGCTGGTCGCTCACTCGTTATTGTCGAGAGCCCCGCAAAAGCCAAAACCTTGAAGAAATACCTCGGAGCCGATTTCAAGATTGAGGCATCCATCGGCCACGTGAAAGATTTGCCCAAGAGCAAGCTGGGCGTCGACATCGATAACAATTTTGAGCCGCAGTATGTTGTGATGGACAGCAAGCAGAAGGTGATCGATCGCATCCGTAAAAGCGCCGAGGGTGTCGAGAGAATCTTCCTGGCGCCCGATCCGGATCGCGAAGGCGAAGCCATTGCCTGGCATATTGCAGATGAGTTAAAAACACACGGCGTGCGAGTACCGATGTACCGTGCTACCTTCAACGAGATCACCAAGCGTGCCGTGCAGGAAGCAATCGCGAATCCCAGCGAGCTGAACGAGCAACTATATGAAGCGCAGCAGGCGCGCCGGATTCTCGACCGCCTGGTAGGTTACAAGCTCTCGCCGCTACTGTGGAAGAAAGTAATGTTCGGCCTCAGCGCAGGCCGCGTTCAGAGCGTAGCTGTGCGGCTGGTGGTGGAACGCGAGCGCGATATTGATGCGTTCGTACCGGAAGAGTACTGGAGCATTGAAGCGGACGTTGCGGCGAAGAGCCCGCCACCGTT
The DNA here is from genome assembly GCA_051003195.1 of Candidatus Sumerlaeaceae bacterium. GTDB lineage: Bacteria > Sumerlaeota > Sumerlaeia > Sumerlaeales > Sumerlaeaceae > JBPCLP01. Next base: position 96,240 of record JBPCLP010000033.1, on the reverse strand, counting down.
CACGATGAAGCTGGCGCAGGTTGAGGGTAGCAAACCGGTTCTCTCCAACCGCTCGGATGTGGAAACCATTCTGCGCGATCTTGGTGCAGCGGGACTCGCAGAGCGGGTGCTTGGCGAGGAAGGAGTCAGTAAGTCCGGCCCTGAACGCAAAGCCCTGACCGGTCGCCTGGATTACCAATGGACCGTCTCGAGTATCGAGAGCAAGGATGTCCGCCGGAAGCCTGCCGTACCTTTTATCACCAGCACTCTGCAGCAGGAAGCCAGTCGCAAGCTGTACATGGGCGCGAAGCGCACCATGAGCATCGCCCAAAAACTCTACGAAGGTGTGGAACTGGCAGGCATGGGCCAGACGGCGCTGATCACTTACATGCGTACCGACTCGACCCGCATTGGGAATGAGGCAATGACAGCGGTGCGCGAATACATCCAGCGAACGTATGGGGACCGCTACCTTCCGGACGCGCCGAGGAACGCGCGCGTGAATCAAGGCGCGCAGGATGCGCATGAATGCGTTCGCCCGACCGACATGGCGCTCACACCTGAGGTAGTGGAGAAATCCCTCGATGCGGAGCAACTAAAATTATACACGCTGATATGGAACCGGTTTGTTGCTTCGCAGATGGAGGACGCTATCTTCGAGCAAACGCGGGTTGAGAGTGCGCCGCGCTCAGGCTATCTGTTCACTGCGACCGGCCAGGTTCAGAAGTTTGCGGGATTTCTTGCCGTTTACGAAGAAGGACAGGACGACAAAGCTACTGACGATGCGAACGCCAAACTTCCTGCCATGGAGGTCGGAGATACACTGAACGTGCAGGCGATTCATGGCGATCAGCATTTCACTCAGCCGCCGCCCCGTTACAGCGAGGCCTCGCTGGTGAAGGAGCTTGAAAAGCGCGGTATCGGGCGGCCGTCCACGTACGCGAGCATCGTGTCGACCATTGCGGAAAAGTATGTACAGAAGGACGACGGCAAAAAGTTCCGCCCGAGCGAGCTGGGGTACGTCGTGACGGACCTTCTGGTGGAAAACTTCCCCGAGGTTATGGACGTCGACTTTACCAAAGGCATGGAAGAGCGACTCGATAGAGTCGAGGATGGCTCTGTAAAGTGGAAGAACCTGCTTGGTGAGTTCTATGACGGCTTCAGCAAGAGGCTCGATTCCGCGGCCACCAATATGCGCGCGATCAATCGTGAGTCCACGCCGACGGAGATCAAGTGCGACAAGTGCGGCGAGGCGAACATGGTGATCAAATTTGGTCGCAACGGACGTTTCCTTGCCTGCCCGCGTTACCCCGAATGCAAAAATACGCACGAGTACACGACCACGGAAGGTGGAACTGTCGAGGCTGTGGAGGTCGTACAGAGCGATGAACTCTGTGAGAACTGTGGCCGTCGCATGATCGTGAAAAACGGGCGTCACGGGAGATTTCTCGCTTGTCCCGGTTATCCGGAGTGCAAGAGCGTAAAGTCCTTCAAGACGGGTGTAAAGTGTCCCCTCTGCAAGGACGGCGACCTGGTCGAGCGCATGAGCAAAAAAGGCAAGATGTTCTTCTCATGCTCCCGCTACCCGGAATGCAAGCACGTGGAATGGAACCGCCCGATGCCGCAGAACTGCCCCAGGTGCGGCAACTATTACATGCTCTTGCGCGAAGGAAAGAAGCGGATACTTGGCTGTCCAAAGTGCCGCTACGCCGAGGAGTTGCCCGAGCAGGAACCGGCCGTGTCGGCCGCGGCACAGTAAACGGATGCCGGGCGCAGCGCGGTGTGGGCTACCCGTATTCGGTTCCGTGTGCCGAACTGGGGTCATCTTCCGCGCTCAAACTGGATAGGAACTTCTGATTCGGCACACTGGGTTAGTGCTAATGTAGCGTTAAAACACCTGAATAATATCGCGCTTAACAGACGTACTTAGGACCTGACCGCTTGATGTGACACGCGTAGGAGAAATAAATGTACCTACAAACGCCTCCTGAGCCATGCAGCACAGCCGCACGAGAGGACAATACGGACTACCAGTTCCGGCGTATCATCGACAATTTTTTCCATGGCAACCTGCCGCAATTCTGCCCCGCTGAACGGGTTTGGAACCCCCCGACCGACGTGTTTGAAACGGCCAATGCCATCCACATAAAAATGGAGATAGCCGGTGTTCGAGACGAGGACCTTGAGGTCAAGGTTACGGACAATCTGCTTGTCATTCGCGGGCGCCGTACCGACGAGCAACACACCAAAAAAGAGAACTTTCACCTGATGGAGATCCATTACGGGACCTTCGAAAGGGTGTTCGGCCTGCCACGGCCCATGGAAGTCAAAGATGTGACAGCGAGGCTGAAAGACGGTTTTCTGCTGGTTACGATTCCGAAAGATATTAAGGTGCGCGAATACCGGATTGGGATTGAGTAGCGCCGGGCGCGGCACTTGCATCCGGCAATTCGATTCCAGGTTGGCTAACGGCGGGGGTTAATGAGCGATACTGCGGCGGACATATTGTCACCGATGAACAGGTCGGACGAAGACACAGACGGGACGGAAATCCCTGACGTTCTTTCGATTCTGCCGCTGGAACACTTTATACTGTATCCATCGATGATCGCGCCAATTATTGTCGGCGATGATAAGAGCAAACGCCTGGTGGACGATGCTCTTGGTGGACAGCGAATGGTTGGTGTACTCACCAAACGTCCTGATTCCCAGAACCTTACCGAGTTCAGCAGTCTGTTTACCGTCGGCACCGCGGCAACGATTTTGAAGATGCTGAAAATGCCTGATGGTACCATCCGCCTGCTTCTACATGGAGTGCAGCGGGTACGTATCCTGGAGCCGCTGAGTGACGAACCTTATTTACGTGCGCGGGTCGCGGCTCTTCCGGATGTACAGGCAAAGCAGACATCGGAAATGGATGCGCTGGTTAAGAGCCTTCATGGACTGCTGGGAAAAGCGATCGAGTTGTCCAGTCTACCAGAGGATTTGCGCGTTGCGGCGGTGAACCTCAACGATGCGGGAAAACTTGCTGATCTTGTAGCCTCGAATCTCTCGCTCAAAGTTGAGGAACAGCAGCAGGTGCTGGAAACTGCGGAGGTCAAAGAGCGGCTGAAGAAAGTGCATTACATCCTTAGCCGCGAGATCGAAGTGCTGGAAATCGGCAGCAAGATCCAGAATCGCGTCAAAAACGAACTCGATAAAAACCAGCGCGAGTACCTGTTACGCGAACAGCTCAAAGCGATCCGTAAAGAGCTTGGCGAGGAAGAAGGTGGTGCGGGCGAACTCGACGAGCTGAAGGAGCGCATCGACAAAAAAGCACTTCCCGATCACGTGCGCGAAGTCGCGAACAAGGAGCTGAACAGGCTGCGCAACATGCAGCCCGCAAGCGCGGAATATACCGTGAGCCGTACCTACCTGGACATTATTCTCGACCTGCCGTGGATGGACAGCACTAAAGATACAATCAATGTGCCGAAGGCGCGACGCATTCTCGATCGTGACCATTACGACCTCGAGAAGGTAAAGGACCGCATACTCGAGTACCTCAGCGTGCGCAAACTGAAGAAGGATATGAAGGGACCCATCTTGTGTTTCGTCGGTCCGCCGGGCGTAGGAAAGACAAGCCTTGGCCGTTCCATAGGGGAAGCAATGGGACGTAAGTTTGTGCGAATCTCGCTCGGCGGCATGCGAGATGAAGCGGAGATCCGGGGGCACCGCCGTACGTACATCGGTGCGATGCCCGGTCGTATCGTTAAGAGCCTGCGCCAGGTCGGCGCATGTAACCCGGTTATACTGCTTGATGAAATCGATAAACTTGGTTCCGATTACCGAGGAGATCCTTCGAGCGCTCTGCTCGAGGTGCTCGATCCGGAGCAAAACTACACGTTTAGCGATCACTACCTGGACATGCCATTCGATTTGTCGAAGGTGATGTTCATCACGACGGCAAATCAGCTCGATCCGATTCCGGGCCCATTGCGCGACCGCATGGAAATCATCGAGGTGAACGGTTACACGTTGCGCGAAAAACTGCAAATCGCCAAGAAGTACACGATTCCGAAGCAGATGGCGGAGAATGGCCTGACCCCCAAGAATATCATGTTCACGGACGCATCAATCACTCGGCTCATTGAGGACTACACGCGCGAAGCCGGGCTGCGGAACCTGGAGCGGCAGATCGGCAATGTGTGCCGAAAAGTTGCGCGCCGTATTGTAGAGGGAAAGACGCAAAAGGTGCAGGTAAAACCCTCGATGTTGTCTGGCTTGATTGGACCGCCAAAGTACCGGGGGGAAGTGGCCGAACGCGCCGGATCTCCCGGTGTGGCAGTCGGCATGGCGTGGACGCCAGTGGGAGGCGAAATCCTGTTCATCGAGGCAACTGTCACGGCGGGTACAGGCAAGTTCGTGCTGACCGGTCAATTGGGAGACGTCATGCGCGAGAGTGCTCAAGCGGCTCTCACGTATGTGCATACGGTGGCAGAGCAGCTGCATATACCTGAGGAACTCTTCTTCAAGCGCGACATCCATGTCCACGTGCCTGCGGGCGCAATTCCGAAAGATGGACCATCCGCAGGGACAGCTATCTGCACGGCAATTGCCTCGCTGCTAACCGGGCGCGCCATCAGGGACTACCTCGCGATGACCGGCGAGATTACACTGAAGGGCAATGTGCTGGCTGTTGGAGGCATTAAGGAAAAGGTTTTAGCGGCTGCGCGTGCAGGAATTCGTGAGATCATTCTGCCGGAGCGCAATCGCGACGATGCTGACCAGCTGCCAGACGAAATTAAGAAGAAGGTCAAATTTCATTTCGCGACGCGCATGGAACAGGTGCTGAAGTTCGCCTTGCAGCCCGAGATACACGCGCGCGCCAGTCGCATGCTTCAGCCGCTGGACGTAATTGAAGCGGAGGAACGTGCAAGAATCGCCTCACAAGAAGTTGAGGCGGCGGGTCCCGCGCAGCGTCCCACTTCTCAGCGTCGCAACGGTCCGCGAAACCAGCAAAATACCTGAGTCGGCGTTTCAGTCGATATCGGCGTCGTTGGGCGTAAGTATAATTTCGCGGCTGGCGTACTCGCCGTTGATTGGGTCATGCACCTTCATCTCGCGCCACTGCATCAGGTCACGCACCGTCGTGTGATCGTCGACCACTTGAGTGGCTAAAAACTGCCGCGAGGTGCCGTCGGGATGGCGTTCGAGAACGGATATCCGGGCTACGTATTTCATGCAAGGCAGGTGAGCGCGCCGGTTTTCGGTTGTCAGCGGAAAAGTTCGCATGGCGATAGAGATAAGTGAACGCAAGGATTGCCGGTACAATTCTGCTGCTGGTCGCCTTGTGCGCCTGTAGTAGAGCCGCGACTCTGGAGGAGCGCCGCAGCCTGATGCGCTCGGTGTATCAGCCAGTTGAGCTTCGCAATCCCGATGGCATTAACGATGCCATTGAGCTCTCGGGAAACTGGCTCTTCGCTCCAGACCAGGAGAAGGAGCTTTCAGGCGCGGCCGATCCACAGAAGCCCGATACGGACTGGCATGTGCTCGACGTTCCCAATTCCTGGAACGAGATTGAGTGGTGGATCTATTACCGCGGTCGTGGGACATCCCACCGATTTACACACCTCGAAGAGGAACGCTGCGCCAACATCACATTCAATACCACGGCTACAAAGGCAGGCTGGTACAGGCAGTGGATAAGCGTGCCGGCGGACCTGAAGGGCAAAAGCCTGTCTGTGCAGTTTCAGGCGGTCGCAAGTCTTGCGGACGTGTATTGGAATGGCCACAAGATTGGCTCACACGTCGGAATGTTCGGGAGATTTGAGTGTGACGCGACTCAGTATCTGAAGTTTGGGGAATCGAATCTGCTTGCCGTGCATGTTGCTTCCGCCGGCGCCGATCCTAAAGCCGCAAACGAAGTCGCAGAAGTGGCTGTGACCATGCCCGTCACAAGCGAAACCCTTAATTCGTTGCCGCACACCACGTTTCGGGCAGGCATGGCAGGTATCTGGCAACCAGTCACACTGTTCATTAGAGAACCAACGTACATTGCAGACGTGTACTTCCAGCCACGGCTCGACGGGGCAACAATTGAGACCCAATTACACATGTCGGCTGAGGTGCCTAAGAAGGCCAATAAGCGCGAACGAGCACTTACTGTCCGACATACCATCCTGGCCGATGCCCATCGTACACTGGCCGGCAAGCCAGTGTGGGAACACCGGCTGAGTGACCGCGTCAGCGGCCGGTCCGAGTGGGAGACAGCCCTTCCAGCCGGAGCGGCGTCTGGCACATCCGCAACGGCAGTAACGACGATCTCAGGATTGCAGCCGAAGCTCTGGTCACCGGAGCACCCGAACCTGTATCGCCTGCGCACGGAATTGCGTCGCGGCGATGAGCTGGTGGACGAGCGCTATACGACAGTCGGTTTCCGAACTTTTGAAGCGCGAGCAGGCAAGCTGTGGCTGAACGGGAAACCGTACTTTCTGCGCGGTGCAAACATGCCTCCCGCTGGACTGCGGCCCAATGATAGCGCGCTCGCCGCAAAGTTCATGAAGCTGATGCATGACGGGAACCAGATGGTTACACGCTTTCACATGTGTCCTCCGCCCAGCGTTTGGATGGATGCCGCGGACGAGTATGGCGTCGGCGTGAGCATCGAGGGAAGCTGGCCCTGGATCGGCCTGGGTAACAGCGAACTCCCTTCGCGGGAGCTTCAGTTGCTGTGGATCGAGGAGATGGAAGCGATTGCCCGCCAGAACCGCAATCATCCAAGCCTGATGATCATGACGATCTCGAACGAAAGTCATTTCCAGGGCGACAAAGACACCAGTGGCGCGCGCAAACTGAAAAAGTTTCGACTGTTCGACGAGGTGATCAGGCGCACGCGTGCTTTTGTGCCCGACATTCCCATCGTATTTCACAGCGGGTACGCACGTATTCCCAGGGACTACGAAGAAATTCTGAAGCCGAACGGATTTGATGACGGGGACATCGACGACACACACCACTACTATGGCTGGTATGCGCAGTCGCCTTTTCACCTCGATGTGCAGAAAGACGTGGAGAGCGCCCGCGGCAGCCCAGACCGCCCGCATATCAGCCAGGAAGCGAGCACCGGATATCCCGACAATGATACCGGGCATTCATCACGATCCTATATCACACTGCACCGCACGCCGCAGATATGGGTGGGCCAGCACGCGTTGTACTCAGCACGGCCAGACATGTTCCTGGAAACGCATGCGCTGATTACCAAGGAGACGGAGGAGAAAATCCGTCGCGATAATACTCGCCTCGACGGCTGGAATATCTTCGCAAATTGCTGCTGGTTTCGTGACGTGTACGATGCCGAGCGCATAACACCCTGGCCGGTGTATTGGAGCGCACGTTATGCGCTGCAGCCGGTGCTGGTGAGCCTGGAATCGGCTGACCGGCACTTTAACGCGGGAGCGCGCTTCTCATCCGCCGTTGTCGTGGTGAATGATGATTCTGATCGTGAATTGCTGACCAACCTGCAACTCCGCTGGCGCATTTTCGGACAGCAGGATGAACCGGGCACCAGCGGGACGATACCAATTAGGGATTGTGCCTACGATTCCAAAACTTCCGAGACGGCGGAGTTCGTTATTCCAGATGTGTTGGCTAAGCCCCGCAGCAAGCTCTCGCTGCGACTGGATTTATTCTCAGGCCAGAAGCGCGTATCTGAGAACGAGTACGATCTGCTGGGATTTGCCGTGGACAAGCAGGCGGCGCGTCGCGAAGTTTCGGTTCTGGAACAGGGCAGCGGTGCTCTCCAATATCTGAACGGACTGGGATACGACGCACAGCCATATTTGCACGCCGACCTGGACGCGACGACGGTTCCGATAATTGTGAGTGCCGACCAGGATATGAAGAATGCTGGTAACGCAGATGCCGTTCGGCAATTCCTGGAAAATGGCGGACGCATGCTGTTCCTGGAGCCATGGCGAGAACTGCGGGATCCAAAAGGCACAACGGTCCCTCTCGCAAATACCATGGCAGCAGCACTTCAAAGTTATCTCCCCGCTGTGCAAGTTGTGCGCGTGAATGGGGACTTTGCCGACGTATTGCGAACGGACCTGCTGGAAGGGCTCGATCCCATGGACATGCACTGGTGGAATGCACGGGACGGAGACCAGGTGCGGGTATGTGATACCAGCTACCGACTGCCCGAAACGAGCAACGTGCGGCACCTTGTACAGCATATCCAGCCTCACGCCTACATTAAGGAAAAAGATGTAGCGGATATAACGACGTGGCCAGTGTTCGAAGTGCAGGTCGGGAAAGGCCGCGCGATCTTCAGCAGCTTGCTCCTCGCGGAAGACCCGGTCGCGAAACGGTTCCTCAGCAACCTGGTGGAGCACAGATTGTTTTCAGACTGAGTTGCTTCGTGAGTCGCCTGGTGGATCAGAACCCGGGGTTATCGTTGTCAAACTGCCGCGCGAGGTTATGGTACGTAGCGGTTTCGCGGAAAAACACGAGGTCGATGACTCCAATCGGTCCGTTACGCTGCTTTCCAATGATCAGCTCTGCAGGTTCGGCAACAATGTCCGCCTTGCTGCGCTCCTCGTCGTCATCGTCCTTGCGGTCGAAGTTCTTCTCGCGGTGCAGGAACATAACAACGTCCGCGTCCTGTTCGATTGCGCCGGATTCGCGCAAATCGCTGAGGATGGGGCGGGCGTGCTTACCTTTGCGCTGTTCGATCAGACGGCTGAGCTGGCTGAGCGCCAGGATCGGGATGTTCAATTCGCGCGCGAGCGACTTCAGGGAGCGCGAAATCTCAGAAATCTCCTGTTGCCGGTTGTCGTTACTGCGCAATCCGCTGCCGCGCATCAGTTGCAGGTAGTCTATAATGATCAGCGACAGGTCGGGGCGCATTGCGGCAAGCCTGCGCGCTTTAGCGCGAAGTTCTAAAACCGAGATTCCCGGCGTATCGTCAATGTAGATAGGTACGCCATGGAGTTGCCTCGCATACTGGTGCAGGCGATTCTTGTCCCGCTGTATCATCTTGCCGGTACGCATGTGGTGCATCGGCACTTCACTCAGCGTTGAGAGCAGGCGCATGTTGATCTGGGGTGCGCTCATTTCCAGCGAGAACACTCCGACGCAGCGCTGTTTTTCCGGGTGTACCTGCCGGTTGCGGAATCCCGCACCGATATTAATAGCCATGTTCAGCGCGAACGCGGTCTTACCAATGGAAGGACGCGCCGCGAGAATGATCAGGTCGGACTTCTGCAACCCGCCCGTCCACTCATCCAGCTGGTCATAGCCTGTCGACACACCGGTGAGCTCATGCGTGGAGGAGGCGCGGCGGTCGATCTCGTCAATGGTCTCGATGGTCAGGGTGCCGACGTCCTGGAAGTCGCGTGTGGTGCGCTGCTCGCTCAGGTCGAAGATCATTTTCTCCGCGCCGTCGATAATCTGGTCGACGTCTTCGCGCTCGGTGATCGCCTCTTCGCGAATTACATCCGTGATGTGGATGAGTTCGCGCAGCTGGTGCTTGCGCTGCACAATCTTCGCGTGATCGGCCGCATTCGCAGTCGAGAATACCTGCTGTTCGAGCGCGACAATATAACCGGGCCCACCCACTTCCTCGAGCAGGTGCCGCCGACGCATCTCATCAATCAGGGTTGTAAAATCAACGTGAACGCCCTTCTCGTTCAATTCCACGATGGCAGTGAACAGGTGCCGGTGGCGTGAGTGGAAGAACGATTCTGGCCTGAGAATGCCGACGACGATTTCGATCTGTTCGGCATCGAGAATCATCGAGCCGAGAACCGCCTTCTCAGCATCGCCGCTGGATGGAGGGGCCGCTTGGGCAGCGGCGGAAGTTGCATCGATAACCCGGCCAGGGCTACCGTTCATTAGTGGCTTATTCATCGGGAGAGAGCGCTCCTACAGGATCAGGTAATAGCCGAAATCCGAGCCTCCCTTATCGCCTTTCGGTTCGCAATGAGAAACAGCAATCCAGGGTCAGAAAACCGCCTTTTCCAGAGGCAACTCGAGTTAACCAACAGGCTGGCCCAAGTTCCAAACAGCCTCCTCACAGGTTCTCCACATGAGCGGCTTAAATTTTCTTTTCAGGTGTTCGAATCGCGCTGCTCGCGCAAGGTTTTAGAACATTGCGTTTAGAAGAAGCCTAACCCCGAGTAGCTTCTAATGCGAGTACAGGAACGCGCGGCAAAACAAATGCAGTCGACCACCTGGGCTGGCGCTGTACCCGCCTTTTCGCGGCGGGACTACGCCCTTGGCGTAGCACTGATAGCAGTCTTCGGTGCGCTTACTTTACCGTTCCTGTACCGCAAAGGGATGGGAGAACCCGACTCGATCGCGATGGCAGTAGCTACGTACCAGGGCGTTTTAAGCGGAAACTACCTGGGTGAGCCGTTGCTCTACATCCCGGAAGGGCAGCCGCTGTACTACGGAGTCTTTATGCTCCTTCAGCGCTTTGCCCGGCTGCCTGTACTGCAATTGATTTTCTCCATGAATCTCCTTTCCTGGTGGTGCAGCGCCGTGGGCATTGGCCTCCTCTACCTGGTCAGCAGATTCTACTCGAACCGGGTGCCGGCAACCATCGCCGCGGTGTTCGTCGCCTGCAGTCCGGTCGTGTTAGAATACTCGACTTACGGGCATCCTGTAAGCGTGAGCATCAGCGCGTGGCTCGCCGGCGCATTATTCGTTCTTCAGGCCGTACGCAGCCTTGATAATCTGCGTCCGAGGCCGGCAGCACTATGGTTTATCGGCGCGTTTTTAACTCTAACGTCTGCCGGGTTGTTGCGGGCTGACGTATATCCGCTTTATCCCGGTGTGGCACTGCTGGCAGCGATAGCAGCGCGTGTGAGGCCGCTTCGCGCCGGGGTGCTCGCGCTTGCAGCGACGGTCTCGGCGCTCCTCGCATCTGTAGTTACGGCCGGACTGCTGGTTCCTGCGATGACGCGGGCAGGCGGATCCAATGCTTTGGAGCGCCTCTGGCAGATCGTGATGCATTTCCAGCGCAGCATTGCAGTGCGCGACGGGCTGCTCGAACTGGTATTCGCGTTCGGACTTCCCAGTGCACTGCTCGTTGCAGCAGCCCTGCTCGTGGCGCTGTTGCGCGGACGCTGGCAGATTCTTGTGATCCTCACCGTGCTCGTGTTGCCTACCTGGCTTTTTGCTGCGGGGAACCTGCAGCCAGCCCGCCGCTTTCTGCATCCGTTGTATGCGACCGCCCTTCTAATACCCGTGCTATGGCATGCTGCTGGATTCGCAAAGCAGAGCACCGCCAGTATTGCGGCTATTTGCGTCTCACTGCTGGGCACGTTGCTGCTGCCGTTGGCCGGGCGCATAGCCGAGACGCGAAACTCACCGCTGCTGAAAAGCCATACGATCTTCCGCTCAACCCGTTCCGTCCTGCATCATCACCGACTGAACCAGGCGTACGTCGATTGGGCACACGCACGCCTGCCCGACGTAATTTCGTCCGCCCCGGCGCACACACTGTACGCGGGCAGTTTCGGCAGCCGCAACTTCGTCCTGCTGGAGCACTGCCGCCGCGCAGAGCGCATCGAAATACTGAACCTGGAGCAGGCGCCTGGGTCGTTCCTGACCCATTTTACGGCTGGCTCCAAACTCTTTTACACTTCCGAGATCGTGGGCGTCCCGGCTTCGAGCATTCCGAACCATGACTACCCGGCCATTTACCTGATGGAGAGAGGCCTCGCCGACTCGAAGGCCCAAATTGCAGGCGAGCCTGGACTGCTATTGCCGGAAAATTCAGCCGTGGCCTTCAAGATGTACTACTCGAACCGCTAGACCGTATCTATTCTCGGTTTCCGGCGCCCCTTCAGGGCGCGAAAAATGGGGTGCTGTAACCCAGGGCTGCGTCGGCCACAAAAAGCCGTGGCCTCCTTTCCCTGGGCTGTGTTCCGCTGCACCTTCGGTGCAAAAAACGTGAAAGGAATTATGCGAAAATTCCTTCGGTGCAAAAATCTGAAGGCTGCGGATTCCAAAAAGCCGGAATCCTTGGAATTATGCCGTGAAAATTCCTTCGGGGTAAAAAACCTGAGGGCTGCGGATTCCAAAAAGCCGGAATCCTGGAATTATGCCGCGAAAATTCTGAGACAGCATACTGGTGTGATCTACCGTTAGTTCGTAATCAGTTCTGTGTGCCGAATCGAGGTCCGCACCTTTGGCCTTGGTAAGGAACTACTTGATTCGGCACATTAGTACCGTGCCAGCACATTGTACAGCGTATCGCGCTCGACGGGTTCGCGGCCCGCTTCCTTGATGAGGCGGACGAGCTCGTCGAGGGTGAGCCCCTGCGGCGTCAGCGCGCCGGCTTCGTGCGTGATTTTTTCTTCCAGCACGGTGCCGTCCATGTCGTCGCACCCGAAGCTCAGGCTAACCTGTGCCAGCTTCGGGCTGATCATGATCCAGAACGCCTTGATGTGCGCAAAGTTGTCGAGCATCAGCCGTGCAACCGAGATGTTCTTCAGGTCGTCAAAGCCGGTGGTGGGCGGCAGGTCGGCCATCTCGGTGTTATCGGGGTGAAACGCCAGTGGGATGAAGGTCTGAAACCCGCCGGTTTCATCCTGCAGTTCGCGAAGCTGGATGAAATGATTCACGCGCTCTGCAATTGTTTCGATGTGACCATAAAGCATCGTTGCGTTGCTGCGGAGACCGCACTTGTGCACCGCGCGCTGCATTTCCAGCCACTGCCTGGGTCCAAGCTTCAGGTGAAAAAGCTCCTTGTGCACACGATCGCTGAGAACCTCGCAACCGCCGCCCGGGCACGAATCGAGACCTGCATCCTTCAGCGCGAACAGGGTATCCGGGACACTCATTTTTGAAAGCTTCACCATCTGCGCCAGCTCGATCATCGTAAACGCCTTCACGTGGATGTCGGGCCGGATCCGTTTGACCGTGCGCAGGAGATCTGTGTAGTAGCTGAACGGGAGCTTTGGATTGATCCCGGCTACCATGTGCACTTCGCTGATGTCTACGCCTTCCCACTGCGCGAATCTCTCCTCGATGTCTTTCTCATACATCGTGTAGCCGCCTTCCTGGCCAGGGAGACGGTCGAACGCGCAGAACAGGCAGAGCTTGTTGCAGATATTCGTATAGTTAATATGAAGGTTGCGGTTAAAGTAGGCGACGTTGCCATTCTTGCGCTCGCGAACGATATTCGCCAGGGCGCCGACCGACAGCAGGTCGCGTGTCTCGTAGAGTTGCACTCCGTCCTCGAAGGAGAGTCGCTCCCCTGCCATGACCTTCTCGAAGATCGAACCCAAGCCGGAACGTGAAAGCTGCGCTTCTACGAATGACGGCAGGGAGGACGTTTCCCGGCGTTCGACAGCTGCTTCTGGCGCGGCGCTATCCAGGGCTGCGGACAAGTAAGTGTGCTCCGGAGTTTGTGATTTGTTTCACAAGTTGGTACTTCCGGGCAGCTTGTTTATTGGCAATGCTTTCGGAACGACTGCAAGTCCGGGTCGATCAGATTTTTGCGGAAGTGTGCTTGCGCTGGATGGAACGCACGGTGGCTTCAAGCTGCTCGAGAAACCGGGACCGGTCACGTCGGGTGTACGGCGCCGGACCGCCGCCGCCGCGACCTTCGCTGAGAGCGCCGCTGCTACGCAGCCCCTCAAGCAGGTCGCGAGTGGCCAGCGCTTCGCCAATGTTGCCATCATGCAGCAGCCGCCCCCGCGCGTTCACCACCACCGCACCTTTACGCGTGCAACGCGCCGCCAGCGGAATATCGTCGGATACACAGATGTCGTTTGGCTGGATGTGTTCTGCGATCCAGTCATCAGCCAGGTCCGGACCGGCGGGGACACACATCATCGTCACATCCGGTCGGCCGGGGTCTCGCATTTGCTGACAGGTGACGACATACACAACCATCGAGTGGCGTTCCGCGACGCGATAGGCCTCCTCTTTCACAGGACACGCGTCCGCATCGACGAATAGCTGTAACATGCTGGTGAGAGACTCGCGAGCGCAGCATCCATTCAACTGGACATGACATGTAAGCGCTGTTCATCGGGTCGGGAGTCGCCGTGCGCAAACATCTTGATGTCTAAGACCTGGTAGTGGGCGTGTGGATGCATGAAAATGCAAACGCGGGCTGTGGTATTCGCCCTGACGACGATTGTATCGGCAGCATTTGCGGATCTGCCGAAGGCCAAACAGACAGAGCGCTACGCGAAGTTCGCCAGCCAGTTGAGCAAGGACGACTACAAGGCAGCGGAGCGCGTGCTGCTGGAGTGGCAGTCGGCCAGCCGGACTGACGTCGAGTTGGCGGTGGCGTGGGCCAACCTCTACAGCCAGCAAGCGGCGCTTCCGATTGAACTGAGCGCAGGGGCGCCGCCGGAGCATGGTGTAAAACCGGATGAAGCGGGCGTGTTCCCGCTGCAGAAATCCGGCACGACGGAGACGGCCGGATTTATCGATACGCGTCCGCGGTATGACGACCGGCTACTGACACGCGCGCTGTCGGTTCTGCGCGATGCCGCAACGACGCATCCGCAGCGGACAGACATCTGGATGGGCGCGACGCATGTGCAGATGCAGGCGCAGGACCTGGATGGCGCATTTGAGACTCTGCGGCAGTTCGCGAAGTATGTGCACGAGCATCCCAAGGGCCTGCAAACGCGCTTTGACGAGCCACTGAAGGATAAGGCGGAGGATTTTATGCCACGCACGCTGCACGCGTACGCGGTTCGTGGCAATGATGAGCAGACATCCGAAGGGATGGAGTTTCTGCTGAAGGTGGCGCGGCTGGCGCAGGAGCTGTACCCGAAACACCCCTATGCGTACAACGATGAGGCGATCTACTATAGTGCGCTGGAAGATGACGCCAGGGTGCTGGAGTGCCTGTTGCGCGCGCATGCGGTGCGTCCGCGCGATGCAGTGGTTATAATGAACATTGCGGCGACGCACAAGAATCTGAAGCAGAAGGATAAGGCGCGGGAGTTTTACCGACTTGCGATCAAGACCACGGATGACGCGGAATTGAAGGCCGCGGCGCGGGAAGAGCTGGAGGGGCTGGAGTAGAAAAGAAAGAAGAGGAAGAAGGATAAAACTTAGCGGCGATCAGAGTCGCATGTTTCAGAAGTACAGACGAAGGTTAAGCACTTAGTTGAATTTGCGGTGATCGAGAGTACGGCATTAACAGCAAGCAGAGGAGTGGAGCTACTCTTCTAGAGTTGTGCCTGGACGAGTGAGCGGAGTTGCTCGATAGGGATGACGCCGACGGCGCGGTTTACTTCGCGGCCGCCTTTGAAGAGGACGAGTGTCGGAAAGGCGCGCACGTTGTAGTGTGTGGTGATGTCGGGATTTTCGTCGATGTCGAGTTTGACGACTTTAAGTTTATGGCCGAACTCGCTGGCCACCAGCTCGACGCTCGGTGCGAGCCTTCGGCACGGGCCGCACCACGCGGCATAAAAGTCCACGAGCACGGGAGTCCCGGCGTGGGCAAGCACCTGGGAGGGAAACGAAGCGCCGGTGATGGGAATGACCGAACCGGCTGCGGCGCCGGACGCGGGATCTTGCAGCAAGGCGATTCCGCCGATGGTTTTAGGGGTTTCAATCATCGGCCGCGGCACGGGGCGCTGCACCATTTTGGGGCGAGTCGCACCCCGACCGGTCACGAACAATTCTTCGTGGAGGTCAATGGTGACCGGGGCCTCGCGTGTGGAGAAGGCCGCAAGCTCCGGGCTTGTGGTAGTTGGAGACTGGTTGGCGGCGGAAGACTGCAGGATGCTCTTCAGGTCGGTGACTGCCGCGACCGCGCGATTCGAAATTTCGGTGACGGAGGCAGCGGCAGGTGCGGGCGTCGGCGTCGGCGTCGGAGTAGCTTTCGAAAGTTCAGGTATGTTGGATTTCAGCGATTTTCCGAGACGGTCAATGAGCTCGGTGGCGTCGAAAGCGGGTGTCAGCTTTGCAGAGCGAGACTGCGCCCTGGCACGGATGGTGATTGCGCCGCTGGGACCTTCCTCGGCGGTGAGCGTTTGCTTAGCCTGTGGGGGATGCGCAGGGGTTGCCGCTGCTGCTTTCTTTACGCGGTTGGGCGACGTAGTATCGCGCAGATTGAAGTAATAGAAACCACCGGCAGCGGCTGCCGCGGCCGCGGCAATGGCACCGATGGTGAGCCATGGGCGCCTGGGTTTCTCCTGCGCAATTTGGGTATAGCGATGCTCGCGGGATTCGGCACGGGAAATCGGATCGGACGCGGTCAAATCCTCCGCATAGCTGCGGCCTCGCATGCGGGTCAGCACTGCGCCGCAGGCTTCGCAAACCTCGGGGTTGCGCGACAGTTGCCCGCACTTCGGGCACTGGGTCTCGCGGATTTCGTCGTCCATGGTCACAGTTTCATATACAGTTCGGAACAAAAGTTGAAGTTATGCACGCGTCGAGAATTCGTTTTCATCGGGCATAAAAGCGAAATCGGCGCGACCGGTTGAGCCGGTCGCGCCGATGTTGAGACGATACGAATTATCGTTAAAGCGTAATGCGCGGATCCCCGTCGCGATCGAAGTAGGGCAGCTGCTCGCCCCAGACGTCGGGCAGCGGTGTTGCCGGGTTCATCATTGGCTCGTAGTTGGCGGGAACCGGCACCGGAAAAGTGACGGTCTCGAAGGCGCCGACAGCCATGCGCGTGGCAGCCCAGCCGATTCCCTTTACGCCACCAACAATGATGCCGGTTGCGGGATCGCTTTTGCGCCATTCGCGGCTGATGTTCTTTGGAACTTCGACGGCGCCGGTGAACAGGTTAGCGAGACCGCGGCCCAGCTTGGTCTGCATACGCCCGAAGGCGCTGTTGTCGCGGTACTCATCACCGTACTGCTGGGCGATGCCAGGAGTAGATGAGATGGTGATAGCTGCCACCGCTACGACGAGAAAAGAAAAACGCTTAAGGAACATGGTGCGGCCTCCCTGCGGCATCTGACTGAATTTGGACTGCGTACTTCCTGCATCAAGGTCACGCTGACGCGGGACCAAACCTGTTGTTAGTAAAGCTGCGACTGTCGCTGCTGTCCGTAGTACTCTTCAGCGCCCCAGTCGTACCCGTCTTCAAGCGGCAGTTCGGGATAGACGATCGGCTGGTAGTTTGCGGGCTGATCCTTGCGGAATGTAACCATCTCGTAGACGCCAGCGCCGAAGCGCTGTCCGCCCTTGTAGACGCCCTTGGCGGTGCCGGTGAAGACGCCGGTCAGCGGGTCGACGTTTTGCCAGTCGCGGTTCACTTCCTTGGGGATTTCCGCCCAGAAGAAGAGAGTGTTTACGAAGCCGCGCGCGAACTTGCGCGACTTGCGGGCCGCAGTGGACTCAGGGTAAAATGGGCCACGCGCCATCGTAGGCACCGTCACTATCATCGCCAGCGCGATTGCAACTCCAACTCGAACCAATCTCATAAATCCTGCCCTGCGCGGATTTGAACTGAGAATATCAATAGTAAGCCTCAGTATGGCCACACGGCTATAAACCACCCGTCGGTAAGGCAACATAAAACCGACTAAAAAGGGCTACCTTAAACGTGAAATCTTCTGGCCGTAGCAGGACCAGGCTCCCAATTGCAGGTTTGCTTCTTTCATGGGTTGTTATCTGTTTAACAATTTCGGGCTGTGATTCCCTGAATCGTGATGATGCTGGGCATCGCAGTGCTAATGGCAAGCTGCAAGTGGTGGCGACTATTTTCCCACTGGCCGACTGGACGCGCGAGGTTGGCGGCGCGCGGGTGCATGTAACGACTCTATTGCCGGCCGGGCGAAGTCCGCATACGTTTGATCCTACGCCGTCGGAGATCCGGAAACTTGCGCATGCGCGGCTTTTTATCAAGGTCGGGTTGAAGATGGATGATTGGGGTAACCGATTGACCAGCGCCGCGGGTGAAAAAATCCAGGTGCTGGCACTGGGCGACCTGCTTGCAGCGGACCACAAACTCCCGGACCTGACCAGCGCGACGGCAGGCCTTCGCGAGATTGGGCATGAAGAAGCTGCGGAAGCCGGACATGATACTCATGAAGGACATGACCACGCGCACGATCACGAGGGAACAAATCCGCACTATTGGCTGGACGTTGAGCTGGCCAAAGCATCGGTTGAGGAGATACGATCGGCACTGGCTGCGGCGGATCCTGAAGGATCGGCGACGTACGCGCACAATGCGGCAGCATACGTTCAGCGTCTTTCGACCCTGGATGCGAACTGCAGCCGCGCGCTGGCAGAGTGCAGCAGCCGCAGCTTTGTTTCTTTTCATAATGCGTACCCTTACCTGGCAGCACGCTATGGACTTTCAATCGCAGGCGTGATTGAAGAATACCCGGGAAAAACGCCGTCGGAGAAGTATGTAAAGGCGCTGACGACTGAACTGCGGCGGATGAAAATCAGGACCGTGTTCTCTGAGCCGCAATTGAACCCGCAGATTGCCGAGGTGATTGCGCGGGAAGTGGGAGCTGAAGTGGATGTGCTGGACCCATATGGCGGCGAGCTGGCGCCCGAGCGGAACAGCTACGAGAAGCTGATACATTATAATGTCGATCGGCTGAAGCGGGCGTTGTGCGGGGAAGGGGCGGCTGCCAGCAAAGGAGTGTAGGTGTTGCGACCTGCCGCCTATGGCGCTTTTAAAATCTTGGTGATCGCCTGAAGTTTGCGTTCCTCGAAGGAGCGGTAGGCATAAAGCATGAACAGCCCGAGAAGCAGGTTTCCCTTTAAGAACACTTCGTATCGCGTGCGCATCTTCTGGAACGCTGCAATCTCCTCGGTGGTGCTCGGCGCAGGTTGATTCAGGCTGGGGAAAGCAGCGCGTTTTTCGTCAAGCAGTGGGCGGATCTGGAACGCGCTGAATACCGCGATTGTCAGCATGACGGCTGAGATCATGACGGCAATGCGCTGCATTTCATTGAGGCCCCGAAATACAACAAGCTTCAGGAAGTTCGAAACCAGTACGACGACTCCGAAAATGGCCTCGAGCGGCCCAAATCGCGCGTAGAAGGCGTTCATCATGCGCCAGGTGGTGTCCTTGTCATCAGGGAAAACCATGGCGACGACAGGCGAGGCGAACCAAAGCAGAAAAAACAACCCGCCGACCCATAGCGCGAGCGCGAAAAGTTCGATACCTGCGAGAATCCTCTGGGAGCGGGCGAGCATTGTCGGTACCAAGTCATTGCGCCGTGGCACAAATAAAGGAAAATTAGCGATGTGCGTCTCTGGGCTTGCGTCGGTGGTATGTGTCTTCCACAAACCGGAGGATAAGGCATCGGGAGACAAGCGGATGAGGGTTGGTTTGCGCAGCCTGCGTAATATTTGCGTATTGTTCATCGGACTGAGTGTGGGTGCCGCAAGTGCATTTCCGGATTCGGAGCCGCAATCCCGGGAAACACTGACGTCGCTGCTGGACCACGATTATCCGCGGCTTGTTGTCGTGATGAGCTTTGATCAGTTCCGTGCAGATTACCTGACCCGTTTTTCGGATTTGTTTGTGCCTGCGGCTGGAGCGGGCGGTTCGGTAGGCGGCTTTCGCTACTTGCTCGAGCACGGAGCGTTCCATGTGGATGCACACTATAACCACGTTCCGATGCACACGGGTCCTGGACACGCTACGATCATGACGGGCGCTGCTCCGAACGGCAGTGGAATTGTGGGCAACGAATGGCTGACGACGGATTGTCGCTCATTGAACTGCGTGGAAGATAACTCACTGCGCACCATCGGTGGTCCTCAACGTCCAATGCAGCGCGGCGGGAGCGGTCCGACTAACCTGCTTGCTGACACGGTATGCGATTCACTGCGGATGTCCAATAATTTTCAGTCGAAGGTAGTTGGAATTGCGATAAAGGATCGCGGCGCCATATTGATGGCAGGGCATAATCCCAACGGCGTGGTGTGGTATGACTCGGGGATAGGCAGGTGGGTTACAAGTTCGTACTACACAACGGGTACACTGCCGAAGTTTGCAGCCCGCGCAAACCAGGAACGAATTTCGGAGCGATGGTTTGGCAAAGAATGGGACTACCTGTTGCCCAAGGAGAACTATGCGCGAAGCCACCCCGAAGGATTTAAAGGCGCTGGTAATGCGCGCGGGATGGATGCAACTTTCCCGAAAAAGCTTTCAGACAGCTCGACGAAGCCGGACACCAATTACTTCGAACGCCTGCCGTACACGCCCTTTGCAAACGAGATGATTTTCGAAACGGCGAAAATGGCGGTGGTGGATGAAGAACTCGGTGCAGATGCGATTCCCGACATTTTATGCCTCAGCTTCTCCCCCAATGATTACATAGGTCATGTGTATGGGCCGAACAGCGCAGAGGTGCAGGACATGACGCTCCGCACCGACCGCTACATGGCGGATTTTCTCAACTTTCTGCGTCTCGAAATTTCCGGCGGATTGGATAGCGTGGTGGTGGTGGTGACGGCGGATCATGGTGCGGCTCCTCTTGCTGAATATGCGGGACAGGGCATGAAGCTGGACGCCGGACGGTATGACGGTTCGTTACTTACGAACGCAGCCGAGGAAGCACTCGCGACACGCTTTCCAGATAAGGACACGAGCAACATCGTCCAGATGGGAGAGCCGTTTATTTACTTTCGGCAGTCGCTGCTGCAGGAGCGCGCAATTGATGCCGCAGAAGCGCGAAAGGCGATTGCCCTGAGATTGCGGGGCATGCCGGGCATTTTTGCGGCATATACTCGCGACGAGATTCAAAACCACCAGCTTTTGCCGTCGCAAATATCGGAAAGCGTTTATAACGGATTTCACCCCGAGCGCAGCGGGGACGTGCTGCTGCTATCCAAGCCGTTCTGGTATCCGACCCGGAACAATACCGGAAGCACGCACGGTACAGGCTTTAATTACGATACCCATGTCCCCATGGTATTTGCCGGCTCGATGATTCGGCCGGGGCTATACACGAAGCGCGTGGATGTGCGGGATATCGCACCGACGCTGTCGGTGATGCTCGGAATCAGCGCACCTGCTTCGTCACAGGGTGTGGTGCTGGGCGACATGCTTAAGTGATGGAAATAATGAAATCACGCGCATGACATCGGTTGGTACTATGACGAGCAGAATGGCCCATGCCAGTCCCTGAGCAGGAATATCGATTCGATGTGATGGCGATCGGCGCGCATCCGGACGATGTGGAGCACGCCATTGGCGGAACGATGCTGCACCTTGCCGACCAGGGCAAATCGATTTGCATGGTTCACATGACCCACGGCGAGGCAGGAACTTTCGGCAGCCGAACTAAGCGTGACGAAGAAGCTCTCGCGGCGGCCGAGTATATCGGGGCTGAAGTGCGGTGGCTGGATTTCGAGGATACGAAAATCGAGGACAACTACGAGGCCCGCATTCGCATGATCACCGCGATCCGCGATATCCGACCCCGTATCATACTGGCGCAATACTACGATTTCCCGATTATGCATCATGACCATGAAGCGACAGGACGCATTGTTCGAAACTCGTTTCGGATGTGCCGTTTTAAGAATGTCGAAACCAGCAACGATCCGTTCTGGATTCCGAATGTGGCGTATTACCTGTTACCGCCGCAGTTAAAGCCAAGCTTCGTGGTGGATGTGACGAACGTTCATGAACGGTGGCTTGAGCTGGCGGGCAAGTACGACTCGCAGTACGGTGCCATTCCCGGGTACAAGGACCGGCTGCTAGGTCACAAGCGGCAGGCTGGGTTTCAAATCGATGTTTCCTACGGGGAAGCATTTTTTTGTGACAGACCACTGATCGCAAACCTGGCGGATCTGACACTTTGGTAGGATTTGCAGTAGTGAAATTCAGTTGCGTTTGGGCTGATGCGGCGCGCGAAGCGTTACCAGAGAATTGCATTGGAGGAACTCATGAGGTACTTAGTACTCGCGGCAGGGCTGGTGGTTTGCGCATTGCCGATTGCGGCTGATGCACAGTCGACTGGGACCACATCCACCGTAAGCGGTATGGATGCTTCCAGCACCGGGACGGGATCAATGCCGCCGCGCACCAGGACCATGACAACATCTACCGTTGAACGCTTGTGGAGCCGACTGGGTGAACAGTACCGGCAGGCAGGGGTGCCTGAGGACAGGATTCAAAAACTAAAAGAACTGGATATGAAGGCAGTCTCTGCGCAGGCGAGCGGCGAAAAGGTGGATCTCGTGGAGATTCGTCAGGAGCGGGACAAGCTCATCACGCCGGAAGAGAAGGAAAAACTACAGAAACTTCGGGCGGACCGAGCATCAGCATTGCGTGCGCAGCGCCAGGGTGCGGTGGATTCCGGCACAAGCCCGACGTCTCAACCATCAAATCCTTAAAGTACGGTATAAATTGAGTGACCATCGCCCGGACAGCCGCCGGGCGATTTTTTTGCGGGTACAATTTTCAAAAGAAGCATGCGTTCCATGTAGCGGCGGACTGCCAGATGTTTGCACCGGTCCAACTTGCAGCAGCTCGAACGAGGGGTTGGATCCGCTTATCAGGCTTGCGGCACCAATGCTTCGGCACACCGTTCGCATCCTAAAACAACAGACTTGCAGAGCCGCTTTTGGGTCTCTGTCTCTGTAGCGAAATGAGATATAGAACCGTTTGCGTTATTGAGCAAAATCTCGCACCGGACACCAGGAGAACCGCCGTTTGTTGAAAGGTAAAGAGAAGGCCAAAGGCATGCTGTGCATGGTGCTTCACGCACATCTTCCCTTTGTCCGTCATCCTGAGTTCGAGGACTTCCTGGAAGAAGACTGGTTCTACGAGGCCATTACCGAGACTTATATCCCCCTGCTTCAGATGATGAACGGCCTGGCACGTGACGGGGTGGATTTCCGACTCACTATGAGTATCACTCCCCCGCTGGCCGCAATGCTGGGCGATGAGCTTCTACAGAATCGTTACGTGCACCACATGGAGCGGCTGATTGAGTTGTCCGAAAAAGAAATGGTGCGCACACAGTTTCAGCCGGAATTTCATGAGCTTGCCAAGATGTATAAACGGAAGTTTTCGTCGTGCCTGCACACGTTTGCGACCGAGTACCACCGCAACCTGCTTACTGGTTTCAAAGCGCTTCAGGACCACGGTGTGCTGGAGATCATCACCTGTGGAGCAACGCACGGTTTCATGCCGCTGATGCAGACCAACCGCAATGCGGTTCGCGCGCAGATAGCCGCCGCGCGGGAGAGTTATGAGATCGCATTCGGGCGTCCGCCGCGCGGCATCTGGAACGGCGAATGCGGCTACTTCCCGGGCCTGGATGAGCACCTTTCCGAGAACGGCATCCGGTTTTTCTTCGTCGACACCCATGGTATTCTCTATGCGAATAAGCGGCCAAAATACGGTGTGTATGCGCCGCTGTATTGTCCTACGGGCGTGGCGGCTTTTGGGCGCGATGCCGACAGCAGCAAGGCCGTGTGGAGCGCGGAAGAAGGTTACCCCGGAGACCTGAACTATCGCGAGTTTTATCGCGACATCGGGTTCGATCTGGATTACGATTACATCAAGCCATACATCCATGAGAGCGGCCTCCGCGTCAACACGGGCATGAAGTACTACAGGATCACTGGCAAGTCGCCGCATAAAGAGCCGTATAATGAGCATGTGGCGCGCGAAAGAGCAGCCAGCCACGCGGGCAACTTCATGTACAATCGCGAGAAGCAGGTTGAGTACCTGGCCGGGCTGATGGATCGCAAACCGATCATCGTGTCGCCGTACGATGCGGAGCTGTATGGACACTGGTGGTACGAGGGGCCGGAGTTTCTGAATTTCCTGCTTCGAAAGATTCACTTCGACCAGAGCAACCTGGATTTGTGTACTCCCAGCGAATACCTGCAGATGTATCCGCAAAACCAGGTGGCGGTACCGTCGTTCTCAAGCTGGGGCCATAAGGGCTACAGCGAGGTATGGCTGGAGGGCAGCAATGACTGGATCTATCGTCACCTGCACAAGATCGAGGAGCGAATGGTCGAACTGGCCAACACGCACCGCGACACATCCGACGAGCTGATGCAACGTGCGCTAAATCAATGCGCGCGTGAGGTGCTGCTGGCGGAGAGCAGCGACTGGGCTTTCATCATGAAGACGAACACGATGGTTGAATATGCAGTGAAGCGTACAAAGGATCACGTGGCGCGGTTCAACGATTTGTACTTTGCGATCAAAGGTGGTCACGTAGATACGAATTACGTGAGCGAGCTGGAGTGGAAGGATAATATCTTTCCGTTCCTGGACTTCCGGATTTACGCAGACCCTGAGTGACCTGGGGCGTGTGATGCAATGGGGGGTGTGTGCGATCGGACGTGCGTTTAGATCGGGCATGTAAATTCGAATGGGTGTGTAAAATTCGACTGGGTGTGTGCCCCTCAGGGATCCTCGGGTATTGCACGGGTCGGCCCAGGCTAAAGCCTGTACTCCGAACGGGTGTGTACTCCGAACGATAGGTGGGCTCAGCAGTGATCCCGGGAGTTGCTTGCGTCGGCCCAGGCAACACCGGTTCTCGGCAGGATTTTAGAGAGATTGGAAGCGATCCCAGACTTTTGCTGCGATAGCAGGGGCGCGTTCGAGTTCCTGCTGCACTTTTGGATTCGTGAACTGCCGATGACGAATGATCCATTCGCCGCCAACCATGACGGATTCGACGTGGCGCGCTTGGACACCGAAAAACCAGTGGCCCAGCGCATTGTTGTTGGTCAGCGGTGTGAGCTGGTCATAGTTTAAGACCACGAGGTCGGCGGCGCAGCCAGGCTGCAGTTGTCCGAGCGGTATACGTAAACACTCGGAAGCTAACTGCGCGGCACCGGCAACCCAGTTGATGGGCGCGCCAAATTCCAGGGGCGCGCCTGCATCGCGTGATTTAAACCATGCGGTTTTCATCTCCTGGAAGATATCGCCATCAATGCCGTCGGTGCCAAGCGCGAGTTTGCCTTTTGTCATTTCGGCAATGGGTGCGTAGCCGACGGAGTTGTTCATATTGCTGCGGGTGTTGTGCGCCATCCATACGCCCGCGTCGCGAACGCGTGCAATTTCGTCGGGCGCCAGATGCGTGCAATGTCCGAAAACGCTACCGGGGCGCACTATGCCAAATTGCTCGAGGCGATCGACCAGTCCTTTGCCGCCGGTGCGGCGGCGGCAGTCCTCGATGTCGGCCGGGTCTTCCGCGACGTGGATGTGAACGCCCACCCCCGCGGCAGCTGCGATTTCAGAGGTGGCCTGGAGTGTTCTATCGCTCATGGTAAACGAGGCATGCGCGCCCATCAGACCTGCAAATGTGTTATTGGAGCTTCTGTTAGCTCCGGCCTGTTTTAAGTAGCGCGCATTCTCTTCCAGGCCTGCATGTGTGCCTTCGGGTCCATTGCGGTCAGTCACTTCATAACACAGTACGCCGCGCAGTCCGACGAGACCCAAAGCCTCCTGGATACGATTGAGCGAACCACTTATCGCATTCGGGCTTGCGTGGTGATCGGTTAAACATGTGGTGCCGCACAGGGCCGCACGGGCGGCGCCGACAAGGGCGCTCATGTAGACGCCTTCATCATCGAGCGCGCGGTCGAGCTTCCACCAGATTTCTTCGAGGATCTCAACGAAGTTACGCGGCGCACGTTTTGGAGGAGGCATGCCGACGGCCAGCGCGGAGTATAAGTGCGTGTGCCCAACTACCAGCCCGGGAATGATGACCTTGCCCGTGCAATCCACTTTGCGAGCGCTGTCGTCCGCTGTGCCAGGCTGCAATTCACTGATCAGTTCGCCCTGAATTGCCAGGTCACCCTGTCGTGCAGACGGTGGATGGTACTCAAGGATGGTGGCATTCTGCAAAATGGTTCTCATGGTGTTTGTCTCGCTTTGCCTCATCTGTGAACGCAAACTAAACCAGATTCGATCGCCCACGCCAACACACCTAAACCTTGCGCTTGGCAGACAGCCGCACAATGTACCTGTCGAAATGTCGGACTCAATCCTTGTGCGATATGTACTTGATGGCGGCTGGAGCATGTTGCTCCTGGTTCCGGCGTCGGTGGTGAGCGTGGCTGTCGCGCTACGAGCCGCCTGGCTTCTTCGCCCTGCGGGAATTGCAGCTGCTGCCGGTGAGTTACCGGCAAAAGGGGAATCCAACCGCAGCGACGCGGCGTACGCGGTCGCGCTGCAGCTTTACGTGACGTTGCAGCCGCTTGTGGCAATGATCATTCTTGCTCCGTTAATTGGACTCCTTGGCAGCTTTAGCGCACTTATTCCCGTACAGTCTCAACTGCTGTCGCAGGGCGCTCGCCAGTTTGAGACACTCACCCGCGCTTACCAGCAGGCGTTGATTCCGCCGTTCTGGGGTGTGGCGATTGCGGCGTTCAGCTACGCAGCGTTCGCGGTGCTGAGGTCGCGAATTTTTCGCGCAGAGATGGAACAGTTTCGGTGAAAGCGCACTACATCGCTCGCGAACCTGCGCTGGCGATTCCATTCGTGGCGCTGGCGGTAAACGTTTTCGTGCTGCTGCTTATCGGAACCCAGCTGCATAGTGCCAGCAGCCGCCTGAACCTGAGTCTCGAGTCAAACCGACAATCGCCATCAGCACAGGTGGTGTTGGATGAGCAGGGGAACACGTCGCTTAACGGCAGCACGATGGGTTCGCTGCAGGAACTGGAATTTCATCTCTCGGCAATCACGGGCGGCGCGCATTCGGCGGCAATTCAGGTCCCTGCAAACATTCCCTCGGCCCGTTTATCCGAAGTGCTACAGGCGTGTAACCGGGCGGGTGTGACGGATGTCGCACTAAAAATTATGAAGCGCGAAACACCCACAGCCGGTAAATAGCAGCAAAATAAACCCATCGGGAGATAAGCCTAACAGGAAGTCTGTGCAGCTTCAGTATTTGCTGCAGGCGGTTCTTCCTTAGTCCGTTTGCAGTAGATCACAGTGAGCTCCCAATTGTGAATAAAGGCATAGACTTTGCCTTAATAAGGCCCAAAGTTGCCGCGTCGCATTGCAATTAGCCACTTTGTGATCTGGCAATCTGGAGACGCGGAACGATGCAGAGCCTGCTAAACACAAGTGTACTGGTTCTCAACCGCCACTGGACGGCGGTGCACGTAACCACTGCGCGCCGCGCACTCATTCTTCTCTACGGCGACCACGCGAAGGTCGTGACTGAAGACTACGCTACCCACGATTTTCAGAGCTGGCGCGAGCTGTCGGCGTACATCGATACGATGAAGAAGATCACGACGCCGTCCTACCAGATTGCGATCCCGGAAGTGATCATGCTGTCGCGCTTTAACAAGTTTCCACCGCGGCAGGTGAAGTTTTCGCGGCGCAATATCTACCTGCGCGACGACCATACGTGCCAGTATTGCGGTATTCTGCCGCCCAAGGACGAGATCACGATCGACCATATCCTGCCGCGCAGCCGCGGGGGCAAAACGACATGGGAGAATGTGGTGCTGGCGTGTATCCGGTGCAATACCCGTAAGGGTAGCAAGCTGCCGGGCGAGGCCGGCTTGAAGCTGCGTACCGAGCCGAAGAAGCCGCATTGGCTGGCCTGTAGCCAGTACAGCACGCGCACTATCGAGAGCAGCCTTTGGCAAAAGTTTATCGATAATGCTTACTGGAACACACCGCTACAGGAATGATTTTCATGCCTGTGGATAACCGGACCGGGCGCTGCAAATTTGTGCTGTTTTTTGTGCTTTATGACTTGACGCAGCCCCGCGAACACATTGAATAGGCTGCGTTAACCTTAGGTAGCCACTGGAAAAAAGGGAACTTACGTGCTTACATCATCTTCTCATAACAATAACGCTGGTCTGAACAACGCCGGCAGCTACGAAGCACCACGTATTGAACTGGTACTGAGCGCTGACGATGTCGAGCGGCAGGTTCATTACGCAGGTGCCATTATCAGTTGTCCTGGTGGAGACTGCGCGCCTCCGCCTCAGTAACAGCTTATAGTAGTTTCTAAAAAGATAGCAGCGAAAGGCCACCTTCTTCTTGGGTGGCCTTTCCTATTGTAGCAGGGCGCGGCGACACCGCAGTGGGGTGAGTTGTTGAGAGCTGCCGCAGGATCATTGCCCGTATGCCACCCATTGCGAGTGGAGGGATACAGGAGACCAAACTATTGCGTGGGGAGATGGTGCGAAGGTGCTCGCGCTGGTGTGGGCAAATGCCTGGTCGCATCGGGCAGCAGCGTCCGCCGTCGCAAAGAAGTAACGGCGCCTGATCACCTATTACACCAGTCGAGAATTGCGGGGAAGCAGTATTCGACTTAGCTGGTTACAAAAAGAAAGGGCGGCGCTGCTAATGCAGCGCCGCCCGTTTGGCTAAAACTTAGCCGATTTTGTTATAGTGGTCCAATGGTCTGGACGTTGTTGTTCTCGCGGAGCTCGCCGATCACGTCGGAGGCGTCGACCTGGAAGTGCAGGAACTTGCCACTCAGGATGGTGCCGGCCGGCAGCTTGATCGAGATCTTCACCTTCTTGCACACCTGGACGCGGATGGCTTTCACCGTCTTGGTCTGCAGCAGTGTATCGGTGACGTCGAGCGTGTTGTCATCGGACAGGTACACGCGCACCAGGCTCTTAACCTTGGTGGTGTGGTTGCCGATGTTGCACACGTTCAACGTGCCCTTGAGGCCCGTGGTCGACCTTGTGATGCCTGGTGGCACCAGCAGGTTCGGCACAAGATCCGTTCCGCAGATGGAGACGACGTCGACTATGGCATCATCTGTATCGTTGGTTGGATTGGCATCCGGAAGATCGCCGTCCACCGTTGCAACGTTCGCGATTGGGCCCAGCGGTCCGGTCGCACGTACAATGATGGTGATCACTTCGGTCTGCCCGGCTACCATAGTGCCGAGTCCGATGGTCAGTTCCTGGCCAGACTGGACGACCGTGTGGTCACTGCTGACGAACTCGGTGTTCGTCGGCAACTGGTCGGTTACCGTGACGTTGGTCTGTGTGTTCGGGCCGTTGTTCGTTACCGTAATCGTGTAAGTGATCAGGGCAGGTGCTTCGGCCGTCGTTACAGACGCGTCTTTCGAGAGCTCAAGGTCACTGAGGTCGTTGCAGGTCTCAGGTACGTTGCAGCCGCACTCACCGGCCTCCAGCTTCAGAGGATCGGTGTCGCAGTTGTCGATGCAATCTGGCTGTGCGTCGCCGTCGGTGTTGGTATCCGAAATGTTGCAGCCGCAGAGCCCCGGCTCGGTCTTGGTCGGATCCAAGTCGCAGTTGTCGATGCAATCTGGCTGTGCGTCGCCGTCGGTGTTGGTATCCGAAATGTTGCAGCCGCAGAGCCCAGGTTCGGTCTTGTTCGGATCCAGGTCGCAGTTGTCGATGCAATCCGGCTGTGCGTCACCGTCGCTGTTGATATCCGCAATTCCGCAGCCGCAGAGCCCGGGTTCGGTCTTGGACGGATCCAAGTCGCAGTTGTCGGTGCAATCCGGTACTTTGTCGCCGTCGGTATCGGTGTCGGCAACTCCGCAACCGCACTGACCAGGTTCAGTCTTTAACGGATCCAGGTCGCAGTTGTCGATGCAATCCGGCTGTGCGTCGCCGTCGGTGTTGGTATCCGAAATGTTGCAGCCGCAGAGCCCAGGCTCGGTCTTGTTCGGATCCAAGTCGCAGTTGTCGATACAATCGGGCTGCGCATCACCGTCGCTGTTGATATCCGAAGTGCCGCAGCCGCATGCGCCCGGCTCAGTCTTCAAGATGTCGAAGTCGCAGTTGTCGATGCAATCGGGTGTCTGATCACCGTCAAAGTCGGAGTCAAACACACCGCACCCGCACTGACCGGGTTCGGTCTTGAAGAAGTCAGTGTCGCAGTTATCGATGCAATCAACCGTTCCATCGAAATCGCTGTCGACATCCGACACACCGCAACCGCAAATGCCCGGCTGGGTCTTGGTCGGATCATTGTCGCAGCCGTCGAGGCAGTCGACGGTCTCATCGCCGTCCGTATCGACATCTGTAACCCCGCAACCGCAGATGCCCGGCTCGGTCTTCAACGGATCGTTGTCGCAGTTATCGAGGCAGTCCGCCGTGTTATCGGCGTCACTGTCGGTATCCGCTACACCGCAGCCGCAGATGCCCGGCTCGGTCTTCAACGGATCGTTGTCGCAGTTGTCGAGGCAATCCGCAAGCCCGTCATTATCCGTATTGGTGTCGGGTGTGCCACAACCGCAGATGCCCGGCTGAGTCTTCAACGGATCGGTGTCGCAGTTGTCCAGACAATCGGCAAGCGCGTCATTATCCGTATTGGTGTCAGGTGTACCGCAACCGCAGATACCCGGTCCAATCTTGTTCGGATCATTGTCGCAGTTATCGAGGCAGTCCGCTGTGTTATCGGCGTCACTGTCGATATCCGCTACACCGCAACCGCAGATGCCCGGCTGGGTCTTCGACGGATCGTTGTCGCAGTTGTCAAGGCAGTCGACTGTCTCATCACCATCCGAATCGGTGTCGGGTGTACCGCAACCGCAGATTCCCGGTCCAATCTTGTTCGGATCATTGTCGCAGTTATCGAGACAGTCAGCAGTGTTGTCAGCGTCGGTGTCCGTGTCCGGTACTCCGCAACCGCACTGGCCCGGCTGGGTCTTCAATGGATCGTTGTCGCAGAGTTCGTTACAATCAGTTACACCGTCATTGTCGATGTCCGACTCGCCCGAGTTATTACAGCCGCAATCACCAGGTTCGGTCTTAAACGGATCGGTATCGCAGTTGTCGTTGCAGTCGGCGGTACCGTCATTGTCCGTGTCGGTATCGGCAACGCCGCATCCGCACTGACCCGGTTGGGTCTTCAACGGATCATTGTCGCAGTTGTCGAGGCAATCCGCAAGCCCGTCGTTGTCCGTATTGGTATCGGCTACGCCGCAACCACAGATGCCCGGCTCAGTCTTCAGCGGATCGGTATCGCAGTTGTCGAGACAATCGGCAAGCGCGTCATTATCCGCATTGGTGTCGGCTACGCCGCAACCACAGATGCCCGGCTCCGTCTTGAGCGGATCGTTGTCGCAGTTGTCGAGGCAGTCGGCGGTGTTATCACTGTCGGTATCGGTATCGGCTACACCGCAACCACAGATGCCCGGCTCCGTCTTGAGCGGATCGTGGGCGCAGTCTTCGAGGCATTCGGAGGTGTGAGCACTGTCGGTATCCGTGTCGGCTACGCCGCAACCACAGATGCCCGGCTCCGTCTTGAGCGGATCATTATCGCAGTTGTCGTTGCAGTCGGCCGTGTTGTCAGCGTCGGTGTCTGTATCGGCTACACCGCAACCGCACTGACCCGCTTCCGTCTTCAACGGATCGTTGTCGCAGTTGTCGAGGCAGTCCGCCGTCTGATCGCCATCCGAATCGTTATCGGCGACTCCGCAGCCGCAGATGCCTGGGTCGATCTTGTCAGGGTCATTGTCGCAGTTGTCGTTGCAGTCGGCCGTGTTGTCCGCGTCGGTGTCGGTATCGGCTACACCGCATCCGCACTGACCCGGCTCAAGTTTGTTCGGATCATTGTCGCAGTTGTCGTTGCAGTCGGCCGTGTTATCCGCGTCTGTATCGGTATCGGCAACGCCGCATCCGCACTGACCCGGCTCAAGCTTGTTCGGATCCAAGTCGCAGTTGTCGTTACAGTCCGCCGTGTTGTCAGCGTCGGTGTCTGTATCGGCTACACCGCAACCGCACTGACCTGCTTCCGTCTTCAACGGGTCATTGTCGCAGTTGTCGAGGCAGTCCGCCGTCTCATCGCCATCCGTATCGATATCGGCGACTCCGCAGCCGCAGATGCCTGGGTCGATCTTGTTCGGATCGTTGTCGCAGTTGTCGTTACAGTCGGCAGTATTGTCCGCGTCGGTGTCGGTATCGGCTACACCGCAACCACACTGACCCGGCTCCGTCTTGAGCGGATCGTTGTCGCAGTTGTCGAGGCAGTCGGCCGTGTTGTCAGCGTCGGTATCGGTATCGGCTACGCCGCAACCGCAGATGCCTGGCTCGATCTTGTTCGGATCGTTGTCGCAGTTGTCGCAGACGTCTGGCGTGCCGTCATTGTCGGCGTCCGCAGAGAACTGGTCAGGGATGCCGTCGTTGTTGCAATCAGAACACGCACCGGGAGCGGCCGCGCAACCCACGCCTTTGATGCTGATGCACCAGCCGAGGATATCAGCTCCGCCGTGTCCGTTTTCCTCGTCCTTGATTAACAGGGTCCAGAGGCCATTGACCTGGGAACCAGACTGACCATCAAACGCTGAAAGCGGTAAAGTCGGCTGCCACCTCTCATTAGGAAAGTTGGCAGTAGCGGCAGTTACTGTGCTGATCGACTTGGTTGCTTCGTCGTCAAAAATCGCTGGGCTGCCAGGCGATCCCTCATTGTTAAATCCGCCGCCAAGGTAAGAGGCATTAACCGCAGGCGCAGTCGACGGGAAATCATACAAGGTTACGGTGGTGCCGCCGGGGTTGCCGATCTGAATCAGCATCTCCTGAAGATTCTGCTGCGACTGGCCACCCTTTTGCATGACAAGCGAGACATCCAGGTCGCTGACAGGCACTGTAATTCCGCTGATCATCACCTGCTCAAAGTCTGTACCCTTGTCAGGTACACCAATTGTAGACGGTGACACGCACTGGCCGAAGACCGCCGTCTGGACGCCGGTGGCTATGCTGACCGGAATGAAAAAGATTCCTTCGAGGGTGTTCACTTGCAGCGTCATTACGATGGTCGTGCCGCAAACGAAGCTGGAGTCCGTGCTGATATAAAACGGGGTGTCGTTTGTGGCCTGTCCACCGACTGGTATGAGGACTCCGTAGGTGCTGTTGGCCGACATGATGGTCACGCCGGGGGTGCTGGTAGAAAGCGTCGCGGTAATGGGCGCGCCCGTTGCGGGGCCGGCCCCGACGTTCGTTATGGTAATATTTAATGCGTTACATTCGTTTGCGTCAATGACGCCATTGCCGTTACCGCCGCTGACTGTAGAGGTGGTGTATGTCAGTACGGGCGACAGTGGGCCGCCAGCGGTTGCGATTGCGGCGAGTGCCATGACTGCACTCAGCGCCAGGTTGCGAAGGAGCCCGCGCCTTCCCGGCAGCAGTCCAGAAAATGCAAAACGCGAGCCTCTCGACTCGCAAGTGGTGGGTGTTCCCATGCCCGTACTCTCCTCAGAAAGAGATAAAATGTTAACCAATTGAGCTTCTCCTTGCCCAACAAAACCCAAGGCCAGCGTCGAGTTTCCGACTACGAACACATTGGGCTCAGAGAGCCTAAATTTGCCGCGCAAGACACGTATGGTCTTCGCAATTGCTCTGATGGCGTACGGGGGCTGAAAAGGGAAATCAAGTAAAAATGCACAAAAAGGTAGCATAAGAATGCGGAAAGGGTAAGCGCCGGTAGAGAATTAAAAGCGGCAGGCTGATCGACTTCTAAGTCAAACGTTGTCAGCGATGTGTTGTCTTAGCCGATGCTCTTCCAACCGGTCAATGCCTGGGCGGTGGTCTGAATTTCCTAAACAAACCGGACGAACAGGTGCTTTTTTTCCACATCTCAGCAGTTCGGTACCAAGCGCATTATGCTTCGATTATGATACATGCTCAAAGGAGACGTGAGATTGACAGGCTTACGGGATAAGATTCACCTTTAACCAGTCGATCAATTCCTGGTCGTTCAAATAACCCTGGGTGCGCGCGATCACTTCTCCGCCGCGAAACACAAGGAGCGCGGGCACGAAGGTAACATCAAACTTTTTGGCAACTTCCGGCGCCTGTTCGAGGCGCACGCGAGCGAAGCTTGCTGTGTCCTGCAGCTTTTCCGCTGCGGCGTTAAACACGGGGATGAATTCACGGCACCGGGAATACTGCGGCGACCAAAAGTAGGCCACCCACGTCTGTTCCGGTTCGCCGTTGAGTATATGCGCCTGGAACGTTTTCTCCTGGAAGCTCTGCACAAATGCCGATGCGGGTGGAGACTGCCATTTCAGGATCTGTAAAACCGCAACCCCGATTAATGCCGTGAGCAGTATGGCCAGGATGGCTTTCTGGATCGCGGCGGGACGGTGGTGTGCGTCCGTATGTATCGCATCTAAGGAAGGCCCAAGGTGGGCGGTGACGGGAATGGGGTCAAAGTCTTCGTCCAATTGTATGCGCGGCAGATAACCACTGCTCGTCTCGGTGGCAGGTGCCGTGCCCGGGCGCGCAACTGACGCACCACAAGCTGTACAGCGGCCGCCGCGAATGGTGCCCACAGCATTGCAGGCCGGGCAATCAGGTGCCACTAATGTTTGCATCAGGTGCTGGAACTCCTCTGGACGTACACTATAGAATGAGGGCAGGCGTACGCTGCGCGCATGCGCAGGTTACGCAAGGTTTAGTTTTGCTCAAACGATGGGGCATTCTTCCCGTTAGTGTGTTCTGCCGTTAGTTCAAAAGCTGTTCTGTGTGCCGAATCGAGGTCAGGTCTGCCCTTTGGTCTGGTACTGATTCGGCACACTAGTTTGCTTGCGTAACACAGTTGCGCAGCTCTTTTCGCATCGCAGGAGCACAGATTTGACTCTCCAGCAGGTAACGGCCAAAGCATGGACAAAGTACGCATAGGAGTAATCGGCATCGGCGCGATGGGCAGCGCGCACGCGAACTGGCTGCGCGATGGCAACGTGCCCGGAGCAGAGCTGGCAGCAGTGTGTGACCCAAGCCCCGAGCGGTTGAAATCGTTGCACGGAATCCCGGGGTACGAGAGCAGCGCCGAACTGATACGCTCAGGTGAAGTCGACGCGGTTGTGATTGCGACGCCGCATTACAGCCACACTTCCATTGGTATCGACGCGCTGCAGCACGGTCTTCACGTGATGATGGAGAAACCGATCAGCGTGCACAAAGCAGATTGTGAACGCCTGATAGCCGCGCACAAAAATCCGCAGCAGGTTTTCGGTGCGATGTTCCAGCTTCGCACGGATCCGGAATTTACTAAAATCCGCAGTTTGATTATTTCGGGAGAACTCGGATCCATTAAACGGGTCAACTGGATCGCCACCCAATGGTTCCGAAGCGATGCCTATTATGCGTCGGGTACATGGCGCGCGACGTGGGCGGGTGAAGGCGGCGGCGTGCTATTAAAT
The DNA here is from genome assembly GCA_051003195.1 of Candidatus Sumerlaeaceae bacterium. GTDB lineage: Bacteria > Sumerlaeota > Sumerlaeia > Sumerlaeales > Sumerlaeaceae > JBPCLP01. The sequence continues at coordinate 61,231 of JBPCLP010000033.1, read as the reverse complement.
CAATGCCCGCATCAGCTCGATTTGTTCCAGTGGATGTTTGGCATGCCCGCGCGAGTGCGCGCGCATTGCACCCTGGGCCGTTATCATAGTATCGAGGTAGAGGACGATGTTACGGCGTATATGGAGTACCCGGACGGCCGGACGGCAGTGTTTATTACATCGACGGGGGAATCGCCGGGTTCAAACAGGCTGGAGATCGCGTGTGATCGCGGCCGGCTGCTTTACGAAAACGGTGAACTGCAATTCGCGCGGACCGAAGTGCCGGTGTCGGAGTTTTGTCGGAAGTCCAAGCTTGGATTCGCGCCACCGCCCGCATGGGACGTTAAGATCCCGCTGGCGATACCAGGCGCCGGGGCGAAGCACGTGGGCATTCTGCAAAATTTTGTCGACGCGATCCTGACTGGTGCGCCATTGATCGCCCCTGCCAGGGAAGGCATCCATTCTGTGGAGCTTGCCAACACTTTCCTGCTTTCCTCCATGCAAGGCCGCACGATCGAATTGCCCCTGAACGCAATCGAATACGAAGAGCACCTTGAGAAGTTAAAATCCGGTTCAAGGGCGGAGAAACCGAAATGAAATTAGAGCAGGTCGCGGCGCAACTGTATACAATTCGTGCATACACGCGCACAGCAGAAGACTTTGCGCGGTCCATGGCGAAGCTGCAGGAGATTGGGTATCGCAGCGTGCAGGTGAGTGCGATTGGACCGATCCCGCGCGCGGATGTTGTGCGTATCCTGGATGCCGAGGGGCTGACCTGCTGCGCCATTCACGTGGCCGGAGCGGAGATCGTTGGTAATCCCGACGCTGTAATCGAGCAAATGCACACCCTTCGGTGCAAGCACGTCGCGTATCCGCATCCCGGTGAGATACCAATGAACACGCCGCAAGAAGTGAAAAAATTCGCAGCACAATTGGAAGAGGCGGGCCAAAGGTTTCACGAAGCTGGAATGGTGCTCTCTTATCATAACCATAGCATCGAGCTGAAGCGAGCCGGCACTCGCACGATACTGGACTGGATTTATCGCAGCACCAACCCGGCGTATCTGCAGGCCGAGATCGACACGTACTGGGTGCAGCATGGCGGCGGCGATCCCGTGGAATGGTGTAGAAAGCTTAAAGGACGTCTGCCTTTGCTGCACATGAAAGATTATAAGATCGGCGAGGACAACAAACCCGATTATGCGGAGATCGGGAACGGCAACCTGAACTGGAGACGTATTATTAGCACCGCGGAACGTTCGGGCTGCGAATGGTTTATTGTTGAGCAGGATACCACGCCGGGTGATCCGTTTGACTCGCTGAAAATCAGCTTTAACTATATCAAAATGAAGTTGTGCGAGAAGCCGGCGTGAGCTGACGTCGAGGCAACGTGACAACGGGTGGGCGCCAGTTCGGTTTTATTAATGTAAATTCGACCGGCGGTATCGGCAGGTGTGTTCTGAATATCAGCGCATCCCATAGATTTCGGTTGCCATGACCAACCGCCGCCACACCTTCGCCGTACTTTATGGCTAGACCTGAGAGAACAAATCCAGATGGGGAGCTTTCGCCGCTGGATCCGCCGGCGCCTGAAAGCACAGGTATTCTTTCCTACCTCCGCGAATGGATCGACGCCCTGGTGATTGCGTTCGTTCTAGCCATGTTCATCCGCACGTTTGTTGTAGAGTTGTTTAAAATTCCCTCCGGTTCAATGAGTCCCACTTTGCTGGGCGACTTCATAGCCGAGGGACCCGCATACGACGAATCTGGCACCAGTGCGCAATTTCTGCTGATCAAGGACCGCCGACAGGCATCGGTCCAGGTTTTCCGCAAACAGACAAATGGCTACTGGCATTACGACGGGCGCAAAGGCCTGGAACACCTGACCGCAAGCCAGAGCCTGATGCTGCGCAACGAGCTTCACCTTGAAGAGCACCGGATTTTTGTAAACAAGTTCGCCTACTGGTTCGATCCTCCGAAACGAGGCGACATCATCGTGTTCCGCGTACCCTTTAAGCTGAATGTCACCAAGGGCTACGAGCGCAATGGCGCGGAGTTCCCGGTACATAATTACCTTCGCAGCCAGAGCACGTATGTGAAACGTTGTGTGGGGCTGCCGGATGAACATATTGAAATCCGACCGGACAAGCATGTGTATATAGACGGTCAGAAGCTGAGTGAGCCCGAAGCAATCGCGCACAACCAGTATAGCACCTCAGAACGTACCAGCGAATATGACGTCACCGTACCGGAGGGCCATGTAATCGCGCTTGGCGATAACTCGGACAATAGTGCGGACAGCCGCTATTGGGGACCGCTGCCGATCGACAATTTACGTGGGCGGGCGTTTTTGCGCTACTGGCCAATCAAGAAACTGCGCTTCTTAAATAAAGCGGATTAGTGTGGTGTCCCATTAATTCGTTCACTGGTTTTGCGTGCCGTCCGAGCTCGAAAGCTTCTTGAAGTATATCGATGATACTGGGACGGCACACTAGTTTACCAGCAGCACAGGTACCTTGCTACACCTGAATGCCACAGGATTGGACGTATGAACCAGAAGATTCTGCACCTGCTGCGCGAGAATGCGCGGCTGACCAATGAACAGATAGCGCGCCGGGTTGGGCTACCGGTGGAACGTGTCGCGACTGCAATCGAAGACCTGGAAGAACAGAAGGCGATTGTTGCGTACAAGGCGATCATCAACCCGGAGTTCGTTTCTGAGGAGGCGGTTAAGGCGATTATCGAGGTCAAGGTGACGCCGAAGCGCGGGCATGGCTTTGACGAGATCGCGCGACGCATTGGCGGGTTCCCGGAGGTGCAAAGCCTCTACCTGATGTCGGGTGGTACCGATTTCCTCGTCTTCATGGAAGCACGCTCCATCAAAGACATTGCGCGTTTCGTAACGGAAAAGCTGGCGACGCAGGAAGATGTTCAGTCGACCACCAGCCATTTCGTGCTAAAGCACTACAAAGAGGAAGGCGTGGTGCTGCATGACGAAGGCCCCACCTGCCGGCTGGCGGTAACGCCCTAGTGTGCCGAATCAGAAATTTCTATTCAGTTTGAGCGCGGAAGATGAGCTCAATTCGGCACACAGAACCGAATACGAATTAACGGTAGAGCACACCAGTGTGCCGAATCAGAAGTTCTTATCCAGTTTGGGCGCGGAAGATGAGCTCAATTCGGCACACAGAACCGAATACGAATTAACGGTAGACCACACCAGCACTTGATTCGAAACGTTATGCGTCGATGGTTCGGTGTGCGGCACAGCAGACGCTAACCTTAAAGCCAGATCAAAACGAAGGATACTGTGTGAGCGTAGAAATATGTGAGAGCGGCGCAGGGCTGATTCCCCGAAAGGGTACAGCGCACAAGGTCGCTCGCCATGTGGCCGACGTGCCACCCTCGGGCATTCGCCGCTTTTTCGAGCTGGTTATCGGCATGGATGATGTGATCAGCCTTGGTGTTGGGGAGCCCGATTTTCGGACACCATGGAACATCCGCGAACAGGCAGTCTATGAAATCGAGAAGGGACACACTACCTACACGAGCAATTACGGCCTGATCGAATTGCGTGAAGAGCTGGCAGAGTGGCTGCATGCCAAGTACGATGTATCCTATGATCCAGGATCTGAAATCGTCATCACTGTCGGTGCCAGTGAAGCGATAGATATCGCACTACGGGCAATCCTGAATCCCGGGGAAGAAGTGATCGTAGTCGAGCCCTGCTATGTTTCCTATGCGCCAACTGTTGTTTTCGCGGGCGGCGTGCCTGTGCTTTTTCCTACCTGGCAGAAAGACAATTTTCGAATTAATCTCGAAGAGTTGCAGAAGGTCGTCACGCCCCGCACGAAGGCGATCATGCTCAATTACCCGAGCAATCCAACAGGCAGTACGTTCAACCGCGAAGACCTTCAGTTGCTGGCGGACTTTGTCGAGCGGAATGACCTGCTGGTCATCAGCGACGAGATTTACGCGGAGCTGACCTACGAAGGACAGCATGTCTCGCTCGCGTCGTTTCCCGGCATGAAGGACCACGTGGTCATTGTCTCGGGGTTTTCGAAAAGCCACGCGATGACAGGATGGCGGCTGGGCTACCTCTGCGCTCCTGAGGAACTGGCCGCGGCGATGGTGAAAATTCACCAGTATACGATGTTGTGCGCACCGACGGTTAGCCAGTATGCCGCGCTGGAGGCCCTGCGTAATTCCGATGGCGCGATTGCCGATATGCGCCGCGAGTACGAGATGCGGCGCGACTTCATTGTGTCCGGCTTTAACGAACTCGGGCTCAAGTGCCTGATGCCCGAGGGCGCTTTCTATGCATTTGCGAATATCCAGAGCACCGGCATGACCAGTGAACAGTTTTGCTGTGATCTGCTGCAGGAGCGGAAAGTCGCAGTTGTGCCTGGCAATGCCTTCGGGGCGTGCGGTGAGGGTTTTATCCGGGCAAGTTATGCATCGAGTTTTGACCGGCTTGAAAAGGCCATAGATAAAATTGGACGCTTTCTGCGGAAGCAGGCAACGGTGATTTAGACACCTGCATAAGCAAAGCAAGCAGTGCCGCTTTTGTGTTCATAGTTGAATGATGGTGTGTTGTTCCTGATGTGGCAACGTAGCAGCTTTACAGCCTCGGAGAGACTCACCACAGAGTCACAGAGCGACACCGAGAGGAGCGAGTCTGCCTCGTTATCTGCGTGTGTAACTGTGTGCTTTTCTCTGTGTCTCTGTGGTTTGCTTCTGTTGTGGGTTGCTTTTATTCCGGGTTGTCGATCTGCGCTTTCTGGAGGCGGCCGCTGTAATCCACGTACACGCTTTTCCACTCGGTGAAGATGTCGAGCACGGTGTGGCTTGCTTCGCGATGACCGTTGCCCGTTGCTTTGACGCCGCCGAATGGAAGCTGAACTTCGGCACCAATGGTGGGCCCATTGACGTAGGTGATACCTGCCTGGATGTCGCGGATCGCGCGGAAAGCCGCATTGACATCACGCGTGTAAATGGATGAGCTGAGACCATAAATCGTACCGTTGAGCACTTCGATTGCCTCCTCCAGGTCTTTGACGCGAATGACGGCGAGCACCGGTCCAAAGATTTCTTCCTGCGCGATGCGCATGCTGGGCTTTACGTCTGTGAAGATCGTCGGCTCCAGGAACCATCCGTTGGCGTGCTTACTGCCAGTGATCTCGTTGCCGCCACATGCCAGCTTTGCCTTGTCCTCTTCCTGGCCAATCCGAATATAGTTTTTAATGCTGTCGCGCTGCTTCTGGTTGATGACGGGTCCCATCTGGGTGTCCGCTTCGAGGCCGTTGCCGACAACCAGCTTCTTCGCGCGGTCGATCAGCCGCTCGGTAAACTTGTCCGCGATTTTCTCGTGGACGATCAAGCGCGACGTAGCAGTGCAGCGCTGCCCCGTGGTGCCGAACGCGCCCCACACCGCGCCTTCGATGGCGAGATCCATATCGGCGTCGTCCATGACGATCATGGCGTTCTTGCCGCCGAGTTCCAGCGACACGCGCTTCAACTGCTTTCCGGCTTTGGAGCCAATCTCGCGGCCGACGGCAGACGAGCCTGTGAAAGAAATGACGGGTACATCCGGGTGTTCTACAAGCTGCGCACCTACGTTCGCACCCATGCCGCAAACGATGTTCACGACTTTGGGCGGCACACCCGCTTCCAGAAGGGTCTCAATGAATTTAACAGCAGTGGCGGGCGTCTCCTGGGAAGGCTTAAAGACAACAGTGTTTCCGCAAATCAGCGCGGGAAAAATTTTCCATGTCGGGATCGCCATCGGGAAATTCCAGGGTGTGATCATTCCGCACACGCCAACCGGGCAGCGCACACTCATACCGAACTTGTTCGGCAGTTCGCATGGAACTGTATCGCCGAAAAGGCGGCGCCCCTCCCCTGCTGCGTAGTAGGCAGTGTCGATTCCTTCCTGCACGTCTCCACGAGTCTCGGCGAGCACCTTACCCATTTCGCGAGTCATCAGCCGCGCAAGCTCTTCCTTGCGCCCCGAGAGCAGATCGCCTGCGCGACGGATAATCTCGCCACGACGCGGAGCGGGTGTCAGGCTCCAGCTACGATACGCTTCCTTCGCCGCGGCAACGGCGGCCTCTACTTCCTCTGAACCGGCACTCGGAAACTCGCCTACCAGGTCGGTCGTGTCGGCGGGGTTGCGATTCTCGAAGGTTCCCTCGGAACCGTCCGCGACCCACTCGCCTGCAATATAGTTTTTGTACCTGGTCTTCTCGGCTGTGCCCGCGCTCATGCGCCTGTCTCCTCGTGCATAATATGCGTCTAAAGGTTTTCGCCCATTAATACACTTCAACACCAATTATAGGCGGAACATTATTGATGGGTTTGTAACCGTATCGCGTTGAGTTGAGCGTAAAACGAGCAGCCTCGTTGTCACTTGACCAGCAATTGCATGAACGTACTCTGGAGCCCATGGACATAAAGGCACAGATTCAGAAAGATCGCATCGATGCTATGAAGGCACGCGAAGCCGACAAAAAGGGCGTGCTCGATTACATCCTTGGAGAAATACAAAGAAAAGAGAAGGACCCGTCGGCCAAAGGTGACGTCGCTGTCGCGTCGATCTCCGCATACGTGAAGTCGCTTCGGGAGTTCATCGATCAGCATGGCGCCGCACGGCCCGTCGAGGCCGCCAAGTACCTAAGCGAGATTGAAATCCTGAGCGTGTACCTGCCAAAACAGTTGTCCGACGAGGAAATCGGGGCTGCAGTACTCGAACTCCAGTCGACCGGCGAAAACCGCAAGGGCATGATCATGAAAGCGTTAAAGGAAAAGCACGGCGCTGGTCTTGACGGCCGCCGGGCTACAGCGCTCCTGGACAAAATGGGCATTAAGTAGACCCGTTTAAGATAACCCGCGACATGTCATTGCCCGAAGATATCCCGGGAATTCGGCGCCTTTTGAACTTGTGAGTGACGCGACTCACCAACTTCTTGGTCGCATAGGTCTTCCGAAATCGCGGGACTATAACTGCCTTACTAGAACTGGATAATGGTATCACATGGAACTCGCCCTCGTTGGCCTTCAGAAATCGGGCAAGACGACAGTATTTAATGCGCTGACAGGTGGAAAGGCGGAGACTTCCGCTTTTGCCGGCGGCAAGCTCGAACCCAATGTCGCGGTGGTTAAAGTGCCGGACCCCCGTGTCGACAAACTCGCGGAGATCTATACCCCGAAAAAGATTACCTACGCCACGGTGAAATACGTCGACGTTGCGGGCATGCAGAAAGAAACCGGCGACGAGCACAAGGGTGTACCGGAAGCACTGCTGCAATTCGTCAGCAAGGCAGACGCACTTATCGCGGTGGTCCGTGGTTTTGACGACCAGGTGCAGGGGGCACCGAATCCAGCCTCAGATGCTGAAGCAATTCACCTGGAACTCGTCTTCAGCGATCTGGCCAAAGTAGAGAATCGCCTGCCTAAAATTGAAAAGCAGATCCTGAAACTGACCGGGAAAGAAAAAGATGTCATGGCGGCGGAGTACGCGGTGCTGCAGAAAATCAAACCCGCGCTGGAGGACAATCGCCCGATTCGTGCGGTCGAACTCACATCGGACGAGGAGAAGGCGGTCCGCGGCTTTCAGTTTCTTTCTGCAAAGCCGCTCATGTTTTTGCTTAATGTGGACGAAACAAAAATTGCCGGCGGAGATGAGGCAGTTAATTCCATGAACCTCGCCGGGGTGACGGATCTGCCGAACACAATGACGGCCTGGCTCGCCGGCTCTGTCGAAGCAGAAATCTCGCAGCTTTCCGGTGAAGACCGCGACATGTTCCTGCAGGACTACCACATTAGTGAACCTGCGGCGAGCCGCATCATCGCGCTAAGTTATGATCTACAGGGACAAATGTCGTTTCTGACTGCCGGCGAAGATGAAGTTCGCGCGTGGACTATTCACAAGGGCTCGACGGGGCCGCAGGCAGCCGGAGCGATCCACAGCGATTTCGAACGAGGCTACATTCGTGCAGAGGTGATTAAGTACGATGACCTCGTGAAAGCCGGCAGCACGGCCGAAGCAAAGAAGAAGGGGCAAGTTCGGCTGGAGGGAAAACAATACCACGTGCAGGACGGGGATGTGATTAACTTCCTGTTCAGCGTGTGAACTGAAGTGCTTTTAAACCACAGAGCACAGATACACAGAGCAAGCACAGAAGAGCAGCAGCTGTGGTTTACCGTTAGTTCGTAATCTGTTCTGTGTGCCGAATCGAGTTCAAGCCTGCCCTTTGGTTGGTAAGGAACTACTGATTCGGCACATTAGTATCTCAGCTCTGCGTACTTCGCCCAGCCAGGGTATTTAAAGGTTGTGGGAACCTGCATTGCGGACGTTGCAGAAGTTTCGTCAGGATGCGCGATCAGCTGATACGCCTGTGCTCCGGGTAACTGGATCGTAAATTCCGCATTCGGCAAATCGCAGTAAAGGTAGGCGGTGCGGTGTTGGTCATCGACGAGGAGTTCCCAAGTGCCGTTGAACATCTGCGCATGGACGAGTTCTTTGCCATTTAAGGTAATTCGCGTACCGGAGGTGTCGTAGTCGGCGCGGGTGACAATCGGCGTGGTACCTTCCGTGACCATGACTTTCATGTTCTTCATAGCAGGGTTCTTTGAGGACTCGAGCAACTGCTTCCGGTTCTCGGCAACGGTGATCTGTTTTACCAGGTAGCGCTGTGAGGAGCTGAGTGGTTGATCGTCGAGGGAGAGCGCGGTAACTGCGGCGAACGGCGATGAGCTTTGCACAGTCAGTTGTGAGGTGGCTAACAAACCACCGGTGGTGATGCCCTGCGCGACCTGCACGGTTGGTGTGTCGACTTTCATGTTCGCAGAGTTGGTGTCACGCGTGACGGCGCCTGGGACTGGCTGTTGCTGCAGCGTTTTAAACGCGGCGGAATTTAGCCCATAGGACATGCTTTGCTCGGCGGCAGCGTCGACTTTCTTGCTGAGGTAAAAGGGCAGTTTTGATCGCCCGCTTGGAACTAAGTTGCTTAACTGATCAATAGGAGCAGGCAGGTGCACGTTTTGGACGCGGTACTTCCACGCGAGGGTGTGCAATGGATCTTCCCAGCTGGAGTAGGCGTACATGTCTTCATCGCTATAGCCGATATGCACCAACTGCGCAGCGGGCGCGATGGAATTGGGTGAGAGGAAGACCTGGGCGGCCGGACCAAACAAACTCCAGCGGGCAGGATCATTGTTGAGCGCGAAGCTGCTCAGACGTGTAAAATCGCCCGTAGTAAAATAGGCGAAGTAGAGAATGCAGTCCCAATCCTGCATGCGGCCGTAGCTGGCCATTTCCATCATGCTGGCGGCGCGGTATTGGTTGGGCCAGCAGGTGGCCCATTCACGGACGGCGAGGGGCTTGCCGGCCCACTTGTAACGCGCGACAAAGGGTACGCCACTGCTTGGATCGGTGTTGGTAAGATAGTTGGTGTCGTGGTAATAAGCAGGCGGCAGCCAATCGCGACCGGGCTCGTATTCGGGGTGCTCCTGGTACATGTTCTCGGCAGTGAAGTCGAACTCGCACGCGGCGCTGTAGGTGTCCGGAATGGACTTGCCCGCCACCACACCAGTGCAGGGAACGCGTACTCCCATTGCGTGAAGTGCATCCATCATCCGGCGAAAGTATTTACGCTGCAGCTCGATGGCGAAGCGGACACCGTCACGGCGGCGGGTGGGTGACTTTAGCGGGTGCGTGAAAGGCTCGGCCTGCGCCTGTTCGAACGTCTGGTTGGCATTCATGTCGGGCAGAAGGATGTTGGCGGCTTCAAAGGTTTCGGTGGTCTGTAATGCGCAGAGTCCGTCGACGTTCGTCCAGGCCTGGCGCAGGCCCACTGTAGTTTTGTAGCTGCGTCTGAGGTAGTCGATCCATAGCTTGTGGAACTCGGTACGATACGGCTCGATCATCTCCTGCCACATGCGCGGTCGAGCGAAGAGAGAGTCCTCGTTAAAAACTTCGATCAATGCGATCGCCGGATCGCTCGCATAGTTCAGTTTCGTGTACGGGTTTCTGTGGGTGGCGAGAAGATTCCGCGCGTATTGAATCTGCAGCTCAATCAGCCGCTCATTGAAGATTGCCATGGGCGTCGCACCGCGCGGAAGCTTTAGCGCGTTGTGGACATCATCGCCTGGGAGGTAGTGCCTGAAGCCTCGCAGCACAAGGTAGGTATAAATTCCGCGTTCCTTCAGCCTGGCGATCCAATAGTCCAGGCGGTCCAGGTATTCCGAATCCAGGTGCTGGGTATCGTTTTCGTGAGGCGGCGTTTCGTCGATGATGGTGCGTCGAAGGAAGCCGTATTGCAGTCCGGCGCGGTTATCCAGCGAGTGAAAACGAACCATATTGCAGCCGGCTCGGGCCAGCACGTCGACGACCTCATCGATTCGGCGTTTCGGAATATCGATGTGCTCCTGCGTAATTGTGACACCCCAGAATCGTGCGCGTGACGCATCACTTTTGAAATGAAAGTGACCATCTGCATCGGTGGTAACAAAGCCCCGCGACCCCGCAGGCGCTGTCAGCAATGAACTGAAATCTGCGAGCGAAGAGTCCGGATATAGATCGAAATTCGGGTTCAGTGAACGTGCTTTGAGTGGGTCTGGGAGACTCTGCCGACGTGGCGCGGCATCAGCCTGCGCGTATAGGCGGTGTGATAGACTGTTACAGGCGAGCAGCAGCACGCAAAGCAGAAGCTTGGGGCAGTTCATCTCACTGTTATTTCTCGCTTATTCGACACTTCAAGCATCCCAGCGGGCTTGTGCTCGAAAATTGCTACGATAATTGCGCGATTTGCTTGCGCAGGGTATTTCCGTGCCACGCGAATACACACGTAATGCATTCGAAAAGGAGAAGCAATTAGATGAAACATCTAGCAGCCACTGTCCTGGCGTTCTCGTTGGCAGTTGGTATCGCCATGGGCCAGGATACAACAAGCAGCACGCAGGAGAGCACCAGCACGCAGCGGGCCAAGACGAAGCGCAACAAATCGGGCGGCGAAACTGCGATCAACAACCAGATTTGCCCGGTAAGCGGGCAGGACGTCAATGCAATGGGTAACCCCATTACGGTCGTGCACAAGGGGCAGAAGGTGACGCTGTGCTGCGACATGTGCAAAGACAAGTTCAAGGCGGACCCTGACAACATGCTCGAGAAGGCCAAAGCCAGCGCCAAGAAGTAGTCAAACGGGTTAAGCGAGTTCACCAGCCGGGGCAAACGCTCCGGCTTCTTTTTTGCCGGCTAGTTCATGAGTCCGCTTTGTTCGAATGCCTTTTGTATTTCGCCCGCGTTCGCCCAGCGTTGGTCGCGGTCTTTTTCCAGGCAACGCATTATGATCTCATTCAGGCTGTCCGGTATTCCTTCAATGGGCTTCGGCATGACGTGAATGTGCTGGTAGGCAAGGTCGCCTTCCGTAAATGGCGGACGCCCATTCGCAAACTCGTACATCATGATTCCAAGCGCGTAAATGTCGGCGCGGTTGTCCACACCCAGGCCCTGCACCTGCTCCGGGCTCATGTACAATGGAGTTCCGATGATCGCACCGACCATGGTCTCGCTGGTTTTCTCCAGCATTTTAGCGATCCCGAAATCGCTCACTTTGGGCACGCCGAACTCGTCCAGCATGATGTTAGCAGGTTTGATATCGCGATGCACAATGTGCAGCGAGTGTGCGTAATCGAGCGCATTGGCAACCGGCGCCATCAGTTTCGCAATTTCTTCCGGAAGCAGCTTGCCCTTGCGCGTACCGCGGAAGTGCTGTTTCAAATCGCCGCCCTGCACAAACTCCATGGAAATGTACTTACGGCCCATTTCCTCGCCGATGTCGTGAATGCGCACGATGTTCGGGTGCGAAAGGCGTCGCGCGCTTCTCGCTTCACTACGGAAACGCTGCACAGCCTCGGGGTTCTGCGAAAGATTATCCGGCAGAATCTTAAGTGCGACAAATTCATCCAGTTCATTGTCGCGCGCCTTATAGACGATGCCCATCGCGCCACGGCCGAGTTCCTCAACCAGCTCATAACGACGGCGGGCTTTTTCGCTGAGCTGCGTCATCAGGCTGGTGCGCTCCAGCGCCATTGGATCGCTCGTGTTGCCGGCCAGCATGTCGAACTTCCGCTTCACGTCCTTGTAATTAATGTCGGCACGGAACAACTCGCGATATACCTGCTTCGCGCCCACGATGTCGTTCTTCGCTTCGTAGCGTTGCGCCAGGTCGTACATGATTTCCTTCATGTCATCATCGATAACGAGTTTCTTAAACTCGGTAAGGGCAAATTCCAGCATGCCCTTGCCAACAAAGCACAGCCCTAGCATTTTTATGGATTCGTTCTCATAGCGGAAATCCTGCGCCGTCTTCTGAAACTGCCCGATGGCGTTGTCATAATCCTGCAAAGCGTAGTGCACTTTACCCAGTTCGAACCGCAACTTCACATCGTCGTTCTCGTGCAGCAGCGTGTCATAGAGGTCCCGTAATTCATCGGCCGCTTCCGCGTTCCCCGCGTTAGCTGCGTGGGCCCGCTCCAGATAAGGTCGCGCTTCCTCGTACCGACCCTGCGCCTTCAGCAGCACGCCTTTCCGCAGATTGCCCAGGAGGTTGGTCGGATCCTTTGCCAGGATTCGATCCAGGGCCTGCAGCACCGGCTTGCCCTGCGATGGGTCCAGCTCGAAAATGCCGTCGAGCTGCTCAATAGCCTCCGTAAGGTTGTTGCCTTCGATCAGCAGCTCAGCCAGCATCCATCGCAGGTCTGGTCGGTCAGGAGAGGACGCAATGTGTGCACGCAGATCGTCCTTGATCTGCCCGGCAGCGCGCTTGTCTGACGTGACGGCGCGGCGGTATTCCTCAAGTCCGCGCGCATAGCGGCCTGCACCAGCATGATGGCGCGCCAGCAGCACACGCACCGCTCCGCGATCCGGATCCTTTTCCAGCGCCTTTTCGTAAAGGATCACCGCAGCATCATCCACGCGCTGTTTCTGCGCGTAGGCTTCGGCAAGGTTCAGCGTCGCCTCCACATCTTCGGGTTTGTTCTTATAGAGCTGCTCGTACTGGGCAATTGCATCATCGAGGCGATTTGTCTGCAGGCTCGCCTGCGCGAGCAGTTTCTTCAGGTCATCGTTATCCGGGGCGTGCTGCAGTAGATAGTTGGCAATGCGCGCGGCATCGTCAAAACGCGAGTTACGCATGTAAGCGCGCGCGAGATGCACACCAAGATCCAGGCTGGTAGTTTCCTTCTGTAGCAGACGCTCGAGGGCGAGCACTGCTTCTGCGTCCATCCGATCCTGGCGCAGCATCGTATAACCGAGGGCCCGCAAATAAGTCAGATCGTCGGGATTGTTCTTCAGGGCTTCGCGATACGCGCGCTCGGACTCGGGCGTGGAGCTTCCCTGGGCGGCATACGCGTTTGCAAGTCGCTGGTAAACTTCCGGTGTTTGGCGCCCGAGTTTGACGGACTGCTCCAGGCAAATAACCACGGTGGCAGAATCGCCGCGTGACTCCGCGGTCTTTGCCAGCCCGCCGACGATTTCCTCGTCTTGCGGGTTCTCCCGTGCTGCGCGTTTAAGAATCTCGAAAGCTTCGTCATCACTGCTGCCTCGGGCGACATAAGCTCGTGCAAGCGCTTTCACAAATTCTGCGCTTTCCGCGCTACTCGCGGTTTTGATTACGCGCTGGAGTACCTCCACCGCGTTGTCATCCGAGCGAGAGGAGACGACGTAACACTGCGCAAGCAGAAGCAGCAATTCCTCATCGTCGGGTGTTGCGATGCGAGCCTTTTCGGCATGCTCCAGCGCGGAGGCGCAATCTCCGGCCAGCAGTTCGCACTTTGCAAGCAATCTCAAGCCTACCTGGGAATCCGGCTTATGCTGCAAAAGTCTCTTTGCCGCAACACAGGCACGATTGTCAGAAATGCGTGCGGCCGCATAACAACGACACAGGCCCTCCAGTAACCGGGCGTCCTCCGGCTGATTCTTGTATGCAGCCTCCAGTACCGGCAGATTCTTTTCGCTGAACTGGCCTGCACCTACGAATGCGTGCGCGAGATTTCGAGTCAGCTCCGGTTGAACATAACCTTCCTTCAGCGCCAGCTTGTAGTACTTGATTGCGTTGTCGAGATCATTGCGCCGACGCAACGCATTCCCTGCGCGAAAAGCAATTGGCCCGCGTCCGGATTCCAGGGTAGCCAGTGCGACGTGGTACGTATCGAGTGCCTCGTCGGACTCATCACCTTCGTTGGCGTAAGCCTGTGCGAGAGCGAGGGTATAACGGCTTTCCTCGGGGTGCGCAGCCCGGACTTTCTGCAGTATCGGTATGGACTGCGGAGTGTAGCGTCCGGCGGTGACGTACATGTCTGCAAGCTTCAGCGCCAGCTCATTGTCGTGCGGCTTTTGAGCAGCGAGGTGCTCGAGCTCGGGAATGGCAGAATCATAATCGGAACTGGTTGTGAGGCTGGCCAGCCGTTGTGCTGCCTTGCGCTTGCGCAGCACCATCATCGCAGCATAACCAGCGCCCGCGAGCACCGCAATACCGACGATGATGAACATCAGTGTGCGAAAGAAGTTTCCTTTCCAGTGAAGCCGGGAGTATGCTTTTTGCGCTTTCTCATCAAACGGGCGCATGCCCAGGAGTTCCGCGGAAATTTTCGTCGCTTCGGCTGTCTTTCCTGCGGACATGGCCGCTTCGAACTGGGCAAGAGTGTTAGTAAAGGCGCTTTCGAAACGCGTTTTTGCTGCAGCAATTCGCTGATCCAGCACGGGACCATACTGACCATCCCGCTGAAAGGATACTCCCATTGTAAAGGTAGGAGCCGCGTCCTTTGTAACGTCGGTCTCCAGCTTTGCGACATTCAGAGTGCCGTTTGCCTTGTTGTAATACGCGATCTCCAGCTTGCCTGAGCCGGTGAGATTACCCACCGGCACTACTCCTTCGACGCCCGTTGCCCCACGATATTTCAGTCCTTCGTCCCCTGATTTAGCAGGATCCAAAACCCATATCGTGCCCTGTTCATCTACCACAATAGCTGCGTAGCTTCCGTTGGCGAGCTTGCATACCGAAAGCGGCGATAAGCGGGCCGCGGGATTTGCGAAAGTGAGACGCGGCAATAATTGCGTTTCGCCATTCAGTTGCGTGGTAGCGAAAGAAACCAGTGTATTTTCTGATGAACCAACAAGACAGTTTTTGCCATCGGGCAAAAATGGCCCAAGTATCGCCTGTCCCTTGGCAGCTCCGTTTACCGTGACCGTCCGTTCTTCACGGAAATCCATTCGCTGCGACGCACCCTGCGAAAGTACATAGAGGTCATTGCCGGTACCGACAATAACGTTCGGATTGCCTGCGCCCATGATATCGCCGACGCATATGGACGTTTGCATCGAGCGCCCCTGCGACACGGTGTACAGGTAGCGTTTCGACGGATCGTTTATCGGTATGGCCTGCAACATGCCTGTTACTGTTCCGCCGAGTAGCTCGGGCACGCCGTCTCCATCCACGTCGGCGCAGCCCAGGGGTACTGCGCAGCGGCCAGTGGTGTTGGAGTAGCCGCGGTTTGAAACATCGAGATTGCTGCCAACGGCAAAAATCTCCGTCAGCTCACTGCCTTTTAAGCGCAACAGACGAATGGCACCGCTGTCGTCCGCGACGGCAATGCCGTCACCCGCCTGTTCAAGTTTCCCAAGGGGAACGACGGTCGGAGGCAGGACAATTGCCGGCCCAGGTGTCGACTTCGCAACCAGTTCGCCCGTGCCTGGCCGAACGACGTAAACACATCCATCCGCAGCGCCCACCGCAACGAGGTAAGCCCCGGTGCCGCCGAAATCTCCAACCGCCGGGGAAGTTATCGCTTTGTCGGCGACTTGATGCTCCCATATTGGCTTCAGAGTCTTGGGATCGTAAATACCCATTTTGCCGCCGTGGTCGGTTAGCAGAAGCTCACAGGTTCCATCCGCATCAATGTCCCAGGCACACACAGGATTCGATTCGCCCAACTGCACCTTTCGGCTGTTGACGGAGAGCGCCGCCGCTCTACACGAACAGCCGACGGCAAGCAGGCCAGCGGTAAATACTATAACCGGAATACGGCGGCAAAGGCTATGGTCTTTAAGTCGCATCGGTTCGTATCACCCGGATTGGATGTAAGGCTACAGCACTTTCATGGCCGCTGTCGACCGATGCAAGCCCATTCGCTGACCTCAAGCTGCGGTAGCAGCCATTCATAATCCCTTGCGATGCTGGGGCGGATTGACGACAGCAACTGCTTTCCCAAAGATCTGCGCCTTGGGAACCAGCATGGCCTCCTGCCATTTCGGAAACACAAAGTTACTTTGTCCGACATGGCCTACAATGCTGATGCCCCCGCTGATGGCCCCACCGATCATGTTAGCCAGGGTGTCCTGCGGAATGAGGGTCACTGGTGCCGCGACGTACCCCATTGTAACATCAACGGAGAAGTCTGGAAGCAGTTCGCCCCCGATCGGCCACTGCTCGCGGGCAATCGGATATCCGTTACGGAAGAACGAGCCGTTTTTCTTTTCCACGTGATCGCCCTCGAGACCGATTACTCGCTGAAAGTAGCTTTTGACGTTAATGGAATACTCGTTCGATCCCGCTTGTGCCGTAAAACGGGGAGGATCGAAGAAGATAAGATGGCCGGCCTTTGGCAGGTTAAACCAGTAACGGGTGTGGTTAACCCACACGTGGTCCCCCTGCTGAATAAGTGGCCTGTGAACATCCTGCCGCACCCTGACCAGCGACACAATACTGAGGCCGAAAAACTGGAGCGCGGTAAGCGAAGCGCCGATCACGAACATGGCACCGAAAAGGAGCGCGAGGCTGTTTCGTAAAGGCCATCGCTGGCCGTTGATCCTGATTGCCGTGCCTACCGCATCGTTCCATATCAGCATCCAGGCGATGACGAGGCCAATCAGAAGAAGGTTTGACCACGGTGCAAGCACTGTAAAAATACAGACGGCTAATAACACGGCCCATATCAATCCAAGAACGATGCCTTTACTTACCTGGTGATTGTAAATCTGCCCGGCTCCTGGAAGCAGGCTAAGTCCCCCGGCAGTGAAAGGAAAGCGATACGCCAGGTCCTGATTTGGCTGCCACGTTGGAAAACTAAGGAACCTTTGAAAGCGCTCGACGCGCGATCCGATCGCATCGCGCCAGAACTGCTTGCGCGCTTTTTCTGCACCGTCATACATCGCCTGGTTAATGATCTCTTCATTGCGCTGCAACAGCGCGCTGCACTTGATGCAACGCTCATTGGAATGCGGGTTTCTGAATCCGCAGACAGGGCAGACCAACATGTTCTATGGGTTACCGCATTGCATTCTACGCAAGTGGACCACGGCACCGCCCTACGCAAGAAGTGACTCTACATTAACCGCGCCGGAGTTCCTGTTCGCGCTTTTGCTTTTCTTCGTCTTGCGAGACCCAGCCGGCGGGACGTTCCCAATCGGGACGCTGAAGAATTTCGGTCCCCAATAATGACCCTACCTGCTGCTCCAGGAACATACGATAATTATTAACGCGCTGTTCCGAGGCGCCCTCGAGTTTCACATAGATCTCGCCGGACTTGGTGATCCGAACTTCAATGTCTTCGATTCCCATGATTTGCCTCGCAATGGTATAGACGCGGTGAGGCCGGGCCTGGTTGACCGAAGTTTGTTATTTGTTGGCGGGTTGTTCGGCCGGTGCGGGCGGTGCGGCAACCGGGGCTGCTTCTGAAGATTGGGCGGGCGGTGCGATAACCGGGGCTGCTTCGGATTGCGCGGGCGCCGGGGCTGCTTCGGAAGATTGCGCGGGTGCCTGTGCGGGGGCCGGTTGCGTTGCGGCTGGCTGCGTCGCAGGCTGTTCGATGGGCAATGCGGCTGGCGCAGCTGCTGTATCGGGCTGAACTTCTACGACTGGCGAAGCTGCTTCAGCAGCCAGAGGCTGCTGAGGGGCTGCGCCAGGTGCCGCACCGGGAGCGGGAACCCCGGCGCCGGCTGGAGCTTCCGTACCAGCGCGAAAAAACGCATTGGAGTGCTCGCCGACAACGCGTTCACCAAGAAAGGTCAGGATGATTGTAAACAAGAGGAATACAGTTGCCGCGATGGACGTGAATTTACGGATTGTCGCGGTTGCACCGCCGAAGCCGAACGTCTCACCCATGCTCGCTCCCATTACGCCGCTCAAGCCTCCACCCTTCCCCTCTTGTGTAAGGATAAAGCCAACGAGTACAAGGCAGCATAGGACATAGATGATGAGAAAAACGGCAAACACGTAGATCATTTTAAGCGAAACCTTTCGATGCGGCTTTCGGTCGAATACTGGACTTAAGCAATTCCACAGCCACGCCACTACACTCCAGCGGCAATTTAATTGGCACAGCAAGGCCTTGTTCTTCCTGCCTTGACAGCCAGCGGCACAAACGAAAACAACGCCGGTTCAGATTGACACGGTCCCGGGCACTACCGGGAGCATTCAAAATCCAACGCAAGTGAGTTAGAAAGAGGAATCGCAGTTATGTCCAACGGCGGCACGCCGATTACGGTCGCACATGGCGACGGAATCGGCCCGGAAATCATGAAGGCGACGCTTTCCATATTGGAAGCGGCTGGCGCCCGGTTACAAATTGAGACCATTGAGATTGGTGAAGCGGTTTACAAGCGAGGCGTTGCCGCGGGAATCGAGCCCGGGGCGTTTGACTCGCTGCGTCGGACCCGTGTATTCCTAAAGGCGCCGATCACCACGCCGCAGGGTGGGGGCTTCAAAAGCCTGAATGTAACCACACGTAAAGCGTTCGGCCTGTATGCCAACGTGCGTCCGTGCGTCTCTTACGCGCCTTACATCCGGACGAAGCACCCGGTCATGGACGTCGTTATCATACGCGAAAACGAGGAAGATCTCTACGCTGGAATCGAGCACCAGCAGACCGATGATGTTGTGCAATGCCTGAAGCTGATCACGCGGCCCGGGTCCGAGAAGATTGCCCGCTACGCCTTCGAGTATGCAAAGGCGAACGGCCGCAAAAAGATTACGTGCTTCACTAAAGACAATATCATGAAAATGACTGACGGGCTTTTCCACAAGGTGTTCGACGAAGTTGGCGCAGAATATCCGGATATCGAGAAGGAGCATTGGATCGTCGACATCGGCGCGGCGAAGATGGCCAACACGCCTGAAAATTTCGACATGATCCTGCTGCCAAACCTTTACGGCGATATTCTTTCCGACGTAGCTGCGGAAATTGCGGGGTCTGTCGGGCTTGCCGGGTCGGCCAACATCGGGGAAGGCTGCGCGATGTTCGAAGCTATCCATGGCTCGGCGCCGCGCCGCGCTGGACAGAACCTTGCCAATCCCTCCGGACTATTGCTCGGGGCTGTCATGATGCTTGTACACATTGGCCAGATCGACGTTGCCGAAAAAGTCCATAATGCCTGGCTGAAGACAATCGAAGATGGTGTACATACGTACGATATCTTCAAAGAGGGCGTTAGCACGCAGAAGGTCGGCACGCAGGAATTTGCGCAGGCAGTGGTTGCCCGTGTGGGTCAGAAACCGGAGAAACTAAAGCCGGTAAAATACAATGCCGCAGTCGACCTGACAAAGGCCAAGTCACTGAAGGGCAAGACGGCTCCCGCGAAACGCGACCTGGTGGGGGTTGACGTGTTTCTGCATTGGACGGGCGGCGGCCCGGACGATCTCGGGGGCAAACTCAAGGAAGTCGGTAACGCATTTAAGCTTTCGGTGATCGGCAATCGCGGACTTAAGGTGTGGCCCGAAGGTGAACCATCCGCGTTCTGCACGGATCATTGGCGCGCGCGCTTTATCGGGGAAAACGGCAAAGTTGGGTCCCATGCGGATGTTATCGACCTGCTGAAGCGAATCCACGATGCAGGTTTCGATTTCATTAAGACGGAGCACCTTTACAATTTTGACGGCCAGGCAGCTTACTCTTCGTAGAGACAACCAGGTGTGCCGAATCAGTAGTTACTTATCAGATCAAAGGGCCGACTTGAGCTCGATTCGGCACACAGAACAGGTTACGAACTAACGGTAGACCACACAAGCGTATCGAAGTACACAAGCAAGAGCGGGCGGTTTCGTGTGGAAACCGCCCGCTTTTCGTTTTCAACAGTCCGGCAGTGGGCCCAGGGAAGAAGTGCGAGATGCGATGCCCACGCCGGGACTGGGTTATGGTCTGTTACGCTGGATTAGAGCGCCCGTGGCCGACGGCCGAGGAACAGTGAAACCAGGAACAGAATGAGGAACAGCACGAACAGAACCTTTGCGATCGTGGCTGATGCCCCAGCGATGCCACCAAAGCCCAGAATTGCGGCTACGATGGCGATAACGAGGAACGTGATTGCCCATCCTAACATGATCCTACCTCCGTATGGAGTCTGAATCAGCTCTGCAGTCAGCCGGTTACCCCCGCTTGCCGTAGACCTGACCCTAACATTGTCTTGTGGAGCCCGTTGCTTTGTGAACCACGCGGAGTGTTATTGCTTAAAGCGTGCCAAGATTTGAATCGGTTCCGTTGAAATGCCCCGCTAAAAGGCTGCAGGCCCTTATTTCTCAGGCATTGAGAACCGAACCATGGGGCGGCTTTTCAGACGGGTGACTGTGCCGTACAACCTTTCGGCACGTCGAAGGTCAGGATCTGAAATGCAAATCCGCAGGCTCAGATGATGGATTGCTTACGGGCAAGATGGTATCCCGTTTCTCTCCACTGAGTATCGATTTGCCTGATCGCAGACTTGACTGCGGCGAGGTATTTTTGCCGGATTCGGAGCTTTTGCTTTTGGCAGCGGAACTCCTGGAGCCTTTACGCACTGGCCGTGCAAGTATTGCAGTATCAGCCTCGGAGTTATCCGTCTGCGGCGGCTGAGCTGTCTCAGGAGACGACTCTGCTGCTGGGATTTCGGGTACCTCCGTTAACACTTCTTCGCTGACCGGCTTGCTTTTAGCAGTCGACCTTACGGCGGTTTTACGTTCAGGAGAAGGCTCAAGATTGTAAAGTTTAGCAGGCGCCAATGATATTGTGGGTGCATGAGGCGCGGGTACTTCGGGCAGAGAAGCATTCATAGGCTGAAGCGGCATGGGAACGGGAGGCGGTGCAGCATTAATCATCTGAAACCCTGAATTTACAGGGGCTGCGTTCATGGTTGCGCGCGAGCCGGTGCGGTCATTCCAGGCAGCGCATCCCGCCAGGCATATGCTCATTGTGCTGATCAGCAGCATTCGCAATGCAGTCATTGGTGAGCCTCTTCCTCTTTTCCTCAAATGCCGACGAATTTCAGGTTTCGGGAAGCTGTCCGGCAGGTCAATAGATTTTCCCTGTAATGTTCACCTCCTACGGCGGGTTTGCCGTGGCAACTGCAAATCACTGATGGCAGGCATGTTGTGGTTACAACGATGGTAGTGCGATTTACCTGGGAACATAATCGCGAACGGGGCGATCCTCGGTGAGCTTGCGTTAGCCCAGGCTAAAGCCTGTACTCCGAACGGGGCTGTACTCCGAACGACTTTCTGCCTTCGAGGGCACAAATCTCGCTCCGCTCGGCGCGGGTATTTTTTACTTTACCTGCAGGGCGGTGTCTCAGCAGGTTAAGATCTTTGTAAACTGTCGGAGGAGACTTATCATGGCCAAGAACAGGAAGGTAGCAACGCGCTGTAGCATTGCGGCGCTTTGCTTTTTCGGGGCTGCGTCCATGGCATTCGCCGCACCCACATATTACACGGATGGCACGATGTGGAACGACGGTTCCGGTTCATTGAACTCCGATCAATCGACCAACTTCACTGCTTCTTACAACATGGCAGCGCAGGGGAAGGGCACTCGCCGGACTGCTAAGAGCTCCAGCCGCGTGCAGCCTAATACCTATTTCGAATCAAACGGGACAAGCTCCGCACCCAGCCAATATTCCTCAACGTGGGCGCCCACCGCTAACACCTATTCCTACGACACCAACGATCAGGCGGCCCAGGATCCCTACAGCCAATGGAACTCAAGCTACCAGACCCAATCACAGACCCCCAAGCGCCGCGGCGTGTTGTCCAAGATCTTCAGGCGTGATTCCCCCGCTGCTGACACCGGTAGAAGCTACTCCCCCGCGGCCGTGCTGCGCGGAGTGGCGTCCTGGTACGGACGCGACTTCCACGGAGGCAAAACTGCCAATGGCGAGCGTTACGACATGAACTCAATGACGGCCGCCCACCGATCGCTGCCGTTTGGTACGCTGGTTAAAGTTACCAACGAGTGCAACGGCCGTGAATGCGTGGTCCGAATCAATAATCGGGGACCCTACCTCAAGGGCCGTATTCTGGACCTCTCAAAAGCCGCCGCCTCCCAACTCGGGATGGTATCACGCGGTGTCTCACGAGTTCAGATGCAGGTGCTCGGGCAGTAACTCACCTGGCGGTCGCAGGATCAGTCTGGGTGCCCGCCAACCCGCTGATGAAGTTGTAACCATCATCAGCGGCCTGGAAATATTGTGTTTCCTCGCCGACGGTAAGCAGGCGCTTTGGTTTTTCGGGCACCCGAGACAGCTCCTCCAGCTTTGCGGTTCCTGCCGATGAGAGCTGGCCTTGATGAGCTTTGAGGAATGTGACTGCATCGGCCAGCGTGCGTATGTTCTGCCCGACATCGGTTCTGTCTTTGGGTCGGGTTCCGTGCTGGCGTAGCCACGCACGCGCATCCGAGGCAATCCCACCCGAAACACCCAGATTTCGGCCGGTCTGTTCCTGGAACAGCGCGGCGCCCGACAGAAGCGACGCAAGAGCAGCGAACACAAGGCCGACCGATAAAACGATAACGAGTTGCCTGGTAGCTGCCATGCCACTTCTGTTCAGTGAACGAGCTTTTACCCACGCAGCAAGGACCATCAGCAACACAACAATCTGCAGAATCAGAAGCGGCAGCGTTCCGAGATTTGTGAGGACGTTCACGGTTGGTTACCGGACCGCTGGAGTTTCGAGGTTTTGGATTGCGTCCTTGAGAGAGCGGATGAAGTTCTGCACCTTATCCGCAAGCTGAACTGAGTCACGGTTCTGGGTGACTACGTCGATGAGCGCACTGCCTACAACGACACCATCGGCTTCGCGTGCCACCAGGGCCGCCTGCTCGGGCGTGGAAATACCGAACCCAACTGCAACCGGCAGTTTCGTACATGCACGGATTTCCTCCAGCGGCCTGGCAAGTTCATATTGCAGTGTGGCGCGCGCACCAGTGACGCCCTTAAGACTGATATAATAAATAAACCCGCTGGCGCGTCCACAGATCTCCGCCTTTCGATTTGCTGGTGTCGTGGGAGCAACCAGGTAGATAAGGTCCAGTCCGAGCTGACGCAAAAGCGGCTCTACTTCATCGGCCTCTTCCGCCGGGAGGTCCGGAATCAGCACCGCATCCACTCCGGCGTTCAGCGCGGCTTCCGCGAACTTTTCCAGGCCGAAGTGCAGGAACGGGTTGTAAGCGCCGAAGAGCACGATTGGCACCTGCGACTCCTGACGAAAGTCCTTCACCATTTGCAGAATATGCTTAAGGGTAATCCCGCCCGTCAGCGCCTCCGCAGACGCGCGCTGGATGGTGGGTCCATCTGCAATCGGATCACTGAACGGCACCCCGACTTCGATGATGTCAGCACCGCCGGCCACAAGCGCGCGCAGCAGCGGTAGAGTCATTTGGCGATTCGGGTAACCGGCGGTAAGGTAGGGAATCAGGGCGCGGGACCCATCGCCGCGTAAGGTTGCAAACGTCTCAGAAATTCGACTCATGTCTTCAACACTGCGGGGTCCGAAGGCGCTGTGAAGCAAAAACGTGGTAGTGGCAAATTGAGGTTGGAGACTACGGCTGGGGCCTTTTCCCGACGCATACGACGGATAGACCGACCGGCAGCTTCAGTTTATCCACCGCTTTGCTTACCGGCAGCAGGACCTTCTGCATGCCGACGTGGTGCGATTTGATGGTTCCCTGGCGAAATACTTTACCCGCCGTGAACCAGCCAGCCGCGCCCACCGCATTAAAGAAGTAGGTCTCGACAATATCGAAGCCGGCGCCACGAAGTTTGCTTTGCAGTTCATCGCGGGAATAGCGGCGAAAATGATCCAGACGCTCGTCGATCTTACAGTACAACGCCTGGTGCGCCGGCACAAGAATGACGACCTTTCCGCCCGGAGCCAGCAGCTCATACAAGTTCGATAGCGCCAGCGTATCCTGCTGGATGTGCTCCAGAACGTTCAGCATGACAATCGTATCGGGCGGATGCGCCGCCAGTTCATCCGGCGCAGGTTTCGTCGCGTCGTACAGGTAGAAGCTGATATTTTGGACACCCTGGTAAGCATCGCGCAGACCTTGCAGGTAGTCTTCGCGATAGTCGGTAAGAATAACTTCGGCGCCGGGCGTGGAGACAAGGTGATCCACGTTGTTGCCAATGCCGCACCCGATTTCCATAACGCGCCGGCCCAGGTGCGGGCGGATGGTTTCATACATCCATTTGGAATAGTCATCGAAAGGAGCGAGAGTTTCGAGTGTTTCCTTACCGTAGTCGCGATAACGTCCTTGCGAATACTTGATAATGCACCACAGCGCCTGGAGACCGTCTTTCCAGCCGATTTTTTTGCCTTCCGCATAGCTGCGCCCCGCGTAGGAAATCCCGCACTCGTAAATATGGATATCCATTTTGGCGAGCTTGGCTGTGATCTCGGGCTCGAACCCAAACCGATTCTGCTCGATGTCGATGGATTTAAGCAGGTCTGCGCGCACGAGTTTATAGCAGGTTTCCATGTCCGTGAGATTCAGATTCGTGAACATGTTGGAGAGCAGCGTGAGGAACTTGTTGCCCATGGAATGCCAGAAGTAGAGGACGCGATGCGGACGGCCGCCTAGAAAGCGCGACCCATATACGACGTCGGCATCACCGGACAAAACGGGCTGCAGCAGCAAATGGTATTCCTGCGGGTCATATTCGAGGTCCGCGTCCTGGATGATAATGTAGTCGCCCGTTGCGTACTGTACGCCCGTGCGGATCGCGGCGCCCTTCCCCTTATTGACGTCGTGCAAAATAACCTGTTCCACCAGCGGGCGCAGCTCCGGGTAGAGGTCCCGCGTGCCGTCTGTGGAGTAATCATCCACCAGCACAATTTCTTTTTCGATACCCTCGACCGCTCGCACGCGTTCAATAATCGTGCGCAGCGTATTGCGCTCGTTGTACACCGGTATGATGACGCTAAGCTTCATTCAGGCTCCGAGTATCTATTGCTACCGCCGACAGTGAACAAGCCGGTTTGGAGGAGCTTCAATGGAAAAAGAGCACACGGCAGGAAGGTTGCAATATTGCCTGCCGCCTCTCGGCCCGAACTCTCCGCCGTTCAGTGGTTCGTTACTTTTTAGATTTCGCGATCCGCCGCTTCCGAGAGCCGCTGCGTCGTTTCTCGCTCGTCACTACGCCGGGAGCAACGGCAGCGGTCGAAGCACCAATCGCCTCCAGCAATTCCTCCAGCCGGTCGGGATGGACCTCGCTGCGGGCCCTGGTGAGCTTCTCTTTCGCCGCAGCTCGCTTGTGCCGGGCCAGCAGAACGCCTTTTTGGCGGTTCACTTCGGAAACTTTGACGTCCAGCTTTCCGAGCGCCAGCTTTAATGCTTCGCATTCCTTTCGCTGTTCCTCAAGCTGGCGCTGCATCTCATCTATGGTACGCTGGTACCCGTTACATCGCTGGAGCGCAGCGCCTGCGAGCTCGTCGTCGCCCTTATCACGCTCAAATTGCAGCCGGCGCTGGGCGGCATCAGCGTCCTGTCGCGCCTGTTGCAGGCGCTTTTCCAGTCCATACTCGTCTGCCATGCATTGTGCCGCTGCAGTTTTTACCTGGATGAGCTGGTTGTTCATATCGACCACAAGCTGATTGATCATCGTTTCCGGATCGTCGGCGCGCTCCAGCAAATCGTCGATGTCCGCACGAAGCAGTGTTGTAACACGCTGGATCAATTTCATGGCCTGCCACCGCTTTCGAGCGCCATGAATTGCTGCATCCTAACCAAGTGGCTTGTTCTCGTACACGATGGCCTGGCATTCCACGACGCGTGCATCGCTGCTGAACTGAAGCGCGCGTACCGCCTGCGTGACGAAAACGACTCCAGAACAGCTCATCGCGTATCTACGCGACGCCCGCGGCGGAGCGGGTTTTCCGTTGGCAGCGACCGAGCTGCTCCCGGCCATGGCAAGCACCACTGGGTCTACTGCGTCTTTGACCAGGCGCTCGAATTCCGCCGCCTCAACCGAGGCCACAAGACCCGTTGATCCTACCACTGTTGGTCTCGCTTCATTACCAGTTGCCGTGCTGGAATTTCCATAACCGACACTAGGTACCGTGATGCGGTCGAAGATCGATTCCATCTATATTGCTCCTCTTTAAAGTTTCGGCGTGAACGCCCCAAAGCGGTGAGCGGGCCATGGCCCGCTCACCCCGGGGACAGTCGTTGTCCGCCACGAACGGAAGCTTCCCGTCCCCAGGCTCCCTCTCGCGACCGACAGCCGGGAGGCGCCTCATGAATTCATGCAAGTCCACACCCGCGAGGGTCTCAAATAACGCCGGCACCTGGGTAATCATCTTGCCGATGTCGCCGGTGATCTTGTCCATTCCGGTAGTGCTGCCGTTGCCTGTTGAAAGCACCGTAATGCGATCGACGTTCTTCAGCGGATCGCTCATGGCGCGGGCCAGTTCCGGCAGGTTCGTCAAAAGCTTGTCGATGACAGCCGCCTGGTTATAACCAGAAAACGCTTCAGCTTTCACGGTCATTGCCTCAGCCTCAGCGAAACCTTTCGCCTTAATAGCGTCTGCTTCGGCGAGACCCACAGATCGGATAGCATCGGCTTCGCCCTGTGCCTGAACGCGTCTGGATTCAGCCTGGCCTGCTGCGATCAGGGACAGCCGGGCGCGTTCCGCTTCGGCGAGCTGTGAGATCTTCTGTCTCTCCATCTCGGCCGATTTGAGCACGGTCGCAACGAGCTCCTTCTCGCGGCGAAGGATCTCGGCTTCCTGCACCTTGATCTGGCCTTCGCGTTGCACGTACTCAACGCGAACCTCTTCAGCGATGACCTGTTGCTGCATAATGTTGGCCTGGATCTCATACGTCTTGTCGCTCTGGGCCTTTTGCTTGGCGACGACAGCTGCATAGTCGGCCTTTTTAACTTCAAGGTCGCGGATCGATTCGGCTTGTTTGGCGGCGCTGGCCGTTTCCGCCTGCACGCGCTCCATGTCAGCTTGTGCCTTCGCCTGGGCGGCTTCGCGCATGTAGATTGCGCGCTTGATCGTGGTGTCGCGGTCCGCCTCAGCCGTCGCAACGTCCGCATCACGTTTGATGCGGGCAACGTCAGGCCGTCCCATGTTGGTGATGTACTCGTTCTTGTCCTTCACCTCGCGGATCGTGAAGCTGACGACCTCCAGCCCCATCTTGTTCATGTCCTCAGCGCAGGTGGAGCGCAGTTTTTCAGAGACCATTTCGGGCTGCTTAACGATCGATTCCACGGACAACTGTCCGACGATGCCGCGCAGGTGCCCTTCCATGACCAGTCGAATCAGGCCATCGCGTTCCATCGGTTCTTTGTCGAGAAACTGCTCGGCGGCGGTCTTAATACTATCAGGATCGCTCCGCACCTTAATCTGCGCAACCGCTTCAATGGTCACCGCCACGCCCTGGACGGTGTAGAGATCCTGCCGCGGCGCGACGTCGAAGCTCATCAGCTCAAGTGACAACCGCTGCGAGGATTGCAGCAGCGGTAATACAATGCGGCCGCCACCGGTCACGATGTCGGTACCACCCCAACCGTAGACGATGAGCGCCTCGTTGGGTCCTGCCTTGCGGTACATCTTGGCCATCGTCCACAGGGCCACGACCAGTACAAATACGGCGCCGATCATAACTGCCAGCATCAGCGGGCTCGTTTCCGGCATATTCATTCTTCAATCCTCCTTTGGATTTGTGATTTTACTGTTTGGGAAACCGGTTCAAATTCCGTGGTCAGGTGCTGTTTATATGTGGGCGCGCGTACGTAGGCGATGCCCTTCTCGCAGCGGATGATAACCACCTCCTCGCCTTGAGCATGGGCGACCGCGTCCTCGCTGCGCGCACCTGTTGTCTTACGGGTGCCACCCTGAACGTACACGATTTCACCTGTTCCTCCCTCGCGAATGGGCGATGCAATGCGCGCGAGCGTGCCTGGCAAATAGTAGTCGCCCGGCTTCATCCGGGTTTCGCCCTTAAGCAGGAATTTATGCAGGAATAAAAAGACGATAAGTGAACCGATGAAACCCGCAGCAGCTGCGCCCGAGAATACCACAACAGCTGTCCCTCTGCCACCGACCAGCAAAACATATCCTGCGGCACCGAACCACGTCAGGAACATCAGGATGGTATTGTAATTAAAGTACTTCAGCAAATGCAGGAGGTTTAAGTCGTCCTGGCCGCCGGTGTTCCCGTCGCCATGCGAGCCATCGATCCCAGTCGAGGCGTCCGTGCCGCTCCCGACAAAAACTCCGCCGTGCGCATTGCCATCAGACGAAAACATTCCGTCATGCCCATTGCCGCCATGCACATTACCGTCGCTGTTACCCAAGCCAAACAGCAGGGAGATGACCGTGAGGACAAAACCGAAAAGGAAACAGCCTAGAAAGATATTTGCCCACACGTATGTGTTCATTCCGGAGTCCTCCTTTCCCGACCATTTTTACTTTTACGCGAAACGCTGGGCGTACGCAATGCGCTTTTCAGTCGATTGAGCGTTTCGGGGCTGCCAACCAACTCAGCTACCAGGAGAACCAATTCCCGCGTGGCCTCATGGTCCGCAAGGATGCGAAGCGCTGCCGCCAGGTCGCCGTCCTCATTTTCAAACTGCTCGGCGCCAGCGCGCATCCATTCATCCAGGCGCTCTTCGCTCAGTTCGACGGATGTCAGATTCGTATGAAAACCTACCGGGTCAGAGACAAAAAAACCTGGGTGCACCTTGAAGAAGCGTGAAAGCAGGTCACGAGTCTTCTCCGTCATATGCGGACGCTTGCCGCTCTCGAGTTGGGAAAGATAAGCCTGGCTGATAGATTCGCCCAGTTCCTCATGGATGAGGCGGACAATCTCCGATTTACTGATGGGCCGATTCAGCCCGCGAAGGCTTCCCTCGAGGGTACGCAATATTTTGATCTTGTCGCTCAGAAGCATCGTCTTGGCTGTTTTTTCCGTAGGTCGTTCGTTTCTTAGCAAATTGCTAAGTATAGCAACACGAATTGCAAGGCAAAATTTGTGGGAATCGGACGGCACAGTCCGATTTTGCGTAACTTAAATCGTATCAGCGGGTGTCGGGAGGCGACGAAAACTGATGGATGTCTTTCAACCCGTCTCCGCGATAAACCCTGTAGCGACGAAATACGTAGTTGTTTTCCGTTACGTCGAAAGACGGTAGTTCTGTTGCCGAGTTGAAGGCTGCTGACAACCACTGCAGCCATTCGTCATCACTGCGATTGTGTGCATTTTCAGGAGGTCCGACTCGCGGATCCTCGCGGACGAACAGTAAGGTCTTGAACGGTTTGGATTCGAGGTCGCGCCATGTCACGCCGGCACGCCTCCACTCGCCGGTCAGGCCCCATTTCGGGTCAAGCTTGTGGTCGAGTTTATAAAGTTCCCGTGTCTCACCCCCGTAAAAGGCATATTCGACCAACGAGTGAAAATTACGCGTCAGCAGAATTTTCGGGCCGGATGGAAAGGTTCTGAATTGCTCATCGATACACGCGCTGAACTGCCGCCACCCACGAAAAGAACTGAATGGAGGTTTTAACGCAGCCATTGAGCTCATTGCGCCCGTTGTCGCTTCGATGATGATAATTCCCGTAATCAGCATTCCGAGGCTTACACCTGAAACGAACGAGCGGTGCAGGATGGAACTGCCGCCGCGCAGAAGAAGAATGCCGCCCGCTAATGCAGAAACGTAAGCAGGTGCATCCCAGTGTTCGCGAGTCAGGCGCCGTCCGGTTAGCGCAGAAACGATTGCGAAGAACAGGAACATGACGATGGAAAAGGAAAATGCGAACAGCAGACGACGGTCACGAAGGCGCCAGCCCTGCCAGCCACACCGAAACATACTGATAATAGCGATCACATATAAAACTGGTGATATGTAGGCGAGGTGGGCGAGTTGGAAAATTCCAATGTTGGCCGGATCCAGGGCTTCGGACCAGTGTTGTCGTTCCTGCAGGTGGTAGCGTAGTGCATCCCTGGCCGACTCAATCCCTGCAATGCTCACCAGTATTGCCAACATCGCAATCGTGACGACTGCGGCAATGTATGGACCAGCGGATGCGAGTTGTCGGCGCCACGAAGGAACGAGCAGCATACAAAGTAGCAATGAAGGAACGAAAAGAGCGAGGATGTATTTGAACGCCATTCCGATTCCGAAAACGGCGCCGACAAGGCCCCATCGAGATACGCTGGGTTTTTCCAGCGCATTGTAGGACAATAGGAGGAGGCTCGACCAGATGAAAATCTGCGGCGCGTCGGGCGTGAGGACGGCGCCGAACCCGACATACAGCGGTATCGCATTCAGTACGAAAATGCTCCACCATGCCAGCCTCCCGGCGCCCATACGACGAAGCAACAGGAACACGATCCACGGCAGTGCTGCCATCATGAGAAATGAGGGAAGGCGGACTGCCCACTCCGTGCGTCCAAAGAGCCCCGTCATCGCACGCGCAAGCAAAGGCACTCCGGGTGGATGCGGAGCAAGCGTGAGTGCGGTTCTCTGGCCAATCCAGTAATACAGCGCTTCGTCTACAATCAGGTCCAATCGGAAGATCAGCACCAGCCGAGCAATCGCAGCGGCAATCGATGCAAGGATCGCGAGCCACATCAACGTATGATTGGACGGTACGTGTTCCGAATGCTCCGCTGCAGGAGCTGACTGCGGGTTATGGACTACATCGCTGATCGCGTGCTCCTCGGTATCGCAGAAGTTATCGCCCAGCGGACTATAACCTTGAGTCCGGTGGCACAAGTCAATTTACGGGGTCATGGCTGTCCCAACGAGTTGCCGTAGCCGATCACGATGGTGGAAATCACGAGCGCGATGAGTCCTCCAATAATGGTCTGCCGGGTACGCGAACCCGACCCTCGCCATTCATGAAACGCGAAACCCCACAGGTTACTGAAGATGATAATAAAGGCCATGTGGAGTGTCCAGCTCGAGAACTTAAAACTCTCCGGCAGCCGACTTGAACCCATTCCATAGAACATGAACTGGAAATACCAGGTGACGCCGGCAATCGCGCTCAGCACATAATTCAGGCCGATCGATCCGCCATCCGCGGCGGCCACGTAGTCGCGGCCGCTCCTGTTTTTCAAATGCAGGAAAAGACACCAGATCAGGTTGGTGGTGAAGCCACCTGCCAGGACGACGATCAGTGTGGGTCCAGTTTGCCAGAGGCTTGGGGCGCCTTTCGCAATGGCGAGGTCGTTGATTGGTTTTCCCGCGCTGATTCCATAACTCATGCATGCGCTCATTACACCGGCAAAAATGGCAACCCAGACGCCCTTCCAGAAGTCAAACTCACGGATGGCTTCCCGCTTCTCGGCATCCGGTAGCTCGCGCTCTTTGCGTACTCCTGCCTGTCCGCAAATCGCGATTCCCACCAGGCAGAGTCCAATGCCTGCGAGCAGTACCATGCCAGCCTTTGTGCTGAACATCTGCACGAATGTACCGTCGAACAGTGGAGGAACCAATGTACCGAATGCCGCGCAGAATCCAAGCGCGATGGCATAGCCGAGCGAAACCCCAAGATAACGCATGGACAGTCCGAATGTAAGTCCGCCGATGCCCCACAACACACCGAACACGTAGCTGCGCATGAGAACATCCCTGGGCGCAGCCTTTAGAATTTCAAGAGTACCGGGTACAGTGAGAAGCGAGACGACCCATGGCGCG
Source organism: Candidatus Sumerlaeaceae bacterium (assembly GCA_051003195.1). Classification (GTDB taxonomy): domain Bacteria; phylum Sumerlaeota; class Sumerlaeia; order Sumerlaeales; family Sumerlaeaceae; genus JBPCLP01. The sequence goes on along the minus strand of JBPCLP010000033.1, from coordinate 29,301 downwards.
ATGATCCAACTGAAAAGTCCCCCCAGCAGCCAGTACGTCTCCCAACGCCAACCTTTGACACCTTTGAAAGGTATGTAAAAACTGCCGGCGGCGAGACCGCCGAGTGCGTGTAAAAAAACGCCTAAAAACGGGTCTGTACCCAAGTGGGTTGTATCCTCTCGATGCGAAGATTTAAAACGACAGCGGAACTGCTGACTTCAATGGACGTTTCTGGCACAGCTTCGATTTACCTGTCGGTGGCGCCGCTCACCACGGTGAGTTCCATGCCTGACAATCGTGCGTATTTCTCCAGCCGTGAAACCTGGTGGCCCACAGCAAGCGCGCAGTGGTGTGTCGGACCCTTCTCGCACCACTGATTCATGAAGCTGGCCGGATCGAGCGCGAACTTAAGCCGAGAGTTGGTGTTGCCGATCCGCATGGTTGCTCCAGGAATGCACTCGCCTTCCGCTACCAGCATTTTGAGACTGCCGTTCACAGTTTGCGTCATGCCAAGAATAGTGATCGGGCCGCGGCGGACACTGAATTCGACCGACACGCCGAAGCCACGCTTGCCATGATAGAGCCCGAGCCCCCGCAGCACGGGGCGGCTGTCGCTGATGGCGATGTGCCCGGGGCCGTCGTGGCCCATCAGAATGAAGTTCTCTTTAAAATCCATTGCGTAGAATTCAGTGTAGGAACCGCCCGCTTCCATGCGGTCCATAATCATCATGGCAATGCACGTTTTCAGGTCGCCCTCGCCGCTCGCCGGAATGCCGCGTGCTGTCAGAAGGGAATTTCCCAGGATCAGCCCGGCACCAAGGCGTTCATTCTCGTTTCCGTCCAGCCCTCGATAATAGTACGTTAGTCCATCCAGGTTAAAATCACTGGCGAGCTTGTCCAGCCCCACCGCCACGCGAGCCGCCCATTCGAGGTCCTCTGGCTCAATCTTCTTCGCGATGGGATCGGTTCCCGGATCTGCGAAATCGAAGGTCGCCCGCGCCTCCTCCTGTTTTGCCTTTATCTCGCTGGCGCTCACCGCCGCGACCCGTCTGGCGAGATCGTCCATTTCAAGCACTTCAATATGAGTTCCGAGCTGGCCTGAATGCATTGTGAAATCGGAATACATATCCAGCATGCCAGGATAGGTGTGGCCAAGGAAGCCGACTCGAGCGTAATGCAGGCTGCGTTGCACCCCTGCGGCCATCACCCAATCACTGATTTCGCGCCACGCCCGCTCGTCCTCATCGAGCGTGCCGCTGACGACGTTGAATTGAATCCGGGCACGGGCGAATGCGCAGGAAATTTCCGGCACACAGCAGGCGCAACAGTTCGCCAGCCATTCGCCAGTGGTGACGTTTTCGTAATCGATCTGCGCTGTCGGCTGGAGGTTCAGCACAAGCACGGGCGCACGCCGGCGCTGAACGGCCGGCAGCACCTGCGAGGATGTAGCGTAGGTTGCCACATAGCATACGATCAGGTCCACGTTCTCGCGCGCGAACTGGTCGCCGGCGTCGCGTGCACCCTCTGGCGTATCCACCAGCCCGGCTGACACAATGTCCCCCCCGAAGGAGCTCAGCCGATCCTCGACTCTTCGTTGATATTGCTCGAGGCGCTGCTTCAGGCCTTCGAATTGAGGCCAGTAGGCGGCAAGCCCAATTCCAAAGACTCCCACCTTCGCCTTCAGCCGCTGCTTACGCGGTTGCGTCAAAGTTTGACCTCCTAAGCTTCTACCCAGCGGGCGCAACATCGGTGGGGGCCGCGGAGCCAAGTCAATTTTGAATCGCGTACACCATTCGAACTCGTAGACCGGGAGTACGCTGTTCTCCTTGATGTGCGCCGCTCGATGGTTTCGATGGAAGCTTCTGATGGAGATGGTAAACACCACCGCGCTCGTTACCGGTGCAGCAAAACGAGTCGGGCTCTCAATTGCGCTGGCGCTCGCGCGGGCTGGCAGCAATGTCATCCTGCACTACCATCGTTCACACGACGAAGCTGTTGCGGCACATAAACAGATCGAGTCGTTGGGCCGCCGTGCCTGGCTTGTTGAGGCGAACCTTTCGGATCCTCAGGACATTGATCGCATGCTCGCAGCAATTGCGGCGGGTTGTCCGCCGGTCGATATTCTTGTAAATTCCGCCTCGGTCTATTACCGTACACCACTGGGCGAAGCAACGGTGGCGCAATGGGATGACAATGTGAACGTGAACTTACGTGCGCCGTTCCTTCTTGGGAAATCCCTGGGCCGGCAAATGGTGCTCCGTGGGAGTGGAAAAATTGTTAACATTACAGACTGTGCAATACGCCGCCCTTACCGCGATTTCACCCCATACATTGTGTCCAAAGCTGGCTTGATGGCACTTACGGAGTCCCTTGCCTTGGAACTGGCCCCACACGTGCAAGTAAACGCGGTTGCACCGGGAACCGTATTGTTACCGGACAATGCGCCGCAGGAGCAGTACGTCCAGAGTCTTCAACGAGCACCTCTTAAAAAAATCGGATCCCCGGGTGACGTTGCGGCGATGGTAGTGTATCTCGTTGAACATGGTGACTTTATGACAGGTGGATATTATTCGGTTGACGGTGGCGCAGGGATGCGGTAACTAAAACGGGTGTAATAATTGTAAGGACCTGTGTCAACGTCTGTGACACTCGCGCGTCTGAGATGGCAGGGCTGTAGCCCGCCGGGCTGCATTCCCTGAAATAGTGCAGCGTTCCTCCGCACGTTAGCGGAGGGGGAGCCAACATGCAATGCATCGAATGTAAACACGGGATCTCGGTTCCAGCCCTTGTGCTGGCCATGGAGCAGCGGCAACACTTCGCACTCGTTCGCAATTCGGAAGTCTGCCATGATTGCGCAATCAAGGCGTTGAAAATTCTGCAGCACCATTACCCAGCCTGCCCCGGTATACGCCACAGCATGGAATGCACTTTCTGTTCGAAAAACTCACCGATTATGCGGTGGCGCTTCCAGATGAAAACTGATTACTACGATCACATCGCCATCTGCGAAAAGTGCTACGCCGGGCTGCGTGATGATCTGCTGCGCTTTGTGTCGGGGATTGTCGGGTTCTTCGAACTGGAGTGGAACACCGGAGCAGCCAAATCCGGCAAACGCCTTCCCTACGCGCTCTCAACTCCCGTTAAGGTGAAGCCTCATGTTCCGCGATATCACGGCATGACTGGCAAGATCGTATCATTCCGCGGCCTTGTGCAGCCCTGGTATGGATATGAGGTCGTGTTTGACGCAGGCGGACATCACTTCTTTCATGAGCGCGATCTTGAGTTTCCACCGTCTCCAGAAACCGGCCACCCGGCAAGCCACGGGCCAGAAGCGCACGCGGGCACCGCCGGTCAATTCAACGCTGCCTGAGTAGTCCCACGACCTGCTGAGTTAATGGATTTTCGGGGTCGCGCGCCAACGCCTGGTTCACCAGTTGCTGTGCGGTCTGGCGATCGCCCGCTGAAGCTGCGACGAGTGCGGCCAGCGCATTAGCGTTTGCGCTTCCCATGGATTGCCTCAGTGCTCGATCCACCTCATCGAACACCGCATTCGCGCTGGAGCTTTGTACGGCTTGGGCCACTTCAGGAACCCTCCACGGACTGAGCCAGGAAAACTCGTTCTTTTTGATATAGGCGTTCGTTTCGGTAGAGCGCTTTATAAACACGGCCGCCTGGTCGTCAAAATGCACCAGTGCAAAATCGGGTCGATCTGCCAGACGGCTCGCTAAATGCTCTGCATCTCCAATCGCATCGTCAATGGAGAGTACCCACGTTTTAACACCGTAGCGTTTCTCGATCTCTTCCAGAGGAAGACGGTTTTCCTCCACCGCCAGGATATCCAGGAAGACCTGGGGATCGTAAACGTCCAGCCGTCCATCGATGAAAACCTTGGTTTCCGGGCCGAGATAGTAGAGCAGGTATCCGCCAAATGCATAAGCGTTCAACATTTTCTGAGGCGGCCGATTTGCAGCCAGGAAGTCTGTAGCCACGCAGGGAAGCGCGCCGCAGTCGATACCCGTTCTGGGCCCGCCGTTTCCGCCTCCGAGCTTTCCGCTTACTTTAAAACCACAGATGAGCGCCGTCACCAGGGCGGCTGCCGCTATCAAGATTGCGCGGGGTGGCATCCATCGAAACGAAATTGCCGACAGGCTTGGCAAAAGTATCACGCACATACCTATTGCCGCGGGACCAACCTGACGCCGCTGCAATAATGCCATTACAAGCAGAAGCCCTGCCACTGCCCAGCGCCACCAATCGGCTTTGGTGCGCCACAACACAACTACCACTGAAGCCAGTAATAAAGCGCCGCATATATAAGCGCCGGCTGGCATTGGAAAGCCGGTCTTAAAAAACGGCATCCACTCCATGATCCATCCGACCTGCGGAACTCGAGCGATCTTCTGCGCCAGGCGGTAAACACCGAACCCATATGGGTTCAGAAGAACCACGGCAAAACAAAGCATACACGGGATGAGTCGCCATAGGAAAGGCCGCGCCTTCCGGGTAACTGCCTGCTGCAGAAGCCATGCGCAGTACACACCGAGGACAAGTAATCCAATCAGAAAGCCCGCATGGAGGTTTGCCCACAGCGCAAATACTGGCAGCAGCGAGTAAAGATACCATTGCGCTTTGGCACCCGGGCGTTCCGCCAGCACGAGTACCAGCAGCGTGCACGCGAGCATCAGCTGACTAAAGATATCGGGACGTGGATTGAAACGAACACATGCCAGGCCCAGCCCCAGCATGAGCGGAAAGAAAATCAGGCCACCGTCGCCGAACCACTTGCGAGCTGCAATGAGCACCGTTCCGTACGTAGATAGAATTACAAAAAACGACATCAGCAGCAATCCCACGCCGCTTTCGCCAAATCGGCGAAACAGCAGTTGCATCAGCACCGATGGTAACCAGCCGGAGGAAATCCACTCGCGACCGGGTGAGGAACCGGCGAATGGATCAATTCGCGGAATCTCATGATGCTCCAGCACCCATTTTCCTAATGCCATATGGAACCAGCTGTCCGGATCGGACACCGGCCTGATCGTTACGAAAAACGCCCCCAAAGCGAGTAGCAGTATGAGCAGGATGAAATAAAACAATCCGGGCTTTTCGGAAATCAGTTTGGCGTTGTCGGCAGGCGCGGCTCTCCCTGGCTTTTTCGGCTTAGGTTTTGGCATTAATCGTCAGTCTTGTTTAAACGGACATGCCGCTTCAACTCGAGTGCCAGTACGTCGCGGGCGGAACCGTTTCGAATTCCAATCTCCAGCAAGCCCGCCGATCCCCAGTAAGCGAGCGCTTCGCCCTCAGGAACATCAGCATATGTTCGCACCAACCGGATCGCGTGCTCAATACCGTCAATATACACGCAATCAACGGGCGCGCTTGCACGTTCAATCGTTGTGATCGCGTTGCCAAATCGATCAAAGTATTGAATCTCCCCTCGATCCACATTCGACGATGTTCCCGGCAATCGAAGGATGGTTGTCGTACCACTGCTCAGCTCTTCGATATCGGTTCCCGCAGCCAGTCGTCCGGCCGCAACGGCAAAGATGTCGCGTCCATGAAATGTCGCGGATACTTCCTGCCCAACGTTGTGAGGTAATCGAAGGATGCTTGCTTGTGTCCTCTCGCCTGAGAGAAAGCCGAACAATCCGTTGTTCGGTCCAACGTAAAAATGATCGTGTGCATCGTCAACAATAACAACCGGATCGCGATCGGTTCCGACCCCCGGGTCAACAATCGCCAGGAAAATTGTTCCCGCGGGAAACCATTGCCGTGAAGCCCGTAGCACAAACTCCGCTTGCTGCACATCCTGCCGATCAACCTCATGGCAGATGTCGATTATGTCCGCATCCTGACACTGCTTCTTTATTACGCCTTTCATCACGCCAACAAACCAGTCGCGCGTGCCGAAATCCGTCAGCAGCACAACAGGCCCGCGTCGCCGGCTCATTTCGAGACTGTGGTCGTGGAAGCATTGGATGTTAATCCGTCGCTGGAATTCGGCGCGATAACTTCAACTCTCCATTGCGAAGGAGAGGTGGCGTTGTCACTGGCTCTTCTTGCGTCCATGTTTGCAGGTCCACGGAAGATCTCGATCTTCGGCACGCCTTGCGCACCCAACGTCTTCACGGGTTCTCCCGCACTATGCAACGCGTGTTCGTATCTGCCGAAGAAGCCCTGCCTGACCTGTAGAACAATCCAGTGTATTGGGGCTTCTCCTGCTCTGAAATCATTCGCAGGAAGTCGCCCCCACTCGCGCAAGTTTTCAAAACAAAGCTCGTTCATCGCCAGCACCTGGACACGCTCACCTGGTTTAAGCTTCTGCTGTAGATAGGCGGTGCACTCCTCATTTAACGCTTCACCCCAATACGACGTTTCAAATCCGCGCTTATAAGCGCCGCTGGGTCGGCCGACCAGCCAGTTGAAATAGTTCAACTGGTTCGGATGCGAAAAGAAAAGGTCACCAGCACCCCACCCGGCGATGGCGAGGAGTAAGATCCAGGGCAGTGCTCTGCCAGCTCGTCGAGGTGTCTCCGCACTCGCAGTTCGCCTGGCAGCATCGCCGAACAGCCAGGAATATCCACCTGCCGCGAGCAGCGCCAGGAAAAAGAAGGATGGGAAGAACAGCCGCTCACCATCGTACTTCGGTGCTCCAGGAACCGACGCGACACAGATCCAGAATAGCGCGAGAATAAGTATCAGGACAGAAGCGGGACGTGCCGCGATACCCGTGATCGATCGCAAAATCCCGATGGCGCCAAACAGCAGCAGCCATTCGGGCACCCCGACTGCTGTGATGATCCATGGGTAATGCCAGGGCGCAGCCGGCCCGTGAGTATACCCCCAAGTCCGACCGAGATAATAGACGGCCGTTGCCTGGTGTTCCACGTAAAAGAGCAAAAAGCCAAAAAAGCGGCGTAGTCCATCGTGCCACAGCCATGGCCAAAGCGCCAACGCGATAAGAGGCCCGAGCACGAGCATCCAGAACATCGCGGATGCGTATTCTCTGCGTCGGTAGATCTGTCCCCAGAGCAATAGCGGCAACGGCAGCAGCAGGGCATTTACTTTTGTGGCAATTGCCAAACCAAATACGAGGCCCACCAACGGTCCCAGCCACCCACGCCGCGTGGACAAGATGAAAACGAAGCTTGTGAGCCCAATGCAAAAGGCGAGCAGCGTTTCCGTCGCACCGATGTGCGCGTGTCCAAACACCCGCGGCGTTAACCAGTAGAAAAGAGCCGCGGCGCACCCCGCCAGTCTGCCAAATTCCAGCATCGCAAAGAGGAATGCGAGCCCCACGGTTGCCCCGAATAGAACGGCAATCGGCAATCGCATTCCGAGCATCGGATTGCCAAATACGTCTCCCAGGTATTCAGCACCTGCTCCGAGGATCAGCTTTGGTAATGGCGCGATCTCCGGATGAAGCGGATCCTCCGAATCGAGGCGCTGTCCCCAGTGGCGTTCGATGGTCTCGGGCTGTAACAGCGCCCGATCCACAAACACGCCTCGCCACCATTCATATGCCGCCTGGGACGGCTTCAGGTAAAGTGCCTCATCCCAGGAGTGGCCAAAACCTTTGTACGTCAGCGCAACCGATCCGAAGCTTACAATCGCCAGCAACAGCGCGATAAGCAAATCAACAATGGTTATCCGTCGCTGGAAAAAGGTAAGGGGCAAGCGCGCCTGTGTGACAGTGGTCACCCGATCTGCCGTGGGAACCGGCGCGTCGATTTTAAACACCGACTGGTCAACGCCGCGCAACCACGGCGATGTTCCCGCCCCTGAATCCGACGCAGAATCGCCGAATCCCAAACCTTCCGGTTCTCTCTCAGCCGACGCCATTAAATGGCCGGGCTCAGCCTCAGGTCCTTCAACTCCATTTCAATCCGCGGCTGCGCATAGTAGGTATTCAGCGTGGGCACAAACGCCGCGTCAAAGGTGGCGTTTCTGTTTGCCTGCAGTTCTGACATCCGCGATCCCATGTTAAATCCAATCGCGCTTACGAGCCGTTCCCCCTGCCTGAACTGCAGCTTAAGGTGATTGTTACCGACGAGCTTCGGTGTCTGCGACATCCGCAATCCACACGTGCTCAGCACCGGGGCTGGATTGGAATGGCCGTGCGGCTCCAGCAGCCCCAGGTCACGTATGAGTACTTCGTCGAGTTCCCATCCATGCACATCCGTGTCGATGGTAAGCACCGGGCACATAACCGCACCACCAGGCGCTTCAACAGCGTACGTATTTATCGCCTCGCGAAACGAAGCAATATGCGCGCAGTCCAGTTGAAGTCCGGCGGCGTTCGGGTGACCACCGAACGCGGTAAGGTACTGCCCGCAGGCCGTCAACGCAGCATGGATATTGAATCCTTTTGTGCTGCGTGCAGATCCTTTTGCGGCTCCATGCTGCTCCGATAGCACGATGACTGGCCTGTCGTACATATCCATGATTCTAGAGGCGACAATTCCGACGACTCCCAGGTGCCAGCCAGCTCCATTGATCACAAAAACGCGGTCGCGCTGCACGTCCAGGTTCTCATCCACGAAACGAATGCATTGCTCGAATATCCCTGATTCCACGTTGCGCCGATCCTGGTTAAAGCCATCCAGCTGCATTGCAATTTCCGCAGCGCGCGTTCGGTCTTCGGTTGTCAGCAATTCCACGCAAACACCGGCATGGTCCGTCCTCCCCGCTGCATTCAAACGGGGAGCCAGTTGAAAACCGACATGGTGCGTTGTAATTTTCGAAACACCGGGATCCAGCAGGCGGACAAGTTCGGCAACGCCTGCGTTACTCGTACGCCGAATCTGTTCCAGGCCATGCGCCACAAGCACACGGTTCTCTCCAATCAGGGGCGCGAAATCCGCCACTGTACCAATTGCCACGAGATCCAGCAAACTGCGAAGAAATGGCAGCGCATCCTGGGATGAAATCTGGAAGCCTTTCAGCAGCGCATGCGACAGCTTAAACGCGACTCCCACACCTGCAAGACACTTGTTAGGATAGGTGCAGTCCGCGCGATTCGGGTTTACGATTGCAACCGCTTCGGGCAGAGCCGGTCCGGGCTGGTGATGGTCCGTGACGATCACATCCATCCCGAGAGACTTCGCAAGCACCACCTGCTCAAGCGCCCCAATTCCCGTGTCGACCGTAACAATCAGGCGCACGCCCCGCCGCGCAATCGACTCTATTGCGGTCGCATTCAGACCATAACCTTCTGCCAGCCGGTGAGGAATGTAGTATGCAGCATCAATCCCGAGCTTATGAAAAGTGCGCAACAGGACCGCGGTACTTGTAGTCCCGTCAGTGTCATAGTCGCCATACACCAGGACTTTTTCTCCCCGATGTTTTGCCTGAAGCAGACGATCAACTGCGGCTCTCATTCCGGCGAGGGCAAATGGATCATGCAGTGTGGTCAGCGATGGCCGCACAAACTGCTCCAGTTCACCCGAATTGCTTATGAGCCCCCGATTAGCCAGCACGCGCGCAACGACAGCCGATATGCCGAGGCTCTCCCGCAAAAGCTGTGCGGAGTCTGGCTGCGCCTCGCGATATTCCCACCGGTATTGCTTCGGCGGGCGCGCTGCAGCACGCGAAGGCGCGCTTGGCACCTCGGTTCCCGCCTTCAATGTCAACTCCACGCGCGCATTATCCTTCCCCCGTCATCATACATCCAGCTGCGACAATCCAACCGAAATCCGGCAAAATCAAGAATTTGCATTGCTCCATCCCGAATTCGTATTGCCGGATCTGCACCGCGAGCGTCAGCGAGTGCCCCTGCGCTCCGGCTCTGTACTGCTCGGGCGGCCCCACAACCGCTCGGATCTGTACCGCGAGCGTTAGCGAGTGCCCATTCCGGGCCTCACAACCGCTCCCGCCTAATGAGCGCCGCGCCGCTTGACTCCTTAAGTCAGCGGACAGCCGACTTAGCAGGCACCTATGGCCTACCTGCATATCTATACCGGCGATGGAAAAGGGAAAACGACCTGCGCCGTTGGCCTGGCAGTGCGTGCCCTTGGTGCTGGAATGCGCGTCGCCTTTCTTCAATTCGATAAGGGCTTCGAAGGCAACAACGAGCATTACCACGAGCGGTTCATCCTTCGCCAGCAACCGAATCTCGATCTGTTCTTCTTCGGCCTTGAGCGAATGATGCCCGATGGAAAATTCCGGTTTGCCAACAGCGATGGCGATTTTGAGCAGGCACGCAACGGTCTGCGAAAAGCGGGCGAACTCATCCGCGATGAGAACTATCAAATGGTGATCTGTGACGAAGCCATCACCTGCGTCGGGACCAGGCTCTACGCCGAGTCCGACCTGATGGCACTCGTCGGCGAATTCAAAGCTTCACCGCGCTGCGAACTCATCCTTACTGGCCGCGGCGCATTCCCTGAACTGCTCGCGGCTGCGGACCTCGTCACGGAGATGAAACTTATAAAACACTACTGGTACGATCACAAACTGTCCGCGCGGGCGGGCATTGATTTCTGAAGGATTGGTCACACAGTGAGCTTCGCCCACCGCTCCCGGCGGAAAAAATAGAGCATCATTAACGAACGGACGGCCCAGTCGACAAATGTACCCACATAAATTCCGTAGATGCCCATGCCGAGCGGGAAGGTCAGAATGTAACAAGCCGTGATTCGCACAATGAGACTGCCCGCGAGCGAGGTGAACATCGGCCGCACCGTATCACCCGCGCCGCGCAGTCCTCCGCCCAGCGTCATCGCAACTCCCAGCAGCGGCTGCTCAATTGCTGCAATGCATAGCAATGTGGCCGCAATCTTTTCCACGAGCGGATCACCACCACCCGGCGCAAACACGTGCACGATGTCTGCACTGAACACGATAAGCAAGACGGAGATCAGCGACATCAGCATCACACAATACCGGGTCGAGATGCGAAAGGAGAGCCTCGCGAGCGGAACGTTTTTCTGGCCAAGCGACTGTCCAACAAGGGTTGCGGCGGCGACCGTGAATCCAAGCCCAGCCATGAAACTCAGCGACTCCACACGCGTTGCAATGGAGTGGGCCGCCAGCGCCACCGTTCCCATTTGTGTAATAAAAGAAAAGAACATCAGAAACCCGATTGTAATAATGAATTCTTCGAAAAGCGATGGCATCCCAATACGCCAGATGCTTTTAATGACCGGCCAGTTGAACCGGAAGTGCCTGCGACGGACCTGGAACTTCGATCGACCGTGGTAAAGAATCCAGCCGATTGCGCACGACGCTAACGTAATGGACATGGCCGTCGATATTCCAGAGCCCGTCAGACCCAACGGACGCAGGCCAGGGAATCCAATCGAAGGTATTGCGTTTAACCCGAAAATAAGCGGGTAGTTAAATGCGATATTCGTGAAATTCATGCAAAGCGTCACCCACATCGGGCTGCGTGTATCACCCGCGCCGCGAAGGCTGGCGCTCGCCACAAAGAAGAACATGCGCGGGACGGAGGCTAACAGAATAACCTGCAGAAATGGGGTACCCACTGCGACTACATCGGGCGCCGCGCCGATCCATATTAGGAGCCTCTCGCTTAGAAACCAACCGAGACAGCCCATTAAAAGCCCAATTCCGAGCGCGAGCCAGATGCTCTGCGCCACAACGACGGCGACTTTCTCCAGGTCACCGGCACCAGTGTTGCGCGCCACCAGGGCCGTTGTACCTTTTTCGATGCATCCAAAAGTCATGAATGTTCGCCACGCCAGTATACCGGCCACCGCCGAGGCTGCCAGCGGCACCTTGCCGAACGGCGCAATCATAAGCGTATCCACCAGCAACAGCAGAGTCGCGAGCAGATTCTCGCCGATGGCGGGTATGGCCAGGTGCCACACACGGCGTCCGAGTATTGAGCGCAGTTCGCGCGTCTGCGCCTCATCAGGACAGGCAGGGCCAGCCAGTGCCGGAACCGTACTCATCGAACCGAGCCAATTGCAAATTCTACCATAGATACTTCAATGCAGGTAATTTGAGACAATGTCAGGCATATAGATGACCACAATCTCCAGTGCTCAAACGATATGCGCGAAGCAATAATCAGATAATCCTTGTCGGCCCACCTTTTGCTCTAAGGCACTCGCAATCTTCTTCCATAGATGCTGGGTCATTAGAATATGGCAGCCGCCACGGAAGGTAGAATCCTTGAGTTTTCCATGCCTTGCCTGAACGAAGAAGAGCTGGCTGAGCGCAAACTGCGCGAGGAACTTTTTTCGGCTATTAACCACGACCTGCGTTCTCCCCTGGGTGCGATCGGCATATTCTGCGAGATTCTGCTCCTCAACGCGGCAGACATTAATGACAGCCAGCGCCAGAGTCTTGCCATGATCCAGGAAGCAAATGCAAAGTCACTGCGCATACTGGATGATGCAGCAGAAATCGCTGCCATTTACAAGGGTACGCTCACGCTGCGACTGCTGCCGACCAGTTTACATCTGCTGGTTTCAGAAGCTTCGGCAAAAGTAGCCGATGTTTTTCGTCACAAAGATATCCACGTCGAAATTGGTGAGAACTCGCAGCCGCAGATTGTTATCGATGACGAAAAGAGCCAACAGGTTCTACTGCGAGTACTGGAAGAAGCGGGTGCTTATTGCAATCGGCATGGAACCGTAAAGATTTCCATGGACTCATCGCACGGCCGGGCAGAACTGCGGGTCGACCTGGAGTGCCAGCCGCACGACACGGAAAGTGCCATTAAACGTCCTGCGCCCGCCTCGCTGAAAGGGCGCCTGGGTGTACGTAAGATTTATGAAAGCCGCTATAGTTTGTCGGCGTGTGAAAAGCTAATGAGCCTGATGGGAGGCTCGCTCCATTGGCAAATCAGTCCACAATTCTCCGCCGGGCTGCGTTTCCCCACTTCATCCGGCTGATTTTACGCTTCCAGAGTGAATCCGGTTGCCTGTTACAGATACTGCTCTTTGTAATCGGGATGTTTCAAACCGATGGAGCGGAGTTTGTGAAAACTGTAACGAAGTCCGGCGAGCTGATTGAAGAGATTGCCGGCTATCTCGCGCATGAGATGGCCGGGGTCGAATCGCTGTTCGACTCAGTTCTCGATAGCGAAACCGAACTGATCTGCGAAGTCGGCCGTTACGTCCGCGCCGGGCAGGGTAAACGCCTTCGGCCAATGCTTGTTCTGCTGGCCAGTAGTGCTTGCGGCTATAAAGGTACGGACGACGCTAAAGTGGCAGCCGCTATTGAGATGGTGCACACCGCCACGCTGCTTCACGACGACGTCATAGATAAGGCACCGCTTCGCCGTGGACGCCCAACCGTGAATGCCCGCTGGGGTGACGATGTTGCCATTCTCGTTGCCGATTTTTTATATGCCCGCGCGTTTACCCTGGCAATGCAGGTGGTTAGCCCGCTGGTCCTCAGTACGATCTGCCAGGTCACCACCCGCATGTGCGAGGGCGAAATGTTCCAGATCCAAAAACGCGACGCAATTCTCAGCCGAATGGATTACCTGCGCGTCATCCGAAGCAAGACGGCGTTTCTTTTTTCCGCGTGCACCGGTCTGGGTGCAGTCCTCGCAAACAAGGGCGAAGAGGAAACACTGGAACTTACTAAATTCGGACTGAACTTCGGAATGGCATTCCAGATTTCAGACGATGCGCTCGACTTTGTTGCGGAAGACAGCGACCTCGGTAAGCAGCACGGGACCGACATCCGTAACGGCAAGCAAACCCTGCCCCTCATCCATACTTTCGAGACCGCGTCTAAGACTGACCGTGAGGCTCTGCTGGCCTGCTGGAACAATGGTCGCGAGCCGGCCGAGATCATGTGGCACGTCCGAAAATACGAAGGGGTTGAGACGGCGCTGGCCGAAGCACGAAACTACGCCGATGCCGCCAAATCCCACCTGCAGTTTCTCGAGCCCAGCCGAGCCGCGGAATTTTTCGTGCAGCTCAGCGACTACGTAGCGGACCGAAGCTACTGACTTGCTACTTCACCGCTGCCTCTTCAATAGTTAGATCGCCCGATTTCGAATCCATGCTCGCCATGATTCCGACTGGCAGTGTCGCGAGATCTTTGATGTGGCCGAACGGCAGTCCACTGATTACCGGCACCCCTAAACCGCGCAGCCGTTCATTAAAGATGTCATCCATCGTCTGGTCGTAATCGTTGGCAACCCGGCGTTTCGGCGCGGGCATCGTCTTCAGCAGTCCACGTGCCGCTGCGGCCTGCTCGATGGCCAGCGACTCGGCATGCGGAATATTGCGTCCAATTACAATTCCGGCAGCGTTACTCAATTTGCCCGCGGAGATCATTTGTGTGAGCATTCGATCGATACGATAAGGCTGCTCCTCGATTTCTTCCAGGAACACGATCTTGCCGCGCGTATCAATTTCATAGGCTGTGCCGATACTTGCCGCTAGCAGGCTGAGATTGCCGCCGGTGAGCCGGCCTCGCGCAGCGCCATGTCGGACAACTCTATAGTTACGATCCTCATGTCCGTGCCAGATGGAACCTGCGGGTCGCGCTTCGCAAATCGTGCGCTGAAGTCCCTCGACAGGGAAGCTGCGTGGCTCTGCATCGCCAAATATGAAGTTCACCATGGGCCCGTTGAATGTTACCAGTTTGCACATTTTCATGAATGCCAGGCTGAGATAAGTAATGTCGCTGAACCCCACGAAAATCTTGGGATTACGTCGTACCAGCTCGTAGTTGATCCCACCCGCGAGCCGGGATGTCCCATATCCGCCGCGCGCGCAGAAAATGGCATCCACTTTTCGATTCTCGAACATTCGGTGCAAGTCCGCCAGGCGGTCATCGTCATGCCCGGCCAGGAACCCGTACCGCGAACGCAGAAACTTACCCTCGTGCACTGAAAAGCCCATCGATTTCAGGTTCGCGATCCCGCGCTCCAGTGGCTCCAGGTTGCGGATCGAGCCCGAAGGCGCAATCACACCCACGGTCATTCCACGTTCCAGTTTCGCTGGTTTAACTATCGCCACTTTGCGTTTCCTTCATTCGTCAAAAACTTTGCCACTTCGAAAAACTAACAAGCTGCACTCGCCGCGGTGAGATGCTGTCCATTATCAATGGTAATGGCGTGTGTTAAAAATCGCTGACGGTGCTGTTCCAGCTGGCAAAAACACGGGGAATTTCGTCCGCCACCTCGCCGGCAAGCACTCCCCTTTCGCCGGACTTTTCAGCACACACAACACCAGCTTCCACGTGAGCTGTCGCAGCCGCGACTAACGCCTGCCAGCACGGCATTCCCTGCGCCACAAGAGACGCAATCACCCCGCTCAGCACATCGCCCGTACCGCCTTTTGCCAGCGCCGACGTTCCGCCTCGCACGATCCATTTTTGTCCATCCGGTCGACCAAGTAGCGTCCCCGCTCCCTTCAGCAGCACCGCGATACCCAGTTGCTTCGTGGCTTCATCGACCGCTGCCACGCGGTCTATCTGCACTTCAGCGGCGCCCTTTGAAATTAAACGCCCCATCTCGCCGGGGTGTGGAGTCAGCACACAATCGGGTAATCGCTTCAACAACCCCCGCAACTCTTCATGCGCTGCAACTAACGTGATGGCATCCGCATCCAGGATCACGGGTTTTGAACAATTGCCAAGAACCCGAATCAGCAATTCCCGCTGTTCATCCCCGGTGCCCAGGCCGGGGCCCATTGCGAGCACTGATAGCTGCTTTGCCTTCTCCAGAATACTTTCCGCGCTTGAGGAATCCAGGGACTGCCCGTCCTTCGATGGCACAATCCATGTTGTCGCTTCGGGTAGCGCCACTTTGTAAATGGCATTAAGCTCCGCCGGGCAGAAAATGGTCACTAGCCCGCATCCGGCACGCAGAGCGGCGCGAGCCAGCAGTATCGCCGCACCCGCAAACTGCGCAGAACCCGCAACCACTCCCACACTGCCAAAGGTTCCCTTGTTAGAATCGATTGCGCGTTTCGGCAACCACCCCCGTAACTCGTCAACCCGAGCCCAGTTCAGTTGCAGCTCATCGTTTTGCAGCAGTTCGTGCGGGAATTGGATCGGGGCGACTAGCAGCTCGCCGCTCGACTCAATGCCAGGACGACTGAACTGCGATAACTTTGGCAAGCCGATGGCAACCGTCAGCGTGCCTTTTACGACGATCGCGTCCGGCTTGATTGAAAACTCGCCGAGGCCCGACGCAATATCGATGCACACAACTGGGCGCCGTGAATGGTTGATGGCTTGAGCGGCCGACGCATATCTTTCAAGCAGCGGTCCATGTATTCCGGTTCCAAGCAGCGCATCAACCACAAGCTCGCACTGCGACAGGACATCGGCGGTACTTTCCTGTTCAAGTGGCTGCACCCGGACCTGGGTGCCAGTCAGACGGGCAAGTGTGCGGCACGCTGCGCCTTGATAGGATTCGGCTGACTCCATGCACAACACGTCTACTTCCACGCCATCGCAGCACAGTTCATGAGCAACCACAAACCCGTCACCTGCGTTGTTTCCTTTGCCGCAAACAATTGCGACCCGTGCCGGCGCAAACCGACTGCGAATTGCCGCGGCTACTGCACGACCCGCTTCCAGCATCAGCGCATCCGCCGAGATTCCAAACTCGCCGATCGTCCGCTCGTCAACAGCACGCATCTGGTCGGCAGTTGCGATCTTCATGACGTGTGCATGGGAGCATTAAAACGCACGGGCAACAACAGAACAGGCGCCGCCGTTTCAGACGGCGCTTGTAAAAATTCGAAGATTTGCTTAGCCGAACACCGGGTGTGCCGTCCCTGAAATTCGCTACTTTGGCGCGGCGCCGCTTGTAGTGCTGGGGTCGCTCGGCGCAGGCGTACCAGTAGCAGCAGGGGACGGGGGTGGCGTAGGCGTGGACGACGCGCTGGGCATGTTATTATTAGGATCGGAGGCGGGTGTGTTCTGCACGGCTGGAGGCGTAAAGACTACCGCACTGGGACGCGAGCGGTCGGCTGGCGCGGCAGAAGTTTGAGAACGACGGTTCACTGGAAGTACTATCTTCCACCCTGTCTTCGTCTTAAGCAGGTCGAACATTTTTTTCTCCGGGCCGCCGGATCCAAATGTTAGCTCGGCATCTACGACAGCACCTTCTCCGCGCACGGTCGCATTTGCGTACGTCACCGAACGAATGTCGCCATTGCGGGTCAATTCATCCAGCACCGTCTTGATTCCACCGTTCACCGCGCTCATTTCACTTTCAAAATACTTCTGCAGCTCCGGCGCCAGATAGCCGGCTGCTTTCGAGTAAACGCCGTCATTGGCGCTGCGAAGAAATCCTGCCACAATTGTCGTGGCTTCATCAGCCGACTTCGTCAGCTCATTCTCCAGTTCATTCGCCTTGGCTTTGTCCTTCTCGAGTTTCTTCACCATCTGGTCGAGGTCACCACTGTCAGACGCCGGCTTTTTGGATGATGTTTCGTCCGCTTTTTCGTCGGGCTCCGAAGCGGTGTCAGGAGTTTTACGCGGGCGCCGCGGAGTTGCCGCTGGCGTCGCACGCTGACGCACTGGCGTTTCACCGGGCTGCGCTGCCGGCTGTGAACCCGCACCGGGGCCGGGCGCTAACTGCGGATTAGCCCCCTGCACTTGCTGCTGCTGCTGGGGTACCTGCACCGTGCCGGTTTGCCTTGGAGGTCCGAATTGCGCTATCTGCCGCGGGTCGGCTGCAGGTCGACGTGTGTTTAGCATCCTACCGAAAAACCCACCGCCAGTCGCGGCCTCGGGAGAATTTGTTCCGCCGCGCGTATCCAGCGCAGCCATTGCCAGGCTCGGCACCAACAGTGCTACAACTGCGATCAATCGATACATTTCAGGCATCCCTCTCTGCATGGTCAAAACTCGTTCAACGGGGGTAAGGAGCTTCCAAAATTCGCCGCGAACGCTGACCCGCCTCAAACCACAAAGCAACAACTTCCGTGTGCACCTCTCCAGTTGCTCTGGAAATGGCGCAGCTGTGGTTACGCGGTTGACTGCTATGCCTGCGCCTTTTCCGCCGGTGCTTTCGCCACCTTCACCATGGCCGCGCGGATCACCTTTTCCTTAAAGCGGTAGCCCCGCAGCATTTCCTCGCAAACGTGGTTCTCTTCCACATCCGTTCGCTCCTCAGTCGCGAGGGCTTCGTGTTCATTCGGATCAAAAGGCGCATTCATCGTCTCGATCGGCTTCAATCCTTCCGCTTCCAGTAGCCGCATCAACTGACCCGAAACCATGGTAATGCCGTCGCGGATCGGCTTTGCATCTGTCGCACTCTCGGTGGACGCAAGCGCCCGCTCGAAATTATCGAGCACCGGCAGAATTTTGGCTATTACATCCTCGCGCGCGGCATCGCGTATCTGTTCTTTTTCCTTCATCGTCCTGCGGCGGAAATTGTCAAATTCTGCTCGCTGCCGGGCGAGTGCCTCCCGCTGCTGCACACCCTCCTGCACGGAACCCTGCAACTTCAGCTCCAGCTCGGCCAACAGGGCAGGATCTAATCCAGGTGCTGTGGGCTGCGGCACCGCACATAGTGATTGAAGCGCCTTTGCTCGTCGCCGCGCCGAGTAGCGGTCCCGCGAGCCCTTCATACCATGAGGTTTCACGCCTTCTCCTGCTTTACGTCGAATTGTTTCGTTACCCTACAACCTAATCCAGTCTCTCTTGTCTGAAATCTTGCTGCTCAACGCCCCGATTCAGTTGCAATGCCACATCGCCTCTATTTCAAAAATTACATCAGTAACAAAGGACACCAGACATGGAATCTATCGACCGTCGCCAGTTCCTGCGCCTTGCTGCAGCAGGGGGTGCTACTTTCGCGCTGGGGCGCTATGCGGCTTTCGCCGCCGAAGAAGGCAAAAAAATTCGAATCGGCTTTGTCGGGGTGGGCTCACGCGGCACGGGTTTGCTAAAGCAAATGCTGCTACATCCCGAGGTCGAAGTCCCGGCGATCTGTGATATCGATGAAAATCACCTCAATGCCGCGCTCGCCATTGTGGAAAAAGCGCTCGGTAAAAAGCCGGAAGGCTTCTCCAAAGGGCCCGAAGACTTCAAACGGATGGTTGTTCGAGACGACATCGATGCAGTGCTGGTGGCTACTCCTCCTGAATTTCATGCGCCTGTAGCCGTCGCATCCATGAACGCCGGCAAGGCCGTGGGAAGCGAAGTGCCGGCGTGCGTTACACTCGACGAATGCTGGGAGCTCGTTGAAACACAGAAGAAAACCGGCGCTACCTATATGCTGCTGGAAAACTACTGCTACTCCAAGCCTGTCATGCAGGTGCTCAGCATCGTGCAGGCGGGGCTGTTCGGCGACCTCACGTACGGCGAGGGCAGCTACATCCATGAAGTGCGCAGTCTGAAGTACACGAAAGACGGCAGCGCGCTGACGTGGCGTGGTAAGGGAGTCGCCGAAAAGGCGGGCAACGTTTACCCCACGCATGCAATGGGCCCGGTGTGTCAGTGGATGGAAATAAATAAGAAAGACCGCCTGACCACTCTCGTCGCTATGGACAGCAAATCGGCTGCGCCACAGCAATGGGCTGCCAGGAAATTCGGGCCCGACAGCGTTGCCGCCAAAACAAAGATCCTGAGCGGCGATGTCAGCCAGGTGCTCATTCGTACGGAAAAGGGGCGCATGATACGTATCCATTACGATACCAGCTCACCTCGCCCCGGCGGCAACGGACAATACTCATTGCAGGGTACCACGGGTTCGTACCTCTCCAGCTTTGGGCAGCATAAGGTCTATTTTGAGGGACGCTCTCCGGAAGGTGTTGATCCTGAAAAGTTCGCAGAGCAGGAACACGGATGGCAGGAATTGGCCGCGTATGAGAACGAGTTCAAACACCCTTACTGGCGCGATCGCGGAACCGAGGCGCAGAAAGCCGGACACGGCGGTGGCGATTTCTTCGTAGTCACAGACTTCCTGGATGCAATCCGTACGAAGAAGAGCCCTATCGACGTGGTCGACGCGGCGACCTGGACAGTCGTCAGGCCTCTTTCTGCTGAATCGGTCGCCGCAGGAGGCAAGCCTATGGACGTCCCGGACTTTAGCAAACCCCGTCCGGCATGATGCTTTAACCCACGGCGAGTTATGTAAACGTAAATTCACGCTATGTCGACCGGCCTCATGGAAACGCACTGATAACCATGTTCGGTAGTTGACAACCGATATTCGCTCCCAGCCTGAGATGGTGCCACTCTAGCGTACCATCTGTACCGGATGTATCGTTCTGCCACTCATAAAACGGGAGCACTCATGTCGTCAGCCACGGCCACTTCTCAAACCGCGGGCGGGATAAACCCCGACCGGCTGTTTCTCGCCAGCTGCATTGCACTGATCGCCACGGCTGTATCGTTCGCCGTCATCGGCGATATCATGGGGGCGCTGAAATCCCATTTCGGGCTAAACAACAGGGATGTTGGATTCATAGCAGGCGCCGGCACGTGGGGTTTTACGCTGTCGATTTTCGCCCTTGGCCCATTGTGCGATGCACTGGGAATGCGGAGACTGGTATGGTTCGCCTTCATCTGTCATCTCGCCGGTGCAGTAACCATGATTTTTGCACAGGGGTTCTGGTCGCTGTTTTTTGGCGCGTTGATTCTCAGCATGGGCAATGGCACTGTTGAGGCGGTCTGCAACCCGCTCGTTGCCACAATTTATCCAGATCGCAAAACCGAAAAGCTAAACCAATTCCACGTGTGGTTTCCGGGCGGTATCGTCATTGGCGGACTCGCCTGCTTCCTGCTTTCGAAGATCGGAATGGGCTGGCAGCCGAAGTTGGGACTGGTCGTGCTTCCGACTCTCGTCTATGGCGCTCTGTTCATCGGACAGTCCGTGCCGGCCACCGAACGCGTACAGTCTGGCGTCAGCTTCGCCGACATGTGCCGTTCAACATTCCTGCGGCCGCTGTTCCTGGTCCTCCTGTTCTGTATGATGATTACAGCTTCGTTGGAACTCGGGCCAAACAGGTGGATACCCTCAATCCTTCAAGCCGGCGGGATTCACGGCATTCTCGTCCTTGTCTGGATCTCAGGAATCATGGCAGTGCTGCGCTTTTTTGCAGGGCCCATTGTTCATCGTCTCTCGCCCACAGGGCTGCTGACAGTTTCGGCGGTCTTGACCGGCTTAGGGCTTATCTGGTTGAGCTATGCCGAAACCGTGCAGATGGCGTTTGCCGCCGCCACCGTATTCGCGCTGGGCGTGTGCTACTTCTGGCCGACAATGCTCGGCGTCGTTTCGGAGCGAGTGCCGCGAGGTGGATCTCTTGCGCTGGCACTGATGGGCGGCATTGGAATGCTGGCCGTTGGTATGATCACCACCCCATGGATGGGAAGCATCGCCGACAAGCACCTGGCGACGAAGCTGCCCGTGGAACAGACACTATCGGTGCTAACCCGGATCAAGGGTGAGCTTGCGGGAGCTGAGGTGAAGGCTACTGCCAAGCAGTCGGCAGACATTCACGGCGCGCTCGATGCGATCCAGAGTGCAGTGGCCAAAACCCCGCCCGGCTCAACGACAGTCGCGCAGCCCGAGACCGCAAACGCACTTCGCACCTCCCTCAAAACGGATTTGGATACACCCGCGATCAAGGAAGGCAAGGCACTGCTCGACCCGGCCGACAACTACGGGGGACGCATGTCGTTCCGGTTCCTCGCACCCTTTGCCGCCATCCTCGTCGTCATCTTCGGATTCCTGTACGCGCGCGATCGTGCCGCTGGAGGTTACAGGGCCGAAAGCATTCACAGCCGCGCGACTGACACCTAGTGTGCCGAACCAGAAGTTCGTATCCACATCGATGTGATTCTGCGCTCGTTCGGCACACAGAACCGAATCCGAATTAATGATAGAACACTGTAGCCGCCCGCTGCGGAAGTTTTCAGCTCCGATGCGAATCACTTTCAAAGCTCCTGCAATCGTCGCGCTCTATCTTTGTGGCGCCGCGGGCTGCATAGCCGGCGACACCAGCACAGTGCTGAGTTTATCAACTGGGCAGATCGCAAAAGCTGCGGCGGTCGCCGATCCAACGATGGCCGAACTGCTCGAGAGGGCATCGGCGCAAAGTGCGGGCGAGGACCGCTCGCAGGTTCTGCGTGCCCGGTATGCCTTCGCATTGAAGATCGGGGAATCCGGCGGCAACTGGCAGGCGGCCAACGACATCCTCCTCACGCTGCTGCAAGACACGAACCTTGAACCCAACCTCGTCGCCAAGGTCGTCGAAACTTTGCGCGTTTCGGGCGATGCAGCCTGCGTCGAACCGCTGCTGAAGCGCCTTCCGTCTGCGCCACCACCTGCCCGCGCGCAAATCCTGTCGGTGTTGCGCGAACTCAATGGCCGGGACGTCACGCGCCGGCTTCTCGAGATGCATCCCTCGGTTGCGGCTGCCGATCAGCCGCAGGTCTCCGCCTCGCTGACTGCGCGCCGCGACTTCGCTGACGTGCACCCGGTTGGAACACCGGAAGCGCCGCGCAAACGCGGTGGCTACCTGCGCTTCCAGCGACAGAAGCTCAGCGAGGCCAGCTTCGAAGCTGCCTCGGCATTCGATGTGAACAACGACGGCACGACCGACGTGGTGTCCGGCGGGTTCTGGTACCCCGGTCCGGACTTTCAACGGGCTCACAAAATCTGCTACGTGAAGCCCTCTGGCGAATACTACGACGACTTTTCCGACTACCCGATCGATGTGAACGGCGACGGCTACAAAGACGTCATCACCGGCGGGTTCTTTGGCGGCCCACTGCGCTGGCGTGAAAACCCAAAGGGCCAGTCGACCGAATGGACCGAGCACAAGATCGCGCACGTGGGGTCCATCGAGACCACGCGCTTCTGGGACGTGGACGGCGACGGGATTCCAGAGGCCTGTCCCAACGCCGGGGGCAACATTGTCTGCTTTCGCCTGAAGCCCGGCAGCGTCGGCGAGTTCACCAGCCACACGGTGCGCACCGGCGGTGTCGGGCATGGCCTGGGCTTTGGTGACCTGGACGGCGATGGCCGAGGGGAGTTCCTTGGTCCCGATGGCTGGTACAAGGCTCCGGAAAAGCTACTCGATGCCGGTGAGTGGAAGTTCCACCACGATTTCAGCCTGGGTGCTGCAAGCGTGCCGATACTTGTGCACGATGTGAACCGCGACGGACGGAACGACATCCTTGTGGGGCAGGGACACAACTACGGCCTTGAGTGGCTGGAACAGACGACCGGGTCGGCGGCGGCCCGCTGGATTCGTCACCAGTTGGAGCCTGACCGCTCGCAGTTCCATGAGATCCAGCTTGCGGACCTCGATAACGACGGCAGCCCGGAGCTTATCACCGGCAAGCGCTGGCGGGCGCACAACGGCAACGATCCCGGCGCAGCGGACCCGATCGGTGTTTATTATTACACGATGAGCGGCGGGCGGTTCGAGCGTGTTGCCATCGATTATGGTCCTGCCACGCACACCGCGGGATCAGGCATTTACCTGTGGGTTGAGGATGTCGACGGCAACGGCTGGAAGGACATCATCGCGC
The DNA here is from genome assembly GCA_051003195.1 of Candidatus Sumerlaeaceae bacterium. Lineage (GTDB taxonomy): Bacteria > Sumerlaeota > Sumerlaeia > Sumerlaeales > Sumerlaeaceae > JBPCLP01. The sequence goes on along the minus strand of JBPCLP010000033.1, from coordinate 5,883 downwards.
CCGGCAAACAGGGGCTGTATGTGTTCTGGAACCAGGGACTATAATCGATTGGGACCCCCTCTAGAGTTTTTCGCTGAGCAGCGGCCGGTACAAGCGTTTGCGCAGGGCGGGGTTTCGGATGGCGACGGCCTGCAGAAAGCGGTAGTTATCCGAAAGGAACCCTTCGTAGCCGGTCGGGTTTCCGTTCCAGTCGGTCCAGTCGATTCCCTTCGGGGCCTGGTTGGTGACGCCGTTCTGAAATGCGCCATGTTCGAGCATGCGCATGAAAAACTTATCCGCGTACGCGTTTTCGTCCACGAGGTAGTGCGCAGCCAGCCAGTGCAGCGAGTGCCCCGCGGAGATGCCGCCGTTCATGTATTTGCCGAAGCTATCGGTTCCGTCCTCGCGGGTCGGACAACCGAGGCCGTTGGGCAGCAGGTAATCGCTGCGTCGTACGGGTGAGAGGAAAGAGGGAATGCCGAGATCGTGGCGCTTGAACCCGGCGTCCTCGGATTTTTTGCGAAGGCGCGCGAGAATATCCTTCGCCTTGTCGGCGGGCACCAGCCCGTACTCGATGGCGAGCCCGTTCACAATCGGGGTTGCGTAATCGTGCAGCTCGCCGTCGGCGCTGCGCCACCAACCCAGCCAGCCGGTCTCGGGATTGTACAGGGCCGGGAAGTAGGCAGCCTTCAGTTTGTCGGCGAGCGCGGTGTACCTGGCTGCCTGTTCGTTTTTGCCGAGCTTTGACTCCAGGTCGGCAAGGCAGCGCCACGCGCGGTAGACGAGCGCATTCGAGTATCCGTCCTTGTGGCCGCAGTTAATCGCATCCCACCAGCACGATGAGCGGTGCGGCTCGTGCAGGGTGCCGCGGTTGCCCGATTGAGTCGCCTCCACCAGGCCATCGTGGTCGATGTCACGACTCTCCAGGAAGGCACTCAGGTGCTCGAGTTTGGCGATGCGCCGCTGGAGCCATCCCTGGTCGCCGGTACTTTCGACGTAATCCCACGCGGAAATGAGCAAGCCGGGATTGGAATCCATGAAGTGGTAGTGGTCCCAATAGCCGATGCATTCGCCCGTGGTGCTGGTCTTCTCGTCGAGCCACCAATCCAGCGTATCGCGAACGTGCGACATGAGTTTGATCTGCGGCGCGGGCTCGGGCAGCCAGAATGCGGCGTCGGCATAAGTCCACAGGGCAAAGCTGACGGGGTCGCTGACCACGTTATTGCCAAGCACACCCGCAGGTGCGCCGAACCGACCGACGGGATCACCCCACCGGGCGGTCGGCTGGATGACGTTGAGCCAACTGCGGCTTGCCAGCTTCCAGAACGGATCGTCGGCCGCGAGACCCTCGGGGGCCGGCAACTGCAAGGGGCGCATCGAAAGTTCAACTTCACCGCTCGAGCTGAGCACGAGAGTAATCGTCAGATCGACAATCCCCTTTTCGCGGTCGCCGGTCAGCATGGCGGTGATCGAGCTGCTGCTGTCGCTGGAGAGCAGCATCGATCCGAAATCGGGCGCGCTGACGATGCCGGGCAGCAGGAGCGAGCGGTCGGGCAGAATCGAAGATGCGATCAAGGTGGTTGGCGTAACGCGCGGGTCGAAAGGAAAGGTCAGCCGCAGCTTGTCCCCCGGCGCCGCCTTCAGCTTTATCTGAATTTCGCCTGCGTCGGAACGGGTGACGGACCAGCACGGCCCGGCAGACTTTTGTGTGTCGGCAACGAGGGGAACCGACGTTCCGGAATCCGTGATCGCATGCACAGCTACGCCGCGACGCAGCAGGTTGGTTTTTTCATGGCCGGCCCCGGCGATGTCCCAGCTTAGAAAGCTGATGCCGAGCGGTGCAGATGTTTCCAGCCTGAGCGCAGACGTAGCTGCGCCGGCAGAACCTGGTAGTGACGCGACTAAACTCATGAGCAGCAAACTCGCTTTAAGATTTTGGGTACGGTTCATTTTTAGTCTTTCCGTGTGGCGTGAAAGCCTGCTGCGCGGCCGCACTGTGAAATCAAGCGCGTTCTTGTGAAAAAGACCTGTGGAAAACGGTGCGCTTTTGCGGAGTTCAAGCGCACAAATTCGTCGTATTTTGTGCAGGGGTTGAAGGGTTGAGTTTGTTGGATTTGGAGTTCAAGCGCACAAAATGAATTTGTGCTCTTGAACTTTTCGGTCGAAGGGGCTGGTAAACCCAGTGCCGGCAAAGGCGTGCAAAGCAACGTCTGAAATTGGGCTGCGTGCAGTCGTCTGGAATTTTGTGCAGGCGCGGGCTGTGGATATCTCCTGGTTTTGGGGTCGGGTACGGCAATGATACTTGACCACGCATGCACAGGAATACGCTGGAATGATGTGTGGGTCGGAGGGCGCCGGTCGCGGGATGGATTGGTCATCATGGGCACAACGTAGCACGGTCGGTTGGGGGATTGCTATTCCCGCACGGGCACTTGCAGACCCTTCTGGCTACTTAAAGTACTGGTGCTTCACGTTCGCTGAAACAAGGAAGCTGAGGGTAGGGTTGGCCGCGTCGGCGCAATTGCTTTGCATTCACAACAGCTCCTGCAAATCTACCATAAGCCAGCACTGCGAAACTCACGCTTCTGAGAAATCAATTCATAACCTGTCACCCGGCCGTTGTAAACAAACCATAGCGCGCAGCGCTTTTGGAGTGCGCGTACTTTAGTACCTCTTTTAGCAAGCTAGCGTAGTCCGTACTATATCTGCACTATTTAGTTAATAAGTTACGAGTCCTACCACCGTCCGAGGATATGATGCATCAAATAGCGCCGAATGTAATGGTGGCTGTAAAGGATATGCGAGGCAAAGGGATGGTCTCCGAGTGGGCCTATTTATCAAGCAGGGTTTAATCGCAATAATTGCAACCCTGTCGATTGCTGGGTGTCGCCAAAAGGCATTTCTGCCCTTTGCGGCTGACTTAACCATCGTGAATGCTTGCGCTGCACCAGTCGCGGTTACGCCTATAGGCAGAAACGCGCAAGGCAAGTTCTGCCTCCTGCCCTTGTTAAACAAAGCTGCAGATGGATATTACAATTCCCGCAAACTTGGCAAATTTACTGTGCAAAGCTCTGCGACATTGTCGCTTCAGTTTGATCATGATGATGTGCAATTTTCTGGGTTTATGTTCGTTGAAGAAGAAACTGGTGGTGCGTCTCTCGTCGAAACTGGCGACAGCCGTATCACCACTTGTTGCCATCCGCCACTCGAAACCACGTATGTAATACCTTTGGATTGCTTTAAAAAAACTTTAAACTCATATCAATCCGCTCTCTTGAAAGAGTTTCAGACACTAGCTACAGAGGCGGGCAATAGGAACTAACCGGCAATGCCGAGCTGGGCCACCGTCATGTGCCCTTTATCCGCGTTCATCCGGGGTGGGAAAAACTACAGCACAACTCGATACCTGCACTTCTCCCGCTCCCCCTCCAGGTACATATCATTATCCGGTGGCAGCGCCACAATCTCCAGCAGCTCGGCCCCCAGCCGGTCACATGTCCGCCGCGAAGCCCAATTGTCGGGGTTACACGTGATGATCACATCCGCGTACCCATGCGCCCGCGCGAACGGTAGCAACAACCGCACACCCCGCTCGGCGTAATGATGCCCACGGAACTCGGGCTCCACACCATACGCAAAATGCCCGCCATACAAGCGTAGATTCTCCGTATCCTGCGCGCGGAAGTTAATCGAACCCGCATGCTCGCCATTCACCCGCAGCTCAAAATCATACGCCGCCGCCCAGTGCCGCTCCGGTTCCGGCCGAGTTGTCCCAATAAGCACCACCGACAGCTCGGCGTCTTCAGCGTCCGCGAACTCTAAGAATGTGAAATCCGCGGCCGTGGCCACTACGGTTTGCTTTTCTTCAGCGGAGCGGAAGTGTCTGCACCACGATCGACCGGAAACAAATTCATTGGTCCCGCGATTTTATCCAGCGCAGCTTGCGAATCATCTTCAATGCCAAACACGTTGCCGTTTCCGAGGACAACGATGTATTGGTGCTGAGCATTTACACGACCTGGAGAAATAACGACAACTGCGTTGCCACTGGCATTTGGCTTATAAATCCAAGGATGCTGCTGGCCATCTGCGAGGGTACTAGAGAGCGCGACCTGATCAGCCATTCCAAGCTTCACAAGCTGTTCCAATGACTTTGGCATTTGGCCGTCGTGGGAATCTTGATAGTCATCAATTGCCACAGCGAGTTCTTTTGCACGCGCAACGTTTTCTTCCGTCACGGCCTTATCATGCGTCTGCAGAACGCCATCGGCTATTTCCGTACGGGACAGTTTGCTGTCTCCATCGAGATCGATGGATTCCATCATGTGTTGTAACACACGCTCCAAATGCTGGCGGGGACGCTCGGCTTTCGACATTTCGGCCCAAAGTTCTTGCCGCGTGACAAATCCGTCCCGGTTCGTGTCTGCCCTGGATTGATGGTCGCGGAATTGCTGCGCTTTCGGGTGAAGCCGAGTTATCGTTGTCGGCATATCGCTGCTCGGCTCGCCTGCGTGACAAAAAGATGCGAAAACGCTGGATGTACCCAGAACGATCCAGCACGTTTGCTTAAATAATTGCCTGCGGCACATGCTCAGGCGGGGCTCGTCGATATGTTCGAGCGTCGGAACGGGAGGACGGTGGTGCAGATGTCGTGGGTCTTGCCGTTCCAGACGAGTTCGACCTCGCGCTTGTCTTCGAACAGCAGGAAGCGGTACTTCTCAGGGAGGTACTTGCCCTGCTGGATGAGCTGGGTGAGATCGCGGCGTTCGGCGTCGGTGAGTTCGTGATGAGGTTTGGTGGGTGGCATTGCTACTTTTCGCCAAGCTGGAGCTTGGCGTTCCCGGCGGGTTTGCTTTCTGGGGGATTCGCGGCGCTCACAGCTTTGACTCCTCAGTCTTGTACCCAATGCGGCGTTTTGGCTGCGAGGGCGGCGGCGATTCTGGTTCGCGCCGAATCAGCTGCTTGATCGCATGGAATATCGCTGCGAACTGCTCGTCGTATTTTTTCTCCAGGGTTTCAATTTTGCGCTCCAGGTCGCGGTTTGAATCCATCAGGCGGCGAAGCTGAACGAAGGTGCGCATGATGGCGATGTTAACCTCGACGGCGCGCGGGGAGCGCAGCACGCTGGACAGCATGGCTACGCCCTGCTCGGTGAAGGCGTAGGGAAGGCTCCGTTTACGTCCTCCACGCGATGATGTCACATTCTGTGATAGCTTTGATGACTGATTTTGCGCGGCTTTCGTGTTTGATATCACAATTTGTGATTTCAAACCACCTAGTTCTTCATCGATGTCTAAGGTCACATTTTGTGACCTTAGAGCGTGGTATTCTTCGGCCGTGAGTTGGAACACGAAATCGTCCGGGAAACGGTCGAGGTTGCGCTTCACCGCCTGGTTTAAGGCGCCGGTTGTGACGCCGTATAGCTGCGCCAGGTCTTCATCGAGCATCACTTTCTCGTGGCGAATCCAGTGGACCATATGTGCAATCGCGGAAGTGGACGGCATTTGTGTTTTCTGTGTCTCAGCCAATCGTTCCGGTTTCGCACCTCTCCTTCCTTTGGTCTGTATTCTCGCTGCCTCATCCTCCGCTAGTGCATCTTCCTCGGATTGATTTTCGTAATAGTCGATTACCTTCTGCACACGCTTAGCGTCCCATCCTACAGGGAAGCCTGTCTTTGGCTTTTTCTTGTGGCCCATCCTGGCATTTATATCTTTTTTCATAGCGTTTCAATAGCTTTGGAATGCCCCCCGAAAACTGATCCACGTTGAATGTTAGTTTCCGGGTTTGCTGGAAAGCAAACAAAGGAGACGAGAAGTGGCGAGAAAGAAGCACAAGCCGGACGAAATAATCCGCAAGTTGCGCGATGCGGAATCGATGCTCAACCAGGGGCAGTCGATGGCGCAG
>JBPCLP010000032.1:0-51297 GCA_051003195.1 Candidatus Sumerlaeaceae bacterium | reverse complement strand
ACCACGACCAGGCGCTGTATAAGGAAGCGGGGGGTGGCCCTACCCCATGGCACCAGGATCAGTTTTACTGGCCTCTCGATACCACCGACACCATTACGATGTGGATGCCACTTGTTGATGTTCCGCTCGAAAAAGGAGCGCTGACGTTTGCGTCCGGGTCGCATAAAGATGGAAACGTGTGTCCCGCAGAAATCTCCGATGCGTCCGAAGCGATGATTAACGAGATAGTAGCGCAGAAGGGCTATCCCATCGCTGTCGACAACATGAAAGCCGGCGACGCCACTTTTCACTCGGGCTGGACTCTACACAAAGCACCTGGCAACCAGACCGATACATTACGGGAAGTAATGACCATCATCTACTTTGCCGATGGTGCGCGATGCACGACTCCCAGCAGTAAGTTTCAACAGGCTGATCTCGAGACATGGATGCCCGGCTGCAAACCAGGGGAACTCGCCGCGAGCGAGTTGAACCCAATTCTGTATCAACGTTAACCAGGGGTGTGGTGTTCCGCCCGGGGCTCTGAGTGGGTGCTTTGGGTTATACTTCGGGGTGGGATACGATTCGTGCAACTCGGGGGGGGGGCTGGCCCAGGCTAAAGCCTGTATTCCGGGATGGTGTTACATGGTTTGCTTCTGGGCCGCAGGTTCTGGCGCTACAGGTTTGCTTGTTTCAGCAGCGGGAGCCGCAACTTCAGTCGCCGGGGCTTTTGCTGCTTCCTGGCGCCCAAATGTTTTCACAAGGTCAGCTACTTTAGATGCCTCTCGTACGGGCGGTGCACAGTTTTTCGCAGTGCATACATATGCTATGGCTCCACCATCTTTGGCGGGTGGGTAATCTGTTTTTGCGGCTTCCTCCGGAGTCATCCTTTCCACGAGCTTACCCATGCGGAAAACCGGCAATGCAGCCTGGTGCATCTCCTGTGCGGTGGGGTCGTCCGCGGTGGCAATGATCAAAACCTTTGGCGCCCCGGTGGCTACGAGTGCGGCTACGCGACTGAAACTCGCACCGCGTAAAGATTCCAGTGCGCCTCGTGCAATGCCGCCCTGCACGATGCGTTCCGCCTTTTCGCGATATTCGTCTTTCGAGGTCGCCTGGTAGAGCGCATACCACGCTTGCGCTGCGGCTGCATTTGGCGAGGCACTTAAGACATCTTCGGTCGGGCAGAGGGCGACCTTCTGAAGCCCCGCCGCACCGGTTAGACTTGGCGCACGATCTGTATACAGGCCCCATTCCGGGTCGAGAAACCGCCGTTCGACGAAGGACATGATCGACTCGGCTGATTCCATGTATTCGCGCTGGCCACTCACTTCGAAGCACTGCATCAGTGCCGCAGCAAATTTTGCATTGTCGTCCAGCAGCCCGTATTCGGATGCCTGGCCTTTGTGGAAGACGTGACTCACGCCCTGCTTTGGCGACACCATATTGTTGATAATAAAATCGGCGGTTTGCAAAGCGAAGTCGCGAGCTGCCGTGTCGCCGAGGTACTTGAATGCGTCGAGATAGCCAATGATTGCGTCTGCGTTCCACGAAGCATAAACGGCCTTGTTTACAAATGGCACATTCTCCTGCTGCATGCGCGATTCACGCAGCTTGAGGCGAAGCTCCTGCAAAGCTTTGAGCGCCTGCTCGTAGCTGAGCCCGTTGGCGTCCGCCGCCAGTTGCAGTTTCTGTGTAACATACAACGGGGCTTTCTGCTCGCCGGCATTCAGGTAATGTGCGAACATCCTGGCTTCGGCTGTGTCACCCGTGAGTTGAAAGATTTCATCACGCGTCCAGGTAAAATAGGCGCCGTTGTCGTTTGATGCCGAGTCTGCATCCTGGGATGCGTAAAATCCGCCACCCTGAATTTCGAGCGTATCGCGGCAGAATCTCAGGATTTCTTCGGCGGCTTCCTTGTGCAGTGTCTTCCTGCTGGCGGCGTACGCCAGCAGGTTTGCACTCAGCAGGGAACTCTGGACCGGCAGCAGTTTCTCAAATCTCGGTGCGCGATCCGTAACCCCCGCGTTAAAATACCCGCCAAGTACCTGGTCGCGTAACGGGCTGCGGAACTGGTCGAGCAAGATTTTTGATGCCTGCTCCATCTGCGCTTTGTCGCCGCTGTCGGAATACAGCTGCAGCAGAGTAGTCGCGACTGCTGGACCGTTCTCTGTCAACGAACCGTCTGGAGATTTTGCCATCGTGACGACAGCTTGTCGAATGGCGCTCACATCGACAGCGGCCGTCGCCTTCGCGGGTGCAGGCCTGGCGAGTTTCCGCTCGATCAGTTCTGCCTGCTTCTGCACCTGGGCAGACTGGCCGCTGAACAATTCCTGCACCTGTTTCAGAAGGTCTGACATACCAGCCTGTTCACTTTGCGCCTGTGCCGGAACAAAAGAAAGAATGTCAAAAGGACGTCCATCGGGCAGTGCAAAAACAGTAAGCGGGTATTCAGTCTCTCGGTTCTGGTTAATTAAACGATATGCAGCCATATAACGCTGCGCGACATCCGGCTGAAGGTCTGCGTCTACTTTGACGCACACGAACTGATCATTGAGTGCCTGGACGACGTCGGCGGACTTGTACGTTTCTGCCGCCATGATCCTGCATTGATGATTCCAATTAGCGCCGATATCGATGAGAACAGGCTTGTTCGACGTAGCGGCTGCAGCGAACGTGCTCGCTGTGAACGGTTGCCATCTAATCTCCGACTTTGACGCCGCTCGTAAGTAAGGACTTGGCGATTGTGCAAAATCTGCCGGCTGTTCCGCTGGCGCGTTCATACCGCCGGGCGCCGGTTCATTGCCGCCGCCAAGGGCAACCGCAGAATCGGACGGGGCGCTTAGTGCCCCTGCCGACTGCGTCGTTACTTTGTCACTGCTTCCGGCTGCCGGAGCGGATGTGGTATCCGTCGAATTCGCAGCCGCTCCACCTGCTGCAGATGATTTCACGGGGTTCGAAGGCTGTAACGTCAGCTCGGGCGAAGTGGAAGAATCACTTTTCGTCGCCTTGCCTTCGTCATCGGCATTATACGGCGCGGCAGTGCCTGGAGTTTGCATTGCCTGCGACTGACCCTCGACCTTACGGCTGTTCTTCTCCACTCCTTCGCTACAGCCCCCCAGTAGCAGGCATCCGGCTGCTGATAATATAAACCACGGTGCGCGCACAGATGTCAAAACAAGCTATCCTCCAACTGAATTGAAAGCAGATACCCTCGACGGCATCCAGTGATAGATGAACAAAACGGCAATAAAGTTCCCGAATTGCAGCGTTCTACGCAGAATTAGCGGTGGATTCTGCCGATACTATTCCTTAAATGCCGTGGCGGTCGTCTTTTTGCTTTCCTTCTAACGCGGCCAACCTGAACTGACGCGCTTGTGGGGTTCCTGTTCGATAGACACTTTACGCTGGCTGAAGCGAAAGCCTTGCTGCCGACCGTGCGCGAAGTGTTCGCGCATGTGCACGCGCTTGTACTTTCGCCAAAGTCTGAAGTTGCGCCAACGAAGAAGCACAGTGGCAATGGTCACTCCAACGGGACGGGTCACGAAAAGGAGAAAGTTGCTACTGCCGGCGATTATGGCAGTCTGACAAACGAGCAGCGATCCAAAGCAGCCACGGCCCTGCTTGCCGGGTTGGAGCAAAAGGGCATCGTGATCCAGGACTTTACGCGCGGGCTCATTGATTTTCCGTCCTTGCTCGAAGGACGTGAAGTTTTTCTTTGTTACGAATTGGCCGACGGCGATGGCATCCACTTCTTTCATGAACTGGATGCCGGGTATGCCGGCCGTACACCGTTGGACGAAATGACTGACGAGGAGCAGATTTAACCCTGATGGAATTGAAAGATTACATACGCGATGTCCCGGATTTTCCGAAGCCGGGCATATTGTTTAAAGACATCACGACGCTGCTTCGCGACGGCGCGGCGTTTCATCACACCATCGATGTTCTTAGTGATCGCTATCGCGGGCGCGGGATACAACGGGTGGTCGGCATTGAAGCCCGCGGATTCATTTTTGCCTCGGCGCTGGCATACGCGATGGGAATCGGAATGGTTCCGGTACGTAAAGTTGGCAAACTGCCCTCGCACCGCGTGAGCCAGACGTACGACCTTGAGTACGGCACCGATTGTGTAGAAATCCACTCAGACGCCATCGAGAACGGCGAGAAGGTGCTGGTAGTGGATGACCTGATTGCCACCGGCGGCACGCTTGCGGCGACGTGCGATTTAATTGAGCAGGTGGGCGGCGTAATTGAGGAAGTGGCGTGCATCATCGAACTGACGTTTCTGCCATGGAAAGAAAAGCTGGGCGATCGGAAGGTGTTTACGCTGGTACAGTACTGAACTGGCCTGCTAATCAGGCAAACCTTTTGTGCGCATGTAACGGTTGAAGTGTTTGCTGTACCTGTCGCCGAACATCACCTGGTGTAAATATTTGTAAGTGATCGGATCGGGCTCTTTCTGCCACTTCCCATCGCCGCTAAAGTTATGAATGTAGGAACCTTTTTCTTCAACATCCAAGATTGGCCCGATCAAGAACCAACAATCTTTCTTTTTAACGACTTCCAATGAGGGCCAGATTCTGCGACGCTTAAGATTGAGGAATAAGTCCTGCCAGGTTTCACAGTCATTCAGCCATGCCGCCGGGCGCTGCTTTTTAATTTCTCTGTTTTGCTCGAGGATTCGATCCGTAACTTTGCTGAAGGTTCCATCACGTACGTCATTGAAGTCCTTCAGAGCGAGTATGACTGTACCGTTGAACTCCAGATTCTCGATCTGATGCAGTGCCACAAATACCGATGAAATGTGGGTAACTATTCCTCGGTAGTAGCTACCGTCTCGACCAGACTCGACGATACAGACACTAGTTTGTTCTTTCAGGGATTTCCGCAATTTCGAAAGAGCACTCATTGTTGATTCGCGACCCACTTCATCGCTTTCTCCGCCAGCTTGTCGAAAGCCGTAATGCACATCTCCAGGTGTTCTTCCTTTGTATCCTCGATCTTGTTATGACTGATGCCATGCAGGCTTTGCACGAACATCATGATCGTCGGGATTCCGACGCGGGCCATTTCTGCGGCATCATGAAGCGGACCTGAGGGCAGGCGGTATTTCTTTCCGCAGGTTTCATCAATGGCCTCATCGCATAAATCGAGCAGGTGCGGATCGAAGGGGAGGGGTTCAATGTGCCAGAGGCGATCCCACTCGACGGTTACATTACCTTCCTTCGCAAATCGCTCACTGGCGTCTTTCGCTTCGGACAGCATGCGCGCGAGCGCGGCAGGATCGAGGTGGCGCTGGTCGAGGGTAATTGTGCAATCCGCCACGACGCTGGTAACAATGCCCGGCTTCGTCGTGCACGACCCGATAGTGCACACGCCCCCCTTGCTGCGCTCGCCAATTTTGTAGATCTCGGGACTCATCTTTGAGGCGGCGAGAAAGGCGTCGCGGCGGCGGTTCATCGGCGTGCTGCCGGAGTGCGCGGCCTGGCCATGAAAAGTGACTGCATGACGCTCCACGCCGAACGTCCCGAGGACGGTGCCTAGCGGCAGGTCCAGATCCAGCAGCACCGGTCCTTGTTCGATATGCAGTTCCAGATAAGCAGCCGCGTTTTTCAATTCCTTGCCACTTTCCTTAACGCGATCGAACTCAATTCCATGCTCTTTCAAGGCATCTGGCAAACCGATTCCCTGTTTGTCCTTCAGGCCGCGCGCTTCTTCCATGTCCAGGTTGCCCGAACAGGCGGAGGATCCGAACAGGCTCTTGCCGAACCGCGCGCCTTCTTCATCCGCCCAGTCAACGAGGCGAACCGTTACCGGTGGGCGGCCGCTGTACTGCGCGCTGATGCGGCGCAGAATTTCAACTCCGGCCATGACATTGAGGCAGCCATCCAGCCAACCACCGTTTGGGACGCTGTCGATATGCCCGCCGATCAGCAACCCGCGATGGCTTTCACCGCGTAGTGTTGTCCAGACATTCCCAGCCTGGTCCATGTGAATCTCGACTGGGAGGCCCTGCAGTTTCTCGCGCATCCACGTGCGGGCCTTTGCCCAGGTGGGAGTAAACGCAACGCGCTGAGCGCCGTTCTCGTCACCGGTGAGCAGGCGGAGTTCTTTGAGTTCGGCGACGGTGCGCTTGGGATCCAGGTGGGTTGTCATGGAATTGATTGCTCAAAGCGCCAGAACGACTGTCAATGCAGAGAATAAAATCCACAAATTCCACGAATCTGCTCGAATCCAATTTCGTGTGATTAGTGGAGGCTTTTACTTTGCCGTGCAGCTATTTTGCGTCATACGTTCTTTGCTATCGCTGTTGTGCGTCCGATGTCGCAAGCTGCCCATGCCGCACAATCTCCACACCTTCGCCGCGGTAGAGCGCCAGGTTGTTCTCGCTCTCCCATAGCTTCATTTCGAAAAGTTCACAATTGGACGGCAGTTTGTCCTCAAGAATGTTCCAGAAGCTGGCTACGATGTTTTCTGCCGTCGGGATCACTCCATCCAGGAAATCCACGTCGACGTTGAGGTTCTTGTGATCCACCTTCTCCAGGATTTCTTCTTCCAGCAGCACCTTTAGCGCTTTAAGGTCCATCACCATGCCGGTGTCCGGCTCGATGGAGCCGCGTAACGTGACCTCCAGCACATAGTTATGCCCGTGTCCGTTCACATTATTACAGCGGCCGTAGATCGCCTGGTTCTTTTCGTCGCTGAACTCAGGATTATAGAGCCTGTGGCTTGCACAAAACTCGACTTTTCGGCTGATGTAAATCATTCCGTCCTCCATTGTGGCCGGCATGCGGCTATAGAACTCACTAGTCCAAACGGCGAAAATTACTCAGGGTGAACCCTTGCAATCGGATCTGCGCAACTGTCGTATACTTTTCCATAGAGTCGCATCAGGTAAGGTGAACAAGATATGAAACGTGTGTATCTGGCAGTTGCGATAGCAGTAGCTGTAAGTGGTGGATTGGTCGCGCAGAGCAGTTCCTCGGCCAGTCCACGCGGAAAAACGACCGTGCGGAAATCCGAGTATGCCATCGGCCATGGCTCCATACATAAGAAACCGCGTAACTACGATGCATACTATTACAGCAACTTTAATGGCTATGAGCTCAGTCCCTACCTGCTCACGACACCGCAGTATATACCGCGTGTGCTGACGCCTGTGCAGCAATACACGGATCTTGAGTACGGCAAAGTGGTGGAAACGTTTTTGAAGACGGAGAGCGTTGCCCCCGCGGGAATGACTTCGGAAGAAGTTCGGTCTGTTGTACAGGATGATGGGGACCCACTGTTCGGGTCGCACATTTACCGGCCCGTCGAAACCAACGTGGTAGAGGTGCTGGACCGGGGTTATCTGGTCGTCGGGAGTCGTGAGGAGATACGCCTGCGCGGGGTGCGCATTGCATCCGAACGCAACACGGATGATGTGATGCGTGTTTACGCGAGGGAGGCGACCCGCCGGATTCGGGAGCTGACCCAGGATCAGCCTGTCACTCTTGTACTGGATTCACCGCTGCGCGACAGCGACGGAGCGATCCTCGCGATTGCCAGGCTAAAGGATGGGACAGAATTGAACCGCCTGTTACTGAAAGAGGGGCTGGCTCAACTTAAGCAGAATGATTTCGCGCCCGACGTAAACTACGATCCGCTCGTTGAAGCGGAGCGCGACGCGCGTACCAGGAAGCGGGGCATCTGGTCGAAAGATATTATTAAAGTCGCGCCTTAGCATGTCGTGGGTCAATGACTGAGCAAGAATCCAGGTCGTGAGAATTCGTGCCGGTGCTGCATGGATAAACTCGCGGGAGCTTGCGCGCGACGTCGATGTCGTTATCGAACAGAAATCGATTACTGGCATTTCAGCTGCTGACACTAATCATCCGACGGAGATGGAGGCGGATCTCCTTCTTCCGGGATTCATTAACGCCCATTGTCATCTTGAGTACACAGCACTCGCTGGTAAACTGCCGCGGGGATCGGTGCCTTTTGGCGTGTGGCTGGATGCAATTGTTGCCGCGAAGGCAGAGCTGACACCTGAGCAAGTGCGGGCTGGTTTCCAGGATGGAATTCAGCAGCTGCTGGCAGGTGGCTGTACTGCGGTCATCGATTCGACGACGCTTCGGGCAAAGCATCTCAATAAAGCACTGCTGAAGCACTTCGTATTACATGAAGTGCTTGGCCTGAGTGACGATCGTGCAGCTAAGCAACTGGAAGAGACGCTGTCGGACCTGGATTCCATCGAACGGTCAGGCACGTGTCTCGGCGCTGGTATTAATCCGCACGCGCCTTATAGCGTCGGGCCGGCGTTAAGAGGTCGGCTGCGAGAAGTACTCCGTGAACGGCCAGACCTGGTTTGCGGCTGGCACCTGGCTGAAACTCCCGATGAAGAACAGGTGTTGATGCATCATACCGGGTCGATTGCCGAGTTTTTAAGCCAGCGCGGGCTGACATACGGTGCAGGTCCTGTTGATTCGAATGAGCGCGCGTGCGCGGCAATGCAGATGCTGGAGCAGGAAGAACTGCGTGAATGCTGTGACCTGGCCTTTCATCTGAACTGCGCTGGTGCAGACGATCGGAAGTTCTTCAGGGCACCGCGTGGGGTAGTCCACTGTCCAGGCACACACTCGTATTTTTCGAGGGGGAAATTTCCGATGGTTGATTTCCTCACGGATGGCGCAAACGTCTGCCTTGGTACGGACAGTCTGGCAAGCGCTGACACCCTCGACATGTTGCAAGTTGTGCGAACTGCTGCAAAGGAGTTCCCGGAATTGAGCGGATCGCAGCTTTTGCACATGGTGACCTGTAACCCGGGCAGCACACGGGCTCTCGCCGCACACAGGATCGGCACGCTTGCACCGGGCTATGCAGCGGACATGCTGATCCTGCGCTGCCAGCATGTGGAGAACCGATCGTTGCGTGAGCTGCTCTGCGACGAACTCACGGTTGTCCAGCGGGTGCTGATTGACGGTGCGGTTGTTTACGACGTCCGGGGATCAGTGCGTGGAGTTGACTAAACGATAGCACCACCTGCAGATTAGCCGCCGAAAAATGCGCGGACCGTCCGAGCGACAAATTCCACCTGTTCGGGCGGCAACTGCGGATAAAGGGGGAGGGACAACGTAGTTTTGGCTGCCTGCTCTGCCGCCGGGAGCGATCCCTTTTTCAATTGGAGGTGTGCATACGCTTCCTGCAAGTGCAGCGGCAGCGGATAGTGGATGCCGGTCTCGATGTGGTTCGCCTCAAGGTGTTGTTGCAGGCCGTCACGCTCAGGCGTGTGAATCACAAAAAGATGTCGACCATGCCGGGTACCGGGCTCGGGTTGTTGCATGGTAATCGGCAGGCCTTTAAACTGCTCCTCATATACAGTTGCCAGTCGATTCCGCTGCTCGACCTGCTGATCAAGGTGAGCCAGTTTAACAAGCAGGACTGCCGCCTGGAGTGTATCCAGCCGGTAATTAAAGCCCTCGATATCATGCTGGTACTTTTCGGTGCGACCGTGGTTGGCGAGCATGTGTGCGCGTTTTGCAATATCAGCGTTCGCAGTCGTCACGATTCCAGCATCTCCAAATGCGCCGAGGTTCTTTGCGGGGAAAAAGCTGTAAGCTGCCGCATCGCCGAATGATCCCACGTGCGCGCGGCCATCATCACGTCGCGTGCACGACAGCTGCTGCGAAGCTTTCGGCGTGAGCAGAGCACCGTGGGCTTGCGCGCAATCTTCAATGAGCACCAAATTGTGCTTCCGCGCTATTGCAGCAACATCAGCAATTCCAGCGGGGTTGCCGTGCAGGTGAACAAACAGCACGGCGCGTGTTTTCGCGGTGATCGCCTGCTCGAACGCGGTGGGCGAGAGGTTCAGCGCAGCTGGATCAATGTCGGCGAACCGCACCTGTGCGCCGGCGTGCGTAATGGCCTCAGCTGTTGCGATGAAGGTCATTGGCGTGGTTATGACTTCGTCGCCCGGCGCAACACCGGAAGCAAGGAGTGCCAGGTGCAGGGCGGAAGTGCCGTTGCTGGTGCCGACGGCGTGCCCGCAGCCGCAGTACGTCGCAAAGGCGGATTCGAAATTGCGAACGGCCGCGCCGTTGATGAAATCTCCGCGGGCGATTACCTGTGCGACAGCCGCATCAATTTCGGCTTTCTGCTCGAGATATGATGCCGAGACGTCGTTAAAGCGCACGGTTCTCCAGGACATTGCGTCAGGTTGAACTTGATAGGATGCAACGCAAGCGAAGTTATCCAGCAGGTCTTGGATCGCTACGAAGGGCTTGACGCGTGACTAAAGTATAACGACAGTTATGGGATGAAAAACTTTCGTCAGTATGCTGGCTTCGGAGCGATTGCACTAGGCGCAGTGGCAGCAGCGGCTTTGGCGCCAAAAACAATCGCGAGCGATCTGGCCAAAGTCAGTTCAGACGCCGGTGCGTTGCGAACTGCCATTGAAAACTATGCTGTCAATAATGCCAGCCAATACCCTTATGTAAGTAATTGTGCAGAACCGAGACAGAATCTGTTTTTATTAACGACGCCCGTTGCTTATATTGCTACGCTGCCAACGGACCCGTTTCAGACCACTACAAACACCGCATCCATTTTTGCATACAGGTACGCAGAGAAGATCAGCTCAGACTTCTGCGGCCTGAACTGGGCGCAAACCTACGGTACGATGCCGCTCGGTGCTAACGCCAAATGGGTATTTGTTAGCGCTGGACCGGATTATGACTATGATTACCCCGGACAGTCAACACCATGGGGATCTCGGTTCGTTTACGACCCGACGAACGGCACCGCCAGCAGCGGTGACATCTTCATCTTCAATGTTGTGCCGACTGCGGCGCGAAACTGGCAGCAGTTTCACTGAGCATTTATTTTAAACCGCTGCGTGCGATTCCCTCGATGAAGAATCGCTGAACGAGAAAAAATCCGAGCACGACAGGCATGACACAAAACGCGCTGGCAGCCATCAGCAGGTGAAACTCGCTGCCTGAATCATTATTAAACACCTGCAGCCCAACCATGAGCGTGCGCATTTCCGGGCTGCTCGTCACCACCAGCGGCCACAACAGTGAGTTCCATTGCGTGATGAAGTTAAATATCGCGCTGGTAATCAGCACCGGTTTGCTCAGTGGAACCATGACGCGCCAGAGAAACATCCAGCGTCCGGAGCCGTCGATTTGGGCTGCGTCCCATAAGTCGTCCGGAAGCGTCATGAAAAACTGCCGAATGAGAAATATCGAGAAGACGCTAGCCAGCCATGGCACGATCAGCGCCTTGTAGGTGTCCAGCCATTCGAGCCGTGCCAGGATGATATAATCCGGAATGATCAGCACCTGGCCCGGAACCATCAGTGTCGCGAGTACCAGGTAAAACAGCAGGTTCTTGCCAAAGAAACGCATCTTCGCGAAAGCGTACGCCGCCAGGACGCTGGTGAACAGTGTTCCCAATGTCGTTACGACCGTGGTGTAGATGCTGACCCAGTAATAGCGCCCGAAGCCGACCTCCGGCTTGTTCCAGGCCTCCACATAGTTTTGACACTGCGGCTTCGATGGCCACCATTTTGGCGGGTACTCCAGGGCCTCCTGTGTGTCTTTGAGGCTTGTTATAACCATCCAGTAAAACGGCAGCAGCATGAGAAAGGCGCCGAAGAACAGCGCCTGGTACTTAAGGTGCGTGAGCAGCGGCCCGCGATCATACTTATGAATACACCACGCGATGATCGCCAGCATGTAGAGCAGGTAAGCGTACAGCAGCATAGTCAGTGTGCGAGCATCACTTGCCGACGTTCCACCACAGGTATGACAAAACAACCGCTACCGTGATTGCGACGAACTCAGCGATCAGTCCGACAGCAATCGTATGCCGCGCGTTCTTTACACCGACGGCGCCGAAGTATACTGCGATCACATAGAACGTGGTCTCCGTGCTGCCCTGGATCGCGGAAGCGAGAAAGCCCGGGTAGCTGTCCACGCCGTACTGGTTGAACACATCGATCATGAGTCCGCGTGCCCCGCTGCCGCTCATCGGCTTCATGAACGACATCATAATCACCTCAGGTGGCAGTATGGTAGGAGCGATCACCGTTGCCACAACATTCGAAATGATCTCCAGTGCGCCGCCCGCGCGAAACAGCGCAATGGCCGCGAAGATGGTGACCAGATATGGAATGATCATGACGGCCGTCGAGAAGCCGTCCTTCGCCCCTTCGACGAACACTTCGTAAACCTTCACCTTCCGGAAATAGGCATAAGTGATGATGAAGAGGATGAGAGCAGGAACGATCCAGCTCGAGAGAACTTCGGAAATAACCTGCCAACCGGGCTGCTGGTCGGGAGTCACAGGGCTACCTCCGTGCTGATGGAGCCGGGCTCTGTCGCAGCTTCGGGTGAGTCGGCCCGCGGAGTATCTTTGGATTTCCGTTCAATGATTTTGCAGAGGATGAACGCCGTCAATGTGCCGCACGCCGTTGCCACAAGCATAACCGGCATGAAGGAAGCCGGTGCTGTACTTTCTTTGGATCCTCGTAACGCAATTACCGATGCGGGGATTAAAGTAAGACTCGAGACGTTCAGCGCGAGGAACATGACCATCGCATTGGAGGCAGTATCCTTTCGCCCGTTTAATGTCTGGAGCTCCTGCATGGCTTTGATCCCAAGGGGCGTGGCCGCGTTATCGAGCCCCAGCATGTTGGCGGAGAAGTTCATCAGAATGGCGCCCGAAGCTGGGTGGTCGCGGGGAATGGACGGAAAAATGAACCTGAACAGCGGAGCAATCATTCGGGAGAGTAGCAGAATCAGCCCGCTTGCTTCCGCCACTTTCATGATACCCAGCCACAGCGCGATGAGGCCGATGTAACTCACGGCGATTCCGACTGCACCGTCGCGCGTTTTGCCGGCTGCGTCTGTCCAGTTGAAACCGACCTGGTTAAACATCTCCTTCGCAAGCCGGTTTCCCGCGTCGCTCAGAGACCTAACCTTCTGTTTCCATGTCGCATAGTGGACGACTTCCCTTACTTCTTTTCCATCCACCATTTTTACAATGGTATCCTGGCCCACGCGCACCTTGTTAAGCGCGCTGCCGAAGCCTACCAGGATTCCGCAGACAACCAGAAATGCCCAGATGTGGTTAAGCACGGTTCGCTTTCCTTTCCTGTCGCGGGACTGTGGGAGCAGCGAACCCGAATGCAACAGTAGACAGTAGAGAAGCAGAAACTTGAATCGGCGTCGATTCGGCCCTTGCGCATGCTGCGACCCTTGGCTTGTGGAGTTTGCAGTTGCACAGCCCGCGCACACAGGTAGGCGAGCGGTAGATTAATAAGGAGACTTTGAGAATGGCAATTGAAGTAGGGCAGGATGCCCCGGATTTTGAGCTGCCGCTGGCGGGCGCTAAAGAAAAGTTCAAGCTTAGCGACTATAAGAGCAAACAACCCGTCGTGCTACTGTTCTTCCCGCTGGCATGGACCAGCGTTTGTACGCAACAGATGTGCGACACTCGCGACGCAATGGGGCAGTACGACGGGCTTGGTGCCAAAGTAGTGGGCATCAGCGTGGACAGCCCGTTCGCCCTGGATAAATTCAAGCAGGAGCAGGGCGTGAATTTCGACATGGCCAGCGATTTTAATCGTGAGGCATGCGACGCGTATGGCTGCAAATACGACGAACTTATCGGGCTTAAGGGTGTGGCGAAGCGTTCTGCTTTTGTGATCGGCAAAGACGGCAAGGTAAAGTACGCAAAGGTAAACGACAACGCGAAGGAAGTTCCGTCGGCTTCTGAAATCCAGGCGGCGCTGAAGTAGAAACTAGGCCGAATTCGATATACCGGTTAAAAACGCGTTAAGGCTGGGATCCTGAAATCCGAACCCTGCCTGCGTCAGTTTCCGAGGCACTACTCGTGCGCTTGCGAGTAATGCCTGCTCGGCCATTTGCCCCGGCATCAGCCGCAGGATGGGTGCAGGTATTTTAAGTAATGCCGGGCGATGCAGTGCAGAAGCGAGCTGCTTTGTGAACTCGCGGTTCGTAACGGGTCCAGGTGAGGTGGCGTTCACCGGGCCGGTAATTGCGTCGTGATCCAGCGCAAACACTAGCGACGAGACAAGGTCGCGGCGCGATATCCAACTGAACCATTGATCCCCGGGGCCGAGTGTTGCGCCGACTCCCAGTTTAAAGGGCAGGAACATAAGTTTGAGGGCTCCGCCGGCGGGATCAAGCACCACGCCAATTCGCATCCACACAACGCGAATGCCGGCATGAACGAGCGGGGCAGACGCCGTCTCCCACTCCGCGCAGGCTTCAGCTAACCACCCGTGACCGTGGGGTTCCGCTTCGGTAATAAGTGTATTGCCGCCGTCCGCATAATAACCGATCGCGGAGGCGGATATGAAATGTCGGGGGCGCTCAGCCGGCGCGAGTTTGAGGATCGCGCTCGTAAGTAACTGAGTACCGTTCACCCGACTTTCGCGAATCCGTCGCCTCCTTGCACGGGTCCAAAGCCCGAAGATCGATTCGCCTGCAAGGTGGATGACTGCTTCGAAACCCGCGACGGCAGCTGGCTCCAGCTGATTCGCGACAGGATTCCAGGCACGGGTGCTGGGTTCCGACGCGGAACGGCTCAACAGGGTAACATGATGTCCGCGGGTCTCCAGTGCGGGTACCAGCGCCGACCCTATAAACCCTGTTCCGCCGGAAAGAAGGACGTTCATAAGGTGCTACATCACAACCAGGAAATTACATCGCCCTTAATGACGGCGGATCTGCGTTTACACATCCAGAATGTTGCGATAACACCAGCGTCCCTTGCAGCATTGGGTTTCATCGCAAAGTTTTTCGTCCGGCCCGATATTTGTCATCGTAAGGTTGCACCAGAACGGTTCCGTGATTTCGCTGGTACTGTGGGCGCGATGTGCGGGATCCACATGTGCGTACATGTTCTTGCTGCGCAGCAGCGAGCAAGAAGTCGTGCGATCGTAATCTGCCATGGGTCAGCTCACTTTCACTTCGGCGAGATTTAGCAAAGTCCGGCGGGTGATCACCTTGAATAGTTGCAGCTTATACGCGTTCTGCGACAGCGGCATGGCCCCTTTCACAGCCAGTTCGCCGGCTTGTGTGGCGGACTCTGTGGTAATGGCTTTGCCACGCAGGAATTCCTCGGCATCTCTGGCACGGTAGGGGACTGGCGCGGCGGCGCCAAGCACGACCCTGCAGCTCTTAACCGTCAGACCGTCCATCTCCGCGGCGATCGCCACATCTGCCAGCGGCCAGTCGTAGCTTTGCCTTTCTCGCAGCTTCATGTAAGTGCTTTTCCAGCTTCTGGAGGCACCGGGAATAATAATCTCAGTGATCAACTCGTTGGGCTTAAGCACGTTTTCACGCTGCACATTTTGCTTCGGAAGAACAAAAAATTCGTCGAGTGACAACTCACGTTCACTGGTACCGATAATTTTCACGCGGCCATTGAGAGCTACGAGCGCGACCGCCGCTGCACTCGGATGCACAATAACGCATGGTTCATTCTCCGTGAAAATCGCATGGTACTTATTTTCGCCTTCTTTTGCGAAGCACGTGTCCCCACCTTTTCGCAAACAGGGAAACTCCTCGTTGCGGAAATACCAGCAGCGCGGGCGCTGGCATAGGTTGCCTCCAAGCGTAGCGACGTTACGCACCTGCGGAGTGGCGGCTTTGCCACAGGCGAGCGCGAGTGCTGGATAACTTTTAAGGATATCCGGGTGCTCTGCGATTTCCGTTAGTGTGGTGAGAGGACCAATGCGCAGACGGCCGTCGCCCTCAATCTGGATATATTTCAGCGATGCGTCCGGCTTGATGTTCACAAGAAGCCTGGGCTCGTACACCCGCTCCTTCATCAGGTCCAGCAGGTCCATTCCACCCGCGTAGACCGCGGCGGAGTTCCAGTCATTCCCGAGCTGCGCAATCGCCTGTTTTGCATCCGACGCCATTGCCATTTCGAAAATCGGTAATGTGCTCATGCGTGCGCCACGCCTTTCCCGGCAAGTGCCGCCAGGACTTTGTCCGGGGTTATTGGTATTTCACGGATGCGAACGCCGATCGCGTTGTAGACAGCGTTCGCAATGGCGGCGGCTGTCGGAACAGTTGGCGCTTCTGCCATGCCCATCACTCCGGTTGTATTCTTGCCGTTTGCGACCTGGTAAACAATTGGCACAATGAGCGGGCAGTCCGAGGGACCCGCTATCTTATAGTCCATGAAGTTTGGATTCACCATATGGCCTGTGTTTTTATCCATGATCCGATCTTCGAAGAGAGCATAGCTGACTCCCTGGATCACGCCGCCACTAATCTGGGATTCGCATCCCAGTTTGTTCAGTGAGCGGCCGGCGTCCTGGATTGCGACCACCTTCACCACGCGAACCTGCCCGGTCTCGATGTCGACTTCCACCTCTGCGAATTGCACACCGGCGACGCCGTCTCGAAAACCAGCAAAGTTTTCGGGCCGATCCCCACCCGCGGTAATTTTATCACGTGGCAGCAGCGCACATGCCTGCTTCCAGCTCAGGCCGCCTTTGGGCAGTGCAACAACAGCAGTCTGTGTTGTAGTGTTGTCCTGGGTTGCGGAGGTCTCCGTCCCGTCAGCGCCGCCCGTGGCCGGGCTTAATTCCATACTCGCCTTCGCTATGATACGGCCTTTTTTTAAATCGAGTTCTGTCGGAGCCACTTTAAAATGCTCAGCGACCGCGTTTAGCAGCATCCGGCGTGCGTTGTACGCTGCCGCGTGGACTGCCGGCGCCACCGAAGGAGTCGTCGTGCTGCCACCGCTTCCTGGGCCATAACCGAACCGCGTTTCTCCGATGCGCACGGTAATCTCGGTCGGTTGCAATCCGAGTTCCTCCGCCACTACAATTGCCATCGCAGTGCGGAACCCCATCCCAATATCCTGGGCGCCCTGCATCAAAACAACCGCGCCGTCCTGGTGAATCTCAATATCGGCGTGTGCTCCCTTGCCGCCTCCATTGAACCACTGCGTCGAGGCCATTCCAATACCGCGTTTCAGGTGCGAGCCGCCTGCCGCCCCTGGCTCCTTATTCCGCCGGGTAGTCCATCCGATTTCCTCTGCCCCAATGCTATATTGGTCCTGCCGTACGGGGTTGCCGTCATTCTTGCGGCGAAACTCCAGCGGATCCATTCCGAAAGCGTGCGCGAGTTCGTCCATCGCCTGTTCAAAGGCGAACACGCCCTGCGGATGGCCGGGAGCACGGAATGCTGCAGCCGGCCCTGCATTGGTGAAGACGTCCTCTTCTTCCTTATAAACCGCTTCCTTCGGTATGTCGTAAATCACGGGGATAGCGCACCCGGCGCCACCGCCCACGCCGCCTGTTCCATACGTCTTTACCGCGCAGGCCACAAGCTTGCCGTCTGCGTCTGCCCCAAGCCGTACGTTCTGTACCGAGTTCGGTCGGTTACCCGCGGCAAGATGCTCCTCTTTGCGATTCAGCATCAGCTTCACTGGAGCCTTTGCGGTTTGCGCGAGCTTAGCGGCAAGTACTCCCTCCGGGCGTGGACCAAACTTCGAACCGAACCCGCCGCCGACATGGTGGACGGTAACATTCACCTGTTCCTTCTTTAGTCCGAGGTTCTCCGCAAGCCCATCGCGTACGCTGAACGTGCCCTGCGTGCTTGCCCATACGTTTAAATTGTCTCCGTCGGGATGCACAACAAGACCATGCGTCTCCAGGCATGAGTGCGTCTGAACCTGCGTGCGGTACGTTGCCTCAATGGTTTTTGCGGCGCTCTTGAGTCTTTCCTCCACGGGCGGTGCCGTGCCGCGAGTTCGGCTTTTACCTATGTTAGCCTGTCCGTCGTTTACCTGCGGCGCTGCAGAATCGCGCGCCTGGTCGACATTCACCGTAAAGGGCTTTGCTGCATACTCCACCTTTACGGCGCGAATTGCATCCTCCGCCTGCTGCGGTGTGTCGGCGGCAATAGCCAGGATTTCATCACCGGCGTAGCGAAGCGCCTTCGTGCCTATTTTGTTCTGATCCCACGCGAATGCGATGGCTTTGACACCAGGCATTTTCGAGGCAACGGATGTGTCCACGGCTTTGACGATTGCAGCCGGATGTGCAGAACGCAGGATGCGCCCATAAAGCAGTCCCGGCGGGTTAATATCGTAGGTGTACTTTGCCCGGCCCGTTACCTTATCCGGCCCATCCAGCCGAGGCACCGAAGTGCCCACGACTTCCAGCGATTTGGATAAATCCCAGACAGGAGCCATTTCTTCCGGAACGTCTATCTGCAGCTCTATCGACAGCTTCTCAGTGCCGACGGTAATTTTTCGCTGAGCCATGGTTCAGGCTTCCTTTCCTGCGGAAAGTAGCGCGAGATCTGACGCGATCCTGTCGCTGCCCGAGAGCATCGTCTGCGCTTTTGCTGCAGCTTTAAAAATGTGGTTGTAGGTGCCGCAGCGGCAAAGATTGCCGGCGATCAATTCCTGGAATTCACCAAGCGAAGCGTCGGGTTTCTTGTCGAGTGCTGCCTTTGCGGCGACGACAAATCCTGGGGTGCAGAAGCCGCACTGCAGCGCATCAGCTTCGACAAACGCTTTCTGCACGGGATGCAGGTCGTCTCCCAGCGATAAGCCTTCCACGGTCGTGATTTCGTGCCCCTGCGCGTCAATGGCGAGTACCATGCAGCTCGTCACAGGTTTGCCGTCCATTAATACGGTGCATGCCCCGCATGTACCGCGGTCGCACACCAGCTTGCTTCCGGTCATGTCCAGCTTCATACGGAGTGCGTCGAGCAATGTCGTGCGCGTCTCCACTGTTACTGGGTGTGACTTTCCGTTCAGCTTCAATTCAATCGCGATATCGCCGCGCAATATTCTGGCGCCGGCTTGCCCGGCTTCGCCCGCCGGACTTTGCGCCGCCGCAGCCTCCGCACTGTTTGGCAGTAATGCACCCGGAAGCGCAATGCTGCCAATCCCTGCTGTACTTACCGTTTTTAGGAAAGTTCGGCGCGATAATCCGTCTGGCGCCTGGGTATCCAGTTCCTCGCTCATCCGCTTTATTCTCTCTAGCTGGGCGCGCACCTGCGCCCGGAGTGACGTGTCCCCGGTTCTTTGACCACGACAATCCCGGCTTGTTCCCCGGTATGGCGCGAGTCAAGCCCCAGTCGTCAGGGAAAACGAACGTAGGGAATGACCTGGAAAGCGAAATTGGAGACAGCGTACCCAAAGATGATCGCATCACGCGACCGTGCTTGAAATCCGAGCGACAGCCACAGCAGAATAACCATGTGCCCGGGAACAATCACAAGCGACATGAGGTCGCGATCCAGGTAATAACCTAACGCGGCATCCCAGGAAAACGTGAAGAGCAACAGCCCCCAGAAAGCGAAGAAAAGAAATGTTGTTTCGCGTGGCAACACTCGACGGCAATGATCCAGGGCCAGGGGCAGCAGCGGGAGCAATGGAAAGTAGTTCAGCACCCAGTTTCCGGTGTCCTGCCAGAATCGTAGCGACGTATACGCATAGTATGCCTTGTTCGCCAGCGGATCGGACCACGGTATCCACATGCTGTGGTTCGGACCCCCGAGCATATTGCAGTACCAGCGGTCGGCCGGCAGTGTCAGTTTCGCGTAAATGATGGAAAGCAGCAAAGGTGCAAACGGCCACGCGAGGTTGAACAACAACGCAGCCGATTTGCCCGGGTTGCGTAACGAGTGCCGGCCCACCGAAACTGCCCAGCAGATAACAAGATACAGGTGTGCGGCCGTTATAAAACACACGATGCCATGCATGAACAGCGCGAGTGATAGAATTACCGATTCCCACCACGGCGGCCGCCTGATCGGTTGCGATAAATAGCAAAGCCCCGCCAGCAGGTAAATCGTGGAGAAGGCGTATGCCAGGGGAGTTGTCTCAGCGTACCCCACGTAGAGGGTGAGAAGCGGAAAGAAAAACAGGAATACGATCGATCTCGACGCAGGCGTCTGTCGAAAAGCATCGCGGGCCAGCAGCAGCAATCCAAGCAGGCAGATAGCTCCCGCGGATATGGAATTCCAGCGCAGTGCGAGCTTCTCCGGCGATGGCCATGATTCCAGCAGCCGGTACCAGAAGTAATGCGCCCATCGCCCCCCGGCCTCGCCGGCGAAAACATAGGGTTGGGATGCGAAGCCGATCCAGGAGCGGCCGTCGCCATGCCGCTCCATGTGCTGGAAATGCCACTTTGATGCGAGCCAGATGAAGAGCACCACCGCGATAACAGACGCCGTACGCCGGTTCAAAATGCCGGGAGCGAATCGAAGCGTCGCGGGCACTGGTTTTTCGTGACGCCACAGCAGGATCAGAACTCCGCATATGCCGAGCGCGTACGTAACCACCACGGTTAATGGTTTGTCCTGCTCGTAGGGCCAGATGGACGGCGTCCACTTCTGGCTTCGAGCCAGATAGTTGAGCGGCGGAACCACGAGCGCAAGAAACAGCGTGAGGATGTATTGCCACTGCGGCACGGTACCGCGTTGCTGGCTACCGTTGGGTTGCATCTCCGCAGCAGTGCGTTGCAGCCGCTGGGGTGTAAAGCAGAAGTTAGATGACGGCGGCGTCGCCGAGCCGGGTTGTCTATGCGCGACTCTACATGGCTCTGCGTTCAATTGCCTCGACATTATGAGGGGCAGGGCTCAAACACTGCTTGTGATCTGTTTCAGCCATGGCAAACAACAGTCGGTTTTGCGACAAGAGATGTAATTCACATGGGAAGGAAGCCGGCTGAAAAGGCGAACACGGATAGTTTTTCTGATAACCAGCCTTGAGATAGGTGGAAGCGAGCGCCAGCTGGCGAACCTGCTGAGCGGATTATCGAGTAGCCGCTACGAAAAGCACGTAGTCTGCCTCTCGGGCTTTGGAGCGATGGAGCAGGCTGTCCGGTCTGCTGCGGATAGCGTTTACGATCTCCGTTATCCCCGCCTGCGGAAAGCCGGTAAATTGGAATTGAGCCGGCTGCCCGCCGCAGCTCTGGTTTTCCCGCGCCTTGTTCGGTTGCTCAAGCAACTGAAGCCCGACATTCTTCATACACTCATACCAGTCTGCAACGTTATCGGTGCGGTATGCGGACGCATGGCGGGCGTGCCTCACATTGTGTGCACGCGATTATCGCTTGGTGATTACCGCGACAAGAACAGGATAATGGCGCGCCTCGAGAACTGGACCGATCCGCTGTTTCAACTCGTCCACTGCAAAAGCCGCGGCATCCTGGAAGATGTCGCACGCAGAGAACCGATACCGCGTGAAAAGATGCGCATCGTGTATAATGGAATTCAGACTCAGCCGTACCAGCAGAACGTGGATGTCGCGAAACTTCGCACTGACCTCGGAATCCCGATCGATGCGACTGTGGTCGGCTCAGTCGCCAACCTGCACCCGTACAAAGGGCACGTGGACATCGTACGCGCCGGCGCTGAAGTCATACATCGCTTCCCAAATGCCTGTTTCTTATTCGTCGGCCGCGCCGCCGGTGAACAGGAGGAAGTACGACGCGAGGCCGAGCGGCTGCAGATCAGTGAAAAGGTGATCCCTGCTGGCGAGCGGTCTGATGTCCCCTCTTTGCTTCAGTGCATGGACATCTTTGTCCTGGCCTCGCATGAGGAAGGATTCTCAAACGCCGTGCTGGAAGCCATGGCATCCGCACTACCTGTTCTGGCGACAGCGGTAGGCGGCAATTGCGAGCAGGTACAGGACGGCGTGACAGGCTTTCTCGTGCCGCCGAAACAACCGGCCGAGATGGCAGCTAAACTCAACCTGCTCTTGGAAAAGCCAACAGATGCAAAAGAAATGGGACGCGCTGGTCTTCAACGTGTGCAGGCGCTATTCTCGTATGACGCCATGATCGCCGGGATGGAGGAATTTTATAAGGAAGTGCTGGAGTCTTAGAGTCGATTCGGCAGAACACCCTCATCCCGTGCGTTTTGTCTGCAGGTTCAGGTAAAGTTCCTCGTATTGTGCGGTCATATGTTGAATCGAAAAAGTAGTGACTGATTTTGCCGCGGCAGCCTTGCATAAGCGGGCGCGTTTTGGCCAATCCTGCGTGAGCTCAATAATTGCCCGGGAGATCTGCTGCGGTTGCCGCGGCTCGATCAGCACACCTTCAACATCGTCGCGCAGAATCTCCGGAATTCCGCCCACACGTGTGGCAATCACAGGAACTCCTGCCTGCATGGCCTCCAGAATCGAAACCGGCAGACCTTCCCAGTCGCTCGGCAACAGAAACAGATCAATCGCCGCCAGCACTTCAGCACTGTTCTCTACAAATCCAGGAAAGCTGATGCTGCCGCGAACGCCCTTTTCGCGGGCGTATTGCTCCACCGCACCATTGCTGTCATCCCGTCCCGCAAAAACGAAGTGCGCTGTCGGAAACTCCTGCAGCAGCGCTGGTAGCGAGTCGATAGCATGTCGATGGCCTTTCATGTCGCGCAGGTTTGCCAGGATGCCGACGACCGGGTAAGCTTCGGGAGGCACTCCAAACTTCAAACGCAGTTCGTCTCGCCTCGCACGCGGAATCTCACGCTGTGGCAGTCCGATATAAATCACCGAAACCTTCGCCGCAGTAACGTGCTCGCGTTGCACGGCAGCTTGCTTCGCGGCTTCGCAGACAGCAACGAAATGGCTGACAAGGGGCGCGGTAAGCCGGTCCAACACGGAGTGCTGCCACCGGCGCCAGGGATCAATGGAATGGATTGTCGATACAATCACACGTGCGCCGCCGAGCCGCGCCGCCCATCGCGCCACCGCATCTGCGCGTAATCCATGCGTTTGTACTATGTCGATCTTCTCACGCCGGATCAGCTGCACGAGTCGGCGAATGCCGCCCGGATCAGCCGCATTGCGGAACTGGAGATGGGTTGCACTAATTCCCGCATCTGCCGCTGCACGCACGAGTGCGCCCGATCCAATCAGCGAAGCAATGTGCGGCCGAAACTTCTCGCTATCCAGTCCCCGTGAAAGCCACAGCGCCATCCGCTCCGCACCGCCCAGGTCGGATGTGGAAGTGAGTTGGAGAACGCGATGTATTGTCGAGTTGCCCAAACGTTCAGGGTTCAATTGACCCGATGCTGTCCCGGAGCCATCCAGTCACCACGCAGCATGTCGACGAGTCAGAAGAGAGCAATAAAAGCGGCCAGCTCCCAACCGCCGGCAAGCTTATCTCAAGTGCGAAAACTTCTCCGCCCATTTGTTTTCTCTAATATGCTCTCGCAAAATACACTTCATGCTTCGCGGCTGCATCGCAGTGAACACAATTGCCTGCCGGCGCCGCCAGCAATTCATTCTGGTCGTTCAGCGGCAGGCATCGAATGGTCGCCTTTGTCTGTTCCTTGATCTTCAACTCGCAGTCGCCATTGCCGCACCAGTTCGCCAGGACGAACCCGCGCTCATTCTCAATCAAGTTCGAGAACTCGTCAAAATCCTTTGCACGCCGCGTGTTCTCGTCGCGAAACGCCCGTGCACGTTCGAGCATCTCTGTCTGGATCTGCGCCAGCAACTGCGGCACCCGCTCGGCCAGCTGCGCAAGAGGCACGAATTCCTTCGCGCGCGTATCACGCCGCGCCAGCACACACTGGCTCTTCTCAATGTCTTTTGGCCCAATCTCCAGCCGCAGTGGTACACCCTTCATTTCGTACTCATTGAACTTCCACCCCGGAGTGTACTGCTCGCGATCGTCCAGTTTAACCCGCGCGATCCCCTTTAACTCGCGCTCCAGTCCTCGCGCTTTGCCGACAACTTCCTCTTTGTTCGCGGCCTTGAAGATTGGCACAATAACCAGCTGAATGGGTGCAACCCGTGGTGGCAGCACCAGCCCGTTCTCGTCTCCATGAGTCATGATCAGGCCGCCCACAAGCCGCGTCGACACGCCCCAGCTTGTCTGCCACACGTGCTTGCGTACCTGGTCCTCATCCTCAAAGATAATGTCGAACATCTTCGCGAAGTGCTGGCCCAGGTTGTGACTCGTACCTGCCTGCAGCGCCTTCCCGTCGCTCATCATGCCTTCGATGGTGTAGGTGAATTCCGCACCTGGGAACTTCTCATTATCGGTTTTCTGCCCCGGGATGACCGGCATTGCCAGCTCCGTTTCGGCGAATTCCTGGTAAACCCGCAGCATCTTCAGCGTCTCTTCCTGCGCTTCATCCTGTGTCCGGTGGCACGTGTGACCTTCCTGCCACAGAAACTCGGTCGTGCGGAGAAACAGTCGGGTCACTTTTTCCCAGCGGACTACGTTTGCCCATTGGTTTATCAGGATAGGCAGATCGCGGTAGCTTTGCACCCAGTCCGAGTAGATAGAGCAAATGATCGCTTCGGAAGTCGGGCGGATAGCAAGCCGTTCCTCAAGGGGTTCATTACCGCCATGCGTAACCCACGCGACCTCTGGCGCAAAACCTTCCACATGGGCTGCTTCCTTATTCAGCAGCGACTCAGGCACAAACAGCGGGAAGTAGGCGTTCTGGTGTCCTGTTTCTTTAATCCGCCGGTCCAGTGCATCGCGAATGTTTTCCCATAACCCATAACCGTAAGGCTTTATAACCATGCACCCCTTGATGGCTGTGTAGTCGGCCAGGTCCGCCTTACGTACAACGTCAAGGTACCACTGCGAGTAGTTCTCGCTCTTGGGTGTGATTGCCGTTATAAACTTCTTCTCAGCTGTCCGTCCTGCCGCTTCCTCTTTTGCCACTAATAAATCTCCAGTCACCGGCGTATCACTCAGTTGCCGTACAACTTGATATGCTCGGGAGATCGGTCAACCGGTTTCGCGCGGGTCGGGCAGCGCGTATGTCCGCAAAAGTCAGTCTAAGAACGCGCATTTTGTGGTTGCACACCTGACGCTGAGCATTCAAAACCACTCGTCTCACACACGGAAACCCTCGTGTAATCTACGGATCGGGAGTATGGATTGAGAAGATCGTGGCGCCTGCTGCTTTGCAGTCTGGCAGCGTTGACCTTAACCGGTTGTGTATTGCTGGGCGACAAACTCGACCAGTTTCGCTGGCATTTTCTCACTCTGCCCATCTACGTCTTTGATAATTCCGCCGGTTACACTTGTCCGCCACAGCCTGAGGTCATGGAGCACGGAACCAACTTCGCTGTCGCTGTTTCCGGTGGAGGCACACGTTCGGCCGTCTTTGCCGCCGGCGTCCTGGAGCAGTTGGCCCACCTGCCCGATCCTCGCCACCCCGGCCGATCCCTCATGGACAACTGCGATGCTATTTCAGGGGTGAGCGGCGGCAGCCTTGCGGCTGCTTATTACAGTCTCTTTAAGCCCAATGATTTCTCGAGCGAGGAAGAGATGTGTGCTTTCTTCCAGCGCTTCAAGTCCAACATGACCGTCGATTTCGAATTCCGAGGTGTGGCACATTACCTGACCGCTCCATGGGAAGCTGTTGCAAAGTACTACTCCCGCTATCGTTTTGTGCAAACACTCGGCAATGCCTTCGACCAGCACATATTCCAGGGAAGCGATTTCGACCATCTTCTGGAGCGCGAACTTCGCGGCGAAGCTCCGGTCACCATCCTGAATGCAACCTCGCTCGATACCGGGCAGAAATTCCTTTTCACAAATCTCAATGTGCAGCAGAGCTTTACCGTCAACCCGATGCAGCTCATCGGAAGCCTGCCTTCGATTGCTCCAAAGTCGGACCAGTCGGCACTCACAGCCCTGGCACAGATCGCGTCGACTCCGATCTTCACACCTTTCGGATTCGATGCGATCAATTCCGATATCGGAAGGTTCAAGATCGCCCATGCAGTTGCTGCCAGCTCGGCCTACCCGTTGATTCCAGGACCGGCTGCGCTCCAGAATTACGCAACGCCTGGGTATGTGCACCTCGCAGACGGAGGGGTAAATGACAATTCAGGCGTCGATAGTATCGTTGGGCTATATCTGGGACACCTGCAGCAGGCATCCGCAGCCAAGCGTCTTGTTGTCGTCAGCATAAACGTCGGCGCTCCTCTTAAGGAGAAGAAAAGTGGAAACCCCGATGGCTATGTCAGTTCAGTTGAGTACATTGACCGCGCTGCGACTGCGCTCGGTACCCGTGCACAAACGTTCGCCACGGTAATGTACAACGCACCCCAATCGATTAAAGTCATCAATGTGAGCTTGCCGGATGCCACATGCTCCGAATCACTCGACAGCACACTCGCCACGCTTGCGATCAGCGAGCGCGATATGCTCACAGTACTTACGGCAGCTCAAGAGCTGGTTCAGAAAAACAGCCCTCAGATTCTTGGTGCGCTGACCGCAGCGCGTTAGGTTAAAAGCCCGCGCTACTCCAGTTGACGACGCAATGAGCCCGCCGCCGCAGCATATTTTTCTGGCTCTGCCCGCGTATAACGAAGCAGAAAACATCGAACCGCTGATCCGCGAAGCAGTGGATGTGCTTCGTGCAACCGGTCAGCCCTACAAAATTATCATCGTCGACGACGGCTCAACCGATGCCACGCCGCAAATCCTGTTGCAGATGGCTGCGGAATTCCCGCTCCTCATAGAAACGCACGAGCATAACGCCGGTCTCGGCAATGCGATACTAACCGGCATTAGCGCCGTGCTGCAATTGTCGCACAGCCCTGACGACGTAGCAGTCTTTATGGATGCTGATAATACGCATTCACCAAAGTACGTCCCTCAAATGACCGACCGAATCTGGAGCAACGGATATGACGTCGTAATTGCATCACGTTTCCAGCAGGGAAGCCAGGAGGTGGGCGTTCCGCTATTTCGGCGGTTTCTCAGTCGAGGCGCGCGGCTTCTTTTCCAGGTCTTCCTTCGGCTCCCCGAAGTGCGCGATTACACCTGCGGGTACCGGGCCTATCGCGTCGGAGTACTTAGAGATGCTACTGAGAAATTCGGCAGCCATCTTATAACCCGCAAAGGCTTTGCCTGCACGGATGAACTTCTTGTGCGGCTTAGTACTCTCACGAAGAAAATGACGGAGATACCGTTTGTGCTGCGTTACGACAAGAAGCGTAACCAGAGCAAGCTGCCGTTGATGAAGACAGTTTGGGAAACCATCAAAATGCTGGCGCAGCATCGCTGAAACTTAATTTTGGATCACATGTGAAGCAAACGGATCATTGGTGGCTCCGATGGAGCAAGTGGGTTCCGTTCCAACGACAGTGACTGTGTATGTACCACCTGCATTACAGGTCGGCTCAACTCGCAGGAAGCCGGAGCCTTTGTCTACACCCGCGGGCTTTATCAGGTCGTCCGGGTAATTGATGGGTGCACCGTTCGAAAGCCTGAATTCCATCGCGTACTGTTCAATCGCATGATCAATTTTACCCAGATTTTCCTGGCATGCAGTCGCACGGCTTATTTCTCTCTGCCGAAACCATGTAGGCGCCGCAATGCCTACAACAATGGCTATGATCGCGACGACTATAACAATCTCGACGAGGGTAAACCCGCGAGAATCCCGGAACCTCATTGAGAACTCCTCTTGTAGCCATGATTAATGCCATTTGGCGCGAGAAGATAAGCTTGATGGGCGATACTGAAAAAAGAAGGGGGTGAATGGCGAGCCATTCACCCCCGTTCACATGATAGAGTTTGTGCCTCTTACTGCAATTCGTGCTTCTCAGCCCACGTCTTGTCGCTGGTGTAGGCGCAGAGAGGGTTAGCGCCGAGGTTTCCAACGGTGTACACACCGTTAGCTGGGCATATTGGCGTCTTTTTGAGATAGCCTTCACCGACCGGCACGCCGTTCGGCTGGATCAGCTGGGTCATCGTAACAGCAGCGCCGTTGGCGAGCTTGAACTCAAGGCCGTACTGCTCCTTGGAGCCGTCGATCTTTGCAAGGTTCTCCTGGCAAGCGCGGCCACGGGAGTTTTCACGTGCACGCAAGAAAGCGGGCACCGCGATTGCGATGATGATACCGATGATCGCAACGACGATCATGATCTCAACAAGTGTGAAGCCTTTAAGGCTCTTCTTCATAATTTTTCCTCCGAGGGAAATTGGATACTCCGGCATTGAGCGGTTGCCGTGCCACCTTTTTTATGCTTTAGTTTATGTATAAAGCGTGTTAATACAATGGGTTATGTGTTATAGCGATGGGTACTAAACTACTCATGTGCATGCAGTTACCCAAAGGAAGGTCACCCGCATTTCCCATCATTCAGTACTCCGAAAGCCCGCC
Source organism: Candidatus Sumerlaeaceae bacterium (assembly GCA_051003195.1). Classification (GTDB taxonomy): domain Bacteria; phylum Sumerlaeota; class Sumerlaeia; order Sumerlaeales; family Sumerlaeaceae; genus JBPCLP01. The sequence continues at coordinate 23,182 of JBPCLP010000032.1, read as the reverse complement.
CGATCACAAAATATAACTGTTGAGACAAATCTAAACCTTTACCAACACCCTCTAGTTTCAATATTACTGGAGGATGTGTTTGGACCGGCAGCTTCAAGCTCCTTATCAACGCGGAAAAGCTGTTTTCGACCAGGAAGCAGACGCCGTCAGAGCCATTGGGGACCGACTTGGGTCAAGCTTTGACGCATCCATTGAGGCTATCCTGGCCTGTCGGGGGAGAATTGTGCTCACCGGCATGGGAAAACACGGATTGGTGGCGCGCAAGATTGCCGCGACTTTTGCAAGCACCGGCACCCCAGCTTTCTTTATGCATCCGGCGGAGGGCCTTCACGGTGACCTGGGAATGGTCAACACCGAGGATATCGTGATTGCCGTAAGTAACAGTGGCAGGACGCAGGAGGTGCTCGGTTGTCTGCCATTTTTGAAGCACAACCGGAACTTCATCATTGCTATGACCGGGACCGGGGATAGCGAGCTCGCCAGCCAGGCAGATGTCGTGCTCGATATCCAGGTGGATCGTGAAGTTTGCCCGATGAACCTGGCGCCCACAACGAGTACCACCGCTGCGCTTGTGATGGGTGACGCACTGGCCGTTGTGCTGCTCGAGCGCCGTGGCTTTCAACCGGACGATTTTGCGCTGCGCCACCCCAGCGGGGCCCTGGGACGCCTTCTCCGCCGTGTATCGGACATTATGAAAGGCCAGCAGAATCCCGTCGTTTCAGAGACCGTCCCGTTTGGCGACGCGGTCGCGGTCATTACCGCAGCAAAACAGGGTGCCGTCAGTATTGTTGATGACGGCGGTGAACTTGTTGGTATTCTGACGGATGGCGATTTCCGCCGAACCATAGAACGATTTGCGGACGACCAGAATTCTACGGTCCGGGACTTATTTGCGCAGCCGGTGTCGAAATTTATGACACGTTCCCCGGCCAGCGTGACTCCTGACACACTCGCCGCGAAAGCGATCAATATCATGGAAGACGGCGCGAAGAAAATACTCGTGCTGCCGGTGGTGGATCAACAGCGCAGGCCCGTCGGAATGATTCACCTGCACGACGTAATCTCCTGAACTTAGCCGGCGACCCTGCCGATTCGAGCCCACGGCCAGTAACGAAACGTAATCACACCAAGAATACTGGTTCGCCCAATCGGCCCATAATCGATGCTATCGAAGCTGTCGTTACGGTTATCGCCGACCACGAAAACCTCACCCGGGCCTACTTCCCACTTCTGGTCGGGAACATTTGCGATCGTCTCTCCAGGCACCGGCTGCGAAGCACTGTCGACAAACATCTGTCCGTTTCGCATCTGAACCGTGCTGTTCTCATCAGCAATCACACGCTTTGTCAGCGCGCCGCCTTCGCCCGTGGGATCTTTGAATGCGATAATCTCGTCGCGAAGATTCCCAAAGTTCTCTACCTGCTTCATAATTACGCGATCATCTGCTTCGAGCGTCGGGCTCATCGATGCGGAAACTACCTTGTACGGAAGCCACCACTTACCCAGGAACATCGCCCAGATAAAAACCAGCGGCAGCATAATCGCCAGGCTGATTGTCCACCGCACCAGGGAGATCTTTCTTTTTGGCGTCACTCGAAACCCCCTTTCAGAGAATGGAATTGACTCGCATCGCACGTCCTCATGGATCAAACGCTTGCTTCAACGTGCAATTTGCTGACGGAAAGCTAAAGGACTGAACTAACGAAGTGTCGCGGCTATTTACAGAAAATCTAATCAAGGAGTATAGCGGCCGGCGTGTCGTCGATCATGTTTCCATTGAGTTGCGCAAGGGCGAGATCGTCGGCCTGCTTGGACCAAACGGCGCCGGTAAGTCCACCACCTTCAACATGGTCGTTGGCCTTATCAAGCCAACCGGCGGTCGTGTTCTCGTGGACGACGTCGACATTACCGGCATGCCCATGCACCGCCGCGCCCGCATGGGCCTGGGTTACCTGGCGCAGGACATGTCGATATTTCGTAAGCTTACGGTCGAACAGAATATCATGGCGATCCTTGAGACAACGAAGCTCACGGCGGCCCAGCGCAGGGAACGGCTGGAGATGCTGCTCGAGGAACTCGGCATTTCTCACCTGGCAAAAAATATCGCCTATACATTATCAGGCGGCGAGCGTCGGCGCGTCGAAATCGCGAGGGCGCTGGTAAATCAGCCCACATTCATCCTGCTTGATGAGCCTTTCTCAGGTGTGGACCCCAAGGCAGTCGAAGATCTCCAGGATATTATCTTCCAGATGCAGGCGCGTGGGCTGGGTGTGCTGATCACTGACCACAACGTGCGGGAAACTTTATCGGTAACCGATCGATCGTATATTATTTTTGAAGGTCGGGTAATGACGTCCGGCACCGCGGACGAGCTGGTGAACAGCCCCGAGGCTCGAAAGTTCTACCTGGGTGAGCGCTTCTATATGGACACTCGGCAGGACGAGCGTAAGAAACGCAGGCACTGGCCGGGTATTGGTCACCACAAGGAATAGATAATTATCTACATGCCGTTTCCCAAAGTAACGAAATTGCTCTTACTGGCTGCGGCAACCTGCTGCCTCAGCCTGCCGACATCCGCAGCGGAACGCGGGTCCGCCCAACGTGCGACGAAGCGCCGCGTAGATGATCCCGGAAAGCTGGTTGTTTCCGATCAACCCACCACCGCAGCGCTGAATGGCAGGCTACCGCGCGTCTACCGCGTCATGGCCCCTGAGGAGCTTGCCACTGAGCTGCGCCAGTTGAAGCAAAGCGCCCGCAAACTGCCGGAAGGCAGCGCCGATCGTACCCATATTGAAGAGCTCATTCGTGCTATAGAGCTCTACGAGAAGACAGGTTTCGATCCGGACGCATTACTGAACGAAATTACCTCTGCCGTCGCTGAGCTGCGAAACCTGCCGCCTCTGCAGCCGGTGCGTTTCCAGATACTCGAGCGAAACGCCCTGAAGAAGTTCCTGGAAGTGAAACTGGAGGAGGACCTGCCCCCCGGCTGGCTTGCCGAGTATGAATCTGCCTGTAAAATTGTGGGCGCGATTCCTGAGCGAACCAACCTGCGCAAGACGTTACTCAGTTTGCTGTCCGAGCAGATTGCCGGGTTGTACGATGACAAGACGAAGAAGCTTTACGTGCTTGCTGATTTTGATCTTTCGCGTCCGCTGGCGAAGATCATTCTCGCGCATGAAATTTGTCACGCGCTGCAGGACCAGCACTACAATTTCAGCCGGATGCCGCTGCGTGATTTGGAAAACAACGATGCAGCCACGGCTGCCCTGGCAGTGATCGAGGGCGACGCCACCATACTGATGCAGGACTACGCGGGAACATCCCTCAGCGGCTCCGACGTGCTTAAACTATTGGACGTACTTAAAATTGACCAGAGTGCGCTCAACGCCACCCCTTACTTTCTGCGGCAGCAGCTAATCTTCCCCTATCTTGGGGGAGCTGAATTTCTCATGAAGATCTCCTACCAGGATCCGGATCTTCGCGAACTTGCGTTTGTACGTGTTCCCGTGAGCACCGAACAGATCCTGCACTCCGACAAATACGCTTCCGGTGATCTCGATCTGCCAACGACTGTTTCCATACCGGCCATCCAGTCGATCCTTGGTAAAGGATGGAAACGTACCATGCGCTGCAACTGGGGTGAGATGCAGATCAAGACACTGTTCGAGGTCTGGCGCGAGTGGAACAAGGCGAAGCGCGTCGGCGAAGGATGGGACGGCGATCAGTTCGTAATCTATCGCAAGGGCGAAGAGTATGTCTACCTATGGAAAACTACGTGGGACACCCGCAAAGACGCAACGGAGTTTTACGACGAGTATAGCGAACTGCTTCGCGCTAAACGCTACCGCGAGTTCTTCGCGAATGAGCAGTTCGGCGGCAATATAGAGGACGACAAGACATTGAACTACGAGCCGCAGGACCGGGGTTCAGACGCCAGGCCGCTGCATATCAGATTCCGGCGGCAGGACGCAAATGTAGTGGTGCAGATAAGCAACTCAGGACAGATCGCTGCCCGCTTTAACGAAATGGACCAGCTACTGCTCTCGCGCGACCCAACGCCAGTTCGTGACTAGCCCAGCATGAACGGGCTCCGAGAAACAGCCAGGGTCGATTTTCTTGGGCTGCCGCTGCTTCGGCTCACGACAAAGGAATTTATCGACTCGCTTGTCCGTGTTGCTGCGGCTCCGATGTCGGATGCTCCCGTGTTCGTCACTTACATAAACGCCTGGTGCACCGTTCTTGCTCAAAAAGATGAGGACTACCGCCAGCTTCTGAAGCGCGCGGATGGTGTGTATGCCGACGGCCAGGCAATAGTGTGGGCCAGCGAGCTGCTGAGAAGCCCTGTTCCCGAAAGGGTGAATGCCGCGGATTTCATTGTGGAATTTTGCAGTCGTGCGGCCGAAGCGGGCGTATCGCTTTTCCTGCTCGGATCCCAGCCCGCTGTCGCGGAGAGTGCTTCCACTCACTGGAAGACTCATGTACCAGGAGTTCATATCGCAGGTTCCGAAGCCGGCTACTTCTCCGATGGGGGAGAAGCGGCGCTCGTGCGTATAGGCGACACACGGCCGGACGTTCTGCTCGTCGGGCTCGGCGTGCCACTGCAGGAAAAATGGGTCGCTGCGAACCTGCACCGTATTCCATGCAAAGTGGTCTGGTGCATCGGCGCGATGTTCGAATACCACGGAAAAGCCCGTGCCCGCGCACCGGTCTGGATGCGACGCGCCGGGCTGGAATGGCTCTTCCGGCTTATGCTGGAGCCGAAGAGGCTGGGACGGCGCTACCTTCTCGGAAATCTGCAGTTCATCTATTTGGTGATGCGCGCGAGACTTTTTAGATTATCGTTGTAACGCCGAATCTCACGACGACTCGCGAGTCAGAGATTCACTGATGGCGCAGGTATTCCAGGTAACTCTGCAGAAGCACAGCAGCCGCCTCGGAATCCAAAGCCTGTGCGCGCTGCGACTTCTTCTTCCCGGCGGAAATTCGATTTGCCCGCGCCTCCATGGTTGTCCGCCGCTCGTCCCAGAACACGAAGTCCACGTCTGCTAACTGGTCGCGCAACTGCTCTACAAATGCCTGCACTTTCTTCGCCTGCGGCCCTATGCTGCCGTCCATGTTCTTCGGCAATCCTACCAGCAGGTGCATAGAGCCTTGTTCCTGCACGATTTGCGCAATTCTTCCCGCTGCATTTCCCTCTTTTCTGTGCACAATCGTGAAGGGAGACGCCAGCAGCAGGGTAGGATCACTCACAGCGACTCCAATCCGGACGTCGCCAACGTCCAGCGCAACAATTCGGGTGCTCGGTTTAGTGGTCACATACGACTGCCATAACCGTAATTACCCGGCTGTCGACTGCATTCGAATAAACTTCGCCGCGGTCTATAGTTGCGCTGGGTTTGTTCTCGAAACATTGGAGGCTGTAGGTTTTCATGGGCACGTATTACCCCAAAGCGGGGGACATTAAGGAGCAGTGGTACGTCGTCGACGCGAAGGGTGAAATCGTCGGGCGTCTTGCTTCACGTATTGCAGCGGTTTTGCGCGGCAAAAACGATCCAACTTTTCACCCTGCGGTTAATCCGCAGAACCACGTCATCGTGCTGAACGCCGATAAGGCTGTCCTGACGGGTCGCAAGACCAAGCAGAAGCTTTACCACCGCCACAGCGGATACCCTGGTGGTTACAAGGCCGAAACAGCCGAGCACCTGGAGCAGCGCAAGCCTGGGGAAGTACTGCGTTTTGCGGTCAAGGGCATGCTGCCAAAGAATCGTCTTGGCGATGCCCTTCTCACCAACATACGTTTTTACACAAATGACAAGCATCCGCACTCGGCACAGCAACCCCAGACCATTACTCTGACCAAAGCGCGCAGCACAGCAGGAGCACAGGACTAAACATGGCAATCGAGCAATATTACGGTACCGGACGTCGCAAGACCTCCACGGCCCGAGTTTATCTTCGCCCCGGCAAGGGCAAGCTGGTCGTGAACACTGAAGACTGGAAGACCTTCTTCGGCGATCGTCCCCTCATCGAGCAGATCATTAAGCAGCCGCTGCGTGAGACACACACAGTTTCGAAGTACGACATCATCGTCAATGTACAGGGCGGCGGCACGATGGGCCAGGCCGGCGCCATCCGTCACGGTATTGCCCGTGCACTGCTAAAGGCCAACCCCGCGCTGCGTATTATGCTCAAGCGCGCTGGTCTCCTCACGCGCGATCCGCGCATGAAGGAGCGCAAGAAGTACGGCCAGAAGGGCGCCCGCAAGCGGTTCCAGTTCTCGAAGCGCTAATCGCGGCAGCCATACGCCACCAGAAGTTTCCGAAACCCGGTCAGAAATGGCCGGGTTTTTTCCTGGCATCATGGATCATCAACCGGCTGGCCACCTGGCACGCCGCATAATATGCGGATCCTTGTCGTCGCTGCCCTGTGCGCCGCCGCTTGACAAGCCTTTCTGCCAGACGCCGATTCGCTCTCTTAACTCTAAGCCAATACACTCGAAATACAACCAGGAGAAGTAACCCTAATGCTGAAGCATCTCACCACTTTTGCACTCGCTGCCCTCACGACGATGAATGCAATGGCCGCCGAGACAACCTCCTCCGCGGCTGCTGGTAAGAAGATCAAAGTCGGGCTGGTGTTCGACGTGGGCGGGCGCGGGGACAAATCGTTCAACGATGCTGCCTATGCCGGCCTGATGAAAGCGCAAAAGGAACTCGGCATCGCCGCAGAATATCGCGAGCCTGGCGAAGGCGCGCACCGCGAGGCACATCTGCGTAACTTCTCCAAGGGTGATGCAGAATTGATTCTCGGCATCGGTTTCCTGTTCACAGATGAAATCAGCGCCATGGCGCATGACTTCCCAAAAAAGAAATACGGCTGCATCGACTTTACGGTTGGTGACGACGAAATACCTGCTAATCTTGCGGCACTTACGTTTCGGGAAGAGGAGGGATCATTTCTCGTCGGTGCCATCGCGGCCATGAAGTCTACCACCGGCAAGATCGGGTTCGTTGGTGGCGTGGAAAGTCCGCTCATCAAAAAATTTGAGGCCGGCTATATCCAGGGCGCGAAAGCGGCAAACCCGAAGGTGGAGGTCAAAGCCGTTTACGCGGGGGTTAGCGATACCGCGTTTAAGGATCCGCAGAAGGGCAAAGAGCTCGCCAACAGCCTTTACGACTCTGGTGTCGACATCATCTACCATGCATCCGGCTCAACGGGCCTGGGTGTGTTTAAAGCCGCCGAAGAACGCAAGAAACTGGCAATTGGGGTGGACCGTGACCAGGCCGACGAAGCCGCGCCCGGTGTCATCCTGACCAGCATGATCAAAAACACAGACCAGGCGATCTTTAACATCATTAAAGAAACCGCCGACGGACACTTCAAAGGCGGCAATCACGCCTTCGGACTCAAGGACGGCGGTGTCGGCTACGTATACGACGAAAGAAACAAGGCACTGATTGGCGACGATATCCACAAGAAGGTCGAAGACCTGAAAGCCAAAATCATCAGCGGCGAAATCAAGGTCTCCAACACCGTCAAATAAGTTGAGCTGACCTCAGCGGCAGGTGCTTCTGTGGTTCAGATATTTTTAAATGCGTGCTGAATCGCTTCGATGGCGAGGTGCGCGGCATGCGCTTTTGTGCGCGGCAGGCCTCCCACGGCGGCTTCAACGTCCTCGGCGGTCGTGGCACGCAACTCAGGAGCAGTTCGCCCCACCAGCCATTCTGTCAGGAATGAAGCAACTGCAATGGACGGTACACACCCCTCTGCCTGGAACCGCACCTCGGCCACGACGTCATTTTCGAGGCGCAGCCACAGCCGCAGCTTATCCAGGCATACAGCGTTGGTTGCTTCGCCGACCGCAGTTGCCCCCCGCAATTCGCCCACATTGCGTGGCCGGGCAAAATGATCCTCAATAATCTCACTATACTTCACGGTTTCGATTTTCAGAATTTCGAAACTAAATGACCATAAAAAACGCCATACTTATCCTTTTGTGCGGAATCCCCGCACTCCTGACTGCAGCGGAGGTGACAACGCTCACCCTCGAATTCTCGGATGAAAGCACCGCGGCGGCGCTCGCCACCGGGCGCATTTACGAGGACACGAACAATAACGGTAAGTTTGACGCCAAAGCCGACGTAGTAATCGGCGGGGTGGGCGTCAGCGATGGCGACCAGATTATTTTCTCAGGTAATGACGGAAAGTATACGCTGCCGCTTACTGCCGAGTCTAAAGTCGTGTACATAACACGCCCAGCCAACTACCAGCGCACGTCGCAATTCTACGCATTGTTGCCCGATGATTTTACCAGCACCGCAACCACATCCGTCGCCGTCGCCCAGACATCTGGTCCACGCACGTTTCAGCATGATTTCATTCTAAAGCGCACAGCCAAGCCGGACTCCAGCGAATTCAGGTTCGTACAGACCACCGACATTCACATCAATGGCACCGAAGACAGGGAACGCTTTGCCTCGGGACTTGAAGAAATCAGCAACCTTGCTCCTGCCGCTGACTTTGTTGTTGCCACAGGCGACTTGCTCAACTCCGGCAACAGCCTGGAACAATACGAGGTCTACACCAGCACCAGCCGGCTGTGCAGAATCCCATACTTCCACGTCATCGGCAATCACGACGTAAACAAGGGCGACTACAAAACCCGTAACTATCACCAGTTCCTTGGACCTGATTACTACTCCGTCGACTTTGGCGAATGGCACCTGCTAATGCTCAACTGCGTCAATCAGTCCGAGCGACAGGACCGCTGGCTTGAACGCGACCTTCGTATGCTTGCACGTGGCAAACGCCTTCTCGCCTTTCAACATTTCCCCGCGAACGAAAAGGACCTCGAGAAGTTCCAGAAGTATGGCATACGCGCCGTTTTCTCGGGCCACTGGCATTCCAACAAAATGACCTCACACGAGAACGGCCTCGTAAACATCAACCACCCGACATTCCTGATGGGCGGTATTGATGGATCGCCGTCCAGCTTCCGTATTGTTTCCATTCACGGAGAGCAGATCAACAGCGAGTATCGCATTAACGAATTCGGTAAACGCCTGACAATTACCTATCCGCAGGGAGAGCTGAGCGGACCCGAACGCCTGTTCGCAAACATCTACGACAGCAGCGGGGGAGTGCGCGAAGCACGCTTCCGCGTACAGCAAATCGGGCAGGCCCCCGCGGCCCAGGGTGAACTTAAACAGGTAAGCCCGATTAGTTGGATGGCCCCGCTCGATTCCAAACGCATCGGAACTGAATTGCCCTCAGAGTTCATGCTTCGTGTACGCGCCACCAATTACCGCGGCGAACAGTGGGAGACCAGCCAGACTGTAACGCGGCCCGTCCAGCGTGGCACATCTGCAGCGGAGGTAAAGCTCGGCGCCGATTGGCCGCAGTTTATGGGCAATGCGCAGCGTACTGGACAGTGCTCAACGGCGCTCGCGCCGCCGCTGAAGGTCAGTTGGGCAACACCGACGCACGGGTACATCGATCTCGCATCACCGGTGCTCTTCAAGGGCCGGCTCGCAATGACCGTGAAAGACCGCGACAACATGATCAATAACGGCGTGTGGCTGCTCGACGCGAAAAGCGGAGACCCCGTGAAATTCATACGCGCCGATTCCATGATCAACCACAGCGCCGCCTTTGCAGGAGATAAGGAAGACGGTCCCGGAAAGCTCTACGCGCTTTCTGTCGGCGGAACCGTCTATACCATTAACCCCGAGAAGGGCGACGTGGAAGCCACGGGCAAGCTGGCCGATGGATTCCAGCAGCATTGGTTCTACTCAGGCCCCGCCATCCAGGGCCGCCTTGCAATCCTTGGCAGTTCGGCAATGCTGCAGGCGCTCGACTCGCAGTTTGGCGAACACAAATGGACGAACAATTTTGGTAAAGACTGGATCTCCAGTTACGCCTGCCCCACTCTCGCCGGGGACATTGTCATCATGGGCGCCAACTGGCTGAACAAGGATAAGAAAGCCGCCTCGATCTACGCGCTCGATGTGAATAATGGCCAGGTGAAGTGGGTGAACGAATGCAAAGGCACCCATGGCTCCATCGCAGTTGCGCAGGGCCGCGGCTACGCGATCGATACCCTCGGCGCTCTGAAAATCATCGACCTGCAAAACGGGCAGGACATCACGACACGGTCACTCGGAAAAGGAAGTCCGCTCAGCACGCCGGCCGTTGATCCGGAGGTTGTCATTGCCGCCGGCGCCGCCGGTGAGGTACATTGCTACAACACCCAGACCCTGGAAGAACGCTGGGTATTCCGTACGGGAAACGGCCTGTGGAAACTCTCACCTTACGATAAGACTTCCGCCGCGGTGTTCTCCTCGCCGACGATTGCGGGGCAGCACGTCTATATTGGATGCAGCGACGGCAAACTGTACGCGCTCGATAAGGCAACAGGCGACGTCCGATGGTTCTACGATTTTGGCGTGCCCGTTTTGTCCACCCCATGCATCAGCGGCAATACACTGTTTGCTGCCGCATACGACGGCACAGTCTACGCTTTCACGTCCAATACATCATCTCCATGATCCTGCGGCTGTTAGTAGTTCTGCTCGCCGGGATGTTGCCCCTGCCAGCACTAGCCTGCTTCTATGGTGCGCACAACTTCGATCCGAAAAAGCGGGAACAGACGACTGCCTACGCGTTGATTAACGAGCGCTACTCCAGCGAACAGACACGGGCGAAAGATTTCTACCGCGCCGAACTAAAACGTACCGAGTCCGACGTGGCCGCGCATGGGAGCGATCCCGACTACCTCGATGACTACGGCTTTATCCTGCATAAGAACGGCAAGGACGCGGAAGCCATTCGACTGTGGTCTGACCTGATCCAGAATGAACCAAACCGTTTTACTACGCTGTGCAACATGGCTACGCTTTTTCACAACCAGGGCCGCTATGACGATGCCACTACGTGCCTTGCTGCCGCGATTAAGTCACGGCCGCAATTCCGCAATAATGCCGAGCAGTACCATCTCCAGATGGTCGACTTCCAAAAGCGCCAGCTCTCGACTTCGGCTTACGCTGCTGAACACGTATTTCTGGACGAGCTTACGCCTGTTTGGAAGCAACGACGGACTGCTCCCGAAACCTTGGAAGATGTGAAGCCATTCCCCGAAGTGAAAGTCGACGGTGTCGCCGAGCTACTGCGCCAGTACCCGAAATTCGGAGACGGCTGGTTGGCGCTCGGCATACTGCTGGAGCACGACGGCGAACACTCGCTCGCTAATCGCGCGTATGACCGGGCAATTCGGTTCGGCAGCTCTCACCGCCAGGAAATCAAAGAGTATCTTCGAACGTACACGCCCTTCGCGGCTGAGCGCGATCCAGGTCGCGCTGTTGGGCGCCGCCTCAAATGGGTCATTATCCTTGGCGTCTCGGGTACAGTTATCCTGTTGGGACTGATGCTCTCGCGATCGATGATACTGGATATTTCTGCGGCTCGCAGGGAACGCGAAGCGCAGCAGCGGCGGGCGGAGAAACATGAAGGACCCCTCTGAACAGCCGGAAAGAATTCCTGATTCCTCACCGCCGCCCGCAGGCGGCAATTTACTGCTGATCGAGGGCACGGTCGAGAGGATCATCTACACCAACCCAGACACCGCCTACACGATCGCAGGGCTGCGACCGAAAGATTCAAAAATCGAAATCACGATTGTCGGGAATCTCGGGGGTTTGCAGCCACAGGAAATTCTTCGCGTGCAGGGCACCTGGATCCAGGATAAGCGCTACGGCCGGCAGTTCAAGGTGGAGCAATACACAAGCATCCTGCCTGGCAGCGGCGCCGCCATCGAGAAGTACCTTGGCAGCGGGCTGATCAAAGGCATCGGGAAAACCTACGCCAAGCGCCTCGTCAGCCATTTCGGCACTGAAATATTCGACGTCATCGAAGACAATCCCGAACGCCTTGGCGAAGTGGACGGCATCGGCAAGAAGCGGCGCGAGCAGATCACCAGTGGCTGGGCAGAGCACCGCTCCATCCGCGATCTCATGATGTTTCTACAGCAATACGGTCTGCCACAGGGGTTCGCCCCCCGCATTTACAAGCAGTACGGAAGCGACGCGCTGGACCAGATTAAGCGCAATCCGTATCAGCTCGCTCTTGATGTACGCGGTATTGGATTCAAGTCGGCCGACGCGATTGCGCAGAAGATCGGCATCCCTGTCGAAAGCATCGAACGCAGCAAAGCCGGAATTCACTACCTGCTCCAGGAGATGGCCAGCGATGGCCATTGTTTTTATCCCGCGGACCCGCTCATTGCAAAGGCCTGCGAAATTCTTGGCGTTGCGCAGGCGCTCATTATTGAAGCAATCAACGCACTCAAAGCGCAAAATCACATTGTGCTGGACGTGCTTCCAGACAACACGCGGGCTGTGTACCTGCGTCATTTGCACTCGCACGAATCCGCGGTTGCCGAGCACCTCGTCCGACTGCTGAACACGGGGAAGCTGTTCCCAAAACTCGAGGTTGATAAAGAACTCGCCGATTTCGAAAGTTACTTCAAGTTCACCCTTGCTGAGAATCAGCGGCTTGCAGTGAAAGATGCACTGCGCGGGGGAGTCCTCGTCATCACCGGCGGACCCGGCACCGGAAAAACGACCATCATTCGCGCGATTCTCCGTATACTGGAGAAGAGCGGCGTCAGCACGTTGCTTGCTGCACCGACAGGTCGCGCCGCCAAGCGCATGCACGAGCTCACACGCGTTCCTGCATCAACCATTCACCGGCTGCTGCAGTTCTCCCCGCAGGAAGGCAAGTACCTGCGCAATCCGCAGAACCCGTTACGCGGCGATTTTCTCATTATCGACGAAGCGTCGATGATCGACATCGGGCTCGCCAATGCGCTTCTACGGGCGGTCGCATCCACCTCTTCTGTAATCTTCGTCGGCGACGTCGACCAGCTTCCGTCCGTCGGCCCCGGCAACTTCCTGCTCGATCTTATCGACAGCGGCAGCGTCCCGGTCGTGCGCCTGAACGAGATTTTCCGCCAGGCGCAGGCCAGCCTCATTGTCACCAACGCACATCGCATCAACACTGGCCAGCAACCGACGCTCAATCCGCCAAAGGACACAGACACCACACCGCGTGACTTCTACTTTTTTGAGACCGCCGACCCGGTTCAGACCCTCAATACATTGCTCGAGCTCGTTCACCACCGCATACCCGGCAAGTTCGGATTGAAACCGCAGACCGATATTCAGGTGCTCAGCCCTATGCACCGCGGAGTCATCGGCACTCAGAATCTTAATCGCGAAATTCAGCAGGTGCTCAATCCCAGCGGCCAACACCTCGACCGCGGAGGCGCCACCTTTCGCGTCGGCGACAAAGTCATGCAGATGAGCAATAACTACGACCGCGACGTCTTTAATGGAGATATCGGTTTCATCGCCAGCATCGACCGCGAAGATCACCTCGTGAAGGTGAACTTCGACGGCCGTATCGTGAGCTACGAATTCAACGACATGGACGAACTCGAGCTGGCTTACTGCATCAGCATCCACAAAAGCCAGGGCAGCGAGTATAAGGCGGTCGTCATCCCCATCCACACCACGCACTACGTCATGCTGCAGCGGAATCTGCTCTACACTGCCGTTACACGCGGGAAGCAGCTTGTCTGTCTTGTCGGCCAGCGCCGCGCCGTCAGCATGGCAATCGCCAACGTCAGCTCCGAGCCACGCTTCAGCGCGCTGGATCAGCGCCTGCGTTCCCTCCGCTCAGCTCACCCCTCGCCTCACCGGCTCTAAATGCGTGGCATTTCGCCGCGAAGCTAGTTCTTCGATGGGAATCGCGACGGTGTTATTGCAATAAAAGAGGCGGCAGCGAGAAGTACTCGCCACCGCCATGCGAAATTAACCATTCTGATCACCCCGCGCCTGGTTTCTTACCGATGCCGATTAGACGTCACCTGCTGGCACCTTGTTGACGCGGGGCTATTCTTTCCTGGTTTAGTAATACAGCTCCCACTCTTTAGCGCCGGTGGGCACAGGCGGAGCCGGCTCGGTCACAGTTACGGTCTGCGTTGCGGTCCGGTTCAAAGCAGTGATAGTCTGGTTGGTGAACGGAAAGTAAACTTTCACGTCGTAGTTACCGGCCGAAGGCACACCGAAGTGCTGAATCCGGGAGTTTTGCGAAAGATAGCCTGTCTGGCTCTGGATCTGGCTGAAACCACGGATGGTCGACGTGCCCGCGTCATACACCGAGATACGTGCACCGACAGCCTGCTTGTCGCCCCCGCCGTTCGCAACCACCCTCACCTTCAGCCAGTTGCTTCCGTTGGTACCATTCAGGTAGAGGTAACTGGGAGAAGCCGCCGTACCATTTGCCCGGTACAAGTCGACGTCACCGTCATTATCAATGTCGGACACCGCCGCGCCGCGCCCACCCGCCGTGTTGCTCGCGAACAGCGGAGCGTCTGTTGCCGTTACATCGACGAATGTAAAGTTGCCGTCGTTCCGGTACAGAGCCCCGGGCCCGCCGTCGTCAAGCGTATGTACAAAAATGTCCAGGTCGCCGTCGTTGTCATAGTCAAATAATGAAGGACTGATGGCGTTTGCAATCCCGGTGCTGAATGGCGCAGCGCTCACATCGACAAACACACCAGCACCGTTGTTACGGATAATTGCATTCCCTCCGCCATTGGTGTTCGCTATCACGAGGTCCAGGTCGCCGTCTTTGTCCATGTCACCCCATGCCGAGCCGCGGGCATTTTTGGAGCCATTCTCAAGCGGCGTCCCCGGTGCGATATTCGTGTACACGCCCCCGCCATCGTTGCGGTAAAGCTGTGCAGCGAGAGCTTCGCCGCCGAAATAGATGTCCAGGTCGCCATCGTTATCGAAGTCCATTGCGTTTCCGCTGCGTGGCTGTGAGAGCGTAATTGAAAATGGCGCTGCTGCTGTGTCAGTGAACGCGGTGGCATTCTTTGAGTATATACGGTTCTGGCCGCTGGCTGCGGAATAGGGGCTTACCACAAGGTCCGGGTATCCGTTCTTGTCAAAATCGCCGGCCATTGCTGTGAACGCATTTGTGTAATCGGCCGCAGTGGCGGACAGTAAGGTCGAAACCTCCACATAGGTTCCGCCACCGTCGTTACGGTACAGGTGAGAATCTACAAAAGCATAGGCGACAAAAACGTCGAGGTCGCCGTCTTTATCGAAGTCGAACCAGATTGCCGTGCCGCCGCGTGGTGCCCCCGGTAACGCCACAGCCTGTTCTGTGAACGTCCCGCTGCCATTATTGATAAACCTGCGTACACCGGCGTCGTGCACTGCGAGCGACATATCGTCGTCCCCATCATTGTCAAAGTCTGCAAACGATACGCCCTGCGCAAGGTTGGTGTCCGCCACTCCCCGGGCCGTAGCCACTTCCGTAAAAGCCGCCGGACATGCATTGCCGTAGATAACCAGCATGGATGCCGCAAAATAAATTAGATTCGTTCGCATCAACGATTCCTCTCTGTTCATCAGATAATAGACAGCTGTATTGCGATTTGTCCCATGGGCAGGGTCGAAATTGCAACGGTTCTTTTTCAATCTGTTACGCTCACAATTCTATGGACCACCCACCCCGCTCTCTCGGGGTCGCCAGCCTTTAACCTTTCATTTTATGAGGGTTGACAAACACATGCGCCGTTCCGCCAGCATGGCAGTGTCGTAATAAGGCAAACCCATCTGAGGGGCATCTGGCACATGACCAAACTTGAAGTGGCAACGTTGCTGCGCGATCGTACCGGCATTTCACAAAAGCAGGCCGTGGACTCCGTTGAGCTGTTTCTGGAATCCGTGAAGGAGGCGCTCAAAGCCGGCGAAAAGGTTTCCCTGGTTGGATTCGGGACCTTTTACCTCAAAACGAAAGAGGCCCGCAATGGCCGCAATCCGCGCACGGGCGAGAAAATCCAAATACCTGCCAAGTCCGTCGTGGCATTTAAGCCCGGCAAGGAGTTCCGCGACCAGGTAAACAACACGGCCGGCCCGTCGGGGGAACCCGTTGCCGGTGCCGGCGAGGGCGAGTAAGCGCACACCGCGGTACCGCTGCCACAGAATATTGCGGACGTGCTCTCCTAATTGAGCCCGACAAGGAGACTCAATCTGTGGAAGAGCAGGACAAAGAGCAACAGCCGCAGGACACGCCGGGCGAGCCCGATATGCGAGCGCGCCTGCAGGAGAAACTGAAGGAATTCGAGGCAAAGTTCCGCGATCGTGTCAAAGATCTCGACGAAACTGTGCGCACTGAATTCCGGGATGCGATTCCGCCGCAGGTGACAGCACATCTCCAGAAATCCAAAGAGGAGTTTCTGCTGGCCGTGCGCGGCATCGTTGATCGTCAGCTCGACAAAGCCCGCAAGGAGACGCCGTCCGAGCCTTCGACGGCCCCACCACCTCCGCCTTCTGAGCAGCCGCCCGCTTCGTCGCCACCACCGCCGCCTTCTCCGTCACGCCCCGAAGATAACTAACCCCTAATACGCCCGTACAAACTGGAAGTGTGTTGAACTATGTCTGAAAAAAAACCTGTAACCGTCGGCGGCCAGGCCGTCATTGAAGGCGTGATGATGCGCGGGCCCGAGGGCTACGCCATCGCCGTGCGCCGGGCCGATGGCACCATCCAGAAGGCCGTTCATCCGCACGTGCCGCTCGGCCGACGCGTTCCCCTTTTTAAGCTCCCCATTCTGCGCGGCGCTGGTGGACTTTTTGAAATGATGGCCATCGGGATGCGAAGCCTCGAATACAGCGCGCAGCAGGCGTCGCTGGACGATCCCCATATCGAGAAGAAAAAACTCGAAGCCGAAGCTGCATCGATTCACTCCGGCGTGGGCCCGGAGATCGTCCCAACATCCGAGAAGCCCATCTCCAAAGTCGCGCTTGGCGCGACGATGGCATTCAGCCTCGCGCTTGGAATAGCCATGTTCGTGATCATCCCCAACCTGGCAACCCACTTTACCGGCAGTCTGGTCCTCAGCAGTGGGGAGCCGCTGCTGGAGGAGAACGCGCCGATCACCTATAACCTGATCTCCGGCGCGATCCGCATGCTGATCATCGTCGGATACATCTGGCTGATCTCGCTCATGCCCGACGTGAAGCGCCTTTTCCAGTACCATGGCGCCGAGCACAAGGCGGTGTCGGCGTTCGAAGCCGGCCAGGAACTGACGGTGGGCAATGTCCGACCGTTCACCAAACTGCACCCTCGTTGCGGCACCACATTCATCGCCATTACGCTGATTGTAGCGATCATCACCTTCGCCTTCTTTGCCCGGCTGGTCGTGTGGATCTGGCCGGACTTTTACAACTTTTCGTTCTGGGCGCGCAAGTCGATGCTCATCTTCGGCCACATCCTGATCATGCCGCTGGTTGCAGGCGTCTGCTTCGAGCTGCTGCGGCTGGGTGGCAAGTACAGGAAGAACATTCTACTTAAGCTCCTGATCACCCCCGGGTTCTGGTTCCAGCACCTCACCGTGCGCGAGCCCGACGACAGCATGATTGAGGTCGCAATCGAGTCGTTAAAAGCTGCTCTTGCCATCCCCGAGGCCGCACCGGTGTACGCCCCACAACCTGCCTACGCCGCGGCTGCAATTCCGACGGCGTAACAAGCCAGACCAACCTGGCTTGCTTCTACCGGCCACCCACTACACTCTCTGCCCCGGTGTCGTCCTTGCGGTCCCAGCCGCCTGGGCCGCCTCTCCCCGCCACCAAAACAACATCGCGGCTGAGAGAACTCCCAGCCGCGATTGGAACTACTTTAGCTGTAGAACCAGTTTACATGTAGAGCGACCAGTCACCGACATTTGCCACCGGAAGCGTGGCGGCGCTGACAGAATTGTTGGTGTACAGCACATAAACGCGATTCGCGGCGGAATCGAGATAAACGTCACCACTGGCATTGGCGTTTGCGGCTGCACCACCAGTGGCCTCCGTGCCGACGATAATGTAGTCAGTTGTCAGGGTGGCCAGGTCTGCGATCAATACGGGTTTTCCGTTCGTCGTGGCTGCGGATGCGCCTATCGCCAGTACCACGCTATCTACACCATTGAATGGCCCGATGTCGAATGGTCCATAGGCCGGTGCGGCAACGTTATCCTGAAGCACATTTGGAGAACCTGAAGCTCCGGTCGCGGTGCTGCCGCTGATGTCGTAGGCGCGTGCCGGATCGCCGCCGCTGCCGCGGTACCAGAAACGGTTTGCTACAGTTGGATCCCACGCAATAGCGACGTTACCGGAAGCCGGTGGCGCAGGGGAGAGGGTTAACAGCGTATGTGTAAACGTCAGCCCACTGTTTGTCGTCGCGAGCACGACCACGCCGCCCGTATTGGCCCCCATTGCCGGCAGCTATGATCTTCGTCGCATTGCCGCTGCCGATCACGTCCATGTCGTCGCCCACGCGTTTCACAAGGCCCGCACTATCGGTTCGAGTTTCGAATGCGAGTGTCTCCGTTGTAAACTCATCTGCGTGCCGATAAACGCGAAACCACGACTCGGTGGCGCCGCTGCTGCCAAGGCTGCAGGCATAAACTATCCCAGCATCATTCACCCCGACCTTGTTGATGATGAACGTCGTGCTGGTTGTCAGGTAACTTTGGGGAACTCGTGCGGGTGTTTTAAGAATACCGGTATCGGGATCCAAACGCCGAATGCCGTTGTACGAGTTATCCCGGCTGGCGACGAGCAGGCTTCCGCCAGTTGCCAGGGTCTTGTTAAGGAACATGCCGCGGCAGTTGTTCGTCGTCGGCGAGCTCATGTAATCGGAGCCAGCAGGCTGGCGCCAGAGCAGCGTCATCGTCGTCTGTGCCGAGGCAGCGGCCGCAAAGCTCGCCAGGGCGGCGGTCATTACCAAATAGTTTAGGGCCTTCACACGTTTCTCCTTTTGGGAGTTATAGAACAACAAAGACCGATCCTATCCATAAAAATTTCGTCCGAAAACTATAGAGTTCCGTACTGTGAGCGCGTTTGTCGCGCATCAGATGCTATGAGCCTCAGACCAGGGACACACACCGCTTGTTTTCTAGGGGCCGGATGGTGACGGCACGGATGCTTGCGTCCGGCCCAGCCCACCACCGGAAGGTCGCCCCTATTTGGAGGCACACTTTGGGGGATGCAGGTAACCAGGGACTGATTGCCGCGCTGTGTCCGACAATCGAACCCAGCAAGTCTGACCGAATCTTTAAGTGAAACTCGTTCAACCAGTATATGCTGCCTCAGAATTCCCCGCCATGGTTCCTGCATTCCGGCTTTTTGGAATCCGCAGCCCTGGGTTACAGCACCCCATTTTTCGCGCCCTGAAGGGGCGCCGGAAACCGAAAATATGGCACGAATCTCCGGTACACCATACCAGGGTCTGGAAGGGTCTGTAAGTACCCGTGTGGGAATAGGAATTCGAAAATTGCCTGTGCTAGGGTGCCCGCATCGTGACAAACACATCGCACAACCAGCGCGGCCTCCGCCCCATTGAAAGGAACAGCCGGGCTCTCCAAGGAAATTGCCTTGGTCCTAACCCGGGAAAGGTTAGCAACCCCCAACACTCGGAAATACCGTCTCGTTTATTTAATATCGCACCCCAGTTTGAGTCCCGAAAAACTCCCCCCGGTCCGGCCGAGTCTGGTTCGCGGTTCTTGTATATTCCTGCAGCCCGAACGCCGCGGCTACCGTCAAACGGGCTGCACCCAATCGCGCGTGGCTTTTTGCGTCCTTGCGCCTGGCGGGAAAAGCCGCCCATCCGGCAAGCCCCACGGCCCCCACTCGGCCCCGGCGAATTCTTACGCGAGGATTACCGTTTTTCAAGTGGCGAAATTACCCATTTTTCGCCAACTTGATTTATCTGCAAGCTTTTCAAGCCTCTACACGCCAAACTTGAAAACCAACTTGAAAAACTTGAAAACTTGAAAAGCCTCCAACCGCCACCACTAGCACCCTCCGACCCACACATCATTCCAAGCTATTCGCGTGATTCGTGGATAAAAATCACTCAAGTCTTCTACTCGCAGCAGGCTGGAAGCCTGCTCTACCGCGCAAGATGCGCATGGCCGCGAAAAACCTGAGACAAAAACCTGGTGCAAAAACCATTGCGTGCGGCTTTATGACTGGCCCTTAAACCTTCTGATTCTTATCACGCCGGAAAAGGCGAGGCTTCGTGACTCCAGACACACAGATATCGCGACGCGATTTTCTCAAGCAGGGCGCGGGCGTACTTGGCGCACTCGCCGTGCCCACGATCATACCGGCGTCCGCCCTGGGGCTTAATGGCACCATCGCACCAAGCGAGCGTATCACGATGGGTTTTATCGGCGTGGGCGGGCAGGGGGGTGGCCACCTGGTCGGCGGCGCGTGGACGTACCTTGCCGGCGGCTACACGGCGCGACCGGATGTGCAGGTGCTGGCGATTTGCGACGTCCGACGCGAGCATCGCGAGCAGGCCCAGAAGCGCGTGAACCAGCACTACTCCGACACCTTCGGCAAGGGGAGCTATCGGACGTGCGAGGTCTACACCGATTTCCGCAATGTGCTCGATCGCGACGACATCGATGCCGTGCTGATCGCAACGCCGGCTCACTGGCACGCTACCATGTCGATCCTGGCAGCACGCGCGGGCAAGGACGTTTACTGCGAAAAGCCCACCGCCTGCACCGTGCGTGAGAGTAAAGTGCTGCAGGATACGGTTCAGCGGTATGGGCGTATCTACCAGGCGGGCACGCAGCAGCGCAGTGAATACAGCGGTTACTTCCGCCGCACGTGCGAGTTCGTGCGCAGCGGACGGATCGGCAAGTTGAAGGAAGTGTATGCGTACCGCGACGGCGGCGCGATTGCATGGCCGCAGCGTTTCGGAAAAGCGGAACCCATTCCGGACAACGTGGATTGGGACCTGTATCTTGGCCCCGCGCCGGAACTGCCCTATGACGGCAATTTGTCCTCGCATCGGTTCGACATCGGCGAACTGAACTGGGGGCAGCATCACTACGACATTATACAGTGGGGCTGCGATGCCGACGAGACGGGTCCGGTGGAGCTGTGGATGGAAGGCGGACGCTCCAATTACAAGTACCCGAGCGGCGTAATTGTGTACGGCAGGGAATACCCGGGAGAGAAGATTGGTCCCGAAGGCGGCGCGACGTTTGTCGGGACGGAAGGCCGCATCACGGTCGACCGCAACGCGATGATCGCATACCCGGCAGACCTGATCCGCGAGCCGCTGCGCCCCGAGGAGCAGCACCTGTACTTCAGTGAAAGCCACTCCGGGAATTTCCTGGACTGCGTGCGCACGCGCAAAAAGCCGATCTGCGATGCCGCGGTCGCTCATCGCTCCGCAAGTGCGCTGCTGCTGGGCGGAGTGGTGAAGCAGCTGGACCGACCGCTTAAGTGGGACCCCGTGAAAGAGGAATTCCCGGGTGACGAGGAAGCGAACCGGATGCTGTCGATTGCGAAGCGCGCGCCGTGGTGCGTATGAGCGGGCCGATGATGAACCGACGGATCTGCTGCTCGCTGCTTGTAACGGTTGTGACGTTGTTCTATCCTGCGGCGGGATGGAGCGAGGGGGAGCAGCAGAACGAGCAGCAACTGATTGAAGTGTTGGAATCGAGTACGTCGCTACAGCAAAAAAATGACGCGTGCTCCAAACTAAAGCGGCTCGCCAGCGCGGCTTCGGTCCCTGCGCTGGCCGCGCTTCTGCCGGACAAAGACCTCTCGCATTCGGCGCGCTATGTACTTGAATCCATGCAGGCACCAGAGGCCGGCAAAGCGCTGCAGGATGCGCTCGATAAATCGGAAGGGCTCGTAAAAGCGGGCATTATCCATTCGCTGGGGGAGCGGGGCGAAACTGCTGCCGCGACCAGGCTGGCGCCGCTCCTGACGTACCATGATGCGAATGTTGCGGCCGCAGCGGCGACGGTGTTTGCCAGGGTGGGTGGTGAGCGCGCAGCCGACGAGCTGTTCGCTGCGCTGGCCCGCGCCGGAAATGCGGACGTTCGCGCGGCAATTGCGGACGCCCTGGTCACCACGGCGGATCGTCTGCTGGCTGCAAAAAAACGCAAAGAGGCGCTGGCGATTTTTGAAAAGCTGGGTGCGACGAGTATGCCGGATCGCCTGCGCAAAGCTGCGTTTGTGGGTATGATGTCAGCCGCGGATGAAGGGCGCGCGCTGGAAATGGTCGCGGCTGCACTGGAGGGCAGCGACGCACCGGCGCGGCAGGCGGCACTGGAATTCGCCCGCGAGATGAATACGCCGCGCGTTGCTGCTACCCTGTCGGAGATTCTCTCACGCTCCAGGGACGCGTCGTTGCAGGTCGCGATCATCGAAGCAATGCGCCAGCGAGGTGATAAGACCGCCGCGAAGGTGTTGATCGGCATGACGGAAAATTCAGATGCGCTGGTTCGCTCGGCTGCTGTAACCGCGCTCGGAGAACTGGGCGACAGCAGCTGCGTGCCGGCGCTGGTGCGCGCGTCGGCAAGTAACGACGAGTCCGAACGGCGCGCGGCGCAGCAGGCGCTTGTAAACTTGCGGAATGGTGACGTGACTGCAGCGCTGGTGCAGCAGCTTGCGGCCAGCCAGGGCGAGGCGCGACGTGCTGTGGTACGCGCGCTTTCGGTTCGTGGAGATAGATCGGCGACCGGGAAGCTACTCGATCTGGCTCGCAGTGGCGACGCTTCCGCGCGCACCGCCGCGCTCCAGGCGCTGGTGCGGGTTGCTCGCAATGAAGACCTGGCGGCGATCGCGCGGTTGCTGGACTCCGGTGACTCAGCGCTGCGGGTCGATGTCGCCGGCGCACTGGTGAAGACGTGTGCGCGCTTGCAGGGCGAGGGCGGAAAGGTGAACGCCGAGCCGATTGTGCATGCGCTGCAGAGTGCCAACGCAGATGTGCTCATGGCTCTGCTTCCGGCGGCGGGAATGCTTGGAGAGCCGCGCCTGCATCACGAGCTTCGTGGCGCCCTGAAATCGAGTCAGCCGCGTGTGCGTGCGTCGGCGGTGAAAGCCCTGTGCGTTGCGCGAGATGCAGTACTGTTTCCAGACCTTCTGAACCTGACGAAGGAAGCGGAAGATCCGAATGTTCGCGTACAGGCGATGCGCCAGTGCCTGCGCCTGGCAAATGCCACGACTAGCGATTCAGCCCCGGAACAGCGGGTTTCGCTCCTTGAGCAGATTCTTGCGGTTGCGCCGCGTCCCGAGGAGAAGCGGGCGGTGCTCAGCAG
>JBPCLP010000031.1:0-9005 GCA_051003195.1 Candidatus Sumerlaeaceae bacterium | reverse complement strand
GCGGTTGTGGGGGTGGGGGGGTCGGGGGTGGGGCTTTGTGGGTGCGGCCCCCCCCCCACGGCCGTTGCTAGCTTATGGTCCCATCGAGTCCATAACTCAGGCAGCTCTTGCGAAAGAAGCGGCCCAGGCAGGCGCGGCTCCGGCTGATCCTGGCGTGCCTCACTCTCATCCGCACGGCAATCCTTCGCAGCACTCCCATGCCGCCGCGCACCACCTGATCGGCCTGATTGCTGTTCTCGTTATTTTCCTGCTGTGGCTTGCGATGCTCGCCTTTACAATGGCGCCAGTCGCACACGTAGTGCGCATCGGTCTGGAAGCCCCGCCGGCGCTGCGCAGCCGCGCGCCTCCTTTCCGCGGGTTGTTGCTCTACTCCTAGTCGTCCTTTCCGCCGGGCATGTGCGTAATCACGCGCGTTGCCGTTCACCCCCGCCACACCTGAAAGGAATATCCAATGTTGTATCAGCGAGCGTTCACGCTCATTGAGCTTCTTATCGTCGTCGCCATTATCGCCATTCTTGCGGCTATTGCGGTTCCCAATTTCCTGGAAGCACAAACCCGCGCAAAGGTTTCGCGCGTAAAAACGGACATGCGCACCCTGATGACCGCCACTGAGTCTTACCGCGTGGACAACAACCAGTATGCGGTACCGTCGGACGTCATCGGCATCCAGGGTACGATTCCCTATCCGGACGGCAGCGGGGCCATGCCCTACTTTGAATGCAAAACACCGGCGCTGATCACTACGCCCATCGCCTATCTCAGCTCGCGCCCGCTCGATGTGTTCCTCGAGTTCGAAGGCGTCGATGAAAAGGGATCGAAGATCCTTTACCACTATGCGACGCGCAACTACGCGGAGGTCGCGCCTGCACTGCCTGCGCCCGAGGACTTCGACAGCTACTGCACCACGATGCTCGCGCAGGCAACGAGCTGTCAGTATTACTTCCTCAGCCACGGACCGGATAATTTTCACAATGGTCCCGACGAAACCACGAAGCTGCCGTGCTATTATGATCCGACTAACGGCAGTATCTCCGGCGGAGACGTTGTGCGTTTTGGGCCTGGGCAAAACGTGCGCTGATCAGCGGAATAGCGCGGACTGATGGGGCCGGGCGCCGAAGT
Organism: Candidatus Sumerlaeaceae bacterium; assembly: GCA_051003195.1. Taxonomy (GTDB): domain Bacteria; phylum Sumerlaeota; class Sumerlaeia; order Sumerlaeales; family Sumerlaeaceae; genus JBPCLP01. The sequence continues at coordinate 7,886 of JBPCLP010000031.1, read as the reverse complement.
GCGCCCGGCCCACGTAACCGCGTCCCCGTAACTAATCAGGGAGGTCGACTAGCTGGCGCCTCCAAGTCGACAGCCGGTCTTCCGCCTTGCCCAGTCCTGCGAGAGCAGATTATTTTCGGCTAATTCTCCGTGGGTACCAGATCGAGCGGAACGGTGGTGGCCAGATCGTCCAGCAGAACGAGCGGAACAGTAGTGTGCGAGTCCGGCTCGGAATGCTGCTCCTCGGCGGCCGCTGGAATTCCCGTGTATGTCTTCAACTCGAAGACCGTTTTTTTGCTCAGCGATTTCTGTGTTCCGAGCGGCATCATTTTGCCTAAACGGTTCCACAGAGTTATCTGCGCCCGATCGCTGTCGGTCAGCGCGTTTATGTAGTCGCTTTCGGCCTTGGTGAGAACATCCTGGGCCTGCAACACGTCAACTGCTAGTCCCTCGCCCGCGCGCAGCCGAACTTCAGACAGCTCCAGTGCCTCGCGTGCGACCGGAAGTGCCTGCTGCCTGAGGTCAATCTGGCGACGAGCTGCACGAGCAGCAGCAATGGCCTGGCGAACTTCTTTGTCTACTCTTTCGCGAAGCTGCTCATACTGAAGATTAGCAATCTCCCATTCGTAGTAGGTGCGTTCATATTCCGCGCGGTTGGAAAGCCCCAGGTTCTTCAGCGTCCATTGAAACGAGGCGGCAAAATCGGAACGCCCACCGCTTGCAGCGTTCGGTTCATCATTGCGACCGCCGCGGAAATTGCCTGAGCTGTGGCTCAAAAACGCAGCAGGCAAAAAGGGAGCAATTCCTTTGTTCGCCAGGTTTGTCCGCGCAATCTCTATCTGTTGAGCGGCATCGCGCAAATCCGCCCGGCAAGCTGTTGCTTCCTCTACAAACTGTGATTCGTTCTGATCCAGGTTAAGAAGGCTGGCTCGCGTCAGGTCCGGCCCGACGGTTACCATGTCCAGATCGTGGTCCAGTCGGAGGATTTCCAATAACTCCTGGACGGCGAATTCACGGGCTGCCTCCGCTGCCACCAGGTCCGATTCCGCTTTGTCCTGCTGCGACTGTATTCGGAGATAGTCGACTTTCAGCACCTGGCCCGCTTCAAACTGGTTTCTGAAAAACCCCGCCAATTCCCGTGTACGCTCGACCTGAAACCTTGTTATGGCAACCTGGTACTGTGCCCGCACCAGATCGTAGTATCGCATAGCCGCATCAAATGCCACGATCCTGTACGCGTCATCTCTGCGCTCCAAAGCACTGTAGCGAAGCAGTCTCGCTGCTTTGGGTCCGAAGAGGATTTTCCCGGGACTCCAGTCGAAGCTCGCAATTCCACCAGTGAAAAGGCTGGAGCGGTGAGCATCAATCACGTCACCTGCTGTCTCCTGTATTTTCCCTGTGTGATGCTCGTAACGCGGACCAATGGAAATATCCGGAAGTATTGCGAATTTGGCGATCTCCTCGTCGGTCTGCGCGATTGCCAGGCGCTGCTCGATAACCGCGATATCCAAGCTGTTGCAGTGGGCCAGTCGCAGAACTGATGGAAGATCGATCAGCCGGGTTGAACGGGGTTTCAGAAACCGGTCGATTTCCAGTTTCTTTCGGTAAGCAGGGAGATTGGCACCGGTGTCTCTTCGCGATTCGACTACCGCGTTTTGCGCAAATCCCGCTGACACCATAACGCAGGCGTTAAAGAGAACCGCAATTCCCTGGACGTGCTGCTTCACTGGATTACTTCGCACGAGCCACCTCCGGCTTCTGTGGGGCGGCAGCAGCCACTTCTACCTTAACCCCATCGCTAAGGCCATCTCGGGATGATACGATTACGTCCTCAGATCCGGTGAGGCCGTCGACGATCTCCGTACGAATGGCGTCATCGTATCCGGTTTTCACAGCAACCTGTTTCACTTTACCATCCGCTACGACAAGTACGTTGGACTTACCACCTCGCGATACTACGGCGTTGGCCGGCAACGTCAGTGTATTCGCGTGAACGTCCAGCTGTATCGCGGAGTAGACGAACATCCCCGGCGAGAGCGATGCGGTCGTGTTTTCAATGTCGGCCTCAACACGCAGAGTTTTGGTTCCGGGTGAAAGAGCCTTTGCCGTACGACTGATGCTGGTTTCAACGCTGCTGCTGCCGAGCGCGGGCGATGAGACCCTGACAGGCTTGCCTGGCAAACCGAAGACGGCATCGGCTTCAGCAAGATCGATCACCACGCGCAGGCGTCTACCGTCCTGCACCTGCAATAGTGGGGTTGCTGATGGCGAAACGAGAGCGCCAGGATCCACCATGCGCTTTACGATAAATCCATCGAACGGTGCGCGCACTTCCAGAAAGCTGAGCAGCGCCCGCGCCCGTTCTATTTTGGCAAACGCGGATTGCCGTTTTGCTTCGGCTACCTTCATTCTTGCGCCGGCCATTACCACTTTTGCTTTTGCAGCCTCGATTCCTGCCTGCGCGGAGATCAGATACTTCTGGGCCTCTTCGATTTCCTTCGTCGTGACAGATTGAGATCGTTGCAGGCCTTGAAGGCGTTCGGTTTGCCGGGTGCCCAACTGCAGAGCCAGCTGACTTGATGCGAGTTCTGCTTTTGCGACTACTTCCTCGGCACCGGCCTGAGCGAGAGTCGCACTGGATTCGGCAAGCTCGGCCTCGGCTGCGATGAGATCCGCCTGCAGCTCAGGATTATCGAGTCGCAGGAGGACTTGCCCGGCGCGGACGCGATCACCAAGGTCAACGAACACGGATTCCACCTGTCCACTGATGCGTGGCTGCAGCAATACTTCCTGCCAGGGCGCGAGTGTGGCCGGCAAACTGATTCGGTGTTCAACATCTCCCCGCACCGGTTTTGTTACCTGCACTTTAGGTCCTTGACCCAGGGCTCCTGTCACTACGGCGGAAATAGCTGCAACACATGTAAGGGTTCTGATCATCACCACTTCCTTGCGATTATTCGATCTCGTCGTCGATGATTGCGGGGCGGTATTTTGCATCACTGGGCGAGAGCATCACGTACAGTGCCGGTACTACGAACAAGGTGAGGAGCGTCGAAACGGCGAGACCGCCGACAACTGCACGGGCCAGCGGAATGTTTGCCTCAGCGCCTCGCGCGGCACCGAATGCCATAGGCAAGAGAGCCAGGATTGCCGCGAGAGAAGTCATGATGATCGGCCGCAGACGGACCTCACCCGCGCGTCTGGCCGCGTCGATGAGTCGCATTCCGCGCTGCCGTAGACGATTTGCAAACTCGACAAGAAGGATCGAGTTCGACACTGCGATGCCGATCATGAAAATCATACCAACGAAGCTTTGGATGTTCAGTGTGGTTTTCGTAAGAAACAGGGTGAGAAAAACCCCGATAAAGCCGAGCGGAACGGCAGCCATAATAATCAGCGGATCTCTGAAGGATCTGAACTGCGCTATCAGCACGAGATAGATCAGCAGCGCCGCCAGCCCGAGCCCGAACCCCATGGACGCGAAACTTTCGCGCATTGTTTTCACTTCACCGCGCATCTCGACGCGGTAGCCGGAAGGAACGACTGTTGGATCTTTCTTCAGCGTTTCAATCGCTCGCTCAATGTCAGCAGCAACGCTCCCAACATCGCGCCCATCCACATTGGCAAATATGTCTGTCACGCGGCTGATGTTAAGATGATTTATCTGGCTGGGGACTGTGGTTCTGCTGAACTTGGCGAGCTGCTTAAGTGGAACGCTGCTGGTTTGTCCTTTTCCAGTCATAGAGATGTTTTCCAGGGTTTCAAGCGACTTAATGGCCTGCTCTTCATACTGTGCGCCGATAAAATAGTGGTTCCCGTTATTGTGATCGATCCAGAAGGAGGGAGCAAAATTGATGGAGCTGTTCAGCGCCGTGACGATATTCTTTACGACCTCTTCCTGTGTCAGCCCGATTTCCGCGGCTTTGATGCGGTCGACATCCACCAGGATCTGCGGATAATCGAGCTTCTGCAGTACCCGCACATCAACCGCTCCCGGGACCTTCTGCATCTCGTTCTTTACGCGATGCGCGAGACGGTTAGCGATATCGAGTTTGTTGCCTTCGATCTGCACGTTAATCGGCGAAGGCAGCCCGAAATTCAGAGCCGCCGTGAGTATCCCGCCGGTGTCGAACGAAAAGTTAATCTCAGGGAATTTTCTGTTCAGAGCTTCGCGCAGAAGTCGGGCGTATTCCTGAGCGCTTTTTTTCCGATGGTCGGTCAGCTGCAGCAAAACAAACGCGTCCATTGGCCCGGCGTTAGGCGTATAGGCAGCGGGCCAGTCGCTCAGCACCCCGATATTGGAAATCATCATCTGGTAGTCCTCTTTGTCGACCACCCTCCTGATCTCCGCCTCAATATCGTTAACAATGGATTCCGTCTTCTCAATCCGGGTGCCGCTGGGCGCGCTGACCTGCACGTTCAACTGCCCTGAGTCGACCTGCGGAAAGAGTTCTTTGCCTATGAAAGGCAGAAGCAGAAAGGAAGCTGCGAACAGCCCGAACGCACCGATTACCACTGCCCACCGCAGCTTCAGCGAAATGCGGGCGAACCCGCCATAGATCCGTTCAAGCCGTGAACGGGTAAACACATCGAAATCGTCAGGGTGAGGCATTGAGTCCTCCTCCTGCGGATGGGTTGGATTGGGTTGCACCGGTTGTGGTGGCTCATTACCCGCTGAGTCCCGGAAATCCTGCTCAGCTCCTACACCACCGCCTGCTGAAATGAGATCGTGCTTTCGCGTGGCGATCTTCGAAGTTCCCTCTTCAGAGGGCACTCGAATCGGCGTATGGCGCTTGAACATTTTAGCGGCGAGAATCGGCACAACCGTGAGTGACACTAGATAGGAGCCAAGCATTGCAAAGGCGACCGCCAGGGCCAAGGGCGTAAAGAGGAACTTCCCAAGGCCGGTGAGGAAGATGACCGGAAAGAAAACGAGAACCGTCGTAATCGTCGCCGCGAGAACCGGCATCGAAACTTCCCGCGCACCATCATACGCCGCACGGCGGACCGACTTGCCCATCGCAAGATGTCGTTCGATGTTTTCGAGGACTACGATCGCGTCGTCTAGCAGACGTCCGACTGCAAGAGCCAGGCCGCCCAAGGTCATGGCATTGATGGAGTTCTTTGTGAAATAGAACCCGATAAACGCAAAGAGAAGCGACATCGGAATGGCTACGGCGATCAGGAGGGTCGCGCGGAAACTGCGCAGGAATACCAGGATCATCAGGATGGCAAGGGCGCCGCCAAGGAGTCCTTCGTGAATCAGGCCGTCGATAGCCTTCCGGACGAAAACCGATTGATCCGATACGACGCTGAGCTTCACGCCGGGGGGCAACCGCTCCAGAATGCCTGCAATCGCGCCCTTCAGCCCCTCCACGATCTGAAGCGTATTTGCTCCCGGCTGCCGGTAGATGGGGATGTAAACCTGGCGTCTGCCGTCGATGCGCACTACGTTGGACTGAATTTGCGAGCTGTCTTCGACTCGCGCGACGTCTTTGATATAGACGGGAGGCTGTTCTCCACCGATTTTGACAGGAAAGTCGTTTATCTCTTTGACCTTCTCTACCATTCCGTTCGCGTTGATCTGATAGTCGAAGTCGCCGAACTTCGCATTGCCGGTCGGTATCAGTACATTGGAGTTCCGCATTGCGTCGACGACGTCCATCGCGGACATGTTTCGGGCAGCCAGCTTGTCGCGGTCCACGTAGGCGAGAATACGGCGCAGCTTTCCACCATAGACCGCTGGCGCGATTACACCAGATATGCCCTGAAGGCGGTTGCGAAGCTGGAAGTAGGCAATGTCATACAGCGTTTTCTCATCGGCCGAATCTGAAGACACCGCGAGCAGTGCCAGGGGTATAGCTGCGGTAGGATCGAACGGCATCACCATGGGTGGGATTGTGCCAGGTGGTAGATAGTAGAGGTCGCTCATTGCGAGCGACGTGACCTGCGACATCGCGGTGTTGGGATCGATGTCTTCGCGAAAATAGTCGCGAACCACGCTGACGCCCACCATGGATTTTGATTCTTGCCGGGCGATGCCGTTTGCTTGTCCTGTCCACCGTTCCAGCCGAGAAGTTATGTCCTGCTCGACGACCTCGGCCGGCATACCAGGGTATAGAGTAAGGATCTGCACAGCCGGAGTCTTGAAGATCGGCAGCAAGTCCGTGGGGATCCTTTTCAGAGTAACGACTCCAAGGACGACGACCAGCAGAACACAGACTAAAATGAAGTACGGATTCTTCAGCGCAAATCGAACCACAGGGAACCATCAGCCTCCGGATGCATTGGGTGAAACGGCTGCAGTGCTGCTGAGAGCGGGATGTCTTGGCAAGCGATTCAATACTCAGCCGCAGGAAGGCTCATTTTTCAACCTAGGTCCTTATGCATTCAAACAGGTTAGGCCTTAGGTAACCGGCCTGCTTACGATGATCTAGTGCTGAAGTAGCGGCGCGGTGGCAGTCGCGGAGGTATTGGAGATTGCGGTCGATGTGCGAGTGGTCGGCGGATGGAGCGCCGATCGCATCGCGAACAATGGCCGCGCGGTTGGTGATACCGTAGTGTACCTTCTGCAGCATTTCGCCGCAATGTGTGCATTGCAGCGCGTCCGTATCGTTGCCGTGATGGCAGCGCGGGCAACGCACGTTTGTCGTTGTGCCCTCGGGCGGGGTGGAGGTGGCGCTGGCGGACACGGCGGAATATGTGTAGGTGGGAGGCGCGCGAGATGCAACCGGAAAGCGACGGTTTGATTGTGCAGGCCGGAGCGCTCCGTCGCGAGGTCGCGCTCCCTGCGAGACCACGTGTATCTGAGGAACAGGTTAACTATTGATTCATAGATCGCCAGGAACCTTCCTGAACAACAAGCAGAAGCAAAGCTCAGTGTGACAACTTGAATCCTCGGGAGTTCACCTTTCACGCTATTCTCGGCTCTCTGTGGTTCTCTGAGCCCTCTGTGTCTCTGTGGTGAATTCACCGCAAACCCATCGAGGAGCAAAGTCGTGACTTGACGTTCGCGGTTCTCTTACACGTGTCGATAAAGCAGAAGTAAATCGAAGATAGGGGTATGCACGCATGACACGTCTGGCATTATTTTCGGCAGTTGTATTGACAGTACTCGCGCTGGCGCCTTGCGCTTTTGCGCAAACGCACGGCAGCGCAGAATTTGCATCCAGCGGCACCTGGACGCCACCGAAGGGTGTGAAGCTGGTGACGGTGGAACTTTGGGGTGCGGGTGGTAATGGTGGCCTGGGCGACTCAAGCGGTGGTGGCGGTGGTGGCGGTGCCGGGTATGCGCGCGGGCTGGTGAGCATCAAGGGCAAGCAGACGTTCCTTGTCACGGTGGGCGATCCGTCGACGGCGACGCGCAGGAGTGCGTTTACGAATAGTTTGAATGTGGACCTGATCTCGGCAGAGGGAGGCGGCGACGGCACGAATGGTACGCTCGCGTTTGGCGGTAATGGAGGCAATGGCGGGCAGGGCCTGCCGGCGACGATGTTGACGCGCGGTGGGAATGGCGGCTCGGGAGGCAGTGGCGGCCCGGGCGGTCCCGGTGGCCCGGGTGGTTCCACGGCGCGCGGCAGTGTGGATGTCGGCAATGCGGGCCAGGGCGGCGATGGTGGACACGGCAGTGGTAGCCCGGCCGCAAATTCCGGCGGCAGCGGCCACGTCATTCTAAGCTGGTGAGCAGCGTGAGCCGAACCTGAACAGGAGAAAACGGCAGGGCGGGCAGCTGCGCGCCAGGGGCTGGTCTACGGTTAGTTCGTAATCTGTTCTGCGTGCCGAATCGAGGTCGAGTCTGCCCTTTGGCCTGGTCAGGAACTACTGATTCGGCACCCTAGGGCTGGTCTACGGTTAGTTCGTAATCTGTTCTGTGTGCCGAATCGAGGTCGAGTCTGCCATTTGGTCTG
>JBPCLP010000030.1:0-104747 GCA_051003195.1 Candidatus Sumerlaeaceae bacterium | reverse complement strand
CTTCTCGATCTCGCCCGCATAGAAGCCGGCCGCATGGAATTTAATCTGGAAAGCTTTGAGGCCGCCTCGCTGCTCTCGGAGGTGTCGGAAATGATGCGCCCTCTCGCCGACCAGCAAGATACCAGGATTGAAGTTATTACTGCGGGGTCGCCATGCAGAATTCACGCTGATCGACAAAAGTTGCGGCAGGTGCTGATCAACCTGGTCGCAAATGCAGTAAAATTTACGAGCAAGGGCGTCGTTCGACTACAGTGCAAAGGCTACACAGAAGCCGAGCAGGAGTGGCTGCGCTTTGAGGTTTCGGACACAGGTCCTGGTCTGAGTCCCGGGCAGATCGCACGGCTGTTCGGCGAATACGAGCAGGGCGAACCGCCGGGCGGGGATCAAGTCGAAGGAACCGGCCTCGGCCTTGCCATAAGCCGACAACTCTGCCTGGCGATGGGTGGCTCTCTCACAGCGGAAAACAAACCGGATGGCGGTGCGCTTTTCACAATTCAACTTCCGGCGACTCAGTCTGCTGAGCAAACCGCGTCCCACCCCGGCACTACGAGCGTTTAAGTCCCTGAATCTGGTTAGGGGAGTGGCATTTCGTAAATATGCACAGCGTATGGTTCAAAGTCGTCGCTCAGCACACCGGCAGTCGGCTTTACCGTTCGGTCTTCATATTTGACACGCACCGAGGCAGCAGGGGAGAGACCGGACACCCGGAACTCCCCCCGAGTGGGCACAATGCTTCTGTTCACCGTCAGCAGCACCATGCCGTTATCGGTCTGCTTCAGCCGTGCGCTTACCAGCGCGCCGGTCGTAAGCAAATCAGGTTGCTTCGCAGCATCTGCGGACATGAATACAGGCGACATATCTCGGAGCTCCCCCACCAGTTTCTTCAGGTAATCCCAATGTCCTTCCTTAGGCCGCGATAGCACACCCGTTCCATTCTCCCCCAGACCCGTGTAGTAGAGGAGTCCTTTGGCGCCATGGCATATGGAAAGGTAGGCATGGCAGCGGTACTCGGCCGGGGTGGGGAAGCGGGCATCCGATTGGCCTGGCTTGGCATAGCACTGGATCGCCATCCAGATCGGTTTGGAGGTGCCGTTGTCCGTGAGGAACTTTGGCGGCTTGTATTCTTTCTCCGGACCACTCGGGTCGCCCTCGTAATTCTCCATACTTGCGGTTTCGCGAAGGGGAGTGGGATACCACCACCAGGTGCCGAAGTCCATGTATTCGTCCGGGAACCAGCGTGTATTGCCAATCATGAGGCTAGACTCGTCCCGCTGGTCACCCTGAAGGATGGGATGCTCCGGAGCTTCGCGTCGCAACATTCCCACAAGGTTCTCAACGTAGGACATCGGCTTATATCCGCGCGCCAGCACTTCCTCCTGATACCACACCAGAGTGGCGGGGTGATTCCTGAACATCCGGATTCGCTTCAGCGCCTCGTCGTCGGGGAGGCGATCCGGACCGTGCGTAATAAACGTGAGCGTCTTTAGCCCTGCCTTATGGGCGTCGTCGAGAAACTGCTTAGCGGTGCGATTGGAAGAACCCGGGCCGGCAAACGCCGGGTAGCTCTGCGTTACATTGAAACCCGCGCTCTTCAGTTCGCGGAACCAGTTATCGTCTGCCATGTACATCGCGATTGGAAAGGTTTTCTTTCCCGCAACGACCGGGTACCCATCGGGGCTGACGCTGGTCAGCGCCTCCGAGCGATGGATGACATGCCAGTCTTCCTCTGCCGATGCAATGGGGTGCCCGTTTTCGAGCAGCTGGAATGTCACACGATAATCACCGGGGCTGGAACCGGGCGGTAGTTCGACGGAGACTGGCACAGGATTGCACGGCGGCAGGGGAGAGGGCAAAGGCTGCGTAACAATGTTTTCAGTGGAGTTTCGCACGATGCATAAAAGCTTAACTTTACTACGGAGCGAGGGCTCGACATTTACTTGAAGCTGGGCCTCGAAACCTGGTTGGTCAGAATCCTCTACCACCCAGTGCGTGGGTATCAACGGCTCGGCGACTAACGCGTCCGATATCGTAACGGTGTCACTTGTTACGAAAAGCTGTGAGCGTCCCTGTTTGCCAGTTTGCGTCGCGTGTGAATGCGCCTGGTCAGAGTCGTCGATTACCTCGGCGGATATCTGCACTTTGCCGCGGTGCATAAAGGTAAAAGGAAGTGCGAGGGCATTGCTTGTCCCCTTATCAAGAGTCACGTGCGTATGGTGCTCTCCCGGCCGCGTCAGGATGCACAGGCTGCTGGCTTCTGGCATAAGGTGACGGTTTAACAAAACAGCCGAAAGTGTAGTATGTCCAAACGCGGCTCCGTCCCTCGGCACATCGATGCGCAACGCGACAGGGGAGGAGCTTTCCACCGATGCTGCGTCCCACCAGGTCCGACCATGGGCACGCCGCAGGCCAAATTGAAACATCAGGCCAGCCGCTCCGTCGGGTACAGTAGTCTCGTGTTCGAGGCGCTGCCACTCGCCTGCTTTAGCGGCTAAGACATTGGCCCTGTCCCACACGATGATTCGACCAGCACTGTTGACGAATGCCGCGGTGAAAGTGAGTCCTCCACCGGTATCGGAAGCAACGTTCTCTGCCCGGCAGGAGATGCGCATCGTCAGCTTTTCCCCTGCGGCAACCTCGACCACTGGATCGCATGCGAGTATGCCAATCAGGTCAGTTGTTGTTTCGATCGCCGCGCACCGGGCTCCCTCTAAAGGCAGTGTTTCAGTTGTGGCGATCGCGGGACCCAGGCGCGGGGTGTATTTTCGCCAGGATGTATCGATTCCCGATTCAAAACCGCCGTTTGGCAGCAGGTTCACCGGCGCGGCATCAGCGGTGCAGGTGAACAGAGCGACAAGCAGCAACGCGTAGCAAAATGGATATCTCATCGGGATTGTGCCTTTCGAACGAGTGGCTGGTGTTGTGGGCCGTAGCGGGACTTGCAAGATCGCAGTGCCGGAAAAGCTGCCTTTAAAGCATTGGCGCGTCTTTAAGGCATTAGCCGCTTGAAATGGCGCGGGTTACCTCTCCCCTTTGGAGTCTTCTTCTCCGGTTTCCCTAAATTAGCATTTAATGAAGTTCGCGAAAGGGCGGTATCGAAGAACGGGGGAGTGATTTGAGTGTTAAAGCATGGATTTGCAGCTATAAACCAGCGTGCCGAATCCGTAGTTCCATACCAGACCAAAGGGCGACTTCCTCTAAATTTGGCACAGAACAGATTACGGACTAACGGTAGACCAAACTACCTTCAGGGTGTGGGTTTAACACCATCATTTACAATGCGATTCAAGCTATGAACCTTCTAAGACGGATGGTGGAATAACCTCTTCCCAATGCGGCCTCCTGGGCACGCCGGCTGGCGCTCTCCGCATGTCCGGTGGTAATTCCTTCGGGACACAGGGCGAGTCAGCGGCCGTCAAAGTCTTTACCGCTCCCCCGCTCTTAACCAGCTTTCAGGCCGCTCCGCGTATTTTCAGGTGCCGCTAAGCCGTGCAAAAATTTCGCGCGGGCGTTGCAGTGTCTGCGTTGTCGCCGAAGGCGCATCCGGCAGGGTCATCAGATCCAGCCCGCCTTGCGGGTCAGGAGCAAATATCATCCGGTCCAGCGCCAGTACGCGTTTTTTATCGGAAGGGGTGCGGTGCCGGTGATAGAATACGTAATAAACTGCGTTATCAGTTAGCACACAATTATGCCCGGGGCCAGATACCTCCGGCGTGTTTCGGAGAATCGGGTTACCGTCGAATTTTTTCCACGGTCCCATGGGGTTCTGAGCCACCGCATATCCAACGTTGTACCCCGCGTTCCAGAACGCGCTGCCAGAATACATCATGTAATAATGGCGGCCGTGCGGAACAATTACGGGTCCTTCGACCCAGTTTGTTTCCCAGGGCTGGGAGGCCTGCAGGCAGCGCGTGGGGCTCGTCTCAAACCCAGTGAAAGTGTCATTAAGTTTCGCCATACAGATGCTGTTTGTGGTGCGCCCTTCGCCCACGTAATAAAGAAAGTACTCGTTAGTCGGAGCGTGATGATACGGATGCCCATCGATATAGGAGCCGCCGGGAATCAGAGGGGCCTGAATGTCCCGGAAGGGGCCTAGAGGCGAGGAGGCCAACGCCACGCAGATATTGCGGTCTCCGCTTTTTTCATGCTGGGCGGTATAGAAAAGGTAGTACGATTCCCCGCGTTTGATTACTTCAGGCGCCCAGAAATCGCGCTGGCCCCAGCTATCTGCCATTTTACTATAGCAGAGCTCACCCTTTTCCCAGCCTATCATATCGGTTGAGGTCAAAACGCGAAAACCTCGATCAACCGCGTTGGTCCCATAGAGAAAGTATTTGCCGTCCACATTGATGACGTGCGGATCCGCGATGCTGACCGGGAGCGGGTTGCAGTACTCTACGGCTGTTGCAGCGTTCGATTGTACAAATACTAACGCGGCTGCGGAAAGTAGAAAAGAGGATAGTAGCGAGTTTGCGCGGCTGGGCATAATATCTAATCGTGTTGCGACTACTGCCCAGGTAATCGCAGCCAGCAGGCAACCTGAAAGTGACCTGACGTCCGCATTTCGAACGCCTTCGAAACCGCTGTTGTACCCATGTTAGAGCGTACGCCACGTACGAACAGACAACTGCGTGCCTGGCCCGTGACACTTAACTGAGTTTTTGTTGCACTCGAAAAATAATTTAATGCAGAATCCCGTAATTGCGGTAAGACCGTTCTACTATACGAAACGAGGTATACTATGAGGCTTCCCCTCCTATATGGATTTACATTTATCACCCTGCTGGGCTCGTCTGCATCGGCGGCGTTCAAGATCAACGAAGTTGATTCGGACACGCTCAACCCTGTGATCAGCGGCACGACAGTAACCGATTACCTGGAATTCGTTGAGCTGAAAGGCAATCCTTTCGAGTCCGTCAGCGGACTGAAGCTAGTATTGTTCAACGGTGCTGCTTCAGGCACGACGGCTCGAGCGTATCGGGCCTACGACTTGGGCACCACCATCACGGCGGATGCGAACGGGTATGTTCTAGTTGGAACACAGTACCACGGCAACGCAGACTGGGTAAATGGTCCTAACATCCTGCAGAACGGCGAAGACGCAGTGGCCTTGTACAATGGCGGAACGTTCGTCACGAGCGGCGCCAGTGCTACCCAGCCTCACTCAACCGGGCTACTGGACTATGTGGTCTATGAAAGCGGCGCCGATACCAATGCTACCAACTGGGGCGGGTTCGACCCGGGCTATGTTGTATATAATGAAGCAGGATTTGGTAACGGAGCTGGTCGGAGCCTCTCGCGAATTCCCGACACGAGCGGGGGCTGGCAACCGGCAGAGCCTTCACCCAAAGCAGCAAACTTCACAAGTAAGGGTCTTACTACTCCAGCCAGCCCGGTAGATCTTGGACGAATAAACCAGTTTATGACAGCCTCGCTTCCCTTGCACAACAACGGCACTGCACCGGTGACTATCTCGTCTGCGACTTTGGACCCAGGTACCAGTTCGGCACTAAGCATCGTGGGCAGCTTTCCGGTCACCATCGCGCCAAACCAAACTACTAGCGCAGTAGTTCTGCAGTTCGACGGCACTGCGACTGTAAGCACGATTTACGGGGGCAGTGTTACTATTAACACTGACGTACCGAGTTCACCCACGGTAAGTGCATCGTTTGTGGTCGAGCTGGTTCGCGTAACACAGTCTGCCGCGTCGGGCGCCGTAAGAATAAATGAAATCTGTTATAACCCCACGTCTGGCACTATCACCAACGACTACAACAGGGATGGAGTCACAGCGAGCCAGAATGATGAGTTCATCGAGTTCTACAACACGACTGCCGCGCCTATTGTTATCCAAGGATGGGAAAACAAGATTATCCAGTCGGACCTTGCCTCGCAAAATTCTTACGTATTTCCTGCGGGCGCGACCATTCCGGCAAATGGCTGGGTGACGGTGTTTGCGCTGGGCACTCCTGTTGGATTTTTGCCCAACACCACGTTCGTGGCAACTGGCGCGCGCATCTACAATATCGGTTCTTTCGTATCGCTCAGCGATGGCACAACCAACATTGATAGAGTCGCGTACTCCCTGGCAGAGGACAGCCCTGACAGTGACGGATATACCAACATGGGTTTCCCGACTATTCCGACTAATTCCCCGGGCTCTATCGGCCGTCGCCCGGATGGTGCAAACGCTTTCCGCTATTTTGCCCATGACGATGCAACGTCGACCGATCGCCCAAGCCCTAACACGAGCAACGCGGCGACGGCTGCGGGCCACTGGTCGATGTACGAATAATTGATTGCGAAATAAAGAAGCGCGATCGGCTGTCCCGGGAGGGGCAGCCGATTTTCTTTTGGGGCAGAGCTTCAGTCGCGGCGGTTTGGCAGGATGTCGATCTTTTCGACGTTGAGGGTGGGCGAGCCGAGCGTCATATCGACTTTGCCACAGACAAGATAAGGTCCGCGGCCGAGGGTGCGAGGAGCATACCTGGCGTACACCCGCGGAAAGAGGACGGCTTCGAACGTGCCACTTTTGTCTTCCAGTGTGAGCATCTTCATTGCCTGCCCGCTCGTCCTGGTGGCGATCAGTTTGGCGGAGATCATCCATCCAGCCATATAGATACGCTTGTGATTGTGTGTGCGAATATCGCGCGCTGGAATGACTTCGGACGGAATGTCGACGAGGTCGAGTGGGTGCGCGCTGAGGGTGAAGTTAAGGATCTCGGCTTCGAGCCTGGACAGTTCCTGAAGAGCAGCGATGCGGTCAGGCTTCTGAGTCCCGGGTTCAGAAGAAGAATCCGGTATTCTGAATTTTGAATGGCTGATGGGGAACGTGAGCTTCACGAACCCATCGGTGATGCCCGCATTGCGGGCGTGGAAAAGACATTCTGTTTTCAGCAGCAGTGCGCGGCGTTTGTGCAGGACACGCCGCGGATCGCTGGGTTTCCATGGTTCTGCGGAAAGAGCATCGTCGGCGAGGCAATCCATGGCGCCCGTCATAATAAACGCGCGGCACTCCTCAAGGCCGGCGTCCGTGCGATCCATTAGATCTTCGAGAGAAGCGAAGGGTCCGTACTGATCGCGACTCTCCACGATCTGCTCTTTTGTTTGCTGGCGAACACCTTGCACGGCCATCAAACCTACGCGGAGCCATCCGGCACGGCCAGTGCCGAGCGGCAGGGGAAAGGGAGAATGAGATTTAGGAGAGACGGGGAAATCCTGACAGGCACGCGAACTATCTGGTGTACCGGCACCCTCACTTGCATCACTCCTATGACTCTCACTACTCCCCTCGCTCCTGATCTGGCGTGGCGCTTCCGTCTGCAGTCCGGCGGCGGTGCGCGCAGCGGCTGCATTCAACGTGAGGCCTACGTACTCCAGCCGGCTGGCATTGACGCATGGCGGCTGAATCTCGATGCCCCACCGGCGCGCCTCCTGCAGATAGGCATGCGCGCCGTAAAAGCCGCCTTCATTTGTCAACACACCGGCGAAAAACTCCGCCGGGTAATGTGCCTTCATAAAGGCGACCTGGTAGCTGAGGACGGCAAACGCGGCCGAGTGTCCCTTGCAGAACGAGTAACCGGCGAAGCTCGCCATCTGCCGCCAGATCTCCTCTGCATCTTCGCGCGGCAGACCTTTGCCCATGACGCCGGCGACGAAATGATCCTGGATCGCGAGCAGTGCATCGCGCGAGCGCATCTTGCCGCTGATGGCGCGGCGCAGCAGGTCGGCCTCGGCATAGCTCATACCTGCGAGGTCGTGCGCAACCCGCAGCACGTCTTCCTGGTACACCATCACCCCGTAGGTCTCCGGCAGCATCTCCATCATTACGTGGTGGATGCGCAGCTTTTTGCTCGCTCCATGGGTGTTTGCGGCGGAACGGCCTTGTGGCTCGATCGTATAACCGCGCACTGCCTCGACGTTGCTTTGGAGTTCGTGCAGTTTGCTGCCGCTTTCATGGGCCGCAGCTTGCTGCGATGCTTTGAGTTCACTATGACAGGAAATAATCGGCCGGTCCGATTCGGTATTGGAGCTGGGCAGAAGATACTCTTCCAGCGCACGGGATTTTGCATGCGCATTGATGGGCATGGCGCCGTTGGCAAGACGTTCGCTGGCGGAGGAGGGCGGCAACAGCGTAGTCGGCGAGCGCGGATCGGCAAAACCGGTCTTCAAATCCAGCGCGACTGCCACGCGCGTACCTGACCGACTGCCGATCATCCCCGCCCGCTCCGTCTCGCGCTGCAGCGTCGACATCTGCATGGAAATTCCCAGCGGCTCTATCTCAGCTGCAGCGGCCTCCAGCATCTCCCTGCGCACCACGGTCAGTTGGTTATCAGGACCCGATTCTGAATTTTGAATTTTAAATTTTGAATGACGTGACTCCGTGGCCTGATGGCTTTTTCCATCTGCCTCCACCACCTGGTAATTCGAGGTCTGCACTTCGTAATTCTCGGGGTTTTTCTCCTGGTGCCTGGCGATGTACTCCTGCATCATGCCGCTTTCAGCAACACCGGGACGGATGATCGAGCTGGCGGTCACCACCTCCTCGAAATTTTTGCAGCGGAGCCGCTCGAACAACGCACGCATGCCCGGGGATTCGACATAAAAGCATCCCATGGTAAGTCCCTGGTCGATAATCTGTCGCGTGACAGGGTCATTTGTAACGGAGTGAAAACTGAGCGCCTGTTCGCGCAATGTGATAGCGGCGCCGTGTGGCACCAGCTCATTCGCTACCGTGTTTTGCACGCAGGTTGCGAAAGATCCAAGCACGCCGGCGAGCGCGACACTGGTGCCACGGCGTGTGCCGGCCAGTTTCATGCGCATCGCTTCGCGCTGAAACACCTCCACCTTGGCCGCATTCTCCGGAAGCAGCGCACCCGCGCTTTCCGGCAAATGCGGTGCACCTCCGGGGATCGTATTCATCCTCTCGCCGTTCAGGTTGCGCTCGGCCATACGGAGCGCATCCTTCAACACACCAAGACTGCGGTTGCTGAGCAGATCGATTTTGATCAGCCCCAACTCCTCGACGCTGAACATGTCCATCTGGGTAATCGCAAAGCCCTTCGCGCTGCGGGTGAGCGGAAGGAATTTGGTAACCGTATCCGGCGTGATCAGAATGCCGCCGCAATGGATGGAAAGATGGCGCGGGAAGCCGGTAATGCGTTGCGCGAACTTCAGCACCGTGGACCACGGCTCCTGCTCAGCTAAGTTGTAAATCCTTCGTTCTTTGCTCTTCGCTCTTCGGCCTTCATTTCCGAGTTCCGACTTCACTTCCTCTTCCACTCGGAATCCTGTTTCGTGCAGCCGGTTGAACGCGTTCACTTCGTTTTCGCTGAGGCCGAACGCCTTTCCTACTTCGCGGATGGACTGCCGCGCCTGAAGCGTCTGGATGGTACATATCAGCGCCACCCGATCCCGCCCGAAATACTCGAAGCACCACTGCAACAGTTCATCGCGCTCCTTCCATGAGAAATCGATGTCGATGTCCGGTGGCACGCTGCGGTCGGGATTCAGGAAGCGCTCGAAGTAGAGGTTGAACTTGAGGGGACAAACCTCCGTGAAACCAAGGGCATAGCTGAGGATCGAATTTGCGCCGCTCCCCCGCCCCACGGTAAAAAAACCGCGCCGGTGCGCCTCGCTTACAATGCGGTTCACGAGCAGAAAATACTCCGTAAAGCCAAGCTTTTCGATGATCTCCATCTCTGAGTTCATACGGTCGCGCGGAAGCGGCGGCAATGGATCGCCATAACGCTTGTGCATGCCCTCAATAACAAGCCGCCGCAGTTCTTTTTCCGGAGAGGGAACTGGCGTCCCTGGCAACTTCGGAAACTTCCATTCATTGAGCGGAAGCTCGCAGTGACACAGTTCGGCAATGCGCGATGTGTTCGCGACTCCTTCGCGCAGGTGAGCGAAGATTTCGTCGGCGGGCTGATCGCGATCAGTACGATCCAGGCCAAAGAACCGGGCCACCTGTTCAGCAGATTGGAAATGGTGTGCGGGATCGATTTTTTGCGCGTCGCTGAGCTGATAAACAGTGGTGAGGCGGCGCATCGCCTGTAGCAGGTGATGCAGCTGTGCGTCGTCAGGCGTGCCGAGCTTTACATCGCAGCCGGCAACCAGCGGAATACCCAGGCGCCGCGCGCTCTCATAGACCAGGCGGTTGCGCGCACGGCAGCGCCGGCTGGCGGTGAGAAGAGCGTAAAGGGGGGCAGAAAAATGGGGCTTATGAGGGGTGTGGGTCTTATGGGAGGAATGGGAAGCATAGGAATTCCGGGAATCCCTGGGAACAGTAGAACCAACTGTTTCATAAGACCCATTCGACCCATCATCGCTATTTGCCTCATCCCTCCCATCCTTCGCATTCATCGCGCCGCCATCTGCGCTTTGTGGGTCACCAATGCCCACCTTCCCTTTTACCGTGTGCTCCAGTACCTCCGTCGAATCGCTGAGGATGATCACCTGGTCAGACAGCGCATCCATTTCGCGGAACAGATCAAACATCGGGTCCAGCATCCGCCGCGTTACCACCGCCGAAATTTCCGAATACGCGTCAAAGCTGCGCGCCAGCAACACCGCGCGTTTGGATTTGTCACCCTGACACAGCGCGGGAGAAAGCGAACCACTGGACACATCTTTTGAATTTTGAATTTTGAATTCTAAATTGTCAGGATCCGTGTGCTCCGTGTATTCCGTGGTTCTTTTTCTTTGGCTTTTCGCTCCTCGCTCTTCGATCTTCCTTTCGCTCCTCGCCTCCAGGTTCCTCAGTTCGAATTCCGCGGCTGCACGGTCGCGCAGGAGTTTGCGTTCATTGGGCAGCGGCTGCGTGATTTCCGCGCCCAGAATCGGGTTCAGCCCCGCCTGTTTTGCAGCTTTGTAGAAGACAACCGCGCCCGTCATGCAGTTGATATCGGTGAGCGCGACGGCCTTGTGCCCATGCTTGCAGGCAAGCGTGACCAGGTCCTCCGGCGAAAATGTGCTGTCGAAGAAGCTGTAATAGCTGTGCGCATGCAGGTGGACGAAGCAGAGTTCAGGCTTCGGGGGCCGGGGGTCAGGAATCGCTTCGCATCTCAGTAGTTCTTCGCTCTTCGGCCTTCGCTTGTCGCTCCTCTCTTCGGAATTCATGATTCGAAATTTCTAATTGATCGCGCTCGCGCTCACCATCGCGCCGAAGCCATGCCGGCTGCGTACTTCATCAATGGCCTGGAACAATCCGCGCACGCTGCGCCGCTCCATCTCGTGGAGGAAGTCGAACTGGCCGGCATCACGCGGGATGAACCACACCTTCAGACGCAACGCACGCACACGCACCCGCCGCTGGAAGGAGGCCGTCAGCGCTTTGCGCGCGGCGACGATCAGCTCGCGTTCGCTGTCGGTCGGTGTATTGAGTTGCAGGCTGTGTGTGGCCATTGCGCCGTCGCTGTAGGTCAGCTCCAGCGATGCCCGCGTCGCGGTAAGCTGGTTTCGGCGCAGCCCCCATGCGATGCGCTGCGCAAGGCGCACTGCCACCGCTTCGAGCAGGCGCGTGTCCGCGGTATCACGCTCGAGTACCTGCGTCTGAGTAAGGTTGCGGTGTAGTGCGGTTGCTTTCACAGGCTCATGATATTCGCCACGCGCGCGGCGCCAGAGCTCGGTACCAGCTTTTCCGAACAACAGCGCCAGGCACTCCTCCCCCATTGCTGCCAGCTCACCAATGGTCCGGACGCCAAATCCCTGCAGGCGTTCATAGGCAGCCCCGCCGGCACCCGGCAGCAGATGCACCGAAACCGGCGACAGAAACTCCGCTTCGGCTCCTGCAGTCACACGAATCATCTGCGAAGGCTTGGCCAGCGCGGTTGCGATGCGGGCGACCATCTTGTTGCCGGCGATGCCCATGGACAGCGGCAGTCCGAGTTCGCCGCGCACCTGCCTCCCCACCTGCTGCGCCCATCGCAGCAGATCGCCACCAAACAGAGCCTCACAGCCCGTTACATCCAGGTAGAAATCGTCCATCGAGCACGCCTCAACCACGGGGGCTTTGTTGCGCAAAAGTTCGAAAAGGCGGTGCGACGCTGCCTCATACGCCAGCCGGTCTTGCGGCAGGAAAACAGCCTGGGGGAATCGCCGCCGTGCGATGGAAAGCGGCATCCCTCCCCGGGCGCCTAAACGGCGGGCTTCGTAGGATGCGGACGCGACCAGCCCCCTTCCGCCCGCTTCAACTCCAATAATTATAGCGCGTTCCAGTAGCGAGGGATTGCGTGCGCGCTCCACGCTGACTGCGAAACAATCTACATCCGTGTGTAAAATTAACTGATCCATCTTCCAGCCTCAATAGAACACACGTTCTATTTCATGGAAGATGGTTTCAATAAAAAAGGCGGCCCTTTCGAGCCGCCCCGTTTATTTTCGTCTGTCTCTTCTGCTTCTGAATTTAACTGCTCTTATGCCCAGTAATACTCGAAGTGTCCCGGGACCCATGTATGCCGGGTAACGAGATGGCAATCGAGGCTTGGGCTTGGGGAGAAGTAGCCGCCATCCACCAGTACCGTTTCCCAGCAGCAGCCGGTCC
Source organism: Candidatus Sumerlaeaceae bacterium (assembly GCA_051003195.1). Lineage (GTDB taxonomy): Bacteria > Sumerlaeota > Sumerlaeia > Sumerlaeales > Sumerlaeaceae > JBPCLP01. The sequence goes on along the minus strand of JBPCLP010000030.1, from coordinate 92,206 downwards.
AGACTTCCTCATATACTGGAGGTATCCAGATGGGCACGTTGCCACACTCTTCCACGTTGTACGGAGCCCAGAAGCCTGGCACCCACATGCGGCGTTCGCCATAGTCGATGCAGCCGTCAATCCAGCCCCAGCCGTAGCAGTAGTAGCGACCATGGACGATGGCACCATCGCAGCCGTCGTAGCGGATGTGTCCCACACCCATGAAGATGCTGTCGATATAACCGTGATCATAGTAAGAGCGGCCATCCCAGTAGTTCCACGATAGATTGTGGAACCCGCCATGAATCGGGCTCGGCAGGCAATACCCGCAATATGGATCAATCGCAATAAGCGGCTGATGCACGTAACCATACCCGCCAAGAGGCAAGCCCCAGCCACCCGGAAGAATGCCCAGGTTGATGTTGTTGATGACGGTTTTGTTTATTTCTTTCTTCTTAATAATGGTGTTGTTGTCGCCAATGATAGTCAGGGCGTCGTTTTTCGACAGCTTTTTGGAAGCACCGATGTTGAGCTTTGAAACGTCGGCACCAACAAGAACGGCCTTTTCCGCACCGCTGAGTTTCTTAAGCTCGATCTTATCCTGCTTCTTTTCCAGCTGAGCAATCTGCTTCGCTGCCTTTTGGGCGGACTCCTCGGCCTGCTTGGTGTCCTTCATCTGCTTTTTGAGGTCATGCTTGGATAGCGCAGGTGTTGCATTCGGATCGGCGGGGGCCTGTGCCTGGCCGGCTGCAGGCGTCGCACCGGGCTGCTCCTTACCCTTTTTGCCTTTACCCTTGCCACCGATGTCAATCTGACCAGCCGGGGTGGGTTCGCCAGCCGCGGGAGTCGCCACGCCCTTCTTTTGCAGTTTCTCCAGCTCGTTTTGCTCCTTTTTCGCCTGCTGCTCCTGCTGGTTCTGCTCCTTCTTAGCCTGGTTATCGAGCTTGTTCTGTTCCTTCTTGCTCAGGCCTTCGCCAAGGCGCCCGCCGGCGGCGGGAGGCGTGCCAGCCGGAACGAATGGCGTAGCGTTTGGACTGGCGACGGCATCGTCACCCGGGGTTTTATTTTTCTTGTTCTGCTTGTTGAGCTGCTCTTCAAGCCGGTTCTGCTGCTGCTTCTGCTTGTTAAGCTCTTTTTTGCTCAGGTCCTCCGTGTCCTGCACCTGGATCGTGGGTGTGACATTCGGGCTGGGCGGAGCATCGCCGCTCTGCCCCAGATCCACGTTCTTGCCCTGGTTCTTCTTCTTGTTCCCGCCCTGGCCGCGATCATCCGACTGGTTCAGCTGGAACTTGCTTGGGTCAGGCTTACCCGGGACCTGAATTTCGCCCTCGCCTCGACTCTTAAGCTGCTTACTGACATTTTTGTTTGGGTTTTCGTTCGCGTCGTTCCCGCGCCTCAACTGCTGCGCTCCACCGCCCTGGATGTTCAGGTTTGGATTTGACGGCATGTTCGGGGCGCCCTGCTGCAATGCAGGCCCGCGCTGAGGCATTTGGCCAGGCTGTGGCTGGATATTTCCCTGACCAACGGCCGGCTGGACGCCTCCCTGCCGCTCCTGCTGTTGCAGTTGTTTCCTCTCTTTTTTAGAGAGTTCCTGGTTGGGGTCGGGGACCTGCCCATACGCGATGACTGAAAGGCAGATCAATCCAGCTGCGGCAATTTGTGATAGATGCCGAGAGGAAGCGTTCATTTTTAATTCTCCTTAAACCGGACGCCCAGTTCAACTTGTGTTGCTGGTGCGTTAATTGGCGAGAGCGAGGATGCAACTACAATGCCGCGCCATTGTATCTGTGTAGGTCAAACCAAATCAGCATCTAAGCTAAACCCACCATGCCCGGCCAGCGGTTTTCGGAACGTCAACAGCAGAGAGGTGCACGCCTTTCGGACACTCCTGTTCAGCGAACGCCATTTGTGCTGGTGTATTTGCACCTCCTCGAAGCCAAATATGAGACCCGAAGTTTTTGTATAAGTCTTCCAGCGCGAGATGCGGGGTAGGGCGGTAAGTCATTGGCGAGTCACGACAAGATTATAGCAGAACTGGCAGCGCGCCTGCCCCCCAAGCGCTTTCTCCATACTCTCGGAGTAGTTCATTTCGCGATTACTTTGTCGAATCTGCACGGTGCAGACACCCGGAAAGTTACACTGGCTGCGCTGTTGCACGATTGCGCCAAAGGTTTGGATCGAGAGGAACTTGCCCAGATGCGGCAGGAGGGCGGGTTTCAGCTTTCGCCGGAAGACCTGGACTTTCCCGCTCTCTGGCATGGGCCGGCAGGGGCATCCACCGCGCACTCTGAATTTGGAGTCGAGGATGAGGAGGTGTTGGACGCCATCCAGCATCACACCCTTGGCCATGCGAACCCATCCATGACGCTGCGAATCCTAATCGCCGCGGATACACTGGAGCCAATGCGTGATTATACCGGGCTGGAAGGTTTGCGCGAAGCCGTTCGAACCGACTTCAAAACCGGCCTGATCGCCGTGCTCAAAGAAAAAGTTGCGCATGTAAACTCCAAGGGGCGTAAGCCGCACCATAGAATCTTTGAAACCATTGCTTCGCTGGAGGCAGAATGACCCATCGCGGTACGGTGGCCGTAAGCCACTCGACGGCATCGGAGCGTGCGCAAAAGCTTGCTTCCATTGCAAGTGAGGCAAAAGCTGAGGATGTTGTAATCCTTGATTTGCGGGGACTTTCCAGTATTACAGATTTCTTTGTTGTACTGACGGGTACGAGCCAGACGCATTTGCGGTCGCTCGGTAAAAGAATTGAAGATGAGATGTTGAAACTGGGATTAAAGCCGAGCAACGTGGAGGGTAACCGAGGTACGGGATGGATGGTTTTTGACTATGGCAGTGTGATTGTTCATGCCATGACGCATGATTCGAGGCGCTTATACGAATTGGAAAGATTATGGGGAGATGCCCCTAAACAAGTGTGGGAGTAAATCGCCCGGAGCATTGGGCGGCGCGGTTACATTCTTAAACTAGAGGCGCAGATTGAAAATGGAATTCAAAATAGGTGACACGGTGGTGGAGCCCAGCATCGGGATTTGTAACGTGGAGGGCATCCGCCGAATGACGGTTGATGGGGAGACACGCGAATATTACGTATTCCACGCGCCCAACAACGCGACCGTGCTTGTCCCCAAAACTCAAATCGAGAAGCGCGGCGTTCGAAAGCCGATGAGCAAGGAAGAGTCCAAGAAAGTACTCGCTCTTCTTAAAGTGCCTACGTCGCCCAATCGTAACGATGCGAAGATGCAATACAGCGCCTATCGCGAGATCATGAACAGCGGTGACCCAAGCAAGATCTCGAAACTTCTGCGCGATCTCTACACCCTGGACCAGACGAATGAACTCAAGGGCAAGGAGCGCGAGATCATGGAGCAGGCCCGCAAGTTCCTGGTGGATGAGATCACTTACATACGCGCGGACGCAAAGACCAAGATTACCGACGACATTACCGAGTCGCTTAAGCAGATGTATAAGAAGAAGGTGCAGAAAGATCGAGAGACTCGAAAGAAAAACGCCGCTACGCAGCTTTGATTGAGCTGAACAACCCAGCAGAACCAGGCGGCAGGCCACATGGCCTGCCGCTTTCGTTTTGGCATGTCACTTCGGCACAGGTGATTAAGTGCAGCGACTGATCGCGGAACGTCTCAGCCGGCTGCAGATCACCAACGCACGGATGGCTATCGTCTTTGTCGCAGCAACAGGAATCTGCCTGGCAATGGCGCCCATACTTCCTTCTGCGCCATGGTTGCTGCCCATCGGCCTGTTGATCGCCTGCACGGTCACAGCAATTTGGACAGTGCCTCGCCAACACCAACGGCTGCTTGCGGCGATAACGGTTGCTGTCGTTCTCTGTCAGCTTGTGGTTATGCTGACGAGGCTCGGGTATGATCCAGCGGGCCCCACTTTCTGGTACGACGACCGCGAATACTTCGCGCAATCCGCGGCAGTGGCGGATGCCTGGAAAGCAAATATCTTCCCTGACATTACGCGCAAAGGCAGTCAGCCTTATTTTCTGGGTACGCTGCACACGGGGTACCATCGGTCACTCGCGAGTGCGTTCTATGTATTTGGAACGAAGCCTTTAGCCGGGCTCTTCCTGAATTTACTCAGTGCCGCTGTTCTCCCGCTGTTCTGTTATCTGCTGGCGCTGGATCTTCGACTGCGCGTGAATTCCAGCGCCGCTGCGATTGCCGCCGGCCTTGCCGCTTTGCATCCCACTCAGCTCTACTGGAGCCAGTTCCTGCTGAAGGATTTGTATCTCGCTGCATGGTTTGTCGCGAGCCTTTGGCTGCTCGTCCGGATGTTTCAGCGCAGGGATGTCGCTGCCGGTCTTGCTTTTCTCGCGGCCACTTACGTGCTTTACACCATCAGGGTGTACTGTGCCGCGTCGCTGCTCGTTGCCGCGATCGCTTACCTGGCAGCACAGTTGCCGCGACGCGTAGCGTGGACCGTTTTTGCCGCCACCGCGCTCATCATAACGATGACCGCGCTTTATACCGACCGCGGCGCTGCACGTTTTAACCAGATGTGGAGCAGCCTTGTCGAACTCGGTCCTAAAAGCGTCCGGTCGCCCTGGGATGTACCCGGCCACCTGCTTGCCGGAATTCCGAGATTGATGCTCGGTCCATTCGCCTGGCTTGCCGGCCGTGGAGACCGCCCGCTATATGGTTTGTATCCGGGTATGTGGTTCATGTACCTGCTGGTCTATCCGGCAGCGATAGTGGCTTTTGTGTATAGCCTGCGGCAGAATGTGAAGGTCGCCGCGCTTCCCATCATGGCTGGCATTGGCGGCGCGCTGATTCTTCTGACCGCAAGCTATGGCGGAGATGCACCGCGGCAGCGTTATTACATGGAGTATATCTGCATTGCATTCGCCGCATACGGTTGGACTCTCCCCAAGCGTCAGATCTTTATCGGATACTACGCAGTGCTCGCGACTTATATAATCGGACAGGTGATCACAGTAAAGATCAGGGGCTTGTAGGAGAAAGTTTTTATCGATGGGTGAACTGGAACAGGCCAGACTGATTTTTTTTATCGAATCCCCCGAGGCGCAATTGGAGCGTATTATAGCCCGACTGGCGCTCGACTACTCCCCTGCCGAACAGGTCGTGCCGGCTATGGCTGGTGGAACATGGTATGTGTCCACCGCGCCCGTTCATGTGGAAGAATTCCCGTCGGTAGTGACCTACCTGCCGAAAATCGCCTCCCTCTTTTCTGCCGCGCCGGACGTCAGAATCACACCCGTGTACTTAACCAGCGCGCAGATTGTTGCCGGCGCTACTGGAAACGATCCTCATGGAATTTACATCGGAACCGGCGCACGTGCCAGGCTCATAGCAACTGCATCCGCCGGAGCAGAATGTTTCGAGCTTTGTGACGAGCACGAGCCGTTTTCCACGGAGTTGCTGGCATTCGTTAACACTAAATTGAAACCACTGAAGCCCTGGTAGCGACTATGCCGAAACTAGTGTTGGCCGCCCGTAATCTCTCCATGCTCGCCGCTGTACTCTATGCCGCGTTTCTGGTTCTGCCGCTTGAGAGCGCGGCGCAAACAACAGTTCCGGTCGTCGTCGCCGGACAAGAAGCCACGACAGAACCTCTGCTGTCTGCATCGGCCGCTGCAAAGGCTGGAACCAGGGCGCCAAATGACTACTCGGCAGTACCAATAACCGCGGAGATGGCGACACGTGCATCAGCCATCCTGGTACTTTTCATCATCATCGCGGTTCTGATCGCGCTCCGCTGGTTGCCTGCAATGGTGGCGCTACCCCTCATGGCTCTCGGAATCGGTGTTTTCGCGAACGTGCCACTCGTTGGCAACGACGGGATATTAAGCACTATCCTGGAAGGCAAAACAACTGGCGAGCCGAGCGGAGCTTTCAGGTTATATAAGGCGATCATTTACGTGTTGTTCGGCGGTATGTTTGCTCGCTTTATCAGTGACGCAAAAATTGCCGAGCGCATTGTTAAATATGCGGCAGAGTTTGGCGGAGAAGACCCTTTCTTTATTGCCCTGCTGATGAGTGCGATCAGCATCCTGGTCTTTACGGCTACGGGCGGCCTGCCAATGATCATTATGCTCGGGACCGTCATGTTCCCGATACTCGTCTCTCTTGGCGTGTCCCCGGTCGTTTGTGGAAGCCTGCTAATGCTCGCGTTCCCTGTCGGGTCCTGTCTGAATCCTGCTGACTGGGCACGTCTCGCAAACCTGTTTGACCTCAGCCTCGATGTTGTCCGCAGATATTTTCTCATCTGGGCCGCTATACAAGTGGTTGTTCTAATCGCGTTTTTAGTGATCGAATTTCTGCGTATGAAACGCACGACCGTGACGGCGGCGAGTATCTTCAAGTCCGTTGGTATTATTGGTTTGTTCGCAATAGCCGCGCTGATTGTTTATTTCGTAAGTACAAAGCTGGGAGCCTGGGTACCAGCGCTGCAGCCGCCTATAGCAGGCATCACCTCTTATTGGATAAAATACCGTCTGCCAGCGGCACTGATGGTTCTTTCAGTTCTGGTCGTGCATGCACAATACGAATACCGGGTCCATAAGCGCCAAACCGTTCAATGGAACCTCCTGACGCCAATTCTCCCGCTGCTTTTCCTTCTGATCCTGGGGTTCGGGAATGCGATTATTCCCGCGTTTCTCGCTGCGATGGCATACGGGTTTCTTACAACTCCACGCGAACGGGGGATGCAGAAACTGAGCAGGTCGATCATTGACGGGGTTGGTGATGTTGCTGCTCCGGTAGTGCTTATGGCCGGCATAGGTATGCTCATTGCAGCCGCGACACACCCCCGGGTCGACGCAGTGCTTACCCCCATTCTTGCCCGGGTTGTGCCTACCGAGCCACTCCCCTACGTGATCTTCTTCCTTTGTGCGGCTCCGCTGGCTTTGTATCGTGGGCCCCTCAACGAATTCGGGCTTGGAATCGGCATTGCCAAGCTCATGCAGAACTTCATGCCACCCGCTGCTACCATGGGAGCGCTCCGCGCAGTAGGCATGCTACAGGATCCCACGACGACTCAGAACATCTGGATATGTGGGTACCTTAAGTTGGACATCAATGCACTGTTATTTAAGCTGTTTTTCTATAGCGTTGCGCTGGTCATAATCGGTTTACTATTATCCGCGTGGATGTTCTTCCCGCATGGCGGTTAATTAACTGGCAGACTTTTCGCCCGGGCCCTTTTCTTTATCGCGGCGGCGACGCTGCGCATCGGCCATCCTGGCGCGCGCCTCCGGCGACAATGGTCCACGCTTACGACGGCGTCCATTGCGCTTACCTGCGTTGTCCGCTGCCGCAGCCGGTGCCGATGCACCACTAAAACGTGCCCCTACCGAAAGCCCACGCAATTGAAGACTTAATGTTCCGATAATTCGATCGTTGTCTATAAGTGCGACATCCAGGATCTCGCCTCGTTCCAGGGTTACTTTCATGTTCTGCTCCGCTAAAGGATACATAAACAAAGTTGCCCCCCCTTTGTTACTGCAAGAAATAACGCGGGCGGAAAACGCCAAACTCCCAGGCTCTCCAAAAAATTGCTTGTGAAGACTTGCCTGCCCCCCAAACGTCCGGCTCACACAACATCGAAGATAGGCTGTTTGAATGTCAGTACCTGAAATTTCTGTGCAGCTAAAAAACACCCCCGGCCAGCTTGTGCAGATTACGGCGATTCTTGCCGAAGCCGGCGTAAATATCAAGGCCGTCACCGCATCGAGCGCAGGCAAAACAGGCTGGGTCCGGTTTATAGTCGATAAGCCAAAACTCGCTGAAGAGGCCCTCGAGGATTGTGGCATCCAGGCCGACGCAGGTGAAGCCCTGGCCGTGCTGTTGCCCGACGAAGTCGGCTCGCTGGACCGCGCATTGCGCGTGCTCGCCGATCAGCGCATCAACGTGGATTACCTGTATATCTGCCCCAACAGATCAACCGAAACGCTGGTAATCCTTGGCGTGCAAACACCCGGTAAGGCCGAGAAAATGCTTAAGCAGAATGGCATCGAGACCATATAGCAGGTACGATGTCTGAACCGAACCATGCGAAGTTTAGCCACCTGGACGACGCCGGTCGTGCGCATATGGTGGACGTCGGCAACAAATCAGCCACCGCACGAATTGCCATCGCCGAAGGCCAGATTTCATTTTCCGCGGAAACACTGAGGCTTCTCACAGATAACAAGCTACCGAAAGGCGATGTACTTACGGTCGCCAAGATTGCCGGAATTCTAGCGGCCAAACGAACGTCCGAACTGGTTCCGCTCTGCCACCCGCTGCCGATCAGCTATGTGGATCTGACTTTCGAAATCCGCCATTCTGAGTGTAATATCCACGCGCGGACGGAAGTCAGAACGACGAGCATTACCGGTGTGGAAATGGAAGCGCTCACCGCCGTTTCTGTTGCGCTGTTAACGATCTATGACATGACCAAGTCGGTGGATAAAACTATGGTCATTTCCAATATACGGCTACTGCACAAAAAAGGTGGCAAATCCGGGGTTTACGACGCCAGCTGAGCACCCGCTGGCAAGGGGGTACGGCCATTCCCTACACAGACTGCGTGCCGGCTTTTAAGCGCTCTTCAAAGACTTTTCGCCAATCAACAGCCAGCTGCGATAGTTTAACCAATTCGCCAAGCGCCTCCAGGTTCTCTTTATCCACGAACATGATCCTGTTAAGCCGCTCTATGGTCCACTGTTCCAAAGGGCGTTCCAGCAACAGCAGCGGCTCACCAGGCTGCACCATTCCCTCTTCAATCACACGTGTATAGAAGCCTGTAAATCCATGTCCCACCATGGTTTTGGGTAGCGTTTTTTTGCCCCACCGCCTGGAAAGATTCGAACAAGGTTGACGCGGCTGGCTCACTTCGACCACCGCATCGCCGACTCGATAACGGTCGCCAAGGCAGACCTCCCCCTCCAGCATGCCGCGTAATGTAAAGTTCTCACCGAAAGCGCCGTGCGGAAGTTCCGCGCCAACAAACTCGGCTAACGCCGCATAATGTTCCGAAGCAAAACAACACACCGCTTTGTCGTGTCCACCGTGGTATCGCAGGTCGGCTTGCCTGTTGCCCTCCAGGTTTGCGGCCGCCAACCAGATTGCCTCGCAGACTGGAGTTTTAAAAAGGGAGGTGCGAAACGGTTTGCCGTCGATGGCTGGTACCGACTGTGGCTCACCTACCTGTATGGAGAGAAGAATGCGCTCCGACATAACCACCAGCACGAACAGTTAAGCAGCGCAACGATTCGCATAGAAGGTAGAATCTTCCGCCTGCAAGATTGGGTTGCACGCCGAATGACAGCCTCGCACGATTTTGGGATGATGTTCAAATTCAGCGGCGCGGTCTTGCGGACAATCGCGTTCATCGCGATTGCCTTAGTTGCGCCGAATTGCGGCGCAGCGGAAAAGCCTAACATCCTCTGGATAACGTGTGAGGATATGAGTCCGGACCTTGGTTGTTATGGTGACACGGCAGCACACACACCCAACCTCGACCTGTTTGCGTCGCAAGCTATGCGGTTTACCAACACGTTTGCGGCGGCGCCGGTGTGCGCTCCCAGCCGCTCCTCTTTAATCACGGGTATGTACCCCACCACGATTGGCACCCACCACATGCGCAGCAAGGCCGTGCCGCCCGCTTACGTGCGGTGCTTTACGGAATATCTGCGTGCCGCGGGTTATTACTGCACGAACAACTCGAAAACGGATTACAATTTCGACAGCCCCGTGACAGCCTGGGACGAAAACGGCCGAAGTGCGCACTGGAAAAACAGGCCCGCGGGCACGCCGTTTTTCTCGGTTTTTAACTTAATTAGCACGCACGAATCCAAGTTTCACCAGTCGAAGGAGGAAATAGAAAAGCTCCTCCTGGATGTGCCGGCCGGCGAGCGGCACAGTACCGCTGTCGTACCGCTGCCCCCGTATTATCCAGACACCCCCATCGTGCGGGAAGATATGGCTCGCTATTATGACCTGATCACCGCGATGGATAAGCAGGCGGGAGCTCTCCTGCGCGAGCTTGAAGATGAACAGCTGACTACCAGCACCATCGTTTTCTTTTTCAGCGACCATGGGCGCGGGCTTCCGCGAGGGAAGCGTTGGGTATACGATTCGGGCATTCGCGTCCCGCTGATCATCCGCGGTGCAGGAGTGACATCGCCAGGCACTATATGCAGCGACCTGGTCAGCTTTGTCGATTTCGCGCCTACCGTACTGCGGTTGGCTGGACTAAAGGTGCCGGAGAAAATGCAGGGTCGCCCCATCCTTGGGGATAGTCATACGCCGCACCGTTACATCTTCGCAGCTCGAGACCGCATGGATGAAACGTACGATGTCATCCGCTGTGTACGCGATCAGCGCTTTAAATACATTCGGAACTTCGAACCCGAAAAGCCATATGCGCAAACGATTCTCTATGGTGAAAAAACGCCGACGATGCAGGAACTCCGAAGATTACATACAGAGGGGAAGCTGAACCCGGTGCAGGAGCTTTTCTTCCGACCGGGCAAGCCCATCGAGGAACTGTATGACTGCTTGCAGGACCCACACGAAACAAACGACCTTACAAGCTCAGCTGCGCACCGCCAGACACTCCTGCAAATGCGTGCTGAGCTGGAAACCTGGCGCACAAAAACAGGCGATCTCGGCTTGATCCCCGAAGCACAATTGCAGGAGCAGATGCGACCCGGTGGAAAATGGTCTCAGGCTGCCAGCCCCGTGATAACGGTGAATAGTGACGGGCAGGTTGTTCTTCAAAGTGAAACAGACGGAGCTTCGATCGCATATCGGAAGGAAACGAAGCAGGCAAAGCAACCATGGGTGCTGTACTCTGGGCCAGTTGCTGTGGACCAACCCACCACGATAACTGCGAAAGCGTGCCGTCTCGGCTGGAACGATAGTGCTGAGGTTGTTCAGTTCGCGACTCCTGGAGCAAATCGGTAAAGCTCGCGGTCTCTCTTGTGGTATGGCAGTGGCTTGTTGTTACCGCATGATTATCCGGGGAAACAGATGCGGCTCCTTTTTCTGATAAATCGCCGCAGGCGCAACCAGCCTCCTGATCCGCGTCTGCTCGATCAAATGAAGGCGTTAATCCGCCGCGCGGGTGTGGAGCATCGGCTGGAGCTGTGCGATTCACCAGAGCACTCCGAGCAGATTGCGCGAGAGGCAATCGAACATGGCTTCGACACTATCTGGTTAGGTGGCGGAGACGGGTCCGTTTACCACCTGATCAATCAGTTGCGCGACGCGCAGGTCACGTACGGTGTCGTTCCAATGGGAACGATGAATGCGTTGGCGCGGTCGCTCAAGGTTCCACGGGATCCCATCGAGGCGGTACAATGGCTGCTGAATGCAACCGCACGCCCAATGGACTTAGGCGAGGTGCAGGGGCGCCGCTTTGCCGTATTTGCCAGCGTCGGATACCACGCCGCGATTATGCACGGGATCAACCCGGAATTAAAACGACGCCATGGAAAGCTGGCCTTTTTCGAAAGTGGTATTCGAGTGACGGCACGCTTGCGCGAGCTGCCTGAATTTCAGCTCGAGTTTGAACCTCGATATTTTTCGCCACCCGACCAGGCACGCGAGTCATATGTATGCACCCTGGGGCACTCGCTGGTGGTCAGCAACGTGCACAATTATGCCGGCTTCGGAATCATACGTGAGCAGCCTAATTTTCCAGTACTACTAGATCTGCAGCTGTTTCGTAATGCCAGTGTACTAAGTATGGCCAGGTGGTTCTGGAATGTCCGATACGGCGCGGGTTGGCGTGCAGATGTTGCCGGTGTGGAACACTTCGGCGCTGCTGAGTGCGTGCTGAAATCCGAACGTCCGCTGTCTGTTCAACTCGATGGCGAGCCTGTGGCATTGGAGAACCCATGTGAACTGAGCTTTAGGTGTTTGCCGGGGATCGTGCAGTTTCTTCAAACGTCTTGAATTTAGACACGGCGAACCGTTCGAATTTGATTGCAAACGCAGATGGCCGGAACTCAGTTACTCACGAATTTCTGAGCTGGAGGCGAACAATGAAGATTGCAGAAGTTCAGGCTAACTCGTGCGTAAGCGCCGAGAAGAACCTGGAAATTTACCAGGCACCGCAGGTTGAACTGGTGCTGACACCTGAGGCCCTCGTCCGAGAAGTACACTACGCTGGCGTAATTGTCAGCTGCCCAGGTATTAACTGCCCACCAGGTTAAAACGGGCTGGTGGACATCTCTATGTAATTTAGAGTGGCCTGCGCAGCGCTAGAACGTTTGTTCTTGACAGCCACTTATCTGTCGGTGCTTCGACTATTCCTATGCTGAATTGCCGCATGCTGAATAGCCATAGCACCGCTTTTGTAGCCACGTCCCATGCAATTGCGGGTGTTGTACGCCCGCTCCTTGCCGGTGAATTCCGCCCTTCGATGGGAGCCACGGAACTTTCCCCGGCCATTGACCGAGAGGAGGTGAAGTAACATGGCAAAGTATGAATTGATGGTGGTTCTCGATCCGTTCCTGGAAGAGGCCGACCTCACTGCCGAGCTGGACAAGGCGCAGGAGCAGATCAAGCGCCGCGGCGGTACCTTAACCAACGTGGACCCCTGGGGCAAACGCCGCCTGGCTTATCCGATCAACAAGAAGCTCGAAGGCTTTTACGCGCTTTTTAGTTTTGAGGCGACAAGCGAGGGAGCCCAGCTTGCCGAACTTGAACGCTCTTTGCGTCTCGACGAGAAGGTGATGCGCGTAATGCTTACACGCAACCCGGATCCGAAAAAGCCTCGCAAGGTGAAGGTCAAAAAGCCGAAACCGGCCGGACAGGCACCCAGTGAAGTTCAGTATGGCAATGCAGGCCGTGGCTATAATGAGTCAATGTCGGCAGGCAGTGCCGGCTCAGCGCGCAACCAGTAACACATCGGAGGGAATGAACTCATGCTTTCGATCAACAAGGTGATGATCACGGGCCGCCTGACGCGTGACCCCGAAACCAAGTATCTGCCCAGCGGAATGGCTGTGACGACACTGGGGGTGGCAGTAAACCGGAGGTTTCAGGACAAGAGTGGGGAATGGCGCGACGACACGACGTTTATCGACGTCGAGGCCTGGGCAAAACTGGCGGAGCGGTGTGCCGAGACCATGAAAAAAGGTCAGCCAGTCTTTGTTGAGGGCCGCTTGAAGCAGGACACCTGGGAGCGTGATGGCCAGAAGCAAAGCAAGATTAAGATCAGCGCCGATAACGTGAAGTCTTTTGATGCTGGCAGTCGCGCCCAGGGTGGTGAATCAGGCGGCGAAGGCGAAGAAAGCGAAGGCGGCGGTTATTCGGGAGGCGGTTCGGCGAAGCAAGGTTCCGGCGGCGGCAATCGTGGCGGCACTCAACAGGCGCGTCGCGGACCGGCAGCCACTGGCGCACCTTCCGACAACCTGGACTTCGACAGCGGTCCTGCAGTACATGATGATATTCCCTTCTAACAAGCAGTAGTGATCAGGAGATTTTGAAAATGGCAGATGAAAATATTGAGACGGGCGATGTGGCAGAAGTAGAAGCGCCTGTAGCAGATGCTCAGGCACCTGCTGCACCCGCTGCACCTGTGGCGGTCGAAGGCGGAGGCGGAGGTGGACATGCTCCCTACCAGGGGCAGCAAACCGGTTTTGCGCCGCGACGTCCCATGGGTGGCAAGCGTTTCCCGCGTCGTAAGGTCTGTGCCTTTTGCGTGGATAAGCTCGATTACATCGACTACAAGGACACCAAGCGCATCCGGAAGTTTATCACTGAGCGTGGCAAGCTTCTCCCCCGTCGCATCACCGGCAATTGCGCGACACACCAGCGCATGCTGACCGTTGCAATTAAGCGGGCGCGGGTGGTTGCGCTTCTTCCGTTCGCCGCAGGAGAATAACTTCAGCCGCTGCAAGCCGGGCCTCAACCCGGCTCGCACGCGCAGTTGCTGTGTGAATTTTGCACTTCCCCTGTTGCAATGTAGTTCGCATTTGGGGTGGGTAGCTCAACCGGTAGAGCACCAGCCTTACAAGCTGGGGGTCGCAGGTTCGATCCCTGTCCCACCCACCATTCGCTCTCCAAAAACTTTTCGCCAGAAAAGGTGGCGAAGCGGCGAATGAAGCACATGGCAGTCCGTATATCGAAAACGTTTTGCGGGGTCGTAGTTCAGTTGGTTAGAACGCCGGCCTGTCACGCCGGAGGTCGCGAGTTCGAGCCTCGTCGGCCCCGCCATTCTTCTTCCCCGCCTTTCTCTCCATTGGCCAGTTCTTGAGCTCGGCAATGGACTACGTTTGTCCCCGCTGCGTTGGTAAGCTCGAGCTCGCTGACGCCTTTCTGCACTGCACGCAATGCAAGCTCGATTACCCTGTGGTTGACGGTGTTCCCTACCTTGTTTTTTATGGCGAAGACTGGTACTTGAAGCTGCGCGAAGTCGTGCTGTACCGGGATTTCTGCGCAAAGCTAAAGTCGGGCGCAGTCGAGCGCGACCGCATTGCGGCGCACCAGCAGACGGGTGCCACACTCTTTAAGAATCTCACGGCGTACTTTGAGCAGGCAACAAGCCAGGTTGACTTCAGTCGCGCACCGAGAATCCTGGATGTAGGCGCAGGCTGCGGCGAAGTAAGCCAGAAGTTCGCTGAGCGCGGCGCGCAGGTATGGGCCGTCGATATGAACTTGTTTGATTTGCACGATGACGTGCGATGGATGGCGTTTGCCGACCTTGAAGGCAAAGACTTCTACCAGATTCTTCGTGGAACCCCTATGACTACTCCCCTGTTCCAACGCGCCATTGCGGACGCGGATTACCTGCCGTTTCCGGATGCGTTCTTCGATTACGTGGTGCTGCGGGCCGTCGCGCATCATCTGTTCGACCTCCCCCGCTTTATGCGCGAAGCAAACCGGGTTCTGAAACCCGGCGGTCAACTGCTGCTGATTGCCGAGCCGCTTGCATCCGTTCTGGACCGGGCCGCCGAGTACAGCGAAGGGGACCTGGATTATGAGGAGGGCATGCATGAAACGCGACCGTACTTCTACAAGTATCGGCGCGGTCTGAAGGCAGGAGGTTTCGGTCAAACACAGGTGCAGTGCTACTACATAAGCCTGGGCTTTCGTGCGCTTCGGTGGATGAATCGGCTGCGCATTCCGGGGGATCTGAATGCCTGGCTTCCGAAGCGAATCGTACACGGACCTCTGTCAGTCCTGCTCAGTCTTACGGCTGGCTGTATGAACTTATACGCCCGCAAGCTGCGGGACGTGCCTTCGGGGCACCGACAGACTTTACCCAATACCGTACCTTCATCTGCCGCAGCGGATGTGCTGGTGCAACTGCGTAAGGATCCAGCCGTGGCGAAAAGGATACTTCGGCAATTTGTGCCGGCTGACCTGCTGCTTTCGGAACTGGAACTCGCGGATCAGAACGTCAACCGCCTCGCGGTTCGTGGCGTGCGAGCGCCAGAAGTCATTAGTGGAAAGACAGGCAGGTATCTTCTCAGTTCTTTTACTGCTTACCTGAAAAATCCAAACGGCTGCACGCATCTGCAGCTTGAATACTGTGCAGACGTGATGTCTGACCTGTCGCCAGAAATCCAGCTTAACGAGGTACCCCTGACTCTGAAACTGGAGCGAGGCGGCTGGAAACACATCACGTTACCTGTCCAGTGCGCTGAGCGTGTTATCGAACTGTGCATCGAGCAGCCGCAAATAACCGGCGCGCAATCTGCGACTACCACACGGGATATCGGTTTAGCGTTGCGCAGCCTGCGACTGCGGAGGCCTCAGGATTAAAGCGGTGGGTGGTCAGAATTAAAGCGCTTACTATAGCAGTGGTGTCGCTGAGCTGCATGCTTGTTTCGAGCTCATGCGGGTCTGCCGTCGATGAGTCCTCAAGCCAGACACCCACCACCAGCGCATTGTACATGCTCAAATCGATGCATACGCAATTTAGTCGTTTGCGCCACTACAAACTCGACGTCGACTCCGTCACAAGCATAACCTACCGCGGACGTCAGGACAACAGTTCTGCGACGGTTGAAATCATTCGCGTGGACGCCGATAAACTTCGAATACACATCGCGCGAGTAGACACGCGCGGTACCGAAACGAAGTACATGGATCTTCTGGTCTGCTTTGATGGTGTCAGTGTTAGAGGGTATGATGCAATAACAAAGCATTCTGTAGAAGGGACAGTTAAACGCAATGACGCACTTACGGCAACGCTCAGCTTGCTGGCACAGTCTATGCCCGGTCAGTTGACCGGCTACTTATTTACCGAGAAACTCACGCCCTACGATCACATGCAGATGGAACGCACCGGTCACGTACGCACACTGACGACATCAGGCGGAAGGTTCCATATTCTCACACATAACAACCGGGAGCTGGTCCTCCGCGCCAGAGCCTTGCCGTTACCGCAATCCGAAACCATTGCAGTTCCCGCAAAAGTTGATGTGCGTGTGAACTATCGCTGGGATCTCAACAGCAAATCACCACTTTCGGCATTCCAGTTTTCACCACCGCCGCAGTCAAAACGAGTTGAAGATTTCGCGGCTTTTTTGCAGTCAGCGCATTATTAATCAGGATATTTAACTAAGCTGGTATGTGTTGCATTCTGTGTCAGCCCTTCGTCAGTCGGGGCAGTCCCGTCCACCAATTCTTACATTGAGGTCTCCATGTTAAAACATATCCTTTTTGCGTGCTCCAGCATGTTGTGGTTTTCGCTTCCTGGTTCAGTGGCTGCTCAAGAGCAGACCACTGCAGCGGCATCTTTGACCTCGTTGCCCGACTGGGACATTCCGGCCGACTTTTTTCCAATCACACCGTGGGAATCCACTCCTCAGGACCAGGAGTACTGGGAGGATCCGGATCATGGACTTAAGAGCCTCGCCGACTGTGGGTTCACCGTCGCCGCATTCGTGCGCCCCAGCTTGTTGCCCGAATGCGAAAAACTCGGACTAAAAGCGATCGTAGCATATGACCGGGCGAACAAAAAGTGGGCCGGACTCTCGGATGATGATATAACCAGCTATGTGAAGAAGATGGTCGATGATTCAGAAGCAAGCAGCGCAGTGCTGGGTTACCTGCTTACCGACGAGCCCGGAGCATCGCAGTTCCAAGCGCTGGGTAAAGCAGTCGATGCTGTGCGGAAGCTCGCTCCCGGAAAGCTCGCTTACATTAATTTGTATCCAGACTATGCCACCATCAACAACACCAGCATGTCGCAGCTCGAAACAGACAGCTACGAAGAATACCTCGAACGCTATGTCACCGAGGTAAAGCCACAGTTCATCAGCTACGACAATTATCGAGTACAGATGTCGAACGACCTCAAGATTTCAACGGCAACGGTGAGCTACTACCGCAATCTTATGGCTGTGCGGCGTGTCGCACAGAAGCACCATCTACCGTTCTGGAACATTGTCTCGGGTAACCGCATCCGTCCGTACACCCCCGTACCTTCGCCCGCGAACCTGCTATTCCAAGCGTATACGACCTTGGCTGCAGGTGGACAGGGCGTCACATGGTTCACATACTATCAGAAAGGTTACGCGTACGCGGCTGTCGACAAGCAGGGTCACAAAACGCAGACATGGAGCTACCTCAAAATGGTGAACGAGCAGCTCCAGGTGATCGGTTCGCACATGCGAAAGCTAAAGAACACGGGTGTGTACTTTACGTCGCCTGCGCCCGTCGCGGATTTGCCGCTACTGCCCGGACAACTTGTAGAGAGCGCGCAGTGCGAAGCCCCCCTGATGATCGGCGAATTCGACGGCCCCGATGCCAGCAAGTACATCATGGTGGTGAACCTAAGCCTTGAGCAGTCCGCCAAATTCCAGGTGACGTTAATGCAACAGGACGCCTGGCCGCAGCAAGTTTCGCCGGCGGACGGATCGCTCGTGCCGCTCGAGCAGGAGGTTTCACTTTGGCTGACCGCCGGCCAGGGCGCGCTTATAAAGCTTTAAACTCCGAGGGTTACAGCGCATTGCGACACGGAAAGCTTTGACGAGGCTTTTGTGGGCTTTGAACATGTGGTTCATGAGAGCGGATATTCTGCGGATTTGCCGACGCCTTCTTCTGCTGCCGGCAGTTGTCGTGCTATGTAGCGCGTGCAACAAGAGTGAACACACCGGCCTGGTAGTCAGCGGCCGCGTTGAAGTCGATTCCATCCACATTGGATCTAAAGTTGGCGGACGTGTGGCGAAGCTCCATTACGAAGAAAGCCAGTCGGTAAAAGCGGGCGAGCCGGTGGTCTCGCTCGAGGACCAGGAACTCGTCGCACAACGAGACCAGGCAAAAGCGGCCCAGGCGCAGGCGCAGGCTCAACTCGACCTGCTGCTGGCAGGCACACGTGCCGAGGACATTATGCGAGCCGACGCCGTCGTCAGTGCAACTCTTGCCGAACTCGACATGAGGCGCAAAGGATTCCGTGAAGAAGAAGTGCGCGAGGCGGCCGCACAGCTTGCCAGCGCACAAAGTGAGCAGGCACTCGCGCAGAGGGAATTCGATCGGACGCAGGCGCTGTTCAAAACACGCACTATCGACCAAAGTGAGTTCGATAAGGCGAGAAGTGCAGTGGAGACAGCAAAAGCCAGGGTGAACGCGGCGACTCAGCGTGCGGCCCTGATGCAGAGCGGTAGCCGGCCCGAGGAGATTACGCGCGCCGAGGCCCAGCTCGCACAGGCACGCGCCGACCAGATGCGGTTAAAGAACGGCCCACGACCCGAGGAGATTGCCGCACAACGAGCTGCGGTGGATTCTGCGCGGGCAAATGTTGCGCGCTTTGAAAGCCAGCTTGCCGAAATGAAAATCACCGCCCCCGCTGACGCGATGGTCGAAACACTCGACCTCAAAGTTGGCGACCTCGTAAAGCCGGGTGAAACGATCGCCGTGCTTAACCTTCGAAGAGCGCCGTATGTGCGCTGCTTTGTCCCTGAAAACCGGCTGGCAGAAGTGAAGCCGGGCCAGGAAGTAGCTGTCACAGTGGATTCGATACCCGGTGAACGGCTGCGAGGCAAGGTACGCCGGCTCGCCAGCGACGCGGAGTTCACGCCAAGGAACGTCCAGACAACAGAGAAACGCAGCGAACTGGTTTTCGAAATGAAAGTTGATGTAATCGATAGCCCCGAACGCCTCCGCGCAGGCATGTACGCGGATGTGCATGTAAAGTGAAGCGTGTTAAACCTGCAATGCACCGGCTAAACAGGTGCGGACAATTGTATGCAGGTAATCAGCCGCGCGGAAGAGTCCTTATTTCTAAATTCTCAAACTGTTCCGTCACATTCACATGATCTCGGCCCAGGGACTGACGCGCCGTTTCGGTAATTTCACGGCTGTCGACGACGTAAGTTTTAATATAGAACCGGGATCCATATTCGGTTTTCTGGGTCCCAACGGCAGCGGGAAATCCACGGTCATTCGCATGCTCTGCGGATTGCTTGCTCCCAGCAGCGGCACGGCCATCCTCGATGGTATCGACGTGGTGCGACGGCCGGAAGCCATAAAAGAACGTATTGGTTATACCTCGCAGAAGTTCAGCCTCTACGAGGACCTGTCCGTGGACGAGAACATCCACTTCTTCGGCCGCGTTTACGGGCTCACTGCAGAGCGCTTGCGTCAACGCCGAGCCGACGTCATCGATCTGCTTGAGCTCGAACCCTACACGTCGCGCCTTGCCGGTCGCCTGTCCGGTGGCTGGAAGCAGCGCCTCGCTGTTGCGTGCGCACTGCTGCACGAACCCCGGATTATTTTTCTCGATGAGCCAACCGCCGGTATCGACCCGGTTGCACGTCGCGATCTTTGGGATTTGCTGTTTCGATTGTCGAGCGCGGGAACCACTTTGTTTGTCACAACGCATTACATGGACGAAGCGGAGCGTTGCACCGATGTCGGGTACATTTACCTCAGCAAGCTGATCGTGCTCGGCAAACCGTCCGAACTCAAAGAGTTGCCCGAGGTGACGCCGGAACAAACGCGCCGCCTTGAAGTGGAAGTGGGTGAAAGCCGTCGCGCATTGGTGGCCTTGCGCGAACTCGACGGTGTCGTCGATGCTACATTATTCGGGCACTCCATTCACTTGCTCGCGCGCAAGGAACTTACAGAAGATAACATTCGGCAATTTCTGGAGGCGGAGAAGCTTGGGCCGAAGGAAATCCGGCAGATCGAACCGACACTGGAAGACGTCTTTGTAATGCTGACGCGTCGCCGTGCTGCCGAGGGCAAGATCGAAGCATCCAGCGCCGGCGTGCGCGCCAGGGCTTCGGCCTGATGCTGCGCGGGCTGCTCGCTATAATCTACAAGGAATTGTTGCAGGTGCGCCGCGATCCCAGCACGCGGTTCGTCTTCATGGTGCCCGTCATCCAGACTATGATCTTTGGTTTCGCCATCGATCTTGATGTCCAGCACATCCGCTCGGTCGTATGCGACCTCGATCGCAGCACCGAAAGCCGTCGACTTGTCGAGCGCTTTCAAAACACAGGCTCGTTCGACATCGTGGGCGAAGTGCCAAGCGAGGCCGAAGCTCGCCGGCGCATCATTGCCGGCACCGCTCGTGTCGCCATCATCGTACCGCCGGATTACAGCGCCGATCGCCTGCGTGGGCAGCAGGCGAATGTACAGCTTCTCGTCGACGGGTCGGACAGCACCGTCGCCATGAACGCGGTGCAGACCGGTCGCGGCGTTGCCGAGATCGAGTCGCGCCTGGTTTCCGGGATTCAACTCGATGCTGCGCCCGTCGACGTGCGCCCACGCGTCTTATTTAATCCCGATTTAATTAGCTCGCATTTTTACGTGCCCGGTCTCGTGGGCATCATTCTACAGCTTGTCACGGTGATGCTGACTGCATTCGCAATTGTACGCGAACGCGAACGCGGCACATTGGAACAACTCGCGGTCACACCGGTCAGCAAGTCTGCGCTGATTCTCGGAAAGCTTATTCCGTATGCGGTCATCGGCATGTTACAGACGCTTCTGGTGCTCACGCTTATGCGTTTTGTTTTCGGGGTACACATTGAAGGGGACGTTTTTCTGCTACTCAGCTTGTCCGCGTTATTCCTGCTGCCAAGCCTCGCGCTCGGAATTCTCATCTCCACCGTCGCCATAAACCAGGCGCAGGCAATGCAGCTTTCACTGCTCATCATGCTGCCCTCCGTTCTTCTCTCGGGTTTCGCATTTCCCCGCGAGACCATGCCTGCCGTCATTCGCGCCATCGGGTGGGCAATTCCAGTGACCTATTATGTCCAGATCCTGCGCGGAATCATTCTCAGGGGCGCAGGTCTGTGGGCGCTCTGGCCGCAAACGCTGGCACTTGCTGGTTTCGCGGTCGTACTCGTAACGCTCAGCGCCGCACGATTCCAAAAGCGCATCGCATAAGTGGCCAGGCAGCGGCCCGTGCCGCGACGTTCGCAAAGCAAGCAGGCGGCGAAGCAAAGATCGTCGGCTTCCACGACCGACTGGATGCTTGCGACAGCAATTCTTGTGATGGCCGCGCTGTTTCCGCTCATCAACGCTGCGCTGCCCATCATCTATGACGAACACTATACGTTGCGCGAGTATGCCAGCACTTCGTTTCACCATATCGCGACCACGTACGATCTCCCCAATAACCACATAGGATTTACCCTGCTACTGCGCGTATGGATGTTTGTGCTGGATGTCATCGGGCCACGCGAGTACCTGAAGCCATCTCTCTACCTGCTGCGTTTGCCCGTAGTCCTGGCTGCATTTGTCGCGTGCGGCGCAGGCTTCCTTCTGGCGAGAAAACTCGTGTCGCGTGATGTGGTCGTGGCGTCACTCGTGTCATTACTGCTCATTTCCGCGCCGGTAGTCGCCTACCACTCATTCCAGTTGCGCGGCTACATGCCGTGCATTGCCTACATCACCGTCGCACTAACGGTAATTGCGTATAGCAGCTCGATGCGCTGGTATACTGTCGTGGCTTTGCTCGGTAGCGCAGTGTTCCTGGCGCAATATACTCTGCCGACAAACATCTGGTTCCTGCTGCCACTCATTTTCGGAACCGCGCTTCTCGCCCTCGCCGCTGTGACGACTTGGCTCTCGCAACAACCAACGCCGACCGCTCCTCAGCGACCCCGCGCAACGGATGCAGATGCTCACAGGCCCATATGGCGTCGTGTCATCGGCAATCGCGCACTTTTTTCAGCTCTCGTCACCGCTCCCGCGGCGCTGGCGCTGGCACTCCTGTGCTGGACCCGTGTCTGGGTGCAACTTCAGGCACAGAATACACATCGCACCACAAGTTTCCACGACTTCCTGAGCGCCCTCAGAACGCATGCGCAATTACTCGCAGAAGGAGCCGGTCCTCTGCCGGGTGTATGGCTGAACTGGGCCATGGTAATTGCAGGCACGACCACAGTTCTGATTTGTGCGCTGCGCGGCAACAGCTTTGCCCGACATACGCTTTTACTGGCAGTCCCAATCGTGTGGCTTTGCGTCCCGCTGGCCGCGTTCACGTCCACGTCTGCATTCTCGCGGAACTTCACAATAGCCGCACCTGCATTTGCCATACTCGGGGCCTGGTCTGTCATCGGAGCGTCGCTGATGTTCAATCACGTGATCAAATTCGGCATCGCACCGTCGCAGGAGAAGGACACACCACCAGTTTCCGCAGCGTGGCCGAGCCGGATTGCCGTGGGAGTACTTGCGCTGCTGGCGATGGGCAACGGGTGGCGAAGCATGTCCGCCGTTTGGCGCGACCATCGTCCCGACCAGGCCATCGCGGCGGTCGTAGGAGACAACCGCCCGCAATCAGTAATCGTACATGAGACAGACGCGGACGCAGTCGCGCTCGATTACTATGCCTATCGCGCGGGCCGGCAACAGCCCATCTCATACGACATTGCGCCGCGTGATCTCTGCCAGCGAGTGCCCACCGTTTACCTGCTTGCCGCAAGCGACGGAACTCTCGAGAAAATGCTCATGCACTTTAACATTCCGAAGGCCGGCACAGATAAACTTCAGCATCTCGGCCAGTATGGAAAAGTTCGGGTTGCTCGCTACTCGGCAGCGCGGTGAGGCAGTCGGAACTTACTACGCTTGAACTGGAACTGCACTCCGCCGTGCGCGCCGCTCAAGCGATGCGCGCTTTTTACACACGGCGTGCAGTTCGCACGGGCGGCAATTTTCCAGGGAGCTCGCAGTCGGACAGGCTTTGAGAATTCCCAGCCGGCAAAGCGCAAAATCGTAACGCACAGGATCACCGGCATCCGCCCCGCGCAAAGCTGCCGTTATTTCCCGCGCCACCAGCAACGAACCGGTGTTTCGTTTAACCAGTCCGAGGTTTTGCGCAATACGCAGCACGTGCGTATCCACAGGAATGATCAATTTGTCCGGGGATATACCGGTCCACAGTCCAAGATCAATCCCGTCGGCGGGGCGAATCATCCACCTGAGCCAGAGATGAATACGTTTACACGCGCTGCCTTTGTCTGCTCGGGGCAGCAGATGCTTGAAAGAGGATTTAGTGACCATCGCGTCGCGACCAAAATGCGGCTCAAATGAAAGCTTCTGCAGATTCTCGATAAAGCGTCCTGCCGCGCCTACGACATCGGGTTCGCTCGTATCATGTCCCTTCAAAAAAAAGCGTTCCAAAGTCCCGCATTCCTGCAGCGCCTGGTTCAGCAGCCAGCATAGGCACATCACATCGGTTTCATCCGTAAAGCGATGCTTGAATCCGCGAAGGGCAACACCTGCCGCTTCATGGTTATAATTTCGTACAAAGAGGTAAGGCGCATTGCCCATTGCGCCGAAAAGGCGCTGCAGGCTCCGCAAGATCTGCTTCACATTCCCGTATGCCAGTAATGCACAGAACAGCGCTGCTATTTCGCGATCCTCGCGCGTGTGAAACGAGTGCACAATCTGCAGCGGATCGCTGCCAAGGTACGCGCTATCGTGGTACTTGGCCGCAAGCGCATCCAGAAATGGCGCGAGGTTCGGCTGCTTCTTAGACATTGTGGTTTAGGTACCACCGCGCCATCGGATGTTTAATCGACCCGACACAAGAATGCCCGCCCTGTTGCGTGATCCATCTGCTCACCATGTTCCTTCGCTCTTGGCGTGAATCATGCATGCCGAAACCGCCGGAGATGCTGGAACCGCGCTTAAACGCTGTTTGACGTCTGTAATCCAGAAATTGAATTCGAAGTTACTTTCGCACAGGAGCACGCTCAAACCCGATGCCTTTGAACCGCCGCCTCGCTGGAATTCTGCTCCACCCCACCTCACTCCCAGGCCCACATGGAATCGGCGACCTTGGCCCAGCGGCGTATCGGCTGCTCGACTGGATGGCAAGCGCTGGCCTTGCATACTGGCAGGTTCTGCCTCTCGGGCCCACCAGCTTCGGCGATTCTCCTTACCAATGTTTCTCCGCGTTCGCGGGCAACCCACTACTTGTGAGCCCGGATATACTTCGAGAGGACGGGCTGGCCACGCTGGATGATGTGCTGCCGCCTCAATTCCCGGGCGGAATAGTGGATTACGGCTGGGTGATTTCCTGGAAGAACAGCCTGCTGCGAGCAGTTCACCAGCGTTTCGTTTCGGGAGGCTTTCACGAGATTCGGAATCGTTACGATCGCTGGCGCTCGCAACCCGACGTGGTGGACTGGCTGGAAGACTACGCACTCTTCATGGCCTGCAAGGATGCAAACGAGGGTCGCGCATGGAACACATGGGAACGCGAGTTACGCGCTTTCAAAAAGTCTGCCCTGGATAAAGCGCGAAAGCAGCACGCCGACAACATCGAGTATCACCGCTTCGCCCAGTTCCTTTTCTTCGACCAGTGGAATCGAATTCGCAAGTCTGCGCACGAGCGCGCAATTGAGGTGATCGGCGATGCTCCAATCTATGTGTCGTACGACAGTGCGGACACATGGGCGCACCAGCATCTGTTTCAGCTCGATGAGAACGGCAACCCGACCTCTGTAGCAGGCGTACCGCCGGATTACTTCAGCGCCACCGGGCAACTGTGGGGGAATCCACTTTATGACTGGGAGAGGATGGAGCAGGACGGGTTCGCGTGGTGGGCGGCACGCATGAAAGCGATTTTCGCGACCGTGGATATCGTGCGCCTGGACCATTTTCGGGGTTTTATGGGTTATTACGCCGTCCCCTTCGGCAATCCCACAGCCGAACATGGGAAGTGGCGGCGCGGTCCCGGTGCAAAATTCTTCGTTCGAATGAAAGAAGTGCTCGGCGACCTGCCGATTATTGCCGAAGACCTTGGCGAGATAACCACCGATGTAACTGAAGTACGCCGACAATTCCATCTCCCGGGCATGGTTATCCTTCAATTCGCATGGACGCCAGCAGGGCACAATCCGCTGGTTGCGGATCCCAACAATCATTTCCTGCCGCATGCTCACGAGCGTGAAAGCGTGGTGTACACTGGCACTCACGACAACGATACAAGTCTTGGCTGGTGGCGTCACACCTCGACGCCAGCCGAGCGCGCCATGATGCAGGTTTATCTTTCTGTCGACGGCAATGCCGCAAATTGGGACCTCATCCGGGTTGGAATGACTTCGATAGCCAACACTTTTGTGGTCCCCGTGCAGGACCTGCTGGACCTGGACAGCGAACACCGTATGAACATGCCCGGCCGACCTGAGGGTAACTGGTCGTGGAGGCTTTCCAACGGGCAAATGAGCGAGTTACTCGGTCGCAAAGTACGAGAAATGACACTTTTGTACGGCCGCTGCCTCAACTCGTCGGAAAACGCGCGCGAGGCAACGCCCAAGGCGCCGCCTTATTAGCACGAAGTCGACTCCCGCCAAAATCCTTTGCATTGCGCCGGATTGCCGCTGTCTGTGATGCGTGCAACGTACGCATCCGTGCGGTTGCACAACTTACTCATCCGCAAAGGATAACAGCGTGATCGTCGTAAACACCGATTTCGTCCCAGGCTCCAACATCGTCGCGATCAAAGGCATGGTGCAGGGGAGCACCGTTCGCGCCAAGCATATCGGACGCGACATCGCTGCCGGTTTTAAGAATGTGTTTGGTGGCGAGCTGAAAGGATACACCGAGTTGCTGATCGAGGCTCGACGCGAAGCCACCGAGCGAATGATCGCACAAGCATTGCAACTGGGCGCAAACGCCGTGGTGAATGTTCGATTTGCTACCAGCAGCGTTACATCCGGCGCAGCCGAAGTTTACGCGTATGGCACGGCTGTCGTGCTGCAGCAGTCGGTCTGATATGAGGTCCGAAGCGCAAATTATCCCGCAGCTGATTCAGCTCGGGATCCCGGTCGTCCTGCTGATCGCCGGGTATTTCACTGGCCGCGCTGTTGAGAAAAGACACTACAAACGCCTCGCGATCGCGGAACAGGAATTCGCGGGAATACTCGTTTCGACTATGAAGAACTTCCCGCCTGGTTGGACCGCTGAAAACCCCGGCGAACTCGTCATCGGCTCAGTTGTCATCGCGACCGATTATTTCAAGGTGTTCATGAGCTGGTTTCACAATCTTTTCGGCGGCAATCTCACCGAGTTCGAAACATTGCTCGAACGAGGCCGCCGCGAAGCAGTTGTCCGCATGCTGCGCCAGGCACAGGCAAGCGGCGCCAATGTCGTATGGAACATGCGCTTCTATACCGTCTTCATGGGAGACACACAGCGCAGGCAATCCACAGGGGCCGAGATCTGCGCCTACGGCACTGCTTACCGGGTGAAGTGAAACCCGACCTGCACTCCATCGAAGCGGAACCGCAATTCCAGCAGCGCGAGTTTGTGGCTCTGCCCGAGGAATCGATGGAGGCTCTGCCTCCTCTCAACTCCACGTCGGAAATGGAAGCCATCCGAGACTCCGCTTTCTCCGAGCCGCATCTCGTAGCGTCGCAATCAGAGACCGACTTCGCGAAGTATGTGCTTACACGGCGGATGGCTTCGTCACCGGCCGTCGCGTTACTTTGCGCTGTGCTCGCCGGCGTACTCGCCGGACCCATCGCAATCCTGAGTGCATTTGTCGGCGGCAATCCTGGCCTGACAGGAATGTTCTACGTTATTATTGCCGGACCCATTGTCGAAGAAATCGCCAAGCAGTCGGGCTTGTTCTACCTGCTTGAAAAGAAACCGTATCTTCTCATAGCGAAATGGCAGTTCCCGTTGTGCGCGGCACTTACCGCCTTCATCTTTGCCGCGATTGAAAACCTACTGTACCTGAATGTCTACGCAGCTGATATGACGACCAGCAGCAAAGCCACTCTCGCGGTGGTGCGCTGGACCATTTGCGTCGCGATGCATGTCGGGTGCGCACTCGCAGGTAGCATGGGACTTCAAAAGGTTTGGCGCGAAACTGTCCTCGTCGGACGGCCCGCCAGCTTTTCCCCCGCCGCGCCGTACATCGCGATCGCCGCAATTATCCACGGCTTATACAATTGCATCGCCCTCTCACTCGACAGAGTTTTCTTTTGAATTTGACCTTTCTCTTCTCTGCCGATACGCTCCAGCTCCCGGCCACTCGCCCCTCTCTGGCCGGTGCGCTCCTGCGCCCGGCCCGCCCGTCGCACTCCGCTGCGACACCGAATCACGATATTACTCGCTGACCACCAACCCCGGCAGCTCACTCAGCGAATCAATGATCACATCCGGCCCATACCCGGCGAGATACTTCCGATCATACTGCCCATACGTAACACCTACGCATCGCACACCGGCAGCGCGCGCGAAACTGATATCCACTTCGGTATCCCCAACCATCAGGGTTTCGGCCGCTGTGACATCCAGCTTTTGCATCAACACATGCATCATGTCAGCCGCTGGTTTGCGGCGCACACCCTCCGTCTCACCCATTGCACCATCCAGCAGCGAGCGCACACCCAGGTCTTCGAGCACGCGCTGCGTCACTTGATCCGGTTTGTTGCTGCACACCGCCGTCTTGATTCCGCATGTGCGCAAATGACTCAGCACGTCCGTCGTGCCAGGATATAAGCACGACGTGCCGCTGGGGTGGTTCGTGTAAAACGCGACCAGGCTGTCGTGGTTCCGTTCGATTTCCATGTCATCGTCAATCCCCAGCACGCGTTGCACCAGGACGCGCGCGCCGTGCCCTACGTATTTCTTCACTTCAGAAATGGCGAGAGGCGGCAGGGAGTTCAGCTCACGTATATGATTTGCCGCGGCGGTAATATCTTCAAATGCGTCGACCAGTGTCCCGTCCAGGTCGAACACCACGAGTTTAATTCCAGGGAACAAAATGCTGCTCAGAGATACTCCTCCAGCCCCTGCTCGCGCAGATAACTCACGACGTCCTTCACGCGCTGCACGTCTTCCGCGGGTAATACGAACACGGCATCGGGCGTACTAACCACGACAATTCCCTTGAGATTATACCCGACCACAAGTCTCGGATGAGCAGGCGCGGAAGCGGATTCGTTTCCACCACAATCCACCGTGTAGATAATTGAATCCTCACTCTTGAGCAGCGCACCTTTTCCGAACACCACATTGCCTGCAGCATCCTGTCCCAGCAGACGCGGCAGCGATGTCCATGTTCCGATGTCGTCCCAGTCAAAGGATGCGCGCAGCACAACCACGTTGGTCGCCCGCTCCATCACCCCGACATCGATCGAAATTTTCTCCAGCGGCTGGAACGCCTCATCGAGTTCCCTCAGCGGCTGACCGTGACCAAACGCCCGCGCCAGGGCATCCAGCCGCGAGTGCGTTGCAGGAAGGTGGGAGGCAAATGCGTCACGAAGAGTTGAGTTACGCCAGACGAACATCCCTGAATTCCACAGGAAACCGCCGTCTTCGAGGAACCGTTCGGCGGTACCGGCGTCTGGCTTCTCACGAAAAGAGGAGACCTTGAAAATCGGCGCGCTATCCGACGCGGGCGCACCGACTTCAATATATCCGTAACCTGTTTCAGGACGCGTCGGCCGAATTCCAAAAGTGACCAGCGCAGCGTTTTGCCCGGCAAACTGCGCCGCCGCTTCACAGTCCTTGCGGAATGCATCGACGTCCCTTATAAAATGATCGGCCGTCAGCACGATCATAACAACATCCTCGCCGGTGTAGCGCTGTTCGACCAGCGCGCAGGCAAGCGCCAGGCAGGCCGCAGTGTTCTTGCCTTCCGGCTCCGCAATCACGTTGCCGGCCGGTAGCGTCTTGATTTCTGCTTCAATGGCCGCTTTCAGGCTGCGACCAGTTACGATAAAGATGTCGTCGGTCGAAACGATGGACTGAATGCGCTCCACCGCTGCATCCAGCATCGTGCGCTGGTTGCCGATCTTGAGCAACTGTTTCGGGTAACTGTGGCGGCTAATCGGCCAGAAGCGCTCCCCCACTCCGCCTGCCATGATGATCGCAACGCGTTTCAATAGTTGTCTCGCATGAGGTCTCCAAGGCTCAGGCGCACCCGGGGGTTGTCAAGCGACCGTCGCATCCGCAGCGCGTCCTCTTAATTCACCATAGAATGCACGCCACCGTCGGCCCCTAACCTTTGATACGATTACGATTACAACTCAGCCGCGCGCGCCGCTGCAAAAGCTGAATAAACTCAGCGGTAGGCGGTTTGATCCACAGTTTGCAGAACACATACCAGGAAGCATTACGTCTGCCATCCGCAACTGTGCGACTCGCAGACCGCTAACAAGAGGACAGGAATGCCGACGATTAACCAGTTGGTTCGCAGCCAACGCAAGCGGGTAAAGACGAAGAAGAACACACCGGCTCTGGCCGCGTGCCCGTTCAAGCGCGGCGTATGCACGCGCGTCTACACCACCACACCCAAGAAGCCTAACTCCGCGCTGCGCAAGGTTGCCCGTGTGCGTTTGACCAACGGGTTTGAAGTTTCCGCATACATCCCCGGTGAAGGACACAACCTGCAGGAGCACTCCATCGTGATGATCCGTGGCGGTCGTGTGAAGGACCTTCCGGGTATCCGCTACCACATCGTGCGCGGCATCCTCGACACCCAGGGCGTTGCCAACCGCAAACAGAGCCGTTCCAAGTACGGAGCCAAGCGTCCGAAGTAAAACACAAGAATTCAAAAGTAATAAATCGCAGCGGCCGGGGTGAGCAATCACCCCGGCCTTTTAACTTTGGAATACCCGCCTCAGCAAGAGAACGACACGACTGTCCGTCGAAGCGGCTCGCGCAGCTAAGTCACACGTCATTTTTAATTTTGACCTTAAATTAAGCTTTCCCGCTCACAGCAGCACATCTCGCATCGTATACAACCCGGGCTGTTTACCCGCCAGCCACTTCGCGGCGACCAGCGCGCCCGCGGCAAAAGTATCACGGCTGTGCGCACAATGCGTTATCTCCACGCGTTCGCCCGGCCCGGCAAAAGTCATTGTGTGCTCGCCCACCACATCACCGCCTCGCAGCGAGTGGATTCCAATCTCGTCCACCGGGCGTTCGCCGGTCAGTCCCGATCGCCCATGCTTCGCGACGTCCGACAGCGAAAGCCTGCGTCCCTTCGCGGCCGCCTCCGCCAGCGCGACCGCCGTGCCGCTGGGAGCGTCTTTCTTGAGTCGATGGTGCATCTCTGTCAGCTCAATATCGTAGCCGGCTAGCGCGGCTGCAACCTGCTCGACAATCCCGAGCAGAACGTTTACGCCAAGGCTCGTGTTCGGCGCGATAATGAGCGCGATGTGCTCCGAGTAGCGCTGCAGCTCGCTCCGCTGGTCCAGCGTGAAACCTGTCGTTCCGACGATGCAATTCACACCCAGCCCGGCGGCCTGGGACACATGCTCGAGCGTCGCTTCCGGCGTCGTGAATTCAACCAGGACGCACCCTGCCGAAGACTGCACCGCATGCAGATCCGCAGAGTTGGCGATGCTGCCATTTCTAAACGGAATGGCGGCACCCGCGCCCCCGCCAGAATCCACCGCGCCGATCACGTCGACGGTCGCGTCTGTGCCGGCCAGCTTCAGGATCGCCTGGCCCATCCGGCCACGCGGTCC
This sequence comes from Candidatus Sumerlaeaceae bacterium, assembly GCA_051003195.1. Lineage (GTDB taxonomy): Bacteria > Sumerlaeota > Sumerlaeia > Sumerlaeales > Sumerlaeaceae > JBPCLP01. The sequence continues at coordinate 61,335 of JBPCLP010000030.1, read as the reverse complement.
ACTTATAATAATTTTAGTCATGAGCGGCTAACAAGGCCTGCCGAGCAGCGCTGTCAATCCCGCGGCGGCTAGTGAGTTGTCCCTAAAAATTCGGGCAGAATTCCGTCGGAATCATTTTGCACCGAAGGTGCCGCGGAACACAGCCCAGGGAAAGGAGGCCACGGCTTTTTGTGGTCGACGCAGCCTCAGTTTTTTGCACCGAAGGTGCAGCGGAACACAGCCCAGGGAAAGGAGGCCACGGCTTTTTGTGGTCGACGCAGCCCTGGGATATCGATCCAATTACATCGCGCCCTGAAGGGGCGCCGGAAACCGAAAATCTGTAACGGAACTCTGGGACACCATTCTAGAGCTGGTTGCTGTTAATCAGCGTCGCAAAAAACTGCGAGGGCGTCACCACCAGGTGCATCTTCCCAATTTTCACAACGCTGTTGCCGGGACCGCTCGTCCAGTTGAAGTCTTCATCATTCTTGGAAATCAACCCATGGAAGGTGGCCTTCACGAAAGGTTCCTTCACCAGGATCTTCGCATTTTTCTTTCCGCCTTTGATTCCCACATTGCCCACCTCATTAAAGAGCGGCGTCCAGATCTGCCAGGTCGCTACATCGTTGACAGTGGTCGAGGAAATCGTCATACCCTGCGCGGAATTCTGCGGCACAAGCGTGCCGGTAAAGCTCGTCGAAACCGCTGGTCCTTCGAGTTTGCCCTCAATCGTAAATGCGCTGCTTACATTCGGGTGCGCGGTGCCTTTGAATTTGATCGAAAATCCGCCGTCCGCCGCGGCCTGGACACTCCAGGTCAATGTATCGTTCGCCGCCTTCAGGTGCCCGGAAGTAATAAAAGTTTTCGCTATGCCTGCGCCCGTAACAAACGCTCCAAAACCAATCGTGCCATCACTGCTCTGGACGATCGTGATGTCCGCATTCACGTCTCCGCTCGAGAACGAATAGTTGCCGCTGAGATTCACGATCCGATTGTCCTGCAGCTGAAGCGAGTACAGCACCGGCTCGCCGGCAGTGGCAACTGCGGCAATAAAACAGAACGCCGCGAACACAAGAATTCTGAACACAGGTGACTCCCTTAAAACTGATCGGCCGCCAGCGAAACGCAGAGCTGCCGTAAGCACCAGCGCAAAATCGACGGTGCTTGTCAACAGCAACCGTTTCAGTGCATTTCAGGAACAACGCGCCCCTACGTCTACTCCAGTGTGCCGAATCCGTAGTTCCTTACCAGACCAAAGCGCAGACTTGATCTCGATTCGGCACACAGAACCGATTACTACTAACGGTAGACAACTCCCGCGTCACAAGTTCTCTTGACCGCTCCCCCACTGCACCCGGTCATTCGGTTCTCACAACCGATCTACCATTTTGAATTTTGACCTTTGAATTTTTTTAGGGAGCTCCATGCCTGAATTTGTTTTCTCCATCTATAAGCTGAACAAGCACTACAGCCAGAAGCACGTTCTCAAGGACATCAACCTGTCCTTTTATCCCGATGCCAAGATTGGCATTGTCGGCGACAACGGTTCCGGAAAATCCACGCTGCTGCGCATCATGGCGGGCATGGACAAAGACTTCGACGGTCACGCCGCGCCGATGAAAAACGTGCGCGTGGGCTACGTACCGCAGGAGCCGCAGCTCGACCCCACCAAGAACGTCAAAGAGAACCTGGAGATGGCATTCGCAGACACCGTCAAACTCGTCAAAGACTACGAAGACCTCGCTAACAAGGTCGGCGAACTCGAAGGCGACGAGATGGAAAAAGCGCTCGATCGCATGTCGGCCATGCAGGACAAGATCGAAGCCGCCGACGCGTGGAACCTCGACCAGAAACTCGCCGTCGCCAGCAACGCCATGGTGCTGCCGCCCGACGACATGGACGTCACCAAGCTCTCAGGCGGTGAACGCCGCCGTGTCGCGCTCGCCCGCGTATTGCTCGAACGCCCCGACATGCTCCTGCTCGACGAGCCGACCAACCATCTCGACGCCGAGACGGTGGACTGGCTCGAGCAGCAGCTCCGCGAATACCCGGGCAACGTGATCGTCGTCACGCACGACCGCTACTTCCTCGACAACATCACCAAGTGGATCCTCGAACTCGACGCCGGCAAAGGCATTCCGTTCGAGGGTAACTATTCCTCCTGGATTGGGCAAAAGCTCCAGATGCTCGCGCAGTCGGAAAAGAAAGCATCCGCCCGTCGAAAGTCGCTGGAAGGCGAGCTCAACTGGATCAAGATGAACACCGCCGAACACCGGGAGATGAGCCGCAACCGTCTCGCCGATTATGAGCGCCTCGTGGCGAAGGAACGCGCCGGCGCCGAGGACCAGGAAGAAGGCGTCATCCGCATCGCCCCCGCCGAGCACCTCGGCGACCAGGTCATCGAAGTGAACAACGTGACCAAGGGCTACGGCGGCGAGCCGCTGATCAAAGACGTTACTTTCAATGTGCCCAAGGGCGCGGTCGTCGGCATCATTGGCCCCAACGGCACCGGTAAAACCACGCTCTTCCGCATGATAACAAAACAGGAAGAACCCGATGCAGGCGAAATTGTCGTCGGCAGCACGGTGCGCATGTCGTACGTCGATCAGCACCGCGATTCGCTCGTTGGCGACAACACCGTCTTCGACGAGATCAGCGAGGGCAAAGACGACATCCCAATGGGCAAGCGTACCATTCCCGCCCGCAGTTACGTCAGCCAGTTCAACTTCCGCGGCTCCGACCAGCAGAAACTTGTTAAGAACTTATCGGGCGGCGAACGCAACCGCGTCCACCTGGCCAAGCTGCTGAAGTCGGGCGGCAATGTGCTGCTGCTGGATGAGCCCACAAACGACCTCGACGTCAACAGCCTCCGCATGCTCGAAGACGCCATCAGTGGGTTTGCCGGCTCGGTGCTCGTCATCAGCCACGACCGCTTCTTTCTCAACCGCATCTGCACCCACATCCTTGCGTTCGAGGGCGATGCGAAGGTCCGCCTGTTCGACGGCAATTACGAAGAGTACGAGGTCGCGCGGCGCAGGGAACTGGGTGATGCCGCCGTCGAAAACCGCCGCGCGAGGTACCGCAAACTGCCTCGGGCGTAGCATCACCCCTCTGGCTGGCGCGCTCCTGCGCCCGGCCTGTTCGTCGCACTCCTGTGCGACACCTCTTTCATACCTCTTTCACCCACCGCTCCCCCGGCAGCCTAAAACCAGCCAGAAGCTAAGCCAGAAGCTAAAATTTCAGGCAGTAGCCCTACCATTAAAGTTGACGACCCACCCTCATCTGCGCGACAAAGAAATCTTAACCTTAGAAAAGGAGCACTAAACCGTGCAAAAACAACTTTTGATGCTGAGCACCTTCATGGCCGCGGCAGGACTCGCGGTCGGCCAGGCGCCAGCACCCCTCAACCTCGACATCGTCGCCACGGGCGCGACCTACGATGGTTTAAACGCCGGAGGCGCCAACGGCGAATTCGACGGAGTATCTGTGCGCCCCGACGAGTCGCGCTACTACCTGTTCGACTCGATCAGCACCTTCGACGGCGTCTTCGCATCCGACGGACCGACAGTGGTGGCAAAGGAAACAGCCCCGCCAGCCGGCGCTTTTGATCTCAGCGCGGGGTCCGGCAGTTCTTCCGCAGGCGACATGGACAGCGATACCACCAATCTGTACATCAGTACCTTCAATGGCTCCAGAAACATCATCTGGCGCGTTCCCCACGCAGGGCCATTCACCAGCGCTGCGGAAATGGTGGCAAGCGCTTCCACCGTAAACCTGGACGAAGTATCTGTCGACAGCAAGAACATCCGGCTCATCATGACCTACAACGATGCCTTCGCCGCGGTAGCCTCAGAAGACATTGTTCAAGTCGCGCTGACGGCAACGGGTGCAACACCCACGGTGCTGGCAACCGAGACCGCGCTTGAGGCCGCGCTTGCGACCGTCACTGGTTACGGTGGCGATGCCAACGATGACATCAACATTTACGACCACACGGTGCAATCCGACGGTGACATCATTGCTTCGCACGGTTTCATGACCTCCGATCTCGCTACGCCCGGACGGCAGGTCATGGGAACGCTGCTGCGCATTACTGAGACCGGAACCGTAAGCGTTTTCCGCACAGGTGACGCGATTATCACCGCCGCCGGCGGCAACCCGGCCACCGCCGACATCGGTAGCGTCAACGTCTACACGCTGCAGGATAACAAGATCCTCATTCACGTAAATGGCGCAACCTCTGGCACAGGCACCTTGATTCAGGATGAGTTTATCGCTGTCCTGAGCGCCGACGGGACACAGCAGACGATGCTCGCGACCGATGCGCAGCTCACGGCCGATCCCGACGTCAATACAACCATTGTACCCCCGCACTCGGGTACGGGCGCAGCTACCACCATTATGCATAATGGCTTTCGTAATGGAATGGACAACAAGAGCGGCGATGTCGCCGCAGACGACGATTACTACTTCTACCGCCAAAGCCAGGGTGGTCTCGCAGTCGGCAACGCGGTCCTTCGCCTCTCCGGCGTGCGTGCGTTCCTTAGCGCCGGCATCGGCGACTGGACCATGTACTGAGACTTCCAACAACCGATCAAAAAAGCCGGGCCACTTGGCCCGGCTTTTTTTCATGCCTATCCACCTCTGGCCGGTGCGCTCCTGCACCCGGCCCATCCGTCGCACTCCGGTGCGACACCACACACTACCTTACCATCTGACCGCCCGCCCGCTCCTTCAAATCTCTGGCCGTGCGCTCCTGCACCCGGCCTAAAAAAAAGCCCCTCTGGCCGGCGCGCTCCTGCGCCCGGCTCATCCGTCGCACTCCTGTGCGACACCTCTGTCATTACCCCCTCTAAACTCTTGCCCCTCCTTCCCTACTCACCCAGTTCCACCGCATGCACCACTACCAGGTACTGCCGGGCGCTGCCTGCTTCACAACCCACGTCATCCGGGGCCACACCTCACTCTTCTGCACCCCAAACTACCAGCGCCTTATCTGCGACTCGCTCAGCTGGTGCCGCAAAAACCGAAAGCTCCAGGTTTACGGTTTCGTCATCATGCCAGACCATCTCCACCTCCTCACCAATGTGCAAACGCCGGACACTCTGCGTAACATCCTCGCCGCGTTTCGACGTTTCACCGCCACCCAGTTGCTCAAACTCCTGCGGCTGGAAAACCGCAAATGGGCACTGGAAAAACTCCGAACGGGACGCGCCGACGAACTGTCTGGGAACCCGAGTACAAACCGAAGAACGCTTCCGACTATGATATTTTCGTACAGAAACTGGAGTACATCCACCACAATCCGGTGCGTAGCGGTTTCGTGCTTGGGGCGGAGGACTGGTTCTATTCCAGTGCCCCAAACTACCACGGGCGGCCGATGTTTGCGATGGAGGTAGACCTGTATCATAGTGCAGATCCGCCGCTGCAGTTCCGCGTTATACCGCGTTGTGAGTGAGCGTTTGATGGGCGGTGTCGCAACGGAGTGCGACTAACAGGCCGGGCGCAGGAGCGCACCGGCCAGAGGGATTTTTCTTAGGCAGGTGCAGGAGCGCACTGGCTAGTAAGTCGGCGGATAATGGCGGGCGCAGGAGCGCACCGGCCAGAGAGGTTTTTTTTAGGCGGCGCAGGAGCGCACCGGCCAGTAAGTCGGGGGGAATGCCGGGCGCACGAGCGCATCCGCCAGAGCGGATTCCCCCCGCCCCCGCCAAAAAAAAGCGCGCGACCCGGAAGCCGCGCGCCTGACAACATGTTTGCTTTGCTGCTAAGCTTTGCTACGTTGCTGCAAAAGCTTTACTATGTCAGCTTAATAAATCGACCAGTCATTAACGTTTGCCGTCAGTGCAATACCGATTACCCCTTCGGTCTCTCCGCCCTGGTTCGCGAACAGCACTTTGCCCGTTGCTGCGTTAAAGGCCATGCGAGCCGGCGAGAGCGAAGTAGCACTGACTCCGGCAGCAATAACGCCTTCGCTCAGAAGTGTGAATGTCTGACCGCCTGTTCCGGGCGCGGTGACTTTCACCACACCGTCGTCACTGGCGCCTGTACCGAAAGTGTTGGCAAGCCACAAAACGCCGCCGGTGCTGACCGTCATTCCGGTAAACCCGACGTCCGTAGTGGCCAGCGCCGCCTCAATGGTGGCGTCGTCAATCAACAGGTTGACCGCACCGCCTGGCACCGCAATCTGGACTACATCATCCGTGGTTCCTGTTCCGCCAGAATCGGCCACGTAAAGCCCGCTGCCGCCGACGCAGATCGGCCCCAGGTTGAGACCGCCCGCCGTTTCTCCCGTGGTCGCGGCTTCCAGCGCGGCCTGGTTCGCCAGCACAGTCGGCGCAATGGCCGGCGCACCCGCACCATTCGTGTCCACGGCGAGAACCGCGTCCTCAACAGCTCCAAACGCACCGTTCACCACAACATAAGCAGTGTTACCAATCACAGCAGAGCCCGTGCACCCTTCAATGGGAGAAGCCGTTGCATTGACCCCGGTGCACAGCACCGTAATCACGCCAGACGGGGTAACACTGACCATGGAATCAAGCTCAGGCGCACCGCCGCACGTCAGGATATAGTCACCGTCCGCGGCCACCGAGACATTGTTGATCGTGAAAGCAGACTGCGCCGCAGACCCATTCACTGCGTCAATGGCCGCTAGGATCGCGGTTTCATCGGTCACCTTCACGCCGTTTGCACCGGCGCTGTCGAAACGCAGCACGTGCTCATTGGCTACCGGCGCCTCATCAATGACGATGATGTTGCCACTTGCATCCACCGCAATATCTTCCGGCTGCGCATCGACGCCGCCGATGAGAGCTGAAATCGACGCCTCAGAAACGGCGACGTTATACTGCGCATAAGCTGGCCCTGCCGCCACGGCGCATATTGCTATAAATCCGAATCTAAACTTCATGAGTTCCTCCATTGTGTGATTAACTAGGGTCATCTACCCCGATACCGCCAGAAATTCGATGCCAAAATCACCTTGCCGCTGCGCTGGCGTCCAAATCGCTATTCCTTTACTTGCATAACCTCTGACACGCCATAGCGTAACCGATTCACCCTCGAACAGACACTAATAATCCCATGGAGAACCGACGATGAAAAAACCCATTTCGAAAGCACGCGCTGCCACGCTGGGCCTCGCGCTTGCCCTCGCAGCGTCGACCACCCTGGCTGCCCCGCTCACGCCCGGTAACCTCGTCGTTCTGCAGCTAGGCGACGGTAACACCTCCGTCAGCGGTTCGGCCGTCCCCATCGTCCTCAACGAAATCACCATCGGTGGCGTGCTCGTCCAGCCGATCGCCGTTCCCAGCACCGCGGCCGGAAACCGTCTCACCGTTACCGGATCCTCAGGCTCGTCCGGCCACCTGTCCGTCTCCGTGAATCGGCAGTATCTCACATTCGGCGGGTTCGATCTTCCGGCAGGCACACTCGCGGCCTCCGGCACCACCACTGCCAGCCGCGTCATCGGCCGCCTTGCCATGGACGGCACCCTCGACCTTACTACCTACGTCGGCATCAACAGCGGCACCACCTTCGGCTTCTCGGGCGGGGACAACCGCAGCGTCGTCAGCCACGACGGTACCGCATTCTGGGCGGCCGGAAACTCCACCGGCGGCGGCATCCGCTACGTGCCCTATGCCAACCCGGCCTCCACCACGTCGACCCTCGTCAGCGGCACGCCGTCCAACGACCGCGTCGCAGTCATCTACAACGGCCAGCTTTACATGAGCTCCGCATCAAGCCCCAACGTAGGCATCAACCAGGTCGGCACCGGCCTGCCTACCACCACCGGCAATGCCGCAACCCTCCTCATGATCGATAATTCGCCGATGCCTGCGGGACCCAGCCCCTATGGCTTCGCATTCAGCTCGCCCACGCGTGTGTTCGTGGCAGACGACCGCGCCATCGGGTTTGGCGGCGGCTTGGGCGAATACAACTTCAGCGGCAGCGCGTGGAGCTTTACGACCAAACATACCACCGGCCTCACCACCGGGCTTAAGGGCGTCGCGCTGGGCACCTACAACGGAGCGCCGACCCACTACGTCACGGACTCTACAGGCAACCTGCTCCGCGTCGACGCCACCACGCCGGGCACATTCACCCTCATCGCCAGCCCACCCGCCAATGCACTGTACCGCGGAGTTGTCCAGGTGCCGAGCGCCCTCCCGGCGGCAGCTTCCGCCGAGTGGAGTAAAATTCAGTAACGGTCTGAGTACGCGCGGCGGCGACCCGGCAGTCCCAACAGCGAGCGCCGCCGTTCAGTTGATATTACCAGCAATTCAGTCTCAGTGGTGTTGCCAATCCTGAAGGAGCCTTCACATGGCGCGAGAACTTACCCTGCTATTCGTATTATGCACCATTGTCGTGCTGTCGGGGTGCCAGAAGGAAGAACCTTCGAACTCCGAGAAATCGCCACCTCGCGGTGCGCCGGCAGCACCGGCTGTTTCGACCCCGGCCGCTCCCACCGCGACACCCCAGCCGCCTGAGCAAAATACGCCTCCGCCGCCTGAGCCGGCCACCCCCACCCCCGTGCCAACGGACACACCGGACGCATTAACCACCGCACCCACGGTGAGCAGCCCAGTCTTTACTCCTGCATCAGTCGTACAGGCGCCCGCAGCGACACCAGACGCGCCAACTTCTGCGCCCGCCAGAACCATCGTCGACCCCGCGCCCCCTGCGCTCATCTCCCAGGCGGCGGCCATCTCGGCGAAATACCGCGGCTCTGATCTGGGCTCCTTCTCAGCGGCGCATGCGTCCGAACTTGAACAAGCCTTACAAACCCTGAAAACAGAGCATCTTACGGCTCCAACCACTTCGGATCAACAGCAGGCTATCACCACCGCGGTGGAGCAGGCCCTGGCGCATCTTGAGCTTGCCCGCAGTCAGCCACAGTCTCGCCAGCAGCACGTCTCGAATGCGTTCAGCGCGGTCAAGCAGCTCGGCCAGTCCGCCGCCGGTAAGGGCGTGCCAAGATAAACTTCGGCCTTTCTGAATCAGGCTTATACTTGACTTATAATATCAACGCTGGATTTTCGTCAATGGATGCATAATCTAACTTATCCGGAGGACCCAATGTACGGTCTAAAATTGGTTGGCTGTTTAACTTCGCTGGTCGCAGTTGGCGGCATTTGCAATGCGCTGACGGTAACCGTAGCGCCCACCACGGGCGTGGCAGGCACGGCAGTAACAAACTCGATCGCCGACGCGATCACCCAGATCAACGCTGCGGCCGATGCGGCCAACAGTGTCATCCTGCGCAGCACCGAAGGCGTACACGCACTTACCGCTAACACCACGATCGCACCCACTGCCGGCAAAAGCATTGCTTTCACTGCCCAGTCCGGGCAGCCAATCATCAAGCTTCAGCACACCAGCGGTCAGTACATGCTCACCCTGACACCAGGCGCAACCGACACGCTAACTTTCTCGGGCATCGCATTTATTCCACCTGCTGGACTGGCTTATACCAACAACGTTGCAGATGGAATTCGGCTGAACGCCGGCAACTACAGCTTCACCAATTGCATCTTCTCGAATAACAATGGTAGCGATGGCGTCGCTTCTCAGGATGCTTCAGCGAACTTCGTAGCAGGCGCGCCCGGCAACAACGTAGGCGACGACTGGTTCACTGCTGTTGCGTTGGTGAACGCCACATGGTCCAATTGCAGTATCACTGGCTGCAACGACGAAGTGGTGGTCATCATTACAGCCGCAGCCAGCACGCGTACCCTCACCTTTAACCAGGGAACGGTCATCGCCAATATCGGCGGCGCTGCGGTCCAGTTTGCGAACAACAACACCGCCGTGATCTTCGACGGCTCCGCCGGACGCTGCCTGATCGCCAAGGTCGGCCTTGGTGGCGGAGGTGCCGATGCCGGAATCAAGGCCTTCTGGGATGCAACCTGCACCCTGAGCCTCACTAACACGGATATTGCCGACTGCGCACTCGCAGCCATATCGGACTTTGAAGGACTGGATTCCATCAGCATCACGGATTCCCGCATTGCGCTCAACAACAGCTCCGACAGCACGGGGGTTGCCGGCGGAGGCAATTTCATGATCGACGACGGCAGCAACGATAACAACCTGAGCCCGGAAGCCGTAAGCATCACGCGTTCGACTTTCCATAATGCGCGCGGAACGGTTAACCCAGTCAGCTTCTTCGTCGCGGATGGCGCCGCAGAACCTAACGTGACATTCACCATCATCAATAGCATCTTCTCGGGCGCGGCCGACACTTTCGACATGCTGAATCCCAACTCTACAGGCGCAGTAAACAAGACGTTTACAGCGGTTGTAACGGCAGGACCTGACGCTGTTGGCGCCGTAGGTGACCTTGGTGCCGGATCGATCAGTGCCGATCCGCAGTATGTCTCCTACACATATACCATCGGGCGCAACCAGCTCAATGCCAACTTCCTGAAGCCTTCAAATCCAGCATACGTCACTGCCAATTCGACCGGTGGTGCCTTGCTCGGCGGCGCTCCCGTCGTGGCAAGTGTGAACGATTACATGATCTACTAATCCGATGCTCGCCGGAAGCTTCGGCGCAATCTAAATCCCCGGCCTCAATTCAGGAGGCCGGGGATTTTCTTTTGCTCGCCGATAAACCTGGGTATCCTTTGATAAGGAAGGAACCAGCGCGCGATCTGCTTAACTTGTTAAATACCGGATAGTTTCGTCGCTACTTTCCCATCGCTCGCGCCTGACCCGCGCGCCACGTCCTAGGCCGCGACACAATCGCGTCCGCTCAAAGAAACTCAGCGGCGGCTTTGAATTCTCCGTGAGCGCCACCTGACCAACGCGCCACGTCCCAAGCCGCGACACAAATCGCGTCCGCGGCAAAAAAACGCTCGCGCGCACGTGCACCGTCTGCCCGAGTGGGAGTGCGTCACCGCGTGCCGCACCGCCAGGCGTTCGTCCAGCACGCCGTTAAGCCAATCCCGGTCTCGCTTGCGATGGCCCGGTCTCGCTTGCGATGGCCGCTGCCTCGCTTGCGATGGCCCTTACTCCGCACTTCGCGATCGATCTACTTCACCATCGCTCCTACTTCCCCATAGCCTCGCGCATAGCCTTATCCATTTTTTCCAGCTCCGACGTTACTTCCTTCAGGATGTCCGAACGCTCCCGCCCGTTGGCCTGTTTCGCCCGTTCCAGCGCCCGACGGATTGCTTCCGTATGCTCGCCCAGCAGGTTTGTCTGCGCGTCGGATAAAGGGCCGGCGCGCTCATACTCAAAATGCAGATTCGATACGGCGCCCTCCAGCGACTGCAGATCGGCCCCGCTGACCTGCGAGGCACCCGACAACTTCGTTATCTCGGAACGGAGGTTCTCGGTGCGCGCGGCCACCGTCGCAGCGCTCGCCGGCCCTTCGGGCGCCGTGAAGGCCACGCCAGAAACCGAGACGGCTGTGTCGCTGAACGGTGTAGGAGCGGGGGTCACATCCGGCGCCTCGCGCCCATCCGCCGTGGCGTTTGCCGTCCCGGTCGTGTCCGCGACAGACGCCGCGTCGACTGCATCTGCGCCGGAGGCCGAGCCTTTTGCGCGGGACGATGCGGTTCGCTTTGCGGCTTTTTTGGTTGGGGAGTCGGGAGTCCCTGCCTCGCGTTTAGCAGGCGCATCCGCCACCGTCTCCTTCTTCTCCCCGCAGCCCCACAGAGCCATTGTCGCCGCCACGGCAGCGGGCAGCGCGATCCTTTTAATGCCCATTCTTATGTATCCCTTCAGCACCTCAGCTTGAAGAAGAGGTAAGCCCATCACCCGCCACGGCAACCCAATTCTTAATCGCCCGCCCCCATCCTGGCCGGTGCGCTCCCCCACACCGACGCGTTTAATGGACGCAAGAGCACCCGCGACGTCGCCTGAAACATCCCCGAAGGGGATGAACATGAATAGCCGTGGGTGAAACCCACGGTACCCAACCAAAAAGCCCGAACCCCTAACGGGGTTCAACAACACTCCCCCGCTTCAGTTCAGATACTTCTCATCAAACGCAATCCCCGCCGCTTTTAACATCGCCCGATATTCGTCCACAAAACTAACCCGCTTGTGGTGCTCAACCTGGGTTTTAATGTATTCTATTACATCGTCCTTATCGGAATGGCCGCACGTAAACGCACCATATCCGTCCTGCCACCCTGAAAAATTTCGAAACAAACCGTTCTCCTTGATCCAGACCGTCGTCGCCACTTTAAGATTTTTCACGAAATCGGAAAGGCACACCGTCGGATGCAGGCTGGTAAGAAGGTGCACGTGATCCTCAACCGCGTTAATTCGGTACAGGTGGCAATTTTGACCGGTGGCGACCCCCCACATATAGCGCAGCATTTTTTCGCGGTCGTCGAGCCTGTTCAAAACCGGCGCGCGCAATTTGGTGCTGAAGACGATATGGTAATAGATCTGGGTATATGTGGACATTGCGGCGCTCCCTGGGTTGAACCCCATTCGGGGTTCGGCGAAGGGTGATTGCTACCGTGGGTTTCACCCACGGCTATTCATGTTCATCCCCTTCGGGGATATGGATGCCAAGACATTTCCTTTTGGGCCCAAATATTCTTTGCGGTCCAGAACCCAATACGTTTGTGGCGGGATGATTGGTACCGTTGGTTTAACCCACGGTACGCCATCAAAAAGCCCAACCCCGAAGGGCTTTCAACCCAAGCCCCGTACCACGGCACCTCGCGCCCGCCCCCCATGCGCTCCGCACCGACCAAAAATGCAGCACTTGCCTTCTTTTTCTCTTGATTTCCCCCAACACTTCATTAAAACAACTTCCCACATGGTGGTCCAGCCCTCTCCAAGGAGGTCCAATTTTAATTAAAAATTGGGTGAAGTAACTATCAGCCCGGAATTATCATATAAATAGATTTAACCCTGCCACCCAGGCAGGAAAAACTTTTAAGGAGCAGAACATGAAAAAAAGAGTGATTTTAATGCTGGCGGGCTTGGGTTTGGCAAGTTCGGCATGTGCAGCTCTATTCGATAACTCGGCCGGTGGCCCCGCTGTCGCCACGGTAGGCACGGCCGCGGATTACATCTCGCTGGCCGACGCCGCGTCGTCTTTCAGCGCGGTTGCGGGCGGGATCAACCGTGACTGGACCCTGCAAATCAATAACAGCACATCGGAAACGGCCAACTCGTTCTTCGGGAACACCTTTGGCGCCAGTGGCAAGCTCACGATCAAGCCTGCGGTCGGCACAACTCCGATCATCCATTTCACCAACCTGGTTGCGGGTGCGGGTGTTTTCGGCCATATGGTTATCGGCACCTCGAGCGCTGCGGCACCAACCAGCGCTACCGTGGTCGCTTCAAATAATAACTACGTCATCGACGGCTCCAATACCGTTGGTGGCACAACGCGTGACCTCACGTTCCTTGTTACCGGCAACGGAAACCAGAACAACATGGTGAGCGTTTTCGGAGATAACGAGGGAGTGGTCATAAAGAACGCCATCTGGCAAATGAACGACAACACCGGCAGCGTGGCTGGCGTCCGTTTTGTGGGTGGCCTTGCCAACAATCCCGGCGGCATCCCTGTGATTCCGGATAACGGCGTTGTCACGAATAACCTCTTTAACTCACCCAGCAGCAATAATGGCTTCGGTATTCAAACCGGTCTGGGCGGCAACGGCACGGTTCCCGCAGGCGCAGGCGCGGTGAATAACCTTACCATTACCGACAATGACTTTTTTGTCCGTCAGCGTGGCGTGTTCCTGAATGGAATTGGTTCCACCACCGTGGCGCGCAACAATTTCACAATCGGCTCGTCCCTTTCCACCGCCGGCTTTGTGTATACGGCAATTTTCCCGTTAAACAACAACACCACGACCGGCTGGACGCATACCTATGCTGATAACGACATTCGGGTTGAAAACCTCCCGTCAATCGCCGGGCAGGGCTTGAACTCCATCTTTATCGATGCGCTCACCACCGGAACGTTCAACATCCGCAACAACGCGATCAAGTCGTCCATTACTCAGGCAACAACGCAGTCTGGAACCCTGATGGGCATTTCAATGGCCTCCCCGGGCTCGGTATATAATATCGAGCACAACTCGATTGATGTTAAATCGACCAACTCGCTCGGGCTTGCCAGCCAGCAGGTCGGCGCCATTGTCGGACGCGTAGCAACCAACCCGGGTGGCAGCTTCAACATCCGAAACAACATCCTGCGCACGGACGCTACGGGTACCACCGCTGCGGTCATCTCCCTTGCAAGCGGCCCATTGACCTCGTCTGGCAACAACCTCGTCAAGGCCGGCCCGACAAGCCACGTAGGCATCGTCGGCGGCACTGGGTATCCTGACCTCGCTTCCTGGCAGGCTGCGGGATTCGATCTCACGGCTACCGGTGGACAGAGCGTCGATCCTACCACGACCGTGCCACCCTGGAACAGCGAACTGCGCTTTGCGAACAAGCCGTTCGGTATGCAGCCAGTAGCGAGCTCGACTGTGCTGACCGACATCGATGGCGACGCACGGCCTGCAACCAATGCAACACCGGGTGCAGACGAACCGCCATCCTTGGCCAACGTATTCGAGTGGAGCCTGATGTAACAGCTCTTTACAAATGCATGAACCCCAATCGGGGGGCCGGCCAACCGGCTCCCCGATTTTTTTTTGTTACCAATCTCTGGCCGGCGCGCCCGGTACGTACGTGATGACCAACAATACGGTTAACTGGTTTGTTGTCAAATGGCACACTGACCGCCGCCGAGAGTTACCTTCCTGGCATCGTACTGTATGCCAGCTCCGCCACAATACCTGCTGGCAATATTGTCGGCAACGACCTGGTGAAGGCCGGCAGCACTGCGGTGTTCGCCCAGGCAGGCACCGCACCCTACGCAGATCAGGCGGCACTGTCTGGTGCTGGGTATAACGTCGGCGGCCAGAGCGTTGACCCGGCAAGCACCCCTGCGTGGGATGCTACACTCCACTTCGCCAGCAAGCCGGTCGGTGGCCTGACTACGGTCGCCGCATCAGCCCCGCTGTTCGACGTGCACGACAATGCACGCCCAGCCACAGGTGCGCTGCCTGGCGCTGATGAGCCTCCCGTTACCGCGGGCATCGCCGAATGGTCGCTGCTGCAATAGCATCGAGCTTAATGGCTACTGAGCGCATGCTCAGTCTCAAAGCTGCCGGTCGGCGTAGGACCGGGGGCTTCTGTTTTAGTGAACGAAAAGGCACACACATCGATTGCGAACCGCAGCTCGATGCGGAATTTAATGACCCGCGCTCACAGAAGCTGCCAATGAATTCCACGACACGTACACCCACACTACTGTGCCGAACCGAAGGATAATATCCCCGTATCGCTGTGATTCTGCGCCTACTGCACGTACAGCGTGTATCCAAGTTGCGCGGCCTCGCCTCGGTTGTTCGTCACGGTAATGGTATAGCTGCCCACCTTTAGTTTCTCCCATTCTTGTGGAGCGATGGTCAGTTCCTCGTTCGAAGTCGCTTCGGCCCTCAACTGGATCGGTTCTGCGTCGGCAGCTTGCGCTTTTACGGTGCACCCGCGCAGATTATAGCCATACAACTGCAGGGGCTCCTTTTCCGAAATCTGCAATTCTTTTGGCTCCGATCCGCCAAGCTGCGGACCAGCGCCGCCGGCGGGGGTCATGCGGCGTCCCGCGAGGATGTTGGCGCCGTGCGAACTGCTTACCGGTGTCGGGGTCAGGGCGTACAAGGTTGGCGTCGACACAGGCGTGCCAGTCTGCGCAGGCCTCGTGGGCGAGGCTGCCGGCGCAGTTTCCGGTGTGCCTGGTGTACTTGATGGACCGACCTGCGCGGCCAAAGCGGAAGTCACGCCTTCGGTTACCGATACGGGCGGTTGCCCGACCGGCTTTGTTATTTGCGTGGGGGCCCTGCGCGTCTCACGTGCCCTGGCCACCACCCTTGGCGCCTTGTCTTTTTCTTCCGGGTCTGCTTGAGCATTTGTGTTGTTCTCATTACTGGTGCACCCGCCGACCAGACAGGCTGTAACAAGGCACAATAAGATTCTCATCGGGCACGAGCTCCTCACCTGTTGTTCTGGTCTACCTGATGAAGCCGCAACGTTCACGAGCATAAACAGTGCCGAAGATCCTTAAGCTGTCCGCAAAGCACGCGCAAAACAAAACCCCCGCCCAAAAGGGCGGGGGGATGAAACAACACAAAGTTTGTGATTCGAATCTTACTGGAACAAGCTCCACTCGCTCACTGCGGCCGGAGTAACCGGTGCTGTCTCCAGCTTAAGGTTATCGACCAGCACAAAGTTGTCGACTGGCGGATTGGCAACCGAACCAGTATTGAAGTCCCAGAAACCGAGACCGATGGTCTGGTTTGCAGCCTGGATCCAGTTGGCAATCTGCGTCTTCACGCCACCTACAGGCGTAACGCTGACCTTTACCGAACCGTCCTTCGCGATCAGTTCCCATGTGACCCACTGGCGGCCGGGGGTGCCGGCCGGATTGTAGCCGCCGCCCGCCGTAAAGATGGAGTCCCACGTACCAACTGCACCGGGGTAGTTCGGGTCCAGGGTTGTGCCGCCATTGATGGCCCAGTTCGGTGTGGTGTTCGCGCTTATCGGGGCAGCGTTGGTGCCGGAGTAATAGCGAGCGTCACCGCTTGTGCCCTGGCCACCCTCGCCCGTGAAGAGCAGGAACCAGCCGTTGAAGGTTGTCGCGCCGCTGTACATGGGGGTGGCAGGGTTGGCATTGCCCATGGTAAAGCCTGTGGTCGATCCAGTTGCTGATCCGGCGTCCGGCCCATTCCACAACTGGAACGCGTCGAATGTCAGGCTCCAGCTGGTCAGGCCCGCGGAGGGCGTCAGGTAAGCGGTTACGCCTTCGTTGGTGCCCGTCGCGTCAAAGTTGGCGCGCATCTTCAGGGCGCGGGTACCGCCTGCCGTCGAATTCGGGGCCAGCGTAATTGAAGTAATACCAGCCGTCGGGGCGGTAGGTACCCACGTTGCATAGTTGTAGTTGTAGTCGGCTTCGGTATCAGGAGCGTTGCTGATGGCAGTCGTGAAGTTGGCTGCCGGGCTGACTTCAAAGTTAGTCTGATACAGTACTGCGGCGGGAGCCAGGCCAGTAACGCCTGCCAGGGCCGCGGTTGCTAAAACGCAAATTCCAGTTTTCAAGACTGTCCTCCGTACGAGAGTAGGTTAAGTATGAAGTTGTATATGGCGCCGTGGACATTGTTCAACAAAAATTGCAGCTTCTTACTAAGTTTTTAACCCGGTTCAGGCTCTAATTGCATGACAAGATTTCGCTTCCGGGGAGGTTTAGAATAGCATACAGCATTTCTGGTATGTGCCGCCAACGTTCTTTTCCAACTTTTAAAGGCAACGACGAGGAGTAGTAGGGAGCAGGTGCGTACCTGGAGAGAGCCGCTGAAGTGGTGCAAAGCGGTGGACGACCTTCCCGAACTCGCCTCTGAGCCGCCGGAGTGAACCGCCTTAGGCGCCAGCCCCGGACGCAACCGCCCGCGTTAGCGGCGAATCAAGGCATGGAGCGCGCGGCTCGCAGTTAAGCTGCGACTTCGCTCCCGGTATTCAAGTGGCGAAATTACCACTTGAACTTGAATGAACTCCATGCAAAGCAGGGTGGTACCACGAAATCAAACTTTCGTCCCCGCGATCCCGGTAACACGGGACCGCGGGGATTTTGTTTTAAGGGTTGCTGCAAAAGAAGTTATGTTTAACGGATTTTTGATACTTAAGCCTGATGAGCCCAATGTCGACCATATCAGACAATACCCCGGATCAACGCATCCCCAGTGCGTCGGAAAAGCCACGATTGTCGCTGTGTGGCTGGACAGTGTCCAGCATCTAACGCCAACCGTAGTCCATCATCGTAAGAACCCGTCCTACGCCACACTGGAGACAATATGAGCGACAAAACCAAACGAATTCCGGAATCCGCAATCCACAATCCGCATTCAGAAAGTACTCCGCAATCCGCAATCCGCAATCCGCAATCAGATCACGTGGTGATTTTCGACACGACGCTTCGCGATGGTGAGCAATCGCCCGGCGCGACGATGAACCTGAAGGAAAAGCTGGAGATAGCCCACCAGCTCGCACGCCTTGGCGTCGACATCATTGAAGCCGGTTTTCCCATTTCCTCGCAGGGGGACTTCGAATCCGTTTCCGCCATCGCCGAGGAAGTGCGCGGACCTGTCATCTGCGGTCTTGCCCGCGCCATCGAAAAGGACGTGATCCGCTGCGGCGAAGCCATCGCAAAGGCACCGAAGCGGCGCATTCACACGTTCATCGCGACCAGCCAGATTCACCTCGATAAAAAGCTGCGCATGACGAAGGAGCAGGTAATCGAGAACGCCGTCAACGCGGTGAAACTCGCGCGCACATACACCGATAACGTGGAGTTCTCATGCGAGGATGCCGGCCGCACCGATTGGGATTACATTGTCGATATCGTCAACGCCACCATCGAGGCCGGTGCCACCACGATCAACATCCCAGACACGGTGGGATACACGGCGCCGTGGCAGTACGGCCAGTGCTTTGAGTACGTCCGCAGCAAGGTGCCCAATTCGCACCTGGCGATCTTCAGCGTTCATTGCCACAACGACCTTGGCATGGCGGTGGCCAACAGCCTCGCGGGGGTTCGTGGTGGTGCGCGACAGGTGGAGTGCACTATTAACGGCATTGGCGAGCGTGCAGGCAATGCATCGCTCGAGGAGGTTGTGATGAACCTCAAAATCCGCCGCGACTTCTACGGTGTGACGACGAACATCAAGACCGAGGAAATCTACCGCACGTCACGGCTCGTCAGTAAGATCACGGGGATGAAGGTGCAGCGCAACAAGGCAATTGTCGGCGCGAACGCGTTCGCCCACGAGGCGGGCATTCACCAGGACGGCATGCTCAAGGACAAGACCACCTACGAGATCATGCGCCCGGAAGACGTCGGATGGACGGGCGAAAGCATGGTCATGGGCAAGCATTCCGGGCGGCACGCTTTCAAAACGCGCCTGTACCAGTTGGGCTACGACCATCTCTCAGACGACGACATCAACCGCGCGTTCGTTCGCTTTAAGGACCTCTGCGACAAGAAGAAGGATATTTTCGACGAGGACCTTTACGCAATTGTAGAGGACGAGGTGACGGAGCAGGACGAGGTCTATCATCTCGATTACCTCGGCTTCACCAGCGGGACCGATGCGGTGCCGACGGCGACGGTGAAGCTGCGCCGCGGCGACGAAGTGACGATGGATGCCAGCGTCGGCGACGGGCCGGTGGACGCGGCCATGAAAGCCATCCAGCGCATCACGGGCATCGACGCGCCGCTGCATGAATACTCACTGGAAGCGGTGACGGGCGGGCGCGATGCGCTCGGCCAGGTCACCGTCGTCATCGAGCACAACGGCCGCACCATCAAGGCCCGCGGCGCCAGCACCGATGTGGTTGTCGCGAGCGCAAAGGCCTACCTCAAGGCCATCAACAAAGTAATCGCCATGCGCGAAAACATCGAAGCCGAACTAGCCGTGCCCAAAACCGGAATGTGATAAGTTTCACCACAGAGACACAGAGGCACACAGGAACACAGGAACACAGAGCGGAAATAGCAGTAATCGAATTTAGCAGTGAATGCAGAGCTCAGCCGCCGCAGCCGCATATCTGCGGCGGCATTCTCTGTGCGCTGTTCTCTGTGCCTCTGTGTCTCTGTGGTTATGGTTTTTTAACAATAGCCTGCTGCTCCAGCTCCGCGATCCGCGACATCATCTTCTTGCCCAGCACATCATAGCGCTCACGGTTCGGCAGCTTTTGGTCGATACCATCGTCGTAGAGAAACGGCTTCCCGACAATCACCCGGACCTTCACCGGGCGTGGAAAAACGGCTTCCTTCGACATCGCTTTCCAGGTGCCGTCGATGTACACCGGCAGGATCCACGCCTGCGCCTGGCTGGCGATCATCGCCGCGCCGGCCTTCGCTTCCTGCAGCCGCCCGTTTTTAGTACGGGTGCCCTCAGGAAACATCAGGAGCATGTGCCCCTGCCGAACAAGGTCGACGCATAGCTGCAGCGCCGCGCGGTCCACACCGCTGCGGTTAATTGGATGGGCGTTCACCCGGCGAAGGAATCGGCCGGGCAGGCCCTTGAACAGCTCATCCTTCGCAAGGAAGTGCACCTGCCGGGGCAGCCCGCAGGCGATCGTCGTCGGGTCGAGGTTGCTCGCGTGGTTAGCCACCAGCAGCACGGGCCCCGTGACCGGCGTGTGGTCGGCGCCATGGTGCTCCAGCCGGAAGTACAGTTTGTTGAAGGCGACGATCAGCGCCCGCATGAAGCTGTAAAACCAGTTCGACTCGGGCACCGGCAATTCAGAAGCCATCATTTAGAAGGCGAGGTTACGGGCAACAGGCAATCATCCCGGCAAGGGTATCCACCACTTCATCCAGCGGGATGTCGGTCGTATCGAAAATCATCGCGTCGGATGCGAGCTTCAGCGCTCCCTGCGGGCGGTTCCGATCTCGCTCGTCGCGCTCGACCACATCGCGGCGCAACTCATCCCGGTCGACTTCGCGGCCCTGCAGTTCGTACTGGTGGTACCGCCGCTGCACGCGTGCCTCAAGGGACGCCACGAGGTAGACCTTCCAGCGCGCCTCCGGCACGACCACCGTCGAGATGTCGCGGCCTTCCAGCACACTCCGCCCGCGAAGGCCCATCTCGCGCTGCAGTTGTACCAGCTCAGCCCGCACGGTCGGGACGTCGGCAATCGCGCTCGTGTTCCGGCTGACCTCCGGGTCGCGGATTGCATCGGTCACGTCCTCGCCGTTGAGCATGACGCGCTGGGTGCCAAACGCCTCATCCGTGACGCGGGCGGTGCCACCGGCTTCCTGGAAGCGGATATCGACCGAGTGCGCCACTTTCGTCAGCGCCAACGGATCGCGCATATCGACCTTGCGTCGCATGGCCTCCAGGGTCACACAGCGGTACATTGCGCCTGTATCGACATGGACATAACTCAAGCGCTCGGCGATGGCTTTTGCCAGAGCGCTTTTGCCAGAGGCCACCGGGCCATCAATGGCGACGATGGTGTTAAAGACTTCGGTGTCATCTTCACCGCGCGTCTCCAGCTCCTGGGTGATGCGGTCCGCGAGTTCCTGCGGCGTAAATTCCGTGGTATCCAGGTGGATGTTGGAAGCGTCTGCGTAGTGCTCGCGCCGCTCGGCTTGCAGTACCTCGAGGCGCTTCAGCGGGTCACCGCCCCGCAGCATCGGCCGGCTCTCGTCGTCGCCAATGCGGTCCAGCAGCGCGTCCGCCGGAGCGTCCAGCCAGAACACGGTTCCAAGGTCGCGCAGGATACGGCGATTCTCCGCGCGGGTCACCACTCCCCCGCCGGTGGCAATCACGGCGTGCGTGGCAGCGCGCACCTCGCGCAGGCACTCGGTTTCCATCTGGCGAAAGGCATCCTCGCCCAGCGCGTCGAAGACTTCGGAGATTTCCTGGCCGGCCTTGTCGACGATCATCTGGTCGAGATCGATGAACTCGCGTCCAGTGCGATCCGCCACGAGCTTGCCGACGGTCGTCTTGCCGCTGCCCATCATGCCGATCAGCACTACATTGCCGGGCATCAGTACTCCCTCATGTACTGGACATAGGAGTCGTAGTTGCGGCGGACTTCGGCCATGCTGTCGCCGCCGAACTTTTCAAGAAACGCCTGCGCGATAATGAACGCGACAATCGCCTCGCCCACGACGCCAGCCGCCGGCACGGCGCAAACGTCGCTGCGCTCGCGCACGGCGTCGAATGTCTCCTTCGTCTGGAGATCGACGGACTGCAGCGGCTTCATCAGGGTGGCGATCGGTTTCATGGCGCCACGGACGATGATCGGCTCGCCGTTCGTCATGCCGCCTTCGATGCCACCCGCATTGTTGGAAAGGTGATAAAATCCACCAGACTGTCCCCGTCCCGCCGCGGGCCCGATCTTAGCAGCGTCGCGCTTCTGCAAAGGCTTGCTGCCGGGATGATGCTCGGGAGAACCGGGCTCATCATCCACCTGCGGCACCATGGGCTTGTGTGCTCCTCCGCCTGCAAGGCCTTCGCTGAAACCAATGGGATCGTGCACCAGTGATCCGGGCGTCGCTGCGACGTCGAAGCCCATCCCGATGCTGACGCCCTTGATGGCCTGGCAACTCAGAATGCCCTGTGCGATGCGTCCGTCGATCTTCTCGTCCCAGTTCATCGTGCTGCCGAGGCCCATGGGTACGCCCAGCGCAACGACTTCATAGATTCCGCCGACCGTGTCGCCTTCTTTTTTTGCGCGGTCGATGTGCTCGCGCATCTGCTGTTCGACTTCAGGCCGCGCGACACGGAGTTCGCTGGCCTCCGAACGCGTGCGTATCTCGTCGTGGGACAGACCGGTGGCATCCACGGCTATTCCGCCAAGATTCACCACGTGGCTGTAGATCGAGATCCCAAATTCAGCGAGGAATCGCCGGCACACCGCGCCAACTCCAACCCGCGCGGCGGTCTCTCTGGCGCTGGATCGCTCAAGGACATTTCGAGCATCGGCATGATTAAATTTTACGGCTCCAACCAGATCTGCGTGGCCCGGTCGCGGTCGTGTCACCAGCTTCTGCTGCGGCGTTTCCCCGGGTTCCGGTGCCATCAGGTTTTCCCAGTTTTTGTAGTCGCTGTTTTGCACAACGAGTGCGATAGGCGAACCGAGCGTCACGCCTTTACGGATGCCGCCACGGATTAGCGCCGCGTCCTTCTCGATGTTCATGCGGGGTCCGCGGCCATAGCCCTTCTGGCGCCGCTGCATGTCGGTCGCAAGATCGTCTGGAGTGATGTTAAGCCCGGCGGGAATACCCCGGAGAATCGCGGTCAATTGCGGCCCGTGGCTTTCCCCCGCAGTCAGATACTCCAGGCGCAAAGACACTCCTCCGGCTTGATGGTGTTGGGACGCAAGCGCACCGCACGTTATCGATCAAACCGGCCACACGACGTAATGCAAATGTTGTTTTAGCGGCGGTTGGGCAGGAGGATCTGCGCGAGCGCACCCGACTTGATGCCGACCGCATTGCCGTCGTCGGTATCGATGTGCATCTCGGCGAGAAACATATCGTGGACGCGCGCCTGGCAGCCCAGAAATATCGCAGGTCGCTCACCTTCGATGCGCACATCCACTGGGTCGTTATTCTTGAGACCCATGGCAGCACCCTGGCTGGTGTGCAGGTGAATGTGACGATTGGCACGGATGAGACCTGAGGTCAGCGTAACGGCCCCCGCCGGTCCCACCATCGTAATTCCGAACGTGCCGGTGTGGTCGCCGGAAGGACGTATAGGCGGAAGCGTCTTCAGTCCGAGTGCGTAACAATCGGTGAGGGAGATCTCCACCTGGCTGGCCTTGCGGGTGGGGCCAAGCACCCGCACGGGACCGAGCGTTTTGCCCGTCGGGCCTACCAGCAGCACCTGCTGCTCGCTGGCGAATTCGCCCGTCTGAATCAGCGGTTTCATCGGCTTGAGCTTCGCGCCGCCACCAAACAGCGCTTCCACGTGTTCGTTGGTTAGATGGATATGGCGGGCTGAAATGTTTACCACAACGCGCCCAGCTTTGATGTCATCGGTTACGCTCGCGCCGGACGGCATGGAACCGGTTTGAATGGAAGATGACGAGCGATCGGCAAGCAATCGCTGGGTCACCTGGTCGACAATCGTTTCGATGAGCCTCTCGTCCATGGGGCTGCTATTCAAGTGGAGAGTTAGCGATGCGCAAGTGAGAATTTAGAAGATGCACATTGCCAGCCCCGAACGTCTGAACCCTTCAAGCGACAGCGGCGGTGAGACCTTCGGTGACGATTTGCGGAATCTGTGTGAGACGGCGGATTCGCGTGAGCGCAGGTTTGTCTGCGTGGCGATTGTGCCGGTCGATCAGCACGGGAGTCATGCTGTGCCGCTCAGCTGGTACGTAATCTTCTTCCGGATGGTCACCTACAAAAAGAATGCGGCCCGGGGCAAATCCGTTACATCGGGCCAGTGCTTTGTCGAAGATGTCGGGGTGCGGTTTTTCGCAGCCTTCTGCCGCGGAAATCAGCACAAAATCGAAGTACTCATGGATGCCAAGGCGTTCCAGAAACTTTGTAAGGTAAGTCCCAAAGTTAGAGACGATGCCCATGCGAAGGTTTGACGCCTTGAGCGCATTCAGTGCATCCAGGGTGTCTGGGAAAAGTCGAATGAACTCGCCGGCTTCGAAACGGTCAATGTACTCCGCGGCAAGATGGTCGATAACTGCGGGCGGATGACCACAGCCCTTAGGGCCCAGCAAATCGGCGAAAGCGGTCGCATAGATGTGGTGCCAGAACCCGCGCGTTTGCGCATCGCTGGAGCAACGGGTGTCGAACTGGCGCGAACGCGCAGCAAAACGAAGCACCTCGTGAACCTGTGCTACGGAGACGTGACAGCCCTGCTCGGCGCATGCGTCGACGAAGAACTGTTCGTACCAGTGTTCCGAGTCGGTATTGGTTCCAAGCAGCGTGCCGCCGGCGTCAAACAAAACATAGTCAAATTGCGTGCTCATTGTGCCACTCCCCTAGTGTGCCGAATCAGAAGTTCCTATCCAGTTTGAGCGCGGAAGATGAGCTCAGTTCGGCACACAGAACCGAATACGAATTAACAATAGACCACCCTAGCGTACTCGGCCACCTTCGACAACAGCCGCAAGTGCTTCCATATTCGGCTCGATATCGAAAGGTTGCCCGACGGCTTCACTCGCGCTCTTAATATCTTTCAGTCCGTTACCTGTGACGACCACCAGAACTTTGTCCGAGGGCGAAATAACGCCCAGCTCGCGTGCCACGGTCACGCCCGCCACACTTGCCGACGCGGCAGGCTCTGCAAATACGCCCGTCAGCTGGGGAACAGTGCGCAAAGCCTGCATGATTTCATGGTCCGTAACAGTGACGTACTCACCATGGGACTCCCGGACTGCGCGTACGGCCTTGCGCCAGTTGCGCGGAACACCCACGCAGATGGAATCAGCAATGGTTTCTGCTGGATAAACTCCCAGAGGAGGCTCGCCGCTCCTCTGGAACTGGCGTTTGACGGCCGGGGAACCCTCGGCCTGGACGCCCAGCATTCGCGGGACGCGGTCGATGAGCCCCAGTTCATGCATTTCGCGCAGCCCTTTCCACACGCCCGCAATAGAGCAGCCGTCGCCGACCGACATCACGACCCAGTCCGGCAGGTTATCCGCCATCTGCTCGGCGATTTCGAGACCGCACGTCTTCTTGCCTTCAACCAGGTAGGAGTTCACCGCACAGTTGCGCTGGTACCAGTCGTAATGTGCCGCCGCCTGCATGCAGAGATCATAGGCCTGATCGTACGTGCCCTGCACTCGGATGACATTCGCACCAAACACCAGAAGCTGTGTAACCTTGGGTTGAGGCGCACGCTGGGGCACAAAGATGAAGCTTCGCAATCCGACATTCGCCGCCATGCCAGCCAGTGAGCTGGCAGCGTTCCCGGTGCTGGCGCAGGCAACCGTGTTGTAGCCGAATTCCAGGGCCTTGGCGACTCCCATGCTGCTGGCGCGGTCTTTGAACGACGCTGTAGGATTACGGCCATCGTCTTTCAGGTAGAGCTCTGCAATACCGTAATGCTTCTCCAGCGGCTGTGCACGGTACACAGGCGTGTAACCGACGTGCAGTGTTGGAAGCCGCTGTCCATCCTGGATGGGCAACAGCTCGCGATAGCGCCAATGGTCCAAAGCGCGTGTGGCCAAACTCTCACGCGTCATGTGCTTTCGCGCGAAATCGTAGTCGTATCCTACGTCAAGTATCCCATCAGCGGGACCACAATCTGGACACGTTAGACGATAATCGGCCTCGTAGTTCTTGTCGCAGATCGTGCAGGTGAGGGCTGTGACAGCCATCAAACAGAAACTTCAGACGGCGCCAGCAAACGCTTATCACTTCCGATACTGTATTTCGTACTCCGCGTTCCGCTTTGAGTCATGTGCCCTGTAGAGAAACCAGTCGTTCTTTTTGTATAAACATTTCGCCGATCTGTCCGAGAGGACGCAGCGGGCTTCCCCACTGGCGACAAAATTCGAAAGCCTTCAGTATGACCAGATATTCGAGTGTCGCCCTCTCTGCGGGAAAGTCGTAGAATATCCGAACGCTCGTCGTGAATGCGGCGTCGAAAATATCGGACGTTACGGGCACACGTGCGTGTTCAAGGTCGGGCTGCTGGAACATATCGAACTGAACCTTCAGCTGGCGCTGCTCCGCGAGTTGCTTTTCGAACAGTGTGCAGCGCTCCCGCCAAAACTCCAGCGTTTCCTGGATTACGTGCAGGGCCCAGCCAATACCGCTTTCCTCCAGGTCGATCCAGATCGGCTCGTAGACGTTGACATCATCTGCCTGCAAACGCCTCCGGATGTTGATGGTTTCGGTCACCGAGAACTTCCACAACTTCAGCTTTGAGTTCGCATCGGAGAACGCATCCGCCTGAACCGCGGACTGAAGCTTGGCCGTGCTGAGCAGAAAAAGTTCGAGGATGAACTGAGAGAACTGAAGGCGCGTCTCTGCACCCATCAGTGCAAAGAAATGGCTCTCCGCATTCGTCCAGCGCAGGAAATCGATCTCGTACAGGTTTACGACTTCGCCGGATGCCTGGTGCAACCAGGCAACTCCGTCAAATGGCACCGGTTCCATCTGTGTAGGACGAAGGCGTTTTGCGACTGGCCGCTGGTCGAGAAAGTTTTCGCGAAGCGCCAGCTCTGCTTCCTGCAGCCCGAAATGCAAATCGTACATGAACAGCAGAACGACCTTCTGCATGAGCAACTGCATGAATGCTGGTGTTGCGCTGGTACGCGCGCCGATTCCGACCTTCCACAAATCGAGCCACCGGCCGAACTCCTCGGATCGCTGCGTACACGTTTTGCGCTGAATGGAATCCCAAAATTTGGAGATGCTGTCGCCGGAAATAAGAGGCTGCACCAACGCTTCCTCAAGAGCGGCATAATCACTGCCCCAGCGCAACAGTTCTTCGAGCAGCGCATCGTAAAGGAAGAACGATTTGTCGCCAAGAAAGAGTATGTAGGGAATATCACAATGCGGGCGCAAACGGAGCAGCGCCTCGGCTACAAACGCGTTCTTATCGACGTAGTGCTCAAACAGCTCGTGAAATTGCGGGAGCAATTCCGGGCGGGCGACCGTATAGATGAGGCAGAACGGCCGGGTTGAGACGTTTGGCTGGGTCGCGACAAAGGGTGGAAACCGTCGTGGCGCGCGGGCAACAATAGCGGTGAGGTCCTTGGCGGCTTCGCTTTGCACACCGTCGGGCGGGTGAACCGGAGTCAGTTGTATCTCTACCGCAGGGGGCGCGCCATTCGGGCTTTCCCGAAGTTCGTCTATGCTTTTCCAGAAGCGTTCGTACAGGTTCATAACGGTGAGCTCACGGAGGATTGTATTTGCGAGCTATGGAGGCAAGCACAAAGCGTCACTGACATCAGGTTTTGCTCCGTTTCGATCTGATAGGAAAAAGGTCGATCCGCCGCCAGGACGGTAGTACGGAGCAGAAAAAGGTTGTGCGCTCTACGGCAGCGGCGTACCCCAAAAGTACTATGGCAAATCCACAGCTTCTAACGCGGGAACAGATTACGTCAGCGCTCGGATCGCTCCCGGGGTGGTCACAATCTGACAAAGAGATTCAAAAACATTTCCAGGTAAAGGACTTCGCCGCGGCGCTCGCGCTCGTCAATGCGATTGGCGAACAGGCCGAGACGATGGATCACCATCCGGATATGCTGTTGCATGGTTGGAACAAAGTGCGAGTGGCCGTATCCACCCACAGCGCCGGCGGCCTGACACAAAACGACATGGACCTGGCAAAACGCATTAACGAAATTCCAACCACGGGGTCATAAGTCCGTCGTGGTTGATATCCATTCAGGAGAGTTGATGGCCCACCTGGAATCAGGTGGAAACGCGATTAGCCTGCTGGATGTTCGCGAGACGTTTGAGCTGTCTCGCGGTGTATTGCCACAGGCTGTATGCATTCCAATGTCGGAATTGCTGGAACGAGTTGCGGAAATCCCTGCGGATCGCCCCGTGGTGTGCTATTGCGAACATGGCGTGCGGAGCTATGATGTTGCGATCTGGCTGCAACAGCAGGGATACTCGGCGCGTTCTCTGGCCGGCGGCTTTGCGGAGTGGCTTGGACCTAAAGTGCCATGGCCGCCCAACGCAAGTTAATCGGCCCGGGTCTATTTGTAACGGGCACCGGTACAGGGGTAGGCAAAACAATCGTGTCGGCATCACTTCTCAGTGCGCTGCGCCTGCGTGGTATTGCTGTAGGGGCGATAAAACCGGTGGCGACGGGAGTGAACGAAGACAGTGCATGGCAGGACGATGATGCCAAACTGCTTGCCGCCGCGAGCGGGGAAACTGATCTGCGTCAAGTCAGCCCCTGCCGCATGGCTGTCCCGGTTGCGCCTTTAACCGCTGGCCGGCTGGCCGCCACACCAATTGATATCGATCACCTGTTACACAAAGTAAGAGAGCGGATCACCGCCAATGAGTTTACGGTGGTGGAAGGTGTGGGTGGTGCGGCGGTTCCGCTCACAGACAACACATTACTAAGCGATTTTGCAGCGGAAGTCGGGCTGCCTGTGCTGGTTGTCGCTCGAACTGACCTCGGGACAGTTAACCATACATTGCTTACAATTGAGCACCTGCGAAGTCGCGGCTGCGTGCTGCACG
This sequence comes from Candidatus Sumerlaeaceae bacterium, assembly GCA_051003195.1. Taxonomy (GTDB): domain Bacteria; phylum Sumerlaeota; class Sumerlaeia; order Sumerlaeales; family Sumerlaeaceae; genus JBPCLP01. The sequence continues at coordinate 32,639 of JBPCLP010000030.1, read as the reverse complement.
GGCTGGTATTCGTGCGACATTCACGGGGTTCTCCGAGCGTTGCCGAGACGACCGGGCCGAAACTCGCAACGGAGATTAGTGGCCTCATCGACTTTGGAACAGTTCCGTATTGCGGTGACTTACAGGCAATGAGCAGACCCCGCGACGCAGTGGACAAATTGCCAATCTTTTCGGATGCTATTCAAACGCTCGCTACCAGCATTACCTCCTGACTTTTCGGTGTTATAACCCATGTACTCATAGTCATCCACGATACGTGACAAACGCGCTTAAACGGCCCGGTTTGGAACGCCAGTTGCGCTATGTCTGGGTTGAAGCTTCCACGCAGGATGTGATGGCAATGAGTACAGGCCGCTGTAGAGACCACCGTGGTTTATCCGCCTATCGTGCCTTACTGATTATGCTTTTCTTAAGCATCGCTCCGGGGTCTTTTGCCAAGCCGGTCGGGCCACTTATACGTCAGCTCGGCCAATACGCCGGCAAAACGATCGTCGAGCCTGATCCAGGAGCGGTCGCAGCAATGCGTGAAGGGTCTGCCAAAGTTGAATTAAAGTCAATGCTCCTTGCCGATGGTTCGGTCGCGGATTTTGACCTGGAACGGGTCGAAGTGTTTCGGCCCGGTGCGCAAGTGTACACGTTCGATGGGAAGACTCGGGAACCCGTTGGTGTTTCGAATTCCGTGCGTTACAGGGGTCACAGCACTGCCAATCGAGAGCAGGTAGCGTTTATTGCAGTAACTCCTGATGGCGAGGTATGGATGACTGTCGCCGATCGCAAGGGTATGTCGCTGATGGCGCCCGAGTACACAAGCCGAAGTGTTCGTCGGCACCTCCTTTCCAAAGCGGACCCTGCTGAACTTGCGGGTTTTCAGTGCGCGGAGGAGGCGTTGCCGGATTCCGGGCAAACATCGAGTACGCTGGCGGAGCCGTCGATCGCAGCTACGGAAGTGAGCGCGGCCACAGCCACACGCGAAGCCCAGCTATTACTGGATGTGAGCTATCCGATGTTCACGCAAAAGTTCGGCTCAAACCAGACAAATGCCACCGACTACGTTGGAAATCTCATCGGCGCGGTTTCGACCATTTACCAGCGCGACATCAACGTTGCTTTGACAATTAAGGAGTTGGTGATATGGACTGCGCCTGATCCATTTGGCGTTATCAGCACAAGGTCCCAGCTCGAAAACTACAAAGCCTATAACACCGCGAACCGCAGTGGGGTCAGTCGTAATGCCTCGCACCTGCTGAGTTTTGCGGCTGGGCTTGGAGGCGTGGCGTATTTGGAGGGACTCTGCAAGCCAGGCGTCGACTGCGGCGTCAGTAACCTGAATGCGCTCGCGGACTTTGCGGTGAGTGCTTACCAGTGGGACGTCTATGTCGTGGCGCATGAATTCGGGCACACGTTCGGCTCGCCGCACACCCATTGTTACGATCCGCCTATCGACTGCTGCACGAACGACGCAGCCGGATGTAATATGTGTCCTGTGATCAGCTCCGTCACCGGAACCATCATGAGCTACTGTCATGTAAACGGGAACGTCACCCTTAACTTTCATCCGCGCTGCATAACTGTGATGCACTCAACCGTAGACGCCACGGGGTGCCTGCTATCGTATGTTGCTCCAGTTCCCGTACCCGAACCAAGCCAGCAGAACATTGTGGCTGTCTGGGGTAGCGGACTCAGGGATTCGCCACGGCAGGTTATCGGCTCTACCAGCACGGGGAGTGTATACAAGCTGCAGGCCAAGCTTTACCTGAGCAACCGGGGAGTGACTGCAAATAGTGCCTGGGACACAGTTGACGTCTACCTGTCGGATGACCAGGTGTTGGGTCCTGAAGATGCACTGATTGCGACGCGGCTTACGGGTGTCGTGAAGCCGGTCGCAGCCGGGAAGCCACCCAAGGTGCGTAAGTTGAAGTTCAAGCTCACCAGGGCCGAGAGCGCAGCTGGTAAGTTCCTGATTGCACTGGTGCACAGCTCGAACAACACGCAGGTAACAGGCGCCGTCAGTGTGCAGATTCCCTAGCTGATTACTCGGATTTCACTGATACTCGGATTTCAATAGACTGCAAGTTTACTACGCTTGTAGTAACGCTTGCATGCTGTTCTGGACAATTGTAAAGGTCGCGCTTAAGAGCATCGGCTCGAACAAGTTGCGAAGTTTCCTTACGATGCTTGGCGTGATCATCGGGGTGGCAGCCGTAATAGCCATGCTGGGTCTCGGTGCGGGCACCCGGGAAAAGGTGACGGAAAGTGTACGCAGCATGGGTGCAAACCTGCTGGTCGTACGGGCTGGCGCGCGCCAGGGCGGGGGTGCCTTTACCGGGACACAGCAGAACCTTAAGTCCGAGGATGCCGAGGCGGTGCTTCGACAGGTTCCCGAGATTACCATGGTTTCACCTGAGGTCAGCAACCGCTACCAGGTGAAATACATGAACAAGAACTCGAGCGTGAACGTGAGCGGCGAGACAGTTACGTACTTCCCGGTGCGCAATTTTGTGATCGAGAAGGGGCGGGCGTTCACCGAGGCTGAAGTGGAGCGTAATTCCAAAGTCGCGGTGCTGGGGCCAAAGACAGCGACCGACCTGTTTGGCGACATGGACCCGTCGGGTGAGCAGATCAAAATTAAGGGCGTAAACTTCACCGTCGTCGGGGTTACCAAATCCAAGGGGGACCAGGGATGGTTTAACCCGGACGACCAGATCATCATCCCGTTGACGACTGCCATGGTACAGATGATGGGGCGCGATTATCTAAGTTCCATTTACGCGCAGGTAAAAGACGGGGCCGACATGGCCAGGGTGCAGGAAAGTGTGACAGCGGTATTGCGGCGTCAACACCGCCTGCAGGCCGAACAGCCTGATGACTTTAACATCCGCAACCTGCAGGAGATGGTGGATTCACTAAACCAGGTATCTTCCGTTTTCACGATGTTGCTGGCAGGCGTGGCCTCGGTATCCTTGCTGGTCGGCGGAATCGGAATCATGAACATCATGCTGGTTACCGTAACAGAACGCACCCGGGAGATTGGAATTCGGAAAGCGCTGGGTGCGCGAAACTTCGACGTGCTGACGCAGTTCCTGCTGGAAGCCATAGTAGTAAGCCTGACGGGTGGAATACTGGGTGTAACCTTCGGGTTGGGTTCGATTTTAGCCTTTAATAAAATCATGGCCCGGCTGAGCGATGCGAACCTCACGGCCAAACTGGAACTGTGGCCGGTCGCATTGGCTTTTGTGTTCTCGGTGCTGGTGGGAATCTTCTTCGGCTGGTATCCCGCAAGGAAGGCAGCACGGCTGGATCCGATTGATGCGCTGCGATATGAATAACATAATTACGAACTCTGCGCGCATCGTCTATTGACGCACATGTCATGCCCCACAAAGTGCTCCGAGCAAAGGCTGCAATTGCTAAAGACATGCGTAGAGAAACCGGGCAGATTCTTATGAGAAATGCTTCACGCAAATTAAGCAGTAACGGGATAACAAAGGTAAATACGGGGCGCAATACGGCACGCAAAACCGGGATGGGGTTGATCCTGTTGGCACTCAGTTATGGTGGTCAACATGCGGCCGTGGGTGCCGCAGCCGCTCCGCGGGAAAGTGTGCGGGAAACTTTTTCGAGGCCGCAGGTGCTCTCCGGTTCGCCGAAACAGGTGGCGCAGGTCATACGAAAGAAGAGCGAATCAGCCACAGCGTCTGCTACCGCCAGCACCACCACGCTTCCGTCGCTTGTTACCGAGCGGTCGACAGTGTCTGTTGAAATGCCCGCTCCTGTCTCAGTGTCGAGCAGTACGACCGATAGTGAAAGCCTTCGTAAGCTGCTGCTCTCGATGCCGCCCGTCGGCTATGATGCCATGACTACCATGCCAGTGGCCACCGCACCGATGGATGTCTATACTTCGGATATTGTCGACCTGGATTTTTTAAGTTCAGAAACACAAACGGCAGAGTATATATTGCCGGATACGCCGCTGCCCCAGGATGAGCTGGACCGGCTGACCAGTTCCAGCAAGAATGCAAAACGTATCACCCTGATGGCCGCCATATGCCAGGCGCTTGGCGCGAACCAGAATCTGCGTGTCGAGAAGTTGCGACCGGAGATTTCAAACTTTGGGATTATGTCTGCTGAGAGTGAGTTCGACACCAACCTGGACGCGGGAGTTTTTTACCGGGTGAGTAAGCGCTCCACACTTGGCCCGTCCTCTACCGATGGCACCACAACGTTTTCCGGTTCGGGAGAGGACACTGCTGTATCACGCGATGTGGATGCAAACATCGGCGTGAGCGGCCGCCTTCCCACAGGAACAAATTACCGGCTTGGTTTTGACGCCACCAGATCCAGCAGCAACAGCACGCAGCCATTCTACAGCAGCGCCCTGAATGCGAATATAACCCAGAACCTGCTTCGCGGGGCTGGATGCGATGTGAACCTGATACGGGTATTTACTGCAAAAAACGATTTCGTGAGCTCATTGTATCAGCTCCAGCAGGTTTTGATCAATCTTGTAACGGACGTGCAAAATTCGTATTGGGACGTTTTCCTGGCGCTGCGCACGTTGCAGATCCAGCGTACTGCGTACGACGTCGCGAGACAGCTGAGGTTGCGAGCCGAAGAATTCGTCCGCGTCGGGCGTGCCGCGCCGCTGGAAGCACTTAGTGCACAGGCAGAAGAAGCCAGCCGCATCAGTGCAGTGATCAACGCGGCATCCGACCTGAAGCAGCGCGAACTGGAGTTCCTGCGGCTGATTAATCCAGAGTGCCTCGCGACGGGATGGCGAGCGCTTGTGTATCCGGCCGAGGCCCCGATTCTGCCGAGCGAACGGCTTGTGCCGGAGGAACGCGTGCGATTGGCAAGATACTATCGGCCTGATTTGCGACAGGGGCAGATTGACCTGGCCAACGGGGAACTCGAGGTCGTGCGCACAGAGAATGGCCTTCTGCCGCAATTGGACCTCGTTGCGGACTACAGCCTCGCAGGATCGTCAGACCGCTTGAGCCATGCTGTCGGCAAAGTACGTGACGGCGATTTCCCGACCTATCGGGTTGGAGTACAATTCAGCTATCCACTGCAGAACCGCGCCGCGACGGCTGCGTACAGGCGTGCGAATTTTCAGCGGCGCCTTGCGGAAGAAGCCATTCGTAATTTCTGCCAGATTATCGACGTGGACGTACGGAGTGCCATCGTCGAAATAGAACGAACTCGGCGCCTGATTGATTCCACGCGTGTGACCGAAGCGCTTCGCATTCGGGAGCTTGAGGCCGAAAGCGAAAAGTTTCGCGTCGGCAGATCGACGCAGATTAACGTCAACCAGGCACAACGCGATCTCGTGCAGGCACAATTGGATACGGTTCGTTCTGAAATTGCGAACATCAAAGCCTACCTGGAGTTATATAGAGCTGAGGGGACCGCGTTGCAACGGCGTGGAATCGAGCCCGTCCGAATTACCCCTGAAAGTGGTGTTCCTTAAGTTTGAAGAAGTTCCTGCTGATAATCGTCATGCTGGCCGTCGCCGGTGCTGTAGCTGCATTCGTCATGAAAAAGAATGCGGCTGCAAGTGCGGCCGGTGAGGCCGCGCCTAAGACTAAGACCATCAAGGTGGAATTGGGTACCATTGATTTACGTGTATCGACGACTGGGAAGGTTGTGTCGAATCTCGACGTAGAAATTAAGTCGAAGGCCAGCGGACAGATTGTTAAGCTGCCGTATGACATCAGTGACATCGTTACTTCGGGTTCTTTGCTGGCCGAACTCGATCCGGTGGATGAAGATCGCAACGTGGCGCAGCAGCATGCGGCAATGTTATCGGCCAAGGCCAAACTAACGCAAGCGGAAGAGCAACTGAAGATGTCACAGAGCGACGTGGACACTGGCACGTCAACGGCCATTGCTGAGCTGGAATCCGCACGCGTAAAATCGCAGGAGAGCCAGTCCAAATACGAACGCCAGCAGGACCTTTACAAAAAGCGGCTGGTCAGCATTGAAGAGGTGGACGTCGCGCGCAGCGAGGCTTCTGCGTCTCAGCGTGCGGTTCGTCAGGCCGAGGTCCGCTTTGCGGAGTTGCGCAACCTGCCACGAACAGTCGAATTGCGGAAGCAGGACGTACAGCTCAATCTTGCGGAATTGCGGCGTGTTGAGATTAACATGCAGAATGCGCTTCAGCGGCTGAAGGAAACCAAGATTTTTGCGCCGATGGATGGTGTGGTCACTTCGCGCCCGGTGCAGACAGGTCAGATTATCGCCTCAGGAATTTCTAATGTTGGGGGCGGCACGACGCTAATGACGATCAGTGATTTATCGCGGATCTTCGTGAGCGCGAACGTAGACGAATCGGACATTGGAAAAGTGCAGGTCGGGCAGCGCACGATGATCACCGCGGACGCTTACCCCGGCAGGCGGTTTCGCGGCGAAGTAGTACGAGTGGCAAGCAAGGGCGTGACCAATAGCAATGTAGTAACTTTTGAAGTAAAAATCGAGGTTCAGGGCGAAGGGCATGCACTGTTGAAGCCTGAGATGACTGCTAACGTGGACGTGCAGGCGGATCGCCGTGAGGCCGTCTTGACGTTACCGAACGAAGCCGTGCAGTTTGGGCGTGGCGGGTACTATGTGGAGGTGCCCAGGGATGGCGGCACCACAACGACGCGTGTCCAGGTGAAGACGGGATTGACGGACGGATTAAATACCGAAGTGACCGAAGGACTTGCCGAAGGCGCCGAAGTGGCACTGCCGGCCAGCGTGGCGAGCCGTTGGGCGCGGGGACCTGGTGACGCTGCGGCGGGTAGTGGGCAGAACTTCAGCCGCGGCATGCAGCGCGCAGCATGGTCCATGAGTGGCAGCGGCGCGAGTGGCGGACGTAGTAGTAGCGGTGGCGGCAGCAGCAGCCGCGGTCGTTAAATGAATCCGAGTATCGAGGTCGTCGACCTCATAAAGACGTATTTCATGGGTGAGCAGGAAGTGCGCGCCCTGGACGGCGTGTCGTTTCAGATCGTTCCTGGTGAAATGGCAGCGATCATCGGCAGCTCCGGCAGCGGCAAAAGTACGCTGATGAATATCATCGGGTGCCTGGATCGCCCAACTTCCGGACGCTACATCCTGGATAGCGAGGATGTGAGCAAACTCAACTCTACGCAACTTGCTCGAATCCGAAACCGAAAGATAGGCTTCGTGTTTCAGAGTTTCAATCTGTTAGCGCGCATGAGTGCGCTCGAAAATGTGGAGGTGCCGCTGCTTTACTCGGGTGTTCGCAAACCCAGGGAGCGCGCATTGGAGGCTCTGAAACGCGTCGGACTGGCGGATCGTTCCCATCACGAGCCAAACCAACTATCGGGCGGACAGCGTCAGCGCGTAGCCCTCGCACGCGCACTGGTTACCAGCCCGACCATTATTCTCGCAGATGAGCCAACGGGAAACCTCGACAGCCGCACGAGCGAAGAAATCATGAATCTCTTCCAGGAGCTGAATGCCCAGGGTGTAACTTTGATCATCGTCACGCACGAGCACGATATCGCCGACCACTGTAGCCGCTCGATCCATGTAAAAGACGGCAAGATCCTGGAGGATACAAAAACGACGGCTCCTGCAGTTGGTGCCGAAGCCGCCGTTAACTGAGAAGTCGATGGACTCTATGCGAATTACGCTATAGTGACCTCATCACACAGATAGACATCCTGGATCGCATTGAGGAGTTCCACTCCCTCGTTCATTGGACGCTGGAACGCCTTGCGACCGCTGATGAGACCCATGCCACCTGCGCGCTTGTTTACCACCGCGGTGGTCACAGCCTGCGCCATATCACCCTGGCCGAGTGATTCGCCGCCGCTGTTGATCAGCCCTGCGCGGCCGTTGTAGCAGTTCAGCACCTGGTAACGGGTGAGATCGATCGGGTTGTCGGATGACAAATCGCTGTAGACTTTCTTGTGCGTTTTACCGTGTTTGGTCGCGTTGTAGCCGCCGTTGTTCGTCGGCAGCTTCTGCTTAATAATGTCAGCCTGGATGGTCACGCCGAGATGGTTTGCCTGGCCGGTAAGGTCGGCAGCAGTGTGGTAATCCACACCGTCCACCTTGAAGCCTGAGTTGCGCAGGTAGCACCAGAGAATCGTGGCCATACCCAACTCGTGTGCACGTGCGAAAGCCTGGCTCACCTCCTGGATCTGACGCGTGCTCTCATCACTTCCAAAATAAATCGTGGCACCGACTGCCACCGCGCCCATGTTGTACGCCTGCTCAATCTCACCGAACATCACTTGGTCATACCGATTCGGAAACGATAGGAATTCGTTGTGGTTAATCTTTACGATAAAGGGAATTTTGTGCGCATACTTGCGCGAAACGGCACCCAGCACTCCAAAGGTTGAAGCGACCGCATTACAGCCGCCTTCAATGGCGAGCTTCACGATGTTTTCTGGATCGAAATAGATGGGATTCGGCGCGAAGCTGCCACCGGCGCTGTGTTCTATCCCCTGATCCACCGGCAAAATCGACACGTAACCCGTGCCGGCAAGCCGGCCATTGTTAAAGATTTCCTGTAACGCACGCAGCACACGCGGGGAACGATCGCTCTGCATAAACACCTCATCGACGTAGTCGCGCCCCGGCAGATGCAGTACATCCTTGCCGACTTTCGCCTTATAGTTCAAAAGCGGATCGGCCTGGTCGCCGAGAAGTTCAGTAATGCGTCCGATCGCGGATTCCGATGAAAGTGTTGCGCTACTCATGGTTGAAATGTGCCCCCGAATGATTTAAGCCACGGCATCCGGCCCCAGGCTGACAGCTCGTTCAAGCTTGAACTGCGCTTCTGCGGTCGAATGCTCTAAGAACACTTCATTCAATCTAAACGCGCGGGCATTCGTAAAAAAGTGAACTCCCATGCTGGTTCAAATTGATCGGATCTTTACGTAAGCCTCGTGCACACAGAGCTTGCGCTTGCCGCGACGGATCATAAATTCCAGCAATGTCATCGTTACGCCGCGATCCGCTGACCCATGGGTGGGTAATCTTCGCCGAAGACCGCTTTGCGAGGCCGGCGTCGGCTGCCAACCGTCCGGTCCCGGCGAAAACCGGCACGTGTGCCTTTTGCCCGGGTAACGAGTCCATGACTCCAAAAGATGTACTGACCCTCAAAAATACAGATGGACTGAGCTGGCGGGTCCGGGCGATTCCAAACCAGTTCGCTGTGTTGCGGATCGAAGGAAAAATCCAGAAAAGCGGCGAGGGTCCCTACGACCGGATGAATGGGATAGGCGCGCACGAAGTGATCATCGAGAGCCCGGATCACCATGCGTCGCTTCTGGATTTCTCAAAGGAGCACATGCGCGACATTCTTTACGTCTGCCGCGAACGTTCACGCGATCTTCTTAAAGACTCGCGCTTTCGTTACGTGCAGATATTCCGCAACTCAGGTGAAGCCATCGGCGTTACGGACGCCCATCCGCACTCACAGGTTATTGCGTTGCCGATTCTACCGCGTGTGGTCCGGGAAGAACTGGCGCATTCGTATGAGTATTGGAATGTCAAAGAGCGCTGCCTCTTCTGCGATATGATTGCCGAAGACCGCCGTGGCAATCGTGTTGTCTTTCAGAATGAGAGTTTTGTAGCTCTTGAACCCTTTGCTGCAAAGTTTCCGTTCGAAACATGGATTTACCCGAGAGAGCACGCGTCCGCGTTTCATACCATCTCTGACGACTTGCTGCCGGAACTCGCCGATGTGTTGCTGACCACCGTAACCGCATTCGCAACCGCCACTCCGGACACTCCGTATCACATCATTTTTCATTCGGCGCCCGACATGCCGGAGAAATCCTACCACAGCAGACAAGCTCCCGTGCAGGAACACTATCACTGGCATATAGAAATCATGCCTCGTGGGCATCGTGTCGCGGGATTCGAATACGGCACCGGCACGTTCATTAACTCGGTGTTGCCGGAACACGCCGCTGAGTATCTGCGCTCTGTAATTGAAGAAGTCCGCACTTCAGGCAGTTGATGTCCTGCTAGCCCTTAATCACCAGGTCATCGGGATTGTCGAATATCCCGTCCGGTCCGGCTGAACGAATCTCGAACGAAGGCTGCTCGCTGGCGCGCGTTGTGTTTGTATAGCGGTACTCGGTGCCCCATGGATCTACGAATGGCTTATCTGTTATGCTTCCCGGTCCAACGGTGACATACGGACCCTTCCAATTCTTTACCCCCGGCGGTCGCTCGATGAGGATGGACAAACCCTCGGTCGTAGTAGGAAGACGGCGCAGATCCGCCTGCAAAGCAGCCATGGCACTTGAGAGCGAGCGCGTACTGCCTTGTGCAGCCACCGGCCGTGCGCCGGCAGCGCGCTTTCCACCAAGAAATGTTGCGCCCTGGGTTGGGCGGCTCGCCCCGCTTTCGATCGCCCCCTGTGCGCTGGCAGCGACTGGTATTAAAATAGCGGCTCCAATTATAGTGGCCACTAAAGTCCGGTTCACCAGAGTCGATGAGTTCATTTTGCGCTCCTGTTGGCAATTAAACCGTCGTGCTTAGATAAGATTATGTCTGTCCAACCCAACTGTCATCCGCAACTTCGCTCCAGCGGCTGCGAATAGCACCGATTTGATCGGTCGGGAGAGCACCAGCCTCGAGCAATGCTGCGTTGCTGCGCCAACGGCCCGGTTGCTTGGTTCCGACAATCATCGTATGCACCCCGGGCTGGCTCGCGGTGAAGCGCATCGCCGTGGACACTGCGTCGTTTATCTCACCCGCGGTGAACGGATACTGCAGTTTTGCGAGGCGCTCCCAGTACGGGACGTGGTAGTTTTCCGAAGGGCGGCTAGTGTATTTCCACGCCGTATTGGCGATTGGCCGCTTCGCGATCACGCCCATTTTTCGTTTAGACGCGAGTGGCAGCGTTAGTTCGATGGCTTCCTGATCAGCGATATTGATGCTTGTCTGCAACGTATCGAAAGCACCGCATTCGACGGCATAGCGCGCGGCATCACTATCACCGCTGTAGCCGATATACCGCGTCTGTCCCCGGTCGCGCGCCGCCTGCAGTGCCTGAATCACATCGCCCTTTTTAAGCTCCTCCAATGAACAACTGTGAAGCTGCACGAGATCAAGAACACTGGTCTTCAGCAGCTTGAGGCTGCGTTCAATGCTGCCCGCGATGGACTCCTTGTTCCAGCCACCTTTACCACTGGGATCATAATGCCCGACCTTGGTGAACAGGTGAAACTCTCCGCGCCTGCTGGACACAGCTTTCCCGATCATTTCCTCAGAATTTACATAACATTCCGCCGTATCGATGACATTCAGCCCCGCATCAAGGGCGGCATTGAGCAACTCTGTCACTGTTTCCTGCGCGGCGCCCTCGTAGCCAATCTCCGCGCCGCCAAAACCCAGTAGAGTGACCTGCATATCTGTATTTCCGAAGAGACGTTTTTCCATTCTACTACTCCAGTTCAGAACTCACGTTTATCTCATCCATTCATCCAGGTGCTCCTGTACAAACTCATCATCCACGAGCCACTTGTATGCCTTGTTCACACGATCAAGCTCCTCCGCCTGGCCTGGAGAAAGCACCTCGTGCGGGTTCAGACAGTAGTTATTGGCCAGCAGCCCCTGCCGCCGTAATACTTCGTTGATGCCGGGAATGCAGCCAGCGAACTGATTCGCGGCGTCAAAGACAGCAGCGTTGGCATCGGTAAGCTGAACCCCGCGTCCAAGCAGATCATGGTATTTCTCGCTTGCGCAATGTCCAACAGCCCGTGCTTCGCGCACCATCTCAACTGCTGTCTTTGTCCACACACTGAACTGTCCCAATAAACCACCCACAATGTGAAGACTTTCGATAAAACCTTCGGCTGAGCGTAAATTGAAAGGCGTGATGAGATCTGGGATGATGTTGTCGTCGTTACCGGTGTAGAGGCAGATTTCTTTGCCGCGGCCGGAATCGAAAATAGCCCGAACAACTTCGAGTGTCTGGTATCGATTGAACGGGGCGATCTTTACAGCGATCACGTTTTTAATTCCCGCAAAGCGGCGCCAGAACGTGTAAGGCAACACGCGTCCCCCCACTGCCGGCTGCAGGTAAAAGCCGATAAGCGGCATGATGTCTGCCACCGTGCTGCAATGGGCGATCAGTTCGTCGTCAGATGCATTTTTGAGAGCGGCAAGACTGAGCAGCACTGCATCATAGTTTAACTCAGCCGCGAGGGACGCCTCTCGAACAGCCTGGTCGGTGTGTCCGCAAACACCGGAGATTCGAACCAGGGCATTCACATCCACGCCGGCGCGTGGCTCGCGCAAACACTCGGCAGCCAGCCGCAGCACCGGCTCAAACAACCCGTGCCGTGGTTCACGAATTTCAAACTGTGTCGTGTGAACGGCGACTGCCACTCCGCCACTGCCCGCATCCATATAGTAACGATAGAGAGCGCGCTGGCGGCGTTCATCAAACTTGCGTTCATTAGTGAGTGCAAGGGGTGATGCTGGGATTGCGATCCCTGTCCGTAAATGCACCATGACAGGGTCACGTGGCATGGGGCCACTCACGCTACACCTGCTGCGCCTGGAGTATCCAGGAACTGTCCATCGGTCACGCTGAAGTGGGTGGGCTTGTTCAGACTTCGTCCGCCGCGCTGGATCCAATCGGCCGTCCACCGGATCATCTGCTCGGTGCTCACGAGTGGTGGACCAAACATTTGTACGGAGCGCGCGGCATCGCTCAGGTACGCTTTCGCCGCTGCGCCGCCAGTAGATATCACCGGCTTGTCGAGCAACTCACCAAATCTTCGCGCGATCCATTCCGTTTGGACTTTCTCAGAGCCGGTGACGTTCAACGCGGCCGGGGGCGACGTCGCGTGCTCCAGGCAGAGTAATGCGCGGTTGTTGGCGTCACCCTGCCATATAAAATTCACGGCTTCGACACTCCGGTCAACCGGCTCTCCATTCCACACACGTTGCGCGATATCGGCCAGTACCCCATATCGCAAATCGATGGCGTAGTTCAGCCGGTACAACAGCACCGGCGTACCGTTCTCGCGGGAATAGTGTTCGAAAACCCGTTCGCGGCCAAGGCAGGAATTCGCATACTCGCCCACCGGCGCAGGCGCATCGGCCTCCGTGCTCCCAATGCTGGTCGGCGACAGCAGTTCGTACACACACCCCGTGGAAAAGCAGACAATACGCGAAGCCCGGAACGATTGAGCGACGTTCGCCGGCACCACGACGTTCATTATCCACGTCTGCGCTTCGCTTCCCACTTCGCCGAATTTTCGGCCGGCCATATAAATGATGTTCTCACATTTCGGCAGCTTTGAGACGGCGGCCATGTCTGCCAGATCGCACACAATCGTCTCAATTCGGGATTGCTCAAGAAAGCGTCGTTGGGCCAAATCCGAAAAACGACTCACTCCAATCACCCGCTTTGTAATCCCGGCTGCGTCGCAGGCGCGCCTGGCCAGCCGTGCAAGCGACGGACCCATCTTCCCGGCAACACCCAGGATCATGATATCGCCTTGTAGCCGCTGCATGAGCTCAACGGTGTCAGAATACGGCTGTGACAGCAGATCTTCCAGCTCCTGCTCCGTAGCTGGTGCGGCCGTCAAACTCTCGGCTACAGTTTTTTTCTCTGAACTCATGCAGAATCTACTACCCTTTGAGCTTAGTTCCTTGCACAACCGCGTCCCAAATGTCACCTGGTAAGCAAAATCTTTCCCCCATGCACGTGTGCGTTTTTCCGCCGCCTCCGCCAAACGGTTCGCGCACTTGCTCGTACTCGCACTACATTCACGAAATCCTTGCCGCGGCGGGCATTTTCTACTCGACGGTTACGCTCGACGATCTGGCGACCACCCTGAACCAGACTTCGATTCTGCTTACCGTGGGAGAAATGAAACTGCCAGGAGATGTCGCAAGCGCCCTGGAGAAGTGGGTGGAGTCGGGGGGGTGCTGGATCAGCGTTGCCGGCGTCTGTGGCTTGGAATCGCTGTTGGGTGCGCGCGTGGCGCCGCCGTCCTACGGAAGCTGGGGCGGTGGAGGCGTCACCCTCGGGGAAGGGTATTTGAAGGCCAGCAGCGCGCATCGCACAACCGAGCACGTGCGACTGCCGCTTCATTACTTTAACGGCATTCCTCTGCTTCCAGCGGATGGCGAGGTGCTCGCAACGGTGCTCGATGCGCATGGACGTGACACCGGAAGAGTGGCGCTTGTTCATAAACAAAACGGCAACGGACGCACCATTGTAATCGCGCCCGATCTCATAAGTTCTATCGTCCGGATCCAGCAGGGTATCTGCGTCACGCGCGACGGTGTTTCGGCGTCGGATGGTACCGTGCCCGTTACCGATAACGTGCTAAAAAGCGACGACGGGTGCGTTCTGGATTGGATTCTGGATCGTCGGCCGGTACCCGGCGTCGACGGACTGCGCGCATTCACGGAACCGATCGCTGACCTCTGGCGCGAACTCCTGCTGCGTACCATCTTTTTCGCCGCGGAGCAACAGCAGGTCGCGCTGCCGCTGTTATGGCTTTATCCGCGCAACCTGCCGGCAATCGCACATCTCTCGCTCGACACTGACCATAATGTTCCCGAGCAGGGCAGACTGATGCTCGACAGATTAAACGCGGAAAACGTGAAAGCTACCTGGTGCACCATACTGCCGGGCTTTCCACGCGAGCTCATGCGCGATATCGCCTCGACCGGCCATGAACTCGCGATGCACTACGATGCAATGACTGAGGGACTTTCATGGGGCCGAGCTGAGTTCTCGCGCCAGTGGCGGGCGCTTGTCGACCTGTTCGACGGCGCTGCCCCGGTTACGAACAAGAACCACTACATGCGCTGGGAAGGTGATAGCGAGCTGTGGGAATGGTGCGAGGCGCACCAGATTGAGATGGATCAGTCGAAGGGCGCGTCGAAGACCGGCGAAGCGGGTTTCAACTTCGGTACGTGTCGCCCGTATTACCCCGTGGACCCGCTGGGCAGAATCATCCCTGTGCTGGAACTGCCGACGCCGACGCAAGACCTCACCGTGTTCGGACCCGCGGAAATTTTCGATTTTCTTATCGATGCTGTTGTCCGCACCCACGGAATACTACATTCGCTTTTTCACCCCGCCCACATCGATAAGAGTGCCGTTCCGGACGCGCTGCGGCATACCATCCAAACCGCGCGCGCGCGAGGGCTGGAGTGGTGGCGCGCCGACGAGATCAACGCGTGGGAGCGCGCAAGGCGGAGCGTGCGATGGAGCGAGTATAGAGTTACGGACCGGTTGGCTACCATCCAACTAACCGGCGAACCCGCACTAAGAGAAGCCACGATTCTTTGGCTTATCCCTGCAAATAGCGAACTGGCAGGCGCCGTGACTTCAAATCCGACAAACAGTTCGACATCCACGCGCGTAACGCCGCAGCGATTGACGCGATGGGGATTTAGCTTCCAAAGCGTGCCTTACGAGAACTCCCGACAAGGCGATGCTGAGACGGTAGTGCCGTGAGAAAGCTTCCCGCAATTGGCGGAGGCACACCCGCCAAGACGACGCCCTTCACACGTGAGCAGCGCTATGGCGAGCCCGAACTCCAGCACCTGCGTGAGGCCCTTGAGCAAAACACCCTCTTTTACGCGCACGGTAAAAAAGTTCGTGAACTGGAAGGTGTGATCGCGGGAATGTACGGCGTCCCGCACGTGGTGGCGTGCAGCAGCGGGACGTCCAGCATCCACACGGCAATGATCGCAGCGGGTATATCGCCGGGCGACGAAGTTATTACATCACCCATCACCGATGCGGGGAGCGTCATACCGATTCTCTGGCAGGGAGCGATTCCTGTCTTCGCCGATGTACATCCGACGCGTCATGTCATCACACCGGATTACGTGCGCGCTGTACTTACCGATCGCACACGCGCAGTGCTCGCAGTGCATCTTTGGGGGAACGCGTGCGAAGTGGATGCGTTGCGCGCGCTTTGTGATCAACGTGGCATCGTGCTGATTGAGGACTGCGCGCAGGCGTGGGGCACTACGTACAAAGCGAGGCTCGTTGGCACCTATGGCCACTATGGCTGCCTGAGCCTGAATGAGTATAAGCACATCTCCTGCGGCGACGGTGGACTGGTATTGTGCAATAGCGATGAGGATGCACACCGCGCGCGTCTGGCAACGGATAAAGGATATAGCCGTACCGGCGATCAGCGCGACCGAAACCCAACATTTCTTGCGAACAACTATCGAATGACCGAGTTGCAGGCGGCCGTTGCGTTGGGCCAGGTACCTAAGCTGAACGCGATAATAGCGCGCAGGCGGAGCTGGTGTGATCGACTGGCCGCTGCACTATGTGAGTTGCCCGGGCTGGTGTTGCCCGACGTCACACCCGGATGTGAGTCATCGTGGTGGTTCTATATGTTTCGTGTTCACGCAGAGGCTCTCGGCGCGAACGTTGATAAGATCGCGGAAGCGCTCCAGGCGGAGGGCATTCCCGTAATGGCCCACTACATAGGCCGCTGCGTATACGAGTACCCGTTGATGTTAAACCACTCCCCTTTCGCACGCGGGGATCATTCTTTTGGATCACGAAATTACGGTCCTGGCATCTGCCCGGTCGCTGAAAACCTGCTGCAAAACTGCATCGTGCTCCCGATCCATGAGGGGTTCACGGACGTAGACTTGGAAGAGACGATCACTGCATTCCGCCGCGTCGTGGAGTTTTTTACCGAAAAACGAATCGTCTAAATTGCTGCTCATTCGCGCACTTAGATTTGCGGTTTTTCCGCCCGTCAGTTTCTCAGCAGCCGATTCAGCCGGAACCATGCTTCTTTGGCGTAATACATCGTGGTTCCGTTTGCGGCGGCGTTGCGAACGGTGCGGAAAATCCAGCTTGGTCGACGATATAACCGAAATAGCGCCTTTTTGCGCCAGTCGGTCAGCGCCGCGCTGCTCAACTCGTAAGTGCGAACCGCCGCCTGCGCGTAACCGACCTTCGTAGACTCTTCCGAGGTTTCAAAGAGCCCATCGCGTACAACGATATCGTGGAGTTCGGTTCCGGGCAGCGGGTACGCTATATTGAAATCGAAGTAATCCGTATCCAGCGTTTTTGCAAACTCGAACGCCTTCTCCAGGGTGTGTTCGGTTTCCCACGGAGTGCCGATAACGAAGAAGCCGTGCACTTGCAGGGCGTGCCTGCGGCACACGCGAACCGCCTCGTAGGCTTTTTCCACGCGCGCGCCCTTTTTCATTTTGTCCAGGATCTCCTGGTCGCCGTGCTCGAACCCGAATGCGACCACCCAGCAGCCTGCTTTGCGCATCCACTCCGCGCGTTCGTCGTCGATGGTATCGACGCGGCTGTTGCATCCCCAGTGAACTTCCAATCCACGCTCGACGATGGCCTGGCACAGCTGAATGAGCCACTTCTTGTGGAGCGTAAATGTGTCGCCGTGGAAAAGGAAATCGCGTATGCCGTAGTTCTTCACGCAATCTTCGATCTCCGCGATTACACTTTCGATCGACCGCTCTCGTACTTTGTAGTCATACATGCTGCCGGCCGGGCAATAGATACATTTCGCGGGGCAGCCCCGCTGCGCATAAACCGCGGTAATCATGCGTCCGTTTTCAGGGCTGCGATAGAGCGAATTGTCGAACAGGTCCCGCGCCGGAAATGGCAAATCATCAAGCGACGGGATGAGCGGAAGCTGCGGACCACGCCGGATCGTTTTGTCCTCATCCCGCCAGGAAATGTTGCCCACTTCGCTCAACGGCTTTCCCGTTACGATGTCGCGGAACGCTATCTCGGGCTCACCGTCCAATACAATGTCCAGCTCGCCATGCGTCTTCAGAATTTCTTCAGCGCGGACCGCGACGGCCTCGCCTTTGACAATCGTACGAACCCCTGGGAAGAACTCCCGCGCGATACTGAAGGCGGCAAGGTCTTCTCTGATCGTGTGTGCGGTGGTATTAAGCAGCACCAGGTCCGGCTTGAACGCGTTCAGGTCGTCGATATACTGCTGCGCCGTCGCCCCGACGGTCGGGTAATCTTTAAGCGCGACCTCCGCGCCGCATTCCCGCGCAATTGCCGCAAGCATTCCTAGCTCGATCGGCGGAAAGATCACACGGACGGTCTGGTCCTCGACCTTGGACTGGCAACGATCGTCCCTCCGATAAAGCTCGGACGGAGGATTCATTAATAGTACGCGTCGATACATGCTTGCGGATCGTTTAGCTCCTGAACCTGTGCGAGATCAGTACCGCAGGCGCGGGGCACATCTCAAGCGGATTTACATTATAGCCCGGGAGCATGATTATTGCCCGCGCTTTGGGCTTTTTTCAATGCGCTGTGTGGTCAGCGGGCTCCAGGTCGAAGTTGACTCGATACCTGGTGCTTAGTTCTCGAAGCTCGGTAAAGGTGGCATCGTCTATCAGCAAGCCTTCGCGTTGATTACGCTGGGTGGTAAAATAGGCACGTTCGCCAGGTACCAGCAGCTCCTCTACGCCAGGCCGCCTCCGGACCGACTTTAGTGCACATATGGTGTCATCCAGGCGTGCTTTAAAGACGTTAATCTCCATAAACGCTGCGGGATCAATCATGCAGAAGAAATGTCCGACGTCCTGTTTACGATCGAGATTTTTGTACATGGAGCCAATTTGCGGACCGACGGCCGCACCCGACAACACGCTGGAGAACACCTCGACCATGAGCGCGAGGGCATACCCCTTGTGACCCGCCATCGTGAGGACGGTGCCCACGAGTGCAGCAGAAGCATCTGTCGTCGGATTACCCTCCGAATCCAGAGCCCACCCTGCGGGGATCGGCTCTCCATTTTTTAGCGCGGCGATGATGTTACCGCGAGCAATGATCGACGTGGAAAGGTCGATCTTGATTGGAAATTCGCCCGAGGTGGGAAAGGATACCGCAATCGGGTTCGTGCCGAAGAAGGGCTGGCAACCGCCCTCAGGGCTCATCGCCGGCTCGCAGCCCGTCATTGCCAGCAGTATGAGATCCTGCGCGGCGACGCGATTGCAGTAATATGACAACGCCCCGAAATGCTGCGAATTGTGCATGGTGGCTGCGGCGATACCGTATTCGTACGCAAGCGGCATCAGTTGATCCAGTACCTTCACTGCCTGTACCTGGCCAAGTCCGTTGCCGCAATCGACCGTAAGTGACGCCGCACGTGAGTGTCCGACGGTGAGCTCCGCACTGGGATCAATCAGGCCGGCTTCGATGCGCTTGATGTAGATGGCCAGCCGGGAAACGCCATGCGTGGATGTGCCGGCCAGGTCGGCAGCGACAAGCGAATCTGCCAGAATGGCGGCGTCTTCAGGGCGCACGCCGGCCGCCGCAGCTATCTGGGCTGAAACACGGCGGAGCGAAGCTGGGCTGTAGCGGGTGCTCAGAATGTATCTGCGCTGCTGCGCTTATTGTGCGAGTAGTCGAGCATTGCTTTCATTAATGCGGAATTCAAAACCGTTACCCCGGCAGTGTCACTAAAGAATGTATGGATTCTTACAATCACTGGCTGTGCTTTTGTAAGGCATGAACGAACTCGACCAGCCGGCGGAACTCGCAAACGAACTTCAGGCGCCCGAAGCACCCGTGCGCCGTGCGGCCCTCATATTTATTTTTATTACCGTCGTGCTGGATATCCTCGCGCTCGGTTTAATCATCCCGGTGTTGCCCAAGCTGGTCCTTCAGTTCTCCAACGGGAACACGGAGAATGCCGCCGCAATCTATGGCCTGTTCGTGACCGTCTGGGCTGCGATGCAGTTCGTCTGCTCTCCTGTGCTCGGCGCGCTGTCGGATCGATTCGGGCGCAGGCCGGTCATTCTTCTCTCCAACGTCGGACTGGGATTCGACTACATTCTGATGGCGCTCGCGCCCGGCTTCACACTTCTGTTCATCGGTCGCGTGATCTCCGGCATATGCGCATCCAGCATCAGCGCAGCCAGCGCTTACATCGCAGACGTGACACCGCACGAAAAGCGCGCGGCCGGTTACGGCATGCTGGGCGCCGCATTCGGACTGGGCTTCGTCATAGGTCCAGCGCTGGGCGGGATCCTTGGTCATTACGATCTAAGGTTGCCCTTCTGGGTCGCTGCCGGGCTTAGCCTCGCAAACGCCACCTATGGGTTTTTCATTCTGCCGGAATCGCTAAAGAAAGAAAACCGGGCGAAGTTCCAATGGCGTCGCGCCAACCCGTTTGGCTCGCTCAAGTTTTTATCGAGTCATGCAAACTTGCTTGGCCTGGCGATGGTGGCGTTTTGCTCGAACTTCGCGCACGTGGTTTTCCCCGCATGTTTTGTGTTGTATGCCGGTTATCGCTACGGCTGGGAGGAACGCAAAGTCGGACTGGTGCTGGCGCTTGCCGGCGTATGTTCATCTGTCGTGCAGGGGGGTCTCATTCGACCCCTCATCAAGCGACTGGGAGAACGCATGACGCTTATGATCGGGCTTGGCTTTGGGGTCGCCGGTTTTACAATGTACGGGTTTGCCCCAAACGGCACGGTGTTTACCTTGGCAATTCCTGTGATGGCCATGTGGGGTCTGGCCGGGCCAAGCGTGCAGGCCCTGATGACAAAGAAGCTTGGACCTGACGAGCAGGGGCGCCTGCAGGGTGCGCTGACCAGCTTAAACGGCGTAGCCAATATGGCAGGGCCGCCCATCTTTTCCGGAATTTTCGCGCTTTTCATCAGCACCCAGGCGCCGATGCATCTGCCCGGCGCACCGTTCCTGCTGGCAACGCTGGTGATGATCATCGCGATGCCGCTGGCGTGGCGGTATGCGAAAAGCGTGGAGCAGCCAAATCCCCTCTAGTGTCCTGTCCCAGAAATTCGCGCCATAATTCAGTTAAGTTTTTTGCACCGAAGGTGCAGCGGAACACAGCCCAGGGACAGGGTTCCGGCTTTTTGGAATCCGCAGCCCTGGGTTACAGCACCCCATTTTTCGCGCCCTGAAGGGGCGCCGGAAACCGAAAATATATAACGAATCTCTGGGACACCTCACTAGCAGCACTCGCAAACCGCGAGCTTAGCACAATTCCACTTGCGGTGCGCTGACTCGCACTTTTACGTGCTGACCGTTTTAACCGAGAGGACACACAATGAAAATCCACGAGTACCAGGCGAAGGACATTCTGCGCGGCTATGGCGTGAAGACTCCGCAGGGCGAGGTAGCCGATGAACCCGGCAAAGTTCGCGCCGCCGCAGAGAAGCTGGGCGCATTTCCGGTGGTTATAAAAAGCCAGGTTCTGGTGGGCGGTCGCGGCAAGGCCGGTGGCGTAAAGCTGGCAAAAAGCGTGGATGAAGCCGAAAAGCTGGGTGCGCAGATTATTGGAATGGACATCAAGGGCGAGACCGTCAAGACCGTGCTCGTCGAGCAGGGCATTGATATCCAGCGTGAGATTTACCTGGGTATCATTATCGATCGCGCGCGCAAACTTCCGGTCTTTATGATCAGCGCGGCGGGCGGTGTGGACATCGAGGAAGTTGCAGCGAACACGCCGGAAAAGATTCTGTTTCTCGGCGTAGATCCAATGCTCGGTCTGTCAGATTACCAGGTGCGTCAGATGGCGTACTTCGTGGACATTCCAAAGGAAGGCATGAAAGACTTCGCCGGCGTGGTACGCGGCCTCTACCGCGCGTTTATCGACAAGGACTGCTCGCTTGCCGAGATCAATCCGCTCGTTGTTACCGGCAAAGGCGAAGTCATTGCGGCGGATGCAAAAATGAATTTCGACGACAACGCACTGGGCGACCACCCGGAGATCGCTGCGATGCGCGACCCGGCTGAAGAGGCGCCTCTGGAGCGACAGGCCCGTGAAGCAAAGCTGAATTATGTGAAGCTCGAAGGGAAAATCGGCTGCATCGTAAACGGCGCAGGCCTGGCAATGGGCACCATGGATATCGTAAAGCACTATGGCGGCGAACCTGCCAACTTCCTGGACATCGGCGGCGGAGCAAAGGCCGAGCAGGTTACCGAGGCACTCCGGGTCATCACGGGTGACCCCAACGTGAACACCATTCTGTTCAATATCTTTGGTGGCATCGTACGCTGTGACCTGGTTGCCGAGGGAATACTGGCAGCCCTGAAGGCGTTTCCGAACTGGAATATTCCGATTGTGATTCGGCTCAGCGGGACCAATGAGGAAAAAGCGCGCGAGATGCTGAAGGGAACCGAACTCATCCCCGTGGCTACAATGAGCGAGGGCGCTCAAAAAGCGGTGGAGCTGAGCAAGCGCGCCGGGTAGACAAATTTACTTTCGCTTGAATTAAGTGATCGGCAACCTGAAAACTATCTCCATGCGTAGACAATTTACTGCTTCCCTCACACGGGAGGGCAAATGGATCGTCGCTCAATGCCGTGAGATTGAAATTGCCACCCAGGGTGAGACCGAAACCGAGGCACTTAAAATGCTGCAGGAAGCAATTGAGCTGCACTTTATGCCGCCAGTGGCAACTGTACTACCCCAGGTACGGACACGCGAAGTTGATATCCCCGCGGCGTGAAGCCTCTGCCATTTCGCGAGGTTCGCTGCAGGCTGTTGCGAGCTGGTTTTGAGGAAGCAAGTCATGTGAAGTTCGCGCGGGCAACAATGCCCTGAGAGGTCAGGATAGTGAACGCTATATCAGCTCAATGGACGGCGTCTCGTTCCCGCCGCTGGCAGGTTGCGCCGCGGCTGCGGGAAAACTCGGCGTAGCCAATGGCTTTACGGCTGCAGGCTGCAAGCGTACGTCGATTAGTTGTTTTTCACCCTCGAGCCGCTGCTTTAGTTTGTCGGCCTGCGATTTTTTATAATCGTAGGGTTCTCCGGCCGCATCGTCACGACCAATAATCATCTGAAAAGCTTCGTCTTCGTTGCGCCTGTTCACAAAACGCATACAGATGCTCTCGAGACGCTTAAGTTCGAAATTGAGCACTTCGCCCTCGCTTACGGGCTGGTCGACTGATTTGCCAATCGCGGGACGGTATTTGCCGCGGAGCTCTTCCGAAAGATCCATGGTCCGCAACGTATCGAGCCGACGCGCCTGTTCCTCGAAGTTGTGAAGATCGGAAGCGTCGGGCAAGTCCCAGTAGATCCAGTGCTGGATAAGCTGCACGATATTCTCCAGGGACGGGTCGATCATCCGGAACAGGGTCCGCATGTCGTGGATGGTAAGATCGGCGACGCGTTTTGTCTGCTCGTCGCCGCGATTGATGATCTCCGACACGATCGAGTTCTGGTCCGTCGTTCCCAGCAATGCTTTGCGCTTTAGATCATCCGCACTGGAAAGCACGTCCGCTACCCGGTACTTCTCTCCACCGAATGCTTTTGGCCTTTCCAGCAGACGATGCAGATTCTGCACCTGCACCCACGCTATATCTTCAATAATGCCTGCAAGCCGCGGATTGATTCGTACCGCCTGCTCCTCGCGCATGCGCAGATAATCGCGAATGGACTCCAGTATTCCGGAAACATTGCGATCTACTGCCGCCGGTCCTGCTGCTGTGCTCAAGGCGTCTCTCCATTCATGCTAATCATTGCTGAAGGCCAAACAGGCTTCTCCTTCATCCGAACAAGTCGTCAAGCTCTACCAACTGGTATTCCGGTTTCAATTAGCGTTAGAAAGGCATCCACAACTTCTGGATCAAAATGAGTTCCGCGGTTCTGGAGGATATGCGTGGCAACCTTATCCTTTGGCCACGCTCGGCGATACGGCCGATCGCTTCTCAAAGCGTCCCAAACGTCCACAACCGCGAAGATTCGAGCTGCCGCAGGGATTGCAGCTCCTCGCAAACCACGTGGATAGCCACTTCCATCCCAGTGTTCGTGGTGGCAGAACGGGATGTCGCTTGCCGAATGCAGGAACTCGACCCGGCGCAGAAAGTCATAGGCCAGCTCGGGATGGCGTTTCATAATCATCCATTCCTCCTCAGATAGCGGCCCGGGTTTAAGTAGAATGGAATCCGGGATTCCCATTTTCCCGATATCGTGCAGAAGAGCTCCGCGTCGAAGATTGCTCATGGCTTCCAACGGATAATTAACTCGCTCCGCAAGGTTAACAGCGAGTTCAGTCACGCGCTTAGTGTGACCCATTGTACCTTCGTCACGCAAATCCAGAGCTGCACACCAGCCCTCCAGTGTTGCGTCATATGCCTGGCTGACCTCGTCTAATGCGCACTGCAGCTTTTCGGCTAATAGCTGGTTTGAAGCCGCCAATTCTTCAGCACGCCGAAGTTGTGCCTGGAGCTTTACCTCTGTTCGCTCGCGCTGCCGTACCGCACGTTGCAGCACCGCGCTTTGCCCCAGTTGTTCAAGATACTGACGGTTATTTTGCAATGAGACCGCCAGCTGGTTCGCCACAATTTCAAGATGCGACAGATCTCGCTGCGTGAAACCGGCCGCGTCCGCAATTCTGTAAATACCCAGCACTCCGATAGGCTTTGCCCTTACCAGCATTGGCGCACCGGCGTAGTGGCTGAATCGAAAATGCCCCGCGGGACTGGAAGCGTGAAGTGAGGCGGTGATCGGGTCCGTGGCTACATCGTCGATAATGAGCCCCCGCTGTGTCTCCAGCAAAGTCCCGGCAATACCCTGGTTTGCCGGCATACTGGACGCCAGGAATTTGCCCTCGACGCCGCTAACTGCCAGCAGGTGCAGTTTGCGGCCCGACAACTCCCGGACGATACATGCATCGCTATGAAAGGCAGTCACCACGCAGCTCAAAATTCCATTAATACGCTGCTCGAACGGCGCTGAATCCAGCACCGTACTGGATACGTAGCCAATCAGGCGGATCATTTCGTCCGTCTCTGGATGGCCCGCTGGGTCGTTATCGTATACCATGTGCCTGGATCTGGGCAAAGCCCGATTGACGGATTAACGCCTCAGTTGTCGTCCAGTTTGCAAGCAGGTTCATGCGGGTGTTTCCACGGACAGGATAACAATCTGATCTTTGCGCACTATAAGCTCATACTTTTTTAAGCAGGATACAGGGTTGCTGATTCCACGACCGGTCGTTACGTCAAAGGCCCATTCATGCCAGGGACAAACCACCGCTGTGCCGTGTAACTGCCCCTGCGCAAGCATTGCTCCACGGTGGGGGCACGTACCCTCAATGGCGTGGTATTTGCCACCGATATTACACACCAGCACCGCCTCACCGTCCACCTGGTACTGGCGCATCTCACCCTCGGGTACATCTGCCACCGGGCCCAGCGCGACTTCGTCCAAAGAAAACGAACCTCCTGATTCCTGGATGTGTGAAAATGTTGCTTGCGAAGAGCTACCTGACAACACGAAATTAACTGCTGCAACGGACGGATCGCGTTCAAAACACATGAGGCAGGAGTTGGCATGTCAGGGCATTCCAAGTGGAATTCGATCAAACATAAGAAAGCAGCGCTCGATGCCAAGCGCGGCAAAACCTTTACGCGCATTATCCGGGAGCTCACCATTGCCGCTAAAATGGGAGGCGGCGATCTTTCCGGAAACCCGCGGCTCAGGACGGCCGTCGCGGCAGCAAAAGACGTAAACATGCCCTGGAAAAACATCGAAAGCGCCATTAAGAAGGGCACCGGCGAACTGGAAGGCGTAAATTACGAAGAGGTCACGTATGAAGGCTACGGCCCTGGTGGCGTGGCTGTGCTTGTGGAGTGTACCACCGATAATCGCAATCGCACGGCGGCTGAGATCCGCCACATTTTTACCAAGGCCAATGGTAGTCTGGGCGCTGTCGGAAGCGTTTCCTACATGTTCCACAAGCAGGGCATGATCGCTGTGAGCGCAGAGGGCACGGACGAAGACAAGGTAATGGAAGCCGCTCTCGAGGCCGGCGCGGAGGATGTGCGAAACGAAGAGGATATGTTTGTTATCCTGACAAAGCCTGGCAGCATGGGCGAGGTTCGTGAAGCCATTGAAGCCGCGGGTCTGAAAGTGGAAAGCGCCGAAATCACGAGTGTGCCTGCCACGACCAAGAAGGTCGAAGGCAAGGAAGCCGAGCAGGTCCTGAAACTCCTGAATATCCTGGAAGACCAGGACGACGTGCAGAACGTGAGCGCAAATTTTGACATCAGTGACGAGCTGATCGAGCAATTCCATTAAGGAAAACGATGCGACTTAAACCGGAAAAAATAGAGAACATCTCGAAGAAGATCTTCACGGGTGTCAAAGGCCTGAACAAAATGGAAGTGCTCGCGACCGCCGATCAGATCGAAGGCACCATTCGCCGTGTCATTCTCGCAGACCTGCGTCGCGAAGACGAACTGGAGAAGGAAGCAGAAGAAATCCTGAAGCGCCACCGCATTGTAATCGACAGGCAGAACATGAGCTACAATACACTCGTCAATCGAACGAAGCAGCAACTCGCAAAACAGAAGAAGATTGTGCTCTAATTCATGCGCCTATCCGAAGACAGAATCCATTTCATCGCCACACAGATCGCCAGGGAGCTGATCGATACAAAGCAGATCACCTTCGGCGGCACTCGAATCGTGCTCGAGTCGGAGATCGCAAAAGTAATTATGGAAGACTTGCGTGTCGAGGATGAGATAGATCGCGAAGTGGTCGAGATGCTCGAGAAAATGCAGCGTAAGCTGCCGCCAGGCAGCGCGGAATGGCAGGCAATCTACAGCCAGAAGAAGGAAGAGATCGCTCGCAGAAAGAATTACATCCTTTAACCGGCACCGCTCCTGGCGCGCAGCAAGAGAGGGTTAATAGTTCTCCGGTCGTGGGTCCCTTTCGAGAAGCGCTCGCAGTGCGTCGTTCACGCTGATACCTTCATATAAAATTCGGTACACGGTTGCCGCAATGGGCATTTCAACGCCGATATTCGCGGCCAGCGCATGCGCGGATTTGGCCGTTCTGTAACCTTCTACTGCCGCGCCAATTGTATCCAGGGCCTGCTCCGGCGTGAGGCCTCTGGCGATCAGCTCGCCGAATTTTCGATTACGACTGTGCTGGCTTCCGCAGGTAACAACGAGATCACCAAGTCCCGATAGTCCCATCAGCGTCTGCCGTTCTGCCCCCAGTGCAATAGCCGCGCGGCTAAGCTCTGCCAGGCCGCGAGTAACCAGCGCGGCCTTTGTGTTATCCCCGAACCCAAGGCCATCACATCCACCCGCTGCAATCGCCAGCACGTTCTTGAGCGCACCGCCAAGCTCCACGCCTTTGCAATCGCCTTGTGTATAGACGCGAAAAGTCGGTCTAAAAAAGAGGTCGCGCACCAGGTTTGCAATTTCCGGTTCTGCCGCGCAGCACACCACGAGTGTCGGAACGCCGCGGCAGACCTCCTCGGCATGGCTTGGACCCGCAAGCACTACGAAATCGTGTGCGGCCTTCTTCCCCATCACATCTGTAAAGATCTGGGATGGAAGCATCAGCGTGTTTTCTTCGATCCCTTTCGAACAGCTTACGAAGATGCGCCGGCGTCCATTGCTCCACACGTCGCGCAGACGTTCACATAGCGCACGAATGGCATAGCTGGGAACCGCGCAGACCAGCACGTCGGCAACCGAAGCGAGCGCCTGCAAATCAGGTTCGAAAGTTATCGACTCATCGACTACCAGCCCTACCGGCGAATTGCGCGTGCGATCGCGGGCAAGCGCCCGTAGCACCTCCGCATTACGATCCCACACCGTAACCAATTCGCCTTTTTTGGCCAGTAAATCCGCGAGGGTGAGCCCCCATGCGCCTGCACCCAGCACACCGATCCTGCGTATCATTATTTCTCGTCGCTGAACGTGCGCGGAGAAGTGGCAGGAGGAATACGATAGTCCTCAGGCCCGACGTCGACTGGATCGTGCAGGCGGTTTTCGCGACCTATGAACAGCCGCTGGATGTTGCTCTTGTGCCGCACGATTACCATAACGGAAACGATGCAGCTTACCAGTAATACAAGCGCCGACTTGTTGGAAAAATAGAGTAGCACCGGTAGTACCAGCGCGCCTGTGACTGCAGCCGCTGACACGTAACCGGTGATGACGATAATCGCGATGCCAATCGCCAGAACCGTCAGCATCTGCCACATCGCAACCGCCAGGAATACTCCCAGCGCAGTCGCCACGCCTTTACCGCCTCGAAAGTTCACAAAACAGGAAAAGACGTGTCCCGCAATCGCGCTTCCGCCAATCAGCAGTTCAATTAGCGAATCGCTTTTGATTCCCAGTAAAAGCGGCAGAACGACAACAGGCCCGAGACCCTTTAAAACGTCCAGGAACAGTACGGTCGCGCCCCACTTTTTGCCGAGAACGCGGAACGCATTCGTTGCACCCATATTCCCACTGCCGTGCTCACGTATATCCAGCCCAAGAACTTGCCGCCCAATCCATAACCCGGTTGGAATAGACCCGATAAAGTATGCGATCACCATCGCAAGCAGCGTAAGCATCAGGAGTAAAATGGTCTGCCAGTGTTCGCTTTCAACCAAAACGTGCAATAGAATGCCGAAACAGTCACCACAGCTCGTCGATCGCGTGACAAAACTTACTCCGAAAGCAATCCAGTTTGCTCGAGGGAGTGCAATAAGCTCGGTGAAAAAGCACGCGACTGCGTTGCGATCTCGTTTCTGAGCTCGTACAGTGTGAACCAGTGCACCGCGATGACTTCATCTGGATTCGGGTGAGGTTCGACCTCAATCACCGTGCGATACACCTGGACAAATTCCTGTCCTGTTTCGGAGCAGGCCGTCAACTTTCGCAAGAATATCAACTCGCCTGGCGAAACACCCAGCTCCTCCTCGACCTCGCGACTGGCCGCGGAGTCGTAGCTCTCGCCCGGCGATAAGTGGCCGCCGACGCACTCCCAGTGGAGCGGATACGTGTCCTTCAGTTCACTTCGTTGCTGAAGCAGCAGGCGTCCGTCACGGCCAAACACAAACACATGAACTGCACGATGCAGCAGGCCGGTTGAGTGGACGACATGACGCGCTTCTCCGCCGAGTTCGCAATCATCGGCGTCAACGATGGCGAGGATTTCATGGGGGTTATTGCCGTCAAAACTCGATTGTGTCATTTAACTCGAAGCGTGCGATTTAGATGCTGCACCTGAACAAGCACAACGTCTAGACTCATAGCGCATCCGCGCCGCGCTCCCCGGTCCGAATACGCACGACCTCTTCCAGGGGCATCTTGAAGATCTTGCCATCCCCAATAGTGTTGGTCTTGGCAGCTTCTTCGATAGTTTCAATGACGCGGTCCGCGATCTCATCTTCGCAGGCGATCTCGATGCGCACCTTCGGCAGAAAGTCGACCTGGTACTCGCTGCCGCGGTAGAGCTCGGTGTGACCCTTCTGGCGCCCGAACCCCTTCACCTCGCTAACGGTCATGCGAACAGGGCCAAGCTCGCCCAATGCTTCTTTTACGTCGGTCAGCTTGAACGGTTTAATCACCGCAATAATCATTTTCATGCTATGGAATCTCCCGGCAACGCCCAGCACCACATTTTGTTTGCGCTGGAGTCAGCGTGCTTAAAGCAGTATGTCCAAAACGAAAAGGGACTGTGTCTTGGCGCGCAAACCTACAATATTAATCGTTCTGGATGGCTGGGGCCAGGCCCCGGACGGTTATCCACACGAATACAACGCCATCGCACAGGCGAAGATTCCGACCTA
Organism: Candidatus Sumerlaeaceae bacterium; assembly: GCA_051003195.1. GTDB lineage: Bacteria > Sumerlaeota > Sumerlaeia > Sumerlaeales > Sumerlaeaceae > JBPCLP01. The sequence goes on along the minus strand of JBPCLP010000030.1, from coordinate 3,104 downwards.
TCGGGCGCTCCTGGAGAAATACCCGCACACCCTGATACGCACAAGCGGCGAGGATGTCGGCCTGCCCGACGGCGTGATGGGTAACAGCGAGGTCGGGCACATGAACATGGGCGCCGGGCGGATCATCTGGCAGGAACTGGTTCGCATTGATAAACAAGCCCGGGAAGACGACTTCCGCAGTATTACGGCGATCATGGACGCCGTACAACATACGAAGAACACGCCCGGTTCAAGGCTTCACCTGATGGGGCTTTGCTCCGATGGTTCGGTACATTCCGTGGACCGTCACTACTTCGCGATTCTTCGCCTTGCCAGGCAGGCCGGCCTTACCGGCGACCAGGTTGTCATGCACTGTTTTACGGACGGGCGTGATACCCCTCCGCATGAGGGCGTGAAGCATATCCGTCGTATCCACGAGTGGATGAAGGAAAATGGTACCGGCGTCATTGCGACAGTTTGCGGGCGCTATTACGCCATGGACCGCGACACCCGCTGGGATCGTACGCAACTGGCCTATGACGCGATGGTGCTAGGCGCGGGCCTTGAAGTCTCTGACCCCGTGGCGGCGGTTGAGCAGGCGTATGCTACCGGCCAGACGGACGAATTCATCAAACCCTGTGTCATTGTTCGCGACGGCCAGCCCGTCGCAACCATTCGCGATCACGACTGGGTAATTAATTTTAACTATCGTGCGGACCGGGTCCGCCAGATCAGCCATGCGCTTACCGATCCGGAGTTCCGCGATTTTGAACGAAGACCCATTGATGTACACCTTGTCACAATGACCAAATACAAGGACGGCCTGCGCGCGGACATCGCATTCCCCCAGCAGTCAGTGCGCAACAGTATCGGCGAGCTGTTCGGAAAACTCGGCAAAACACAGCTTCGAATCGCGGAAACCGAAAAGTATCCACACGTTTCATTCTTTTTCAGTGGAGGAACCGAAACACCGTTTCCTGGTGAACAACGGTTGCTGATCCCCTCCCCGCGCGAAGTCGCAACTTATGACATGAAGCCCGAGATGTCCGCACCCGAAATTGCAGACGCGGTTGTTCGGCAGATCCAGGATCCAAATTTCGACCTGATCGTGAACAACTACGCAAATGCGGACATGGTGGGACACACGGGAAACATCGCGGCGACCATTCGAGCCTGCGAGCATGTGGACGCAGCGCTGACGAAGGTGCTGGCGCAGGTGCGCGCAAGTGGCGGTACGGCGATCATCACCGCCGACCATGGCAACGCGGAGCAGTTGTGGGATTTTGAAGCCAATTCACCGCAGACCCAGCACACGACAAACCCGGTACCGTTGATCATCATGGATGAGGACCTGCGCGGCACGCAACTCAGGCAAGGCGGGCGCTTGTGCGATATCGCCCCGACAATCCTGCATCTGCTGAACCTCGAAAAACCGGGCGAGATGGATGGCCTGTCGCTGGTTAACTAGTCGAAGCAATAGCCCATGGTGGAGGCGGTGGGAGTCGAACCCACGTCCGAAGAACTTGCCAAAGAGGCGTCTACAAGCTTGTCCGATTAATTTATAATTGTCTCGCCTGGAATACGGCGCCAATCGACAGGCGCCGCATGTCGGCCAGCCCGGGATTTAACGCTTCCACCCGGGCCAGGTGGAGCGCGAGCCCGTTGGATCGACGCCCGGATCGGGACCCACAGGCGAGGCCCCGGCGGACGCGCTACCCTAAACCGTTAGGTTTAGGCAGCGAGTGCGTAGTTGTTGTCTGCAGTTACTTTTGCAGTGCACATAGTTTAACGAGGTAACGTGCACCTCGGCTTGCAACCCCTTCCACAACGAACCCCGTCGAAGCCGTTACGCCCCCTGGTGTTCTCTGTTGAACGTATGCATATATAGCGTAACTTACTGTGAAAATTCGATGTTTTAGAACAAAGTTTCTGCGTCGCATTCTACTGATAAAACGAAAGTTACGATGGACCATTTGACCAAATTGCTGACGGGCGTTGAAGCCTTTCACCGTGCCCATGCCGAAGACTACGCCTCGCACCTCAAACAGGTAGCTGCAGCAGGCGAACCACCCCTGGCATTGTTTGTCTGCTGTATCGATGCCCGAACGCTCCCGAATATGATGACCTCGACTTTGCCGGGTGAGCTTTTTACCATACGAAATGTTGGAAACACCGTACCCAGATACGATGCCGGCGCAAGTGCCTCGGCCGACCGCCCTGAATTTGCGGGGATCGAGTATGCGCTTTTTGCGAAAAACATTCGCCACGTCATCGTTTGCGGGCATTCGGACTGTGGTGCGGTCAACGCGGCCCATACCGACGCCTATCCGCAGAACGCCGCCAGCCTGCGATCCTTTGCGCGCCACATCCAGCCTTCGATCGAGGATTTTCGCAATGGCAAAGCCCCGGATAAATCACTGCCCGAAGCTACTCAAATTGCACAGATTCATGCCCTGCGCCAAACCGACAATATTAAAACGATACCGGGCGTTGCGGATAAGCTGCACGCCGGGGAGCTACACCTGCATACATGGTTCTTCGAATTAGAAACGGCGGAAGTTCAGGCGTTTAATCCCGAAACCGGGAAATATGAGCGGATCACCACCGAGGCCGAACTCCACCACTTCGAAGCGCGTACGATGAACGGTGCAATTCGTTAATTCCAGTGTGGCGAGGCGAGTGCGGATTGCGGATTGCGGAGTACAAGCCGGACTCGGAATCGTCGGCGGCAAGGACGGCAGTAAGGCACGGCAAGTTGCGGTCTCGGGGTCATCAAAATGTCTCCTTTCTGCTTTCAAGTTCAAGTTGGTAATTTCGCCACTTGAATAGCGGTAATCTTTCTGTAACTTTTTGCTCCGGTCTCGAGCTCGTCTGCGTGGGTGGATTTGGTCTTACGCCCGCAGCCGATGCGGCGGTAGTTTTTATCCACGAATCTCACGAATCAGCACGAATGATGTGAAAATCGGGCGCGGGCGGTGGCGGTTGGAGGTTTTCAAGTTTTCAAGTTTTTCAAGTTTTTTTCAAGTTTGCGGTGTAGAAGCTTGAAAGGCTTGCAGATAAATCAAGTTGGCGAAAAATGGGTAATTTCGCCACTTGAAAAACGGTAATCCTCGCGTAAGAATTCG
>JBPCLP010000029.1:0-50022 GCA_051003195.1 Candidatus Sumerlaeaceae bacterium | reverse complement strand
ATTTTACCACAGAGGCACAGAGACACAGAGTATGCACCGAGTTGCTTATTGTGCATAACGTGGTAAGAACCCTTACAAATTGCAGAAGTGTTTTCCTCTGTGAAAGCTCTGGGTCTCTGTGCCTCTGTGGTAAGGGTCGGGCTAAGTGCCTTCTGTGAGAAGTTTGATCGTCGAGCGTGCGAAGGGTCGGTGCCTCCGCGTCGCGGCAACTGCGGGTTGTCTGGTGCGGCACGCGGTGACGCACTCCCAGGGCGGCGTACGAATTCTGGTCGCGTGCGTGGTCGTTTCGCCGGAGTTGGATAGATCAGACGCGTGTTGCGACCTGGCGCGATGGTGGAGTTCCGAAACCTCCCCAAAAAACATGTGTGTTGTGATTGCAAGGTGGACTCGAGGGGCTACGGGATGTGCGCTGATGGATCGCTTCAGATCACTTGCGGCAGCGCTTATGGCCTGTGGCATTGCGTTGATTTCAACGATGGCCAACACGGCGACGCAGCGGAAGCCGAATATCGTGTTCGTGCTGGCGGATGATGTCGGTTATGGCGATCTTTCCTGTTACGGCGCCAGGCTCGTCGCGACTCCGAGCCTGGACGCACTGGCACGGGACGGCCGCCTATTTACAGACGCGCATTCGGCCGCGTCGACATGCACACCTTCGCGACGGGCGCTGCTGACGGGGGTTTATTCGTGGAGGCAGAAACCGGGATCGGCGATTATGCGCGGCGATGCACCGTTAAGTATCACGACAGATTCGATGACGCTGCCATCCATGCTGAAGCGGGCCGGCTATGCCACGGGTGTTGTGGGCAAATGGCATCTCGGCCTGGGCGGACCAGATGGCGCGGATTGGAACGGTGACATAAAGCCGGGGCCGCTGGAACTGGGTTTCGAGTACGCGTTTATCATCCCCGGAACCGGCGACCGGGTGCCGTGTGTCTACGTGGAGAACCATCGCGTAGTGGGGCTGGACCCGGCAGATCCGATTCAAGTGAGCTATAACAACAAGGTAGGGGAGGAGCCAACCGGGCGCGAGCGGCCGGATCTCACGACGATGAAAAGTGTGGAAGGGCATGACGGCACGATCATCAACGGAATAGGGCGCATCGGCTGGATGAGCGGTGGACGTGCGGCGCGCTGGAAGGACGAGGAGATGTCGGATGTCATTACCAGCCAGGCCGTCCGGTTCATGGAGGATAACCAGGCGCGTCCGTTCTTTCTGTACTTTTCCACCCACAACATCCATGTACCGCGCGTGCCGCACCCGCGCTTCCGGGGCCGAAGCCAGTGCGGAAGGCGCGGGGACGCGATCGTGGAGTTGGACGACAGCGTTGGCCGCATCCTCGATACTTTGAAGCGCTTGAAACTGGAGCAGAATACGCTGGTTATTTTTACGAGCGACAATGGCGGTACTGCGGCCGACGGCTACGCGGATGACGTGGCTTCGAGCCATAGCTTCAATGGCGTGCTGCACGGCAGGAAGAGCAGCGTTTGGGAGGGCGGGCACCGGGTGCCTTTTCTTGCGCGCTGGCCCGGAACTATCCCGGCGGGAAGCGAGTGCAGCGAACTGGTGACGCAACTGGACATGTTTAGGAGTTTTGCATCCATGCTGGAGCTGGATGTTCCGGCAGGTGTGGCGCCGGATAGCTGCGATGTGAGCGGGGCCTTACTTGGGAAGCCGCATTCTACAGCAGGCCGCACCACCTTTATTGCGCATAACGGCGGGACCGACGGGCCGTTTGGCGTGCGTCATGAGAACTGGAAGCTCGTCCAGCCGGGTGTGGGGCGACAACCAGCTAAACGAGCGATGGATAACGGAACGTCGGGCACGAAGCTGTTTAACCTGGCAACAGACCTGGGCGAAGAGAGGGACCTGGCGGGCGAACAACCGGCGAAAGTCGCCGAAATGTTGCGCCTGCTGGAGGAGGAGAGGGCGGATCCATAGGAAAAAGAGGGTGTCGTGACACGGTATTATGAAGGGTAGAAGATAGAAATATCTGGACTTCCCGCGGGTGCGTTTTCGTGTACGGGACATGGCAAACCAGGTACTTGCGGGAAAAACGGGAGTTGTGTTCGGTGTTGCGAACAAACGGAGCATCGCATGGGCGATTGCGCAGGCATGGCAGGAAGCCGGCGCGAAGCTGATATTCAGCTACCAGGGCGAACGCCTGAAGGAAAATGTTGCAGAACTGACCAGCGCGTTTGGCGAAGATGTCGCCATGGCGTCGTGCGATGTAACCAGTGACGAGGAAATCCGCTCGTTCTTCGAGTATGTGCGTACGCAGACCGACAAGCTCGATATGATGCTGCATAGTGTGGCGTTTGCGCCGCGCGAGGCGCTGGACAGGCCGTTCCTTGAGACAACGCGGGACGCGTTTGCCGTCGCGCACGATGTGAGCGCCTATTCGCTGGTGGCGCTGGCGCGCGAGGTGGTGCCGATGATGACGGATGGCGGCAGCATTACGACCATGTCATTCCGTGGCGCTCAAAAGGTTTATCCGAATTATAACGTCATGGGGGTGGCAAAGGCCTCGCTCGAGGCGTCGGTGCGATACCTGGCATATGAGCTGGGGCAGAAGCGGATCCGCGTGAATGCCATCAGTGCGGGCCCGGTGCAGACGCTTGCCGCGCGGGGAATTGCCGACTTTTCGACCATGATGAAAGTCTACCAGGACCGGTCGCCTTTTGGTCGCAGTTGCGAACCAGGCGAACTTGGACACATGGCCGTCTTCCTGGCGAGCGACGGCGGCAGTGGCGTTACCGGGCAGACGCTGTATGTCGATGGTGGTTACAGTATCATGGGTAAGTAGGGGCAACACAACTTAGGGTAGTGTCCCCTTAGTTCGTTCACTGGTTTTGTGTGCCGTCCGAGCTCGAAAGCTTCCTGATGTATAGCGATGAATTTCTGGGACGGCACACTGGGTATAATTGTATTGTCATCGATGTAACCGCCCCCTAGCCGTGCCTGCCTGTTTATGCGCAATCCCAAAGTTCAATTAATTATAGGTGTCCTGCTGAGTGCGCTGTTTTTGTATATCGCCATGCGGGAAGTTAAGATGGCGGAGCTGTGGGCCGCGGTACGCACGTTCAACTGGTGGTGGGCGATACCGTTTCTGGCGATCAACTTTCTAAGTCTATGGATCCGTGCCTGGCGATGGAAGTACCTGATGGCACCCACGGCGCAACTTGGAACGGGCCGGCTGTTCTCGCCCATGATGGTAGGTTTTGCCATTAACAGCCTGCTTCCCGCAAGAGCCGGCGAATTTGCGCGAGCTTATGTACTGGGTAAAAAAGAAAAGCTGCCATACACCAGTGTGTTCGCCACGATTGTCGTGGAGCGCATTTTTGACAGCCTCACTCTTCTGCTGCTGCTGGCGTACGTGTTCGCGACCATCCAGTTCGACCCGTCGATTGAATTCAAATACAAACAGGTGACGATCAGCGGCGAGAGCCTGAAGCATATGTCGGCAAACATTACGAAGGGTTTTCTCGTGATGCTGGCAGCGGCGCTTTTGCTGCTTTGGCCGGCGGCACGGATGCGTATGCAGCTTTGGGCGGAGAACTGGCCGTACGCGCCCCGACGCTTTCGCGTAAAAATTGCAGCGATGATCGGCACGTTTGCCGAGGGCTTCGCTTCGCTCAAGAGCGGGCGTATTATTGCGATTGTACTCGTGCAGTCGATGCTGGTGTGGGTGACGATCGCGTGGTCGTTCCAGATCATGCCGTATGGTATACAGGGAATGAAGACGATGGATATTACACAGGCGACCGCGCTTGTGGTGATCTCCTGCATTGCCATCATCATCCCTGCGGCACCGGGCTATTGGGGGCTGATGGAGCTTGGGATCGTCTTCGGATTGAAAATTCTCGGTATCGAATCCGATCCGAGCCGTGCCATTGCATACGCGCTTTTGATTCACGGGTTGCAATATTTCCCGATCGTCGCAGTGGGGCTCTATTTCCTGTGGCGCGAGCAGGTAACGATTGGCGAGATCAGCCATCGGCCGCAGGTAGAAAGTTGAGGGGCGGCATTTTCCTGGTTGCAGCGTGCGCCTGCGCTGCTTTTGTTTCGCATGCGAAGGCAGACAATGCGGGCACAGGAAAGGCAGGCATGCAGGACGACCGGGCAACGGTGACACTTGAGCGGGGGTGTGTGGTCCGTGGGCCTCGGGATCGCAAGCGCATCGCGTTGGAATTCACCGGTGGAAGTTTTGCCGACGGGGGAACAACGATTCTACGGGAGTTGAAGGCGCGGGGTATCCGCGCATCGTTTTTTTTCATCGGAGACTTTTACCGCGAGCCGAAGTTCAAGCCGTTGATCGAGAAGATTCGAGACGAAGGCCATTACCTGGGACCGCATTCAGACAAACACCCGCTTTACGCGTCGTGGGAAAACCCACCCAGGCTACTCATCAGCAGAGAAGAGTTCCTCAAGGACCTGCGAGACAACATGAGTGCGATCTCGAGCTTTGGGATCGCTAAAGAAAAGGCGCGGTATTTCATTCCTCCGTACGAGCATTACACCCTGGAAATTGCGCAATGGACATCGGAGGAGGGGCTTGTGCTGGTGAACTACACGCCAGGCGCGCGCAGCCATGCCGATTATATGGAGGATAAGGATCCGAAGTTTATCAGTGCACCCGACATGGTAAAATCGGTGCTGGATTATGAGAGTAGTCATTCGGAGGGTCTGAATGGTTTCATGCTTCTGATGCACATCGGGGCCGGACCCGGTCGCACGCGCGACCACCTGTACGATTACCTCGGGAGCATGCTGGACGAGCTGATTACACGGGGCTATTCATTCGTACGAATAGATCATCTCGTGGAATCGCACTAGGCTGGTAACGACCAATGCAAGATTCACATTTAATATAATAATTACTAGGCAGGCAGGCTGAGTTCTTGGCAAGAATTTACGAGTTTCCGAATGCGGTGGAGACGGACCTGGAGGGTAGCAGGCCATCTGCATTCGACCCGGTCACGCGGCGTGCGCTTGGTCGCTTCTGGATAAGTGCGCTGGGTATTATCGTAGCGGCGCTCGCGTTGTATGGGTTTTCGCGTCAAATTGTCATGCCGGGGTGGACATTGGCGGGCGCCATCACGGCCGCAATCGTAGCGCTATTGCTATTGTTTGTCATGAACCGGGCGCTTCGGAAAATAAAAGTGGTTAGCGCGGCAGAAGCCAAACTGGATAAGCGGACGGAACAAATGCTGGCGCAGCTGGACGATCGTTTTTCCGTATTTAACCAGGTGATGGCGGGAGAACATCGTGTCGATCATGTGATCGTTGGTCCCAGCGGGATTTACTCCGTAAAGGCTTCCGCGACTCTTGACCAGGACGGGTGGGCTCGATCTGCCGACATTGACCAGGCGCTGGTAGAGCGAGAAGCGGTCTCCGCCCTGGTGAAGCACACATTACCTGAAGCATCTGTACAAGTTGAGCCTGTGCTTTGCGTCCCGGCGGGAAGTACTGTTCGGGTGGGGCAGGAGGACAAGGGAGTCTGGGTGGTGCCTGCTGAAAAGCTGGCTGCAGCATTGATCAAGCGGTCGAGCCAGGAAGGCGCGATCGGCAAAAACGTTAATGAGACCGGCGCGTTTTCTTCCGATGCTCTGCAGGCAGCCGCCATAGAACGCGCTCTTGCGAATCACTGGAATATACCGACGCGCAAAACCCAAGCTGATTACACTCCTCCGTCAGAACTAACCTGACAGCGTCGGGCTTCAGGGTACGGAGAAAATGGTCGACGTTGTAACCCGGGCGGGGGGTGCCGATGGTGCAGCGGCAGCAGTTCCGAGGGTGGTTGTCGTAGCGATTGCGGTCACGGTTGGGGTAGTGCTCGCGCCTGCTGCTGTGATAGTGCCGGGTTGCGTCGGTGTTTGCGTGGGCAGTTTGAACTGCACAAAACCAAACCGCTTGTAGTTGTGCAGCGATGCGCCGGGATTAATCCAGGCGGAAATTTCTTCTTTTTCACCGGGACGTGCCGCACGTTCACGAGCGAGATTCATCCGCCAGTAAGGCACATCCGTTTCCCCGCGTATGGCACTGAACGGGATGAACATCTCCGCCTCCCAGGATTTGGTACCGCGGGATGCGGCTGCCTGCCAGCCTTCAACGGGTCGGTCGTCCTGCATATTGTTGGAATACTTGATGCCGGCAGTGTTCACTGCGAAGTGGGTGTAATTGGTCTTCGTTGCTTCGCGATTCGGTGATAGGAAAAGCTGCACAGAGTCGTCTTCGAAAACCGCACCGTTTTCGTTCACGGTTTTCTGGACGATGGAGTTCATTGCGGATTCCTCGCATACAAAGCCGACGTACAGCCCCTGGTCGTTCATGAAAATATAGGCACTTGTGACTTGCTTCGGTTTATCCAGCCCGCCTGCGAGTATCATTCCGACCCTGGCGCTGCCGGCCTGTTCTGCGGGTGAGACTCGTCCGTCAAGAACAGGGCTTTTTGCCAGGTACGGTGCAGCGACCTGTAAAGCTCCCGACATTCCGGCAAGGCTGAAGAGCAGCAGTATGAGGCTGACACGAGCATGTTGCATGAGGACTCCGCTCCAGGTAAAATGATCCCTAGGGGATGGATGCGCCGGACCAGTTTGCAACAACTACTCGCGTTGTGTCGAGTGGCTGGTTGGTTTAAGGAAGGGCTTGGGCAGAAGTTTGTCGGCGATCCTGAGAAGGCAGCAATGCACGCGGCAGGTTGAGGGTCAGTCACGGTGAACCATTACGCGACCAAGCGCCTGTTGATCGATGATCAGGATTGTAACCTCTTCACCGGCGGCGAGCTGCTGCTTCTCTTCCGGAAAAACGATGTAGCCGTCGTGTTCGATGAGAGACCGAATCCGGTTGGAGTCCTGTGGGCCTGTGCTTTGCGCGAAGAATCTATTCTCCCTCCAACGCAGCTTGCAGCGTACGAACGCCACTTTGCGATGCGGCTTTTTCAAGGGTTCCACCAGTTCTGCGGAGATTCTTCCCGGTTCCGCCTGTGAGTGGCCGTACGCCTTTCGCAGGGCTGATTGTACGTAAATATCTGCGCAAACATAGGCTGAGACAGGATTGCCCGGCAGTCCAAATATGCGGGTGTTGCCGGCCTGCGCGTAGAGCATTGGTCCGCCCGGCTGCTGATTGATTTTCCAGAAGAGTTCGTTTGCTCCAATTTCAGATAAACAGCGTCGCATATAATCATGCTCACCCATAGAGACACCGCCGACTGTCACCAGAACATCAAATTGAAGTCCGCGCCTGAGAAATTCCAGTATCGCGGACGGGGCGTCCGGCATTCGCCCGAGAAACTCGCACGCAACTCCCCACTTCTTAAATAGGGAGAGCAGCATCGGAGAGTTGCTGTCGTAGATCTGTCCTGGTTGCAGCCCGCTGCCGTGTTCTACAGGAACTACTTCATCGCCGCCGACCGCCAAAGCAATGGTTGGTACTCGGAAAACGGGTACGGCCTCGACACCGCAGGAAGCGGCCAGCGCGATATGAGCGGGAGTTATCAATTCACCGGAACGAATCACCAGTTCTCCCGCGCGGGTGTCGGCCCCAGCTCGGCGAATGGCGGTCCCAATTTTTACAGCAGCCTGAATGTTCACAACCTGAGCTGAGATACGGTTAGTATCTTCGACGCGCACGACTACATCCGCACCCGCGGGAAGAGGAGCGCCGGTCATGATCTGGACTGCCTGACCCGATTGTATCGTTCGGTGAAAGGGACGGCCGGCAGGGGCTTCGCCGACCACCTGCAAGGATACAGGGTGGGCGTGCGAAGCGTCTGCTACATCGGCTGCAAGAACTGCGAACCCGTCCATGGAAGAGTTGTCGAACGGCGGAACCGAAATTGGGGACGTGACTTCTGCGGCAGAGACGCGTCCGCAGGCTTCACCGATCGAAGCTTTAACCATGCAAGGTGGGGGCGTGGAGTTCAGAATGATCCCGAGCGCGTCTTCCCAATTCAGGGGAGTGGGAATGGCGGCACTGGTTTTGCTCATTTGCGACAGTACAATGTGTACAACTACTGAAATCAATAGTCTTAGTTCTTGTAGGACCTGGTGCGCATGAGCGTTCACGCCGCCCAGACATCTTCGAGTCACAAGTCCCCCCCGGCTGCCATTTCGACTGAAAAGAAGACCGTGCGGCTGATGACCTATAACATTCATCATGGCCGCGGCACGGATGGCAAATACGACTTAAGCCGAATTGCGCGCGTGATTGAAGCTGCCAATCCAGAAATTGTGGCGTTGCAGGAGATCGAGCAGTTCCGGCTACGCACACATCGTGACGATCAGCCTGCTTTGCTGGCTGAAAAACTGGGAATGAACCTGGCGTTTGCGCGGGTAAGAACGCATTGCCTGCGTGACAGCCATCACCACGCCTCCTTTGGAAATGCAATTCTCACACGATTTCCCATCCTGGCCGAGGAACACTTTAGCCTTACCTACGCGAACACGCTGGAGCCACGAGGATGCCTGCATGTGACTGTGGACGCCGGTGGAAGGCCCCTTCACGTGTTCTGTGTACACCTGGGCCTGCGCTACCGCGAGCGCCATTACCAGATGGAGAGGCTGCTGAGTGAAGACATCGTACATAGCCCTCGTTTCGGAGAGGGACCGAAAGTGCTGATGGGGGATTTTAACAACTGGTGGCCCGTGAAATCTGCGCGTGGCATGCACCCGCATTTTGAGAATGCATGCATCGTAACCGGGCGGCGGCGGCACGGCACGTTTAACAAGTACTTTGACGTCCTTTGCCTGGACTATATCTTCGCATCCAACGAACTAAAGGTGGAGTCGTTTGAAGTGCTGAAGAACGGGGCGGCGAAGGTTGCATCGGATCACCGGCCTGTTGTGTGCTCAGTATCGTTTAATAACGGCGACGGCGGAACAGTGCTTCCCTAAATTGAAAATGCCGATGAACCGCTGAATTTCAGGTTTAGGCTTGACCGGCGCGAGGTATTTATCAAGCGTACTGGTGATCGCAACGCGCAGAAGTATTATGCCCGCTGCGGCCTGACATCTTGTTCGGGTGGACGATTGCATGACATGTTACGCTCGCGGGAGCATCGCCTTTATTGGGCGCCTGGCTTTGATCGCTATAGTTTGCCTACTGTCGATAACGCGCGGCGCAAACGCCGCGGTTGCCGTTGAGACCAACGACCTGCTCGAATTCGAATACCAGCAGACGGGCGCCAACGAAGAAGAAGCGGTGCGCCTGGCTTGCATCCGGGCGGTGCAGGCCAGCGTTGGTAAAATACTGTTCTCGGATTACGCTTTGCAGGCTCGCGATCTGCTGGATCCTTACATCCAGAAGAACTGGCAGAAGTTTACAGCGGCTTTCCATGTGCTGGAGAGGCGCGCTGACCGCGACGGTTTCGGCACACGCATCAGGATCCAGACATTTCCCGAAGTCCTGACGCGCGACCTGCGCCAGAAGAAATTTCTCTACCTTGCCCAGCCGAACCCGTACCATTACGTCTTTCTTGCGGAATCGGTCGATGGCACTGCCAGCAGTTTCGACCTTGGCCGACGTGCCATCAACGAGACGCTGGTGAGCGAGGGGCTAAAGATTTACGAGAGTGGCGTGCAGTCGCCCACCAATAATTCAGACGTGCTCGCCAGCCCGGCATTCCTCGCGGCTGCACGTGCTGCGGCCACAAAGCTCGGCGCCGAAGTTATGTTGGTGGGCAGCGTCGGGACCCGGAAAGTGGCGGAAGAACAGGTATATTACGATAAGGTCAGCAGTTACGAGGCGGCTGTACATTTGGAGATGATAAAGACGGACGACGGACGGGTGATGGCGTCGGTGGATTACACATCGCGCTCGAGCGATAAAGATGCAGGGGCTGCTCGCGACGACTCGATACGAAGCGCCGTGCAATGGTCTACGAACGAATTGATCTCCAAAACCCGGGGTCAGTGGCGGAAGCTGGTTGTGGACGATCCGAAGTTTTCCGTGATGTTCACCGACCTCACGCCGGAGGAAAGCCACCTGGTGTCGCGTTACCTGCAGAATCAGTTGAGTTTTGGCACGCGCGTATACCTGAAGAGCTGGTTTGGCAATGTTGCGATCCTGAATGTGGATACCGATCGTGCCTACGCTTCGCTGGAACGCGCGCTCATCGACTTTAAGCAGTTTGACCTGCGGATCAGCGATCGCCAGGGTAAGCGCATCACCGTAGATGTGCACCACTAGCTGACGAGATTCGGACTATTTCGAAGTAATCCGCAGGCTTGCAAAGCGATTGGATGCCCAGTTGTACATGCTTGTGTGAATATTCGGATCTACCTCTTCCTGTTGTGCTTCCTGCCTTGTTGTTCTGACGCGTTTGCAGATCACGTTCTCTTAAGAGACGGACGTGCATTGTTCAATGTCAGCCTGCGTGACGATATCAGCACAGCGGCGCGGCCGTTGCGCATTAACTACCGGGATGCGAGCTTTGGCTACGATTACCGCAGAGATGTTCCAACATGGCAGCGGCAGATCTCGGGACAGTATAACGTGGCCGACTATGTAACTACCAACGTTGAGATCCAGGGTAAGAAGGCTGCGCGTGCCTTCATGGAGAACCGGAACTGGCACCGCTATTACGAGCCGCCCAGTGTGCCCATACAGATGCCGACTCCACGCCCGGTTGTTACGGCTACTCCTGTGCCCACGGCGACGCCATTGCCCGTGAATGTCGCGTCCACAAGCCAGCCGCTGGAAGCGCGCATTCACGAACAGCTTGATATTTTCCTGCAGGAACAATCGAGACTCGCTACGGACATTCGCACCTCCATGACCGCAGGAGCTATGACTGAGTTGCAGGCTACACAGGTGCGCCTGGAATGGCTCGAGGCACAAAAGCGGGTGTTAGATTTATATTATCCCCGGGATTCTGAACTGGTTCGGGATGCCAAGGCGCAGTGGGAAGTGGAGAGTAACCGTGTGCGCGGCATGGGAAAGTTCAGGTTTGAGGATTAGGCAGACCTTCGCAGACCGATCACGGTAAAACGTTTCCAGCAGCCCTGAGTTTTGCAGCTAATTCCGTTGGAGGGAGCATGAGTGATTCGCCCGAAAGTCGCTCGCGTACCTGTCCATCCGGGCCACAAAGGCAAAGGCTCACCTCGGCTGGTGAAAGGCCCAGCTCTTCGATGATCTTCCGATGTTTAGACACATTAATGGATACGGCTATCGCATGTTTCTGTAACTCCGTAAGAAGACCGGGGTCGGTGAACAGGCGGTTCTCGCAATAATCGCGGAAGCGGTTTAACGGGTGGGTGAAAATGGAGCTTACCGGGTAATAGGCAAAAACCAGGAGGGCTTTGTGCTGTGCTTTGGCCTGTTCCCGCGCGGCGATTAGATCGTCTGTCCATTCCAGTGCGGGAGTTGCCGTAGTACCTGGCGCACTGTCAGATGGATTGCTTAGCACGTCCGAAGCAGCAAGGAGTTGTGGGGCCGTTGTTGCCAGATCCAGCGGTGCCGTGGCAAAGTACATCGCATCTGCAGCAACTTCGCCATGTCGCTGAGGCGTGATCGGGCGCACGTCCTCTCGCGCTTCTATTTCCACGAAGCCGGCAGTGCCGGGAAGAAACTCGAACTTACCCAGCGACACCCACAGGTTTGAGTTCGGAACTCCGAGTTGGCCCCAACCGTCCTGGACAAGTGCCAGCGTTGTTTCGCCATCCGCGTGACGAATGCGGTAGCGCACGGGCATTGCATTCGCGCGTGCAGGCCAGGTAGTGTAGACGTTTAATGCCCGTCGAGTTGAAGGAGATGGTATGAACCGCGCAACAGCCGGAGGATAATTGCGCGGCGCCTGGAATGGTTCATACATCCTGAAAATACGGCAGCCTGATATCTCAGCGGCTGACAGCCCGGGAGCGGCGCTCTTGTAGCCGCCAAGTCGTTGAGTGTCTTCCCAGTTACTTGTCAGCGGCTGGAATCGATCATGGTTTACGCCGCCGTTCCATGCTTCGATGAGGATGTCAGCGTGGCCGACAGAAAATTTGCCGGTACCGAGCAGGATGAACTTTCGACGCAGTTCAGAAACTGCATCAAAGTAAGCAAGGCCTGTGTTGATACGCGGTATGGCCTGCGCCAGTGACGAAGTCGCGCTCGTCAGGTTCCCAGCGCGCGCACCTGCAATGGCCATTGCGAACCAGGGCTCGAACCGATGTGGAGCTGTTTGTGCTGCTGCGGCAAAGAATGTGTATGCCTGGACTGGCTTTGCAATCGGTGCAGGCGCCTCCATCGCGAGTGTGCCTGCGGCCATGAGAAGCTCAACCGGCATTGGAGCTGGGGTGAAACCATCCTGCTCACACTGATCCCGCAGCGAGTAAATCGCGTGGAGGCTTTGTTCCAGGTCGGTTTTCAGCTGCCGCTGGCTGACCAGGAAGTTCCAGCTCCAGTCCTTGGCGGTTTCCAATTCGTCTGGCAGAGGAATGGTTCGGGAAACCTGGTTGATAAACGCGGTGGTACGGTCGCGCAGCTGACCAACTCTGCCGAGTTGCTCGGCTCTCTTCGTCTGCTGCTGTTGAAGCTGCGTAGCTTCCTGAATCGCGAGCTCATGCTCCAGTTTAAGAGTCGCCAGTTCGCTCTCCAGAACGCGGTCGGCCTCACGATTCGATTTCGTGATCACAGCAACAACGGAAATACCGATCAGCAGGAGCAGACTGCTGACAATTGCCAGCCGACGTTGCATCTGGTGGCGACGTGCCCTCCGTTCCGCTTTCGCAACCGCGGTACGCAGCCGATCTCGTTCTGTGCTATCGGAAATGCGCTCTGCCTGAGCGCCGGCCAGTGTCAGGTCTCCCTCGCTGAGGGCTGCCTGGACATACCTTGAAAGCATCACACGTTGTAACTTAATCGCGTCCTGATTCTCAGCCCAGGCATTTAATGCGCGCACAAGGAGGCTATCGACCTGTTCCAGGTTTGTATAGCCTGGCGTACTGCTTTGCAGTAACGCGGCGGCATCGCTGGTTAAATTACGGGACTGTTCCCGGAGATTCGCGCCAGAGAGCCAGGCTTCCAAGGCGGCCACGAACTCACTCGCCGATTGCATTCGTTCGGTGGTGCGCGGCGCAAGAGCCTGCATGCACAGCAGCGAAAGCTCCCCGGGAAGCTGCTGGTTTGCGCCACGTTCTTCCGGAGGTTCGACGAGGCCGCGCGCTGCGTGCATGAACGCGTCAGCAGAGCGCTCCTGCGGATGCGGACAGTTACCGGTTAAAATCTCATAGAGAATGCCGCCGAGGAGATAAACATCGGTCCACGGCCCCAGCTGTTCCGCGGTGCGCAGCGTTTGCTCAGGGGCCATGTAGGCAACCGTGCCGGCGGGATTGGGGGCGAATTCACGCGGCGTTGCAAAATTACTGGCAGGCATTCCCTCTGCCAGCTCCGCACCCGGCATGGCGATGGCGCAACCCCAGTCCATCAGATAAACTTCGCCAAAGTTTCCAACCATGACCTGTGATGGCTTTAGATCACGGTGCACGATGCCTCGCGAATGCGCAAATGCGACAGCGCGGCTTACAAGAAGCAGAATCGGGATATTGCGTGTGAGTCGCTCAACAGTCGTAAGGGATGCATCCTCGAATAAGCGCTGGTTCCACGCGACTCCCTCGACCAGTTTCATTGCCAGAAGAGGGCGGCCATCGATATCGCTGCCAAGGTCGTACACCGGCACGATGTTTGGGTGATCGAGGTGACTGGTGGTCAGCGCTTCTTTATGAAAGAGCAATTCGGCAATGCGAGACTGGTCCGCGCGATCCTGATCGGACGTGCCTTGCGGGCTTCTGGGACGTTTAACGGCGACGACGCGGTGCAGAGCGACCTGCACAGCCTCGAGGACTTCGCCAAACGTTCCGTGCCCAACCTCCCTGCGCAGAACATACGCGGAGGGATCGCTTCGCACAGCGAGCGCGTCCTCCAGGTCCTGCCCCATCATCGCACGCAATCTCAGTAGCGGATCGG
Organism: Candidatus Sumerlaeaceae bacterium; assembly: GCA_051003195.1. Classification (GTDB taxonomy): domain Bacteria; phylum Sumerlaeota; class Sumerlaeia; order Sumerlaeales; family Sumerlaeaceae; genus JBPCLP01. Next base: position 36,074 of record JBPCLP010000029.1, on the reverse strand, counting down.
TCCAGGTGTTCGAGTCAGAGCCGAGCCCGGGCCGCATGGATTCACTCGGTTCCCGTGGCAGGTTGTCGGGCAGGTCGTCGCCAGGCGTGCCAGGATTGCGCTGGTCTACCATATAAATGACTCCAGGCGAATCACAGGTTCAGCTCGCTCAGGAGAACGTCGGTGGAGAGAACCTTTTCGGGCGGAATGCGCTTATATTCCGACCCGTTAATGTCGCACAATATCAGGGTCCCCGTGGGCACACCAGCGAAGCGGTAGTTTTCCGGGCGGTTTCCGCCTGAGCTGACAGTAACCGCGACAAAGTTTTCGAACGCTCTCAGAACTTTGTCATTGGGGAAAACGTTCGACTCGCAAAAAGTCAGATGGGAACTCTGCGAGGGAGTCACATAGATTAACAGTCGCTTGCCACCGGATTTTGCGAGCCGAAGTGCGTCCTCATAGCTGGATATCCATGCTATAGACTGGACAGGTCCGACAACAGACGAAGCGGTGCGCGGCTGAGTGGTTAACTCAGTCAGAGCCCGAGTCGAGAAAAGAACCGCGTCGGCAACTGCCTGCCCGTTCCAGCCGCGGCGAACAGGCCGAACGTCTGAATCCACATGGAGCTCAACGCCCTGCTTGTCGCCCGGTTCAAAATCGTAATCCCCGAGCGCTGTCCAAAGGTTGGCGTTGGTGGAAAGGATGCCAGACCACCCGTCCTGGATGATGGAATAGGAGGTTTCTCCGTTCGCATGTTGGACGCGATAATTTACGGGCGCTGCATTGGCTGAAAACGGCCATGTAGCGTATACGTAGAAATGCTGGCGAGCAGTAAGGAGCGGCTGATACTGTGCAATCGATGGGAAAGTGGTCTCCTCATTGGATACTCCGGAAAAGAATCGCACAGCACGGGATCCCCATAACGGGAGTTGAGTTGTCCCGGGGGCGCAGCTCTTGGCCCACTCATGTGGCTTATTGGAGTCTTTCCATCCACCCGAATCCATGTAATGGGAAAAGTTCTGTCCGCCGGCACGTGGCTCGATGAGGACATCCTGTGGGCCAAGCTGGAAATGCTCAGCTTGTTTCCGGCCCACTTCATGCGCCAGCGCGAGGACCTTGCGATAATCTGGTTCCCGGCCCATCGTCTCGAGAGCAAGGCGTCCGGCAGAATCCAGGTGTGAAAGCGCGTCATTATAGCGGCCCGTTCGGAAATCGATGACAGCAAGCGCGACGAACGCCTGGTGGCGTTCGGCCCCGGATTGCGAAGCCAGCTGAAGCAGGCGCTGTGCTTCTGCGAAATCCCCGGCTTTAGCCCCGGAATACAGCGTCATAATTCCCGCCGCGTAAGGTAATGAGGACGGCTGTGATCCGAGGCCCTGGGTGCTAAGTGCGTTTCGAATTGCGCCCGTCTCGGTGAGGCGTGATTGGAGTTCCGTTGTCCGGACGGAATGTTTTTCGCGGCTGACGTTCTCGTCGTACGGATTGACCGCAAGCGTCGGCGGAATCGAGAGCTGAGGTGCCCATTCCTGGACAAGATCGCGTGTGAGTTGTTGCTCGGCGGCATATAGATCGCTGGTGCGCCGCGCGGTTTCCGCCCGCTGTTTTGCCGCCGCTGCTTCGCTTTCCCGCTGGTTCTGCTCGCGTTGTTTCACCTGGTTGTCTACGCGCTGCTGGTGCTGGCGAATCCTGGCGTTTGCACGGCTTTGAACCATGTGCTGGCCGAGACCGGCGAGTGCGATGACGAGTACAAAGCATGCCGCCAGTGCGACCTTACGCTGGGTCCTGAGCCGCGCGAGCCGTAGCGCTTTTTCTTCAATACGCGACACAAGAAGATCGCGTGAACCTCCGTTTGCGACTCGGTGTGCCTGTAGCCGAGCTAAGCCGAGATCGCCCTGTGAAACCGCAAGTTCAGCAAAGCTTACCAGGCCCTGCTGCTGAAGTTTATAGGCGTCTGTATTGTCGGCCCACAAGTTCAGCGCGCGACTAAGGATATTATCAGCCTGGGAGAGGATCGGGTACGTGGGACTTTGCTCGAACAGGCGAGCGGCTTGCTCGGTCAAATTTTGAGATTCGGTGCGCCTGTTGGTGCCGTGCAGATAAGCTTCCAGCGCGGCAATGAATTCCTGCACCGAGGAATATCGGTCGCCGATCTCCCGGGAAAGCGCCTGCATGGCAATCCGGGAAAGCTCGTGAGGAATCTCGAGATACGGGGCCCGGAGTTCCGGCGGATCGACGATACCATTGCGCGCTTTCTCGAATGCTTTTTTCGAGGTCTCTTCGTCATAGGGAGGAGTTTCGGTAAGCAGACGATAAAGAATGCCGCCGAGCAGGAAGATATCGGTCCATGGACCGAGCCGTTCTCCTGTCGATTCAGTCTGCTCCGGTGCCATGTAACATGTGGTACCGGCGGGATTGATCGCGTCTTTTGCGCTGACGGAGTATGGGAGAGTGGGCGCGTCGCCAACAGGGAGCGCCAGGTCGTCAAAGATTGCGGCCAGGCCCCAGTCCATAAGATAAACTTCGCCGTATTCCCCGACCATCACCTGGGAGGGTTTCAGATCACGATGGATGACCGCGCGCGAGTGGGCGAAGGCGACGGCCTGCGCGACAGAGAGCAGGATCGGTAAATGTTTTGCGAAAAACGCGCTGCGATCCAGCTGAGCATCGTCGATGATGACGTTCGTCCATTCCGTTCCGAGGACTAACTTCATCGCGAGAAGAGGCCGGCCGTTCTGGTCGGCGCCGATATCGTAAATTGGGACGATGGATGGGTGATCGAGCCGGCCGGTCACGAGCGCTTCTTTGTGGAAGGCCATTTCGAGTAGTCGCAGGCTTTGCTCCCCACCCTGCTGATAGTATTTTCGCCGAACCTTTTTGACGGCAACGCTACGGCTGAGTGATACCTGAACGGCCTTCCAGATTTCGCCGTGTCCGCCCTGCGCAACGACAGAATTCAGCAGATATGCGGCCGGTCGTTTTTCCGCTGCCTTGGAGGTGAGAGCGCTGTTAATATCTCCTGCAACGGAACGGGGCGGAAGGGGAGTAGTCTGGGCGAACACCTCGTCCAACCTGTGGGAAAACTCTTTCCCCGGATCTGGACGCCATGAGACATTGGGATCGTCGGGGAAATCGAGAGGGCCGTTCACGTCCATGAAGTATTACCTTACCAGACGCAGATTGGCGATGCCAACGAAAAAGCAGCCCCTTAGGGACAAGGCGTAGCTGTGCGGGAAATAGTTTTGTGATCGAAACCTGGTTGTGACAGGCGGTTCCGCCCGGGATGCCATTTCGCAGGATGTGCTGGTAAGCACAATTGGGGCAGATGGGGCACCCGCTGCGTGGGTGCGAACCGGCAAGTTGCCGATTGCGCTATGGTATCATGGGTGCGGGCTGACAGGGGGGCGGCTTTATGTTTGGGGTGGTCTCACAACCCGGGCCCGCAATGCCGTAAACGAGAAGGTTTTCTCGGCGCCGTTTACAGGATCGACTGTTGGTGAATGGCGCGAGGAACCCCAGACGATGCGTTCACCAGTGTACAATGCGGGTTTCTGCAGCGGATCCAATTGCCTGGTGTGTGTTGCCGGTAAGTATGCCAACGAGTATGCCAACGAGTATCCCACGAATGTGATCTGGTTCACCACGGTGCGTGAGGGAGCGGTCCAGCCTTGGACACTGCTGAAGACAGACCTGACAGCATGGGCGAATCTGGCAGTCGCAGTCGATAAGCCAACGGGCAGGTGCTTTGTGACCGGGGGGACAGCACGGAACACCCCAAAGGGCGCATCGCCGCTCGTCGACCAGGTCGCGGCGTTTCAAATACCTACAAAATAGCGGAGCCGCGTAGCTGCCCGGCGCTAGGCACGATTGATGGTCGCGTTCTCCATGGAATGCCGGGCACGGAGATCGAGTCATAGCCGTGATTGGGTCCCGACGCAAGGTCGCTCCTCTATGCGGTATAATACTGCCGCCAGTAACACGGATGCACCTGCGACGGTAGCGCATGCAATGTAGAGGTTTGCCAGGTCGCCACGATCGGGAAGATGAAGTACCGAATGTACCAAGCCGCGCGTAAGTGGCGCGAGAAATCCGTTTGAGACTGCTTCTCCACCGATTATGAATCCCGCCATAGAAGCAAAACCGTAAGCCACGAGCGCGTAGAGGGTTTGCGCACTGGCTTTAAGATGTGCTCCTGCGTGCCGGTTCATGTACGTAACGGCCGCTGCGAAAAATAACCCGAACGTGATGCAGTGTAGAAGGGATGTCGCGATGATCTGATAGGAGCTGGTGCACGACCATACCAGCACCCATCGGATTGCCTGCACCATGCAACAGAACAAGAGGATTCGATGTTCGCCAAACCTGGCGATAAGACGTCCTGCCAGAAAGAAAATCGGTAACTCCAGAAACGCGGCAAGACTGTACGAGTACGCAATCGTGGCGCGATCCGCGCCCAGGTTCGACATCACCACCGCTTGCAGCAGATAGCTGGGCGAATGCGCGGCCTGGTAGAGGAACGTCATTAAAAGAAAGAGCACGATTTCGGGTCGGTGCAGGAAGTGGTGTTGAACCTGCCAGAAGGTAAGGCGGTCACGCGGTGCGGCATGCGCCTCGGGGATAGGCAGCACGAGCAGAAAGGTAATTGCTGTCAGCCCAAGAAAGACTGGGAAAATGAACGTCAGACTGCCATTTGCATAGCGATCGGCGTAGATGCCGATCAGTATATTTGTGACCACGAAGCCAAGGGAGCCCCACGCGCGTAACAGTCCGAAATAGCGCTCGCTGTGTACGTGCGCGAAGAGAAAACTGTGCAGGAGCTGGCTGATGCTGGTAAACAGTGAATTGAACGCCAGCATCACGAGGGCGATGCTCCACTGCTGCGTCAGCGTTCCAACAAAATAGAACAGCAGCCCACTTCCGAGGGTCGCGAACGCGATCAGCCATTTCTTCGGCAGCAACACATCAGCCGTGTAGCCCCAGAGCTGCTGGAACAGAATGACAGTGATTCCTGAAAGACTGCTGATGAGGGCGACCTGCCGGTCGTCCAGCCCGACACCTGTTTTGAAGTGCAGGACGAGGAACGGGAACATGACGCCAATGGTGCCGTACAGGCAAAAAAAGAGTCCCCGAAAGAACAGCAAGTTTGAGTGTGTCAGCATTTAAAAGGAGAGCGCGACCTTCCTCTACCAGGCGCTTCCAACAAAACAGGACGTGACGTCAAATCAGGTGGACCGCCATGCCGTCTCTGAGCTTCGGTTCAAACCATGTGGACTTGGGCGGCATGAGTCCGCCGGCGTCGGCGATCTCCATCAGGTCTTCGATGGACGTGGGGTAGAGAGCGAAGGCGACCGCCCCACTGCCGTTGGTGACAAGCAACTCGAGTTCCTGGGGACCGCGGATACCACCGATGAACTGAATCCGTTTATCGATGCGTGGGTCGCCGATGTTGAACAGGGGAGTGAGCACGGTGTTCTGCAGCACGGACACATCCAACTTCGCGACAGCATCGTTGCCGGTTACTGCATCAGCCTTCCATCTCAGCAGGTACCATTTGCCTGCAAGGAACATGGTGAGTTCGCCTTTGCGAGATGGCTGCCGTGAAGGTGGTGCATCTGAAACCGTTGCGAGCCGTTCCAGTTTTTCAAGCACCTGCTGCGGCGAAAGTCCGTTCAAGTCTTTAACCAGCCTGTTATAGCCCAGTATCTGCATCTGGTTGTGGGGGAAGCTGACGGTCAGGAAGTAATTATACGGTTCACTGCCGCTGTGGTCTGTGTTCGCTGTAGTGCGCTCGCGGGCGACGCGGCTGGCGGCGGCACTTCGGTGGTGACCATCCGCAACGTAGAGTGCGGGCAGTGCCCCGAAGGCCTTCTGGATTGCTGAGATGACTGCGGTATCGTTAATAAGCCACGCACTATGGCGGATACCGTCCTCTGCCACGAAGTTGAGATCGGGGTTCTTCTGGACCTGCGCGTTCAGCAGAGTATCAATCTCCGGCTGCGCCTTGTAGGTGAGAAACACGGGGCCCGTCTGAGCCCTGAGTATATTAATATGGCGCGTGCGGTCGTCCTCCTTGTCCGGACGTGTGAGCTCGTGCTTTTTAATAGTGCCGGCATCGTAATCCGCGCAGTTGGCAACGGCGACGAGCCCAAGCTGGGTGTGATTTCCCATGACCTGCCGATAGAGCATGTAAATGGGATTGGCTTCCTGCACCAGCGCGCCCTGGTCGATCAACTTGCGTAGGTTGGCGGCACCGTGCTGATAGACCTCATCGCTGTACGGATTCGCTTCCGCCGGGAATTCGATTTCGGAGCGGGTGACTCGGAGAAAACTGAGCGGTTTTCCTTCGGCCATTTGTCGGGCTTCGTCGGTGTTCATCACGTCGTATGGCAGCGTGCATATATCTGCAACGGTCGAGAGTTGCGGGTGGAGAATGCGAAATGGCTTCAAGGTGGCCAACAGTCAGGATCCTTTATCGTTTTACAGGAGGAACAGAGAGATCAGCGAGCCGGAGCAAATGTTTTCTGCCGCGACTGCTCCCTAGTGTGCCGTCCCAGAAATTCGTAGCTATACTTCAGCAAGCTTTTGAGCTCGGACGGCACACAAAACCAGTGAACGAATTAATGGGACACCACCCCAGTGTGCCGAATCCGTAGTTCCTTACCGACCAAAGGCCACACTTGACCTCGATTCGGCACACAGAACTGATTATGAACTAACAGTAGACCACCCTCGCATTGCCATAAGGCGCGGCCGCGTTCGATCAGATGCTGTATCCAAGTTGCTTCAGGTGCGCGATAATTTTGTCGCGGTGATCGCCCTGGATTAGAATAGATCCCGTTTCGACAGTGCCGCCGGCGCCACAATGGTTCTTCAGGGTGCGGGCGAGATTATCGATAGCCTGCGGATTGTGCTGAATTCCGGAGATGACGGTGACAGCTTTGCCGCGGCGATTCCTGGTGTCGAGCGTGACCCGGATTTTCTGTGGTTTGGAAGTGAGGGATGGCGTAGCGGCTGGTGGCTTCTCCTCCTTGCGCAGATCGCCTGACGCAGTACTGAAGACGAGCTTGCTGTCTTTCGGACCACTCACGACTCAGCCGCTGAACGTCTCTTTGATTTCTTCCTTCAGGCGAGAGAACACGCCCTTCTTCTCGCTAAGCTTCTGGTTGCTGATGCTCGCAAGTTCCCTCAGGAGGTCGCGCTCGCGATCGCTAAGGGCGGACGGGGTGCGGACCATAGCGCGAATGTAAAGATCACCACGTCGGCGTGCATCGCCGGGCCGGGGCATACCCTTGCCGGTCAGCTTAAACAGAGTGTGCGACTGAGTGCCGGCCGCAATGGGCAGTTTGTTCGAATCGCCCTCGATGCTGGGAACCTCGATCTCGTCGCCCAAGGCCACCTGCGAGTAACTAACAGGCACTTCGCAGATGAGATCGTCACCCTCGCGCTCGAAGACCTCGTGCGGTTTCAGGCGGATATCGATGAAGAGGTCACCGCGCGGACCATTCTTCGGGCCGACTTCGCCCTCGTTCGCCACGCGGACCAGCGTCCCGTTATCAACACCGACGGGGATTCGCACTTTCACACGCACCCGTTCATTTACGCGTCCACGACCACTGCAGGTGCTGCACGGATTTTCGATGAGCTGGCCTTCGCCATGGCACACATCGCAGGTAGTATTGATGCTGAAGAATGCCTGCTGGAAACGGACCGACCCTGAGCCTTTGCACCGCGAACAGGCCTTTGGCTTGCTGCCTTCATTCGCGCCGGTGCCCTTGCACGTGTCGCAGGTTTCCAGGCGCGTGAGAGCAATTTCGGTTTCCTTGCCCCTGAAAGCATCCTCCAGCGAGATCGTGACCGCGACTTTGAGATCGCGCCCTTTCTCGACGCGGTTCTGGCCCCGTGCTCGCGTCTGCTGCTGGCCGCCGAAGATGCCGCCAAACAGTGACGAAAAGATGTCCTCGAAATCTGCAGCGTGCGTGAAATTCTCGTAGCTGAAGCCGCCTTTGCCAAAACGCACACCTTCATGGCCAAAGCGGTCGTACTTGGCGCGCTTGTCGGGCTCGGAGAGAACCTCGTAAGCCTCGCACGCCTCCTTGAACTTCTCTTCGGCCTCTTTGCTGCCCGAGTTTTTGTCGGGGTGGTATTGCTTGGCAATGCTGCGATAGGCGCGCTTAATGTCGTCCGCGGATGATTCGCGGGTGACGCCGAGTATTTCGTAGTAATCGCGCTTTGCCATAGGTGATGCGGACAGTCCCTTTTCGCTGGCGATAGTAAGCTGGGTTTAGGCGCTTTATTCAAGGAGCAGCATCGCGGCGCGAGCATGAAGCCGACCTAAAGTTTTAAGATGCAGCGTTTGGGTTGCGGCACACCTTCATTGCGCGAGGGATTGTGGCTGTTATACCGAGGGTCGTGGTCTGCATGAAGCGTCAGGCCCTGTCCCTGGGCTGGGTTCCGCTGCGCCTTCAGCGCAAACCAGGGGCCGGGCACATGTGTAAGCAACGCTTTGCAGCCTTGACGGTGCAGTGCTGCCTGTCTGCATTATAGTCCAGCATGCCTGCGCCTGAACTCGCGAAGATCGTCCCTGCAAGCGCCCTGACGGCAGCGCAGATGGAGGAGCGCGACTTCCTGATCTGGCTGCGCAGCGTCGAGCGGCGCGCGATCCTGCCGCTGAAGTGGGCTATCTTTGCGACGGCGTTGGCCTTCTGGCTGCTCAGCCACCCCAACTACTTGCCGCCGCCCGTGCCGGTGTTTGCGCTGTTCACGGTCTACTTCATGTTTAACCTGGGCGAGACATACTTCATGCTGCTGTCGCGCGTGAGCCTCTCGCAAACGCGCGTACTGTGCATCATCTCGTACTATATTGACGTGGCGTTTGTCACGCTGCTCATCTACCTGGACGCCCGCAAGTATGCCGCGCCTGACGGCGCCTCCACGGACTTCTACGTCTTCTACTTCCTGCTCATTCTTCGCGGGTTTGCTCTGTTTCGAACGGCCCAGGCTAACCTGCGGGCGAACGCGTTTATCGGCGCCGTGTTCATCCTCTCGCTCGTATGGCAGGATGCATCGCTCAGCGTCACTTCAGGCACCAGCATGTTCCGGGTCATCTTCATCTGGCTCGTCATCACCATGTCGTGGTTCATTGTCGAAGTAATCAACCGGCAGAAGGAAGAAATCCTGCGCACGCGCGAGCGACTCATCCAGTCCGAGAACATGGCCGCGGTGGGCGAACTGGCCGCGGGCGTCGCACATGAGATCAACAATCCCATCGGCATCATTTCCGCCTACGCCGAGTTCCTGAAGAAAAACGCCCCGCCCGAGGACCCGCGCCGCGAAGACTTCGAGACGATCCATAAGGAAGCGCAGCGCTGCGAGCGCATCATCGGCGAGCTGCTGACCTACGCCCGCCCGCAACCGCACGGCATGGCCCCGGCAGATCTGCGCCAGCTCAACGACGAGGTGCTCGATTTCCTGCTGCGCCGCAAGCTGCCCGGCACCGAGGGCGACCTGGAGGTGGAGAAGAACTACGCCGATAACCTGCCGCTGCTGATGCTCGATTCCAACCAGCTCAAGCAGGCGCTGCTCAATCTCTACCTCAATGCGCGCCAGGCCATGCCCACGGGCGGCACACTGCGCATCAGCCTGCAGCCACTGTCAGAGCGCAACCAGGTGCGGCTTCTGGTGCACGATACGGGGGCCGGCATCACCGAGGACGACCTCAAGCGCGTCTTCGATCCGTTCTTCACCAAGCGCGCGAAGGGAACCGGGCTGGGGCTGTCCATCACGCGGCGCATCATCGAGACGCACGGCGGCACCATTACCCTCTCCAGCGACCCCGGTAAGGGGACGACCGTTGAAGTCCTGCTCCCAACCGAGGCAAGCGCGCCCAGTTGAAAAACGGCGTCCGTATTATCATTTATCTGGCGCTGATGCGGCACTAATGCATAGTCGCTGCCGGACATGAGCGGACGAAGTCGCCAATGAAAGTATTCCAGCGTCCACTAATTCCGTGTTTGTTCAGTTTCATGCTGGGCCTGTGGCTGATGCACACCGTCTGGCAATCGCAGCCGTGGATTGCAATACTGCTGCTAAGCATTAGCGGCGGGTTGGCTGCAATGTGGTGGTGGCTGCGCGGGGAAAACACGGGATTATTGCTGGTACTGGTCGTGGTCGCGGGGTGCTTCCGGGTTTTGCCACTGGAGGAGGAGCGACGCAATGCGGCCGCGATTGCGAACACGTTCGACCTGATGCCGCGGGTTCTGCAAGGCACGGTCATGAAGGCCGAGACACTTGATAGCTCGCGAAGTTATGTGGTATTGAGGAACGTCACGATGACCAGCGTGTCATCGGTCGTGTTGTTGCCGGGCCGGCTGAAGCTGACGCTCACGGGATTCGACCAGGCAACCGAAGGCCCGGCAAAATACGTGAGCGGCGATAAAGTGCAGGCGCTGGCCGCCGTCCAGGAACCTCGAACCCTTCGAAATTTCTTTGGACGCTCAACAAGGGAGTCGTTGGCGCTGCAGCGGATTCACTACACCGCAACGGTTAAGTCGCCTGGGCTTATTCGGGTGGTGCGGAGCGCCGACACCTGGTCAGGCCAGTTGAAGGGAGGCCTCGCCGGTCTTCGTCGCAAAACTGAGCAGATCATGTCTGCTGCAATGCCGCAACATCAGGCCCGGCTTATGGTCTGCATGTTGTTCAATGACATGCGGCAGCTTACTGAGGACGATGCGCGTATCTTTCGCGATAGTGGAACCATGCACCTTTTCGCTGTGAGTGGGATGCACGTGGCCATCCTTGCCCTGATTCTTAACATCCTGTTCCGGGCATGCCGTTGCTCTCCGCGATTATCCTGGGCGCTTGTGCTCGCGGTGTTGTTTCTATACATGGTATTACTGAACTTTATCACGCCGGCCTTCCGAGCATTTCTCATGGTGCTTGCTTGCACTTTCGGCCGCATTCTGGGCCGCGAAATCGACTCGCTTAGCTCGCTTGCTTTCGGCGTGTTACTGATCGTGGCACTCGATCCGCTGTCACCGTGGCAGGTGGGGTTTCAGTTATCCATTATGGGTGTGATTGCGATTCTATTAGTCGCGCCACTGTTCAGGCTCTGGTTCTCGTGGGAAAAACCTTTTTCAGAAGCGCGCATGTCGGACAACCTGATACATGCGTCGATCGAAGCGCTCAATATCACATTAGCCGTTACCCTCTTATTGCTTCCGCTTCAGCTTTACTACTTCCACCAGTTCAATCTGCTTTCGCCACTGGCAAACCTGCTGGAGGCCGCCCTCGCGGCGCCGGTGCTTGGGGCGGCGCTCGCAGTCGTGGTAGCGGGGATGTTCGGTTCTGCACTGGCAAGCCTGGCTGGTGCTTCTGCATCCGCCATTATGAAAACGGTATATGAAATAGCGAGGTGGACGGCTGACGCTGAGTGGGCAATCATCAGGACTCCTGAGATGCCAGTGCTGATCGTACTGCTTTTTTACCTCTTACTGTTCAGCGGATACTTTGTGGTACGCCGCGACACGCCGGAATTTCATATGAAAGCACGCGCACGACTGGTTGTGCATGGTTGCCTTTGCATTTGCCTGCTGGCAGGTTCCAATTTCTGGACAGATTTCAAGCGACCGCTTCGCATCTGGTTTTTCGATGTCGGCCAGGGTGACTCGACTCTTGTGCAATTCCCGAACGGACAGACTGTGCTGGTGGATGCCGGTACGAACCTACCCAGTATGGGCGGCATGGTGGTGCTTCCGCAGCTGAAGTCGCTGGGTATCAGCACGGTGGATTATGTCATTGGCACACATCCCGACTCTGATCATACCGGCGGTATTCCTGATGTTTTGCGGCGGCACCGGGTGCGATACTACGTTGAACCCGACGAGGAGGAGGGAAGTAAGTCCGACGAAATCACGAGTGAGATCCGGACGCTGTGCAGCCGCAAACATATTCCGGAATTCCAGCCAAGCGCGGGAGACGCGAGGTCGGTTTCAACTGGGTGCGTTCTTGAGGTACTGAATCCACCGCGCGATGAAAATGCGCGGGAGCCGCTCAAGGATAATAATCGTTCAATCGTAATAAGAATTACGTATGGGAAATTCTCGGCACTGCTGATGGCAGATGCCGAGGCACCGGTGGAACAACGGCTGAGCGCGCAAAAAATTGGAACGTGCACGGTGCTAAAGGTTGGGCACCATGGAAGCCGCACAAGCAGCACCCCCGCGTTTCTCGCCGCCACTCAGCCGAAAGTCGCGGTGATATCCTGCGGACTGCGCAACCGGTACGGCCACCCGAACCCTGAAGTGTTAGCCAGACTGCAACAAACAGGCGCGCGCGTGCTGCGTACGGACGTGGATGGAGCAACCCTTTTGGAAACAGACGGGGAAAGCTATACCATCAGAACTGCCGCATCGGAAATAAATTAGCCATCAGCTAAACAACTCCGGTTGCCGGTCGGGTTCGGCTATGCCGAGATGCTGGTAGGCGGCGCTGGTGGCGATGCGTCCGCGGGGGGTGCGCTGGACGAAGCCGATCTGGATAAGGTAGGGCTCGATCATGTCCTCGATGGTATCCTGGTCTTCGCCGATGGCGACCGCAACGTTGTTGAGACCGACGGGACCGCCGTTGAATTTGCGCATGATGGTGGTGAGGAAGAATTTGTCCATCATGTCGAGTCCGAGGTCGTCGATATCGAGCAGTTGCATGGCCTCGGCGGCGACGGTGCGCGTGATTTTGCCGTCGGCGCGCACCTGTGCGTAGTCGCGTGCCCGGCGCAGGACGCGGTTGGCGATGCGGGGTGTACCGCGGGCGCGTCGGGCGATCTCGGTGCAGCCGGGGCCGTCGAGTTCGACCCGCATGATACCGGCAGAACGGCGCACGATGGTCTCCATTTCGGGGAGTGAGTAGAAGTGGAGTCGCTCGGTGATGCCGAAGCGTGTACGCAATGCGCCCGTGATCATGCCGGCACGGGTGGTGGCGCCGACGAGGGTGAAGGGCGGCAGGTCGAGCTTGATGGATTTGGCGTGGGGGCCTTCGCCGATGAGGATGTCGATCTTGAAGTCTTCCATGGCCTGGTAGAGGCATTCCTCAACGACGCGGTTCATGCGGTGGATTTCGTCGATGAAGAGGACGTCGTTGCGCTTGAGGTCGGTAAGGATGGCGGCGAGGTCGTCTTTGCGCTCGATGATGGGGCCGCTGGTGGATTTTATGTCGGCGCCCATCTCGTTGGCGATGATGAGGGAGAGGGTGGTTTTGCCGAGGCCGGGAGGGCCGAACAGCAGAACGTGATCGAGGTGCTCATTGCGCATGCGCGCGGCCTGGATGAAAACGCGCAGCTTCTCAATGACCTGCACCTGGCCGACGAAGTCCTGCGTGCTCTGGGGACGCAGGGTGACCTCTTCGCGTTCTTCGCCGTCTTCGCGGAAGGGAGATATGACCGATGACATCTGCTTGCTCCTGCGGTGGTGGACTGCGGGCGCAGTGGCCCTTCTTGTTAGAACAGATGTTCCCTGCTTATTAATGCTGGCGCAAGAACTCTTTTGCCGTTTAACGAGCACCATGTTGAAGCGCGGCACGATGGCGATGTGGCTGAGATTGGGCTGGCTGGCGATGCTGGTTTGGGCCACGCCGCTGGTGCACGCGGGCGGGTATTCGGTGATCGACGTTACGAGCGGAAGTGTCATCTCCGGGGTGGTTCGGTGGGATGGGGAACTGCCGAAACCGTTCCGGTTCGAGGTGCGCAGCGATACGCTTTTCTGCACGCAGAACCGCGCCGTGCAGCAGGAACTTATCCAGATTGATACACGGAGCCTGGCGGTGCAGGGCGCGCTGGTGTACCTGAGCGATATCGGAGCGGGTGCATCGATGGCAAACGCCGGTGTCTCGCTGGAAGGATTGCTGCGCTTTGACGGCTGCACACTTAAACCGCCCATCACCCTGCTGCGCGAGCGAGATACGCTGGAGTACCTGTCGCACGATGACTTTGTCCACACACCTGTCTTGGATATTGCCGGCGCGCCGGTAATGGAGGACCTGGTGAGCCCCGGAATGCGACGCCGCGTGCGGGTTCCTGAGGCAGGTGTGTATTCGGTCCGGTGTTACCGACATCCGTGGGAGTACTCGACGGTGTTCGCCGTGGAGCACCCCTATTATTCGATGACAAACGCGGCGGGGGTGTTCAGAATCAGGCATGTACCGCCGGGCTCATACACGCTGTCGCTGTGGCACCCGACCATTGATCCTGAGCCGGTCGCGAAGAATGGGGTGATCATCGACTACAATTTCAACAAGCCGATCAAGTTTGACCTGAAAATACTTGTGAGGCGCGAGCAGGAATTGCCCGTTGAATTTGTGCTGCCGCTGGTCGGCGGCCGGCATTCGCAATAATTTTCCGAACGAGTGTGGCGTGTTGCGGTAGTAGAGCATTCTTTACGCGGGTTCGAAGCTTCAGTCCACAGGGATGAGGTAGCGAGTCATGGAATCACAGAAGGTACGGGATCTGGCGCAGCACGTGCTCACGCCGAACTACGGCGTGCGGGACGTAATGCTGGTACGCGGTGAGGGCTGTCGCGTGTGGGACGCCGATGGGCGGGAGTACCTTGACTTCCTGGCGGGCATCAGCGTGTGCAGCCTGGGGCATTGCCACCCGGCAGTGACCAGTGCCATTCGCGAGCAGGCAGGCGAGCTGGTGCATTGCTCGAACCTGTACCTGATTCCACAGCAGGTCGAACTGGCGCAGAAGCTGACCGGCCTGTGTTTTGCCGACCGCGCTTTTTTCGCAAACAGCGGCGCGGAGGTAAACGAGGGCGCCATTAAGCTGGCACGGCTTTACTCGAAGAAGAAGTACGGGGAGAACCGATTCGAGATTATCACCCTGCGCAATTCGTTTCATGGACGTACGATGGCGACGCTGACGGCAACCGGGCAGGAGAAAATCCAGAAGGGCTTCGAACCGCTGCTGCCCGGGTTTAAGTACGCGGAGATTAACCAGATAGAAAGCGTGCGCGCGCAGATATCGGAAACGACTTGCGCCATTATGCTGGAGCCAGTGCAGGGCGAAGGCGGGATCGTTGCATGCACGCCTGAGTTTTTGACGCAGCTGCGCGAGGAATGCGATACGCGCAATCTACTGCTGATCTTCGATGAAATCCAGTGCGGCATGGGACGCTGCGGCAGGATGTTCGCGCACCAGGTGCTCGATGTGGAACCAGATATCATGACACTTGCGAAGGCGCTGGGTAATGGTTTCCCGATTGGAGCACTGCTGACGCGTGAAGACATTGCCGCGGTGCTGGAACCCGGCACACATGGATCGACGTTTGGCGGTAACCCATTGGCGTGCGCGGCTGCCCTTGCGGTTGTGGAGACGATGGTTGAGAAGAAGCTTCCTGAGCGCGCTGCCAATACGGGTACCTACTTCCTGCAGGCATTGCGCAAAGCTATTGCCGGGATGGACATCGTGAAAGAGGTGCGCGGCATCGGGCTGATGATCGGCATCGAACTGACGCTCCCCGGGGCAGATGTTGTGAAGCATTGTGCAGAGCGCGGTCTTCTCATCAACTGCACGATGGGGCACGTATTGCGCCTGCTGCCCGCGTTGGTTGTTACCGAGGAACAGTGCGATCGTGCAGTGGAGATTCTCGCGGGAGTTCTGCGAGAAGAGCAGCAGCGTAGTGCAACGCAGAAAGCAGAAGCAGCTTCAGAGCCAGCATTGGCGGGCAACGCAGGAGGCGTTCGTTGACACGTGATTTCGTGAAGTCGTCGGACTTCGACGCGGATACAATTAACCGGCTGTTCGCGTTATCGGCGAAGATGAAAGCGGGGGTGAAGCGGCGCGAGTTTCTGGACGTGCTGAAGGGTTATAATGTTGCCCTGCTATTCCAGAAACCATCGTTGCGCACGCGGGTGACCTTCGACGTCGGGGTACATCAGCTTGGCGGGCATACTGTGTACCTTGGGCCGACCGAGATTTCGATGGGTGTGCGCGAGAGCGTGTATGATGTCGCGCGCAACCTGGAGCGCTGGGTTGATCTCGTTGTCGCGCGGGTGTTCGCGCAGGCGCATGTCGAAGAACTGGCACAGGTTGCCGAGCCACCGGTAATTAACGCGCTCAGTGACGATGAACATCCATGCCAGGCACTGGCGGATTTTTTCACGCTTTACGAGAAGGGCGTCAAATGGAGCGAGCTGAAGCTGGCCTACGTGGGTGACGGGAACAACGTATGCACGTCGCTCATGGTTACTGCTGCGACTCTGGGTGCTGAGATGCGTGTCGCCTCGCCGGAGAAGTATGCGCCGTCACGCAAGATGATCGATCTCGCCGCTCGGTTGAACAGTATATCCGGTGGGAAGTTTCTGCTGACTTCGGATCCTGTTGAAGCCGTCGAAGGCGCAGCCGCGGTTTACACGGACATCTGGGCCAGCATGGGGCGCGAGAACGAGGCGGCGGAACGCGCAAAGGTGTTTCGGCCGTACCAGCTGAATGATGCGCTGTTAAAGAAGGCAGCCCCCGGCGCATTCGCGATGCATGACCTGCCCGCGCACCGTGGCGAGGAGATTACCGACGAGGTGATGGACAGCCCAACGTCGATCGTCTTCGACCAGGCGGAGAACCGCCTGCACATCCAGAAGGCGATTATGTTGGAATGCCTGGGGAAAGCGGAGAACGTTTAGCAGGTAACGATGCTGTGGTAAACAACTATAGTAGGGCCGCGGCTATAAAACTTTCCGCTGTGTCCGCGCCTGTGACGACCTCAGCTTCGGTGCACTCCTGCAATTCGGCAAGCAGCATATCATCCAGGAAGCGCTTATCCCAGGGCCGCAGAGCGTTCTCGGGAATCATGTAGCGATCGTAGCAGGGATTGGCTGCGATCTGCCGTTTGAAGTCCGAGCCGGGAAGCAGGCCAGAAACAGTGATCCCCTCACCAAACAACGAGTTCACGGTCGGCAGCAGATCCACGTGTAATCCGTCTACTCGCGCGTTCATCGCATCCACCAGTTTCTCGAGAACCTGCACTCCCATGTGCGTTGTAATGGCAGCTACACGGCGGGGCCGCTCAAGTTTCGTAGGTAGCTCCGCGCACAGCGCATCGAAGTGTTCGTAAAACCGGTAATACATGCCCACGCCATTCGCGAGCTGCGGAATCTCGGGATACTTGTCATAATCCGGTGGCTGCATGTCGCCGATCAGGAAAAATTCGTCGCTCGGGAATACGAGCGGATAGCCGATCTTGCGAGCCACCTTCTTCTGCAGCTTTGCGATTTCTCGCACAAACGTGCGCGCGTATTCCGGCGTGATGGGCTGCAGTTGCGGAAGGCGGCCACGGTGGTCGGTCATGCCGAGCGGCACCACCGCAATCGACTCGAGTTTAGGATAAAGCGTGGCGAGCTCCATCACGGTCTTCTCAAGCATGGCTCCATCGTTGAGACCGGGGCACAACACGACCTGGGCGTGAACAAAAATGCCTTTGTTGGTCAGGTCCTTCAGTAGCGGCACAATCGGCTCAATATTGCGCTTCACCAGCAGGCGCTCGCGCAAATCCTGGTCTGTGGCATGCACGCTGAAATAAAGCGGTGAAAGCTTCTGGCGGATGATGCGCTCTTTGTCGGCAGGGGAGAGGTTGGTTCCAGTGATATAATTCCCATAGAGGAACGAGAGACGGTAATCCTCGTCCTTTACGTACAACTCGCGGCGCATGCCTGGTGGAAGCTGGTGCACGAAACAAAATACACAGGCATTGTTGCACCGCTTGATTTCGAACGGCTCTACTTCCACTCCAAGCCGCTCATGGTAGGGTTTGCGAAGAGTCGCGATCTTCAACTTCCCGTCGGCGGTGTGCCATTCCACCTTCAGCCGCTCCGCAGCCATGTGGAACCAGTAGTCGATCACATCATCGACGACATTGCCATTCAGTCGCAGCAATGCATCGCCTACTCCAATACCCAGCCGGGCGGCCTGCGAATTGGGGTCTACAAAAGCCACGCGCACGCCGACGCTTGAAGGCGCAGCAGGATGCGACTCCGTTTTTGTGGAAGTGCGAGGCATGACTGCCATTGCTACCCGGTCATGGCACGGTTCTTCAGCGGGGCAGGACCCTCCGGCGTGGCGCAGGTCGCCAGAACCGTGCAGCTTCGCAACTCATTCGTTATGCCGAAGATGTAGCGGGTGCTCCTGGCAGAGCCTCACTGCCAGGCGCATACAAAGCTCCCATTTGTGCCATGATTGCTGCATTCCGGTCAAACTCGCGGTGGGCGCCGGGGGATGTTCCACGAACCGTAGTGGCCATATACAACATCCGCCCGTTGCGATCATAGTAGACCCACACTTCGCGATATACAAACATGAATGCGATGAGCGTACCCGCGATGATTACGATGCAGCCCGAAAATATCCAGTTCACGCTAGGGTCTCTCATGAAACCAAGGAATGTAACGTTTCCGGCGGTGGCTCCAAGGAACGTCACGATATACCGCTTGGATCCGTTATCCAATGGGCGGCTGGTCAGGCTGCCAGTGGTTTGCGCATCAGCCCGAACCGTGTCGCCGCCGCTGGTCGGCTGATCCGCTGCACCACCCCGCGGCGGCATCTGCTGCAGCGATTTGGAAATAGTCGTCTCCCCGGCCGGGTCGGCTTCTTTTGCATGCATGGATGCACCCGGTTCGCTGCTCACATTAGGAGCCCGCAATAGAGCTTCTGAAACGCCGCTGAGTTCGGTAACATCGCCTGCTTTTACCCAGTAACTGCCCAAAGGTTTTCCCGAACCCTTTTCCTTCAGCTCGATCTTAACTTCATAGTCGTACAATCCACCTGTTCCCGTTGAGCCATCCGCTTTTCGGTACTCGCCGAAAACCATTTCCATTTCGGGATGAGTCTGCCCGACGATGCGCTGCGCCTCCGCATTTGCGAAAAGCCAGGTATAGCCGTTGGGCCGCCCATTCTTAAACAGCATAACGAGAATTGCAGGATTCTCGAAGTTCTCGTCCTTTGTGGTGGGCTGGCGGTTTTCATCAAAGGTGAAGTTGGGGAAAAGCGCCGCCACCAGGAACGAGTACTTCGATTCCTGCAGGGTTTTCTGGAATTTGGTCATGTCGACAGGCAGCGGCCCTTCGGCCACGTCGGTGGTTACAAGGCCACTTTCCTGCTCCTTTTGCGTCGCCAGGTTTACCACATGAAACTTTGCATCGGGGCGCAGATCTTCGACCTGGAAAAACAGGTCTTTTGTTTTTGGCAGTCGCAGCCGAACCGGGTCGCCCGGGCTGGTATCCAGTTCCACCGCGTCGCCGGTGGTTGTATCCGTCACACGGAATTTTCCGCGTACCACCCTCTCATTTGCACTGAAGCTGTTTTGCGTAATCTTATACCCGCGATAAACAAGCGGGTTCGTCATGGTGACTTCGTGGATGGAGCTCTTGTCCCCGTCATGTAACTCGATGATCGATGCGAATCGACGTGCCACCGTGCTGTGCGGGTAATAGTCGGCACTAAAGTCCAACGCGCGCAGGGCGAACGGCATCGTCTTTTCGCGCAGGTTTTCCTGTGTGGGTCCTTTCAGGCGATTGATGCGGGAAAAGTAGCTCTGCGTTGTCTGGCCCTCTGGAAGAATGACCGTGGAGTCATACACGCCCCAGCCCATATCATCCGCCAGGATACGGTAGTAGCCGGCGCTCATTGTCCACAGCAGTCCGATGTGGATGATGGTCGCCCCAAGTCGGCCAAATAGACCTTTCTGAGCGTAGATCGCGTCACCGGCCCGGTGTACAATGGTATACTTGGCGCGCAGGAACTTTTCTACATCGTCCAGCGAACCGGTCCATGTGCCGGAGATGCCGTGCGCCGCTTTTCGATAAAAGGTGGGGGTGGAAATGATGTTCTTTTTACGATAAAGCGTCAGTGCGATGTACGACTTTTCCCACGAACAAAGGCAGAGGTTAACCAGCAGCAGCCCCATGAGCCCGATAAACCACCAGGTGTGGAACACGTATTCGCGGCCATAGTCGACCCCCATGTCCTCGTGCGACGCGATGACCGAACCCGCGATGCATGCGATTGCCATCAACGCGATGAGCACAATTCCCAGCCGCAGGGAGGACAGAAACCGAAGTGCGTGTCGGAACAGAGCAGCAGCCTTATCAAACGAAGTGCGGCCCGTAGTTCAGGCCAAACGGTGTAACAGGCGGAAGCCTGCGTTTATTTGATCGAGACCAATACAGAACAACTCTCACGACACATCAGAACCCACCCATTGAGGCTGAGACATTCGCAGCGATCACTTCCTCCAGGCTTTTCAACACAACAGCCTTGCCATTGCGGCCGACGTAGACAATCATATGGTACCGGCGGAGATTCCGCAATGCGAATGGTTCCGACTCAAAATACGGCACCAGGAGAGCATGTTTGCCGCCCTTCATGCGCAGCACAACCGCCCCCTTAGGATTGCCGTTCAGTTCGAGGAACCCTTCCACCTGGTCCACCAGCCCCGAGTTTCGCAATTGTGTGAGCACGGCTGCACATGAGATGTCCGCGGATTGTCTGTAATAGTCCTCCGCCTGGCTCTCTGAATACCGGGATTCATGTACCGGGAATGCCGCCGCTGGAATGGGCATCTCATCAACGAGGGCCGAACTCATCAAAGGCTGCGCTTCCGTTTGGATGCCTGGCGGCATCATTGAGCTCTCCACTGTTCTAATGGCGCGCAACGCTTGCGCCTCGAATGTAGCATCGGCGATTCGTTGGGCCTCTGCCTGCTCGGCAACTTTCGTCCTGAGCAGCAAAAGCAGCCATATGATCGCAGACCCGAGGACTGCGTAGCCCATCCAACCGAGTGCATCACCTATACTCACGTGCTCGCTTCCTTATCCGTACATAATCCAAGTGACGGTTCCCAGCCATAAGAGCACACATACCAGGAGTGAGGGATCCTGCAACAGCAGAAGTTCGGGGCTGCCGCCTTCCTCGCGCTTGTACACCAGGTAGAGGTAGCGAAACACGCCGTAGACCACAAATGGAAGCGTGTATACCATGCCTCCCCTGAGATTCTCCTTTTGCGAGACACCGAGCGTCACGTAAAGTGCATACGACATAACGGTAGCGGTGGTGGCCACGTTTACCATTTGATCGAGAAACGCCGGAGAATAGTGCTCGAGTACAGGTCGGTGATGCCGGGCCGCCGACGACAAGAGCACAAGCTCGTGCCTGCGTTTACAGATCACGATGAACAGCGCGAGGAAGAGTACGCATGTAATGAACCAGGGTGTGATGGGAATGGTTTCGCCCGATCGCTCGATGGCAAATACGCCGGCGATACCCCGGATTACAAAACCAATAGCGACTACCATGAGGTCGAGGATTACCACGTGCTTCAGCACAAGTGTGTAGAGCACCATGAGCGCGAAATAAAACAGCGATATGTGACCGAATCTTGTATTCAGGTAATATGCCCAGTCTAAAACGAAGGCGAGCAAAACGACTGCGAGCGTTACGGCGACGGGGACTGGCAGTGCGCCGGATGCAATGGGGCGCTTGCATTTCAAGGGATGCTGCCTGTCGCTCGGCGCATCCCGCAGATCATTCAGGATATAAATAACACCGGAGAGGCCGCAGAAGATTACAAACCCCGTGAGCGCATCGAACAGCCGATCCTTTTCCCGAAAGTGGTTAGAGAAAAGTACTCCGGCGAACAACAGGAAGTTTTTGGTCCATTGTTTCGGACGCAACTCCTGCACGATTGCTGGCCCAATTTTCCACATAATTGCCAACCATGCATCCGAAGCCGCAATTTGAGTGCAACGGCAATTCGCCTGCATAAGAACATCGCGTTGCAGCCGCCGGGGCTGCAGGTGGAAGAACTGACCATTATGCCAGGCGGGGGTGCGCTGTAGGTGCGGCTCGATGAATCGTGGGATTACGTGTCAGATGCGCCGGCTGAAGTCGCGAACTCCCGAAACAGCTCCTGGTCTCGCTTGCTCAGCTTCTTTGGGATGAGGACCTTTACCACGACGTTCTCATCTCCACGTGCGCCGCTGCGCCGGTGAATTCCACGCTCTTTCAAACGAAACACTGTACCGGGCTGAGTGCCTGCCGGGATTTTAAGCTTTACGTCGCCGTCCAAAGTGGGCACACTGATCTCACCGCCTAAGACCGCTGTAGCGAGATCGACTTCCTTATCCACCACGATCTTGTCGCCCTCACGACGAAAAGTGGGGTGCAGTGCAACGCGTATGGTCAGAAGCAAATTACCTGCTGAACGGCCACCGTGTTCACCTTCGTCACGAATGCGAATCGTCTGTCCATCCGCGATGCCCGGCGGGATTTTAACGGTAAGTTTCCGCTCCTGCGAAGCGACACCAGCTCCTCGGCACACAACGCAGGGCGTTTTCGGATTCTGGCCTTTGCCCCCGCAGCGCGGGCAAACACGCTGGATGCCGAACCCACCCTGTCCCAAAGTGACCCGTCCGCTGCCATGGCACTCGCCGCATGTCTCCACGGAAGTTCCCGGCGTTGCACCGCTGCCGTGGCAATTGGGGCAACGTCCAGTGCGCTGGAAGGAAAAACTGTACGGGCCACCACGTGCGGCAAGTTCGAACGGCACGCTGATCTCCGCGGCAATATCTCCGCCTTCACCACCAGGTTCGTCCTGCGCGAAGCCGCTACCGCGGCCCCTCCCGCGGCCGCGCCCACCTCCCGCAGCGCCTCCCCCAAACAGGTTTTCAAAAATGTCACCAAATCCTTCGAAGCCTCCGAGGTCCTCAAATGAGAACGATTCACCGGTGCTGGTGCCGCGCATACCCGCGCCGGCCGCGCCCGGACCTCCGCCGCCGAAGAAGCCTTTGCGCATCTGATCGTACTGTGTCCGCTTCTTCTCGTCGCCAACTACGTCGTATGCTTCGCTGATCTGCTTGAAGCGATCCTCCGCCTTTTTGTCACCCTTGTTCTTGTCGGGATGGTACTTCACCGCGAGTTTGCGGTATGCCTTTTTTATCTGCTCCTGGTCAGCGTTTTCGGGAACGCCGAGTATCTGGTAAAAGTTCTCTTTCATGCGTTGTTGTTATAGCTAAATTCAGGCTGTGTGTATGTCCATATACAAATTTCATGCACATCGGTTCGGAGCTGTCGCGGCGATTTCCGGAGTGAGTGCAGCAATAGCAGGGGTTCAGCTTGGTATTGACCACGCAGCAGCAGACCCGGAGAACCAAAGGGAATATGTCGACCACACCACAAATCCGTGCTGGAATCATCGGCGCCGCGGGGCTCAGTGCCGGGAGGCTATTGCGCATTCTTGCTCAGCATCCGAACGTATCCATCCATGCGGCGATAAGTGAATCCTCGCCTGGGAAACCGATTGCCACGGCACATCCCGAACTGCGTGGCCTGGTGGATCGGAATTTCGATGCACTGGATTTCGATATGCTCGGCAATTGCGATGTCGTGTTTTCCTGCAAAAAAGCGGGTGAGACGTTCCCTTTCGTGCAGCAGTTGCTCGACGCCGGAGCCCGCCTCATCGATCTCAGCGGGGATTATCGCCTGGAGGATGAGGAAGCGTACCAGAGGTGGTACGGATTGCCGCACCAGCATCCGACTCTGCTGAAGAAACAGCACGCCGTTTATGGTTTACCGGAGTATTATCGAGATGAAATCCGGGGTGCGCGGCTGGTTGCAAATCCGGGTTGTTACACCACGACCAGCATTCTCGCCTGTGCTCCCCTCGTTGCCGCCGGGTATGGCCATGAGGACCCAATTATTATCGATGCGATCTCTGGGGTAAGCGGTGCCGGCCGCAACCCAAAGGCGGAAAACCAGTTCCTCAGCGTCGCAGATAATGTACGTGCTTACAGGGTGGGAAGTCATCAGCATACTCCTGAAATCGAACAGGAACTAACCGCCGCCGCACGCAAGGTCGGCGATAAGCGGGATCATCCCGGTATCCAGGTGCTGTTCGTTCCGCACGTCGGACCATATAAAATTGGAATACTCGCCGACTGTTATCTTCGCGTGCGCGACCACGGCCGGGTTCCCACTTCGGAAGACGTATACGAGATACTAAGCAATTGCTATAAAGATGAGCCGTTCGTCCGCGTCTATGAACCGGGCACGCTGCCTCAGATCGAATATGTGACAGGGACCAATTTCTGTGACATCGGCGCCACGGCAGATCAAAGGACCGGCACGATCGTGCTGGTCAGTGCAACCGACAACCTGCTTAAGGGCGCCGCAGGCCAGGCAGTTCAGAACATGAATATCATGTTCGGCTTCGCGGAAACAACGGGACTTTTATAAGGCGGGTAATTTTTATCCACGAATCGCACGAATGCACACGAATATGCGCGTAAGAATTCGCGGGGGCCGTGGATTTCCGGCTTCCTTGCGCGATGGGTGGCTTTTCCCGCCAGGCGCAAAGACGTAAATGCCACGCGAAGAGGAAGTTAACGATTGGGAACAAGGGGACAGGCCTGGTCCCTGGGCCTGTCTGCGCGCCGGGAAACGGGCGAGGTTCGCTGAGCTACTCGTGCGCTGCAACAACGCCGGCGTGAGCGTGCGCACTTGACCATGGCGCAGTACTTTGCATGCTCAGCCATTCGCGCTCGAACGCTGAGGCGGAATATTGCGTTATGAAGCCCGTTGTTTATCAAATAAGTGGTAGTATAGCGCAACTTATTCTGGACTCCGTCCAGGGGCATCAGAAGAACCTCGTTCTGGGATATTGAAACGGTTATGGTGTGCGACGGCCATTCTAGGTGCCCATGCTAACTATACTACTTCATCAGCAGAATGGAAACTGACCAGTGGGAGCAATCGCTTCCGAGACGAAGCACGGCTTGAGGCCTTTGAATGTGCTCACCGTGGCAGACATGTGCGTGGACCTTGTTATGACCGGAAATGTCGTGCCACAGTTCGGTCAGGTGGAGCAGCTCGTTGACAACTATGAATTGTGTATGGGCGGGTCGGCATGCATTTTTGCTGCGCAGTTTGCCAGACTGGGGGGCCGGGTAGCAGTAATTGGGAAAGTGGGTCCTGACAGTTTTGGTGATCTTGCCGTTAATACGCTGACTGCAGCGGGAGTGGATGTCAGCTGGGTCAGGCGTGACCCTGAACTGAAAACCGGCATCGGGGTGGCCCTGGACAAAGGTGACGACCGTGCGATTCTCACATACCTTGGAAGCATTGATGCTGTTCTTGAAACGGACATTACCGATGAACTGGAAGCAATGGCCGACCATTGGCATCTTGCCAGTATTTTCCTGCTCCAGTCACTTCGCCACACATGGCAGGCTCGGCTTCGCAGGCTTCGCGAAACAGGCGTAACGGTTTCCTTCGATCCGAACTGGGACCCAGACAACAAGTGGGACACAGTGCATGAGTTGCTTCCTTACGTTGACGTATTCCTTCCCAATGAGAATGAGGCCTATGCAATTTCCGGAACGGATGATTACATTGCCGCAGGCCGACGGCTGGCGAAATTATGCCCGCTGGTCGTAATCAAGCGCGGTGAACACGGTGCCGCAGCTTTCCGTGGGCAAGAACAGTTCAACTGCGTCGTATCGGGCATGGATGATATCACCATCATGGACGCTGTTGGCGCCGGTGACAGCTTTGACGGCGGGTTTGTTAGAGCATGGCAGCTGGGCAAGCCAATTGAGGATTGCCTTCGGCTTGGAATAAAATGCGGCTGTGAAAGTCTCCGCGGTTCCGGAGGGACTCAGTCGCAATTCAAGGCGCATATCGAGTGATATTATGTGTTTGCCCGAACCCATCCATCGATACCCAGGTCTGGATTGACGAGTTTGAACCTGGTAAAGTGCATCGCGCAAAACAGGAGAAGCGCTATCCCGGTGGGAAGGGCGTCCATGTCGCTCTTGCGCTTGCAGAACTTGGATCAAAGGCGCGGTTGCTGGGTTTCTGGGGAGGACCTTCCGGAGCATGGATTCGCCAGCAGTGTGAATCCGCAGGTGTCCATTGTGTTGGCCCAGGTGTTGATGAGTGGAACCGCACCTGTATGACTCTTAAATCTGACGGTGTCTACGATGAAACCGAATTGCTTGGCGTCGGCCCGCGGATTAAAAAAGAGGATTGCTCTGCGTTTCGCAAAGGCTTTCTACAGGAACTGGATACGGTAAGCGCGGTTACCCTGAGCGGGTCATGGCCGCCCGGAGCGCCCCGTGGAAGCTACGCCGACCTGGTAGCCGCGTGCTCAGCCAGGTCCATTCGAACGTACATAGACTGTTCAGGCGAAGAACTGAAACTGACGTTCAAAGAAAGGCCCGACTGTATTCATGTCAACCAGACCGAAGCTACGGGGTTATTCGGCAGCATGGATCCGCAGAAGGCTGCTGAGGAGTTGCATCGACATTGTAAACTTGCGGTTGTAACGTGCGGAGCCGAAGGAGCGTATTTCCTGTCTGATGGTGTAGCAGCCCACGCGCAGTGCAGTATTGCGAGTGTGCGCAGTTCAGTAGGGTCGGGTGATTGTCTGCTGGCAGGCGTGGCAGCGGCACATGAACAGGGATGCGATTTTGAAGCAATGATCAGGCTTGCTGCCGCATCCGGTGCCGCGAATTGTTTACGCGAAGAACTCGGTATGCTCAGAAGTTCTGATGTGGAAGCCCTGGTTCCTCAAGTAAAGGTAACATGGTTATAACAAAGTTCATGGAGTCCGTACAAGCGCGTCGATCAGCAGGCTCTGCCCTGCTGGCGACGAACTT
This sequence comes from Candidatus Sumerlaeaceae bacterium, assembly GCA_051003195.1. Classification (GTDB taxonomy): domain Bacteria; phylum Sumerlaeota; class Sumerlaeia; order Sumerlaeales; family Sumerlaeaceae; genus JBPCLP01. Next base: position 9,407 of record JBPCLP010000029.1, on the reverse strand, counting down.
TTATAACAGCGAAACGCTGATGGCCATTATTGCAGCTGCAAAGCAGACGGGCGCTGAAATCATTTTGCAGGCGTCGCCTTCGACTCTCGATTATCTGGGTGTCGGCCTGGCCGCATCCATGGCGCGCGCCGCCGCGCAACAGGCCGGCGTGACAGCATGGCTGCATCTTGACCATGCGTGCGACGTCGATCTGATCGGCCAATGCATCCACGCTGGTTTTGATTCGGTAATGATTGATGCCAGCGAGGCGGACCTGGAAGAAAATATCAGGGTTACAAAGTCCGTTGTGCGCATGGCTCACGACGTTGGTGTAGCGGTCGAAGCAGAGCTGGGATATGTACCCAAACTGGGACAGCCGGAACTGACCACGACCGGCCTTACCTGCCCGGAAGAGGCCACGCGATTTGCAACGGAAACGCAGGTTGATCTGTTGGCGGTATCCATAGGCACGCGCCACGGCTTGTTCAGTGCGGAACCTGCTCTGGATCTTGAGCGCCTCGACGCAATTCATTCGGCCACTCCAACGCCGCTCGTGCTGCACGGCGGTTCCGGACTGTCCGCTCAGGCATGGCAGTCAGTGATTCAGCGCGGTGTAGTGAAAGTAAACTTCGCCAGCGAAATTAAGGATACATTCATCAGGCAGATTAAAGCAGAACTCGCAGCGAGCGACAGCATAGATCTCAGGAAGCTTTTCCCTCCGGCAATGGAACAGGTTACCACACTGGTTAAGGGAAAGATTCGCATCTGCAATATGGAGCATGACGGATTGGGCATGGTGTCCGTGCCCGCATGACAACTTCGGCGCTGGATATGAAAACTCTCGTCAGCCTTTCTCCTGCCGGACTTGAGGAATTGGGCGTTACGCATACCGCCCGCGAAATTGCCCATCAGCCGGCCTGCTGGAACCGCATTGCCAATCTGGTCGTCGAAAAGCGCGCTCATCTGCAGGAGTTGCTCCTGAAAGCCGGCGTCCCTGGAAATCCCGCGGCAAAAGTTATCCTGTCCGGCGCGGGAACCAGCGAGTATATCGGGCGATGTGTCGAGGGCGCTCTGCGCGAGGCGCTTGGGTGCGAGGTTGATACGCGTGCCAGCACAGATTGCGTTACGCACCTGGACAGCCTGATGGTGCACGGCAGAGATTACCTTGTTGTGCATTTTGCGCGAAGCGGGAATTCGCCGGAAACTATGGCAATGTACCGGATGATGAAGGCACGCATGCCACAATCCAGCCATCTGGCGATCACCTGCAATGCGCAGGGGGCACTGGCGCAAGCCGCGGAAACGGATTCCAGTTCGATGGCTTTAATCCTGCCACCGGAAACCAACGACCGCGGTCTGGCTATGACCAGTTCATTTACCGGGATGATGATTGCCGCGCTGGGTCTTGCCCATCTTCAGCGCCTGGATGAATTCGTGAAAACAGTAGCCGCAGCGGGGATCGCAGTGAACACTCTGATGGAGAATTCAGCGGTTGTGTCGCAGATTGCCGCGCGGCCATGGAACCGGGTTGCATTTCTTGGTTCGGGTCCATTGCTTGGTTGCGCACGAGAAGCGGCGCTCAAGATGACTGAACTGACTGATGGAAGAATTGCTACCTGGTCAGATTCTTTTCTCGCCTTTCGGCATGGGCCGAAGGTGTTTCTTACTCCCCAAACTCTACTGGTATGCTTTGTCTCATCCGATGAACGGGTGTGGCAATACGAACGTGATTTGATAGCCGAACTGGTTTCCGAAGCAAAGCACGGCAGCATGCTTACTGTTTCCGCGAAACCGGCTGTTGATTCGTTGGCCAGCGATTCTGTCCACGTCCGCTGGCAGGTTGGCTCGGGAACGCTGCCCGATTCTTTCCGTCCGGCATGCGATATTGTCGTGGGCCAGTTACTTGCCATGTTCAAGAGCCTGAACCTTGGTCTGCGTCCCGATTCGCCCAATGCATCAGGAGTCATTAATCGGGTCGTTTCCGGAGTCCGAATTTACGAGGCGTAACGCCCGAATATTAACTTCAAAGACTTAAAGGAGACCCCATGCCGGATGTCAGCAATCACTTAGCAACATTGAAAAAGCCCTGGCTTCTGTTTGCTCTTATAACGACTCTTACCTGGGGAGTATGGGGCGCACTGATTGAGCTGCCGGGAAAAGCCGGGTTTCCAACTACGCTTGGCTATGCTGTCTGGGCGTTGACGATGGTGCCATGTGCGATTGTTGCCTTGATGCTGATTGGATGGCGTCTCGAAAGAGATCCTCGTACAATACTGCTTGGCAGCACTGCCGGACTTCTTGGAGCGGGCGGTCAGCTGCTGCTGTTTGAAACTCTCAAAAGCGGACCTGCCTACCTTGTCTTTCCAGTAGTTTCACTTTATCCGGTTCTAACAATCATACTGGCCGCGACGCTGTTGCGGGAGAAGGCCGCACCTCGCACCTGGGCCGGGATTGTATTGGCCATTGTTGCTATTCCACTCCTTGCCTACCAGCCACCGTCAGCGTCGGGCACTACGCAGCTTCTATGGGTTGGATATGCTGCACTTGTTTTTGTAATGTGGGGACTCCAAGGTTATGTGCAGAAGTTTGCAAGCGCGCGCATGGAACCGGAAAGCCTGTTCTTTTATATGGCGGTTGGAGCTTTGGTGTTAATTCCAGTAGCGTTGCTCATGACGGATTTTTCGCGACCGATCAACTGGGCAGCAGGCGGGTTTGTGGCGGCAATCGCAATTCAGATGCTCAATTCCATAGGCGCACTTTTCTTCGTGTACGCGATCAGACACGGAAAAGCCATTATCGTAGTTCCCATGACGTCGCTTGCGCCGGTAATAACCATCGTGTTATCGCTGGCTTTATACCGCGTGGTTCCGAATGGAGTAAGCACAACCGGGCTGATTGCTGCTTTGGTAGCGCTATATCTTATGTCGTTGTGACCCCAGATCTCCCAATACATCTCCCAATAGTCGGATCGCTTTTGCTTTTCCATTTTTTAACACGGAAAGATTAGTCATCCTGATGCCGACTGGAAGCACCCGCTTCACGTATGGGAAAGGGAAGCGGGAAATGGAGGAGTCCCCGGAATCTCAAATGTTACAAGCGCTTCTGCGCTATCGCCATAGGGTCCTTGAGCGACGACCCGTCCGCCCTCTCCGACGGCCAGCGAGCAGCCGATGCACTTGCGCCCCTTCCATTCGCCATCGGTAATCCAGCCCACGTTGCTGACACCGACCACGGTCATGTTCCATTTGCGTGCAAGCTCGCCGTACGACATGCGCCAGTTTTCTCCGTAAGGTTCAGCGCGGTTGTCATGTCCGGCGTCCACGGCCCAGGCGCAGGGCGAGAAAATCAATTGCGCTCCCATGTGTCCCACGGCATGACCGAGCGCGATCGATTCCGGCAGCAGATCGGCGCAAATCGGGGTAGCAACACAGCCGAGCGGCGTTTGTGCCACTGCGAGAACTTCGCCGATGTCATACTGTTGCCGGGCAAATGGCAGCTCGCCAATTTTCCGGTGCTTGAGAAGTATTTCACCTGTGGGGGAAATGAGAATCGAGGTGTTGTGAAGATGTTCGCCGGACCGCTCGGTCAGGCCCGCGACAACGTAGATTCGATGCGCGTGCGCGGCACTGCACAGCCGCATGGAAATAGGTCCCGGAATCTCCTGCGCTCCGTTGCGCGCACTGCTGTGCGTCCAACCAAAATCCATGCACTCAGGCAACACGACAACATGACATCCTTGCGCAGCCGCGTCGGCGATCATTGCCACGCCACGCATCAAATTGCCCTCAACTTCGCCGCCTGTAACGAGCATCTGTCCCATGGCAATCTTCATGCGCCAGTCCTTTGCAGGTAGTTGAAAAATCGAAAGTAGATTCGGGTCTTTTGTTTGCCCCGTCATTTAAGGCGGAATGAATGGAGCCGCGTTCCACTCGGGGCAATCATTTTGAAGCATACGCCGCGCGGACCCGAGGTTTGTGTTGCGGTCTCGCATACGACACTTGAGAAGCAGCCATGAAACTTCTAACGCGACTTGCGCTCTGTTTTCTTGCCGCCGGGCCCGCGATGGGTTTTGCCCAGGGCCGCCCGGCATCAGCGGACACGACCACAACTATCTGTGAAGCCCCGGCTAACTTCTCAGTTCAGGTAGTCGCGTCCGACGTGCGTGTACCGTGGGCGATGACTTTCGCGCCGGATGGGCGCCTGTTCTTCACGGAGCGCCCGGGCCGGGTTCGTGTTCTACAGGACGGCAAGCTGAAGGAAACGCCGCTGTTTACCGTGCCCGATGTGCTGGTGAACGTGAAGCTCGGGCTCATGGGAATGGTGCTGCACCCGCGTTTTCCTGACAACCACCTGCTCTATCTTTCCTACGCTTATCGCTCAAGTGAGGGAGAGCGCGTACGCGTAGCACGCTATCACGAAACCGGCACGGCGCTCGACCAGGGTACCACGATTATCGAAAATATCCCGGCTTATACCAATCACGCCGGCTGCCGCATCCGCTTTGGGCCGGATGCGAAGCTTTACGTGACCACGGGTGATGCCAACAAGCCAGAACTCGCGCAACAGCTCGACTCGCTCGCTGGGAAAATACTGCGGCTGAATGAGGACGGAACCATTCCATCAGATAACCCGTTTGCGGGCCAGGAAGGAAAACGTCCTGAAATCTGGAGCTACGGGCATCGCAACCCCCAGGGCTTGGACTGGCAACCAGGGACTAACACGTTGTTCGAATCGGAACATGGCCCCGACGGCGGCGATGAAATCAATGTGATCGAGCCGGGAAAGAACTATGGGTGGCCCATATTGCACCACCGCATGCCCACGCGGGAAGGCATGCAGTCGCCACTTTTGGAATATACGCCGTCGATAGCTCCCGCCAGTGGAATGTTTTACCGGGGAACCGCATTTCCCGATCTGCGCGGCCATTTCCTCGTAGGATGTTTGCGCGGAGAGGGAATTCTGGACCTTACCATGGACGGCAGCAAAGTTGTCGCGCAGCAGTGGCTGCTCCACAAGAAACATGGGAGAATGCGCGAGGTGGTGGAGGCGCCAGACGGCTCTATCTACGTCTCGACGTCCATGTACGATCCGCCGGAAAGCGCAAGAGGCGGCCCGGGCTACGATCAAATTTTGCGACTGGTCCCCGCGTCAACGAATGCTTCGACCGAAGCAACTAAAAGCGCCCCACACTATGCAAAATAAAATTTACACGTCCCTGTTTTCCTTATCATGGACGCCCCCAATTTTCTAGATGTGCTCTGCCGCTTTCCGATGTTTTCACTGCCTGCAAAAGAAAGCTCATCATGGACAATGTAAATGAGGTGATGTGTATGCCGAAAACGACCACACTACTGGCTGTTCTGCTGTGCCTGTTGAGCGCGCATTGTGTTGGTCAGGTAAGCCATTCGGCGCTGCAATACTCGCAGTCGACAACAACAAGCACTTTGCCGGCACATGTACCAGGGATTATTGTCCTGAAACTGCGCGATGACACCGCCAGCCGCAAAATTCAAAATGCGCTGGAAGCTGGAAAGACCCATGAGGCGCTCTCTGCGCTGCCGCAGCGTCTGCAAGCTCTCAACGCGCAGTATGGCGTCAAAGGCATCCAGGCCGTCTTTCCAAAGCATGAGCAGCAACTTGCACGGCTCAACAGCATCCACAACAAGGACATGGCCGCGTTCACACCCGCAGAAAAACACCTGAAAGAGCGTCTCAACCGGGCGCCGGCAGGGGCTACCACGCCGGCACTGAATCGAGTATTCCGGATTACGATCGCCGGTGACGACGCGGCCCTCATACGGGCACTGGAAGCCTATCGCAGTCTTCCCGAGGTCGAATATGCGGAGCTGGGCGCGCTTGCGAAAATCCAGTCGACGGTGCCGAATGACCCTCAGTTTCCTCAGCAATGGGCATTGCACAATTCAGGACAGGCCTATCCTTTCAGCGGATCCTACAACGCCCCACCTGGCGCAATCGACTCCGATATCGATGCGCCCGAAGCTTGGGACATCACCACTGGAAGCGGCGCGCTACAGATTGCAGTCATCGACACCGGCGTCGACTACAACCACCGCGACCTGGTGAACAACATGTGGACCAACCAGGCAGAGGCATCAGGCGCGCCGGGAGTTGACGATGACAACAATGGCTATGTCGATGACATCCGCGGTTATGATTTTACAAATTACCTGCAAGTGCCGGACAATGATCCAATGGATCAGAACGGGCATGGAACTCATTGCGCCGGCATTATCGCCGCCGAAGGAAACAACGGTCTGGATATTACGGGCGTGCTCTGGCGCGCGAAGATCATGGCAGTCAAAAGCTTCGCTTCCGATGGCAACGGCAGCACTTACGATGCTGCAACGGCAATCCAGTACGCCGTAAACAAGGGCGCCGATGTAGTCTCGCTAAGCTGGGGGGCGTACTCGAACGACTCCTCGGTGGCCAATGCAATTGCCTACGCCGAAAGCCAGGGTGTTTTGGTACTTGCGGCGGCCGGCAATGACAACCAGGATGGCTTGCTGTATCCCGCACTTTACGATACAGTCCTCGCGATTGGCGCCAGCAACTCGCTCGACCAGCGCGCGCCGTTTTCCAACTATGGCTGGTTTCTGGATGTCGCGGCGCCGGGAGTGGACATCCTCTCGCTTCGCGCAGCGGGCACATCGAGAGGAGCCGTGCAGACCACCTGGACAACTGTACTTTCCGGCACCTCGATGGCGTGCCCCTATGCGGCTGGCGTCGCCGGGCTCGCAGTCCTGCGCAATCCGACATTCACCCTCGACCAGCTTCGCAGCGCCATGAAAATGCCCACTGACCAGATTGCCCCTGACAAGTATATTGGTCAAGGCCGGGCGAACGCCGCCGGAACGGCAGCGGTGAACTCGCCTCCGCCGGTGGCCGACCTTAAGATCCTCCCCTACCGCTTCGACGTGACCCGAACGGGAGGCGTGATCCCAGTTGATGGCACTGCCTCTGGCGGCCCTCTTCAACGTTATGACATCAGCTATGGCGTGAGCGTTGCAGCAACGACATGGACGGTGGTGACGAGCAGCACCACTGCCGTAAATAACGGCATATTAGGCAACCTGAACACCGCACCTCTGTGGAAAGGACTGCACAGTATACGCATCGCCGCTTACAACGCGGCTGGTCGCTGGGTCGAGGACCAGCAGCTCATCGATGTGGAGAATTTCAAGACCTTAAGTCCAGCAAACAACGATGTGGTGCGGCCGACAAACTCAATGCAGATCAAAGCAAGTATCCGCACGCCCTTAAATAACTTAACCATCGAACACGGCGAAGGTTACAACCCGGTAAGCTGGACTACGTCCGGAATCGCAATGCAAAGCGGTTCCGGTGACTTATGGGCCACGTGGAACACGTCCTCAATCACGACTACAACCTTTTCTAACCTGCGCTTCACGATCGCAACCGCCGATGGCACGTCGCATACCGAATACGCTGAAATGTTCTACTTGGATCCGCGGCTGCGCGCCGGATTCCCGGTGCGGCTGCCACGAATAGGCAAATCGATCTGGCACGCCGATTTCCAGGACGTGGCTGTCGATGACCTCGATGGCGATGGGCAGAAGGAACTCGTCACCATTCAGTCGGAACCGCTAAACCTCTTTATGCGATTGTGCTGCTATTCACCTTCCGGTCAGCTCAACTGGTCCTACACGCCATTCGACAGTTTTGGATACCCCAGCATCCCGTGCATCGCCGATATTAATGGGGATGGAAAAAAGGAAGTCTTCCTGCACTTTGGCGGTCAATCATTGATGTACGCAGTGCAATACAACGGGACAAACCTGCCCGGTTGGCCTGCCACTGTGGACACATGGAACGGCCAGTGCACCGTGGCAGACCTCAACCATGATGGCACGAAAGAGTTCATCGCCGTCTGCTCAAGTCCCTCGATCGGCAGCGGCTACACAAAGCGCGAGTTGATGCTCTTATCTCCAGGCGGCGCCACAATCCGGCGAATCGATCTGGACAACGAAATCTATGGGCAACAGCCGCCATCCTTTGCATGCGTTGGACAATTCGACAGCGACCCGGACCTCGAGATATGTACTAATTACGGCGCTGGTAAAGTAGCAATTTTCAACATGGATGGGACCATTCTGCCGGGCTGGCCATTTACTACTGGCAGCACTTATATCTATGGCCTTTCCGCGGGCGATGTCGACCACGACGGCTTTGACGAAGTTGCGGTATCTGGTTTTGAATATCCCAACAGCGTCAGCAGTGGCGTACACCTGCTGAGCCGCCTGGGTGCCGACTTGCCTGGCTGGCCAGTGCAGGCAGGCAATAGTAACCCGCTGCAGTTCAACCCGGCAGCACTGGCCGATTTTGATGGGGATGGCGACCTCGAAATCGCTTTTTCGAACACCGGCAAACTTTTTGTTTATCACCATTCTGGAGTTGCAGCCGCAGGCTGGCCAAAAAGCCTGACGACCGTGATGTTCCGTGGGCCCATAGTGGGAGATATAACCGGCGATGGCGTGCCGGACCTGGTCGTCTCCTCTGGCGGCATACGCTCCTCTGTGGTAAGTGCAGGTAGTTTCAGCACATCGCGTGGCATCCAGGCATGGCAATACAATGGCACGCCGATTGACCTCAATTCGCTCGCGGGAATCGATGCGCTCTTTTTCGAGGACACGAACCACATCTCCAATTGGAAGTGCCCGCCTGTTCTAACGGACCTGGATGGTAACGGGCTTCTCGATATCGTCGCGGGAGTAGTAGCCGAAGTCGGATATGGCAGCAGTCGTAGCAGCTCGCAAGACAAACTGCGCAACAGTATCTATGCATGGGAACTGCCGGTGGCTTTTAACGCAAGTTCCATGTGGTGGCCAACGTTTTGCCGCAACGCCGCACGGACCCAGGCGATTCCTCAGCCGCCTCCTGCCAAGATAGAGGATTGGCAGCTACACTAATTTGAAATTCGGTGACCAAATTCGGTGACGATTGCTCACAGTTCCACAGCTACTACGACGGTTTAGAAATAGAAACAAACCCAGATGAACCCGGTCAGACTAACATATCACCTGGACCAAAGAGGGGTGCACTCCACAGGAACTGCGTTCGAATTATTCCAGGCTGTAGGCGCTGAGCAGCACCGGCAACAGACGAATAACGGGGACGGTTGACGTTTTCACTAATTAATTTGCTAGCGTCAGCGATACTTCGAGAAAAAGATCGGGTTGCGGGAAGGGTTAAGTTGCCGCGACGCGGAGGCACTGACCCTTCGCACGCTCGACGATCAAACTTCTCACAGAAGGCACTTAGCCCGCCCCTTACCACAGAGGCACAGAGACTCAGAGCTTTCACAGAGGAAAACACTTCTGCAATTTGTAAGGGTTCTTACCACGTTATGCACAATAAGCAACTCGGTGCATACTCTGTGTCTCTGTGCC
>JBPCLP010000028.1:0-117938 GCA_051003195.1 Candidatus Sumerlaeaceae bacterium | reverse complement strand
TGTTTTTGAAACAACTTTTCCACAATCCACAGACCGAGGAGCACCCCCCTGCACCCCCCACCGACGACTACTCGTATATGTCCACACCCACGCTCGAAATGTTCCACGCACCCTACGTACAAGTGCGCGTACTTTAGTACCGCTTTCCACTATAATTCAGATGAACGTCCACGCCGTATTTGCGGGCGGAGAGTAAATATGGCAGCACAGGTTAGGGTTCACTTCTCAACCTAAGTCCTTATGCATTCAAACGGTTGAAGCGCCGTCCCCTAAAGGGGACTCGAGTATTTGGAGCGGCGTCGTGTTCCCACCACTGCGTGGTGGGCTAAGAAGCAAAGGGTCGTGCCTGCGGCACTGATTGGGCTTACTTGCTAGGGTGATAGGTAAATCAGTGACGTGCAAATTTAAATTTCCGGCACCTCGGGCTGTGGCGCCACCTCCGCTTGCTCCGGCACTCCCGCGACTTCATCGTCCCAGAACCGCAGCGCTTTCAGGATGACTCCAGCCAGCATGAAGAGCCCATAGCCGCCCAGCGAGTAGCCCATGTTGATGTCGTCGTCACTCCAGGGCGTCGGAATACCTGTCCATATCAGGGCAAGGTGCGTCAGGCTGAACAGCAGCAGCACGCCCAAGGCGGAAATGGCAATGTTAGCCTGCCAGCGCCGTCGCCCTGCCAGGATGTAGAGGCTGGATACAAAAACTGCCAGCGCATAAAGAGGCATCACGTACAGCTCTTCGGCAGGCACGGGCGGCTTCCGTCCAGTTGCAAGCGCCACGAATCCGAACACCATCATCGCGCTGACACAAACGGAGAACACCAGCATCAGCACGGCACCCACGCAAAAGATCGTCATTGCCGTCAGGCGCACGAATCGCATCGGGGTCATCGGTCGCCGAGCCGGCTCCATCTGTTTTCTCGAAAGCACGCACAGCGCGAGCAATCCCCACAAAACTGCAATCGCCAGGGGTGGTTTATACGTTACCTGCAACGTGCTATAACCCGCAAGTAGCGCAAGCCATAGAACGACCAGTGCGAGCGCCGTCAGCGACAGCAGCCGACCCCACCGCCGCTCCCATCGCGCAATTCCCAATGCAACCGCCAGCCAGAACACCCCAAATACGTGCATCAGGATGAGGACTATAAGGGCACCCTGTCGCTCAAGGTCGAGTTTGACGAACAACGGGGACAGCGAGAATCCCAGTCCCATAATCACAGCGCAACCAAACAACAGAATCAGATATACTCTCTCGGCAGCCGTTCTTAGCGTCATCCGGATTAAGTCGCCGTCCCTTCGAGCAAAATCAACTTCGTTGCAAGTCGAGCCACGCAACTACCACAAAATGGCCACCGGAAAGCTCAACCGAGATCGAGATCAGGAGATGCCCCCCATATCTTAGCAAATTAATTAGTATAAAAGTCAACCGTCACCGTTATTCCGTCGTAGAAACGATATCGCGGAGCTGTCCGCCAAGGTGTCCCCGCTTCTTTCATCTTTGGATGTCACCGCATTTCTGCCTTAATTTATTAGTGCGCCCCAGTCGTTGCAGCAGAAGTTTCAACTGCCAGTTCTTCCTCCGTCTCGAGGAAATCGACCGCTCCACTGCTGATCTCGTAGAATCCGCCGACTAGCTGGACTTTTCCCGATTCAATCGCGGCCGCGACGACCGGGTTCTGGCGGAGCTTTGCCACCTGCGAGCGCACGTTCGCAATCACCGCTTCGCGCATGCGCGATTTCCGGTCCCGAATCGCCGGGATGCTTTTTACACTCGGTGCTACCGCCTTCAGCAGGTACTGTACGTTGGCCGCTTCTTTTTGCTGGTCGGCGACCGGTAACATTGCAGCCGCAACAGCACCGCAACCCTCATGACCCATCACCACCAGTATTCTCGCGTTCAGGTGGTTAACCGCGTATTCGACACTGCCAAGTGTCGCGGCATCGGCAATGTTGCCCGCAACACGAATGGAAAAAATATCGCCCAGTCCCTGGTCGAAGACAATTTCGATGGGAACGCGGCTGTCTGAGCAACCCAGGACGACGGCAAAAGGCGTCTGTGTCATGATTTGCGCACGGCGGACATTGACGGAACTACGGTCCGTCTCCGTTTCCCCGCTGTAGAAACGTGCATTGCCGAGTTTCAGCCGCTCCAGCGCCTCCTGCGGTGTGCTAACGCGCGGCGCCGCCGTCTTTGCTACTTCCGCCATGCTTGGAGCGTAGGTGTCCGGCGGCAGTTGGTGCACTGTAGGCCTTGCGACGGCCGGAGTCGACGAGGACCGCGCAGGTGAAACTGCGGGACTGGCCGGTTCGGAGTTTGCGGCGCTGGCCACCGCAACGAGGGCAATCAGAAAAGCTGCTCTATGCCGCATCATCATGAGTTTCCTTACGTAAAATTGTCTGAATCTATTGGAACCGGCACCCGGCGGCGGGCAACTGCAACATTCTTACGCGAGTCTCTCAGGCACTGCTCCGGGTTACCGAGATTCGCGAGACTGACACCAGGTACTGCGGAGGGAAAGGTGCACACGTCCCTGCTCGCGTCTCCGGAACTCCTCGAAACTCATTCCCGGGACTCCTCCCCGGCTTACAGTTACCCCTTGAGTGCGCCGGACGCACTGCCGTAACGTCACCGGGCATGAGCGCTTCCACCCCAGCCCCGCCTGCAGGCCTGTTTGTCACCACTCACTGGTCGCTCATTGTATCTGCCGGGCAGCCGGACGACACGGCGTCGCGGCAGGCGCTCGAGACGCTGTGCGCCAAGTACTGGCCCGCCCTTTACGGCTACGTGCGCCGGCGCGGGCACTCCGTGGAAGACGCGCATGACCTGACGCAGGAGTTCTTCGTTCGCCTGCTCGAGCGTAACTGGATCGCGCGGGCGGAGCAGTCGAAAGGACGCTTCCGATCGTTCATGCTCACGGTGCTCAAGCGATTCCTGGCAGACGAGTGGGACCGCGAGCGCACGCAGAAACGCGGCGGCAATCTGCACTTCGAATCGCTTTCGGAAGTCGCGGAATCGGTTTACGCATCGCGCAGTACCAGCACGCACGCGCCGGAACTGGAGTTCGAGCGCGACTGGGCGATGGCACTGCTTAAACACGTGCTTGAAGAACTGGAGCAGGAGTACACGCGCGCTGGCAAAGCGGAGCTGTTCGCCGTGCTTCGGCACTACCTCACGGCGACGGGTGACCACCAGCCGCAAGCGGAAGTCGCGGCAGCACTCGGCATGACGCAAGGCGCTTTCCGAGTTGCTGTGTCGCGCATCCGGCAGCGGTACCGCGACAAAATGCGCGAGGAAGTCGCGGGCACGCTCGCCGACCCACGCGACATCGAATCCGAGCTGCGCCACCTCTTCCGAATCCTTGCAAAAACGCACTGATTTCTGCGCTGCCTGTAACATGCGCGCGCCGTTCCCGAAATCATGGGCAGAGGAAAACCCATGATGAACGAAAATAAGTGTCCGCAGTGCAGCAAACCTTTGCCGGCAGATGCGCCGCAGGGACTCTGCCCCGATTGCCTGGTTAAGGTCGCGCTGGGAACAGGCGTCGACGTGGGGCTCGAAACCGATGCAGGTGAGACCAAGTATACTGGTTTTGTTCCACCGCTGATCGAAGAGCTCACCCCAAAATTTCCCGAGCTCGAAATCCAGGAGCTGCTGGGCCGCGGCGGCATGGGCGCGGTGTACAAGGCCCGCCAGAAGCGGCTCGACCGCACGGTCGCGCTCAAAATTCTCCCGCCGGGCCTGCAGTCCGACCCCAGCTTCTCGGAGCGCTTCGTGCGCGAAGCCCAGGCCATGGCCAAGTTGCACCACCCGCACATTGTTACCCTGTTCGAATTCGGCGAAGCCGATGGGCTGTTCTATTTTCTCATGGAATACGTCGATGGCGTAAACCTGCGCGAGCTGATTGCTAACCGGCGCATCGCCCCGCGGGAAGCATTGGCCATTGTGCCGCAGATCTGCGACGCGCTGCAATACGCGCATGATCGCGGCATCGTCCACCGCGACATCAAACCGGAAAACATTCTCCTCAACCGGCAGGGACAGGTGAAGATCGCCGACTTCGGCGTGGCTCGCATACTGGCAAGAGCCAGTGAAGGCACAGCGGGCACTGAAACCGGGCGCATTGTGGGCACACCGCAATACATGGCGCCCGAACAGGTCACGAATCCGGGCGAGGTGGATCACCGGGCGGATATCTACGCACTGGGCGTCGTCTTCTACCAGATGCTGACAGGGCAAATGCCCAGCGGCCGGTTAGACCCGCCGTCCCGTCACGTGACTATCGACGTGCGCCTCGACGAAATCGTCATGCGGGCGCTGGAGAAAGAACCGGAACTGCGCTTCCAGCAGGCGAGTGAGATCAAAACTCGAGTCGAGACTATCGCTGGCGCCGCGCCCTTTGATTATAGTCGTTCGAACGAGACTCAGTCCGGGCCGACCGGCACCACCTTCCAGGCTCCACCTGCGCCGCGGCAATTCTTCCATTATGTCGCGTTGTTCACCTTTGCCTTTGCAGCGTACATGGTGCTCTTCAACGGAATCGGCAATTTCGCCTTCCTGGCCATTCCTGCCCTTGCATGGCTGGCGTACTGGTTTTTTTCTTCGCGTTTCAGCAATCCGGACACACTGGATCGTGCGATTACGCGGCCTTCCGCAGCAGCCGAATCCCAAGGGACCGAGAACGGCGCCACTACAAGCAATGTCACCCTTCGCACAGTTCCGTGGCAGATCTGGGTGGCCATTCTCCTGTTAGGCTTAGAAGGTCTTGGTAATCTGGTATCCATACCGAAGCAGCCCCTTGCGGCTGTGTGGGTGGCCGGCAAATGCCTGATGATAAGCGGCCTGCTGTTTCGCTGGAGGCCGGTTTTCGTTCTGACTCTGTTTCTGCTGGCAGTGCATGCCGTTTATTTTGTGCAGGCAAATGTAGCTGCAGCTGCAATCAATCTGGCTATGCTGCTGCTCGTCGCTTCCGCATACCGCTATTATTTTCCAGAAGGCATTGCGATTACGCGGCCTTCCGCAGCAGCCGAATCGCAGGTGACCGAGAACGGCGCCACTACAAGCAATGTCACCCTTCGCACAGTTCCGTGGCAGATCTGGATCGTAATCCTCATTTTACTTTGGGGCCTATGGGAAATTGCGACCAATTCGGAAAACGCAACGACCGCTCCGATAGCGTTTCTAACAAATTGTTTGTTGATTGCCGGTCTGCTGCTGAGATGGCGCCCCGTCTATATTGTCGCTCTTTTTAACTATGTTGTCGTCTTCATCCTTTTTATAGTGACCCCGCCTCGGGCCATCGAGAGTCCTACAATTACAGCCGCCGGTTCGCTCCTGGGGACGGTGCTGCTCATTTCTGTCTTCCGTTTCTACTTCGAAAGAGACCGCGGGCAGCACAACCTGCCAGCTGTTTTAGCTGGGGCCGTCTGTTTATTCCTGGGGACTTCAGGAGCGATGGGACTCACGAATTACCTGGCTGCCCGGGCGACACCCGAACTACCGGCCGCCTCCCCCAAGCCACTTTCGAGAAAGGACACCGCTCTTCCCGCCAGCTTCACAAGAATCTCCGACGAGAACCTGGTGCGCAACCCCGGCATGGAGAACGAGGACGAAATGCGCTCGCCCGCTCATTGGAAAAAGTATGCTCCTATGGGGGGAGTCGAGTATGTCTGGGATCGCGGCGTCGCTCATTCAGGGAAGGCGAGTCTGTGCATCAAGACAAAGCGGCAACTCGACTTCCGAGTCTACTGGCAGCAGGCTATTCCTGTCGATCCTTTGCGGCCGAAGAATGCCGACTACCTGGAAATCGGTGTGTGGGTGAAGGCGCAGCAGTTGATGGATGCGAAACTGTACCTGGAATTTCGAGACACCAAGGGAGGGTCGCTGAAAGCGTGGACGCAGTACATCGGCCCCAAAGAGCCGTGGGAACCTCCGGTGGACCAGGACTGGAAGCATTATACGACCCATGTCGCTATTCCGCCCAAATATCCACACATAGATGTTGTTCTCGCGCTCTACGGCCCCGGAACAGTGTGGTTTGACGACGTCACGCTAAGATATGCCGCAGCGGCCGCCGAAGAGAAGTCGACAAATGCAGAATCGCGCAGGGAAGACGCTCGCCCCCTTACTGCTTCCAACGATGACGCCAAAAGTTCTGAGGCATCCAACATAAGCGGTTCGCAGGAGAAAGTCACCACTTTCGCTGCCGCCGAGCTTTCCGCGCAAAAGATCGAGCGCGTTATCCAGGATCGCCGAACGGGGCACCACCTCTTCCTCGACCTGGACACAGGCAGGCTGCTTACACCCCCGCGTGAGATTATCGATACGCTTAATACAACGAACACGGAGCTCACCGACATTCTGTGGCAATCCGTCGGAACAGATGAAGTTCCGCGCCCTGGTCGTTACATTGAATGGCTGCGCGAAAGCGGCGCCGATCTGATGTACCTCGGCGAAGATATGGTCATCGGCTTCGACGGCCTTTTTGCATATAGCGACCTGACCGCATGGGAGAACCTGCCGCCCTGGGCGATACGTGATGCATGGGCCGCCTGGGATTTCAAGACTCCCCCTCCAGGAAACGCGAAAAGGACCTTCCACAGTGCGCAGCTGAGAAGCTCGGGCGACACGACCGCACCTGAACAGAAACGCCATGTCGCCAGGTTAACGGCGGATCGATCCCGCACCTGGTTCTTCAAAACACGTGAAGGAACAACGGGAGTTTTGGAATTGGCCGGGTTTTCCGAAAACCCGCGAGGCCTGAAGATCCTTTACGAGGTTATGGGCAGCTCAGGAGATGCGAATTCTGAAGTGACTTCGACGACCCGCGTGGAAGCTGCGGGTAACGTTGGGCCCGGTCGTGTAAGCGAAACATCCGACATGACTGCGGCATCAAAAGTTCTGCTCAGCCCGAGTGTGGAGCGTGTGCTTCCCCACCTTACGACAGAAACAGCCTGTATGCTGGATCTGGATTCCGGGAAGCTTCTCACGCCGACGGATGAAGTCATGAGCGAAATCAACCAGACCGTACCGAATTATTCTCCTTCAGTTCTACGCTGGTTGCGCGACAGCGGAGCCGACGCGTTTCTCTCTGCGGATGGTTCGGTTCACATCCTGGAAGGAAGTTTTGACCCCATGGATCCAAGGCCGGCATGGAATGAAATCAAAGCATCCGATGTGATTTCAGCCACGAGTATCGTTTCAAAAGAAAAGCGCGAGGCAGCCGTGGCACAACCGGCATTCAATCGTACTGCCTTGCGTACCCCTGCTGCTGTCAAATTCTTGACGCGGGAACGAGGCCGTGGAGTATTCCAGCTTAGCGGCCCTTCGGAAACGCCGCGAGGAATGAGAGTTCGGTATCGTCTTGTACGCGACGAATTTGAGGGCGAGCAGGCGAAACAGGAACGTACGCTGCGTTCTCAGTCTCCGGCGACTGCACCTGTCGACACGACCACAAGCCCGTCACAGCCTCAGTCGCTAAATAAGGCTACTTCTACAACGGCGTTCGTAAGCCGCCCGACTGCAGAAGTAATGCCGAAAGTTCGTGCCGTGCAAACTCTTCGTGCCACCTACAGGGTAATCCCGTACTCATCCGAGAGCCCGTCCGCAAAAAACTTAAAAGGCATGGAATCACGACTGTTGTGGGACGGCAGCTCTTTCCTACTGCAGGAATTCAACGATCGTGGGCTGCCCGACCAATCCAATCGCCTGACGTTCTCCTACGATGCACAAACCAAGCTCATGCATTCTTACAATGAGTTCCCAAAAAACAGGAAGGCTGACGGCAGTGGTACTGTGGTCATTGAGGCGCCCTGGTGTTTAGATGATCATCTAACTCCCTTGAGTCTGCTCGGCTACGGCTTATTTACAAACTGGTCGGGAACCGGCAAACAGCGCACCGAAACCACAGACGTAAAATCGATGGATCTCGTTGATATTCTCCTCACGCAGCCCGAAAAAATCGAGTTTCGCGGACCGGCTGGAAAGGTAAACGGACTGGAAACCGTAACGTGGGACGCCCAAGTGATAGGCGGGGACATCCACTCACAAATCTGGCTGTCGCCGACTAATGGTTATGCAATGGCGAAATTTGTGCAGTACGACAGTAAAGGGCCGCGCATCCAGTACGATATTGAGAAGCTGGAGTATCTGCAACATCAGGGACTTTGGTTTCCGTCCAGAGGTCGCTATCGTAAGTGGCTCAACCACGACGCAGCTGTTTGGGAAAAGGCGGCAAACAAAATGGCGTCGAGACGTGGCATATCCGTAACGCAACTGGAAGAGCTTATCACGTCGGACACGGCTGTCCGTGCTGATGTGCACCAAGAACTACTTGTCGAGCTTGGCGGCTCATGGCGAACGCTCGCGGAAGATTTGCTGATCGAGGTAAACACAAAGGAACTGAACATTAACGCGCCTGTTCCAAAGGAATCTATGCTTTTCCAATACCCTGCTGGTGCTAAAATCTGGGACGAGACTCAGAAGCGCGGGTATACGGTTACAGCACAAAACGCCGGCCAGCGATTTGATGCTCCCACTACTGGGCCGGCAGAGTTGCCCCCATCTCATTCTGCTGATACAACATCATCGGCTTCCTTCGTGCGCGATCTGCGAAGCCGGCAACTAAGCAAAGACACTGTCACCCTCGACCTGGTCGTCGCCTCCGGCTCGACTACCTCAACAAAACAAGTCTCAGTCGCGTTAGGTGACACCGCTTCCGCGATTGTCACGCGATGCAACCCTGCCCGGCCCGCAACCGACGATGATCCCTGGATCGCTTACCCGGCAGCGAGAGGTGGTGACTACAAACTCTTTTTTCTGCCGGAGGACGGCAAGGAGCCCGATGCGAAATCTGATCCGCTGTACGCGATCATTCATTACACGGCACAGAACAGCCAATCGGGCAAGTTCCTCCTGCCCAAATTCCTGGCGGGCCGGGTATGCGCTGAAAACACAATTCTTCGCGTGAAGCTTGATTCCGGCACCACTCGAACCGCAGTGGTCGCCCTGGGAATGTTTCCGAGCGACATTGCATCCTTCTTCGCTCCCGCGACAGACCAGTCCCCTGAACAGGAGCGCATTACATACAATGCCGCCTACCGGGGAACATATCGCCTTCGTTTTTCTCATGTGCACGATGGACTTAACACTGCTGCTCCGGAAGAACCGGTTCTGGCGAGAATCTCGCACAAGGAGAGCGAGGATGATTCACCTCAACCGGTGTTGTTCCCCTACACTCCACCCAAAAGTTTTTAGAACAGAGATCAGGGGTCAGCTCCCGATCAGTTTCTTTTCATGGCCACGGCTGCCCGGCGACTGTAGCCGAAACCTCTGCGCTTTAAGTAGCCGGTAGGGTCTCTAAGGGTTCGTGGGGGAATACCAATCCACAAAACCGCTGTGCTACAGTCCCCCACAATGCAAAAACTGACCTCCACGCCGATCAGGCCGCAACAGAACACCCGCGCGGATAGATCGTCACCTGGGAATGCCATTCCGTAACAAATGTGAGATACGCAATGTTTCCGCGTCACACTTTCGATTGAATTTACCACTAATAGTCGAAAGAACGAACGGGAGCGGACGAACGTGGAAACTTTGGATCATCGACTGGCAGGCATATTCGAAAAGGCGCGTCTGGGAGACAGGGATGCCTTCGGCCAACTCGTGACGCAGTACCAGGGACTTGTGACTTCCGTAACCTATAGTATAACGGGGAACCGGGACCAGAGTGAGGATGTAGCCCAGGAAGCATTTATCACGGCGTGGAAAGGACTGCGAGAGCTACGCGACGTTGCGAAGCTGCCGGCATGGCTTTGCGGCATCGCCCGCAACCTTGCACGAAACTCGCGCCGCGCGCAGCTGAGCGATCCGCTCAGTCATGCTGCGCAGATTATGCCTGAACACTCCGTGGCAGGCAATCCTGTTGCGGCCCGTCTGGACCAGGCGGAGCGGGAGGCAGTGGTTTGGGAGACGCTTTCCACGATTCCCGAAGAGTATCGCGAACCGCTGGTCCTTTACTACCGCGAGGGAAAATCGTCACGGGCTGTGGCGCTGGCACTGGATATTTCCGAAGATACGGTGCGCCAGCGACTGTCCCGCGGGCGCAGAATGCTGAAGGAACAGGTCGCAGCTATTGTCGAGGATACTCTGCTCACAACGCGGCCCGGAGCCTCGTTCGCAATAGCAGTTGTGGCAGCGCTACCGCTGGCAATTTCACAGACAGCTACGGCAGGGGCGGCAAGTGCCGCCGCCATCGGAAAGAGCGCGTCCGGTACCTCTGCCATAGCAGTCACGATTGGCGTGGGTACCCTTGGCGGACTTGCAGGCACGCTCATCGGCATGACCGGCGGTTTCTTCGGTATGTGGATGGGCATCCGTAACAGCGCAACTCTTCGCACGCGACGGTACATGCTAAAATCCTGCGCGCTCACCTATGCATTCGTATGGTTGTTTCTCGGTTACCAGGGCATGAGTGGCGTTCTTTTCTGGAGCAGACCTGCGCTCATGATGACACTCTGTGCGATTGGCTGGGGCGTATACATCATCCTGCTGTTCGTTCTGATCGTGGGCTCAAACCGCGTGGGAACGAGAATCATGAACGAAGACGCCGGACAAATTCCCGCGCCGGCAATTCCTCTCGAACTATCCTCCTTATCCCGCCGTCGAGTCTGGTATACTCTCGCCTGGACATTTCCACTGGCGCTTGCGGGTTCGCTTGCCGTGGTCTACTGGATATACTCGATGCCCTGGACCCGCACCATGTGGCCATTAACAGGCGGCGTGGTCGTCGTTACTCACTCATTATTCCTGGCGCTTTATCGGCATGGCACCCGTATCTCATATGATGACAGCGCCTTCTCCGCAAACCCGCCAAGCGTGTCTGTGCAGGAGCGCCTCGACCTTCTTTCCGGAAAGAAGAAACCGATTCCCCCCAGCAAACGGGCCATCTTGCTGAACGACATGGGCGCTCTCGCGGGTTCCATATTTGGTCCCATGACCCCGCTGTTTGCCATGGCTCTCGAGCACCGGGAAACGAAGATTGCGGTACTCATTGCAGCGATTTCATCCGGAGCGTTTTCGGGCGCGATGGCTCTTCGCAACGTCATCGGCCGCACGTGGACATACTTCGCGGTTTGCCTCCTGATGGGAGCATTCGGCGGTGCGTTGCTCGCAATGAAAGCAGACGCGTGGGCCACTTCGGAATTCATGAACGTCCCTCAATATCTGCGCTATCTCCCGGCAGCAATCTGCCTGGGAATGTACTGGTGTATCGGATTCGCTCTGTTGCTGATATTGTCAGGCAGGCGAGTTCCCAAAAGCATTGCCAAACTCTAAACAGTCAGTGCGCCTTCAAAAGAATTCTGGGGTCAGCTCCCGATCTGTTCGGGAGCTGACCCCAGATCTTAATCGCGAAAACGGCTGGAGCGGTCATCTTTGGGCCAACCGATTTTACTCAACCGTACTCGATGACGGCCACCTGTGGCATGGCGTGCGATACGTAGAAGCAAACCCGCTGCGCGCCCTCATGGTCGCCCAGGCTGAGCAATACGCATGGAGCAGCCGCGCCGCACACGCGGCACATGGATGACCCCTCAAAACCAATTTCGTTCCCAAGTTTCACTGGGCTACTCCAGCACGAATTGCGACAACTGCGCCGGCACTTGCGCATTCAGCGTTACTGGAATGTTGAGGAAGCTTTCGTCCGGGTCATTTGTCGTGACGGCGATGTTGCCGTTATACGATCCGTTCGCCAGCCCCGCGGTGTTCGCGCTTACAGAGATCACACTGCCAGCGCCTGTGCCTGCCGCTCCGCTCCTCACATTTGTGCTCAGCCAGCCTCCGCCGGTCGTGGTCAGGCGCTGCACGTAGCTGTAACTCGCAACGGCATTCGTCGTGCTTACCGGGAGCGGGTATGTAGCATCCACAAGGAACCCATTCTGGCGCGTGCCGAAATTGACCGGGAGAACAGTTGTATTTCCATCCACGGAGTAGGAAACCGTGTACGAAGCGCCCCATCCGACGGCGATGATGTAATACCGCCCCGATACAAGCGACACGCTGAGCGGGTTCGAGGCATAGAAAGCATCGCCGCTGCCCGTCCGGGTGACTGTCTGCGTGTGAATGCGTGAGTAGGTACCGTTAAGTGTGGTGGATTCATACACGACGAAATTGAGTGAGGCGGATCCTGTGAAGTTCAGCCGCGATTCAATGAGCGTGAGGGTACGGTTCTGGGAAGCAAGGAACGTGTTGCCGCGGTAGCGGTTGGTCCCGGATGCCACTATCCATTCCGCGCCGACGGTTTCCGTGCCGCTTGGGATCGGTGTAAGTGCCAGGTTGTAGCTCAGTTGATCCGCCCCCGCAGTGGCCGTGTTCTGGATTGTCAGGTTCTGGGTACCGCTCGTGCCGGGCTGCAGGTTAAAGGTCAGTGCAGGCGGTGTAACGTTCACGTCCGGCGGAACGCACGAGGCGTAAGCTGAGAAGTCGCTTTCGATAAAGCCCGGCGGGATTCCCTCTCCGCGGGAAAGACCGACCAGGCCAGCTCGACAGGTGAGATCCAGCCACGTCATCCGGATGACGCCGTTGTAAAAAAGCTCACATTGGAAATTGTTGGAGCCAACCAGGGTTGGAAGGTCATTTATTGTGAACAGCTCCGGCACGTCCACAAACGTGACCACGGCCCGGTCGGCGAGTTGTTGCCACCAGAGCCCTCCGTCAAAGGTAGACAGGTCGCGGAACAGCATGGAAATCCGCGGTTCGGAGAAATGCGTATCGAAGCCCTCGAACCAGCTATTGTCGCCCCATCCAAACGTAAGATGCCCGTTATCACTCACATTTACCGACGAGTAACTGTTGCCATACAGGACGATCTGCTTGCCATCCAGCAGGTTAAATGTAGTCCAATTGGCGCTAAACCCGTCGTCTTCCAGGGCCCACTGCTCTCCGGTCGAGTAATCGGTTGGGAATGCGCTCGCGGCGGCACTGCACACAGTGTATCCTGCGACCGAATTATCAGGTGTAAACGTCAGCGTTCGGTTTGAAATGTCATTCTCCCCACTCGAGAACCATTCGGTGAAACTATCGGGAGTAGCCAACGTGGTGAAAGTGTAACAGCTTCCACTGTTGTTTGCTGTCGTAGTATTGCCAGCTACGTCGGTCGCATCGACGGCGAGGGTGTAGGTGGTAAGCTGTGACAACCCGCTGACCAGCAAGCTGTGATTAGTAATCACGCTGTACTGCGCACTTGTGCTGCCAAGAGCGCCGCAATTGGTGCCGTAGCGCGCCTGCGATGTTGCGGGTTCATTGGTGGCAAACGTTATTGTGGCCTGGGTGTTCGTAACGCTGGTTATCTGTACGTTCGAAATGACAGGGCCGATGCAGTCCAGAGTTGCAGTGTCTGTAACAACTGCCGCACCGGAACCGTTGTTGGCGTCATTGTACGTAGCTGTGATGTTTGCTCCATTTGTGGCATGCAATACGCCCGGCGAGTTGGTGGTGGACACAGTGATGGAGCCGCTGAACTTCGCGGAGCCGGACGATGTCTCCGTCAGAACAATGGATTCCCCTGCTGGTTCATTGGTGGACGACACGTTGACGTTGAGCGTCTGGACTGTGGCGTTGTTCGTGTTCAGGTCGCAATCGACAACATTCACACCGACTGTCGCGCTGCAGCTATAAGTGCTCGCATTCAGGGCTATTGTTCCGGCGCTGCTGCAGTTTTGCATCAGCGGCGACGATGCGATGGAATACGGTTGCGGGCCTTGAGCAACGGAGAAGCCGGTCACGCGGATCGTCCAAACGCCGCCCGCAGGATTACTCACCAGCACCTGCTCTATATTGTTGCGACGGTCCACGGTCGTGCGCACCGCGGCAGTCGCCGGGCTGGCAGGGTTCAACGTCCATGGGTAGTTTGTCACGTTCGACGGGCTGATGGCCACCAGGTCCAGGTCGTTGACCAGTTCCGGCGTAGTATTCGCCGCACCAGCGGGATCATCCCACGCCAGCGTTACCTTTAATGTGCCGGGCCCGTTGGGCACGTAAACCAGGATATCCTGCTGCTGGCCCTGGCTGATCGAGTTCTGTTTAAGACTTCCGAGGCGCAGAAAATCGACAGTGGCCTGTGCGCGCACCGAACCGTAGCCAAACTGGTAATCAGGCCCCGCATTACCACGGTCCTGAGCGTTGTGCGCCAGCAAAACTTTTAACATGGCGTTTGGCGGCAGTGGAGAATCGGGAAACTGCGCTTTCCAATCCTGCAGCAGCAGCGCGCAGATCCCGGTAACAGTGGGCGCGGCCATCGATGTGCCGCACAGCGCGTAATACCCGCCACTGATTGCAGACGTGACGCCGCCATCGCCGCCCACCTCGCAACCCGGCGCACTCACGTCTGGCTTCATACGCCCGTCGTCTGTCGGTCCCCAACTCGTGAATCCCGTGATGCTGTCGTCATTGGAATTTACTGCGCCAACAGTGATGTGGTTTTTCGCACATGCGGGTGGCGCTGTCGTTGTATACGTTGTGCCGCAGCGACCGCTACCGCGTTCGTTTCCGTTTGCCCAGATAATCCGCATGGGCGAGCCGAGACTGCCGCGCACGATGCTGTCGATCAGCATGTCCGTCGCCCCATAGTCGCCTTCGTACGCGCATGGGAATCCGTTAGCCGCGGTGTTTGTCCCGATGGAGTTGTTGGATATTACAGCTCCGTACGTGTTGATGGCTTCGTTGTAGTCGGCTTCGAGGTCGCCGGGGTTGGTGTAGAGAAAGGTACCGGTGCCGTCGTACTCGAATCCATAGGATTGCATCGTTACTGCGGGGGCCATGCCTCTCCACTGATTTGCCGTGCCGCCGTTAGCCGCGCTGCTTGCGCCGCTGCCGCCTATAGTGCCGGAAACGTGAGTTGGGTGGTAGTGCATGGGTGATGTGTCGCGGCCCGTCAACCGCCCCGCGAAATCGGCATGAAAAGCATGCGCGCGACCGCCGTCGTAAACCAGCACGTTTATGCCCGCGCCACTGAGATTGTAGGGCGCCTGTTGCACGGTGTTGGTCTGCGTGATCACGCGGTTGGAATCGTTGACGACATCGAGCGGCGGCAGCGGCGGCTCCAGCCATTCCACCACGTCTTCGTCTGCAAGTGCTTCAAGTTCGGGCAGCGGAATCCAGATGACGAGCGCATTGATACTGCGCATGCGGTCGCGCACAACGCCGCGATGCCGCGCAACGGTAGGCACGGCGATTCGCTCGAGGCGCACGTCAGGATGAAACACGGCGTACAACGCCACCACTGTTTCCGTGGAGTTTTCCGACCTGTCTATCTTGTCCCCGGAAAGTTGCATCCCCGGAACATCGAACACGCTGAATGCCGGAAATTGCCGCGAGAGCAGATCAGGGTGAAGCTTCCACGCGCGTTCAATTGCTGCAGCGGAAATAACCTGATGGGCGGTGGCGCTCGCTGCTGCTGCAGGACCGCCGCGCACGGCTGCGAAGTACGAATTTGATCCGAGATACCGCAACAGCTCGATGCCATTTGCGCGCAGCGACTCGCGCGCGTGCTCCGTAGGCACTTTGCTGAACTGCATGACACGATGCATAGTCCCGGGCTGGTTGAGGGTGGAAATGCTGTCGGGCTGTCCCGCCGCGGAGCCGACGCCTGGTGATCTCCATTCGATCGGCGCAGCACACAGAAAGGTGACAAACAGCAACGTGAAGCAACCACTCAGCACAAATCGTGTCCAGGTCCGGTGCTTTAACATGTCCGATGCGCCCGTGTGACGTTGCGGAATGTCCATCGGCGACTTCCCTTCCTCAAGTACCGGCAGGCGGATGAGCGGGTATTGAACGATGCAGGTTGCACCCGGAGAACCCATCCGCTCGTTCTGGAGCAAAGCTAAATGGCTGAAATCATTTCTACCTTAATTTGCAGTACTCTGCATCCAACCGTGGTGTCAAGGAGCGTTCCCGGCGGGCGGCCACATGCGCCTGCCCTCTTGGCTTTCTGACTTGATCTGTTCCCATTTTCGCAGCCGAACAGTGGGTTGTGGTTCGTTGCCGGAATGACGGTGTGTTCCTTCCGCCAACACCGTGGTGGCGATAACGCCAACTCCAGCGATACCTGACAACACGCAGAAGTGTATCCATATCGCCATTGCGCGAGTGTTCATCGGGCCAGCCTGGGCGAAAAAGTGTCGGCAATCAATGAGTATCGTGAAGTATCGTGGATGACCCGCTGGCGAGTGTGTGGCGGTTTCGCCGCTGGTTTGCGGCGCGCCTTCAGCGCGCGATGCTGGAGGCGATTTTATCCCAGGGCTGCGCCTCCAAAAAACCGGAGGCTTGCCCTGGGCTGGGACCCGCCGCACCTTCGGTGCGCAAATCCATGCTGGGCAGCGTGGGCAATCGGCCGTACTTTAGCGTGGGGAACTGCTTAAGACTGGGTTATAAGCCGCTCTTAACCCGAGCTGTGCCGCCACAAATGACGGCCAGGCGACATCATTAACGATCGCGGCGAAACCGTGATTTCGCTTGCCGACAGCTGAACGCATGGAGTAAGCTGTTGTCTTGGCGATGCAGTGTTTCCCACAACGCTGCGGCTACTCCATAAGGTACCGGTTCATGGACAAAAGGGCAGAAAACCGCGCGCGATGCGGCGGATACGGACTTCGGGCCGTCGTGTTCGCGATTGCAGGCGTCCTGCTGGGACTGTCTGGAGACTCGGCGCAGGCACAAGAGCGCGGTTTCTGGCGTCTCACGTATCCGCAGGATTTCGAGTACAACCTCAATGCATGGTGGAATTTGCCGCTTGGCTGGCGTTCGGACACTTCGATTCCCAGCGATCGCGAGGATTGGGCGAATCCTAATGCGACGCAGCAGGCATACCCCAACACCCTCACGCCGAGCAGTTCCGGCGGCACATATATTTTTAAAGATGGTGGCGTTGGCGCTGAGGATGAATGCCTTGGCATCCTGGCCAGCGGAACGTACACGGCGCCTCGCAATATTTTCTACGCGCTGAAGAACGACATCGGAAGCACAATCACGGACATCTCGCTGGGTTTCACGTACGAATGGTACCGCAATGGCACCAAGTCGGTTGCGTACAACGTGTACTATGGGTACACCGCGGACAACATCCATACGCCGTTCCCCGGCGCCGGGATCAGCCTTGCGGCTGGCGCGGACTCCAACACGTATAACCCGCCGCAGGAGTTCTACACTACGTCCAGTGTGACGGGAATTTCGATTCCGCCGGGGGGCAACTTCTACCTTCGGTGGAACTATAGCGAGACGGGCACAGGGACCTCGAAGGCGATCGGCATCGATGACATAACGGTGCGCTACACCGACACCTTTGCGCCGACGATGCAGATTTTATCTGATCCGCATACTGCGTCAACCGGTCCGGAGCAGTTCGCGGTCTTCTACGATGACGACCAGGCGTTATCGGCCATCACGCTTTCTGCAGACGACGTGACACTCGTCACAACCGGTGATGCAGATGCCGACGTCGAAACGTATCATGTATACGACAACATGTACTACGTCGAGCTGACGAACATCACGGGGAACGGTTCCATTGCGATAAGACTGGCCGCTGGAACGGCAGTGGATACATCGGGAAATCTCGCGCCGGCTGCGGACTCTCCCACCGCGTATGTGGTGGATACAAATCCCCCGGTTGTCACGGCGACTGGTCCCGTGGAATGGGTTGGACAGG
The DNA here is from genome assembly GCA_051003195.1 of Candidatus Sumerlaeaceae bacterium. Taxonomy (GTDB): domain Bacteria; phylum Sumerlaeota; class Sumerlaeia; order Sumerlaeales; family Sumerlaeaceae; genus JBPCLP01. The sequence continues at coordinate 100,240 of JBPCLP010000028.1, read as the reverse complement.
AGTATTCAGAACCTCAGCTCCGGGTTCCGTTTACCGTCACCGATGACCTGGCGATGGGCTATTTTTCGGATTATCTGGAAGTCGAATCGACGCCGACTCTCTCGAGTTACTGGACCACGCTGTCTGAAGACGAGACGACGACTTACATCACGCTTGATGTTCTGGATGACTGGGAAGGCGAGCTGGCAGCATTTTTCCCGATAGGGTTTGCGCAGGATGCCGCAGGCAATTCATCGGCGCGCGCGTTGGCATTCTCAGGCCAGTTCGACTTCAAGGCACCGCAGATCACGGACATTTCAGTGACGCCCACGCTGGTCGCCGCTGGCACGACTGTCACGATCAGCTTTACATCCAACGAGCCGTTGGATACCACATTTACCGCCGTGTGGGTCCTGTTGCCCTATGAATCGGCAGCGACTTTTGTGGGCGTGAACGGCACCCGGTACACCTACGAATGGTTTGCCCATGAGTTCTACGCTGGCATTAATGCAGATGTCGGTATCGGAGCAATAGACCTCATTCATAACTTTACGAGCGAATACCTGGTTAACGCATTCACTGTTGTGGCGGCGGACACCACTCCCCCAGACATTTACAATGTGAGCGCAAGTCCCGGTTATGCGAAGCTCGGCGACCAGGTAGCGATCACGTTTTATGCAACGGAAGAACTTTCAGAGAATCCTGAAGTGTCCGTCGACAACGAGTCAGCGAGCTTCACATCAAAGGATGGGTCCAGCTACACCTACACCTACCCGGTGACGGAGACCAGCCCGGAGGGCGGACGCCTTGTCAGCGTCTCGGCCACCGACCTCGCGAATAATGTCGGCGGGTATTCCTCGCCTTATTCCGCGTTTTATGTCGATCGCACGCTCCCGTTCTTTTCCACGCCTTCAGTGGTGCCGGCATATGTGCGCGCAGACGGTAACCCGGCTTCGATCACATTTGAGTCGAGCGAATATGTAGCTGCTCCCACTGCCACAGTCGGCGGAGAGCCCGCGAATTTTGCATACGGAAACGGCCAGACCCACAGCTTATTATACTATCCAACGCCAGGTGCAATAGAAGGCGCCAGGGAACTGGTGGTTACGGGCGTCGATGGTTTCGGGAATGAAGGTATCACGACTTTCCCAGCAGCCCTGACGATCGATAACACATCGCCAGTGCTTACCGTAGGAGTCGACGACCAGACGGTAGTCGGCACGGAGCCGTTCGCGGTGCATTATGCGGAACAGCCGGGCGGCGGTTCGCCCATGACTTCGGCTTCGCTTTACGTGCGTCCCCCGCACCTGGGAGAATTCGTCCCGGTGAATGACGCAGTAGGTATCCAGGAGTATCCCGGAACCTTCATGTTCTCGGCGCCGGATAACAGTTACATTCTGGGGAATATCAGCGGAGTTTACGAGTTCGCGAGCATTGCTGCCGATGAGGCGGGCAATGTCGGCCTTGTGCCTACAACGGCTCAAACGAGTGTGACGCTGCTGGCAGACCCGGGTACTTCCCTCACACTGGATGTTCCGGCCGGAAACTCCCAGTTGGTATTCCCGCTGAGCGACGACCTGGATGTCACCATTACACTTACAGGCGTCACAAGCGGCGGAACGATCACGCTGCTGGCCAGCAATCTGCCGAGCGGCGAGGAGCCGTCGTACTTCCGGAATCCCGCGCAGCTGCTGAAGGCATTCCTGACTATCATCGCCGGTGGTGGGCTCACGAGCGGCAGTTTCACGGCAAGCATCGAGTGGGCATTTGATGAAGTGCTCGCACCCGCCGGCGGAATTGATACCGTTTACCAGTTCGAGGGCGATCTCAGTTCGCCCATGGGCGTGTACACTGTACAAGCGGTGGGCGGCAGCGGCAAGCTCAAGGTCACCGGCGTGAACTCGTTCTCGTCATGGTACGCCGGCAACGCCACAGCCGTACCTGTAAGCGTCAGCCGGTTTGAGTTGGAGTAAGGTGGCCGAAACTCGAAACAGGGGTAGAGGAAACCGGGGGACACTGCCCGCTTCCGACAATCTAATTTGGAGTGCGCGCGGCTTGCCGCCGCTTTGGAAACGCGCGAAGCGCGTAGTGAGCGGCGCCCCAGTCATCGGGAAACCCTTCGGATTCAAAAATGGGGCGGGCTGTGCCAAAACGATGCACCAACTGATCGATTTCCGCCAGGCGGGGGCGAAAGTGTCCGAAACAGGGATTTCACAGTTGTGACGTGTATTTACGTGCCAACAATGCTTAGGAAGCCAAAATAATCAGGGTTTGAATGAAACTGCGCATACCTGATTCAATGAGAGTTAGCGACGTGCCAGAAGATGGACCCGAATTTAAGCGGTCGTCCGGCGAATTCCGTTGCATACATTTCGCAGGAACGGTTTATGCTCCGGTTCCCTTGGTGAATTGATATATTTTAGTTGAACCACCCCCGGTGAATGTCTATCCCCCGTTCATCTCGTGGTGGTTTATTCATAAACGTGTGGGGAAATTGAGGTACTGAAAGACAAGAAATGCCGAAGATGAAGAACGTGGAACTGGAAGAGCGCGAGGCCGAAACGGAGGAGCCTGAAGAAGTTCAGGCCCCTGTTGCGGTTGACGAGAACGTTCAGCGCTTTCTTTCCCCGGAAGAAGAAAAAGAGATTATCCGCAGGGTCCAGTTTGGCGAAGTTTCCGCCTTCGAGGACCTCGTGAATGCTTATAAGCAAAAGGCTTACTATGTGGCCCTGGGCTTTGTTGGCAATCACGAGGACGCGCTCGACCTGTCGCAGGACGCATTTGTAAAGGCGTTCAAGGCCATCAAGACCTTCGACCTGAACTCGCCGTTCTTCCCGTGGTTCTACAAGATTATCAAAAACCACTGCCTGAACTACATTAAGAAGAACCAGCGCGTGCGTAACGATTCCCTGGAAGAGCTGGAGGAAGAGACTTTCGCCCAGTTCGAGGACGAGAAGCCCACGCCGCGCGATCAGTACGAAGAGAGCGAAACGCGCATTAACCTGTGGCGGGCGATTGATCGGCTGAAGCCGGACTTCCGCGAGATCATCATCATGAAGCATTTCCACAACTTGTCTTATAAGGAAATCGCGGAGGCGCTGAACATCCCGATCGGCACGGTGATGAGCCGTCTGTTCAATGCGCGCCAGGAATTGCGCGAGCTGATGAAAGAGATCCTCGACTAGACGCTCGAGGCTGAAGAGAACGAATCGTGAAAGCCCCGGCCATGCGGCCGGGGCTTTGTCATACCATGGCCATGTTAAAGGGTTGTCCGGCGCGTCCAATTGCGTTTGACACACATGGCGCCGCTTACGATGACCACAGGCGCCTCTATCTAGTTAAAGGAACGCCAGTGTACTTAAGGTCCAGTTTCGTGGTTTTTGCGAGTGTTGCAGTGGCTGCCGGCGTCGCACTGAGCGGCTGCAATCGCCGCACGCCCGAGGAGCGGTTGCAGAAGGCGGTCGAGTTTTACCAGCAAAACGACACCCTCAGCGCCGAGGTGGAGGCGCGTAAGGTGATCGAGAAGAACGCAGATGACCCGGCCGCGATCCAGGCGCGGATGCTCCTGGCGCAGATTTACGTGCGCGACCAGCGGTTCGATGAGGCGCGCGCCGAGCTGGAGCCGGCCCTGGAAAAAGTTTCGCAGAAGGACAGAATGGGCCAGGCTGTGCTGAAGACTTATCTTTCCATTCTTCAGCGCGAAAAGAAGTATGACGATGCGCTGAAAACAATTGACCGGTTTCAGCAGAAGTATGCCAGCGACGAGGGCACCTCGCTGAACCTGGCGGTTGCGCGTGCGGACACGCAGACGATGGCAGGCCACACAAGCGGAGCACGCGAAGCGCTGAGCTCGCTGCGCGAAAACACCACCTCACCTGCGGAAATTAACCTCTATCGCGGCATGATTGTCACCACTTATCACCGTGATCGCGACAGCACTGGTGCCATTGAGTATATGGAAAAAGAACTGGCCGCAGTAACGGGCGACGACGAGAAGCGCGGGCTGGCGTCGCAACTGGCGGAAATGTATGCAGCCGTGGAAGACTACACAAAAGCGCGGACGCATGCCATCCAGGCGACGGAGCTCTACGACAAGGGAATGGCTACGGAACTGGATGTGCGGATGCGCTCGTCGCTGACGTTCGAGCTGGCAAAGATGTATATCGACATCGGGAACCTGGCCGGTGCGCGCGTTGCATTCCAGGCGCTGTTCGACAGTGCGCCACAGGAACCGCAGCTGATTATGGCGACGGTGGCAGGATTGACGGAAGCGCTTATCCGCCAGGGCGAAGTCGACGCGGCCGTGGGCTTTGTAAAAGAGGCGGCGACGCGGTATCCTACGGCTCCTTTTGCGCAACAGGCGGCACAACTGGAAACCATGCAGAAAGAGGGGCGCCTGGCTGATATGGTGGAGACGGGGACACTGGCCATGCGCTTCAAGGAGGAAGCGCTGCTGGCTCCGAAAAACCTGCCGAAAGCGGTGGAGACCAGCGCGACAATTTCGGTGGCGATCGCGCAGACGACCGGCAGTGCGGAAACTACGGGTGCAGCATCAGCAGCAGCTCCTGCGGACCAACAAACCACCGACTCAAAATAGCAGGAGGCAGGCGGTCAGTCGGTCGTTTCGCGCGCGTGCTCGAACTCTTCCCACTGCATGCGCTTGTGGTACTTCAGGCTGGTGAGCAGGATGAACACGAAACCGATGACGACGCTGTAAAACAAGGTGCAGAAGCGGGTGATGAGCACGGCGGGGACAATTTGTGCGTCGGTCAAACCGAGTAAGGTCAGCATCACCTTGGCGCTTCCCTCGAAGCCGCCAAGGCCGCCTGGAGCGAAAAAGAGGAACCCGCCGAAGATCGTCGCCATGCAGAAAACAAAGGCGGACTCTCCGAGGGTGACAGCCGTCGCATTGGTTCCATGCAGGATCATCATAAGGGCGACGCATTCAAACGACCACGAGATGGCGGCGAGGAGGGTCGTGAATGCCAGGTTCTTTACCGTCAGGAGCGGGTAGGTGGAGAAGTACAGGGTCTGTATTTTTTTCCCGGTCCTGCGAAGCTTTTCATGGCGTGTCATCCAGCGGATCAGGCGATAGACCAGCCGCCGATGCCTGGCCACATATAGAAGTATGATTGTAAAAATAAACGACAGCACAAGAAACCCGTAGATTAACCGGGTCATCGTGCCGTGCGAATGACCGGCTCGCGCCGCTCCGTGCATGTACATGGCGATGGTAAGTGCTGCGACTATGATCATACCCAACAGATCCGACACACGCTCGCAGAAGACCAGCGGCACGGTTCGCCGCATCTTGTTCCCAAAGTACTCCTTGTACATGAAGGGCTTGATCAACTCGCCGACGCGACCGGGGCTGATGGTCATGGAAAGACCACTGAAGTAGATGAGAAAATGGCCGAGTCGCGGGGCCTGGATTCCTGCCACGCGGCAGAAGTAGGTCCATTTCAGTTCGCGGATGAGGAAGTTCATTGTAACGGCAGCGAGGATGAGCGGAATGCGGCGCCATGGGAAGTCGCGTAAGGTGGCTACGTTGTTTCGGTAATTGGTCGCGATAACCCAGAACGCGTAGAGCAGCACGACCAGGACGCAGAACCAGACGATTCTCTTTATAATGTGACTGTGCATTGAAGGGGAGACGAACCAGACGTGCGATTGCAGCTTGCCGCAAGCGGAAACGGTCGCAACGCGATGGTGCAGGGTGCTTGAAGAGCGCGCAGCAGGTGGGGAGCGCGGTTGAGCATAAATGCATTGATCGCCCAACCAACGGAAGCCAGGATCCGTGGTATCTTACCAGACTCGAAATTTAAAGCGGAACTGAAACCAACCGGAGGCGCACCACAATGGAAGTCATACTATTCGATCACGTAAAAGGACTGGGCCGGCAGGGGGACCTGGTAAAGGTATCAGACGGCTACTTCCGCAATTACCTGAAACCCAATAAGCTGGCCGAGGAAGCTACGCCGGCATCCCTGAAGCGCTATGAGACGATGAAGAAGAAGGCGATCGAGCTGGCGTCTCAAAAGTCGGGGGAGGCGAAGGAACTCGCGGCGAAACTAGGGAACATCACCGTCACCATGAAAGCCAAGGCGGGCGCGGGGGAAAAGCTGTTTGGCGCGGTGACTACAGCCGATATCGCAAAGGCTCTTGAGGTGCAGGGCTTTCTCATCGATAAGAGACAAATCGAAACACCAGAACCTATCAAGACCCTGGGGCCGCACAACATCAGCCTTAAAATACACCCGGAAGTAACAGCCACCATTAAGCTAAACGTGGAGCGGCTGAGCTAATTATTACGCCCAGGTTTGCGTGGTCATCCTTCCCCTTGATTTCGCCCAATCGTGACCGCGTGGTACGCCCGAGATGAGCATCCGGAAGCGCTACAAACGCGTTTTATTGAAGTTATCAGGCGAGGCCCTGAAGGGCACCCAGGAATTTGGACTGGATTTTCATTTCGTGCACGAGCTGGCGGACCAGATCCGCGACCTGATCGAAAACACGGGTGTGGAACTTGCGGTTGTCATCGGCGGGGGAAACTTTCTGCGGGGGGCGGCTTTTGCGGAGGAGATTGACCGGGCCGTGGGCGACTACATGGGCATGCTGGCGACGATGCTCAATGCGATGGCGCTACAGGCATCCTTTGAAGCAGTTGGATTGCAGACTCGAATTCTGAGCGGGCTTGAAATCAAGGAAGTGGCGGAGAGCTACATCCGCCGCCGCGCTATCCGCCACCTGGAAAAAGGACGGGTGGTAATTTTTGCATGCGGCACGGGGAACCCGTTCTTCACGACGGACACAGCTGCTGCACTGCGCGGAGCGGAGATCGACGCCGAGGTCATATTAAAAGCAACGAACGTGGATGGCGTGTACACAGCTGATCCGAAGAAAGACAGCGCCGCCCGGCTCTATGAACACGTAAGTTTTACAGAAGCTCTGACGGCAAACCTGCGCGTGATGGACGCGACAGCCATTTCTCTTTGCCGTGAAAACACCATACCCATTATTGTCTTCGACATGCACAAGCCGGGAAACATCCGGCGCGTGGTGGAAGGGGAACAGGTGGGCACCTTTGTAGGAGGAGATTCGGATGCAACTTAACGATATCTATAAGCAGGCGCAGGACAAGATGCATAAGGCGGTTGAGGCGGTGGACCATGAATTTGCCAGCCTGCGTACGGGTCGTGCTTCAGTCGCCCTGATCGATACTTTGCAGGTGGATGCGTATGGGTCGAAGATGCCGCTCAAACAATTGGCCACCATCTCCACGCCGGATGCACGCTCGATTGCCGTGCAGCCGTTCGACAAGAACATGACGGGACCGATTGAGAAATCCCTGTTAGCAGCGAATCTCGGCATGACGCCGACCAATGACGGCAAGATGATCCGGATGACGGTGCCGCCGCTGACCGAGGAGCGTCGCAAAGAGTTGGTGAAACTGGCAAAGAAAATGGCGGAAGAAGGGCGCGTCGCTGTCCGGAATATCCGCCGCCACTCCAACGATGAAATCAAGAAGACCGAGAAAACGCACGAGATTACCGAGGATGACCGGACCCGCGCCACGAAGCAGGTGCAGGAGATCACCGATAAATTTGTCAAAGAGATCGACGATATGGTGACCCGTAAAGAGAAGGACGTGATGGAGATCTGATGTCGGACGTTCGTGGCTTTAAGGGCGAGCTGACGCTGCGAACTCCGCGCTGTGGTGCGGGGTTCAGGACAGCTTTTCCCTTGCTGGTTTAATCCACGAACCTGCATGGTTAAGTCTTCGCTTCGAATGAGGCAAAATGCAGTATCGACCCGCACGACATTTCGGCCATAACGTCCATGGATAATCCCGATGCAGGCATCAGTCCGCCAGTCGAGAGCACGACGTGGTACCTGGAGGGATATTCCGAGGCGCGTGGTAACATGCGCCAGATACCGATTCGCCCGGTTCCGTTCCAGGTTGGGCGCAAGGCTGACCTGCCACTGCCGCTGAACTTCACGAACATTTCCCGGGTTCATGCGGAGTTGTACTTTCAGGATGGGGCGTTAATGGTGCGGGATCTCGCCAGCCGCAACGGCACTTTCGTAAACCGTAACCGGATCGCGCAACCCACGGCGGTGAACGTGGGCGATGTGCTGCATTTCGGCGCGACCGAGTTTCGCGTGGGTGTGGAAGTCGACGAGCCGTCGCACGACTTCAGCGAGACGTGTGAATTTGAAGGTGTTCTGCCTGAGCAGTTCGCCGTCGGGACGCGTGAGTTCCTCGAAATGGTACGACGTAAAGCCGTGATCCCGTTTTTTCAGCCGCTGATCCGGCTCGGAAGTGGTGAGGTATTTGCATACGAGTTGCTGGGCCGCGGCGGCATGGAAGGTGTGCCAACTTCCGCGCCTGAACTGTTCCATCTCGCAGCCGGCTGCAGTATGGAAGGTGAACTGAGCCGACTGTTTCGCTCGACGGGATTGCAGGCGTGCAGTACCTTGCCGAGTTCATACGAGCTGTTTGTTAATGTGCATCCAGGTGAAACAAAGAACCTCGATGAACTTGCCAAAATGCTTGCGGAGATGCGATTCCAATTTCCGCGTTTGCGGCTGACCGTGGAAGTACATGAAAGCCTCGTTACGAACCCTCGCGCCATGCGGGATTTTCATTCGAAGCTGGGTGAGCAGAATATGAAGCTCGCCTACGATGACTTCGGCGCAGGGCAGGCGCGACTGATGGAGCTTTCGGAGGCGCCCCCGGATTACTTAAAGTTCGATCGCTGCATGGTGGAGAAGATTCACGAGGCGCCTCGGCAGCGCCAGCAAATGGTGGAGGTCCTGATACGATACGCGAGGGACCTCGGCGTGACCACGTTAGCGGAAGGTATCGAAACCGCGGAAGAGGCGGCAATGTGTGAGCGGCTGGGTTTCGATTGTGCGCAAGGGTTTTACTTTGGACATCCACTGCCATTGCCGGATCTGACGGCGCTGTAGTCGATTTGTCGGTATAGGATCAGGGAGAGGCGTTGGAGGCCAGTTGACGTTTGATGCATGAAGCATCCGACTATGTCGCGGCCAGGTTTAAATTCCGCATGATGGTCTCCACCACGTTGCTCTTGTTCATGCAGTAGAAGTGGATTCCGGGCGCGCCAGCATCCAGGAGTTCGCGGCACTGGCGCGTCGCCCATTCAATACCAAGCTTTGCGGCGGCCGAATCGTCGTTCTCGACGGGTGCCAGTTGCTTTTCAAGTTCGGGTGGGACGCGGGCGGGGCCGGTCATTGTCAGTGCGTACTTCGTCGTGAAACGACGGATTTCCTCCACCGTTCGAAACGGCAGAATGCCAGGCACAATGGGAACTTTCACACCAAGCGACCGCGCGGAATCCACGTAACGGAAGAAATCCTGATTATCGAAAAACAGTTGTGTGATCACGGCGTCCGCGCCGGCATCGACCTTCTCTTTTAGAAAACGCAGATCGCTTTCACTGGATTGTGCTTCGGGATGGAATTCGGGAAACCCGGCGACCGCGACTGAGAATCCCTTGTCTCTGCACGCCTTCACCAGTTGGGCCGCATAGTGATATCCTTCAGGGTGCGGCCTCCATGCGGCTTCGCCTTTGGGCGGATCACCACGCAGCGCGATCAGGTTTTCCACGCCGTCGGCCTTCAGTTTTTTCAGCACCTCGTCGGTTTCGGCGCGGGACTGACCAACGCACGTGAGATGGCACATGACTTCCATGCCGAAGTCATGCTTGATTCGATGCACCCACCCCAGCGTGCGGTCACGTCCGCTGCCACCGGCGCCGTAGGTGACGGAACAGAATGCCGGGCGGAGCGCCTTGATTTCCGGGATACGGATCGCGAGGTCCGCCTCTCCTTCAGCGGTTCGCGGTGGAAAAAACTCCACGGACACAGCGGGCGAGTACGATGCATAGATTTGATTCAGTCGCAAACAGCGGCTCCTCGGTGCGGCATTAGACAGGAATACAGTGCATTGGCGAATTCCTTGTCAGGTGCCTTCGATATGCGAAAGCTCACGTGCCAGCGCAGATGCAACTCTCGCGTTGTTGTAAATCAGGGCGACATTGGCGTCCAGCGTGCGGCCGGCACTGAGTTGTTCAAGCTGCTGAAGCAGGAAAGGCGTGGTCGCTTTCCCCGTGATATTCTGTACGCCCGCAGCCGCAAGCGCCTGTTCAATCCACCCGTCCAATTGCTCACGTCCAATCGCGTGCTCTTCAGGAACAGGAGTAACGATAAGTACAGCGGAACGCGAAATGCTCCAGTGCACGGATACAAACCGTGCCAGTTCGGCGCTATCATCGAAGCTGGTATCCAACTTGGGTCCACTGTCCCGCGCGTGGAACAGCGGAAAAACATCCGTGCGAAACCCCACGACCGGCACACCGAGAGTCTCGAGCGCTTCCAGGGTGGCGGTAACATCGAGAATGGATTTGGCGCCGGCACAAACGGTGGCGACGGGAAAACGCGACAGAGCGGTCAAGTCGGAGGAGACGTCAAGCAGTTGGTCATAACCCTTGTGCACTCCCCCAATACCGCCCGTCGCAAACACGCGAATGCCGGCAAGCGCAGCAACCTGCAGCGAGGCCGCGACCGTGAGAGCCCCGGGCTGACGGCGGTGCAGCACGGCCGCGAAGTTCTGCAGGTTCACCTTTTGAATAGAAGCATCACGTGAGCAAAACAATGCCAGCTCTTGCGGCGTAAGTCCCACTCGCAATTCACCATCCAGGATTGCGAGAGTCGCCGGCATGGCGCCGTTCTCACGCGCGATGGCTTCACAGCCAGCGGCGACTTGTGCATTAAGTGGCTCTGGCAGTCCGAATGTAAGAATTGTGGTTTCGAAGGCGAGCACGGCCTTGCTGGCCACTAGGCATTGCTGAATCTCATCCGAAATCCGCAGAGGAAGTGCAGTGTGCGGGATCTGCTGGCGTGTCAGCCTGTTTCTCCCTGGCGCAACAGGAAGTAATCCGGGAGCAATTGCCTGGCGGCGTATGTTGTGCGTTTGCCTTTCGTGTCCGCCAGAATGACTGTCATATCCGGATTGAATTCGACGAAGAACTGACGGCATGCACCGCAGGGAGATCCAACGTCTTCGGTGACAACCGCGATGGCGCGAAACTCCTGCTGGCCGGCGGCTACGGCTGCGGCAATTGCTCCGCGCTCGGCGCAGATGCAAAGGCCGTAGCTGGAGTTTTCCACATTACAACCCCCGTAAATGCGACCATCCAGCGTGAGCAACGCGGCGCCTACTTTGTAGTTGGAATATGGAGCATACGCTCGTCCGCGCGCATCGCCGGCCGCCATGACAAGCCGATCTGCATCCGAGCGCTTAATTTTTCCGGAAAGCGCGGGGCGGTTGCCAGCGCGCTTAGTTGCCGTTGGAGACGTTTTCTTTTTCATTCATAGCCCTCTTGCCGGTCGTTTCCAGGAAGTAGATTATCAGGAAAAACAGGATGACCTGAAGCAGTGCAATTAATGCACCCTGCAGATTCAAGGTCCGAAGATTAACGGCGGACAACCCGACGGTGAAGGTGATAAGCCATATAAACATTACCGCTTTGGCGCGCGAAAACCCGAGCGCTACAAGGCGGTGTGAGAAGTGATTCTGGTCGCCCTGTGTGAACGGCTTTCGGTTTCGCCAGCGAATGTACATGACCGACGCAGTATCGAAAAGCGGCACACCGAGAATGATTAACGGAGCTATGACGGGCAGTTGTGTCGGAACGCCTGACTGGTAATAGGTGACGCGGATGCTGAGTGCGGCAAGCATGAAACCAAGAAAGAGGGAGCCGGAGTCGCCCATGAAGAGTCGAGCGTTGGGGAAATTGTAACGCAAGAATCCGAGCGTTGCGCCGATAAGCAGCGCAAACATCGCCATCATGAAGTATTCCCCTCCCGCGCGCGAAACCAGGTAGAAGTTCAAGGCGCAAACGCAGACAATGCCGGAGCTGGAACCGTTCATATTATCGAGGAAGTTGAACGAGTTGGTGAGCAGTATGACCCAGAATACGGTGAGCAGCGCGCTGAGGGCGAAGCCGGGAAGAAACGATTTAATCGTAATGCCGGCGGCAATCAGTGGCAGAGCAGCGACAACCTGGAAGGCGAGCTTGATGATTGGCCGAAGATTGCGTTTGTCATCCACGAGCCCAGTCAGAAACATGATCGTAGCGCCGAGCATAATGGCCGCGAGTTTTCCGGTTACCGAGGGAATATTGGTGAGGTGTTGCCGCAGGTGCACCGGAATTAATTCAACGACTGCCGGAATGCGAAGCGCGAGAAGTCCGCCGGCGAGCATGAACACAAAGGCAAGGTAGATACCGATACCGCCGCAGCGCACCTTTGGCTCGGCGTGGATCTTAGCTGGATGCACAGAATCGACGAGTCCGTATCGCAGTCCGAATTGGCGGGCAACGGGCACCAGGATGAGCGAAGCGCCCAGCGCGGCCGCGCCGAGGCAGAAGTTCAGGAGATCGACCGGTAAGCTCATAAAAGCGCGAACGGTGAGGTTGTATCGGGTAAGGTGCAACTAAGGAAATCGACGGGCTGTTGCAGGTATCTGCCTGGAATCGTGCCTCCAAATGGGCGGATTCAGGAGCGACTGGTAGGCAAAAAAAAAGGGCGGTACACTGCCAGCCCTTGTAGTGGGTCAAAATGAAACCGGCCCTCAGGATACTGAAAACCGGGTACCGCCCCGGGTGCCAAACTTGTCATTCGTTAAATTTTTAGGGTGTTTCCTATCGTTCGGAAAAACACTATATATGAAATTCTAGAGCGAGCAGAGTACAACATTTGGTGTTGGTCAATCGAAAAGTGCATCCCTAAATCTTTTTTTAATTGGTGGGGAAAGTGTCTGGCACAGGCTTCAGGTTCCTTCTTTTCCACATTTTTCTCACATGCTATATATTGTAGGGTACACGGTTCGCGTGGGGGTACTGTCAGTTTGGATTAGTTTGGAGCGGGTATTTTCTCGCAGGACTAAGCCGGTAAAGGGATCACTGTGCATTTTTAGAGCAACTGTTGTGCGCTCCCGCAATTTCCGTTTGACTGCGTCTGCTGGCAATTAAGCAAGATGCATCGTTTGCAGGTTGTTGATACCGAGACTCGCGCTATGATCAGTGCAGGATAAACTCGTGACATCTCTAAAATGAATGGTACGAGAAATGCCTGACCTACAGATGGGCGGCAAGCCCTACGTTTGGCTTTGAGGAGTTTATCGCCATGTCGGGAGCATTAAAGGCTATTATTGTGCACGGCAAAATATACCGTGAACCTGCTGGGAGGACTGTCATTGTGCTAGACGATCTCCCTGCGGACACAAACGGCTGCACCTTCGAGGGCATGGAAGTAGTGGCTTTTGTGCAGGCGGTAGGAGCCGTCATAAAGCAAGCCGACTCGACAAGCTCCGACTTTTCACAGATTTCGGACAGCGAGTGGGAAAGCGCCTGTTCCAGCAACGATGCTTTTGACTTCTTGAGGGACGACGAAAACTGTGAAGGCTTCTTTGACAACGAACCAGCCGTCTGCTCAAAGTAGTGCCGTAGCCCTAAATCTAAAGCAGTGGACCTTCGTTCGCGTAGATTGGCGTTTTGACGACGATCCGACCACAACAAAACAACGCACCGCTTTATGTTTAACTGACCCGGTTGGGCCTGAGCCATATGTATTTCTGGCATTCGTGACAGGCCAGCCTACAGCAGGCGAAACTGACAACGAGTTGGCACTAAACGCCAACGATGCAACCCCACAGCTCAAAAAACAGTGTTACGTTCGGTTCCGTCGCATGACTGCCTTCAGAGCATCTGCGATTAGGGAGACGTACGGGTCACTGAGTCCAGCAAAGCAGATCGAAGCAAAGGCCATTCTGTGCTCAATGCTGAAATTGCCATAAACGCCGAAACTTCGTTTCTAACCTCTGGTGCGCCTTGAATACCCCGCAACGCAGGCTGCTTATTCTCCGCAATGATTCGCTTGCTGATATGGCTGATCGTCCTATTCGAGCTAGCACTCGTAGCAGTTTTTGGCTGGGCCTGGATGCTCAGCGGTCCTATAGCCGTGCTGATTTGTTGGCTCGTTTGCAAAACTCGAAATAATAAATATTTCTAACCCTTTTTACGGATGGGCTGTCGACAATTCAAAGTATGACAGTACCGTACCGTGGGGGCTATCGCTGTGGACAAACAGGCTTGCATTATCCGGATAGCCAATGCAGGCAAGCGATTGCATTTGTGGAAAACCACCAGATCTCTAACCTATGACACTTGTTGTGGCGTTGGGCAGTATCATTTTTCTGGATGCAGCGCCAGCGGCCAGGGTAGGACAGTGGCGGTGCAAGGGAGGCGAAGCAGTTGGCTTTAACGGATAAAGAACTCTATTTGCGCATTGGACGCCCGCAGAATGCGTGCATGAAGTGCGGTGCTACCATTGCCATTGCCGGCAAGCACGCATCGGCGCTCCTGGACCCGGATGGTCCTGATACAGCGCCGCGCGAGGACACCCAGCTTCGGCGGGATTACTGCAGCGAATGCTGGCAGAACATGGGCGAGGGGCATTACGTCGGCTACTGGATGGCTCGACGGGAAGCGCCAAAGCCGAGGCAGATTCGTACGCGCAAGGAGCGCAATGCAGCGCTGCTTTCCTATTTTGAGATGCTGCGCAGCCGGCAAAGCCTCGAAGGAGAGGATTGTACTCAAAGCCTGTTCTTTCTCGCGCACCTGCTGATGAAGTATTCGGTGTTCAAATGGGCCAGGAGCACGCCGGCAAATGCCGAGGGTGGGGAACGGATTTATTTTCGGAACACGACAAATGACGACGTGGTGGAAATCCTGTCCGTCGAATTGCAGGACGCGCGACTCGCGGAAATCAAACGCGAGGTAGACGAGTATCTCGCCAGCGCAGTGTCTGGCGAAGAGAACGCCAGCTTGCAGGAGCAGCCACTCACACCTGCGTGAGTGGTGAAACAGCCGCCCCTTGCTGGCGAGCGCCGGGAACCGCATGGATGCTGCAGGGGACCTGTGCCGCGGGGGGATCGTAAAGCGCTGTCGTATTGCGCGCAAGCCGCTTCTGTTGTTGTCTGGCATTATCCTGGTCGTGGTATTTGGGCTGGCGATCATGGGTCCTGTGCGCGTGACGACCTATGACCCGAACGCGACGAACTACGAAGAAACATACCAGCCGCCAAGCGCTGCTCATCCCGCGGGTACAGATTCCCTGGGGCGCGACATGGCTGCGCGGCTGCTGGTTGGCGCGCGTATTTCGCTGCGCATTGCGCTGATTGCGGCGGCTATTAATCTTCTGATAGGTGTGGTATGGGGGGCGGTTGCCGGTTATAGCGGCGGTCTCACGGACACGCTTATGATGCGTATCGTCGATGTACTGTACGGTGTGCCGACGATACTGGTGGTGATCATGTTAATGGTTTATCTGGACCAGGGCATCCGCAATATCTACATCGCGATCGGCCTTACATACTGGCTGAACATGGCGCGACTGGTGCGCGGGGAAGTGCTAAGTCTGAAGAGCCGTGAGTTTGTCGCGGCGGCGCGGGCGTTGGGGGCAGGTCCCGCCCGCATACTGGGCCGACACATGCTGCCGAACGCGGTGGGGGTGATCCTGGTGACCCTGACGCTGTTCATACCAGAGGCCATATTCATCGAAGCGTTTCTCAGCTACATCGGGCTCGGCGTGCCGGCACCGGATGCAAGCTGGGGCAGCCTTGCGGCAGAAGGCACCCGCAACCTGCGTTCGTCGCCCCACCTGCTGATTTATCCTGCGGGCGCGATCTGCATAACAATACTGGCTTTTAACATCCTGGGAGACGCTCTTCGCGACAAGGTCAGCCGCGGCTAAGAGACTGGAGGAGTAATTGTATCCAGCATGTTCCGCATGCGGCGCAGCACCTCATCCTTACCCAGGTAGTAGATCACGTCGAAGAGGGGCGGGGACGCAGTACGGCCCGTAAGTGCGAGCCGGATGGGGGGCACCACATTTCCGAATTTCAGTCCCTTTGTCTCCGACCATTGTCGCAGATGGGTATCCAGTGCCGTCGAGAGTTCCTCGCGGGAGACGCCAGCAGTGGCAGGCCAGGCGTTCTGCATCTCGGTTATGGTTTCACGCACCTGCTGCAATTGCTCCGCGGTCGCCAGAAATTTTTTCACCGCCTTCTCCTCATAGTCCGCAGGTGCCGCAAAGAAGTAATCGAGATTCTTCGCGAAATCGTTGAGGGTACGCGAGCGTTCGATCTGCAGGTCGATGATTCCGCGCAGCCATCCGCCGCGCGTGGCGTGTTCCTCAGGTCCACCGGCGGCGCCGTAGTGCGCATCCAGCTGCGGCACGACCGCTGCGTACAGCTGCTCCTTCGGCATCTGCCGAATGTACACGCCGTCCATCCAATGCAGCTTTTCATAGTCGAAGACGGCGGAACTTCGGTTCACTTTATCGAGCGTGAATTTTGAAATGAGCTGGTCGATGGTCATCACCTCTTCAAACTCGGCCTCGCCCTCGGGAGCCCAGCCGAGCAGCGCGACGAAGTTTATCAGTGCCTGCGGCAGGATGCCATCGTCGCGGAACTGCATCACGCTAGTCGCACCGTGGCGCTTCGAGAGACGCTTTTTGTCGGTCCCAAGAATGAGAGGCAGGTGCGCGAACAGAGGCGGGGTAACACCAAGCGCCTGGTAAACAAGCACCTGGCGCGAGGTGTTGCTTACATGGTCCTCACCGCGGCAGACATGCGTGATGCGCATGTCGATGTCATCAATCGCGTTGGTGAAGTTGTACAACGGTGAACCGTCGGCGCGGGCTATGACAAAGTCGCCAATGTTAGAGTTCGGCACATCGATTCGTCCATAAACGAGATCGTCAAAACCGGTGCTGCCCTCCTCGGGCGCAATGAGGCGAATCACACCAGGCTCACCTGCTGCCCGGTAGCGTTCCATTTCGTGGGGCGGCACAAGTGAGCGACGGTATGCAAACGGCCGCCCCTCAGCCTTGGCCTGCTCACGCAGTTGTTCGAGGCGGTCCTTCGTGCAGAAATCATGATAGGCTGCGCCGGTTTCGATCAGCCGTTGTACGTACTGGCGGTGCAGCTCCGCACGCTGCGTCTGGTATTCGACGGGTTCATCGGCATGCAGCCCGAGCCAATGCAGGCTATCCAGAATCTGCTGAACGCTTTCGAGCGTCGAGCGCTCAAGGTCGGTGTCCTCGATCCGCAGCAGGAATTTGCCGCCGGTGTGCCGCGCGAACAGCCAATTAAAGAGGGCGGTGCGGGCGCCGCCGATGTGGAGGTAGCCGGTCGGGCTTGGTGCAAAACGCACGCGGGCGGGAGTTATGGAATCGGTCATGGCGTGTACGTACCGGCGAGGGTACGGCAGGCTTCAAGAACAAAGCGTTCGTGTTACTTACTTGCCTTGCCGGGTAACTCGGTAGACTCCTTAATCGTACCTATGAGCGCAACCTTGAACGGCATCGCACTTTTTGTCTGCATGGCTGCCGTCGGTTGGATTTTGTTGCTCGGCTGTCGGGCCGTACGACAGCAGAAACTCAGTGACCTGCCCGTTCCCGAAATACTTTCCAACGGGGCGATGCTGCTATTCGGGTTTTTAATAGTTTTTCACATCGGAGTGCATGGCAATCTCTTTAGTTGTCCGTTCCCTGGGTGCACTGCGACAGCAACTCCGTGGCTGGTCGGTTACGCGTTTACATTCGCGCTGCAGCCGATTTTTGGGTGGTGGTACCAAAAGCCCTACGAGCAGCGTGACGTACTCGGCTGGCTAATCACGGGCGCAGGATGCTTTATTTTGTTCGCAGCCAGCGGCAAAGCATTTTTCGAATTTGTCTACATCTGGGGGCGTGAACTGATATTACAGAAGTAACCAGTTCATTCCGGGAGATTGCCCCTTCCGCGGGACTTGCAGACGTTACTTAGAGATTCTTATGACTGAAGTACTATGCCGTCACAAACCCGGATCCCATCGAGCACGGTTAATGAAGCGCTCGAGCATCTTTCAGCGTGTGATCCTGTTCTCGCCAAAGTCATTACACGTGCGGGTGCATTCGGCCTGCGCCTGCAGTCGGACCGGCTGGAGATGCTGATCCGGTCCATTGTTTCCCAGCAGATTTCGACCGGTGTTGCACGCGCGATTTTCGATCGCGTGCAGAAACTCAGCCGTGGTGAAGATGGCGCGTTCTGTGTGAACAAACTAAGCGCGGCTTCCGTGGAGGATTTACGCGCGGCGGGACTGTCGCGCCAGAAGGCTTCCTACGTGCACGACCTTGCCGCACGGGTGACCGATGGCCGGCTCAATCTGCCCGCAATTCACAAGTTATCCAACGACGAGGTAATTGAGGCGCTGACCCAGGTACATGGAATTGGGGTATGGACGGCGCACATGTTCCTGATGTTCTGCCTTGGCAGGCCCGACGTTTTCGCGTGGGGCGACTATGGAGTTCGCGCCGCAATGCGAAATGTGTACGGTTTGAAGGAGTTGCCGGATCGCAAAAAGTCTGAGAAGATTGCGCAGCGCTGGCATCCATACGCCACAATAGCCTGCTGGTACCTGTGGCGAAGCCTTGAGTTTCAGAAGACAACAGATTAATCCCACCTATGGGAAGCGTCAGGCAGAAAGGCGACCATGATTTTGAACACGATATTATGTTTTGCATAAAGACTTGCGTGTCGATTTCCTGCCGCGACGTTACCCCCCACGATGATTTCAATCGATATTTCCGCCGATACAGAACAGCAGGCACTTGCCGAGGGGCTGCGTCAGCTCGGAGTTTCCCTGGATGCTGTAGAGACCACGCTGCTTTCCTCAGCGCACGATGATATTCTTCCGGGTGCCGAGCCGCTGCCGGGTGTGACGCTACGGCTCCAGGTGCGCGAAGACGTACTGGTCAACCGGGCGAAAGAGCACCTGCGCAAAATGCTGGAGTTGATCGGTGCGCGGGCACATGTGGAAGTGCTGCGACGAAAGATCGGAACGATTCTGAACATCCACGCCGGCGGGGAGGGCTCGCTGATTATCGGCCGAAACGGACAGAACCTGGATGCGCTGCAGGTACTGGTAAATCGTATGGTGGTGCATGGTGCCCGCGATCTGTACCCGGTTTATGTCGACTGCGAGGGCTACCGTGAAAAGCGCATCGCGCGGCTTGAGCAACAGGCTGAGCGGGCCGCGCGGCGTGCGTTGCGCGAAGGAGTCGAGGTGGACCTCGAAGTGATGAGCGCCAGCGAACGGAAGATCATTCATAACAGCCTCAAGGAGATCCGCGGCATTTACACGATCAGCCGTGGTGAAGGCATGGAGCGTCACATCGTGGTTTGTCCGGGAGAGGAAACCGAGGCAGCACGGGATCGGCGAATGCTCAAGCCGCATCCCGGCGGCCGCCGTGGCCCGGTCGCCGAGACGGTGGCGGCAACCGAGGAGGCAGATTCTGGCGCCTCGGATGACTATATGACGGGCTTCGGCGATGAGGAGGAGTAGACCTCTCGTTGCGGAAATGCTGCGGACCGCATGGCACAGAGGATAAACAACGCGTAGGCGAGCGAATCACCAGTCGTTCGGAGCGCAAAATGCGGCAGGTTGAACATACGCTACGTATGGCAGTCGGAGATGACCGGTGGAAGAGCCAGTCGGCAAAGCCGGTCAGAAATTCAGATAGGCCGAATTTGAATAGGCTAAAGCCAGCTTCCTATAACCAAACCGCATGAAAAAGCGCCTGATCATCCTCGGTTCCACCGGCTCGATTGGAACTAAGGCGCTGGAAGTCGTCGCGGATTTCGCCGATGAGTTCGAGGTCGTTGCCTTAAGCACCAACGCACGCTCGGAACTGCTGGCCGAGCAAACACTGCGTTTCCGGCCGCAGGCGATTTGCCTTCGGAACAGTGAGAACACGAACATTGCCCGGGATGCTGCGGCATCGGTTGGCGCGCGATTCCACACTGGCGACAACGGCTTGGTGGAACTGATTGACCAATACGAAGCCGACATGGTTGTCGTGGCCACGGTGGGCTTTGTAGGCCTGCTGCCTACTTTGCGAGCCATTGAGCGGCGTATGACTGTCGCACTTGCCAACAAGGAAGTGCTGGTCACGGCAGGTCACCTGGTGATGGAAGCGGCGCGTGGGAACGACGTGGCGATTCTTCCAATAGACAGCGAGCACAACGCGGTTTTCCAGTGCCTGAACGGGTGCGGCGGCGCGGCGGTTCGCCGGATCATCCTCACAGCAAGCGGAGGACCTTTTCGCGGTGCGGGTCGCGACACGATGCAAAGTATTACGCCGGAAGCTGCACTGCGTCACCCCACCTGGAACATGGGACCGAAAATTACCATAGATAGCGCTACTCTGATGAACAAAGGTTTCGAAGTGATGGAAGCCGCCCACCTTTTTGGAATACCCGCGAGTCGCGTGGATGTACTGGTGCATCCGCAAAGCACGGTTCACTCCATGGTGGAATATGTCGATGGCTCAATCATTGCCCAAATGGGAACGACCGACATGTACCTGCCAATCCAAAACGTGCTGATGTATCCCGAGCGGCGCCCCAATCGTTTTGCGGCGCTGGATCTGGCGCGGCTGGGAACTCTGACGTTCGAGCAGCCGGACCTGGACAGCTTCCCATGCCTGAGATATGCATACGATGCGGCCGAGCGCGGAGGAACTTATCCCGCTGTGCTGAACGCCGCGAATGAAGTGGCTGTCGCGCGCTTTCTGGCAGAAGAAATACCGTTCCTGGGAATTCCGGAGACCGTTTACGACGCGCTCCAGGCCCATGATCCGCTGTCGGCCGAGACCCTGGACCAGATCCAGGCTGCAGATCGCTGGGCGCGCGAACATGCGCGCCAAAGGCAGTTCGCATGATCGACATTCTGCGCGGCGGAGTCGCGGTAGTTGTCCTGATCTCCTTCGCGATTTTCATCCACGAGCTTGGCCACTACATGTTCGCCAAGCTTTTCGGTGTCGCCGTGGAGACCTTCTCGATTGGCTTCGGGAAGAAAATCTGGAAGGTAAAGCGCGGCCAGACCGAGTACTGTATTTCTGCGATCCCACTGGGTGGCTACGTGAAAATGGTGGGAACGATGAGCAAGGAGATGGAGGAGATCATCTCCGGCGAGAAGCCCGCAACTCCAGAGCAGGAAGCCGACGCAGAACTTGCGGCCGCGGAACTGAGCGCACCGGCTCCGGTGAGCCTCGGCGCGAGCGTCGTCCGGGAGGTCGACGCGCTGCGCAGCAAGCCGTACTGGCAGAAGATACTGGTGTTCAGCGCCGGGTGTATTAACAATTTCCTGACCGCGGTCTGCGTGCTGTTCTTAATGGACTGGATCGGCCATCACGAACCTGCACCCACGTTGCCGATTGTCGAGTCCGTTGAACACGTGGATGTCTCGAGAGCCGGACTTCAGCCGGGGGACCGGGTGCTTTCGGTAAACGGACGGCCCACTAAAGAATACATCGATATCTTGGTCGCCTACCAGAAAGCCGTCAAGTCCGACAAGAAGCCCGCTTACGTGGGCGCTGTCGTTGAACGTGCCGGCACAACGATAACTACCGAAATTCCGTCGGAGCCGCCCGTCGAGCATCAGCTTCCCGAAGGAAAAGTAATCGAGCTTAATGGAAAGAAGGTCGGCACGAGCAAGTCGATCATTCGAGCAGTCGACTACCTGCTTAGCGTCGGGAAAAAGGAACCGGTTTCGGTCGTGGTCCACACAAAGTCCGGCGAAAACATTTCGACGTCCGCACCGCTGCTGGCGCTGGCTGGCGAAGATTGGCTGCAGCTGTCTCTGCAGCCACATCAACCTGCGTACGTGGTACAGCCTATTCCCAACCTGCCGGCGGAGAAGGCAGGCATTCGTGTCGGCGATGAGATTGTGTCGGTTGCGAACGTGCCCGTAACCTCTGCAGTACGGGCGACACGCGAGATTCGAAAGCACCTGGGAGAAACGGTTCCGGTTGAAGTAAAACGGGGCAGTGCGAAATCGGGTTATTCTACTGTTACGTTACAGGTCGATGTTCGGCCGCATCCCGAAAACCCAAAGCTTGGGCAGATCGGGATCGCCTTCGGGCCGGGCCCGTTTACCGACTTTGTAAAGCGTCCATTTGGGGAAGCGTTCATCGGCGGATTTACCGGTGCTTATAATTTCGGCGTTCGCTATATCATCGGTATCGGCGACCTGTTGCAGTCGAGCTTTCAGACGGTTCGTGAGAATGTGGGTGGCCCGATCGCGATTGGTACGATGGCCTACAAAGCTGCCAACGAAGGCTGGATGTACTACCTGACGCTTTTCATCAGCTTTAACGTGATCCTTGCCATTACCAACCTGCTGCCGCTTCCGATACTGGATGGCGGGCACATACTTTTCTCCACCATCGAAGCAATTATCCGGCGGCCGCTACCGGCGAAGTTCATGCTGGTGATTTATAACACGTTTACGTTCCTGATCATTGGCCTCGCGCTCGCCATCACTTTTAACGATGTCATCATGAACTGGTGGCGACTTAGATAGGTCCGTTGCAGGATAGGCATTCCTGCCGGTTCAAATGCCACGGCGATTTGCTTATAGCGGAGTAAACAATCAAAAGCGCGGGAGAGCTCCTGCGACGCTACCCCGTTCTCCGTTGCCTCGTGTAAAAACAATGCGCTTGATTATAGTCGCGGGTTTATAGTCGATTGAACTTCTTCAACTTTTACCCGTCAGAGGCTTCTCGCGTTATGACCACGGTCCTTGTACCACCCACTGCGCTTAGCTGGGAACAAAAAATCGCGTACGATACAAACGGCTACCTTGTATTCGAAAACTTTCTGTCTGCTAACGAACTCAGTGAACTCTCGGCAGCGTTCGATTGCGCGTACAAGCGCTGGGAGGCCGACACATCCCTTCCAGGCACCCGAAAGCCGAATGAACGGCAGATCCTGGGCATCATCGAGTACAACGATATTTTTTTACATCTCCTCGCTCACTCACGAATGTTTCCAATCGTGCGGGAACTTGTCGGTGACGACATTTCCATGGTCGACAACGACGGCCATGTGAAGCCGGGCGATAGTGTATCTCACATCTCCTGGCATCACGACGTCGCGCAGCGTGGAGTTTATCATCCAATGAGCACACTGATGGTGAAGGTGTTCTACCTGCTGACCGACACGGAGCCGAATGGTGGTGTAACCGCATTCATGCCGGGAAGCCATCGGTATCCAGATGGCTATCCGTTCCCGCAGGTGGAAAACCCGGAAGAGATGCCGGGCCACGTCCGCATGTCGCACAAAGCCGGCACGGCGTATCTTTTTAATGGGCGTGTCTATCACGCGGCGTTTAACAATTACACGGCGAACGATCGCAAAGCGATCATTATGAACTACGGTCACTTCTGGATGAAGCCGTGGGCAGGTTACGAACCGAGTGAGGCCTTGAAAACAAAGGCACACACCCCCGAACTCAGACAGCTCCTTCATATCGGCGACGCTTACACGCAGGCCCTTTCGTAAAGCCACAGTCTCCCGGTGGCTGCGTAGAAGGAGGGGATTGTCTTTCTGTTCCAATAGGAACAGGCACGAGGACAGCAGTACATTACCGGTCCCTGAGACGCAGGAGGCCCTCAACACACGTCATTGCATCTGCACATGTTATAAAATGAGGTGATCGCGGCAAATCTCTTGCTCCAAAGAAGCGTTACCTTTAGAGGTATAACCAGGAATGAGCTTACTCGACCCCGCATTCAGCCGCCCGGAGTTTAAGTGGAACGAACGCACGGCGCGCCATCTGCTTAATCGCGCCGGCTTTGGCGTGCCGCCAATGGCGATTGTGCGACTGGCGGCCATGAAACCCCAGGAAGCAGTGTCGGCGTTTGTGGATTACGAGCGTCTTCCAGACGTCGCTCCCGCCGCACCCAGCGACTTGCCCCAGCGGTTCAATTACCGTGAATTGCGCCAGACCGTTGCGACAATGTCCGAAGAAGAGAAGCGGCAGTTTCGGCAGGAAAAGCAAAAGGAAGCCAGAGAAGCAATGGTGGGCCTGGAATCGTGGTGGATCACGCGAATGCGGTTGAGCCAGCGGCCGCTCGAAGAAAAACTCGCGCTGTTTTGGCACGGTCACTTTGCAACAAGTGCTGAAAAGGTGAAGGAGCCGCAGGCGAACCTTCAGCTCAACCAGATTTTCCGCTCCAACGCCTCGGCGAATTTCGACCAGCTGACGCGCGCCGTTGGCAAAAGCCCGGCCATGATGCGTTACCTGGATCAGATCCAAAGCACGCGGCAGAAACCGAATGAAAACTGGGCGCGCGAGCTCATGGAACTGTTTACGCTGGGCATCGGAAACTACACCGAGAATGACATCAAGGAAGCTGCGCGCGCATTTACCGGGTGGGCTGATCGTGACGGCCAATACTTCTTTGATTCCCGCCGGCACGACACCGATAACAAAACCTTCCTGGGCCAGACCGGCAACTTCGATGGCGACAAAATCATCAGCATCATCATGCAACAGCCCGCGTGCGCCGAGTTCATCTCCAGGAAATTATGGAAGTTCTTTGCCTACGACGAGCCGGAACAGGAAGTAGTGACCGGCCTGGCCGAGACGCTTCGCAAAAACAAATACGAACTGAAACCTTTGCTGCGGCAGATGTTTTCCAGCGAGGCGTTCTATAGCGACAGGGCGATGCACTCGCAGGTAAAAAGCCCGTCCCAACTGGTGGTAAATCTCATGGTGCAGCTTAATGCTCCGCTTGAGGCCAAGCCGCCAGTCGCACAGCTTGCAATGCGTGCGATGGGGCAGGCGCTGTTCTTTCCGCCAAACGTAAAGGGCTGGGACGGTGGCAAGGCCTGGATCAACACGAACACGCTGCTCATCCGCTATAATTTTGCCAACTACCTTGTCAGCGGTGTTGTGCCCAGTTTTGGCGGCTTTGGCAAGGGGGGCGGCGCTCTCAAGCAAGGCGCGAAGTTCCTGGCGAGGCTGGACGGTAACGGCAATGGCGATGCCGAATCCATGTCGAACATGGACGGCATGGCCACGAACCCGGGCATGAACGATGAGAATATGCGACCGGACGTGGAGAAAAATGCTCCAGCGGGGCAGGACGCAATGCCGCGGGACATTCCGAGCAGCTCACTTTACACGGCGCTGCAAAAGCAACGTGGCGCGAACGCGTTCGAAACACGTGCCATGCAGCGGGCGCCCTTTAAGGCACGAGAGTTTTTTAAGCAGTTCCAGGGCAAGACCTCGGATGAAATTATCGATGGTTTGACCGCCTATTTTATCGGTTTTCCGCTGGAACCGGCGCAACGCGAAAAACTAAAGAACGTCATGGCACAAGCTGTTCCTCCCGGTAAGCCAGTGCCCGTTGATCGGGTCGCCGAAGAAGATCTTCGCGCGACGGTTCAGCTTCTCCTCAGCACCGCGGAGTACCAGGTATGTTAACGAAGTGCGGAACACAAGCCGCGCCAGGCATCATGGTGACTCGCGAGTATTTGTCGTTGGGAATTCGAATGTATTCCACACTGAGCGGGAGCCACTCCGCTCTGCTTCGCGCTTTTGCGTTTAACTGGAAAGGCCAGCACAATGTCCGATAACTGTCTTCTTTGCACCCGCCGGGAATTTATCCGGGCCTCGAGTATTTTTGCTGTGGGTGCCGCGATGCCGGCGTTCCTCGCGCGCGCGGCGGCCGCTGCCAATGCCGAACTGGGTGGGCCTATTCCCGGTTTCAAGGATGACCGTGTGCTGGTGGTCGTGCAACTGGGTGGTGGCAACGATGGTCTGAACACACTTGTGCCGTTCACCGATGACGCGTACTACCGTGCCCGTCCGCGGATAGCTCTTAAAGATGATAAGCTGATCAAGCTGACCGGCGATGTCGCACTGAACTCCAGGATGAAGGCATTCAAAGAACTGGCCGACCAGGGCAAGCTATGCGTTATCGAAGGCGTTGGATACCCGAATCCGAACCGCTCCCATTTCCGTTCGATGGAAATCTGGCACACGGCTGTGGACAGCGATCGCTACTCGGACAGCGGGTGGATCGGGCGCTACTTTGACAACCAGTGCGGAGGCACGGCAGAACCAGTAGCGGGAGTCGCTGTAGGAGGAGAGCGTCCGCAGGCGTTCGGCGGGCAGAAAGGGTTTGGCGTCGCCTTCCAGGATCCAAACTCCTTCGGCTGGACCGAGGGGCAGGGAGAGGCCAAGGAAAAGAATTTCCAGATGCTGAACGCTGCGAACGAATTACCGCACAACGACACCCTGGATTTCCTGCGTAAGGTAACCAACAATGCCGTGCTGAGTTCCGACCGCGTTCGGGAAGTCGCGAAGAAGTATAAAGGTGGCGTGGAATATCCTCGCGAGCAATTCGCGAACAGCCTGCAGACGGTCGCAAAGATGATCGCCGGTGGTTTACCCAGCCGTATTTACTACGTGACGCTTACCGGTTTCGATACGCACGCCAACCAGGCCAACTCGCATGACAATCTCCTGGAGCGTTTCGCAAACGGCGTCGCGGCATTTCAGCGCGACATGCAGGCGCAGGGCAATTCCGACCGCGTATTAATCATGACGTTCAGCGAGTTTGGGCGGCGTGTCGGCGAAAATGCCAGCGGCGGCACGGACCACGGAACTGCCGCGCCAATGTTCCTCGTAGGCGATATGCTTAATCCCGGGATGGCCGGCAAACGGCCAAGCCTGACGGACCTGGACCAGGGCGATCTGAAGTATACCACCGATTTCCGCGGGGTGTATGCGAGTATCCTGGACCAGTGGCTAGGGGCAGACAGCAAGTTAGTCCTGGGTAAGGCATTTCCGCAAACGGGCCTTATCAAAGTCAAACAGGCCGCAACGCCGGGGCTGATTGTGAAGGGTTAACCAGCTCATTTCCCGAGGCCAAAGGGCGCCACGCAAAGGTCACCAAGCACACCGCCGATGACTTCAATTTTTCGGAACCCGCGAGCGGCCACTTCGCGACAGCTCAGCTCAATCTGGGGTCGGTATGCTTTTACCTCCTGAATACTGGCGCCATACACGACGGTCCCGACGCCGGCCAGCATTGCGGCGCCCATGCACATGGGACATGGTTCGACCGTGCTGTACATCGTGCACGTCTCAAGATTGGTGAGCCCAAGCTCGCGCACCGTCGCGCGAACCAGTTTAATTTCGGCGTGCGCCGTAGGATCACGATCTGCTTTCACGGTGTTAAAAGAGGAAGCGACGACGATCCCATTTTGAACCATGACTGCTCCATAGGGAGCGTCTCCGGCCTCGGCACGCCCAATTGCCATCCGCATAAACTTTTCATGATTCGAACGCATGTGAAGCCCTATTGCGCGTTTTGTGTGCCTTATCGCCGAAGTGAGGCATCGGCGACCGCATCAAACTGCTGAGCCTCCAGCCGGTATGGCCACCAGTCCTCGAGGTGCACGGCTCCCAGCCGCGCATAGAAGTCTTGAGCGAGTGTGTTCCAGCGCAACACCTGGAAATCGACGCGGCTGCACCCGCGCCTCCTGGCCTCCCGTACCACTTCGCGGAAAAGGGCGAAGCCCGCTCCAGCTCCCCGTTTTTCCGGCAACACAAAGATATCCTCGAGGTACAGTGTCGGCAAAGCCTTAAAGCTCGAATAGGTCTCAAGGATGAAGGCATAGCCGATGGCGGTGTGCTCCGCGGTTTCTGCCAGGAGTACCTCGAAGCGTGGTTTATCACTGAAAGCATCGCGCACGAGTCTGTGCCGCGCCGGCTCATCGGGCGGCTCGATCTTTTCGTATTCCGCGAGCGCTACAATGAGCGCAAGCATCACATCCGCGTCGGCTGGCTGCGCCTTTCGAATTATCACGCGCTGTGGGGCTTCCGAATTTTCCATAGAGCAGCCAGACATTGCAGCCCTGTGAGGGTTGCAACCTTCAAAGCACGTCGCTGGCCTATGGAGTTAGGGCCGATGGCAAAGGCTGTGTGATGCCATTGCTGACGTCCATCTTTCCATTGAACATGCGGCTCCAAGCCTTTGCTGTAGTTGAAAAATTAATGGAGCATGCATGAGGAAACGAATTAAAAACTCGGTAGGCATCTGGGCTTTCGGTCCAAATGCGACGCGGTTTGTCCCCGGCGGTTATCACTTTGAGGCACGCGACGAGGACATGGTGTCTCGTACGAAAAGGGTTGTGGACGCCTGCGGGGATTACATCGACAGCTACGAGTTCCATTACCCCGGCGAAATCAACGAGAAGAGCTACGATGCCATCATTAAGGCGCTCGGAAAGAAAGAACTCTACTGTGTCGCGATTGGGTTTCACTGCATGGACGACTTTATCCAGGGTTCGTTTATTAATCCGGATCCGGCAAAGCAACGCCTGGCTGTAAAACTTGCCTGTAACGCCGTGGATATTGCGAAACAGGCCGGTGCGCACCTCATCATCTGGCCGGGGGCAGAAGGGTACAATTACCCATTCCAGCTTGATTACGTTAAGACGTGGAATGCGTTCGTGAAGAACGTCGGCAAGGTCGTGGACTATGCCGCTTCGAAAAAGGTGAAAGTTTTCCTGGAGCACAAAAACAGCGAGCCCGCCATGAAGATACTCATGCGCAATATTGGCATGACGCTGTTTACGATTCAGCGCATCAGGGATGCGGGAGTCGATACGTCGCGGCTGTCGGTGAACATGGATTTCCAGCACCTGATCATGAACGGCGAGCCGCTCGCAGAATATGCAGCGCTGCTAATGAGCCTCGGTAAACTTGGTCACCTTCATGCAAACAGCGGCTGGGGAACTTTTGACGACGACAACATGACAGGCTGCCTGAACTTCATGGAAACGATCGCGATCGCCAAGGAACTGCAGCGGGGCGGATATGGCGACAAAGGCGAACGCGTAGGATTCGATCTGTATCCCTATACCGAAGACGCTGCAGCCGCCACGATACAGAGTGTGAAGCAGTGGGAGTTCCTGTGCGACGTGGCTGATTCTATTGACGACACCGAGTTCGACGCGGCGCGTGCGAACCGGGATGCGATCGGCTGTTACCAGCTTGTTTACCGCGCGCTTGGCATGGATGAGAAGAAGATTGACGGTCTGTTTCGCCGCAAGCGGTAGCTGGGTTGCATCATGTGATTAAACGGTGAGAGGCAAAACATGGCGAGTGTGGTTCCAGTTGAGGATCTGAATGTTGTCGCAATAGGTGAAGTGTTGTGGGACCTCATCGGAGAAGAGCGTCATCTTGGCGGCGCCCCTTTCAATTTCGCCTATCATGCGCACGCGTTCGGCGCAACGGGTTCCCTGATCTCGCGCGTAGGCCGGGACGACCTGGGAAGCCTCATTCGCAATCGTGCAGAGGAGATTGGCCTTCCGCGCGATTACATCCAGGTCGATCCGGTTCGACCAACGGGAACAGTGCCGGTCACGCTGGGTGCAGGCGGCACCGCCAGCTATGAGATCACGCCTGAAGTGGCATGGGACTACATTGAGTTCTACGACGGCGACCGTTACCTGCTGGATAAAGCTGACATTCTGTGCTTCGGGACACTCGCGCAGCGGTCGGCGATCTCGCGCACCAGCATCCAGGCGGCGCTGGCCTCCGCGCCCGCCAATTGCCTGCGCGTTTGCGACATCAACCTGCGACCGCCACACTACGATGAACAGGTACTGCGGTCCACGCTTGAGTTGACGGATGTGTTGAAGCTCAACGAAGGCGAACTCGCGGCTATGCGACCTAAATTGGGCCTTCCAGCGAATGAGATTGATGCGGTCCAGGATCTAATCCAAAAATTCGATATTGCGACAGTTGTGCTTACGCGCGGTCCCATGGGAGCAGAAGCATGGTCCAAGGGGGAGCATGCCGCCTCTGAGGGCGTGAAGGTTGAGGTGAAGGACACCGTCGGTTCGGGAGACGCCTTTACAGCGGCCTTTGTGCTACACCTGGCAACAGGCCACAGCCTTCGCGACTCGTTGAGAAAAGCAAATTTAGCCGGGGCGTACGTAGCCACCCAGGCCGGGGGTACTCCCGCCATCAGCCACGATGTCCTGCGGCGCTTCGAACGTGAGGGCTCGTAGCCCGGCCGTAATACAGCTCCTCTCCAACCGGCTCGGACTGCGCCTACCGAGAGTGCACAGAGTGTATGAGAAGCGCAGCGCCGCACGCCTTTGGCGTGCTTTTTCGAGAGAATACGGCTTCCCTAAATAGGCCCAATAAGTGGGCAGTTTTTTTAAATAGAAGCCTTGCTTTGTAGAGTTTAGAGTTACTATAAACTGCAAATCAATCTAAAAGACAGGTCGTTGTATGAGTCCTCGTGGGGCGAAGCCCGTAACCACCGTTTCCAACACCCGAGAAATTCCGTGCGACATGCGAGATTTGCTGTCCGCACTCGCTGCGTTTCGAAAGGGTGATTTCTCCGTCCGACTACCGATCGGATGGGCAGGCGTCGAAGGCAAAATTGCCGAAACGCTGAACGATGTTTTCGAAATGAATGACCGCATGGTCAAGGAAGTGAATCGCCTGCAGCGAGTCGTCGGCAAGGAGGGAAAGCTGGGGCAGCGGGCAACGCTACCGCAGGTCGGCGGTGACTGGAGCGAGTGGGTGAATTCGATCAATGGCCTGATCGACGACCTGGTGCGTCCGACCAACGAGATGAGCCGCGTGATCGGGGCCGTGGCGCGAGGCGACCTCAACCAGAACATGGAACTGGAAGTGGATGGGCGTCCGCTGGAAGGTGAGTTTCTTCGTACCGCGCGAACCGTGAACACGATGGTGAGCCAGCTTGGCTCCTTTGCTTCCGAAGTGACGCGTGTGGCTCGAGAGGTGGGTACCGAAGGTAAGCTTGGCGGACAGGCGAAGGTGAAGGGCGTCGCCGGTACGTGGAAGGATCTTACGGACTCGGTGAACTCGATGGCGTCGAATCTTACCGCCCAGGTCCGTAACATCGCAGAGGTGACGACCGCCGTCGCGAACGGCGACCTTTCGAAGAAGATTACCGTGGATGTGCGCGGCGAGATTCTTGAGCTGAAAGACACAATCAATACGATGGTGGATCAGCTCGGATCCTTCGCTTCGGAAGTGACGCGTGTGGCGCGCGAAGTGGGTACGGAAGGAAAGCTGGGAGGCCAGGCAGACGTTAAGGGCGTCAGCGGTACGTGGAAGGATCTGACGGACAACGTGAACCTTCTCGCCGCAAACCTGACAGGCCAGGTGCGTAACATTGCCGCTGTTACGACCGCAGTGGCTAATGGCGATCTTTCGAAAAAGATCACCGTCGATGTCCGCGGAGAAATTCTCGAGCTGAAAAACACGATCAACACGATGGTGGATCAGCTCGGTTCATTCGCTTCGGAAGTGACACGTGTTGCACGCGAGGTGGGTTCCGAAGGCCGGCTCGGGGGCCAGGCCGACGTTAAAGGCGTGTCCGGCACGTGGAAGGATCTGACGGACAGCGTGAACATGATGGCCGGTAATCTTACGGGCCAGGTGCGTAACATCGCCGAAGTGACAACGGCTGTCGCGAATGGTGATCTGTCGCGTAAGATCACGGTCGACGTGAAAGGCGAAATCCTGGAGCTGAAGAACACGATCAACACGATGGTGGATCAGCTCGGTTCATTCGCTTCGGAAGTGACACGTGTGGCGCGCGAAGTAGGTTCGGAAGGTCGGCTGGGCGGCCAGGCCGAGGTGAAAGGTGTCAGCGGGACGTGGAAGGATCTGACGGACTCGGTGAACATGATGGCTGGAAACCTGACCGCACAGGTACGTAACATCGCTGAAGTGACAACGGCCGTCGCGAACGGCGATCTTTCGCGCAAGATCACGGTGGACGTGCGCGGCGAAATTCTCGAACTCAAAGACACGATCAACACGATGGTGGATCAGCTCCGCTCGTTTGCCTCTGAGGTGACCCGTGTCGCGCGCGAAGTGGGTGTGGAAGGTAAGCTGGGCGGCCAGGCCGACGTCAAAGGGGTCAGCGGCACGTGGAAGGACCTGACGGACAGCGTGAACATGCTGGCGGCGAATCTTACGGGCCAGGTGCGTAATATCGCGGAAGTGACAACGGCAGTCGCGAATGGCGACCTTTCGCGTAAAATCACGGTCGACGTTAAAGGCGAAATCCTGGAGCTCAAGAACACCATCAACACGATGGTGGATCAGCTCAGCTCGTTCGCGTCCGAAGTGACGCGTGTCGCACGCGAGGTGGGTTCGGAAGGGCGCCTCGGCGGCCAGGCCGACGTAAAGGGCGTCAGCGGTACGTGGAAAGACCTTACCGATTCGGTAAACATGATGGCAGGTAATCTTACGGGCCAGGTCCGTAACATCGCGGAAGTGACGACGGCGGTCGCGAATGGCGACCTTTCCAAGAAGATCACGGTCGATGTGCGCGGCGAAATTCTCGAACTGAAAAATACGATCAACACGATGGTGGACCAGCTTCGTTCGTTTGCGTCGGAAGTGACGCGCGTGGCGCGCGAGGTGGGTACGGAAGGAAAACTGGGCGGGCAGGCCGACGTTAAAGGCGTGTCCGGGACGTGGAAAGATCTGACGGACAACGTGAACCTGCTGGCCGCGAATCTTACGGGCCAGGTGCGTAACATCGCAGCGGTAACGACGGCCGTCGCGAATGGCGATCTATCAAAGAAAATTACGGTGGATGTGCGAGGCGAGATTCTTGAGCTGAAGAACACCATCAACACGATGGTGGACCAGCTCAGCTCGTTCGCGTCGGAAGTAACACGTGTGGCACGAGAAGTGGGTTCGGAGGGACGGCTCGGCGGCCAGGCAGATGTTAAAGGTGTGTCCGGGACGTGGAAAGACCTCACCGACTCCGTGAACATGATGGCCGGCAACCTGACGGCGCAGGTTCGTAATATTGCCGAGGTGACGACGGCGGTGGCGAATGGCGACCTGTCCAAGAAGATTACCGTCGACGTGAAAGGCGAAATCCTTGAGCTGAAGGATACGATCAACACGATGGTGGACCAGCTGCGCTCCTTTGCTTCCGAGGTAACGCGTGTTGCACGCGAAGTCGGAACGGAGGGCAAGCTGGGGGGCCAGGCATACGTTTCCGGTGTGGCGGGAACCTGGAAGGATCTGACGGAAAACGTGAATCTTATGGCCGCGAATCTAACGGGCCAGGTTCGTAACATCGCCGACGTGACGACGGCAGTTGCAAATGGCGACCTGTCGCGTAAGATCACCGTCGACGTGCAGGGCGAAATCCTCGAACTGAAAAACACGATCAATACAATGGTGGACCAGCTCAGCTCGTTCGCGTCGGAAGTGACTCGTGTCGCGCGCGAAGTAGGCACTGAAGGAAAGCTGGGTGGCCAGGCCGACGTTAAAGGCGTGGCGGGAACGTGGAAAGATCTCACGGACTCCGTAAACATGATGGCTGGAAACCTGACCGAGCAGGTCCGCGGCATCGCACGAGTCGTCACAGCGGTCGCCAATGGTGACCTGAACCAGACGTTGGTCCTCGCGGCCAAGGGGGAAATTGCAGCGTTGGCTGACACGATCAATTTCATGATCGACACGCTGGCAACGTTCGCCGACCAGGTCACTGGCGTTGCGCGCGAGGTAGGTGTCGAAGGCCGCCTGGGGGGCCAGGCCAATGTCCCGGGCGCTGCCGGCACATGGCGTGCTCTCACGGACAACGTGAATCAGCTTGCTGCTTCGCTGACCACGCAGCTGCGCGCCATCGCAGATGTGGCAACCGCAGTGACGAAGGGCGACCTCACGCGGTCAATCAATGTCGCGGCGAGCGGCGAGGTTGCCCTGCTCAAGGACAACATCAACCAGATGATCGTGAACCTGCGCGAAACCAGCCTGAAGAATACTGAACAGGACTGGCTGAAGACGAACCTGGCGAAATTCACACGAATGCTGCAGGGGCAGAAAGACCTGCTGGAGGTAGGGCGCCTGATCCTGAGCGAACTGGCTCCTGTGGTCTCTGCGCACCAGGGTGTATTCTACATCATGGACACCAGTAGCACAGAACCAATTCTCAAGCTGCTGTCCAGTTATGCCTATCGGGAACGGAAGACGGTGGCGAACCGCTTCCGTCTTGGCGAGGGACTTGTCGGACAGACGGCGCTGGAAAAGGAGCGGATTCTGCTGACCAATGTTCCCCCGGACTATATCCAGATAAGTTCAGGACTCGGTGAGGCAGTTCCGCTCAACATCGTTGTTATGCCGGTCGTATTTGAAGGACAGGTTAAAGCTATCATCGAGCTGGCCAGCTTTGAGCGCTATACCGATACGCACCTGACCTTCCTCGACCAACTGACCGATTCCATCGGCATCGTGCTAAACACGATTGAAGCGAACATGAGAACAGAAGAGCTGCTGAAGCAGTCGCAGAGCCTGGCGCAGGAACTCACAAGCCGCCAGCAGGAACTGCAGCAGACCAACGCGGAACTGGAAGAGAAGGCGCGGCAACTGGCCGACCAGAACATGGAAGTGGAACGCAAGAACCGCGAAGTGGAATTGGCGAAAGAGGCGCTGGAGGAGAAGGCTTCGCAGCTGACCCTCACCTCCAAGTACAAGAACGAATTCCTGGCTAATATGAGTCACGAGTTGCGCACCCCGCTCAATTCGCTTCTCATCCTGTCGCGTCAGTTAGCGGACAATCCGGAGGGCAACCTCAGTGGGCGGCAGGTCGAGTACGCGCAGACGATCAACGGCGCGGGCAGCGATCTGCTCTCGCTAATCAACGACATCCTGGATCTATCGAAGATCGAATCCGGAACTGTCACGCTCGACATCGAAGAAGTGCCGTTCGTGGATCTGGAGGACTTCGTCGAGCGCACGTTCCGCCATGTCGGCGAGCAAAAAAACCTCGAGTTCATTATCGAAACCGACCCGGATCTGCCGGCAACGATGCATACGGATCCGAAACGCCTGCAGCAGGTGCTGAAGAATCTGCTCGCGAACGCTTTCAAGTTCACGGAGCAGGGCCATGTCAAACTGCGGATGCACCAGGCAAAAGCAGGTTACTCACAAGCGCATCCCGTGCTTTCGAAGGCGGAGTCGGTCGTCGCGTTCAGCGTGGAAGACACGGGCATCGGAATTCCGCTCGATAAACAGGCCATTATCTTCGAGGCGTTCCAACAGGCAGAAGGCGCGACCAACCGCAAGTTTGGCGGCACGGGCCTGGGATTGTCGATCAGCCGCGAAATTGCGCGTCTTCTCGGCGGCGAAATCCGGCTTAGCAGCACGCCGGGAATGGGGAGCACCTTTGTGCTGTATGTGCCCCTGGAGTATGTGTCGACCACTCCCCCCAAGCCCGTCGAGGAATTGCAGGATGAAGACGGCGACGGAAACGGCTCGTCCCTTGCGAGCGCGGCGGCTTATAGTGGCAGCACAAGCTATGCAGCAGCCGGCGCGATTGCAGCAGGTGGTGCTACAATGCTTTCGCCACTGGCTGCGCGCATTAGTGCAGGTGCTGACCGTGCGGTCTATACACCCAGTTCCCGTGCCGAACATCTACGGCAGGCCGGCGTTGAACTGCCGGATGATCGGGCCAGTATCAAGCCAGGCGATCGCGTGATGTTGATCGTCGAGGACGACCGGAACTTTGGCAAGGTGCTGCTTGAGGTCGCGCGTGAGCTCGGCTTTAAAGGGCTGGTTGCGACACGCGGAGATACTGCACTCGCGCTGGCACATGGCTTCCGTCCAGACGCGATCACGCTCGATATCTTCCTGCCTGATATTGATGGGTTCACGATCCTGGATCGACTCAAAACCGATTCCAGTACTCGTCACATCCCCGTCGTTATTATTTCGGTGGATGAGGAACGGACTCGTGGTGTGAAACGTGGCGCATTTGACGCGATGACCAAACCGGTTGCCCGTGAAAAACTCGAAGAAGTCTTTAAACGTGCTGCGGAGTTCATCGAAAAGCCGGCCAAACGCCTGTTGATCGTGGAGGATGACGAACGCGATCGGAACGCCATTATGGGGCTGATCGGAAATGGTGACGTAAACACAACGGCGGTGGGTAGCGCGGAAGAGGCGCTGGCCGCAGCTTCGCAGGAGAGGTTCGATTGTATCGTGCTCGATCTGCTCCTGCCCGGTCTTAGTGGGTTCGAAGCGATCGAACAGCTGCAAAAGAACGATGTGGCACGCCACGTGCCGATTGTCGTGTATACAGGCAAGGACCTGACAAAGGATGAAGAGGCGCACCTGAACAAGCTGGTTCACTCGGTGATCGTGAAGGATGTTCGCTCACCGGAGCGGCTACTGGATGAGACCGCGTTGTTCCTTCATCGCCCGGTAAACTCGTTACCGGAGGACAAACGGAGAATGGTGGAGCGGCTTCACGATCCGGCAACCGTGCTTGGTGGCAAGCGGGCGTTGATCGTTGATGACGATGCGCGCAACATCTTTGCCATGAGCAGCATCCTTGAACGCAACCAAATGCAGGTGATGTCGTCGGAGAGCGGCCGCGATGCCGTGGAAATGCTGGAGCGTCAGCCGGATGTTGATCTGATCCTGATGGATATCATGATGCCGGATATGGACGGCTACGAGGCCATCCGCGCTATCCGTGATTTCCCGCGCTATAAGTCGCTACCGATTATTGCCGTAACGGCGAAGGCAATGAAGGGCGACCGCGAGAAATGCATCGAAGCTGGCGCCAGCGACTACATCACCAAGCCTGTCGACCAGGAGCAGTTGCTGTCGATGATGAGGATGTGGCTGCACCGGTAATCCAGTACGGGATTAAGGTTACACAAGCGGCGCGGGCTTAAAGCTCGCGCCGCCATTTTATTTGCTAGGTGTGGTGTACCGTTAGTTCGTAATCAGTTTTGTGTGCCGAACTGAGCTCATTTTCCGCGACCAAACTGGATAGGAACTTCGGGTTCGGCACACTATTTAGCGGGGTCGAAGTTCTTTGCGAAATCAAGTGCCTCGGTTTCCGTCGTGATCACAGCATAGGTCCAGTTCGGCTTGCTCCAGCCGGCCATTCCCATCTGAATGTTTTTGAACTTCGACTGCGCGTGAAAGCCCTGGCTGTGATCTCCTTTGCTTTTTGCGATGCTCTCAAAAGGATTACTCTCCGACCCGGAACGGTGGACCTCCCCTGTGTTCATCGCAAAGACCAGCGCGCTCAGGTTTGACGGGTCGGCGTAGAGCGCCGCCACGGTACCTGATGTTGCGTTCATCCTGGTGTTAGCCGGCGCAGTCGACATCATGCCGGCAATCTCGGCGCTGTTGGAGGTAACGGAGGTACGGGTAAAGGATCCGGCCCTGGAGGGCAGTAGCTCGTCTGTCGTTGCGTAAGCCGGCGGATCTGCCTTTGCCACCACATCGAATGTGCCTATGCCGACCTTTTTGGAAACGTAATAAAAACCAGAGCCTATAACAACGATTATAATGAAAATGATGACAAGGCAGCCTATAATCCAATGACGTGCTGCACCTCGGATGCGCGATGTCAGGAATAGTGGCATGGGAAGTCCTCCGGCGGGGGTTGCTGACGTACTCCTGATAAGCTGCAACCGCGAGTGCAATGAGTTTCAGGGACTAGCCGGCGGCAGCGCTGCCGTCCAGGTGCTGCTGTAACGCAATAAATGCAGCTACACCAAGCTCTTCAGCACGTACCCTGGCGGACAACCCAATGGCGGCCAGCGCTTCTTCGAGTTGCTCGCGCGAGTAGCCGAGGGTGCCGCTCGACACGGCATTCACCAGGGTCTTTCGCCGGTGCATAAACGCTGCTTCAACCAGCCGAAAGAACTTCGGTGGATTGTGATCCATGTCGCTTTCTTTTCGGACAAACCGCAGTACACGAGAGTGTACTTCCGGCGGCGGAAGAAACGCCTCAGGTGGAACATCCAATACAGGTTCAACCGTGCAATAGTACTGCACCTTGATCGTAATCGCACCGCTTTTCCTGCCGCCGGGCGTGGCGGCCAGGCGTTCCGCTACTTCGCGCTGGATCATCAGCACCATACAATCAAACGCAGCACCGCTCTCGAGGATCTTCATAATCAGCGGCGATGTAATCTGGTACGGAATATTGCCGGCGATGAGAAAGCGACGACCGAGCTCGTGCGTTGCGCGTGCCGCGGCTGCGTAATCAAAGTCTAACGCGTCCATGTATTGCCATCGCAGCCGTTCGGTCATGCCCCCGGGTGACAGTTGAATCTCACGGTGCAATAGCTCGAACTTTCGGTCGACTTCCAGAGCAGTCACCTTTGCTCCGGACAGCGACAGCATTACTGCGAGATTCCCAGCGCCGGAGCCGATCTCGACTACGTCACTGCCAGGGCCGGGTTCCAGCGAATGTGCAATTGTGTGCAAGACTTCATCGTCGATTAGAAAATGCTGCCCCAGGCTTTTCGTAGTCTTCAACCCGTGGCGGCGAAGCAGGTCGGTCAGCCGTGTGCGCTCAGGTTCGGACGGCGTGTCGGTTTTAGGACTCATTGGAAAGCAGACCAACCGGGAATCGCTCAAGGAAACTGAGCGGCAATAGAAGCTCTCCCGATTCCACGTGAAGAATCTCACCAGTCATCTCGTTTCGCCAGTGCGGGGCAGATCCGTTCGGAAGCCGAAGTTTTGTATCGGCCCAAAATCCATCTGCAACGAGGGTTGCGGGCGGAAGTCCCGCGATTCCCAACAGGCGCGGAACTACAGTGATGGCGCTGGCACGCTCGTGCGTACGTATGAATGCAACCACGTGTTCGGTGAGAGGTCCTATAACATTCACAGGCGAATAGCTGCCAACATTGTATAGGGCGGGATGTTCGCGACGGAAGTTTAATGCGCGCTGCGTTACATGCATTTTGATTCGCCCGTCGCTCCAGCTATGTGTCAGCCCGGAGATCAGGTCTTGCCCGAGTTGCTGCGACTGAAGTGATTCAAGTAATTCCGCCCGGTGCTCGTAGTCGACTGCACGGCGATTGTCAGGATCCACCAGGGAAAACTCCCAGAGTTCGTTACCCTGATAAAAATCAGGTACTCCCGGCGACGTAGCTTTCAACAGGAGTTGCGACAAGGAATTAAGGGCTCCAAGGTGGGCGATGAGCTGGTGAAACTCCTCAAAAGCCGATAGAAATTTGACCGACTTCCTGGGATTCAGGATCATCGCGATGAAATGCTCGACGGCATTTTCGTGTGCGGAGTTTACATTGACCCAACTGGTGTGTACTTTTGCTTCCCGTAATGCTTTAATCATATACTGCTGCAGCCGGTCTACCAATCCCGCTTTGTCGCGTTCAACAAAAGGCCATATGCCCACGAGGGTCTGATAAAGTAAATACTCCTCGTTAGCCGTCGGAACATGGAACCCCTCGACCTGCCGCTTGTGCTTGCGATTGAGCTGACGCCACCTGAACACCGCCTTCTCCCACTCGCGTGGCCGCTCGCTTAGTACGTTGATGCGGGCACGAACATCCTCGCTCCGTTTCGTGTCGTGGGTGGAAGTCCCCAGCATCGTATACGGCCAGTTCTCCAGTTGCTCCATGCAGCGTCGGTGGTACTCTTCCGGGGGTAACGCAAAACGGTCTGGCTGGCCGCCAACCTCGTTCAATGAAAGCAGCGGAAATTCGCGGTAGAAGGCAGTGTCTTCCATTCCCTTTGCCATCACAGGGCCCGTAAACTGCTGCAGACGCAGCACGAAATCGCGTCGCTGCATCTTATGCTCAGCGGTAAGTCCGTCGGGGTCCTCAAGCAGCAGGACGGACCCGATAAAATCATAGATGGTCGGGTCTACGGACGGGTTGCGACGTTTCGCGAGCCGCAACGCCACCAGGATGTGGCGCCTATCGTCTT
Organism: Candidatus Sumerlaeaceae bacterium; assembly: GCA_051003195.1. Lineage (GTDB taxonomy): Bacteria > Sumerlaeota > Sumerlaeia > Sumerlaeales > Sumerlaeaceae > JBPCLP01. The sequence continues at coordinate 60,548 of JBPCLP010000028.1, read as the reverse complement.
GATCCACTTCCGTGGAATCAGGACGAATGTAGCTCCGATAGACAGGGAAACCCGCAATTACTTCGGCCAGCGCCTCGCGCAGGCTCTCGAGCGTAAAATCCCTGGTTCGCCGGTGCTGTTCGGAAATCTTATCCAGCCGCCGCGCGAGCACCAGCATTTCGCCGGACATTGATACGTCGAGGATCAGTTTTTTGCACTCGTTCATCAAGTTCTTAAAGACGACCCTGCTACCCGTAAACTTCGTATAGAGCCGAACCAGCGGCCGCTCCGCCTGCGGTGCGATAAACAACCGGTTCACGATGTTCAGGTAATCGTAGCCGGTGGTCCCATGAACCAGCCAGTCTGGTCGAAGGCGCTCCTCCAGACCCAGGATTTTCTCCGCAACAATCCAAATCGCGCAATCACGTTCGTGCGACGGAAACTCGCTGGTGCTCATCTTCCTGTTCGAAAGAGCAAGGAAGCACGCGTGCTGAAGATTTGAGAAGTACTGCGGTGGGTTAAACAGGCCGTCAGGGTGGTCGACACGCACGCCAGTCACATGTCCTTCCTGCACCAGGCGAAACAGCAGGGAGTGCACCGCCTTAAAAACCGCAGGCGACTCCACGCGAATGGCCGCCAGGTCGTTGACGTCGAAAAAACGGCGGTAATTAATTTCATCGGGAGCCGTTCTCCAGAACGAAAGCCTGTAGGCCTGGCCTTTTAAAAACAGCTCGAGCGCATCAAAACTCGCGGGCTCGCCGGGCTGGCCGTTCAGTGCGGATATGACCTTATTGATGGAATCAGGCACATTCGGACAGGCCTCGACCAATGCACGCAGCCTGCGCTTCGTGACTTCCTTTTCGCGTTGCCGCTCAATGATTTTTTCCGGGTCCGTGTCTTCACGCAGCGGCAAGTTATGGAGTGCCGTGATTATGCTTTGAAACTCTATCAGGTAATCGGGCTCCGTGCTCCCACCTAACGATTCTTTCAGGGGTTCCAGAGCACGCAGCAGAAGTGTCGTCCATGTCCGTGGGGCAGTCGGAAAAACTTTATCGTAGTAGCGGACGATAAATGTACCCTCTTCCGTGAACTCCACCTTGAGCTCGCCTGATTCCAGGCATGCTCCGAACTGCTGGCCTAAAGTCGCAATTTGCACACGATCCCGAAGCTCTTCCTTGGGCGGATGCCAATCGATATCGAAGTAATCGGCATACTGAGATCCAGGCCCATTTTCGAGCACTTCCCACCACCACCGGTTGGCTTCGTGCACGCCCATGTGATTTGGAACGATATCGACTACCAGGCCCATATCACGTTCGCGCAGCGTGCTACTAAGCGAGTGCAGGCCCTCGTGGCCTCCGAGTTCCGGATTAACCGTTGCGGGGTCGACGACATCATATCCATGCATGCTGCCTGGGCACGCGCTCGCGATCGGGGATGAATATACATCGCTGATACCAAGGCGTTGGAGATAGGGAACGATGCGCGCAGCGTCTTCAAACCTGAATGCTCCATGCAGTTGCAGGCGGTAAGTCGAAGATGGAATGCGTTCGTTCATGAAAATCGCCACAGAACCGTCGCGCACAATGCGCGGTGTTCACCGCTCAATCTTCACCTTCATTCCCGCACCCAGCCGGCTAAATACTTCGAGCCATTCCTGGGCCGCCTTATCGCCGGTTCGTTCACGTTTGCGAACTTCAGGCAAGGTTTCCTGCAGCACATCATAAAAGACATTCTGCGCACGCCAGAAATTAACGGCAAACGGCATTTCGCGGGCGATTTCCACAAGCACGAGAACGGCCTCCATGGGTTCCAGTGCAGTTCGGCTTGCGTCCCATTCCTCCGCCCGTCGCACAATTGCACGGTTCAGCGCGAGCTCCACTCCTTCGGCGGCGAGGCTTAGATCCCAGAGTTTTGCATCGGACAGAAGAGCACGTATGCGGATAGTGTCGCGCACTCCCGCTTCGATAAGTTCACGCAGTTCTGCGCCGAGGACAAACTGCCCTGCAGATCGCAGCACCTGCGGTTGAGGCACCCCGAGAGCGCCAAGAAAGTTCATAAGGGGGGCGTGATGCTCGAACACCAGACGAAGCGTTGAGCTTGCCTGCTCAAGTGTGGAAGTGAGAATCTCATCCAGGATTTTCCGCTGCTCATCCTTGAACAGGGAAGCCAGCGAGAATGTCAGACCGTAGAACTGCCTGTCGAGAATACGGATCACTTCTGGCAGGTCTGCCTTGAGAAAAGCACCCCCGGATTCCCTGATAAAATCCTCGTACGCTTCTTCAGAGATCGGGCCGCGCACGCCTGCGGTGAGATTGTGGTCGCCGAAATGCAGAACCGAATAAGTGAATCTCCCGGTCTCGCGCGTGACATGACTTGTTATGCGTGCTTTGCCAACGGCGAACCGGGCATGCCCGGCTTCGAACAGGCGCATATCGTCGCGTTCAACATCGAAGGCAAAGATTTCGCTCCGCTCGCCGGCCGCATGGAACAAGCTGCTGACTGCATAGTGAGCGCCGACGCGAGTCAGGTCGACCATCGCGGGCTTCACGTACTTTTCGTAGATGCATTTCCCGTCGCAGTGTTCCACAATATTGCTTTTGGCCTTTTCCAGTCTCCGCTTAAATTCTTCCTCCAATTGCACACCGAACAGTTCCTCGGCCAGCTGTACGACTCGTCCACCGTACTGAATGACCTGCACGGTTTCTATGCCGGACAGCTCGTCAAAAAACCAGCCGCAGCTTGTGTACATCAGCATTGCGTGGCGTTGCAGCTCCATTAATTTCAAGGCACGAACCGTAAGGGCGTCATCGAGCGGGGCCGACACATGCGCTGATAGGAACTTCTCGATTGAAGAATCATCGCGCGCCAGCAACACATCAATGTACGCGTCGCGCGCGTCCCACGGATTGCAAAACAGAGCAGCTCCCGACTTCTCAAAAAGCGGGGCTACAGAGTCGCGAAGCCAATCGAAAGCTTCCCGGAGAGAACCACGCCACATCTGGTTCCATCCGGCGCTGCCACTGCTGCAGCCACAGTCGCTTCGCCAGCGCTCTATACCATGCGCGCAGCTCCAGCTCGACTCTTCGTGAATGCGAGCTTCCCACTGCGGCGGGTGACGTTCAAGATACTCGCCATAGACAGTGAGGCGTGCGAGATCATTGGATTCGATGTGATGCAAGGCATACGCCAGCGCCATATCGCCAAACTTGTGGTGGTGCCCATAAGTTTCGCCGTCGGTTGATATGTGCAATAACTGCGGGTATTTTCGTTCCTCAGAGAACCCCGACAGCAGCCGTCCGGCGAATTTCTTACCACTTCGCAGCAGTCCTTCAAACGCAACCGCCTGGGAAATAGGTCCATCGTAGAAAAACACTGCGAGCGAGCGGCCGCTCGGCAGATTGCACTGATATGCGCGCGCCGGATCCACGCGGCCACCGCTTACATCCTCCCAGCCAATGTCCGGAACATCACGGGCGTTTGCGGCAAGCGGCCGCACCCTGACGGCCTGGCCTGGCGCCAGCACCGTAAACTTAATCCCATGATCCGCAAGCACTTCCAGGCTTTCCGTGTCCACTGCCGCCTCGGCCAGCCACATTCCTTCAGGCTTACGCTGGAAACGTTTTTCGAAATCGCGTATTCCCCAGATGACCTGGGTTCTTTTATCGCGGGCGTTTGCGAGAGGCAGTATCACGTGGTTGTACACTTGAGCAAGTGCAGAGCCGTGGCCACCGAATCGTTGTGAACTGTCTTTGTCAGCCTCAAGGATGGCCCGATAGACATCGGGAGCGCCATGCTCCATCCAACTCAGAAGCGTTGGTCCAAAATTAAAACTGATACGGGCATAATTATTAATGATTCCAAGAATGTGCCCCTCGTGGTCCTGGATGCGGGCCGCCGAATTCGGAGCGTAGCACTCAGCATTAATGCGTTCGTTCCAATCGTGGAATGGCTTCGCGCTATCCTGGAGCTCAATAGCCTCAAGCCACGGGTTTTCACGCGGCGGCTGATAAAAATGTCCATGAATGCAAAGGTAGCGTGGGTTAGCTGGCATCGGTGGGATTAATATTCTTTATAGTTTTCGAGATGTAGTGTCGGGAAAGTGCGGGTCAACGGATACAAAGCGCAGTAAACGGTGACAGAATTTCCGCAGGCACAAACATTATGCGAACGGTATGCCATTGCGTGGACTGGGATGAGAACATGATTGATGGCCCGGGGGTTAGGAAATGGCTGAGTTGGTAGTATTTATCGGATTACCAGGATCGGGGAAGACAACGTTTTATGAGCGCATGTTTGCTGATACCCATTTTCACATCAGCAAAGACCGAATGCCGAACAACCGCCGTCCTGAACGGCGACAGCAGCAACTCGCAACCGATGCGCTGCAGCAGGGGCGAAGCGTGGTGATCGACAATACGAATCCGTCGGTTGCGTCGCGTGCTGCGCTCCTGGAAATCGGCAGAGCACATGGCGCGACGCTGATTGCTTACTTCTTCAACACGCCCAAAGTCGAATGCGTGAGGCGCAATCACCGACGGGCCGGGAAAGCACGCGTGCCAGATGTGGCCATCTACGTATCCGCCAGCAAACTGCGTCCGCCGCAGCCCGAGGAGGCATTTGACGAGGTGTATTACGTCACTCCGGCAGAAAACCGAGAAATGACGATCACGCGAACGGGCTAGGCCCGCTCGACGCGGTGGTCCATGCCACGTTGAAGTTGCCGCGCTTTCCAGTCGATCACGAATTCTCGTAAAGAAAAACCGACCGTGCCTATCAGCAACACCAGCAACGGCCAGGCATACGCTGGCAAATGTACGCGCCGGTTCATTCCCATTGCGACGAGCATCGCTACGCCGGCAACTACTCCAATGCTGCCAATTGCAGATTCCATGCAGAGGCAGCGACTGTGACTTTTGATCTGGCAGGTGACTGGCTTTGGCACCATGTACATCAGGTACAAATCGCGTAACAGCCCCTGGAACAACAGCAGTGCTGATCCATATAACAGGATTTCCCCGGCTGGGAGCATCCGTGGGAAGAGAGGCTCCAGGAACCATACCAGAGCCGCACATACCGCAATACAGCCCCACTCCACCAAAGTTGCTACGCGGTTCATCCGTGTTCCATGTAAGGTGATGCAGTGGGATGGATTCCGTGTAGCATCATTCCCTGCCCACGCGACCGGTGCGTCTCCACGGTGGGTTCATCGCCGGCTTCACGCATCTGCACCAGAATGGTCGTCCGGTGTTCGGGACTGACGTTCAGTCCGGAACCATGAATGGTCAAATAGCTGAAGAAAATGACATCTCCTGCTTCCCCCGGCAGCGGAGTTGCAGCTTCCAGCGAATACTTCTCTGCCGGTAAATGCCAGCCTCCATCTGGATTCTGGTCGAGTGGTCCGAGCTTATGGCTGCCCGGGTAAACGCGCAGGCACCCCTTTTCCAGCGGCGCATCATCCAGGTGTATGATCGCAGCGATCATCGAATTTTTGGCGTGCGGGAAATAATGGTAGTCCTGGTGCATGGGGAACGGACTGCCATTTTCGGGAGGCTTAATAAACATTTTGGTGTGATGCAGCTCGATATTGGGAGTACCCATGACTTCGCTGGCCGCCTCACAAAACCTTGGGTCAACGATCATGCGCGAGAATGCAGCCGACTGAAACTGCGCGTCGTGGCAATGCAGGATCTGGGTTGTACCACGTTCGCCGCCGGCTTCCCTGGCGGAGCCCCAGGTCGCATCAATGTCAGTGCCGCGTTTTGTCATGCGCTCTACGATCCCGTGGGCTTCCGCACGAAATGACCTGGCCTCCTCTTTCGAGAAAAGGCCCTTCACCAGCAGATAACCGTTCTCACGGTAGAAATTGATTTGTTCCTGGCTGAGCATACGATCCCCCCAATATATGAAACAGGCTTAGCTGAAAGCGTAATGTCGAATTTGAACGCAACCGATTTCAGTTTCGCTAGTCCGAGTTATGCCAGGGGCGTTCAAGGTCAACCACTAACCCATCGTTAGCCCAAGTCACTTTCAGTATTGAGTAAACCCATGTACTGATCTCGAACAATATGCGTTTAATCGCTTAGCGAAAGCATCATCCAGCTTCAGCACCCGAATTACGTGGCGATTTAGCTGCGGCTCTTTTTCCGTTTGGGTGGTTGCTTACTTTCTCTCGCAGGCGGGACCTCGGTTTTCATCTCCTCCCGCTCAGGTTGCATGTCACGCAGTTCGGCGCGGCGCTTCTCCCACCATTCAATTCGCTTTTGAATATCGCGCTCAAAGCCATAGGGTGCCGGCTCATAGAATACCCGCTCGGCTACGCCTCCCGGAAGGCAGTCCTGTCCAGAAAAGCCGCCTTCGAATTGATGATCATATTGATAGCCGCTCGCGTAGCCGATCTGCTTCATAAGAGACGTCGGTGCATTTCGTATGTGCAGCGGAACAGGCAGACTTCCGGTCGCTTCAATCTCGCGTCGCACTTTTTTTTCTGCTGCATAGCTCGCGTTGCTCTTTGGGGCAGTTGCAAGGTAGGCAGCGAGTTGAAATAATGCCAATTCACCTTCCGGGGAGCCTAAAACCCGGAAAGCCTCACGCGCAGCAAGGGCCAGCGGCAGAGCCTGCGGGTCGGCGTTACCAATGTCTTCGCTCGCAAAACGTATCATGCGGCGGGCCAGGTAAAGCGGGTCCTCGCCCGAAACCAGCATGCGGCCGGTCCAGTAGACGGCGGCCTGCACGTCGCTGGAGCGCATCGCCTTGTGCAGCGCACTGATGGTATTGTAATGTTCCTCACCTGTCTTGTCATAGATGAGGTGCTGGCGTTGCAGTACTAAGCGTAGAGCTTCGGCATCGATGGTCGGACCCTCTTCACGGGGACCTCGCGGAGCAATCTGCACCGCCAGTTCGAGGAGATTTAATGCGCGCCGCGCGTCTCCATCGGAGAGTCGCGCCATTTGCTGTAAAATCTCATCCGAAACATGTGCATGCTGTGCACCCAAACCGCGCTCTTCGTCCGAAAGCGCGCGTTGCAGGATGGTAATAATCTCGGGTTCGCTGAGTCCCTTCAGGATGAAAACGCGGCAGCGCGAGAGCAGTGCGGAAACAAGGCTGAACGACGGATTCTCCGTTGTGGCTCCAATCAGAACAATGGAGCCTTCCTCGATAAAGGGAAGAAACGCGTCCTGCTGGGCTTTGTTAAAACGGTGAATCTCGTCGACAAATAAGATGGTCCGCCGATCACTGCCGGCACGACGGCTCTGCCGTGCTTCTTCCATAATGACTTTTACATCTTTGATCGACGCCGTTACTGCGCTGATCGTGATAAAATGCGCGCGCACATGGTAGGCGATAATTGCAGCAATCGTAGTTTTGCCGGTTCCAGGAGGGCCCCAGAGAACAATCGACCGCAGCTCGCCCATCTGGATCAGACGCGTCAGTGGAGCGTCGGGGCCGAGAACTTCGTGCTGGCCTACAAATTCCTCCAGCGTGCGCGGGCGCATGCGCTCCGATAATGGCGCATTCGCCTTGTTCGTGGCGCTGTGCTTTGCGTCCGGTTCGCTTTCAAAGAGATCCATGGCACATCCAGTCGCGGCTAAACCCGCGACTCAATTGTCTTCGGTGGCTGACGGCCTCGACTTCACCCTGACGCTCGACAGGCTTTTAAGGTCTATTATCCGCGCGATTTCGGCTTTTGCAGGGCATCAAGTTTGTAGTTCACGCCATAGACCTGCTTTAGATTCTGAATCTGCTGGCGAGTGTCGCTGGAAAGTCGGCCATTCTTCTCGGCGAATAAGTTGCCGCCGTCCATAGAGTTCCAGAATACCATCTCAATAAGTTCACCCAGGGCGCAATCGTGCAGCTCCGCAAGGGCTTTCATCACTTTGACCAGGCGCGGTTCGATGCGAACACCGACAAGAATTCGTGTAATGGCTGCATTTTTCGAGCTGCCAGAGGAGCCCGCTGGCCTCCCCGCTCCCTGTCGCCCTTTACCTGATCCCTTCTTCATCATTTCCTCATTGTGCAGTTTTTATTATGCTGCATCTTTAACAAGATAAACCGCTCTTATTCTGTGGCAGAATGGCAGTCTTGGCTTTGCTACGTCAAAGGTGTGTACAAGCGTAGCAAGAGCCGCGCCGCACCATTGAAAATACTGAAAATATATATCTCGCATAAGACGGATAATCTGGCCAGATTGCGTGTACCTGAAGTACCACGGGGAGTTCCCGCGCACTTCCAAAAGAGAGGTAGCGACTTATGTTTCTTGGGAAGGTAATCGGTAACGTGGTTTCGTCTGATAAGCACGATGCTTATCAGGACCGGAAGCTACTCATGGTCCAGAAACTGGACTTATATCAGAATGCCAGCGGTCCATCTACGATCGCTATTGATTACGTGGGTGCAGGTGAGGGGGATATTGTTCTGGTAGGTGCGGCCCCAGGGCTGGCCTCCAACGTATTTGGTATTCCGAAAGCTCCGATTCGGGAGCTTGTGATGGGTGTGGTAGACCGGGTGCAAACCGCCGGCAAGCCGCAATTCGGCAACAGTGTGGCCGCAAACCCCTGATCTGGATACCTATAAGCTAGTGAATTGCCGGGTCGGCTTGCGTGGAGACCCGGCTTTTTCTTAGCTTCATTAAACGTGATTTGGATTATGCGTGGGGGTGCCCGGGAGGCGGAATCGAACCGCCAAGGTGGAGCAAACACGGCCTCGAACTGAACAAAAACAGTTGACAGCACTAAACATGCACCGCTGCGTTTCTTAGTTTTTTGTATCAAACCCGCTATCCAGAAGGAATCTAGAAGCCCCAAGGCATGCCCGCAAACCAACTGCACCCGGTTTACCATAGTCACTCCTGTCAACTTGGCTCCCGCGTCGATATCGACCGCAATCTTCCCCCCAATCTGGATGACGCAGATCTCGATGAATGGATCGAGAAACTCTCAGAACCCCCAAAGTACCTCGAGAGAATTGCGCCTGTAAGCACCGTGATTGGCACGGAGGTCGTCCGAGGCAAGAATTGGACGGATATGATGATGAAATGCTACAGGGTATTCCTGCGGCTTTTTTCATCCATTTCGTTCTATACCCGGCAGGCCATGGCCGAAAAGTTCGAAGAACGCGGCATGCTGCCGTTCACGAGCATGGATATAGATCCCGACACCCTGCACCGGATGATCGAGCTCGATTATGAGCAGGGCGAAAATACATACGGTACGGTATTGGAGCTGTTCCGCACAGGCGTCGTATCACCTTGTGCCACTTCCCCCTTTCACGCGATACTTCCGCTGCTGGACAACGACTTCGATCGCAGGCTCTGCATCCGTGTGGGGTTGTTGCTCTACTGGGACGTCATAAAACTCTACCATGAGCATCTGCGCACCGTCCATGGTGAAACGAAGTTCATCGTGCCCTTCTGGTTTCCGGAAAGCGGCTATTCGCGCGCAACTCTGGACATTCTGTACGAGGAGTTTATCGCGTTAGCCAAGCGCGATCGCATTCACGAACCTCACCTGTTATTGCTTCTGGATGATGTCCAGGTACAGCCCACCGACATCGACATCCTGATGAAGAGCTGGAACCAGGTTCACCTGAACCCAAAAGCGACGGTCAGTGTTGTTTTTCGCGACCGCAGCTTCAGCGACTGGGTTACTTACTCAAATCCCTCAGTAAAGAAACTGATCGATCGCACGATCGCCAAGGTCGACAGCGAGCTCAATGAGCAGGGTGTCGACTACTGCTGGGGACATTTTGAGGAACTCGAAAGCCTTATCTTTAACAATAAGTCCGCCCTCAATTTCGAGCAGAAGGTCGTCAAGCTGGCCCAGTTAAGTTACATGCCTGTCTCCACCGACGTATACGTCCGCCGCAAGATGAGCGGTAAGTTTGGCATGGCGCCGCACGAGCCACAGGAAGTCGGATTAAAGGAAAATACTGCCTGGACGGACTGGCATACGAACCCGAGCCTCGGGCGCTGGGAAGGCGTTCTAGACAGCAATGCGTTCTTTAAGCTCGTGGATGAAAACCGTCCGTATATACGTCGCACCCGGACGGGCAAGGTGCAGGAGATCGGTCCGCAGGCGTGGAAAATGGCGTATGTGAAAGCACGCGCGAATTGCAGCAAAGCTGCGAAGGGAGATCCGACCACAATGACCGGCGGATTTCTCGAAATTCTCGCAAGTCTATGTACGGCGAAAGATGCTAAGATTGTGCGTCGCAATGTGACCGAGTTCCTGGTTCATTTTTCGCACGCGCACTGGCGCGAGCTGTTCCTGCAGCAGGACATGAGCGAGGCGGACGTCGAGATTCGTGCGCTCGTGGACCAGTACCTGATGCGCGATGTAAAGAAGCGGGTAAAAGATGAGGATTATCTCATGGCCGCCGTGGCAGCGCAGGGCTATTACTTCATCCTCGACTCACACCGAAGCTACGCCACTGCTTATGAGAACCTGGACAATCGCGCCGTGTACCAATGCACCGTGATGCTAACGCTGGGACTGTGCAACCTGGTCACGTTGTATCACTGGATGGGCAAAACGGCGGATGCGAAGCGGGTGCTGGATCTGATGCGGACGGAGCTGCTCGATTTCCATACGGCCTATGATCGTTACGTGCTCGCAGATTATGGTGTCACCTTGCAGGAGTGGAACGAATCTCTGAAGTCGCAGGTGGATGATAATCCGGCTAACATAGTCGAGCGTACTGCGCGACGTGTGGCAGCGCGCCACCTTCGCCCGTTGGGATATCGGCGGGAATTCTCAAAAGAAGACGAGCACATTACTACAAACACGGGCCACATCTGGAGCGCGGAAATCGAGAACACGAATTACAAGTGGGAGAACAAGCTCTACTGCGGTCTGCGCGAGGAGTAGAACCGGGTATCCAGCCCCGGGCGGTGCACTACATCTGGCTTACCGGGCCTTCCCGGCGGAGAATTTCCCGGTACTCGATTCTCTTCTTACTGCGGGCGAAATCGGGTTTTGCAGTCACATCGCGCAATTTTCGCTTTAACTGTTCCGGCGTGAAGGGCTTCTCAAGATACTCACTCGCACCGAGATCAAAGGCCGTTTCCATTGCAATGCGGTCCGATCTGGATGAAACGAAAATAATTTTCGCTCCCCGCAGTCGCCGGTTCAGCCGGATCAAATGTGACAGGTGGAAGCCGTTAAGTTTAGGCATCTGTATGTCGAGCAGTAGAATATCGGGCTGATAGGCGATGATCTTGTCCGGAGCACTCTCACTGTCCAGCGTCGTGATGACCTCATAGTCCTCGGCCAATATCGTTTTGGTGAAGTTCAGCACATCAGAATCGTCATCAACCGCAAGGATCCGAACGCGTGGATGGGCGGCATGAGCAGCGAGCTGCTCGGTAAGTGGCCGCGCAGGCGCGGACTGGTTCGTCTTGGGCCGGGCCGGCGCAGGAGGCGGAGCGTTTGCCATTGCCTCGAAATGTGCGTTTACTTCCGGCACGGTGTACTGCTTGCGCCTGGGCATGACCCGGTTTTTGGCTGCGAGTTCCTGGATGCGCTCCAGCAACTCGGGCGGATTAAACGGCTTCTCGAGGTACATGTCGCCGCCCGAGAGCATCGCCTGCCGTACGGATTGATTGTCTTTGCGTGCGGTAAGAAACAGCACAGGCATGTGCGCATAGCGCGCATCTTTCTTTATGGCGCGCGTTGTGTCGAACCCGTCCAGCACAGGCATCATCAGATCCATGACGGTAATATCAGGTTCGTAGCGGCCCAGCCGCTCGAGCGCCTCCAGGCCATTGGTTGCCAGTACAACTTCGTAAAAGGCACTTAAAATTTCTGAAAGAATGAGCGCGATATCGGGCTCATCTTCGACAACCATAATGCGTAGTTTTTCCGCGGGACCGGGCACAGCGCTGTGTTGCTGCCTCGGCAAGGGCTCTGTCAAGTCTGCCAAACGGGACAAACTTCAGCCATGCGTATCCACGCGAGTTCACCCTGTCAAAGCCAGGCCCTTGAAAAAATTGCATTGCACGCACCAGCTTTCGGGCCACATCAGCACTTAAAGAACGGAATAGATCGAAGCTTAAGAATGCCTCCAGGTAATTCCAGGCACATTCTAGTTGTCGAAGACGATGTAGACGTCGTGGAAGTCGTTCGCCTGGTGCTGGGCACGAAGGGCTACCAGATCACCACGGCTACCAATGGCGATGAAGGACTTGCGGCGCTGGAGCAGTTCCGGCCCGATTTAATTATTACGGATCTTCGGATGCCCGGAATGAGCGGCATGGAATTCATTAAACAGGTTCGTGCGAAGCCCGAAATAGCAGACCTGCCTATTCTCGTGATCTCGTCTCTTGGAGCGCAGGTAGACAAGCCGGACGAATTCTGGTCGGTCGGGCTGGGCAGCGATGATTTTCTCGCCAAGCCATTTGATCCATTGGGCCTGCTGGGCCGCGTCGAATACCTGCTACGGAAGAACCAGTATATTTCCGAACGCGGGCACGTCACAAAAGTAGGACCAGCGCAAAGTGCCGAAGCGCCGGAATCTCAAGCGGTGTTTGCCGACGAACCGACTGAGGTGGTCCGACGCTTTGTTAGTGCATGGAACACACAGGATTTTGCTGCCGAGTACAACTGCCTCGGAGATGAAATGATCGCCGGTGTTTCCAGGCAGGACTACATCCAGCGGCGAGCGCAACTTGTCGCTGACGATGCGGGAAATACGCATCATCACGTGATCGATGCCGAGACGATTAAGACCAGTAACAATGTTGCAACGGTTGCGTGTTTACGCGACGATAAAGTCGGGGGCACGAGCCGTCGCAAGGACGAGCGCTATACGTTGCGCAAGGCCGCTGACGGCTGGAAGATTGTTAATGTCCGCTCCCGGGCGATGAACTATTCCATAGAGGATTAAATAACTGCGCCGGCCGGGACGATCGCATTCTTCGGGATGACCACTACTCCATCTTTGATTGAGTAATAATCGGAATCGACATCGTCGGCACCAGCTTCGTTAAGGATGCGGGCTCCGTCACCAATGCGGGCATTCTTATCGATAATGGCGTTTCGAACATGTACGTTGCGCCCTACGCCCAGGGGTGGCAGATGGCTGGACGTCGGACTCTCACAGTCGTAATAATCGGCGCCCATCATGACCACATTTTCAAGCTTCGCCCCTGAACCGATCATCGAACGGATCCCGACGATTGCATTTCGGAGTTCGGCATCATTGATGATACAACCCTCCGCGATGAGAGCGCCCTCAACGGTGGAGTTAAACACCTGTGAGCTTGGCAGGAGGCGGCAATGCGTATAGATGGGGCAGCCACTTTCGTAGAAATCAAAATGCGGCTTTTCTGCAAGGAGGTCCAGGTTTGCCTGGAAAAATGCACTGATGGTGCCAATGTCCTCCCAGTATCCATCGAAGAGGTTGGCAAACACTCGCTTCGACTGGATCGCACGCGGGATGAGCTGCCGACCGAAATCGTGGTCGTCGCCCTCGCTTAGCATCTCAAGCAACACCTCCTTGCGAAACAGGTAAATGCCCATGGATGCGAGATAGGGGCGCGCCAAAGGATCGCCGTGAACTCCGGCCTGACGCAGCATATCCGGGTCTACCATCAGAGGTGCCAGCGCCTCGCCTTTCGGCTTCTCGTGGAATGAGGCCACACGACGTTCCTCATCAATGCCAACAATGCCGAACGCGCCCGCCTGTTCTGAGTCCACCAGCTTGCAGCAGAGGGTAATGTCGGCCTGGTCACGAATGTGCTCACTGAGCACCTGGCTATAATCCTGCCGGTACAGCGCGTCTCCCGCCAGGATGAGGATGTGGGTACTCTGAGGCTGGCCTATGTGCATCAAAGTCCGGCGGACTGCATCGGCCGTGCCCTGAAACCACTCCTCGGCTTCCGGCGTCTGTTCGGCAGCCAGGATTTCAACGAAACCCCCAGAGAACTGGTCGAAGGTGTATGTTTGGGCAACGTGCCGATTCAGGGATGCGGAATTGAACTGCGTAAGAACATAGATTTGCCGGATGCCGGAGTGTATGCAGTTGGAAATAGGCACATCGACGAGTCGATACTTGCCCGCAAGTGGCACGGCGGGTTTACTGCGGTAACGCGTGAGCGGATACAACCTGGTGCCACGGCCGCCACCCAGCACGATGGCCACCACATTAGACGCATCCCCGTTTGCCTTCAGCATCGTTCAGTCCTCCAGCACTTCGAGGTACAGTTGCTCGATCTCGCGCACCATTGAGTCTATCCCGTAGTGTTGTGCACGTGCATGGGCTGCCTCGCCAATGCGCTCGCAAACGTCTTCTTCGAGCAGCAACCGCTTTACATGGCGGACAAACTGCGCGCTGTTTACTTCGAGGGTGCCGGCCGGATTCTCCAGCATGTCGCAGAGGAAGCCGTTATCACCATGGTCGATGACTTCGCGATTACCGCCGACATCACTTGCGACCATGGGAGTGCCGCACGCCATTGCTTCCAGCACGGCGTTTGAAAAGCCCTCCTTGAGCGACGGCAGCACCGCCACGTCCGCAGCGGCAAGCAGCCGGTGTATATCGTTGCGAGGGCCCAGGAATGCCACCTGCCCGGCGATTCCAAGCTGCTGTGCCAGTTGCTTGAGCAGTTCCTCATCCGGTCCGCCGCCAGCGAACAGGAACTTCGCCGCGGGCACTGAACGCAGAATCTCAGGTGCACAATGCAGTACAAGCTGCTGGTTCTTTTGCGGCACCAGCCGTGCCACGCAAAGAACGACACGATGCTCCATGTTCAGACCAAGATCCTGCCGCACTTCCAAACGCTCGGTTTCAACCAATGGATGAAACTCATCAAGGTCGACGCAGTTGTACAATGTAGTCGTCAATTCCGCGCGAAGGCCAAGTCGCTGCTGTACATCCTTCCGCACAGCTTCGCTCACGGCGACATTCATGTTGCGCCGCTGAGCGAGAAAACGATCCAGTGCGAGTTGGCGTGGTGTCTCCCACGTGTTGACGTTATGATAATGACCAATCACGCGGATGTTGCGATCGAAAACCTTCATCGCGGTCGCCGGCACGTTGGACCTGTACATGTGTGAGTGGATCAGCTGAATTCCGAGGCGCTTAACCAGGTGACGCAATCGCAACAGAGCTATAGGATCGAGTCGGCTACGGAACGGCACAACGTGCACAGGGATCCCGGCAGCTTCGAGCACGTCTGCAAGGGGGCCACGTTCACGTATGCAGCACATGTGAACCTCGAACAGCTCGGGATCCAGTCTTGGCAGCACTGCCGCAATTTTGCGTTCGATTCCACCCATCGGCAGCCAGGTGATCATTCGCAGGACGCGATAGCGGCTCATCGACGCTGCAGCATCGCCTGCAGCGCACCGCGTTCCCCGGCATCAAGGAGCTGCCGCAGCGTATCGCAGAGCTGCGTTGCGCTCGTGAAATCCACTTCGAGCTTTTGCGACCTTGCTGCTGTGGAGTTCCCTGCCAGCCTTGCTCCTGCCGGCAGCCGTGGCGCCTGGGGCGTCTTTCGCTGCAGCTTTCCCACACGACGTTGCAGCGCTGACAGCACCTGCGACTCTGTCGGTGCATGCACCTCGGACTTCTGCTTTCCCGGCGGTTTTTTCCGCACAGGCGACTTCGTCTTCGGTTTGTCGTTTGCGTTGGGAGCCAGGTAATTCGCGTTCGTGCTGTGCGTGCCCGCAACAGAACGTCTGGAGGCGAACAATGTTGGAACCGCCGCCAGCCCCACCTCCAGCTGCAACAGGTCCTGTTCCACTTTCACGTCGGGGTCCATCGCAAGCTCTGCCTTGCTGACCCACTTTTCCTCCTGCATGATTTCCAGCGGCGACTGGGCCTTCTTCTTCAACAGCAGTCGGAATGCGTCGGCGACTTCCAGTTGCGAGGGTTCCGCCATGTTGACGGTACGGAACAACCGCAGAATGTGCTGACGATGGCCATGCGGGATTTCGTTAAGCACGGGTGCAGCCTGCGGCAGCACGTCGTTATCCGCAATGGCCCACTGAAGATCTTCCGGCAATTCTGCGAGGCCAATGAGTGCCGGTAGCGCGGCTTCGGATGTGTGAATGTTGAGCATCGGCAGAAATGTGCGCCGGATTTCCGCGGGGGTGTAGAATTCACCAAGTTTGCGCAATGCGATTGCCTGCTCGACAGGGTTCAGGTGCCTGTGGCCCAGGTTGTCGAAGAGGCTGCACAGCAGCAGGATTTTGGGCGGGAAGCTGCGATAAATGTGGCAGGGTACCGAGTTCTCGCCTACCTCGCGCGCCGCTTGGAAGCGCAGCCAGCCCGTTACAATCGCAAAGCGATCAGGGACCTGCGTCTCCGCGACGATCAGCGGGTTGAGTACTCCAACTTCGCGAACAGACAAACGCAGAAGCGGCGGAACCCTGCGCATCGTGGTGCGGCTGGAGGTATCACTCCAGGCGATGTCGTCGAACTTTACTTCTTCAAAATTTCGAATCATGGGCAGGTTCAACTAGCTGCGGCTGGGGAAAGCCGGACGCAATCGTTTTCCCTTACCGCGGCGTCTCGGCAGCTTTGGCTGCGGTGGAAGTCGGGTCTGCAATGCGGGCGGGCGCTTTGGAGAGCAAGTCGCCTTCAAAGGCATTGGGATGCCTGCGAAATTGACCGCGTATCTCGTCATCCATCTTCGCTGCAAACTTGCTCAAGCGTTCGACAACTTCTGGTTTGGCGGCGGCGAGATTGTTCTTCTCCGAGATATCTGCTGCGATATCATAGAGTTCGAGGGGTACACTGGTGCCTTTTACCGTTTTGGGCAGATGCAGCTTATAATTACCGATGCGAACGGCACCCGGATTCACGCCTTTGTACCAGACGAACTCGGTCTTTGCACGCCTGGCTCCCTCGCTGATAATCGGCCAAACATCAGTTCCGTCAAAGTTGTGGCTCTTCGCCTTCCCGCCGGCGAGGTTCAGGAGTGTCGGGAACATATCCGTACTGATAACCGGTTCGTCCACAGTTTTACCTGGAGCCAGCTTTCCCGGCCACCAGGCGATGAACGGCTCGCGGATGCCACCTTCATAGACCGTGGCTTTCCCGTCCCGCAGAATGCCGGCGCTGCCAGCATCGCGGCCTTTGACCAACCACGGGCCGTTATCGCTGCTGAAAATGACGAGAGTTTTACGGTCCAGCTTAAGTGCCCTTAAGGTGTTCAGAATTTCGCCCATACTCCAGTCGATTTCCTCGACCACATCGCCAAAGAGGCCACGCGCGCTTTTACCCCGGAACTTGTCCGATGCGTGCAGCGGCACGTGAGGAAAGGTATGCGGTAGATAAAGGAAGAACGGATGGTTCTTGTTATCCTGGATGTAGCGAATGGCGCGCTCGGTGTAACGCTGCGTGAGAGTGTCCTGGTTTACAGGTTGCTCTATGATAGTCTCATTCTCAAGGAGTGGCACCGCGGCACCGCCTGCGTGTGAGCGGTCCATGTCGTTGCTGTAGGGAATGCCGAAGTACGAATTGAAGCCATGTTTGGTCGGCAGGAATTCGGCGGGCCGGCCCAGGTGCCATTTGCCAATACAAGTAGTAGAGTAACCCTGCTCTTTTAGCGCCTCTGCAATGGTCCACTCTTTCTGCCGCAGACCGATTTTGCTTTCAGGTCCGAGCACATTGGGAATGCCAACCCGGAGCTGATACCTGCCGGTCAGCAGTGAGGCCCGCGACGGCGAACACGCCGGCATCGTGACGTAAAACTGCGTAAGCCGAACGCCTTCGCTCGCCATGCGATCGATGTTTGGCGTGCGGATCTCGGTATTACCATAGCATCCAAGGTCCCCATACCCGAGATCGTCACAAAAGATGAAGATAATGTTTGGCTTCGTAACAGCCCTGGAAGGCGCGGCCGCCACACTTTGCAGAATGAGGAGAAAAAAAGCGGCAGAAAAGAAGATCTGTAACCGGCCTGATTTCATTGTCACGCCCTTCCTTGTAGATGTCAGTGTGCCGTCCGAGCTCAGAAGCTTACTGAGGTATAGCTATGACCTTTTCAGACGGCACACTAGTATCGGTGCTTCAGTGCTTCTCGCACCAGGTCCGGCACAGCGGCTTCGGTTCCCAGTATATCAGCCGCTTTTTGGACCGCCCTTTCGGCGACCAGCGGCTTGCAACCGAGCGCTTCCAGCGCCTCAACGGCCTCGCGGATGACGGAACCGACAATGTAGGGCGTACCCGCACTGACATCTGCATCATTCCTCGCGCCGTTGCTGCTCGCAGCGGTGGCGAAGGCATACTCTTTCATCTTGTCGCGTAGTTCAACTGCAAGCCGCTCGGCGGTTTTTTTGCCAATGCCGGGAATTCGGGTAAGCGTCTTCAGATCACCCTGGAGGATCGCGGTAGCAAATGCTGCAACTTCGATACTGGAGAGGATCGCGATGGCCGTTTTGGGCCCAATCCCACTCGCCCCGAGAAAAACCTCGAATAGCGAACGCTCGTCGCGGCTGGCAAAGCCATAGAGCCGCAGTATAGCTTCCTGGACATACAGATATGTGTGCAGCTCGGCAGGCTCGCCTGCGCGCGGCAGCGCCGCAAAAGCGGCTGCCGTTACCTCGACGCCATACCCGACACCGGCGACGTCGATGGCGGCATGGCCTTCCGTTTTGTGCAGCAGGGTTCCTCGCAGGTATTCGATCATCGGTCTGGGACAAAGCGTGGGCACATTTGCGCAGCCCGGCAATAGTAATTATTTATGGCACATTAAGCAGCGCGCGCCAGCCAGCGAAGCCGATGCTAGTGTTGTCTACCGTTAGTTCGTAATCTGTTCTATGTGCCGAATTGAGCTCATCTTCCAGGCTCAAACTGGATAGGACCTTCTGATTCGGCACACGGTGTGGTCTACCGTTAGTTCGCAATCTGTTCTGTGTGCCGAATCGAGGTCAAGTTTGCCTTTGGTCTGGTAAGGAACTTCTGATTCGGCACACGGGTGTGGTGTACCGTATTTTCGGTTTCCGTCGCCCATTCAGGGCGCGAAGAATGTAAGGCCGCACAATAGCGAGGCTACCGCTGCGCTGGCGCTCCGGTCCGCATCAGGGGTGACGGGGCATTGCGTTTCGGGGTGCTCACGTAGATGATGAAAAGCTTTCCATCCTTGCCGATGCCGGCGGCTGGGTCGCCGCCTCGTAAGCCTATGGTATGCGGTGCTGACCAGTTTCCGGGCGCGGTGCATTCGGCCCACCAGATGCCCTGGTGTGAGCCGCCAAAGAAGCGCAGGCGCTCGCCGATTCGTAAAAGATTTCCAGTCCAGTTATAGCCGTTGCTGGAGGGCACATCGTGGAGCCGCGTAAACGTGAGGCCGTCGGGTGATGTTGCCGCGTATGCTCCCTCGTCGGGGCGCCCGATGGGCGCAATGTAGAGCCACTGGCGGCCATCCCAGGCAACGGCGCAGTCAATGACGCGGTGGTCCTTTACCGTGAAACGCACGCCCGGCTCGAAGTCGTAGTGGATGCCGTCGTCCGAGCGCGCTGAATAGGTGCAGATGTTTGCTCCCGTGCCGGGCAACCCCGGACCTTTTGGCCCGCCGGAGAAGTACATGCGAAACGCTTTGCCGGGCAACGCGACGATCGTTGGATCGAACGGACGCTGAAAGCCCGCGGGCAGGCCGTTAACCTGGATGGGAACGGGGTCGCTCCATGAAATGCCGCCGGTTTCCGAGAAACGCACGGTGACGCGATCGAACGCTTCCATGCGCGTAAACGGGAACCACTGGAACGCGGCCACGAGGATGCCGTTCTCGGAAGCGGTGACGCTTGGCACCCCGCCGGATTCGACAAATACGGATTCCGGCCCGAAGGATTGTTTGTCCGCGCTCCAACGGATCATGAGGTCGTTGTTCCATGGCCCGCCGCCGTGCTGCTGTGGCTGCGGCGCTCGCTGATGCTGTGGTGCAGCGGTATTTTGCTGCTGTTGGGCGACCGGCGCCTGCGCATAAGGAATGGCTGCGGAGAGCAGGATCGGGACAGCAAGCAGGTGGCATCTCATGCCCCGGTTTGGCGCCAGCCGACGTGCTCAGTGCAAAAGGGAGGTAAGTATATTGTCTTCAAGTCGCACCGTGCAAATTACAGGAGTCGGCATGTGGCGTAGTTCCGTTACAGCGGCCGGGCCAGATCGTCGGTCTTCACGTGAAGATGTTCCTGGGGGGTCAGCTTGCGTGGATTGAGTAAGATAATGGCTGGGTCCGCAGCGGCTTCCTCTTCATCGAAATCCACTTTGCGCGTCCGGATGCTTTCAACCATCTGCTTTGTCACTTCTTTGAGCTGCCCCTTCTGTTCAAATCCTCCGCTGGCGGTTGCGGATTTATTTCCGCCCGGTTTTGTGGACGTACCGGACTTCGCCAGCGTGCTTGTGGTTCCGCCAGACTTGCTGCTGGTCGGTTTAGTCGAAGTCATACTTCCCTTGCCGCTCGCGGGAGTTGGGCTTCCCTTGGGTGTCGGTGCGATCCGGCCGCTTGAGCCTGCTGCCGTGGATGCGTTTGCATTGCCCGTGCTGCTTTCAGTTACGCGCCGGGAACGCCGGGTGCTGTTGTCGCTGGGATCAACGTAATTAAGCATGCCCTGGGCGAAAACGGCGGACGCCGGGGCTAAAACCAGGAGAACGGCGGCGGAGCGGATAAGGTTCATGAACTGCTTTACAGCGCGGCAGGGATTATTTTCGCCCTCGGCCATGTTTTGTGTTGAGCGCCCATGTACCGAAAAGTGTTCTGGAGAACTTATGCATAATGAAGCCGTAGAATCCACCATGCTGGTGCAGGACGAGGAAAAGGAACTTTACCAGGACCTGAAGAGCGTCCTGTACACCCACGAGCAGCTTCAGCAGCGCGTTGCGCAGCTGGGGCGGCAGATCTCTGAGGATTACCGCGGTAAGCCGCTGGTGCTCATCAGCATCCTCAAGGGCGGCATTGTTTTCCTGGCCGACCTGATGCGGGCCGTCACGATCCCGCACGCCTTCGACCTGATGGGCGCCAGCAGCTACAAGGGCGGAACCACCACCTCGGGCAAAGTCGTGATCACCAAGGACGCCGAGCTGGATCTTCGCGGCAAACACCTGCTGCTTGTGGAAGACATCCTCGATACCGGGCATACGCTCAATGTGATTTGCGAGTTGCTGCGCATCCAGGATCCTGCGAGCCTCGAAATCTGCTGCCTGTTGAACAAGCTGCGTACGCGGGATAAAGACATCCCTCTCAAGTACACCGGTTTCGAGATACCCGACGAGTTCGTCGTTGGCTATGGACTCGATTACAAAGAGTACTACCGAAACCTTTCGTGCATTGGCGTTTTGAAGCCGGAGGTCTATGGTGCATAATCGAACGGCAGCACGCCGGTGGTGGCTGGGTCTGGTTATGCTGATGGCCATCGGACAGATTGTGAGTCTGCCCGGCTGCAATGTGCTGCGCCGCGGTCGCAAGGTTCAGGCCGAGGCGCCGCCGCCATTCCAGTCACCGATCACGCAGCAAGTGGGTGGCCCGGGAATGACCGCCGACCAGATACGCGTGGTGCTTGGCGAGCGGCGTACCGACACGCGGGCGATTCGCGGGCAGATGACAATCAGCGTGGGCGAGGCGCGCTCGAGCACGCGCCAGCAATTTGACGCGAACGTTTACTCCGCATTGCCAAATTTTCTGCGTGTTCGCGGCTCGGCGGAAGCGGGAACAATTTTCGATTTCCTGCTGGATCGCGGGCGGGTGCAGCTGATGATGGTGCCGGACAAGAAGGTGTATATCGGCACGCTGGCGCAGTTGCGCACCAATACGACGCTGATGGGCGGACTTCAGCCGGATGACCTGATGAACAGTTTCTTCGTCGAGCAGAACCTGTATCGAGCGATGCGGCAAGGCGCGCAGACACCCCTGCAGGAAACGCCGGATCACTATATTGTGTCGGTGTCGTACCCGGGCGGAACAACCGAAAATTACCATTTGCGAAAGATTGACCTGCTCGTCGACCAGGTGGATCGCAGCCAGGGCAATGCGAACCTCGGCAGCGTTCGTTACTACGGCTACCAGTTCTACGCAGGCAATGCGTTGCTGCCAAGCCGTTATGACGCTACGCTGCCCAACGGCGCCGCAGCGTCTGTCAGCGTGACGGACATGCAACCCAACGCGCCGAAGACACCGGAGATCGGTAAGCTCGTCATCCCGGACGGGTTTGAAAGACTGTCGTTGTAGGGTCGAATCTCAGCCGTTTAACGTGATACCGGCAGTCGAAGTGGGCGAGCTCAGCGTCTTTCGGGCAGGGGGTTTGCGTCGAAATGCATGCGAAGATCTGAAAGACTGATGGCAGGGCTGACCAACCGGTGGATGCGGGGTAGGAGTGAAGCAATACGGACGGGGGTACCTGCGGTGGCATGCGCTCGTTGCCCCGCAAAGACAAAGACTCCTGTGGGAAGCGGCCTTGCCGCGGGCTGATATTGAAATGCGGCAAACAGAAGCAGCGCCGCAATGGAAGCAACCGACAGGTAAGACCGCGCGGTCCATGGAGTAACTGCCACGCATTCGCGCTCAGCCGCAATGCGGTGCTGCAGTTCACGTCCAAGTGCGGCGCGGTGGGATGGATCGGAGATTTCCCGCGGCCGTGACTGGCGAACGGCGTGTTCGAGTTTTTCGACGTTCATGAACTTTCCTCCAATAATGACTGGAGCATTTTGAGTGCGCGGCTGACGCGGGAACGCGCACTGACCTCACGCATACCAAGCACTTTTCCGATGTCGGCATAGCTGAGTTCCTCGTAGTAGCGCAGCACCAGGGGCGACCGGTAACGTTCATCCAGCCGAAACATGGCGGCGCGGATCGCATCGCTCTCGCTCTGCTTCATGAGCGCCGCATCCGGAAGCCGGGCAGGACGCGAATCGAAATACCGGCCAACGATGGGGATACGTACAGTCCACCGCTGTTCGCGCCGGCAATGATCCAGGTGGGCATTGGTTGCGAGACGGTACAACCAGGGGCGCAGCTGCAGGTTGCGAACCTTGCGCTGGCGCAGCGCTTCGAATGCAGCGAGGAATGTTCGCGAAGTGAGGTCGAGTGCAATGTCGTGGTTGCCGGCGCGGCGGTAGTGATAGTTCAGGATGCGGTTGTAGTAGGCGTGGTAGATTTCGAGAAAGCGGTTCGGGTCGTCGAACACTGCAGCCGCGGAGTCCGCTTCCGCCTGGTCGTCATGCTCGACTTCCATGCGGCCCGCCATTGCTAACAGGTTCCACAAGGGCCGTTTTGATATGGCTTCGATCACTCTTTCTTCGCCTCTGCGTTTTTGATTCCTGCCTTCGACAGGGGGAATGTAAAGGGGCGAACGGATCCTGTGACGGTTAGCCAACTGTCCGGGATGGAAGGCGCGCGGAGTTCGTACTCGCCAGACTCCGTTATTCGGTACTGGTAGGGTTTTCCGTCAATGGCATCCAGCGGCAGGCGGGTAAGGTAGGCCGGGGTGATCTCCTGCGGGTCGTCGGGATAAGCGCCATTCTGAATTTTGTAGAGCTCGAGCGCGACCGCCATGCGAACCAGATCGAAATTAATCCATCCGAGCAGCCCGTTGCGGTGCGTTATTTCTGCGTAGCTGACATCCTGCCAGGATGGCCCGATCAGCAGATCGGCATTCGGCACGATGGGTAAATGCATTCCGGATTCACCGCGACGCGCAGCTTCCCAGTTGAGGGCGAGGCGGGCATCCGGCGCAATCGCATCCATTGCGCTCGCCAGCGCGAGCAGTCCCTGTTCGTCCTGGCGGAACTGAAGGAGCGCGTTATAGGCCGCGCCGTTTGCGACACGGCGGCTGTAAAAGCCAATGCTCTGGCTGAGAATCCATGGCTGATCGTTTAGCAGGCCGCAGAGCCTGTAGAGTGTCTTGATGTCGCTGACGCCGTCCAGAGTCCGCCCTTCGTGGATGTTCAGTTGCGAACGAATTCCGAGATGTTTGGACAGGTTCTGAAATCGCATGTACGAGATCGTGGCGGAATTGGTAAACTCCATGTAATCTGCGTGGGAGGCCTGCTCCAATGCGTCCGTATAGTCAGCCAGCGCATCGTTGTACCTGCGGAATGCTTCCCATCCAGTGCTGGCGAAAATCTGTCCGCGGGTCTCGCTGCTGATCTCATCATACAGCTTCAGGTACTCAGAGTATGCGGACGGATAAGGGAGCCTGTCAATCGGCGGTGCGTGGTCGATATCAACCACGGGTTCAACGATCAGCTTCACGTCCTCGGCCGCGTTTCGCAGCGCTGGGCTGCGCCATACATGCCGTGGGCCATCCACGAACATGCGAACCTGCTCGCGCTCGAAGTAGTTCACAGCCGCCGACGTGGCGACAATTCCGCCAAGCAGGATCAGCGCGGCGTGTGCGGTGTAGCTGGCTTCGGGAGTATGGGGAAGAGAGTTCTCGACGGGGGTATCGGAAGGTCGAAGGCGCAAGCAGGTCAGTCGTTCGAGCGCTTCGCGTTGGAGCGGCAGCAGCACCAGCAGCACAGCCAGGCAAGTAAACGGAACTACGGCAACCCAGGATGCGCGCCATGTCCAGAATGGCATGAGTATAAAATACGCGGCGAAGCCCGCGGCGAGAGCTCCGCCGATGAAGCGCAGCCATGTGAAGCGGTGCCTGACAGCGTAGAAACTGGCCAGCACCACGATGAGCACCCAGGCGAAGATGCGCAGTGCCATGAACCCGGATGGCACAAACCATTGCCATGTGAAAAGACCGGCCGGGGCATGGGCGTGCAGGAACTGGAGCTTCGAGGCAAGCGTTGTCCACCAGAGGCAGCCGAACGCGGCAAGCGTACAACCAATGCATGCCATGATGACGCCTGCGCGGCTGCGGATCAATCGCGTTGCGAGCACGCATGCCAGCGTGACACCGGTCAGTGTGACCAACCACAAACCGCGCTGCTGGTCCAGTATGGAAAATAGCGGGTCGTCCGTGAGTCGCCCGAATCCGGGCGGCGCGACCACTGGCCAGCAAACAAGCAGGGGAACCACCAGCAAAAGAATCAAGGGCTCGGTTATTTGTGCGAACCGGCGGCTGCGAAACCCCATGCTGTGCTTTTGCAAAAACGGCCGAAACAGTATGCCCAAACAGGCCAGCAGCACCAGCCAGCTTATGAACAGAATCAGTACAGGAAGGTCGAAGCGGTAGTGGCCCATTTTAGTTTCCTCTGCCTGTTATAACGCGCGACACCAGGCAACGTGGCAAGCACTGCTGAAATTATTTTTGAGTCGAGGCTTACGGTCGGTGGCGATGCAGCAAGGAGAGCGTGTTTTCTGACACCTGGAATTCTGTGGGCGGTCATTATCGGCTAAAACGATTGAGTCGGCTGGAAACGAGTAATGCAGTAGCTCCATGTGCGGAATTGTAGGTAAGGTAAACCGTGATCCGGCGCGGCCCGTGAACCCTGAGCAGGTTGCGTTGATGAAGCGATGCATTGTGCATCGCGGGCCCGACGAAGAGGGAACGTACCTGGATGCGCCGGCGGGGCTGGGCTTTCAGCGACTGGCCATCATTGACCTGAAATGCGGGCAGCAGCCGATGTTCAACGAGGATGGCTCGCTGGTCATCGTGTTCAACGGTGAGATTTATAACTATCCGCAGTTGCGCGAAGAGCTGCTGGCGCATGGGCATGTTTTCCAGACGCACTCGGACACGGAAACGATTCTGCACGGCTATGAACAGTGGGGGCCGGATGTCACGCGGCGGCTGCGTGGCATGTTCGCTTTTGCTATCTGGAACAAGAAGTTGCGTTCGCTCTTCCTGGCGCGTGACCGCACCGGCAAGAAGCCGCTGTACTGGGCGCAATTTCGCGAAGGGGCGGCGGACGAATCGCTTGTTTTTGCGAGCGAGCTGAAGGCGATACTTGCGGATCCGGCGGCGGAGCGCCGCGTCGATACGACGGCGCTTTCGCATTATCTCACGTACCAGTACGTACCGCAGCCGTGGTCGATTTACCAGGGAATCCAGAAGCTGCCGCCGGCGCACTGGCTGATGTACGAGGGCGGCCACGTGACGGTGGAGCGCTACTGGAAGCTGGAATTCGGGCCGAAGCTCGACATCTCGATGGATGAAGCGATGGAGGGCACGCTGGCGGAGCTGGACGAAGCCGTGCGCGTGCGCCTGATGAGCGAGGTGCCGCTGGGTTGTTTTCTGAGCGGAGGCGTGGATTCGTCGGCAGTTGTGGCCATGATGCGCAGGCACATCAGCGGCCCGCTGCGCACATTCTCGATCGGATTTAATGAGCGCGAATTTAACGAACTGGATTATGCGCGGCAGGTGGCGCAGCAGTTTTCGACAGAGCACCAGGAGTTCATCGTTGAGCCGAATGCGCTGGAGTGTCTTGGCCTGCTGGCGTGGCACTTCGATGAGCCGTTCGCCGACTCGAGCGCGATTCCGACCTATTACCTGAGCAAAATGACGCGCCAGCACGTGACGGTCGCGTTAAACGGGGATGGCGGGGACGAGAGCTTCGCCGGGTATTCACGTTACATGGGCTTCCCGGCTTTTAACCGCTATGGAAAGATTCCGCGAGCACTGCGGCAGGTGTTGTCTGGCCCGAGCGGTGCGCTTGCGCGCATTTTTCCGAACAGTGCGCGGGCGGACCTGCTGGCGTACGCGAATCGAGTCAGCCTGCTCGGGGAGGATCACCTGTATGTGCAGCTCATGGTCATCTTCCGCGATTACCAAAAGCGGCAGGTGATGGGTGCTGCATATAAGGACACAGCAGGAAGTGTCGACTCTGAGCAGCTGACCGTCGCAATCATGCAGCAGATGCGCGGGGCAGCAGATATCGATCGAAAAATGTTCGCCGACATTGAGATGTACCTTCCGGGCGCCCTGCTGCCGAAGGTGGACCGGATGACGATGGCGAACTCTCTGGAGGGCCGCTCGCCATTCCTGGATGGCAAGCTGATGGAATACGCTGCGCGTTTGCCGGCGGAGTTGAAATTTAAAGCCGGCGATCCGAAACACCTGCTTAAGCAGGCGTTGTTACGTATATTTCCGCGCGAGTTTCTTTACCGGCCGAAGATGGGGTTTGGTGTTCCGGTTGGGGAATGGTTTCGATCGGATTTGCGCGGCCTGACTGAAGAGTTGCTGCTGGATACACGAGCGAGAAGCCGCGGTTACCTTGATCCGGGTTACGTGCAGAAGCTCGTAAACCAGCATGTTTCAGGACAGCACAATCACAGCCATCGGATATGGTCGCTGCTGATGTTCGAAGCATGGGCGCGAACATTTTTAGATCGGGCAGATCCACTGCGAGGGCCGATCACTTTCGCTCTTTAATCTATCCGCTAAATCCAAGCTGCTGATAAATCTTCTGCACCTGGAGTTGCATTGGGCCGAGACCGGTGGTCAGTACTGAGCGCTCGTCCTCGCCCAGCGGCATGCCTTTAGTGTGTTTGTAGGCTGCGATCTGCGGCACCCAGATAAACGTACGGGCGAAGAAAGGATGCGCCAGAACCCAGCGGCCACTTTCCTGCGCCAGCAGCGTGGTGTAGGTGTTTAAAGGTCCCCCCCCAGGCTCGACAAATTTCGCTACACCGCTTGCCTGGTTGGTGCGGACGGCCGGTTTCACGTTGCTCACGTGTGGCATACTGCGAGCCATCGCCTGCAGGGCCACCAGCTGCGCCTGCTCCGGCGTGTATTGCGCTCCAGGAGTTACAAGATCGGCGATAATAGTGTAGTTGCGCTGAAACCAGGCGGCATCTTCATTGGTAGTGCAGTTCAAAAATTCTCGAATCCCGGTTGTATCCCCCCGCTCGATTTTCGCAATCGCCTGAAAATAGCCGGGCCAAAGAATATCCGCACTGATTCCCTGGATGAAAGCGGGAACACCCGGAGCCGGTGTCGCGATGGCCTGTGCCTGCGCAGCTTTATAAAATGCGTTTGGGTCCTGTGCGGCCTCGTCGGCCGTGACGGCGCCCACCGGAGTCGCCTGTCCGCTCATGCTCGCTACCTGGGCATCGAGCTGATTGTTGAGCAGGGCCAGCTTCTGCTGCGTGGTCAGTTGCCTGTTAGGCGCGGGCTGCGTCGTCTGCGCAGTAGAGGCAGGTTGTGCGCTCAGGTCCACCAGCTCGCCTGGCTTTGCCGCATCCAGTGCTGCGAACCCTGAGCCGCGCTTACGCCCAGTCGGACCGCCTTCATCCTCATCGTAGGACGGGTTGTAAGGACTGTACGGTACGCCAAGCCGCAGTGCGAGCGCGCGAGTATCCTCTTCGTATTGCTTATAATCCGCCTGTCGGGCGGCCCGGTCTTCCGCCGATAGCGTCCCGTCTTTTTCCTTCTGTTCATAAATGTCGCGCATGACGAGAGGTCGCATGCCGAGCCAGTCCCGCACCTTCCAGTTTCGGCCCTCTTTATGCAGGCGCACCAGCTGTCCACGGTCCATTAGCACCAGGGCTTCGTTGCCGTCCTCCTTGATCTGCTTCACGCGTCCGAAAATTGGCCGGGCAATGTGCGCGAGGGCCATGACCTTATGCTGTTTGGGATCCTGCACCACCTTGGTAATTCCGAACGGATCTGACTTCCCCATGTTGTGGGTGATGTAGCCGAAGTTGTCGTTGAACCACTTCGCGTCCCAATGCGTGCTGGTCGTCAGCAACTTGCCTATTCCCTCGTCTTCGTTTGCCTCCTGCAGCTTCTTGTACTGGCTGTTGTAGTAGTTTACGGCCTTCTCAGGTGTGGACATCGCATCAGGGGGATCGAGCATGTTGAGACCCGCGACCCCCTCAAAACCTCTATAGAAACCGTGCTTTTCGCGCCACTCGTCGCCCATCGTCCTGGACAGGTAGAAGCTGGCGACAAGCACCGCGGCGAAGGGAAGCCACAGCATGGGAACCTTATTTGGCTCAACCTCGAACGACTTCAGCACGGCCAGGAACGAAACTACGACACCCGCGGCGGCGGCCATAAAGAAAGGGCCACTTATCAGTGGCTGATCCGTCTTATCCAGCACCTTCAGCAGGATTGTGTACACCATCGCAGAAATGAATGAACCCATGAACGCCGCACCGAAGGCGCGGCCCTGGTCGATGCGCGTCCGGATGGCCTCACCCACACCAATAAAGACCAGTCCCCCGGCAATCGTGCCCGCAGCTACCGTGGCGGCAAACAGCGCGATCGTGATGACGAGAGGCGACATGGCGTTACGTGTTTGGGATCAGGTGGCTGGTATTAAGCTGAACTATTGCGCGAGTCACTTATTAACTCCGAATGTGCGAGAATCATGGAAGCCGCCACGGAGCCTGAAGGGCGGCCGTCTCGTTTTCAACCGTAAATACCCACCCCGCCGAGGTGAGATTAAACTCCAATCAGGCCGCCGCGGTCGCCTTCGCTGAAAATGCCTTTGAAGTTGCGGCGGTATGCGCCTTCGTCTTCGCTGTATTTCAGACCTTCTTCGAACGTGATCTGCTTCGACTTGGCTAACTCAACCAGGTGCTGGTCGAATGTCATCATTCCCTCTTCCCCGTTCTTAATTGCCTGCTTCAGCTCGGTAATACGCCCCTCGCGGATCAGCTTCCCGACAATCGGAGTACCTACCATGATTTCAAGCGCGGGGATGCGCCCGGACCCGTTGGAAGTGACCAGCAGGCGCTGGCTGATAACGGCACGAAGGTTCAAAGAAAGCTGCTCGAGAATTAGCTTCTCGTCTTCGGATTCAAAAAAGTGCAGAATGCGGTTAATGGTTTGGGTCGCATCGCTTGTGTGCAGCGTCCCAAATACCAGGTGCCCGGTTTCCGTTGCGGTGAGGGCGGTCTTTACCGTCAGCACATCGCGCAGCTCGCCTATCATAATACAATCGGGATCCTCGCGGAGGATGTGCTTCAGTGCGACCTCGAACGAAAGCGTGTCCGTGCCGACCTCGATCTGGTTAATGATACTTTTATCATCCCGGTAGGTGTACTCGATCGGATCCTCTACCGTGATGATGTGCTCGCGGCGGTTGGCATTAATGTGCGAAATGGTGGCGGCCAGGGTGGTGGACTTTCCGCTGCCAGTCACGCCCGTCACAAGGACCAGACCGCGCTTGTTGTCGGCGATGGATGTCATGGTATCCACTGGCAGGTGCAGCTCTTCGAAAGTTGGAATGTACAATTTGACGGCGCGCACGGCCACACTCACGAGCCCGCGCTGGTGAAAAACATTAAAGCGGAAGCGCGCCACGTCTGGAATGGAATACGCGAAATCGCAGGTGCCCATCTCCGAGAGCTCGATCTTCTTTTTTGGATTAACGACTTCGTTCACAACGCTATCGAGATCCTCTTCGCTGAGAGGCGGATGTTCGACAGGCCGCAGCTCGCCGTTAATGCGGTACATGGGCGGGCCACCCACCTTTAGATGCAAATCCGATGCGCCGATTTTCGGCATCGCTTCGAGTAGCATGTTGATGTTCAAGTGCGGCTCCTTACAGCTCAGTACTCAATCCGTCCAACGCCTCAACACTTCATCCATACGCCGCACCTGTTCCAGCAATGCCGACAACTGCGCCAGCGGCAGGTTATTGGGACCGTCGCTGAGAGCACGGTCGGGGTCCTCATGCGTTTCCACGAACAGAGCGTCAATCCCGGTTGCCGCCGCAGCACGTGCAAGCGGTGCAATGAACTGTCGCTGTCCTCCACTGGCAGATCCCAGGCCCCCGGGAAGTTGGACGGAGTGCGTCGCATCGAAGACGACCGGATATCCGAATTCACGCATCACGGCAAGCGAGCGCATGTCGCTCACAAGGTTATTATAACCAAAGGACGCCCCTCGCTCCGTCAGCAGCAGCGAATGGTTTCCCGTTTCTGTCACTTTCTCGACCACGTTCTTCATATCCCATGGAGCAAGAAACTGGCCCTTCTTCACGTTGATGGTCTTGCCGGTGTGCGCAGCGGCCAGTAAAAAGTCGGTCTGCCGGCACAGAAAGGCCGGAATCTGCAGAATATCGACGACGGCTGCCACGGGCGCTATTTGTTCAGGCGTGTGAATGTCGGTAAGCACAGGAACGCCCACTTCCCTGCGCACCTCCGCCAACACCGCCAGCCCGTGGTCCATGCCGGGCCCGCGATAGCTTTTGCCCGAGCTGCGGTTTGCTTTATCGAAGCTCGCCTTGAAAATGTACGGCACGCCGGCCGCAGCGGCGATCCTGGAAATCTGCTCGGCAAGCTTCAGCGCATGCTCGCGGGATTCGATTACGCACGGGCCGGAAATAAGCGCCAGCGGTGCAGCACCGCCGATCGCAACGGAGCCAGCCTGCACCTCGCGCACCTGGGTTTTCGCGAATGTCATAGCTCGGCGTTTAGAACCGTTGAACAGTACAGGAAAGCGTTTTCTGGCCGCCATGCAACGGGTGCGTTCCTGTGAACTAAACCTGTGGAAAACCGCTGCACGATTACGGAAGTTCTCATCAGCATGGCACGTTCGAGCAAAGGCGGCACGCACCAGCACGGGTTCGCCCGAAAATCTCTTTCGACTTTATTGGACTTAGCCCACCTGAAGGGTACGCCAGGGAAGTGACACGCACTCCACCACTGGTGTATACCTGCCCCCGTAGTAAGCTGAACGTGTTCTTTGAAAACTATGCAGCCTGACCGCCGTGACCGACGGCAGATGGACTTCTGCGCCCAATCCGCGTGGCTTCTGCGTCTTGCGCCTGCCGCAAAAACCATCCATCTGGCAAGCCCCGCTGCCAGGGGACCACTGGCCCCGGCGAATTATTACGCGAGGATTACCGCTATTCAAGTGGCGAAATTACCCCACTTGAACAACTTGAATACATGTCCAACCCTTTCAAGCTTCTACACCGCAAACTTGAAAACCAACTTGAAAAACTTGAAAACTTGAAAAGCTTCCAACCGCCACCGCCCGCGCCCTCGCACCCATAGCAATCATTCGGGATATTCGTGAGATTCGTGGATAAAGTCTTCTTCTCGCAGCAGGCTGGAAGCCTGCTCTACCGCGCCACTAAGATCGACGCACGTATTCAGGATTGATACATGTGCGCGGAGGGCGTCCGTCAAAGTAGTCGAGTATGTTGTTTGCGGCCAGCTCAGCCATCGCTGCACGCGCTTCGTGCGTAGAGCTCCCAAGATGCGGAGCAAGCACCACGTTGTCGAGCGACAGGAGCCTCGCCTCGATCTGCGGTTCGCGTTCATAAACATCGAGCCCCGCGGCGGCAATCTGTTTGCGCTCGAGCGCATCGGCGAGAGCCGCTTCGTCGATCAACGGTCCGCGTGCTGTGTTCACAAGGACCGCAGTTGGCTTCATCAGTTTGAGCTCTTGAGCGGAAATCATGTGCCGTGTCTCCTGGGTGAGCGGCGCATGAAGCGATACGAAATCGCTTTCCTGCAGCAGCTGGTCAAGCTCCACCCGGGCAGCGCCTAATTTCTGCATGGCCGGGCTTTGGGCGGACCTTTTTGTGTAGAGTATGCGCATATCGAATCCACGTGCCATGCGGGCCATCGCCGTGCCGATGCGCCCGGCACCTGCGATTCCCAGTGTTTTGCCGGTGATCTCGTGGCCGACCAGCATCATGGGCGCCCATCCGTTAAAGGCGCCGGCGCGCACCATTCGCTCCCCTTCCCCGAGGCGTCGCGCGGCGGCGAACATCAGCGCCCATGCCATCTCCGCCGTGGCGATACTCAGAACATCGGGAGTGTTACTGAGGGCTACACCGGCCGCAGTGGCCGCGGGAACATCCATGTTATCATAGCCGACTGCATAATTGGCGTAGATGCGGCACCTCGGAGCGGATTCAATCAGCTGTGCGTCAATTTTGTCATTCAACAGGCATAAAAGGGCGTCACTCTCGTGCGCGGCGGAACGCAGCTCTTCCGCTGTCAGCGGGCGGTCGTTCGGATTGACGTGAACTTCGCAGCCGCCCGTGTGAAGCAGCTGCCGGGCGATCTCAGGCAGTTTCCTGGTGATGAAAACTTTTTTCACCGGCCGTTGCGGATCACTTATTTACGCGCCAGCTTGGGTGTCGCAGCGCAAATTTTCTAACGCGGCTGTTCATCCTGTCCACGCTGATGTTCAGGAGGGTCGCGGCATCTTTCTGGTTCCAGCCCGATTTCTCCAGCGCCTGGACTACGAGGTCCTTCTCCACCTGCTCCAGGTCGATGCCGCCCTCGGGGAAGTTGACGACTGGAGTAGTGGGCATGCCTGGCTGGGTTGCGCGCTGCACGAGGCCAACGAGTTCCACCTGGACACGGGTTATGACATCGCCGCGTGCGCGAATGACCAGCCGCTCGATTACGTTGCGCAATTCCCGAATGTTACCCGGGTATGCGTAGTCGCGCAGAAGCGCCATGGCGCTTTCCTCAAAAAAGAATTCCGGCTTGTTGTACTTGCGCGCGAACTGGTCCGCGAAAAATTTTGCGAGCTGGGGGATATCCTGCCTTCGCTCCCGCAGCGGCGGAATCTGCACGCGCACCACATCGATACGGTAATATAAATCTTCGCGAAAACGACCGGCCTGCACTTCGCCGAGCAGGTCCTTGTTCGTCGCGAAAATGTAGCGGCAATCCACCTGGACAGGACGTGTACCGCCAAGCCGCGAGATGGTCTGCTGCTCGAGCGCTTTCAGAATTTTGCCCTGACTGTCGCGGCTCATCTCGGCGATCTCATCAAGGAAGAGGCTGCCGCGGTGCGCCAGTTCGAAGCGTCCTTTACGCGTGTAGGCGGCATCAGTGAACGCGCCCTTTTCATGACCAAAGACTTCACTCTGGAACATGTTGTCATCGGGCAACGCGGCACAGTTCACATCGACGAAGGGCCCTTTTGCGCGTGTACTGGCTCGATGGATTGCGCGCGCTACGAGTTCCTTGCCGACGCCGGTCTCGCCGGTAATGAGAACCGACGCGGTGGTCGGTCCCACCTGCTCAATGTCTTCCTTTATCCGCTGCATGGCTTCGCTGTCGCCGATGAGGTCGCGGAACTCATCTCTGCGTTCGAGCTGGTCGCGCAGGACCCGGTTCTCCTGCACAATCTGAGACTGCTCGAGTACTTTGCGGATGCGGAGCACAATTTCGGTGCGTTCGGCTTCTTTGGCGATGTAGTCGCTGGCCCCCAGCTTCATTGCCTCGACCGCGGTTTCGACTGAGCCGACGGAAGTCAGGACGACGACAGGAATATCGGGGTCAACCCCGTCCACGCCCTCGATCTTAATCTTGCGGATGAGCTCGATGCCGCCCATTTCCGGCATGCGTACATCGGTCACTATTAAGTCGAAATTATCGCGACGCAGCCTTTGGACCGCGTCGGCACCATTTGCAGCAACCGTGACCTGGTAGTGCGCCAGTTCAAGATTGCGCCGCAGCCGGTCCGCGAAAACTGCGTCGTCTTCCACCAGCAGGATGGAAGCAGCACTATTCATAGGAATCATGGCAGTAAATGCGAAGCGGCGCGCACGACAACGCAAGGCCGAATCCACCAAACAAAACGCGCCGAAATCATACGATTTCGGCGCGAATTACCTGTGCCAGGCCTGACCTTACTGTCAGGCCGTGGCAGATCTATGCAGAATTAACGGCAGGGATTGCAGGCCCGAGGGGCGCAAGCCGGACGACAAGAGTTGCCGCAAATTCCAAAGTTGGCAGCACCGGTGCAGAACGTCTGGCCCGGATAGTAGTGTTTGGGACATGAACTGCATGATTTCGCGCATGGGCTGGCACAAGCAGGCCTGCCGCAATTGCCGCCTGCGTAAGATGACACAGCACAGGCCACAACGGCCATGGTGACGATGAACCTCTTCATTGAAAAAATCCCTCCAGATTTTATTACCTCGGGATAAGGTGGCAACTTTATCGGAAATCAATGTCAAGTGCTTCGCGCAGGCCCGCGCGAAATTAGTTAGTTCCTTAAACAGAAAAGCGCCAGACCCGTTAGGGACTGGCGTTTTCATCCAATTTCCCTCGTATTGGAGGAAACCTTGTCAGTAGCTGATGCTGCCTCCGACGCCACCGATATTGGCACCCATGCTGCCGCCATTCATGTGTGCACCAGCGTCGACATTGCCCACACTGGCTCCGTATCCGGGTCCGGGGCCATAAGCAGGCCCATAGGCTGGACGCCCGTAAGCCGGCCCATATGCTGGTCCATAAGCCGGCCCATGTGCTGGTCCGTAGTGAGCTGGCGCTGCGGCATATCCGCCCGCGCAGGGGTTGCAAGCTGGACGGCACGGGCTACAACCAAGGTTCAAGCCAAAGCCGCCTGATCGTGCGCTAAATGTTTGGCCGGGATAATAATGTGCCGGACAGCTAGAGCCGCAGCCGCCGCAGGCGCCTGCAAACCCAATAGATGGAAGCGCCAACGCTACCGCAGCAAGTGTTGAAATGAGTTTCATGAAACCTGACCTCCGCAGAAATTACGACGACTACTGAGCCCGAAAACGGGAGCATGTCTTATGCCACCGGGACTGACATACGTGCTTTTTGTTAAAGTGATCCTTGATAGGCGATATGGGCGGTGAAGGGAGTTTCCCATGAGACACGATGATCCAGCAGTTGCGCGCATGCGCCGTTTTACGGGAATCCTGGTAGCGACATTCCTGTGCGTATCAAAGATCGGTGCCTCCGAAGGGGCACGGCTTACATTTGCTTCCGTTTTCACCGACCATATGGTGCTACAGCGCGACCGACCAGTACCGATATGGGGAAGCGCTACGCCTGGCAGCAAGGTGAGACTGGTACTCGCGTCCGAGAATAGTGACAGTCAGCCCCCGCAAAGGGTTGTGACGACCACCGACTCGTCTGGAAGATGGCGCGCCGAGCTGCAGTCAATGCCCGCAGGTGGCCCGTTCCGGCTCAGATTAACAGGAACGGACCAGGACGAAGATGGAATCGTACTGACGGACGTTTTATTTGGCGACGTGTGGCTCTGCTCCGGGCAGTCCAATATGGGCTTTCCACTTTCACGGGCAGTCACTGGCAAACAGGACGGTGAACAGTCCAGCAATACGCAGTTACGCCTCTTGAGAGTTACAGGTAATCCGAGCCCGGCACCTGTGAACACGCTCAAGGGAGCACCGTCCTGGCAGATCTGCGGGCCAGAGTCTTCACCTGTCTTTTCAGCAGTCGGTTATTATTTCGGACGCGATCTTCAAAAACAGCTGAACGTGCCCGTGGGACTGATTCAGAGTTCCGTCGGCGGAACCGCGGCAGAATGCTGGGTCAGCCGGGGTGGCCTCCAGGGATTTCCAGAGTTCGCCTCCCAGATAGCAAAAATCGACCTGGAAGCTCGCGAACCCGGGAACGCGCAGGCGAACTACCAGCGTGACCTCGCAAAATGGTACGAGGAGCTGCGGCAAAAAGATCCGGGATACGGGAGTAGCCTGGCATCAAGTGCAGATTCCCAGTATGCAGGAGCATTGACCCCACCTATCTGGGCTTCACCTGAATTTCACGACGAGGATTGGCAAAGTACGAATCAACCTGCACGCTGGATCTCTATACCCGATCTGAAGGATTTCATCGGGACCGTATGGTTGCGTCGCGAGGTCACACTAAAAGATGAATTCGTTGGGACGACCCTGACGCTGTCGCTCGGCCAGATAACGGATGAGGATATCACGTGGTTTAATGGCAAACAAGCTGGCGAGACGATTACCGCGAAAAATACGCGCCAATATACCATTCCCGCGGAATGGATTCGTCCTGGACGCAATGTGATTACCGTACGAGTGCTGGGCAATTCCGCTGCGGCAGGCTTCACGTCCGATGCCCAGCAGCTAAAGCTCATACGGGATACAGGACTTAAGCCAGTAGCTGCCGAACCGCTGTCGCTGGGAGGCGAATGGAAAACCAGGAAGGGTGTCAGCCTGGCCGGTCTTACACGCCGCCCTACTGAAGCAGGGCACCCGCGGCGACCCATGGTTTTATATAACGGAATGATT
The DNA here is from genome assembly GCA_051003195.1 of Candidatus Sumerlaeaceae bacterium. Lineage (GTDB taxonomy): Bacteria > Sumerlaeota > Sumerlaeia > Sumerlaeales > Sumerlaeaceae > JBPCLP01. Next base: position 23,729 of record JBPCLP010000028.1, on the reverse strand, counting down.
GCGCCTTTAGCTCCGTACGCACTGAAAGGTGCGATCTGGTACCAGGGGGAAAGCAATGTAACACGCGCCGATCAGTACCGTAAGCTGTTCCCGGCGCTGATTGCCGACTGGCGCGAAAAGTGGAAGAGTCCGTCCCTGCCGTTTCTCTTCGCGCAACTGCCATTCTTCCATGCGCGGGAGCAACAGCCCGGTGAGGACAAGTGGGCGGAATTGCGAGAAGCACAACTGAAGACATTTCGTAGTGTGCCCGCAACGGGAATGGCGGTGACCATTGATACGGGTGACGCGAAGGACATACACCCCACCACCAAAGAACCGGTCGGTGCTCGCCTGGCGCTTGCTGCAAGGGCGATTTCTTACGGGGAAAAGCTTGTATGGTCGGGGCCACTGTTCACGACTTCGACTGTCGAAGGCGCTGCCATGCGAATTGGTTTCGAGCATATTGGCTCAGGGCTTTCGACGCAGGACCACTCCAGCACGTTACGAGGTTTCGCGATCGCTGGGGCCGACCGGATATTCGTATGGGCGGATGCCCGTATCGATACTGCTACGAACACGGTGCTCGTCTCCGGCGCGCGAATTCCACAACCGACCGCGGTGCGCTACGCCTGGGCCGCTAACCCGGATTGCAACTTATGTAACAGGGAAGGTTTGCCGGCCTCTCCATTCCGAACGGACGACTGGCCCGGGGTAACAGCCGGGAATACGAAGGACTCGGTTACGGTGCCATAATGATGATTAGAGTGCCGGACATCATTTTCGGTATCATTCTACGGGCTGTCGTTTGTCTGCTGGCGTCATCCGCGCTGGCCGTTCCGCCGAACGTCATACTGATTCTCGCTGATGACCTTGGATATAACGATATCGGCTGCTATGGGCAGAAGCGTATTCGCACACCAAACCTGGACCGCATGGCGCAGGAAGGAATGCGCTTCACGGATTTCTATGTGGCGTCGTCGCTTTGCTCGCCTTCGCGTGCCGCACTTCTGACCGGCTGCTATGCGCAACGCATTGGCCTGGGCGTGTGCTCGCGCGAACAGAATGGCAAGGTGGTGCCATGGCACGTTTTGTACCCGCGTTCCCTACAGGGCCTGAACCCCGGCGAAATTACCATAGCCGAGATCCTTAAAACGGTCGGGTATGCGACGGCGTGCGTTGGCAAGTGGCACCTGGGTGATCACCCGCAATTTCTTCCGACGCGGCAGGGGTTCGACAGCTACTTCGGCATTCCGTACAGTAACGACATGAAGCCTCTCGTTTATCTACGCGGAGATGAGGTGATCGAGCCGCAGGTAAAACAGGAAACCGTGACGGAACGATATACTGAAGAGGCAATTCGTTTCATAACAGAGAAAAAAGACGCGCCGTTCTTTCTGTACCTCGCGCATAATGCACCGCACACTCCACTGTTTGTTTCAGAGAGGTTCCGCGGCCATTCGCCGGGCGGACTTTATGGAGATGTGGTGGAGAGTCTCGATTGGAGCATCGGCGAAATTTTTGCAGCTCTTAAGCGGCTCGCCATCGATGAACGTACCCTGGTAATTTTTATGTCGGATAATGGCCCGTGGCTCGTGCGCGGTGAAAATGGCGGGAGCGCCACGCCGCTGCGCAATGGCAAGGGCAGCACGTATGAAGGCGGCATGCGTGTACCGTTTATTGTTCGCTGGCCGGGCACGGTTCCGGCGAGCAGCGTTTGTGGAGAGCTGGCCACGGCGATGGACCTGCTGCCGACGATTGCTCGCATTGCGGGAACAGCGGCGCCGACGAACCGCAAGCTGGATGGCAAGGACATTCTGGCGCTGATCAAAGGGGACGTCGGGGCACGCAGCCCACACGAACAACTCTTATACTATTTTATGGATGAGCTGCAGGCGATCCGCAGCGGGCCATGGAAAATGAAGCTGGAGACGACTGTCGCCAATGATTCACACTATCAGCCTTATGGCGACCGGGAAAGCACCGTACCGAGATGCCTCTACAACCTTGAAACGGATCCAGGCGAACAGAAGACCGTACTCAAAGATCATCCGGAAGTGGAGAGGCGTCTTCGGGCTTTGGTAGAACTCGCACGTAAAGACCTGGGTGACTCACGCTTGAAAGAGCTCGGCGAAAATCGTCGCCCCTGCGGATTTGTGGATCCGGCAAACGTCGTTGCAGCCCCGGTTTCGACAGAGAAGGCCGCCCAGTAGTGTGGCGTACCAGAGATTCGTAGCATATTTTCGGTTTGCGGCGCCCCTTCAGGGCGCGAAAAATGGGGTGCTGTAACCCAGGGCTGCGGATTCCAAAAAGTTGGAATCCTGACCCTGGGCTATGTCCCGCTGCACCTTCGGTGCAAAAAACCTGCGGGCTGCGGATTCCAAAAAGCCGGAATCCTGGAATTCTGCGGCGAAGTTCAGGGGCCGAACTGCATCTTCGTGAGTTTTTCCAGCAGGTTCTTTACGTTGGGATCCTGCTCGGTCGTGAGCGCCTGTTGAAAGAACGGCAGGTTCTCTTTACCCATGAGAGCGAGCGCCATCGCGGCCTGAGTGCGGAACGCGGCGTCGGTCCCGGCCTGGAAGTCCAAGCGAAGCTGCTCGTTAATCTGCCGAGCTTCCTCAATCGGAACAAGATCGGGGTCATTGGTGCGAATGCGAAGTATGTTCTCCGCGGCGGTCAGCTTTTCGGAAGGATCGGTGTTTGGATCCCTGTAAACGTTATCGAGCGCTTTTTTCGAATCAGCCGTGGCGATGTCGCCGAGCGCGTCCAGAGCGGCGCTGCGCACATCTGCGTCTGCGGATGTTTTGAAATGTCTTTCCAATGCATCGACGGCTTCCTTGCCCACCTGCTCAAGCGCATCGAGTCCCGTCAACGCATTCAGGAGCGCCTCTTTCACTTCCGGATCGGTTTCGGTTTCGGCAAGTTCGAGCAGACGGCGCACCGAAAGAGGGTCGTCGATTAAGCCGAGTTCATCTGCCAGGTCGATTCGGGCACTCGGGTCTTTTTCATTTTTGAACATGGAGGTAAGATCGGCGACCTTGCGCGCATTTTCTTTCGCTTCCTCGGTGTCCGCGACCTCGGCAACGGGAGTCAAACTGGGCGTGGTCTGGGCCGCATTTGAACCGGTGGTCACTGGCGTGGTGCTGGCATCGTGGTGGAATCCGCTGACGCCGCTTCCGGTTGGCTTAGGTCCACTCGATCGCAATGCGGGCGTGGGGCCGACGGTTTTGCTCGAGGATCCCATGGAGGTAACCTTTGGGGCTCGAGCAGTTGAGCCGGATGAGGCATTCGATTCATCGCCCGCTTCGTCGGTCTTAGGTTTTGTCACGGACGGTCTGGTCTCATCAGCCGGGGAAACTGGGCTCGTCAGGGTGCGCACCCCGACTACGACAATAACTAAGGCGACGGCTGCGCCGCCGATCAACAGCAGTTTTGAGTTTGAACCCGGTTCCATATCCACTTCTCCTTATGCCCCTGGTAGTGGAGCAATATCCGTGCGATGGTCCGTTGTCGGCAACTTAACCTGTCAAGTGGTTTACCGCCAAGTGGCGGGCTACTCTGCTGAAGAATCGACGCCAATGCGAGCAAACGCAACGCCCGCCGCAGGTTTAACGCTTCATTAAACGATGCGAGGCGTCACGGAAATTCCCTTTTGACAAAGCCATACCGGCCAAGCATGGTATTGGGAATTCGTTCTTTGACATAGCCTCGGCAGGTTCACTGAAGACGCACCTGCTGGAGCAAATCGACGTAATTCTCATTACGCAGCAGCAGTGTTCTTGTTCCCGATGCAGATCAACTGTCGGCGAAGTTGCCGACAGCGGCATGGCGCACCATCCGACGCGCCAGGCTTACCCGTTCTCGTTCGTATATGGAGGTGATGACCCGATGATTCGTCGTTTCAGTGTAAAGCAGGTCACCGAAAGGCTTGGCCTGGAAGAAAGTGAAATTCGTTACTACGAAAGCGTCTTCAAAGAATTCCTCTCCTTTTCGGAGATGGGGCTGGATCGCAGCGGCTTCACGGAAGACCACCTTGCGATTCTCAACCGTATAAAAGACCTGATCTATAAACGCGGCTTCACGGTGGAAGAAGTGAAGCGCGAGTTAAAATCGAGCCTGACGGATTTGCGCTCATCTGCGAAAGGTCCTGTGCGCGGCGAAGGCCATGCGCGCGTAATCGCAATCACCAGTGGCAAGGGCGGCGTCGGCAAAACAAGTATCACCGTGAACCTGGCGATCGAGATTGCCAGCCGCGGCAAGCGCGTTGCGATTTTCGATGCGGACCTGGGGCTGGCAAACGTCCATATCCTCATGGGTGTGAAGCCCCGCTTCAACCTGGCACACCTGGTGCAGAACAGTTTCTCGCTGGAGGATGTAGTTGCGCGGGGACCCCTGGGTATTCGCATCGTCAGCGGCGGACAGGGCGTGCGCGAGATGGCAAACCTCAATGATGAGCAGAGACGTCTGCTGCTTCGTCAGATCGACAGCCTGGAAAAGGATGTTGATGTGCTGCTGGTGGACACGGGTGCCGGCATCAGCGAAAACGTGCTGCGGTTTGCAACTTTCGCGGATGAGGTTATTGCCGTAACGACGCCTAACATCGCGGCCAACGCAGACTGCTTCTCGATCATCAAGATTCTGCACGAAATGGAGCCGAACTCCAAGATCGGCCTGATCACAAACATGGCGCGTGATATGTACGAGGCGAAGAACGTGTTCAATCGCCTGAGCGCTGCCACAAACAAGATGCTCGATCGCGACTTGAATGACCTCGGCTATGTTTCGGAATGCGATGAAATGCGCCGCAGTGCGCAGGAGCGCAGACCACTGATGACTGCCTTCCCGGATTGCCCGGCTGCAGTATGCGTGCGAGAAGTAGTCGACACAATTTTCAACCGCAAAGTCTTCATTAACGCGCGCAAACAATCGAGTTTCGGAGATCTGATGGGAGCACTCAAACGCAACATGGCCGGCGCTTCCGCCGCTGCTATGTGAATGAAAGGATGCATACTATGATTGAAAAACTCCGCGATTACGTAGTCAGCCTAGGCAGCGAATCGAAAGCCCGTGAAGAATTCGTCGAGGCAAAGTTCCTGGTGTACGCCAGCGCCCTCATTGTCGCCGTACTCGTACTATACCTTGGCTGCTTTGATGGCCGGGTCGGAATCTGAGACCCGCATGAGTGAAGCTCTCAACGTCGTGGATCTTGTCGATTTAGACAGCACGGCCGGAAACGCGGAGTTTGCAGAAGCAACGGCGCTGGCCGTTAAACATTTTCGCCTGCGGGAAAACCCGTTTGTCGATAGTGTGAACCCACAGTTCTTCTACCGGACGGAAGCGCACGAGGAAGCATTCATCCGGATGCGCAAGTGCATCGATGAACATGTGGCTGTAGGACTGACGACCGCGCTTTCGGGTACCGGAAAAACCCTGCTGACGCAAATACTGCTGAACGAACTGGATCCTGCGCGGCACGAGCCGATCCTGGTTCTCGCATATCCGGGGATGAAACGCCAGGGGCTGCTGCGAGATATTGCAGGCGAGCTGGGGATTGAGCTTTACCAGCGCGCAACGCTTCACCAGGTAATAACGTCGATCCAGAATGCGATCGTGGCGCTTCATCGCGCGGGTCGCAAGCTGGTGATTATCATCGATGAGTGTCACTTCCTCGGTGTCGACGCGCTGCAGATGGTGCGCACGCTAAGTAACCTCGAGCTGCCGGACCGTAAGCTCGTAACCATCCTGCTCTTTGGTGAGGAGTCGTTTCTTGAAAAGATGGGGAAGCCGGAGTACGCGTCGATCTTTAATCGAATGTTTGTAAGGGCGCGGCTACGTCCCCTGACGGAGACCGAGACACAGCAATACGTGAAGTTCCGGTGCCTTCTGAGCGGCGGTCGGCCCAATATGTTCCGAGACGATTTTTTCCCGGTGCTTCAGAAAATGTCGAACGGCATTCCCCGGGAAGTGAACCGGCTTTGCCACACGGCGCTCTTTAATGCGGCGCGCCAGGGTGCAACCGAGGTGTCAGCATCGTTGCTGGATGGAGAAAGTTAGCAGGAATAAGGTTTTCAACGCGAAGGGCGCCATCGGGAAGAAGGCGCAGAAGGCTGGAGGGTGCCGAGACACCAGCTTGAAGTCATCTGCGTTCCCGGGCTGCCCCGCGTTGGAGGTTTCGCTGGTCAGGTAGAGAGTCGTTAAATGGTGGCGTAAATGGCTTGGCTGAAAAGCTTCTGCGGTAGCGCTTCCGTACACCTTGACACGGCCCGAGGCATGGGCCAGCTTGCCTCGTTGGAGCTGTGAAGGAGTTTCCTTAAAGTAGCTGAGTCGCGACTTTGAAGGATCAATTCTCTTCGTTCCTCTGCTGAGAGGGTGCGTTGAATGCAGGCCGGAAAACGGGCCACATCGGCGCGCGTACCGTGAGAAGGAGTGCGATGTACTATAAGTTTTTCGGCCTGGCTGAGGCCCCGTTCAACATAACGCCTGATTCGCGGTTCCTGTTCCTGAGCCAGCGTCACCGCGAAGCGTTGGGCGCGCTGGTCTACGGCATCAAGGAACGGAAAGGCTTTATTCTTCTCACGGGTGAAATCGGGGCGGGGAAAACCACGGTGTGCCGCGCTCTTGTGCATGAGCTGAAAGCAGAAAATGTGCGGCTCGCGCTGATTCTCAATCCCGGTCTTTCGGAACTCGAATTGCTCAAGGCGGTAAACGACGAGTTTGGGATTCCATCTTTTTACGACACGAAAAAAGGATTGGTCGATGCGCTGAACCAATTCCTGATCGACGAAGCACGACGCGGGCAAAATGTCGTGCTCATCATCGACGAAGCGCAGAACCTGGATCCCGCGCTTCTCGAGCAAATTCGGATGCTCTCGAACCTCGAAACCGAGGATACCAAGCTGATCCAGATTGTTCTGATGGGTCAGCCGGAGCTTAACGATACACTTTCGCTGACGCAGCTTGAGCAACTCAACCAGCGAATTGCAGTACGATATCACCTGACGCCGCTTAGCGAAGAGGAGATGCAGGCGTATATCCGGCATCGGCTGTTTGTTGCTCGCGCAAAGATCGATGTCGAATTCACCGCGGGGGCGGTGCGAATGGCCTATGCGGCGACGCGTGGCATTCCAAGACGGATCAACGTACTGATGGATCGCGCGCTGCTGGCCTGCTACGTGGACGGAAGCTATACCATTGATGAGCGTATCATGGCGAAAGCTGTGCAAGAGATTGCAGGGGACTCGCCGCAGCAGGAACGCGAAACCCGCGAGCGTAGAAAGCCGGGCGCGGTGCTGGGAAGCATCTTCACTCGACGTGTGGCGATTGCGACGATGACGGCAATTGCCGTGTTATCGCTGGTGACCGTCGGCGTCGCGCTGGGCGTACGGCTCGCGAACGTGAGATACGAGCAGATGGATGAGAACGCCGGCGAAAAGGCGATTGTGTCGGATCCGAAGCGAGGCCACTCGCCGAAGGGTGCGAAGGCAGCATCCGCGAGGAAGGACAGCGGGTCCAGTGAGGAGACCACCGATACTGCAGACTCCAAACAACCCAAGGCTGCACCCACGCCTCCGCCCGACTGGGACCAGATCCTGAAGCGCCAGAAGAACTGGGTATATGAGAAGAACCTGCCACTGGTAAGGGTGAACAATCGCCGCCTTGCTTATCGTGCTGCACAGCTGTCGATCCTCAAGGCGTGGGGTATTGCAGTCGACCTGTCAGAAATGGCAAAGCTGAGTGAGGAGATTCTTACTCAGGGTGATTTCAAATCCGACAAAGTGAAAATCCGGATGGTACCCATCGCGGGCGATTACTACCAGGCGATTCGTCTCGACATTCCGCTCGTTGTGAAGCTTAGTAACCCGGGCCCTAATGAATCCGAACATGTCGTGCTGCTGCAAGCGCAGGGCGAAGCGGTGACGGTTGGTGATCCATGCTGGGGCTCCAAGATTTATCGCACGAAAGAGTTTCTGAAGAAATGGGATGGTGCGCAGGCGCTCTACGTTGACATGAACCAGCTGGGAAACCTGAAGAAGGGCGATCGCAGCGAACGGGTGCGCGCGCTGCAGGAGTTCCTGAAGCAGTTTTTGTCCAGCCATGATGCGAAAGCTTCAGGTGCTGTCGACATCAGTGGGCTCTTTGATGTAAAAACGACTGATGCGATCCGACAGTTCCAGTCGTATTATAATTTGAAAGACACGGGCCAGCTTGACGACATGACGCTGATGCTGTTGAACAGTCGAATGTTGCGAAATGGTCCCCGACTCCATCCCTCGCAGGAGGGCTTTTAGATGAGCGTCATTCTCGAAGCATTACAGAAGGCACGTGTGGACGACCCGGCTCCCGGTCCAGCTGCGTCGCGAGTGGTGGATGTGCACCCGGCTCGTGGTGTGAAACTCAGGAATGAGACGCCGCGGCGACTTCTCTGGCTGGTCTCATCTGTGATGATTCTGATGGTGGTCGGTGGAGCGGGGGCAGCGGCATTTTACTGGGTGATGGAACACCGGAATCAGTTCAGCTTCGGGCTTAAACCGCAGCCTGTGTCCAGTGGTGCGGCTCCTACTGCAACATTGCCGGTGCCACGTAAATCTCAACCGTCTGAGCTTCCCCAGCCTGTTGCGCTACAATCGGCACCGCCTGTTGCGCTACAATCGGCACCGCCTCTTGCCGCGGTTCCATCGCAAGTCGCTTTGCCGCCACCACCCGTTGCGGCTGCCACGCCAGCCCCTGCTCCGGCAACCCCGTTCAGCCTGGGCACAATCCTTTGTGGCGAGGGAAACGACTGCACAGCCATGGTAAATGGAAGGACAGTGCATCGCGGTGACCAGGTGAAGGATCATCGCGTTGTAGAAATCACATCCACTGAAGTCCGGTTGCAGCGGGGCACTGAGACTCCGGTTGTGCTAAGCCTTTCGCGTTAAGGCGACTGGCGCGCCGTGGCTGAAATTGTAGTGTTCGGCGCCGGCGGTATGCTTGGCACCGACTTAATACTCGAATTAAACAGGCGCGGGGCGGCGGTGGCGGGGTTTACCCGCATGCAATGCGATATTACCGATCGTCAGCAATGTGCACGTATTCTGTCCGATGAGCAGCCGTCTGTTGTCATCAATTGTGCGGCGTACACTAACGTAAATGGGGCGGAAACAGAAACAGGTGCGGCCTTCGACACCAATGCGAGGGGTGCCGAAAACGTGGCGCGCGCTTGCGCCAGCATTGATGCGCGGTGCATCTACCTGAGTACGGACTACGTTTTTGACGGCTCGAAACATGAACCGTACACAGAGGAGGATTCGCCAGCGCCCCTGAATGTGTATGGCAAATCGAAACTTGAAGGAGAGCGCCTCACGAGCGCAGCTTGCCGGGATGCGCACTGCATCGTCCGCACGTCCTGGCTTTATGGAAAGCATGGCAGGAACTTCGTAAGCACCATGCTTCAACTGGCGCGCAAAGGTTCGCCCGTGCGCGTGGTAAATGACCAGCGTGGGTGTCCGACTTCCACACTGACGCTGGCTCGCGCACTTGCGCAGCTCATCCAGTCGCCGGCTACTGGTATCGTGCATGCAGCCTGCGAAGGTGAATGCACGTGGTACGATTTCGCCTGTGAAATTTTCGATATGTCCGGTCTGCGGCCGGTGGAAATTATTCCCATCTCTACTTTGGATTTTCCAACGCCTGCGTCACGCCCGTCGAATAGCCGACTGGAAAGCCGAAGGCTGTCCTCACTCGGCGTTGATCCATTGCCTGACTGGCGCGTGGCGCTTCGCGAGTACATTGGCACATTGGAACTCGAACGCTGTTGACGTAGTGCACGGCGCCCACAGATGGGGCATCGCGACGACGCTGAATACCAATGCAATCTACTACATACCAGGGTTGTTCGCGAAGCGGGACTCGACCCGGAACATCCGCCCGAAACCATCGCTGAACTGGAGAGCTGGGGGCGGCATTGTTGCTCTGCTGCGTCGCGCCGGCGCCGACTGCTGGAATGTGAGAGTCTGAGGGCCGCGGTTGGAGGCTTTTCAAGTTTTCAAGTTTTTCAAGTTGGTTTTCAAGTTTTGGATGTAGAAGCTTGAAACGCTTGCAGATATCTATTCAAGTTTTCAAGTTGGTAATTTCGCCACTTGAATAGCGGTAATCCTCGCGTAAGAATTCGCCGGGGGCGTGGGTTTCCGGGTCTCCTGCCGAGATGGGCGGCTTTTTTCCGCCAGGCGCAAAGACGCAAGATCCACACGGGGTGGGCGCAGAAGTCCCTTTGCGGTCGGTCGCGGCGTTCGGGCTGCATAGAATTATCAATGAACACGTTCAGCTTACTACGCTGGCAGGTATACACCAGTCTGTGGGGGCGTGTCACTTCCCTAGCGTACCCTTCAGGTGGGCTAAGTCCAATAAAGTCGAAAAAGATTTTGGGGCGAACGTGCGCTGGTGCGTGCGGGCAGCTCCGGATGAGGGCCCTTGCTCGACGTGCCAGGCTGGGCAACAAGCAAATTCGGCAAAACATTACGTATTTTACCACAGAGGCACAGAGACACAGAGTATGCGCCGAGTTGCTTATTGTGCATAACGTGGTAAGAACCCTTACAAATTGCAGAAGTGTTCTCCTCTGTGAAAGCTCTGAGTCTCTGTGCCTCTGTGGTAAGGGGCGGGCTAAGTGCCTTCTGTGAGAAGTTTGATCGTCGAGCGTCGCAGAGTGGACGGTCGCCCACGTCCCGTAACTGTCGTGAAATATCGATGATGCTAGCAAATTAATTAGTGAAAACGTCAACCGTCCACGAATTTACACCGCCCACCTCGCGATATTACGAACAGGCAAACATCTCGGCGATTCGGCGGATACGAGTTATCCATGCTCCCACAGTTCTCTTTTGTAAATCATTAAGAAGAGCACAAGCCGCACTGGAGTCGCCTTGCTCATGTTTCAGAATTGCCAAATAAATAATGGGCGGCGGGTATTTTTGCTTCACCACCTGCGCGTCCGTGAGAAACTGCTCCATAGCATTCACTGCGTGCATTTGCTCCAAAAACGGTATCACGCGACTAGCTACTTTGTCGGCAATGTCATCTGCGACATCAGTCGAAGTTAAGTCCCACCACAGATCTTTTCCGTCGATCAACTGGCCTATGCGAGCACGTACAGTACAGGAAGGTTCTTCAATAAACTGCGGAAGCACCTGCTCCCAACACTTCGCATAAACGTCACGATGAAGTACACCGGCATTGACCGTTATCGCCTCGCGGGACTTGCTGGTTTGAACGTCAACGACGTCGATGAATGGACCAGTTGATCGATTCCAAGCGGTCCCATGCCTTGAGAATCCGATCGGTTTCAATAGCCCATCCAAATGCGCAACTATAGATTTGGATTTCATGGATTGTAGTAGATTACGCGCCCGGGCATTCCAAGCTGTTCTTCATAATTTCGTACTTGTCGAGCACCGGCAGCACGGCCAGACGGTGTATTTGGAACAAGAGGAACAAGGGGAAGAGGAACAAGGGGACAGGCGCTTCAAAACAGTTGAAGCCGGTGTTTTTCGCAATGATTTGCATACTCGATGGCTCGTCTTGCGCGCGTAGTTGTTCCCGAGATACCTTACCACATCACGCACCGCGGTAATCGTCGTGCGCACGTGTTCCTCTACGACACGGACCGCGAGGCGTACCTCGCTTTTGTGGAACGCTACTGCCACGCTCATGGACTGCACTTATGGGCGTGGTGCCTGATGAGCAACCATATTCACCTGGTGGCCTGGCCCGAGCACAAGCACTCCATTAGCCGGGCGCTGGGAAATGCGCACGGTAAATACGCGCAGTGGTTTAACGCTCAGCGCTCGTTGAGTGGCCACGTTTGGGCGAATCGGTTTTACTCTACGCCGCTGGACAATGAGCACCTTTGGGCCGCCGCGCGCTACGTCGAGTTAAATCCCGTGCGCGCCGCCATCGTGGCCAGGGCCGAAGACTGCGTATGGTCAAGCGCGGCGGTGCATTGCGGCCTGGCGGGTGCGCGCAATGCCGGGCATGGAGGAATGGCATGGCCGTCCAACCCGTTCCCCGGCGAGGTTAGCGCGTCAGGCTGGTCGGCGTGGCTGGAGCAAGCGCTCAGCGCCGAGCAGGTGCAGCGCATTCGTCGCACCACGATGACCGGTCGCCCGTGCGGCTCGAAAGATTTCGTCACGCGCCTGGAGGAGGAACTTCAGCGCATTCTCCAGCCACAAAAGAGCGGCCGCAAACCCAGGCTCGCGGTGGAAAACGATCCAACCGATGACCTGTTTGCGAACTTTTGAAGGGCCTGTCCCCTTGTTCGCCATCGCACAGCTCAACCGAAAACGAGATCGGGAGCTGTCCCCACATCTCAGCATCTCAGTGTTCTCAGGTCACGAACTTACGGATAAGAATATCGAGCAGTAGCCATCCAAGCAGAGCCAGACCCGTCAGCTTAAAGCGGTTCCACCGCACAGACAGATACGCCACAAGCCCTTCGTGGCGAACGATCTTCCAGAAGCCTGAACTTCTGTCAAAGTCGACCATATAGGTGCCAGGTTCAATAGACCACCTGCCGCTGTTACCAAATGCCGGCTGATGTACAAAAAACTCAGAGTCGGAGTCGTGATCGGCCTGAAACTCCTGCAGGTAAGCTAAAGGTGACGGAAATTCAGGTGCAGCAACGTATACTTCATGCAGGCCAGGCGCGTAGCGGGAATGCTCAATAATGTCGAAAGCGTCCACTCCACGGCTGAGCTCAATGCGAACTGGTGTAGTCCCGAAATCGCGGGCATTAACTGGAGCAGTACTATTTGAGTCGGCGGGTAGAATACGGAGCACTGCATAAGGCCCATGGTTCGTCATGGAATAGTTGATATGCGCATTAAAAGTGCGCGCGCTGCGTGCGGGTCTGATCGCGAAGCTTTTTGTTTTCCCGAAGTGGCTGGAATGCGAAATCGGTTGTTTTCCAACGATTGCCCCGGCTATCCAGATGATCCCAATCAGGAGTATGGATGTAGCCGCTAACAAACGGCGCGGCCTGAAAGTTCGCATTACGTTATGAAGCACACTAGCAGTACTTGCTGTAAAGCGCAATCAGTGACAGTGAATTCTGGGGACAGCTCCCGAACTCATAGAAAACTTTCCTGCAGAGCGTCGTCCGACGAGGCTGCAACTGGCTTGGGTCCAGGCTTTTGAGGCTGCAACAGCCGGTTCAGCTTTTCCTCGAACGTCTTCACAAAAATCTCATCGCCACAGGGGCGCCCCGTAGCCGTGGCCACGCGCAATCTGTGCAATGTCGCATCATCAATCCCGCGCGCCAGCCATGCACTCCAATCGCCGCCAAAATGTATTAGTGGCCCCCCCGCACTCAGCAGCAGGTCCGATCCGCCCGCCACGTGCGCGGCTGCGCTCGACCACGCCCAGTCCTCCGCACGCGGCACCATCGCCGCGCGCACCGGGTTAAGTTCCACGTACCTTACCGCAGCCCAAAGGTGATCACGGTCCAGCGCAGTCGAAAAGAAGCGGCCCGACCAAAGGTGCCCACTTAGTCCGTAACGTGCGTTTACCCACTGCGCGTATTTTCCATGCCCATGGCCGAGCGCGCGCGACAACGACAGCTCCTCCTGCGGCTCCACTATCAGGTGCACGTGATTGGTCATCAGGCACCAGCACCACACGTTCAGCCCGTAGCGCTCACAATACTTCTTCAGCCACGCACAATAGACCTCGCGATCCTCTTCCTCGAAGAAAATACGGGACCGGCGGTTACCTCTATGCGTTACGTGGTAACAATAACCGGGAACCGCCACACGTGCAATCCGAGCCATGCAGCCACCAACCAGCCACCATCACGCAGCTCAACCGAAAACGAGATCGGGAGCTGTCCCCACATCTCATTACAAATTGCAGAAGTGTTTTCCTCTGTGAAAGCTTTTAGTCTCTGTGCCTCTGTGGTAAAGGGCGGGCTAAGTGCCTTCTGTGAGAAGTTTGATCGTCGAGCGTGCGAAGGGTCGGTGCCTCCGCGTCGCGGCAACTTAACCCTTCCCGCAACTGATCTTTTCTCGAAGTATCGCTGACGCTAGCAAATTAATTAGTGAAAACGTCAACCGTCCCCGTTATTCGTCCCCGTTATTCTGTTTTTCCTGTTTTTCTATAGTCGACGCGATCCCGGGAATGGACGTGCGCTGGGATCGCTGGAATGGGAAAGTGCGCGTGATAGGTGGTGCGATGCTCGCAGCAAGCAAGTGCAGAGATATTGTTATCTTCTTGCAATCACCGTCCGCTTCTGCTGGATAACACTTGCTGAAAATCGGGAATAAGGTTTTCATGTTTACCGCCAGTTTTCCGTAGTACAGCGTGGCGAGCGTGACGCCGAACCAACATCGTCAGGGGTATAGTATGCAAGCGACACTTAGCACACGCGCGGCGGCTATCTGTGCGGGTCTTTTCATTGGTATTTTGGCGGGCCGTACAGCGCATGCATGGCCACTTGGCAACGGTGCCTCTTATTCGAACGCCTCCAGTATGTCTGCCAACGGCCGTTATGTCGCATTTGAGTCGAATGCATCGAATCTCGTAGCTGGTGACACGAACGGCGTACGCGACGTATTCCGGCTAGATCTTCAAACAGGTGTTGCGGAACGGGTTAGCGTCGATTCCTCAGGCGTGCAGGGAAATGGTGGCAGCGGCAGTCCCAATTCGGTCAGCTTTGCCGTCGCCATAAGTGCCGACGGTACGCGTGTCGCCTTCCCTTCGAGTGCAACAAACCTCGTAGCAGGCGATACAAACGGGGTCATGGATGCTTTTGTACGCGATCTTTCGGCCGGAACGACGACACGTGTGAGTGTGGATTCCTCGGGTGCGCAGGCTAATGGTAACAGTGGCGTAGATGGCGTTGGCAACATTGGAATTTCCATCAGCGCCGACGGAACACGAGTCGCTTTTCAGTCCTGGGCCACTAATCTTGTACCGGGCGACACAAATAACTGGATGGACATTTTCGTGCGCAATTTAACAGCTGGCACCACAACGCGCGTGAGTGTTTCGTCTGCCGCAGTACAAGCAAACGGTGAATGCAATGACCCCAAAATTAGCGGTAATGGTACACGCGTCGCGTTTACCTCACAGGCAAGCAATCTTGTAACGGGGGATTCCAATGCTGCCACGGACACATTCGTGCATGACCTCGCCGCCGGCACCACCACGCGCGTCAATGTTGATGGTTCCGGTCTACAGGCAGAGTGGGGGGGAAGTAGATCGACGATAAATTTCGACGGGACACGTGTGGCGTTTAACTCTTCCGATCCAAATCTCGTGCCGGGTGACACGAATTTTTTCACTGATGTGTTCGTCCGTGACCTGACTGCAGGTACAACAAGCCGTGTCAGCGTCGATTCCTCAGGCCTGCCGGGCAATAGTGACAGCTTTCTGCCATCGTTAAGCTCGGACGGCATGCGGGTGGCTTTTAGCTCGACGGCAACGAATCTTATAGGCGGGGACACCAATGGAGTTGTCGACGTGTACGTGCGCGATATCGCAAGTTCTACAACGACGCGTGTCAGTGTTTCTTCCGCTGGCGTTCAGAGCAACGGCCCAAGCGGTTATGCATCGGCTAATTCTGCGGGCACTCGAATTGCCTTTTTATCCGAGGCGACAAACCTTGTGCCCGGCGACTCAAATGGTCTTGCGGACGTCTTTGTGCATGACGTGCCGACCGGCACGACATGGGGACCCGGGCCCGGCAATTCAACCGTCTATCACTGGGCGCTTTACGATTAGAACAAGCTTGGCCAAATCCACAGTAATGGATTGAGGCTCTGATCTGGCTCCGGAAAAGTGGACAGCACGTGAGCGGTTATTTGGGTGAATGGTGCTGCTGAGTTTCAAATTCAATGGGAGACTTGTAACCCAGGATGGAGTGTAGCCGGCGTAGGTTGTAGAAAGTCTCGATTTAGCCGAACACAATAAGTTCAGCCTGGCGTCGTGAGTCGGCAGATAAAACGGGGATGGTCGTCCCCGAATTTTCTGATACAGTCATAAACGAAACTCAAAGGAGATTATGCCATGCCACCCCGAAAAGTAACACCTGAGGCGCAATCCACATTTACGATTCCAGCCGCATTGAACTATCAGGAAGTGCTTACGAAAGCTCGTGAGTATTTCTACAAACTGGACCCCAACATCATCGGCATCAACATTGCTCACAGACGGGTGAAGCATTCCAGCAGTCCCGATGAATTCGCTCTGGTGGTTTATGTGCTGCAGAAGAAACCTCATTCCGAACTCGATCCCGCGAAAGTGATTCCAAAAGAATTCCTGGGCCTGAAGACGGATGTGTACGCCCCCCTGTCGGCTGATGCTCCCGAGCCGACCGGCGACTTCTTCAAAGACCGTGCGATCTCGGCTGATATGAGAGCCATTGACTGGGTGCGCGTACATGAATTGGCGATGAATCTGAAGGCCTCGCCCACCAGCACGACCGCCCCTATCGTGCAAGACTTCGGCGACGTTTGCGTCGTCGAAAATGACGGCACACTTCAACCGGTTCCGCGAGTCGTGGATTTCGTTCGAGCCTACCAGCTCTTCCGAACGTTGCATCGCGACGATTACGACTTTGTCACCTTCTTTATTGACGAGGCCAGCGGTCTGGAAAGTCGGGAACTTAATGGAGGTTCCTTTTTTAGTTCTATCTTCAACGATGTAAAGGGGATTGGAAGGGAGCCGTTTAACGCTCGTCATGCGTGGGATACGTCCCGGTTGGAGGGTTTCCACGTTATGAAATTTAACGGAACCTGGCGCCATACGATGCTCCAGGAGTTTGGACACCGGTTTGCTGCTTCTGTCCGATACAAGGACCCGGACACGGGCGCGACCATGTCCGACCATCTTTTGGAGCAGCCGCCGGTGCCGCCGGGGCATTGGTCCAAATGGATAAATGCACCTTTTGCCGTGCGACAAGATCATATCTTTGATGACGACAAATCGCCCATGGACTACGGCGTGCAAGACTGGGTTGAGCAGTCAAATGGTGAGTTCAAGACAGTGGACCTCAACTCCGACGAACGGGTATACTGCAATCTGGACCTATACCTGATGGGGTTGCTGGGTCCTGGGGAAGTGGGTCAGTTCACCCTGCTACGCAATGTCGCAGATGTCCCTGGCTCACCAAATTTTACCGCTACGCCCGTTCGCCTGACAGTTCAGGACTTTATTGCAGTAGAGGGGCAGCGGGTACCGAACGTGGCCGTTTCGCCGAAGAATTGGCGGCAGGCTTTCATCGTCTTGACCAATGACATTCACAAAGTGCATGAGTTCGTCGAGACGGTAGATGCCCTTCGGCTGCGTTGGGAACAGGACTTTCAGGAAGCGACAAAGGGGCTTGGCCGCGTCGACACAGTGTTGGGCCGTCGCTTCGGGGGCCCGGCAGATTTCACCGTTGTCTTTGCCGGGAGGCAACAGTTCGGCAATGAACCCGGGTCCCTCAATATTCGTAATGAGCTCAATGCGATCTTTGTGGGGGCATCCAAGGAATTCAATTTTGCCTGCCCGAAGGTGAACCCTCATGAGTCTGCTGTGTTGATGTTCCAAAGCCGGGCCGTGAGCTCCAGGGAGAACATAATCACCATCAATGGCATCAACTTGTCTGACGGCATTCCGTTTAATCCTGATACAGGCGTCTGGAATGGAAATGTTTTGGTGATCCGTGCCCGCATACTAAAACCGAGCGGCAATGTGCTGCGTATCGAGGCCCGCAACAGTAGCGGTGGCAGCGGCGGCAACATCGACGACTTCATTCTTGATAACATGGTGGTAATGTACAAAACGCGGTAGCAGCGTCGCGTAGGCTCCGAAGACTCAGCACTACAGAAGAAGCTGCCTAGAACATTCGAAAATTCGGACCGTTATCATCGCAGTACAGATCTTCAACCTCGGCACGCAGCCATGAAAGATCGAGAACTCGATCGACTCTCTTAAGGATGTAATCCTCGGGAATCAGGTCACTCAGACTACACGAAACGAACAGCTCATCCTGGCTTCGGTCGCGTGGTTCCAGCATTGGTCAGCACCCATCAACAGTAGCTTAAACAACGACAAAACTCAGATCATAATCCGCTCAACAAGACAAGGGGTTTTTCAACAGCCCCACCGTCCCCGAATGGAAAGCCATGGTGCACAATGGGGCATGCTGATGGCCGCGAGCACGATCATCACGGTGCCGATCCTGGTGTTGTTTTTCGTGCTGCAAAAAACTTTCGTGCAGGGGATTGCGACGACCGGGCCGAAGTGATTCGGGTGGCCAATGGGCATAGAATTAAAATGAGGGTAAAGCGAGCTTAGCGCCGCTTCTTTATAAGCTGCTGGGTAAGCTTGCGCAGGGCGGTAAGGGTTTGCGGGCTGACGTGGTGCTCGATGCCTTCAGCATCGCGCTCGGCGATATAGTCCGGAACGCCAGCCGCCTGTAAAAACTCGAGCACCAGCGTGTGCCGTTTCTTGGATTGAAATGCGATTGCTTCTCCCTCGGGATTGAGAAAAATGGACCGATAGGGCTGCGATCGCACAAGGCCTTCGCGCTGCAGTTGCCTGAGTTTTTTGTTTACGGTACCTTTACTGACGCCGAGGCGGGCTGCGATGTCTACCAGCCGGGCTTCACCGCGTTCGCGAATAAGGTCGGCGATGATTTCGAGGTAATCAGCGGTGTTTTCTTCGGCGTGCTGAAGCCTGGCTTGCGTGGCAACCGGTTTGAGCAGTGATTTGGTCATTTGGGTCCGAGGATGCTGTTACCCGGCCGTGGCAAAAACATTTTGCTTGCGCCTTTGCATATTAAGTATGCCAATGCATACTAATTAAACTTCTGCTGACTGGACTACCATGCAACACCGATGCATTTCGATTAAGTCTGTTCGCCACTGGCGGGCCAAGCTCTGCTTGCTTTCAATGCTATTTGCCGTGTCGGGGTGGTCGGAACCAAATTCCATCGAATCAAAGTCAAAGCTGGCCGCCTCTTCAGCCGGGCCGTCGATTGCAGAGGAGGACGAGGAAGAGCCAGAGATGGCTACGGATCGCCCAGATTTTACAGAGACTGCCGAGACCGTACCCCCGCGCCGTATCCAAGTAGAGTCCGGTATGACGTTCTCCCGTACAAAGAATGAGAAGTCCCGAAGTGCGGGAGAGTTACTCATACGAGCGGGACTAGCCCGGCGCCTGGAAGCGCGAATCGGCCTTCCGACCTACACGCTTACGCAGGGTGATGGTGAGCGGCTGTCCGGTCTGGAGGATTCCAGCTTCGGGGTGAAGATCAGTCTCCGAAAAGGGAATGAGGAGGAGTTCGACCTGATCGACCCAAAGACTGCAGTCATCCTCGACACGGACCTGCCCACCGGGGCGCACGTGCATCGCGAGCCGCACCTGCAGCCGGGCGCAAAGCTATGCCTGGAATGGCCGCTGGGAAAACGGCTGAGCCTGGCGTCCAACCTGAACTACAGGTACGCCAGCGACACGGGACAACAGTTTCACCAGTTGTCTGGAAGCGCGTCGCTGGGCTACGACCTAACAGAAAGAGTCGGTGTTTACGCGGAGACGTTCGCATTCAGTCGCGAAGACCGCGACGGCAGCCTGGTCCAATACGTGAACACGGGCGTGACTTACGCCGTGCGCGAGAATCATCAGATCGACGCACGTGTCGGCACCGCGGTGACAGGGGAAAAACCGAACGTATTTTTTGGCGTTGGATATTCCTTCAGGTTCTGAACGGATAGAATTCTGCTGAATTTGGACAATGAGAACCGGACGAGAACGGGCGTGCGACCCGAGCTATAGCCGCAACCATCCTACCAGACCTGTGTTCGCAACGCAGTTCGGTGCTATTCGGAGCTGTTCCTACAACTCCAGAGACACAGATAATTTGGAAGAGATCAGGCAAAGCCCGTATTATTGGCCAGACATTCAGCCAATCGCTGGTAAACGTTGAGCAGACGTGCATGTTCACTGCTTTTAGCAGCCGCGACGATACGGCGCGCCAGACAGCCGTTGCGGGAATATCGGTCGCTAAAGTCTGCTGATGCAAACGCCATCTGCTTAGACACAACCGCGCTCTGAATGAGATGCCGCCAGAGGTCGCGTGCAAGGACCGGCTCTTCGATCGTTTTGTATCCGAGAGCACGCAGATAATCGGGGTCGGAAATGAGCGCTCCATCTGCTTCACGAATGCAGTGGAGCAGAATGGGTTCCAGTCGCTCGATCGACCAGGCTTTTTGCTCATCCAACGAGCACCACGTTTCGTCCAGAAGCGCACGAAGCACACCGATAACGATTTGAGCAATTGCCAGGTCGGCAGCAGGGCACTCCTGCATGTCGAGCAACCGGATCTCAAGCGAGCCGCGCTCGAAGCGAGCGATGGCGCCGCGGGAGTTGGAGTATTCCGGCTGAAGGATGCCGGCGGGATCGAGTCTCTTCAGCTCTTCAGCGATGGGCCCCAGGATAGAGTGCCGGTACTCCTGCTCGCTGAACACTGCCTCTGGAATGAGGCGCCCCGAAAGCACGGGTGTCGCTTCGGTGTTCGTGCGGTATACCTCGAGCCGGTTGTCGATGGTGCCGGTGATTCGGCCGTCCATCACGGGCGAGCTTGCGGCGAGTGCAGGCAGGATGGGCAGCAGAAATCGCACTGCGGCGTGGAGGCGAGCGAATTCTTCGTCGCCCGAGAAGGAGAGATTCAGGTGCATGGATTGAAGATTGGCCCAGCCGTGGCGGCGGCAGTTGAAAAGTCGGTCAAATGCCTGGTAGATTTCCGCGCCCTCGTGCGGCCACAGGTGAGTCTCGGTTGCGGGCTGCATCCAGGGATGCATGGCGGTGGGCATGAGCTGCGCATTGTGGGTGCGAAGGATCGTGTTCGCGTGGAGAATGTTTTCAGCGAATTGACCCTTCAGCAAGTGAAGCACGTGGGGTGAAACTGGTTCGGTGCATTTGAGTTCAATCACATGGGAGACGAGTTCGTTTGACCAGGTGATGGGTCCGCGCTGGACGTCAGAAATGTAGCTGGTGGTATTGCCCGCGGTGCGCAGGAGCTCATCGGCGATGGGCCGGATGGCAAGCCTGCCTGCGTCCGCAATCATGTACTCCAGCTCGACACCGACGCGTTCCAGGAGGTGAAACACTTCAGGCACGGCGTCCGGCTTTCATAGCTTCCACACGTTGGAGAAAGCCACCCATGATCCGTGCGTACAGTTCGTCTTTAAGAAGTGAGTCTTCGTAGCCGGCTTCGATGCTCGGGTTTTCGTTTACCTCGATGATCGCGGCGCGCCTGCCGACATCCTTCGCATCGACACCATAGAGGCCGTTACCGATCAGGTTTGCGGCGGCAAGCGCGGCTTTCACAATGTGCTTCGGCGCAAGTTCCACGGGAAGGGTTTCAACCTTACCCCAGCGGCGCGTGCCATCGCGTGTGTCGTCTTTCACTATCTGCCAGTGATTGCCAAACATGTGGTAGCGGCAGGCATAGAGCGGCTTGCGATCGAATATTCCGATGCGCCAGTCGAACTCGGTGGGCAGGAATTCCTGCGCGATCAGCAGGTCGGAGCTCGTTAGAAAATCGGCGACCTCCTTGCGCAGTTGATCCTCGTCTTCGATCTTAACGACCCCACGTGAAAACGAGCTGTCCGGTCGCTTGAGGATGCAGGGTAATCCCACCGTTGGAATGATATCATCTACGTTATCGCGATGTACAATCAGCGTGCGAGGCGTCGCGATCTTGTGTCGCTCGAGCACCTCTGCCAGGTAGACCTTATTGCAGCAGCGGAGAATTGAGGTTGGATCATCAATCACCACGAGACCTTCGGCTTCTGCCCGACGTGCAAAGCGATAGGTGTGATGATGAACGCTCGTGGTTTCCCGGATAAAGAGTGCGTCGAATTCAGGAACGCGGTCGTAGTCCTCGCGTGTGATGAGCTCTACCGTGCAATCCAGCGCCTCGCCGGCTTTAATGAACTTCTGCAGTGCCTTCGCATCGGATGGCGGCTCAGGCTCGATGGGGTTGTGGAGAATTGCGAAATTATAACGTACTGTTTTTGGCCGGGGGAGTGTAACCCGGCGTCCCTGGAAGTGATCATAGCCCACATCCATCACAAACAGCCAGTGCTCGTCGGGGACATCGCTTGCAGCAATCGCGCCGATGGATCGCATCTCCCAGATTCCATCTTCGTGCCTGACGAACTGGGCCCGGAGCAGCGGCGCCTGGAAGAGGTTAAAAAGTTGCAGCGCGAGCTTGTCGTATTGCCTCGCCACATTGCGACCGAAGTAAATGCTCAGTGTAAACTTATCCGATTTTAAGGCCCCGAGAGAACGTTGAATGAGCGCGTGGAGGTCGTCAGATATAACTCGTACCAGGGAGTGCGATTTGAGATCCTGAATGGTGGTCAGGCTTGGCAGCGGACGGTGTGTCCGCGCCTCGGCGAGCAGCGACACGTAGTATCCGACGCTTTGGTACTTGTAGCTCTTGCACAGGTTAAAGACCTTTGCGCTGCGAAGCGTGCTCCATTTGGTATGCGTCAGGTAATCGCGGGCGGCGACAACCTCGACGCCCGGTATAAGCAGCGGCCAATCGCCCGGGGTGTTGAGCACCAGGATAATGTTCACGCCAAAGGCGTCCCAGGCGAAGGTGAATTGCGAGCCGGCTCGATGATCAGCAGGTTGGCATCGTAGGTCAAGGTACCGAGCAATATAGAGCAGAGCACGCGGTCGATGTTAAGAAGATAATGATGAGTTTTTGCGAAGGGATTTGGATAAAGCGGATCGGCGACAAGAACTTCGCGGGTTGCATGATTATATCCATAGAGAACAACGAAGTGTCCGGCCGGGTCGCCGCGGAGGTCATCAAAATCTGCGTTAGGTCCGTACTCACGCGGCGTACGATAGAGGTAGGTGGCACTCAGCCCTGTGAGAATGGGGATGCCGCGGTCTTCGACGTATCTCCGGATCAGGCCGGTTGTCAGGTCTTCGAATGCGAACTGGCCCCCTTCCTCCAGGAACTTCAGGTAATGCTTCGTAGCAATGAGCTGTTTGGCAGCGCGCTTGTAGCGACTGCGCGCTCGCAACCGGCGCGCGAGCTCGGCGGGAGCAAGTTCGAACCAGGTTGGGTCAAATACCTGCAGGTTGTAAGTGTGCAGCGTTGCTCGGTAACCGCGCTTGAGCGCATGTCGCGCGAGAATTGATGTCAGCGTCCCGCCGGTGGGTAAACATGGAATTTGCGCGAGCACCTGCTCGAGCGTCATGGCGTCTTCAAAAAAATTGTAAACCGCCTGCAGGCACGTTGGGCCGCAGGTAGTGTCATCCGGCTGTGGCAGTATGTGGAGTGGCAGGCGTTGCGCGGCTGTTCCGGCAGGCGTTGCAATGCCGTCCTGTTCGGGATCGAACCCGCTTCTGCCGTGTCGTGGTTTCATCGTGCTTATGCTAACTTATGCAAGTGAGGTGCCCCGGGCGCGTCAGGTTGCGCTGAGGAGCAACTGCGCTGCATGGCGCACGAAAAAGGCGCCCGATAACCGGACGCCCTGGTGACCTGCTGGTGGGTCTACCTTTAGTTCGTAATCTGTTCTGTGTGCCGAATCGAGGTCAAGTCTGCCCTTTGGCCTGGTAAGGAACTACGGATTCGGCCCACTGGGGTGGTGTCCCAGAGATTCGTACGATATTTTCCGGTTTCCGGCGCCCCTTCAGGGCGCGAACAATGGGCTGCTGTAACCCAGGGCTGCGTCGGCCACAAAAAGCCGTGGCCTCCTTTCCCTGGGCTGGGT
>JBPCLP010000027.1:0-39574 GCA_051003195.1 Candidatus Sumerlaeaceae bacterium | reverse complement strand
CTTTCGCAAGAGCTGTCTGAGTTATGGACTCGATGGGACCAGAAGCGAACAACGGCCGTGCGGGTCGACCCACACACACAGGTCCACCACCATGACCGCCCCAATCGAACAGCTGCTGCGGAAGCCGATAATTACGTCCAGGCGCGGAGGAGGTGTGCCGGTGCAGCAATTGCGCGCCCGCATTGCGAGCTTCGAAATGCACGTGTGGTTCAATTGCATCATGCGCAATAATACCAGAGATGGCACCAGCATGCGGCTGTGCAACAATGTGGATCGGCACGTATGTCGACTGCCAGCCGACCAGCGCAGCGAGCACCAGGATGGCCGCGCAAATATTTGCCCGGCCGGCAGAGTGGTTGCATCGCCGCAGCGCAATCATGGTAAGTTACGTGAAACGCCGCGAGGCAAAAATCAACGCAAATTGATGAAACCTGGCGACGTTTGAAATTCGGAGGACGTTGGGGATTGGAGGGACAGGCGCGCATACCTTAAGGTGTAAGATCAGCTTCATTTCGCCGGGACGTGGAGGCTTCAGGCCGCTGCGGGTCGGGCGTTACGCCATTTCAATATAATACTGTGCAGCAGGGCCGCAAGTGCCGACGCGGGCAGGCAGCCGATAAACGCGTAACCCCAGAATGTGAGATAGTCGTAAGCATGCTGGAGTACGAGTATCATAATCGGTGTCCACAGGAGGAGGCCTGCGCCGATGCACGCAGTGGCGAGCCTGGCAAGTGACGGGACGCCGGGAGGGGGATGGAGTCGCCTGGCCACGAACCCGCCTGCAAAGCTGACGGCGAAAGTTAGGGCGAAAACAGCGCCAAACGCCGCTATCAAAACGGCAATCATCATGGCTCCCAGTGCGCCGCCGTCCCAATCGGAGCCGGAGTTGTATGAAGCGAGGAACGCGCCTGATTCGAGCATGGTGATTATGTGAGCTTGATGCGCCCGTGGTGTAAATCATATTCTCTGATGGGGAAAATCAACGGGACAGGGGGCTGTCGAAAAACCCTCTAACTTTATTCGACCCCCTTCAGGGTCGTGGGGAAATTACGCTCAAGATCCGCAGGTTGCACCTGCGGCTATTCATGTTCGACACCTCCGGTGTCGGTTTTTCAACAGCCCCCTGTCCCCTTGTGTCAGATCTCCAAGGGAGAGTCGTTTTTTTGTCTCGCGTACTTGGCCGCTAGTGATAATAGAGTTGATCAATGGAGCTAAAGCGCCAGGACGCCGCTGATGAGCTAAAGGAAAACAGCGAGCCAGATCACCGGGCCAGACGAGCACGGGGCGGCAGGCTATTAGTTGCTGTGTCGCTATTATTGGCTTTTTACCTGATCGCCGCCCCGATGCTGGTGCCAAGCCCGACTGTAAAAGCCACGCTCGGTCAGCCTGATGCGAGCGGGCGGATCTCACTCACCGTTGATGTGTTTTCGTTTGGCTACTATGCTGTGCAGGCCACAGATGCTCGAGTTTCGCTATCTTTGAAAGACAACAGCACTACGGAGGTCGTCACTTACTTTGATCCTGCCGAGGGTGCGCTCTGTGAGGGTAAGCTGGCGAAACTCGCCCTGGCGTGCTTACCCGGCCCGAGAAGGCGATCCTTTAAATTTTATCTCGATAAACGGAGGTGGAATCCGGACTCCGTGAGTGTGAGTAGTGCCGTGGTCTCGTCGAACGTCTCAATGACGTGGTACAAGGTTCCGTTATGGACAGTGATGGTAGCGGACTACCTGGAAAAACAGACCTGGATTATCCGTGTGGTGGATTCCAAACGCTGGCCGGTTCGGAACGAGTGGGAGTTTACGCATGCCGGGCGATGAAGTTGTCGATACAGCTACAGGTTTGACGAGCTGGATGTTACGCGTTCGCGAACAGAAAAATGCAGATAAGAAAAACGAGAAATTGAACGTTCAAAATCTAAGATGAAAGAGGGACAAAACCACTAACCTGCCCACCCCCTTACGCAGGGCTGAGTTGTACGTGAGCCGTGTAACCAAGCTGGCGCAGCAGGCCCTCACAATCCTCCCAGGTAAGGCCAAAGGCGCGCACGTCGGCGACACCCAGCCGCGCAACGACGGTGGCCAGTAATACAGCTTCGTGCGTAGCAAAGTTGCCATCCATCAGCACGCGTTCGGCCCAGTCGACCAGCTGCGGGAGCGTGATACGGTGCTGTAGATAGGCTCCGATTTCTTCGACGATGCTTGCTCTTGTGATCATGCCGCTCAGCTACACTTTCTTGTAACCGGTATCTGTCGGGTACTTCTGGTGTATTTCAACCAGTGCTCCTTGTTCATTATAGATTTCCTGCCAGAAGCGTATGGTTGTTTCCTGAGCATCGACCTGCTTGAGATAACGTGCCTGCCAGCCGCCTTTTCCTGCTACGTCCATCCAGTAGACGCGGCTGCCGTCAGGTAAGTCGCTCCAGCTGAAATACTGTCTTTCGTTCTGTGCTCGAGTCGTCACCGGAGCTTCAAGCCTGCGAGCCCGTGCGAAATCAATGAATTCTTCAAAACACTCAACCCTGACCCCTGAACCCTGCCCCCTTGACAAGCCTCTGCGCCGCGCACCGCTTCGTGGTATCTCTGCTGAAGGACTCATAAGGATGTCAGTTGTTCGCCGCGTTACGGGTATTCTGGTAGTATGGAGCATGTGCGCTGTGGCACTGGGCGCGGAGTCCACGACGGGGTCGGTTGCGGGGGTTGCGGCGTCGGTGATGTCGACCGCGCCGGGGGTCGTGCTGTGCCAGCCCCTGCCGACCGGTCACCTCTCCGACGAGGAGCTGCAAAAGCTGGTGCCCGAGGGCGGCGTGGGCAAGGTTCGTATCCGCTGGCGGGTGGAGACGCAGGAGGACAATTACGGTTACAACATCCAGCGATCCGATACCGCGGACGGAACGTATAAAAAGATCAACACGTCGATCATCCCGGGACAGGGCAGCACGAACATCCCGATGGACTACTGCTACGAGGACCGCAGCGTAGCCCGCGGGCAGACTTACTATTACTACATCGAATCGATCAGCACGTCAGGCGTGCGCGAAATTGTGGAAGGTACCAAGGGCACACGCGTGAAAGTGAAATCGGTGGATGAGGAACGCGCGTGGCTGAAGGCGAAAGCGGCGGGCGAAGATACGACAACGACGGGCCCGGCGGTGGACAACACCGGCACTACCGCAACGGCGGCCAGGTAACAATGCCGACGACTCTCATCACCGGCGGCGCGGGATTTGTGGGATCGCACCTGTGCGAGCGTTTCCTGGCGGAAGGGCACCACGTGATCGCGATGGATAACCTGATCACCGGGTCCATCGAGAACATCGACCACATCCGCGACCCGCGTTTCAGTTTCGTGCACCACGACGTTTCGCAGTACATCTACGTGAAAGGCGAGGTGGACAATGTGCTCCACTTTGCCAGCCCGGCGAGCCCGATCGACTACTTGCGGATGCCGATCCCGACGCTGAAGGTCGGCAGCCTGGGCACGCACAATTCTCTGGGCCTGGCGAAGGCGAAAGGCGCGCGGTTTCTGCTGGCGTCCACGAGCGAGATCTATGGCGATCCGCTGGTGCACCCGCAGCCCGAGACCTACTGGGGCAACGTGAACACAGTGGGTCCGCGGGGCGTGTACGACGAAGCGAAGCGCTTCGCCGAGGCGATCACGATGGCCTACCATCGTTTCCACGGCCTGCAGACGCGCATCGTGCGCATCTTCAACACCTACGGTCCGCGCATGCGCCTGGACGATGGACGCGTGGTGCCGAGCTTCATCGGGTCGGTGCTGCGCAACGAGCCACTGACGGTTTTCGGCCAGGGCACGCAGACGCGCAGTTTCTGTTTTGTGACGGACCTGGTGGAAGGCATTTTCCGGCTACTGAATTCGGATGCGGTCGACCCCGTCAACATCGGCACCGAGTACGAGATGACCATGCTGGAGTTTGCGGCGCTGATCAAAAAGTTATCGGGCAGCGAACAGCCGATCGTCCATAAGGAGCTGCCCATGGATGACCCCAAGAGCCGCCGCCCCGACCTGACGCGGGCGCGCACCGTGTTGGGCTACGAGCCGCAGGTGCCCCTGGAGGAAGGGCTCAAACGCACGATTGAGTTCTTCCGCACGCGCGTCGCTTCTCCACCTGCGTAACGCCGGCGCTGCGCGAGTGTGGTCTACCGTTAGTTCGTAATCAGTTCCGGCACACTAGGGTACCGGCGGTGAGACGATGGTGTTGTTCACTTCGTTGTTCTCGAGGTTTGCCTCGTTCGGGTCCAGCACGCCAATGATGTGCTGACCCTCGGCATTGGAGGGCAGCTTCAGGCTGAACTTCTTGCTGACGGCGCGGCCGGAGCGGAGTGCTCCCAGCCCCTGGGTGCGCACGAGCTGATCGCTCGGGTCGAGCATGTCGTCGGCCGAGAGATAGTAGTGCACCACGCATTTACGGGATGGCAACGCGCCGTCGTTCGAGAAAATGAAATTCCCGGCGATTTTCGAACCGGTGGACAGCACGCGGCGGGTGAGGGTTCCGGGCGAGCCGGCGAGGTCGGGTGATGCCACGAACTGGCTGAGCACGCGAACCGCGATGTGGGCCTGGTTGTTCGGCAGGTAGGGGTCCGGTTGCTCGGCATCGACCGATGCGTGGCATTCGAGCGTGCCGGTGGTATGAGGCACGAGGATGAGGCCGGCGACGGCGTGACCACCAGCAGGCAGCGAACCGAGGTTACCGAGAAGCGCTCCGCTGGCGAGCAGGCCCACGGCGCCCTGACTGATCGTTGAGGACGTGTAGGTGACGCCCGCAGGCAGGTGCACTTCAAAGTATGCGTTAGTCGCTTCACTGGGGCCGTGGTTGGCGACGTGCACCGTCATGATGTAAGGCGTGTGCACGATGACAGGATTGTGGGACAGCGCGAGGTGGATCATGACGTCGGCCGAATGTGCGGCGACGGTTTCGAACACGGCGGTAATCGACTTATTTTCGGTCATTTTGACTTGGATCGGGTTGCTGGTGGAGTTCGACGCGCCGGCCCAGTGTGAGAACGAGTATCCAGAAAATGCGTGCGCAGTCGCAGTGACGATCGTGCCGGACGTGTACTTGCCATCTAGCCCCGGCGGCGGCTGAAGGCCAATCTCGCCGGCACCGGCTGGTGTCACGCCCTTGGTCAGTGTGAAGCGAACAGTTGTGTTCTGCGACGCAAAGTTCGCTGTGACAGATTTGTTTTCGTTCATGAGAATTTGTTTAGGATTCTGGTTGCCCGACGCTGACCCGCTCCAGGAATGGAACGTGAACCCGGCGGCGGGATGCGCGGTCAGGGTGACGATCGTTCCGGAGGTGTACTTGCCGTCAGACCCTGGCAATGGCTGCACGGAAATTTCACCCGAGCCCGGTGGGTTTACGCTCTTGGCCAGGCTGAACCGCGGCGGCTCCTGCTGGGGCTCGAAGTACGCGATGAAGCTCAAGTTCTCGAGCATGTGTACGTGGCGCGGGTTTTCGGTGTTGATGACGGCGGGTTGAGGACCGCTGCCTCCGCCAGACCAGCCGAAGAAGAAGTAGCCGGGCGCGGGTTGTGCGGTCATCCGGACAATGGTGCCAGACGAATACTTGCCATCGCTACCAGGCAGCGGCGACAAGGCCACGTGTCCGGATCCGTTGGGATTCACTTCTGTTGTCAGGGAGAAGCGCGGCGTTCCCTCCAGCTGGACAAAGTATCCAGTAACGGTGCGGTCTTCGCGGATCGTTATCTGGATGGGGTTCTGCGAAATGAGTGCGCTGTTCGATCCCGTGTTCCAGCCGCTGAAACCATAGCCCTGCGCAGGATAGGCCGTGAGCGTCACGATGGTGCCCGAGCTGTACTTGCCATCGGTGCCAGGTGGAGGCTGCACGCCGATTTCGCCCGAGCCCTGGGGATTGACAATTTTAGTCAGGGTAAACCGCGGCTGCTCCGTGGCGAAGTTCGCTGTCACCGATTTGTTGTTATTCATAAGCAGCTGCCGGGGATTTTGTGAACCGGTGAGCGCGCCGCTCCAGTAGGAGAACAGCTTGCCCGCTGCTGG
Source organism: Candidatus Sumerlaeaceae bacterium (assembly GCA_051003195.1). GTDB lineage: Bacteria > Sumerlaeota > Sumerlaeia > Sumerlaeales > Sumerlaeaceae > JBPCLP01. Next base: position 33,538 of record JBPCLP010000027.1, on the reverse strand, counting down.
ATAGGCGGTCAGGGTAACCAGGGTGCCGGAACTGTACTTGCCGTCCTGGCCCGGAGGTGGCTCCAGGCCTATCTCACCGTACCCCTGCGGATTGACGGTTTTCGTTAAGGTATAACGCGGCTCAACGTTGGACAATACGAAGTTCGCGGTGATCGTTTTGTTTTCGTTAACGAGGATATGTCTGGGATTATCGGAACCTATGGTGTTATTCGTACCGAGACTGCCGGCGCTCCAGTGTGCAAAAGCATAGCCCGCGGCAGGGTAGGCCGTCAATGTGACGATCGTGCCGGAGGAGTATTTGCCATCCGATCCGGGCAGCGGCTGGGCGCCAATTTCACCGCTACTGGCGGGGTTCACCAATTTAGTCAGGGTGAATCGAGGTTCTTCGGCAAAGGCTGTTGATACGAGGCCGGCGAAAATGGTAATGCAAAGTAGCGCCACAGCAGACAAACGTCGCATGGTGAATCCTCTTCTATGTTACTCGAGAATCGGGCGCGATCCGATCCAGACTTAATTCAACTTCTTCTTATATGTCGGTCTGAAAGTGTTTCGCAAGAAATTTGCGCTGAGATTGCGAGAAAAGCGGGGCAGCGAACGTGGTAACCAATCTGTAATGTTATGAGTGGTTTATAACCCCGAAGGGCGTCTGTGTTGATCCAAAACTTTTTGCATGGAGCTCATGAGTTGCGTGGCCGACGAGTCGCTAACGAGATTCTTGCGCTCGGAGGGATCTTTCGCCAGGTCGTAGAGCTCGGTCCAGTCGTCGTGACCTGGGTAAAGGATGAGTTTTGCTGTAGGTGTGCGAACGGCCTCAAGGTCGACAGTTACCTTTGGGTATGCGGAGTCCTTGAAGGACTCGTAGAAAAAGGTGGTGCGCCAATCGGCGACGCTTTCCCCTCGTACGAGGGGAAGCCAGCTCCGGCCCTGCATGCCGGGCTGCGATTTCAGCCCGGCGAGTTCGAGTAGCGTGGACGCCATGTCAATGTTCAGCGTTACCTCGTTGATGAGCGTGCCGGATTTAATTAGCTTCGGGTAGCGGGCAAGGAAGGGAATGCGGATGCTTTCCTCATGCGCGTTGCGCTTATCGTCCATGCCGTGCTCACCAAGGTAGAAGCCGTTGTCGCCAGCGTAGATAAGGATTGTATTCTCTGTGAGGCCGGTTTTGTCGAGCGTGTGCAGCAAACTGCCGATTGCATCGTCCATGGCGGCCAGGCAACGGAAGTAATTGAGCCAGTCTTGCTGTCGCTTTATATAATCGACCGGATGCACGCCGATAGCCGTGAGAAATGGCGGAAGGTCCCGATAGCTGGCCGGCGGTCCAATTTCGATGTGCGCATAATCGTTCGCGCGGCGCGTTGGAGGAGTACGCGGGTCATGCGGCGTCTTAAAACCGAGGACAATTGCGAACGGGCTCGCGGGATGCTGCTCGATGAACTCGATTGCCTTACTGGTGACCACGTCATCGATCCAGCCGGTGGTGGATGTGTCCTCGCCGTCGGCCATGACGGGGCAGTTATCGTATATTCCCTGGCCGACGTAGCTATAGACGGTAGAGAACCCGGGCCGCTCACGCTGGCTGTTCATGTGCCATTTGCCGAAATAGCCGGTAGAGTAGCCGGCTTCGCGCAGAGCGGCCGCCCAGTTGGGCAAATCGGACCGCAGCTCCGTCGAGTTGTCTTTCACGCCGTGGCGGTGACTGTATTGCCCTGTGAGAAAGGCGGCCCGGCTGGGTGAACACAATGACTGTACCACGAACGCGTTTCGAAACCGCGCGCCTTCCGATGCGATGCGATCCAAATGCGGAGTTTTAAACCAGGGAAAGCGAGCGCGTTCGGCCTGTTCACGTTGAACCACACCAAGTGCATCCCAGCGGTGGTCATCGCTGATTATGAAAATGATATTCGGCCGGGTGGACGTGGTAGTTAGAGTTGAGGAAGAAGTGGGCAAACTTTGTGAGAGGCAGTTCGTCGCGAACGATTGGAGCATTAGAAGGAGAAGAAAGAAGTGGCGGTTCATTTGGGTCTCAGTGGCCGAAGATACGTGAAACGCACCCGCGAGCGGCGCATGGGTCAAGAAACAGAATGCGTGGTTAGTAGAGTTCGAAGTGCGTAAGAGAGACCGGGACAAAGGTGGGGTTGTAGGTGACGAATGTGACGCCCGCGATAGCGAAGTTGGGCGCCCAGGCGAGATTGCCGGCGGGAGTCATGGGGGGAAGAAACTGGTTGGACCAGTATCCCGTGCTGCCAGAAATACCTGTAAAAATACGGTATGGCCCGGCGCCGAGAAGTAGTTTTGGAATTTGGATCTCGAGACCAGATGCAGCGCCGGCTCCATTGGGTGACGCGGTCCACGGTGATCCGGTACCCGCACCGACCGCGCCGGTGTGGCTGTTATCGTACCCCGCACGGAAAGAGTAACTCTGGCCCGCAATGGTTCCTGTTGTTTGTCCGCGGGTGGGCTGGCCCGCAGCTCCGGCGACAGCTCCAACGGTCGCTTCGTTTACGAGTTGGCCGGCGGTGTTCCACTTGTAGGCTTTAATGGTGAGCAACTGCTGCGGCGCGCCGAGCTGAACCTGCACGATCAGGTCGGTTTTGAAGTTTGTGGGCATGATGGTTCCTGCGGCGCTCTGGCCATTGAGGAATGGCGACGATCCGGTAGTAAGGGTTGTGACTCCGCCGGCGGCGCCGTCGGTATCGAAGAAAAGGTTCAGCGCATTTCCGTTCAACTCGAGGGCACCGGATACTGCGACGAACAGATCGGAAACTGTATCCGTGACGAAGAGCTGGTTGGCTTCGCTGCCGCCGGAATTCTGGTCGGGCGCGGAGTTGGCATTATCGCCGAACTGGGTTTTAACAGTTTGCGTCGCGAGCGCACTTCCCCACCGCGAGTCCCCCGAGATGGTGCCCTCGATACCCGAATTATCCGGAGCGGCCGGCGTTTTGAACTCTCGCTCGAATCCGCCGCGGAGCGAAAGCCCGAGCTGGTCGAGTGCAATTTCAGCAATAAGAAGCGACAAGCTGGATGAGCCGGGCCATGCACCGCCCGCAGGCGTTATGGTGACCTGGTCGCTGGCGCCGTTCCAGGCGAGTGTTGCTGCGGTTCCGGCTGGGGTGAAGCTTAGCGCGGAAGCGACGGAAGCCTGGTTCATCGGGCGATTGAACGTGAGTGTGACGGTGGTGCTGACATTTGCCAGCGTTGCTCCCATGGCTGCGCTGCATGCAGTGACTTCCGGATCAAGAGTAACTACGTTGGCCTGCGGCATAAGCAGCCGATAGCCATTAGCAGGCAGGGCGGTACCCGCTATAATCTGCCCGGAGGCATTTACGATCGCTGTGAATGCCGCATCAAAAGCGTCTTTGACGACGGTACCATTTGACCAGGACGTCTGCCACGCAGAAGCGGTTTGCGCGGAGTCGGACGTATTGACTGCAACCAGCACCTCCTGTCCGGAGAAGATGCGGGAGTAGGCAAAGATGTCAGGCGACGCGTGCACCTCGCGCACGGTCAACGTACCTCGGCGTATGGGGGCATAGTCACGCCGGAACTGGTTAAGGTGGCGCATAAGCCGAAAGGTCGGCGTGACCTGGTCGAAATTGTTACCAAGGCTGGGCCCCTGCTCGTAGCTGCCGTCGAACATATCTTCCCGGTTGCTGGGGTCGCCGCCGCCGTTGAAACGTTGCTCTGTACCATAATATACGCACGGTACGCCCAGGCTGGTGAGCTGGAATACGAGCGCTGCCTCCAATCGGGCGGTGTTTCCATTCGCATGCGCGGAATTCAGGAACCGCGATTGATCGTGGTTATCGAGGAATGTGACCAGGCGGGACTGCGCCGCAGCGTCGTAGTTCGAGCTGATCGAGTTGTAGTGATTCACAATGTCCTGTGCGCCGCTGCCAGCGCTGGCAAACACATTATTGGTTGCGAAGTAGAGCGGATAATCGAGCGCGGAATCGTGAGCAAATGCGCCCCCGCCCTTTGTGCCCGTGTACTTGCCGACGAAAGTGTCGGAGCCATCGTAGACTTCCGCGAACATGAAGAAGTTGGATTTGCCAAATGAAGCCGCATTGGCCCGAATCAGCGGACACCAGTTCTGCCAAAACGCGAGTTCCACGTGCTTGACCGTATCGATGCGAAAGCCATCGAGGTCACACAGAGCGATCCAGTTCGAGTAAATCTGCGCCATCTGCGCGCGCACGTAAGCATCTTCGGTTTTTAAATCGTCGAGTCCGAACAGCTCACCTAGAATCTGTTCAGGATCGGTGAAGGACCCGATGTTACCCTGCGCGTGAAAATACGCGGTCGAGTTGAATGGGGCCTTATGCTGAACAGCGTTGCGGTACGTCAGCGTGTAGGCGGACGGCGGGGCTACGTAAGAGTTATCGTTGAGAAGATTTCCGCCGTGGTTTGTCACGACGTCGAGAACGACCCGCATCCCGCTGGCGTGCGCAGCCGCGGTAAACTCCTGGAGATGCGTGACAAGGCCCCAATGCGCGGCGCTTGTGGTAAAATCGTCCGCAGCGTATCCATGGTATTCGCCGTTGTTGTTTGAAGGAATGGGTGAAATCCAGACGGAGGTAACGCCAAGCGCCTTTAAGTAGGGGATGCGGCGTGTAAGGCCTTTGAAATCTCCACCGTGGGAATTGAAGCCGTTCGACGGGTTGAACGTGGTACCAAGAGAGTTGTTGCTGGAGTCGCCATCATCCCAGCGGTCGGTGATAATCTGATAAATGGATTCGTCGCGCCAGTCAGCGGGCGAAACAAATCCACCGAAAGCAGCTGTGTTTGCGTAGAATGCGAGGGCGACAATCGCGATCGTGACAAGGCGTGTGTGGATTTGGTGGGTTTTGTGCATCCGGGTTCCAGGCACCTGGAAGTACCTTTGGAATCAATCCTCATTTTAAACCGGTTTAATAAAACCCACTTTGGACAAAGAACATCGGGCTGGCATCCCTTGCCAGCCCGATGTTCGTATCTAAAAGCGCGGGAAGGCCCCTGTGTTTTTGTCGCAGCATGGACAGCGGCGGCATTCCGATCTGGATCGCAGATACGGATCCCCCTCACGATCCCGCTGCCAATCCCGATATCCGGAGCGACACTACCCACTACGGGGAAATTCGGCAGACGACTTATGGTATGCTGTCTTCGGTATGGCTGAGAAGTACGATATCATCGTGATTGGCGCAGGACACGCCGGGTGCGAGGCAGCTTACGCTTCGGCTCGAATGGGCGCGCGCACTCTGCTGCTGACGATGAACCTGGATCACATCGCGCGGATGAGCTGTAACCCGGCGGTGGGTGGCCTGGCGAAGGGTCATCTGGTTCGGGAGATCGACGCGCTGGGTGGCATTATGGCGCGGGCAACCGACGAGACCGGTATCCAGTTCCGGATGCTCAACATGAGCAAGGGGCCAGCGGTTCGGGCCCCGCGGGCCCAGAGCGATAAGCGGCTGTACAGCCAGTGGATGAAGCAGTTTTTGGAGAACGTGCCGAACCTGGAACTGATGCAAGGCGAAGTTTCGCGACTAGTGTACACATCAGACGGAATTCGCCCGCGCATTTGTGCTGTGGAACTGGATTACGGTATGCGCGTGGAATGTGCGGCAGTTATCATCACGACGGGAACATTCCTGGATGGACTAATTCATGTCGGCAGTAAGTCGTATAGTGGCGGGCGCGCAGGAGAATGCAGTGCGGACCAGTTGTCGCGCAGCTTTCTCGATCTCGGATTGACGACGGGTCGACTAAAGACCGGAACACCGCCGCGGCTCGACAAGCGGACCATTAACTGGGATATCCTGGAAGAGCAGCCGGGCGATGATCCGCCGTCGCCGTTTTCGTATATGACCGAGCGCATCCCGCTGCGCCAGGTGCCGTGCCATATTACTTACACCAACGAGACGACGCACAAGATCATCACCGATAACCTGGATCGCAGCGCAATGTACGGCGGTCGGATCCACAGTGTCGGCCCGCGGTATTGTCCGTCGATCGAGGACAAGTGCGTGCGCTTTGCCGACAAGGACCGCCACCAGATTTTCCTCGAGCCGGAGGGCCTGACCACCAGCGAGATTTACGTAAACGGAATGAGCACATCGTTGCCGGAAGACGTGCAGCGCGCGTTTATCAACAGCATCCGCGGGCTGGAGCAGGCGCATATAACGCGCGTGGGTTATGCCATCGAGTATACGTTTGTGCCGCCGTCGCAGATTGGCGCCAGCATGGAAGTGAAGGACGTGCCGGGACTCTTCCTCGCGGGACAGATAAATGGCACGACGGGATACGAGGAGGCGGCGGCGCAGGGCCTGATTGCAGGGGTGAACGCGGTACTCGGAATGCGCGGGCAGGAAACGTTTACGCTGCGTCGCGATGAGGCGTACATCGGTGTGCTGGTAGATGACCTGGTGACGAAGGAGCATCGCGAGCCGTACCGGATGTTTACCTCGCGCGCGGAGTACCGCCTGCTGCTGCGCCAGGATAACGCGGACCTGCGGCTGATGGACCACGCGAAGCGGCTGGGGCTGGTCGACGATTCCCGGTATGACCGTTTTCAGCGGTACCGCGAGGGAATCGATCGCGAGGTGGAACGGCTGAAGAACACGTTTGTGCGCCCGAGCGAGCTGCCCCCCGATATCGCAGAAGAATATGGGCTCGAGGATTTGCAGAAGAGCGTGCGCGTGAGCCAGTTGCTTTCCCGACCGGAGATTGGGTATTGCGACCTGGTGCGGCTGGGTCTGGCGGGACAGCAGGATGCGAGTGATGGGGAAAATGAGTATGATGGAGCTAATGCGATCGCTGAGCTTAATGGGTCCAATGAGACCTATAAGTCCTATGGGACTTATGAGACCTATAACTCACATTCTTCGCCTACCTCCCATGTAACTACGGCCCCCCGGGTGGCGGAGCAGGTTGAGCTGGCGATCAAGTACGAAGGCTACATCGCGCGCCAGCACGAGCAGGTCGCGCGCGCGTCGCGGCTGGAAGGCACTCGCCTTCCCCTGGACCTGGAATACACGCGTGTGCGTGGGTTGCGCGCGGAGGCGACGCAAAAGCTTGCCGCGGCGCGTCCCGAGACGCTGGGTCAGGCGAGCCGTATAGCCGGCGTAAACCCGGCGGACATTAGTGTGCTGATGGTGCACCTGAAAGCGCGGGAGGCCGCGTGAGTAGCAGACTCCCCAAGTTGCATATAGGTCCTATAAGGCATATAGGTCCAATAAGACACATATGAGCTATTTGAGTCAAACTTCGCCTCTCACACCAGTAGAGGCGCCGGACCCATTCTTCTGGGGCGAAAACATCCCGTATAAGCTCGCCCTGTCACGCCTGGCCACAGTTCACGATTTGCGCAAGGCCAGCCAAATAGAAGACCAGTTCTTTTACCTCACGCACGAGCCAGTGATCACTTATGGACGTGCGACGACGGCGTCTCATCTTTCGATGCGCCCGCATCATATTCCAACGATCGAAGTTCCGCGCGGGGGGTTGGCGACCTATCATGGTCCAGGCCAGCTCATCGGTTACATCGTGTTGGACCTCACGCAGCGCGCCAGGAATCAGCGCCCCGACATTCACGCCTACCTGCGGGCGATCGAGGATGGCCTGATCTCATTCCTGCAGTCCGAGTTTCATCTTCCTGCTACCCGCCGCCAGGACTGTACTGGTGTCTGGACGACAGGATTCCCACCACAGAGGCACAGAGGAAAAGAGGAAAAGAACACAGAGCTACTTTCCACTATGCCCCGCAAGCTGGCCAGTATCGGTGTCTCCGCCCGTAAGTGGATTACGTCACACGGCTTCGCGCTAAACCTGCACCCGGATATGGATGCGTTTAAGTGCATTGTGCCTTGTGGTATCACGGACGCGGAAATGACGTCGGTGGAGCAGGAGCATGTGCGTGCGGGTCGCAGCTATCGGCATGCGCAGATGCATGAGGTTGCGGAAAGGGTACATATGCATATTATCGCGGCATTGCAGCAGCACGGCTGGTGCTTGACGGACGATTCGGCGTCGGGGCAGGTCTCAGTTTAATATGCCCGACGTTCTTATTCCGCCGACCGCTGCTGACGCCCCGGTGGACCGCCGCCATCCGTCCTGGATTAAGGCGAAGATGACGTGGACGGATGCGTTCTCGCAGACGAACGCGGTGCTGCGTAACCATGGACTGGTGACGGTGTGCGAGGAAGCGAAATGCCCGAACATCGGCGACTGCTATTCGCATTCGACTGCGACGTTCATGATCCTCGGCGATACCTGTACGCGCCGGTGCAACTTCTGCGCGGTCACGCAGGCGAATCCGATGGCCAAGCCTCCGGATATCACCGAGCCGCAGCGCCTGGCGCAGGCCGCCCTGGAACTGGGGTTGAACCACATCGTGATCACGAGCGTCGCGCGCGACGACCTGCCAGACCAGGGAGCCGGCCATTTTGCGGATTGCGCGAACGAGATCAAGCGCGCACATCCGGCTGCGCAGATCGAAGTCCTGATTCCAGATTTCCGCGGATATGAGGAACCACTGCGCACCGTCGTCGAATCGCCGATCGCCGTGCTGAATCATAACACGGAAACCGTGCCGCGCCTGTACCGCAACGTTCGGCGCGGCGCACGGTACTGGCGCACGCTCACACTATTGCACCGCAGCAAACAGATGCGGCCGGAACTCCCAACCAAATCCGGCCTGATGCTGGGCCTTGGCGAGGACCAGGACGAGGTGCTGGACGTGCTGTTTGACTTGCGTGAGGCTGGTGTTAACATATTGACGCTGGGCCAGTACCTGCAGCCGTCGCCGGATCAGCTCCCGGTCACACGTTACGTTCCGCCAGATGAGTTCGCCCTGTGGAAGCGCGATGCGTTGTCGCTTGGGTTTGATCATGTGGAATCGGGCCCACTGGTACGAAGCAGCTACCATGCGTGGGAGCATGTGGCAAAGCCTACATGACAAAAACCGGAGGCACAGCAAGTACACTTTCATAAGGTAGAATAACAATTCTGCAATCACGGTGTATAATCAATCATGGGCCTTCCGGAGATAATCTCTGCAATCCAGGAATTGAGTGAGCAGGAGCTTTGTGAACTCAACGCCTTCCTGCAGAAGTGGAAGTCGGATCCATGGGATGAGCAGATGCAGCAGGATGCGATCGCCGGTGAACGGGATGTGCTTGTGCGTGAAGCTGAGGAAGCATATCAGCGCGGCGATGCCGTTCGCTTTCCTTGATGAGTTTTGTATAACAGTGCATCAGAACTTACAGGCCACTGCGTACGAAGACAAGCTGAGCTGAATGCAAATGTCCAGACCACGCAAGTGGACGCTCATCGTACTTTCGTTGATTGTGCTCGGTGCCTGCGCTGTTTGGTTTGCCATCGATCTGGGACGTGAGGGCCGTGGTGAGAAAAACCATTTATCTGACCCGGTTCTCGAGGTTCTCCACAATCCTAATCACTTCGAGCTGTTGTCATTAGATCCAAATTGGCCGCAGGATGACGAAAGCACTTCCGGGACTCGGCCCCATGAACTATTTCATGGCTACCGGGTGCTGGGAAGGGTGCATGCAATGAAACACGCTCGCAAAATCGTTTCAGCCATTAAAGGCAGCCTGCATGTGCCAACTGTCTACGCTACATGCTTTAGCCCTCGGCACGGCGTTCACGCCCAACGGGCAGGAAAAACAGTGGATCTGTTAATCTGCTATGAGTGCGGCAGCATAGCGGTGCATTCGACGGTAGATGGCGGGGGCGTATTTACGGACAAATCAGGTCGGCCGGTACTGGACGAGATACTGCAGAAAGCGGATGTCCCACTTGCACCATGAAGGGTAGTCATGGGAGTTCTTGTTTAGCTACTCTCGCTTCAGCAGCGTAGCCACAATGTGCCTGGGTCCGTTGGCGACGTTCATGTACGACACGACAAGGATGCGGCCGTCGTTCAGCTCAAGAGACCAGGGATAACCCAGATCGGGATTGCCGCCGTCTGACCGCAGGACGTGCTCGTACGCGGTATTAATGTCGGACATGTCCGGGGCAACCAGCCGGGCACGAACCCCGGGCGACTCCCCGCGATAACCGTATACGACAAATACTTTTTCGTCCTTCAGCCGCGTCGCGTGAAAGGGATGTCCCGCAAACGAAAGCTCCTCGGCCGGAAGCCAGCTCTGGCCGCCATCGCGCGAGCGCACCATAGCCCCGTGTCCCCCTTTACGCTCCGAACGAACCAGCGCGACAATGTCGCCCGCCGACGTTTCAATAAGCGATGTTTCATTATACGGGACCGCAGCGTCGCGGACAACCGGCGACACATAGTTCCAGCTCTTCCCGTTGTCGACAGACCGGATCATGTGTACGGACGTGGACTCGGATTTGGAAGCGTCGCTACGAGCGACTGCCCACAGCAGGCTGCCGTCCGCACGCTGCAGCAGCGCACCGCGATTGTACGCCGGTAGCGGACCGCCGATGGCGCTGCTCGTAGCGCTGTCCGGCAGCGTGGGCGGATACTCCGGACCGGTCCATGTGTCACCGCCATCTTTGGAGCGCACGAGATAGCCGCCCAGGAATCCGAACGAAGATGTCATGAAGGTCGTCCCCTCCATGGAGGGCGGAAGCTTTGGAATATAAGCCCATCCATAGCTGGCGCACAGGATATCTCCGTTCGCAAGTGGCTGAAGGCAGGGATCCTGGCTGCCACCGAACGCGTGTGCGTAAATTAATTGTGGTTCCGAAGTCCACGTCTCGCCGCCGTCACGCGAGCGCACTCCAACCAGGTAACTGTTTGAATCGGTGTGCGAATCGTGCGGGGCTCCCCACAGGAATCGCCTGCTCGGGGCCCGGCGAAATGCACAGATGAGCTCGCCGTCCGGTTTCTGGATCACGCTGGGGAACGCACAGTGAAAACGAGGATCCTCGTAGACCACCACATCCCGCAGTTTTACGAGCTCGTGCGATTCTGTGGTCGTATCGGCGGGCGCAATGGCAGAAGCGCCTGCGATTAAAACAGCAGCCCCAGTTACGAAACACTTCACGCCACGTTACCTCCAGTAGATTGAGTTTCCAAACACTTTACCACACTATTTCAATGTTTGCGTCGTCCCGGCTTTCTTTATTGGCACTAGCGCATAAACTTGCATTAGACGAATCCCCAATAGTAATAGATTTCGACACTAACTGGTGGTAGAGGAGGCAGGACGCACATGACACCAAGTTTGCCGCTTGAGCAGATGAGCGTTGAGGAGAAGCTCCGAGCCATGGAAGAAATATGGGCGAGTCTCGAAAAAAACGCCGACGATCTCCCTTCACCTGCCTGGCATGCTGAAGAATTACGTAAAACGGAAGAACGGGTTGCCGCTGGAGAGTCCAAGTTTATCGATTGGGAGGAGGCTAAGGAACAAATCCGTCAGCGCATCAAGTGAAAGTTAGGATTTTGCAAGAAGCACGAGAGGACATAATCCGGGGTCAGTCTTTCTATGAACAACAAGGCGACGGATTGGGCGATTACTTCGTGAACTCACTATTTTCGGATATTGACTCTCTGTGCCTGCATGCTGGTGTTCATGTAACTGTTTACGGTTACCACCGCATGGTCGCAAAGCGGTTTCCGTTTTCGATCTACTACCGCATAGATAACAATGTCGCATACGTGTGGCGTGTAATTGACAGCAGGCGTGAGCCCCGCTGGATTCGCGAACAGCTGTCCTGATTGACTAGAACATACTACTTTGCTTGAAGTCCTTCGCATATCCAACTACGCCATCATCGACCAGATCGAAGTCGAATTCAACGCTGGCCTGACAACCATTACCGGCGAGACCGGTGCGGGTAAATCCATCATGCTGGATGCGCTGCGCCTCATCCTTGGAGACCGCGCGACGTCAGACGTAGTCCGAACAGGCGCTCAGCGGGCAAGTATCGAAGCGATATTTCGCGCGCCCAACGCTGAAGTGTCGCGCTGGCTGGCGGATACTGGTCTGTCCGATGACGACGGCGACAGCAACATCATCGTACGGCGCGAAATTTTAGCCGTCGGTAGTTCGCGTCATTTTATCAATAACCGCGCAGCAACCCTCGTGCAATTGCGCGACCTCGGTGCCCGCCTGGTCGACCTCCACGGGCAGAACGAGCACACCGCGCTTGTGGCCCCGGCCAGTCAGCTTCGCTTGCTCGACTGCTTTGGCGGCTACACGAAAGAAATTGATGCGTTCCTGGCCGCCTTCCGGGAATATCGCGACATCGCCGCGCGCCTCGCCGAGCTGACAACCGTAAACGCTGACGCCGACCGCCGCAAATCGTTTCTCGAGTTCCAGGTCGACGAGATTCAGAAGGCCGAGTTGCAGCCGGGCGAAGATGAACTACTCGATATCGAGCGCAAGCGATTGCAGAACGCCGATAAGCTTACCCAGGTTTGCGGCACGGTGTGCGATCTTCTATTCGAGGGCGAGCAAATCGATACCCCGGCAGCCGCGCAGGTAACCACCGTAGCCAAAGCGCTCGCGGAACTGGCGCAGCTCGATCCCTCCCAGGAACCTCTGGCGATGGAAGCCAACGCATTGCGCTTCGCCATCGAAGACCTGTGTGAAAAGGTGCGCGATTACGCGGGAACAGTGCAGGCAAATCCACAGCGGCTTGCTGTAGTTGAGGACCGGCTCGATCTACTCCGACAGCTTAAGAAAAAGTACGGGGGCACCATCGGAGCAGTGATGGCGACATGCACGTCGCTCGAACAGGAACTGGAGTCCATTGTGAACCGGGATGCGGAAGCGGAGCGCGTCCGTGTTGAGTACGCGGCATCGCGCGCCAGAGTCATCGGCGCCGCAAATGCATTGTCCGCACGTCGTGCAACAGCAGCATTGGATTTCGAGAAAAAAGTTCAGAAAGCGATGCGCGAACTCGAGCTTCCAAAAGCCGTGCTTCACGTGGCAATAACAAGCCGATTAGAAGTTGAGACAGCGCGGGAAAAAGAACAGGATCCGGGGGCATTGCTTAACTTGCTGACGGCGTCCGGTGCCGACAATGTCGAATTCCTTGTATCGCTCAATGCAGGCGAAGAGACAAAACCAATGCGCAAGGTCGCATCCGGTGGCGAAATCTCGCGTATCATGCTAGCCATCAAAAGTGTCGTTGCAGGTAAGGACGAAGTCTCCACGCTGATCTTTGACGAAATTGACGTCGGCATCAGTGGTCAGGCTGCCGCGAAAGTTGGCGAGAAGCTGACCGGGCTTGCAGCGTCCCACCAGGTGCTGTGTATCACGCACCTCCCTCAGATCGCAGCGCGCGGCGATCGGCACCTTGTCGTTGAAAAGAAAACCGTACAGGGTCGCACGGTTGCGAGCATTACATCAGTCGAAGGTGATAACCGCGCCGCCGCACTCGCCCAGATGCTTTCAGGCGTTGAGGTGGACGAAACATCGCGAAAGTACGCAGAGAAGCTGCTGGAGAAATCGAAAGCTTAAGCGTTTATTTCGAGACGGAAATGCCAGGCAATCGAACCCCAGAATTCCAGCCGTTCCAGTTGGCGACCGCTCGGGTGCAATAGACGCTGGCGCATTTCCGGCAGCCGCATCAAAGTGCGTTCGCGTTTTCGACGCACGGCTCGTAGAAATCGTTCGCGTTACGGCCTGGGATTTGGTGCGACGCTACCGCTGCTGCAGCAGCAGGACGGCGAGCACGCCGAAGAGGACCGCACCAAGTACCCAGCCGACAAATTCCGCGCGCTCGCGCAGGAAGGCATACTTCACGAGCCGGTTCATCGAGAGGCTGAGCGCGTAGCGCTGGAAAATCGAATCGACCTTCGCAGCCTGAACGAGCTGCGGATTTAAATCAATCGCGGTACGCAGGTGACGCAGGGTGGCGGGCTTGCGTCCAAGCGCAGCGCTGCACCTCGCGAGGCGATAGTGCAGCAGCGGGCTTTCGGAGAAACGCTCGATCCCCTTGGTGCAAACCGCAGCTGCCTTGGCATAGGCACGCGTCTGGATGTACAAATCCGCGAGCACTTCGTGATAGTCGCAAGCGAACGGATCCTGACCACTCCAGTTCTCTTCCAGCAACTGGATGCCTTGCGCGGTGCGACCCAGCTGATGCAGGCAATACGCTTCGCTGACAAGGCAACGGAAAATCGGCGCGGAGACTCCAAGGCTGCCCGCGCCCTTCTGCCGTGCGGTCTGAAAATGTTCAAGTGCGTTGGCGTGCTGGCCCAGTGCAAAGTGCGATTTGCCGAGCAGCCAATGCACTTCGGGCGGGGCCATACCACCGCGCATGAACTCGTAAAGGTGCGACAGGCACTCCGCGTGCCGTTCCACCATCTGCAACACGACGGCCTTCAGCATCTGCAGGGCGACATCCTGCGGATGTTCGCATGTTGCTTCGTTCAGCAGCCTGGCAGCGGGTTCGATCTCCGCGCGACGCATCAGGAATCCCGCAAACGACAGGTAGGAACGCGCGGAAATTGGGCGCTGCATGAACAGGCAGGCATAACGTCGGCGCGATGCGGCAAGATCGCCCACGCGCTCGGATAGTTCGGCGCTTAACAGCAGCGCGCGACGATGCTCCGGCGCTCTTCCCAGGAATGCATCCACCGAAGCACTTGCCTCGGCAGTCATGTGGCGGGCGAGCAGGTTTTCCACCTTGAGCTTTACGAGACGGAAGTCATCGGCAGATTCCTGCAGCAACAGGTTAAGCAGCTGGCCTTCCTGTTCAAATTCGGCAAGCTGGTGATGCAGCCGTGCCTTGAGCAGCAACGACCGCTTCTCCTTCGGTGCAACCTGCAAGGCTCGATTCACGCTGAGCAATGCGTGTTTCAGGCGGCCGCGCTCTGCAAATGCGCGAGCCAGCAGGAAGTGAATCTCACCGTTGCGCTCATTCAGAGTTCGTGCACGTCGAAGGTCGGTAATTGCGGCGTCGTATTGGCGGTCATCAAGTAGAGCGCGACCGCGCAGCATGAAAATCTCCGAGCTGTCGTTGCCCGATTCAATGGCATCGCCGGCTGCCGCAATCACAGCCGGGCCATTGTCCATTTCCGTCAGTGTTTCCAGCAGGGTGGTCCACGCCTTGACATCGTTCGGGCTCAGCGCGACGAATTCGCGCAGGCACTTAATTGCCTCGGGACGGTTTCCCTGGCGCAGGAAAATCGCGCCGCGCCGGCTGATGGCCTCAAGGCTGTTGGGCGACTCACGCAGTATCGTCGAATATTGCTCGAGCGCTTCGTGCTCTTCGCCCAGCGCGGCAAGCACGTTCGCGTAGTGACGGATTACTTCCAGGTCCTCAGGGTGGTCTTCCAGTACTTCTTCCAAAAGTGCGCGCGCTTCGCCCAACTTACGCCGTTCGGCCAGCACACACGCCTTGTATACTTTGTTCTGGTAGCTGTCGGGCTGCAGTTCGAGCGCGTACTCAAATTTTTCAAGCGCGGCGTCGGGTTTACCTCCCATCAGCAGCGCATAACCGCAGTGGCTATGGAACAACGCCTCTGTCGGCGCCAGCTTGATGGCGCACTCCAGCGTAGTGACTGCTTCCTCGAGGCGACTCAGGTTAATCAATGCTACGCCGCGGTGGAATAGCGCATCCGCATTATACGGCTGCTGCAACAGCACGCTGTCGAAAGCGTGCAGTGCCTCCTCAAAATGATCGGATTCGAGTAAATCCATTCCCTCCTGAAACAGGGAATCGGGGGAGTGCAACTCGAACTCGTTGAACTCTTCCATGCGAAGAAACTACTTCCCGGGCGAAATTGAAATCAAAGGAATTATAGGTCCAGGGAGTGTGTTTGTGCGCGCTTTTTCGCGAGGCGCTCTGCGGTCTGCATTTCCGCGACCCTGACCCGGACGTCATAGAAGTTCATAAGGCCCACAACCAGGGTGCCCACCCCGAGGGGCAACAGAATGTACCCAAGCATATGCATGCCACTGCTGCTAAAGAACTTAAGCAGCGTAATTGACCCCGCAAGCAGCGCAAGAGAAGTACGGATATACGCCAACAGGGTGCGCTCGTTTGCCAGCAAAGTCCTCTCGACCGCGAGTTGATCGCCGAGACTGATGGTTGCCACCGGACCTTGGGCTGCCGGATCACCACCACTGCTCAATTGAGCCGGCCGGCCCGGTGCATAGCGTGCGTGATCAGGTGATCCAGGAACTTTGCGAAGTCGATTCCAACAGCGGCGCACTGCTGTGGCAGCAGGGAGGTGGGAGTCATACCCGGGATGGTCTGGGTTTCGAGAATTGTAGGCACCGATCCCGCCTCCTGCTTCACAATCATGTCCGTTCGCGACATCCCCTCACAGTTAAGCACCTTGTGCGCACGCATCGCGTAATCCTGGATGGACTCGATCACATCGGGCGGCAGCGGCGCCGGGGTTACGTCCTTCGACTTTCCGGGAACGTACTTCGCATCGTAGTCGAAAAATTCCGCCTCTGTCGGGCTGATAAGCGTGGGCGGCATCGCGCGCGTCACAATCTGCCCGTCTTCCAGCAGGTCCAGCACTCCGCAGGAAACTTCCACCCCTTCAATTTTCTCCTCGATCAGCGCCTCGTCGTCGTATTCCAGCGCATGCATTACGCCGCCCTGAAGCTCGTCTGCGTTCTTCACCAGCGTGACGCCGAGGCTCGAGCCGCCGTGCACCGGCTTGGTGAACAGCGGCAGCTTTAGTTCCACCAATCCGGCGGGAAGCGGATTCTGCCGGTTAACGACGATACTACGCGCCACCTGCAAACCTGCGCGCGCAAAGGTGGCAATGGCGACCGCCTTGTTCAATGCGATTGCGGAGCCCAGGATGCCTGACCCGGTATAGGGAATGCCCGCTGTCTGAAGAAATCCCTGTATACGTCCATCCTCACCGTAGTCGCCGTGGAACACCAGAAGCGCGCAGTCGACCCGGTCCTCAAGCATTCGCGTGAGCGCCAGCGCGATACTAACGCTGCGCGTTTCCCATTCGGCGCCCGCGCGGCCGAAAAATTCGTTCAACCACGAACGATCACTTTTGTCCTCGAGGCACCGACTAGCGATCAACCAACCGCACTGGCGCGTTACTATGACCGGTCGAACCCGCCTGTTTTTCAGGCCGATCCGCTCGCAAACGACCTTGGCGGAACTCAGTGAAACTTCGTGCTCGACTGACGGGCCACCGCAAAGCACCCATATTGTTTTTAAGCGTTCTTTGTTATCTAACATGACACTTTATGTTTTTCGCCCAGTGGCTTAGCGCAATCCAATTTATTGACCCCGTTCAATTTTGCGTGTCTTGATCCCGAGGTTCAGATTAGATCCTTTGCGAGGACGATGCAGGTGAGCAGGTTGGGAATTTTACCTTGGACTAAGAGCGTGATTAGCTCATTATCTCATGGAGCTGGTCCAC
The DNA here is from genome assembly GCA_051003195.1 of Candidatus Sumerlaeaceae bacterium. GTDB lineage: Bacteria > Sumerlaeota > Sumerlaeia > Sumerlaeales > Sumerlaeaceae > JBPCLP01. The sequence goes on along the minus strand of JBPCLP010000027.1, from coordinate 16,218 downwards.
GCCCGGATCAAACCCTTCCAGAGATACCTGCCGACGAACTTTTAAACTGGATGCGTTTTGCCATCGCCGGAATGCTGGAACCGGGAAACATTCGCGCGATCGATTACGCCATACAGCATTTGCCGGCAGGCTCACAGGTTGTCGAAATTGGCTCGTTCTGTGGATTATCCACCAATGTGATTACATGGGCACGCCGGCGCCACGGTTGCTCCGCCAGGTTTTTTACATGTGATAAATGGCAGTTTGAAGGCGCCGACGCTCCAGGCCGCCCCATGGGTGATGGCGGGCTGACTTTTGGGGAGTTTCGTATGCATGTGCGAGACTCCTTTCTGCGCAATCTTCGAACCTTCAGCAGACACGATTTGCCATATACGCTCGAAATGCTTTCAGATGAGTTTTTCCAAGCCTGGAGCAGCGGCGCCGAGGTCGACGATGTATTCAAACGCACCGTCTGTCCGGGCGGGGCAATTGGGTTTTGTTATATCGACGGCAACCACACCTACAAGCAGGCGAAAAAAGACTTTTTAAACACAGACAGCTTTCTTACGCCCGGAGGTTTTATCCTTTTCGACGATTCAGCGGATGATTCCCCATTCGAGGTTAACAAGGTTGTGCAGGAAGCACTCGCAAATCATCCCTACGATCTGGTGGCCAGGTGCCCGAATTATTTACTGGTTAAGCGCGAATCCTGAAAGCGGACAACGAGTCAGAGACCGTCTGTCAGTCTGGCGCGTTCAGTAGATATACTTCAGCTTGCCGTTCGCGATATCCTTCGCAAAATAGGTAATGATTAAATCCGCACCCGCGCGCCGGATGGAAATGAGCGTCTCCCAGGCAGCTCGCGCTTCATCAATCCAGCCGCGGTCCGCTGCGGCTTTAATCATCGCATACTCTCCGCTCACGTGATACGCGGCGAGTGGCACATCATATCGGTTACGCAGCTCGCTCAAGATATCCAGGTAACACATTGCTGGTTTTACGATCAGCGCATCCGCGCCTTCTTCAATGTCTGCAGCGGCTTCGCGCAACGCTTCGCGCAGGTTTGCCGGATTGAGCTGGTGACTCTTGCGGTCTCCAAACGCCGGCGTGCTTTGCGCGGCCTCGCGAAACGGACCATAAAAGGCCGAGGCAAATTTGGTGCTATAGGCCATGATTGGCAAATCACTGAATCCGGTGTCGTCCAGTGCGCGCCGAATGTGCCCGATCCGAAGGTCCATCATATCCGACGGCGCAATCATGTCTGATCCGGCCGCTGCCTGCGACACGGCCGTTTTTGCCAGCAGTTCGACGGTTGCGTCGTTGATGATTTTATCGTGTTCAAGCAACCCACAATGACCGTGAGATGTGTACTCGCACAGGCAAACGTCCGTAATGACGAACAGCCCCGGTGCGGCGCGCTTGATGGTCTGCACGGCGCGCTGCACGATGCCATTTTCCGCATACGCGCCACTGCCGTGTTCGTCCTTAACGTCCGGTATGCCGAACAGGAGCACAGCGCGAAGTCCCAGATCGGCCAGTTCGCGCGACTCGTTCTCCAGTTCGTCCAATGACAGATTGTAGATACCGGGCATCGATGCAATCTCACGCCGGATTCCGCTTCCCTCGACGACGAACAGCGGATAGACAAGGTCATCCAGCGCGAGACGCGTCTCGGTGAACAGCGCACGCACCTGAGGTGACATGCGCAATCGGCGGAGTCGGGTCGTGCTCATCGGCTTCCCACTGCAATACGGCGCTTATTTCATTCGCGGCGCGTCTATATCTAGTAGATAGACCAGTCCTCTATAGACGCGGGTGGGGTGAAGGTGATTGCCAGAACGGGACGGTTCGCCGGGGTAAACTCCTCCTTCGAACCTAACTGCTTTGCTGTCCCGGTCGAGATACGATTCCAGTTGGCAGCGGGAAACTTTTACAGAATCCTAAGGCAAATGTCAGCCAGTAAACCAGTAACAAAACCAGTCCCAAAAGTGGACAAAAAACTGAAGTTCCACTTCCTCTATGGCGACGACCAGGCCGCCATTGAGAACTTTAAGCACGCAATCGTGGAAGCCCACCTCAGCCAGGAGGAGCGGGAAGAAAACTACCGGGAGATCATTCCGTCGGGTTCTCCGCCAGCGCTTAAAAAGGTGCTGGGCGACCTGGTCTCTGAGTTGTCCACGGTTTCATTCCTGCCAGACATCAGCCGTGTGGTGACGCTCTACACGGTGAACGACTTTTTCGATGGGAAAGCGCCAAAGCCGCGCGGGAAAAAAGCCGCTAAAGCCGCCGCCGAACCGCAGCCCAAGCGCTCGGCGAGCGACCACATGGCAGAGTTCCTTACGGCGGAGCTGCCAAAGTTACCCGCGGTACTCATTGTCATCGCCATCGAGGACTACGAAAAATGGAAGCGCGTCTCGACGGGCAACCCCGTGGTGGCGCTTGCGGTGCAGAGCGGCGGGGCTCGGCAATTTAAGGAGGAGAGCCCGCAGTTCGCTTTTTTCGATGCGCTGTTCGCGCGCCAGCCGCAGAAAGCGCTACAGCTATGGCGCGACTGGTTGCGCCGCGCACCGGGTTCGCCAAAGCCGTATACGCAGCTTGCCGCGCAACTACGGCTTTTGCTGCAGGCGAAGACCGCGGTCAGCGGACAGCTTCAATCGCGTGGTGTGACAAAACAACGCTACATGCAAGAGTTCATGCCCGGCGACCGGGACAAAAACCTGTTCGCGCTGACGCCGGACTGGCGCCAGGAAAAGCTCACTCGTGCCGCACAGAATTTTTCGTTCCAGGAACTGCTGGGTGGGTACGAACGGCTGCTGACACTCCAGAAATTTGCGATCCCGCTTAACAGCGATCCATACGTGCCAGACAAGCCACTGCTCTCTGAATTGTGGATCCTGGAATTCGCCACACCGGCAGCGCGACAGGCTGCCTGACGACTTACCTGCCTGCACTAACTAAGCACTTCGTGGCTTTGTCAGCGGCCTTTCAGCAAGCCGCCTAGTGCCATGATAATACCGGGCAGCGCTAAAACCGCTGCGCAGATGGTGGCAAACATACCAAAGCTGCTGCGGTCGCCGGGAATAAAAGCATTCGCATACGCAATCAGGATTGCGGGCAGCGCAATGCCAGCCGCGAGAAAGATTGCTGCCAGCCAAAGGCACGCTGTGCGTGGCAACAGAATGACCAGCCCGCAGGCGACGAGAACTTCGACAAGGACGTAGGCGTAAAGGTACATTGCATGGATGTTGCGATTTTAGACGTGTTGCTGCAAGCAGTAAGGGCTTTACTGGTCCCGGTTTTCCGACACACGTGGTGAAGTGTAGATCACCGGGTTTTGAATGTGTAGACAACTGGCTCCAGCGGCACACCAGCCTCACTGGTGAAGTTCTTAAACGAGACGCTGTTCAGCCCCAGCTGGTACTGGTGGTTGGCTTCCAGTTTCACAGGGAGCGTACACGTTTTTTTATCGGCACTCCAACCCGGGCGTTGTCCGTCTGGGGTTTTTGGATACGCCGATCCGCCACCCGTCCACGACATTCCGCTGCCCATCGGAGTATCGAAAGTTACCTGTATAGCCGACAATGCAGGGTCGACCGCGGTCGCACCATTTGCTGGGGTCATGCTCACAATCTGTGGCGCCTTCGCTCCACCCGCGGGCGCTGAACCGCGCGTTCTGAATGTCAGGACCGCTTGCGGCGCTGGAACGCCGGCGACGGATTTGAAATTCTGAAAGCTGGGGGCATTGATTCCCACGCGGTAGGAGCTTCCCGGCTGCAATTGGACCGGCAGAATACATGTTCTCTTATCCCGCCAGTAACCCTTCGCTCCTTCCGGGATTTTCGGAAACTCGGGCCCGCCGCCCGTCCAGGACATACCTCCAGCCATGTCGGTGTCGAAAGTGACCTGGATGCCTATAAGCGCCGGATCAACGTCCGTTGCGCCGTTCGCCGGTGACATGCTGACAATCTGCGGAGCCCTGGCAGCCGATTGGACAGCAGCACCGCCATTGCCCGTGGTTGTAAAGTGCAAGGCGGTCGGGATGACGGGAATACCCTCAGCCGATTTAAAGTTTTGAAAGTTGGGAGCATTAATCCCTACACGATAGGAACTGCCAGGCTGCAAATGTACCGGTAGCACGCATGTTCGTTTGTCGCGCCAATAGCCCTTGGCACCTTCTGGAATTTTTGGAAACTCGGGCCCGCCGCCGGTCCACGACATTCCGCCGCCCATGTCGCGGTCGAATTGAACCATGATTGCGGTGGTTGCGGGATCGACTGTCGTCGAGCCGACCTGCGGGTAGGCACCAATTATCCGCGGCGCCGTTCCCGCAGCGGATTGCGCCACAGCAGCGCCAGGAATGCCAAGCCCGACAGCCACGCCGATCCATGCAGCAGTTCTACGGATCGGCGCGTAGCAGGACGTGTCGCGTTTATAGAATACCATCGTCGTTCCTTTCGTCAAATACCGGATTGTTTAGTTGCTTGCTACGCGTGTGCTGAACCGATACTCCACCGGCTCCAGCGCGACCCCGCCTTCGCTTGTGAAGTTCTTGTACGAGACACTGTTCAGTCCCAGCCGGTACTCGTGTGCCGGCTTAAGCGAAACCGGTAGCGTGCAGTTTTTTTTGTCCGCACTCCATGATGGCCGCTTGCCTTCCACCTCGCCCGGGAAGTTGTCGCCTCCACCTGTCCACGAAAAGCCGCTACCCATCGGCACGTCGAATGTGACCACGATTTCTGTCCGTGCCGGGTCCACGTCCGTTGCGCCGTCTGGCGGGTTTATGGAAACAATCCCCGGCTTTCGAACCTTGGCCTTCAGTTCGTCGCTTGCCCCATGCGTCGTAAAATAAATCGCAGATGGGTCTGCGGGGGTGCCATCCACCGACCGGAAGTTCTGGTAGCTTGTGGAGTTAATGCCAACCCGGTAGTAATTGCCGGCTTCGAGTTGGACTGGCTTCACGCACGTGCGCTTATCCTGCCAGTACGATTCACCTTTTCCGTTTGGCGACGGTGGATAATTCTCGCTTCCCGTCCAGGAGTAACCCGGCGCCATGTCGCGATCGAAAGTGACGACAATGGCCGTGGTAGCAGGATCGACGTCGGTTGCGCCGACGGGCGGTAACGTGCTGACGATGCGCGGCGCGGCATCTCGGGCGCCAACTGCACTTACCTGCGTGGCAGACGAAGTCGTCGCCTTGCCTTTATCTGCGGAACCAAGAACTGCATCGTAGATTTCACGCGCGGCCGCGGCCTTCTTTGGATCATCCCCGGCGATGTACGCATCGAGCAGCAGCCGGACTTTTTCTTTTTCCCCACGAAGTCCCCATGTGATGCGACTGAACATATTGTGCTCGCGATCTTCGAATGCGATCTCGAGCAATCGACGCACTACCGGTTCGGGCTTGGGGGTCATTGTCGAAAGGCCTGAGTATACTGCGTAGTAGCGTACTTCGCGCTCGGGATCACGCGATAATACGAACAACAGATCGAGTACGCGTTTTGCCGGCTCCGAAGCAGTTGTCTCGCCCTCGACTTCCATGTGAGCAAGGTACCCTGCCAGACCACCGGCTTGAATGGCGATTTCCTTGCGGACTTTTGAATCGGCATCGTTCGCGCATACGGTATAAATTTCGAGCGCCTCCACTGGATCCAGCAATGATCCGATCCCTTCCTGGTGCAGATACCTGAAAGTCTCTAGACGCTCCTTCGAGTTTCCCTCCCGAAGTTTTTTCACGTACTCAGGCAGTTTGTCGGCATAGAGCCGTTGAGCCCGCTCTTTGCGGAATTCTCCATACCACGAAAAAGCATTCAGTTCGTCGCGGAAAATTTTCCGCAGTGCTTGTGCTTTTGTACGCACTGTGGCATCTGACGATGACAGGTAAGGTTCGAGATGCTTCAGCAGATCCTTTTCCTGATCGCGTGCGCCCCACGCAACGCGGCTTAAATCGTTCGGATCATCGACTACTATGCAAAGATCGACCAGCGTACGAAGTATTGCCGGCGTTTTTGGCTTAACGACGGACAGACCGAAATACACTGCCCAGCCGCGTGTGTGTGGAGTGTTGTTCGCGCCCCGAAAGTCCGAAGCGTGATACATGATCTCAATCGCTTCTGGATTCTGCGGCCGCTTGTTCCAGATATACTGATTTCCAAGGTCTCGAATCACCTGGTCAGGGCCGGTGTTAAGGCGAAAACCGCGTAAACCCTGCCGGATCATTTGCAGGATTTCACCATCGGAAATGCCTTCAAACGGATCCTTGAGCGTCTTCCACCGCTCGATAAGCCTGGCGCTTGCCTGCTTATCGTCGGGAAAATATTTGTCAAAGTTTGGTGGCTCATACGGCTCCGTGCTCTGCCAGGCAAACGGACCAGCGGCCATCGTTCCGCTCGTCGGCGATTCCGCACTGATCGCCGTTTCCACTTTTTGCGGACGATACTTCTGCAAAAACTCGCGGTCGGTCTGCTGCTGCTTCTCCGTGTCCATGTAGATCTGGTCCTCAGGCCTCTCCATCCACTGGACCTTTGCATCCTTGAACGGAGGATTGCCGCCTTGTGCGTTCCACCAGTCGCCCCACTTCTGCCACTCGTAGCCGAAGTTCTGCCCGGTCAGCCGCACCAGGGCAATCTGCGCCCACATGCGTGTGTTCTGGTTCGGGTGATACGACAGATGGATGAGGTCAGGCACAACCGACTTGTCACCGAGCAGGCTCAGCGCACGGATCGCCATCCAGCGACCGCGGTTGTTCTTCTCGCGCCGTTCCGACGCAATGCGCAGCAATGGTTGCAGAGCCGTTTTGCTGCGAAGGGCCGCCAGGCCACTGATCGCGCCGTGCACCTCGGGACCTTCCGGGCCTTCCACGATCGTCAGCCACCGGTTCTCCATCTCCTGTTTCTCTGCGTCGCTGCTCGCGTCGTAACGCGACGGATCAGGATCCGGACCAAACTGGCGAATCGTCCACTCCACATACGCGCGCTGCGTCTCATTCAGGAGTGAATCGGCCGTACCACCCGTGGACTCAGACGATGTCATCGTTGTGGTCGCTGTTGTTTCTGCAATCGCGCGGCGGGTCGCCGCCATTGGAATGAGCAGCACCGCAGCTGCCACGATGACCCCGTAGCCCCACGCACCCAATGTCCGCGTTTGTTGTTCTTGTTTCAGGATTCGCTGCAGCCGGTGTTGAAGGCGCGTGCTGCGTTCAAAAATTCCCAGAAATCCGGGTGACGCAGACGAGCGGCCGCGCGACGCAAGAAGCACTTTGAGCAGGCTATCCGCATAGCTGCGCGGTTCACTGTATCCGCTGACAATCACCTGTTCATCGCAGGCGTTCTCGCGTTCCTCCCGCAGGCGGGCGTTCGCGAACCACATAAGCGGGTGAAACCAGAACAGCGCCTGGGCTGCCACCTGCAACCAGCCGACGAGCACGTCACGCCGATGCCAATGCGTGAGCTCGTGCAGCAGCACATTCTCCAGCTGTTCGGGGGTGAGCTCGGTCAGTGAACCTGGAGGCAGAACGACACGAGGCCGGAGGAGTCCACACAGGAACGGACTGCTGATATGCTCCGAAATCAGCAGGGCAGGTGTGCGCCGCATGGGGCAGAATCGAAGGGCCAGTTGCTGAAACTGCACCGCCAGCGGACCTTCTTCGATGCGCCGCGCCAAACGCAGTTTGCGCGTTAACAAAAGGTAAGGAATGGCGACGATCGTCAGGTACGCCGCGATCCCGAAACCCCAGCCAGCAAACAGCCATTGGGGACGCGTCCATTGCGGCATCAGCCCCTTTTTTTGGGCAGCGGTTTCGGACAGCGCACCGGTTTCTGCCACTGGTGAGGATGCGCTCACACTGGACGAGGCATATGCGGTTGCGGGCGAGTCCATCTGTGCTTGTGCAAGGAGTGGCTGTTGTTCCCGCGGTTCAGGTCGTGTCAGCACTTCGAGAGGCGGCTCAACTTCCGGCAAGTAGTCTCTTGCATAACTTCCAATAGACCATGGCGCTGACAAACCGGGCGGTAGAAATACCTTCAACAGCACGAGGAGCCACAAGGCGTGCCGCAGACGCGCAGAGCAGTTACGACATAAAAGCGCCAGTAGTGCGATCGCACCGACGAAAAGCGCCAGTTGCCAACTCGCCTGAATGGCCCAGCTGTTCCAGTTACCGGAGCCGTTCATGGTTTCTCCCTCCGACCTTTTGCGCTATTGAGCAGCTTCTGGAGTTCGCTGATTTCCTTGTCGGAAAGGTTGTGCTCTTCAACGAAATGGGCGATAACGGGGCGAAGCGATCCCTCCAGCACACGCGACACAAAGCTGCGCACCTCCGCGCGTGTGACCTGCTCTCGCGTGCACGCGGCGCGATAGAGGTACGAATTCCCGATCTGCTCGTAATCGATTGCACCTTTTGCTGCCAGGCGCGACAGTAGCGTCTTGACGGTTTTGGTGGCCCACCCATGGTCTGGCGGCAGCAGGGTGTATACGTCACGCGCCGCAAGACGGCCGTGCTCCCACAGTACTTTCATGATTTCCCATTCGGCGTTTGTTACAGTGGGGAGCGAATCCGGCGGCTTGGACGGCATGAGCTTCTTCCTCGTTCAGCTTACGTTGTGCATCAAACGACTACATCTGTAGGCGTTCGCAAGGAAAAAGTGCAGGAGGTTGTCGAAGTGTTGGCGCCTGCGCGCGCTACTTCATGAGTTCAGACAATTGCGCATCAATGGCCTCAGCCCAAACCTGGTAGCCCCTGGGCGACAGATGGAGCTGATCGGGCATGAACTCGCGCGGGATCTTCCCCTGCACGATGAAGCTGCCGCCAATATCCAGATAGAAAACCTTTTGGCCGTCCGCGAGTTTCGCGATCTCCGGGTTAACTTCCCGGATCGTCGCCATTGCTTTATTGTCCAGGTTATCGTTCTTGTCTCCGCGCGGGAAAATGCCCAGCAGAAGAATTTTGGTGTCGGGCAGCTTTGCGCGTGTCGCGCCTACTATTTTGGTGATCGCCTGCACGATTGGCTCCGAGGTGTCCGAGTTCGAATTGTTTGTGCCGATCATCAGCACCAGTGCTTTCGGATGAATTCCGTCCAACTCGCCGTTCTCAATTCGCCAGAGCACATGCTGGGTGCGATCGCCGCTGACTCCAAAGTTGGCAGGATCGTATTTACCGAAGTGTTGGGCCCAGACCTCGGGTGCAGACGTCCAGCGCTCCGTAATCGAATCGCCCATGAATACTACACCAATAGGTCCTTCTGTGCGTCTACGTAGAAATGATTCGTGCAGCCTGGTGAAGCGATCGCCCGGCAGGCAGCGCTTCGTCGGCACAAGCGCGGGATGAACCGAGCTCGTCGTAAGCAGGACGTCTGCAGTCGCTGTGGTTTGCTGGGCAAATCCGAGATTTATCAGCACAGTCAGAACAACACAGCTCAAGATACGTCTGGGCACCATCATTCCACGAACTCTCCAGGATGAAGTGCGGCGCATATCGAAGTGCAGTCGGTCTAAGATCAAGCGTTTACCACGGCTGCAATTGCATGGTCTTGAATTCTTTGCTCGTCGATCTTCGCTCTTCCCTTTGCACTTTCTCGCTGACACATGTACACTTATGAGTTGGCTCGAAATCACTTTGCCCATCCGCTCTGGTATGCTCCGTTGGCCGGGAGATCCTGAGGTCAAGGTCACGCGCACTTCCGATATCTCGCGCGGCGAAGTTTGCAATGTGTCGCACATTTCCATGGGCACGCACACGGGCACGCACATCGATCCTCCGCTGCACTTTTTTGAAGATGGCAAGTCGATGGACACCTGGCCGCTTGAGCTGGGGATTGGTCCGGCAAGGGTGATTCACATCAAGAATCCGGAGTGCATAAATGCGGACGAGTTGCGGAAGCATGCGCCCAAGACAGGCGAACGCATCCTCTTCCGCACCCGGAATTCCGATGTGGGGTTCGATGAGGAGTTCCGCAAAGATTTTGTCTACGTCGCAGCCGACGCTGCACAGCTGCTCGCTGACAGCAAAGTCGCCCTCGTCGGCATCGACTACATGTCCATAGGCGGCTTTTACATGGACGGGGAAGAAACTCACCGCATTCTGCTCGGCGCCGGAATCTGGGTCATCGAAAACCTCAATCTCGCCAGCATCACCGCCGGCAACTACGAGCTCTTGTGTTTACCGCTCCGTATCGACAATGGAGACGGGGCCCCGTGTAGGGCGCTGCTTCGGCCACTCTAATGCGTGTCGCATGCGTTCGTTCTTTCATGCTCCGGTTCGTGGATTCGTGAATCCATATTTCAGCGGAGATCTGGTTTTTGAATCCGCAGCGTCGCTTCGCGTATAACACCACGCCATGCTAACCGAAACAATCACCGACCTCTCGCGCGTGCGCGATCGCATCCTGCAGTCCAAGGAGTATCTTTGACGTCGCCGGCAAAAGGCTCGAACTAGACCGGCTGGAGGCGGAGTCGGCTGCACCTGGATTCTGGAATGATAACCAGAAGGCCCAGGAGCACTTGAGAAAACTCACCGCGCTTAAACGTGTTGTCGAACCATGGGAAGCTATCGACCGAGCGGTTTTGGATCACCTGGAAATGGCGGAACTCGCTGCCGCGGAAGACGACCAAGCACTCGCGACCGAACTTGAGCAGCAGGCGCGGGAACTTGCAAAACGAGTCGAGGACCTTGAATTCCGAAGCATGCTCAGCGACGAAGCGGATGTCTCGCACTGCTTCCTGCACATTCACCCGGGTGCTGGCGGTACCGAAAGCTGCGACTGGGCCAGCATGCTGCTGCGCATGTACACACGATGGGCCGAGCGCAAAGGCTTTAAGGTTGAAATGATCGATCTTCAACCCGGTGAAGGCGCAGGTATTTCGCGCGCCACACTCGCGATCCATGGGGATTACGCATACGGTCTGCTGAAGGCGGAAAACGGAGTGCACCGGCTTGTGCGCATCTCGCCCTTTGATGCGAACAAGCGACGCCACACCTCCTTCGCTTCCGTGTATGCATATCCCGATATCGATGATTCCATAGTTGTCGACATCCAGGAGAAGGACCTGCGTATCGATACCTATCGGTCAGGCGGCGCGGGTGGACAGCACGTCAACGTGACAGACAGCGCGGTGCGCATCACCCACATCCCCACAAAAATCGTGGTCCAGTGCCAGAACGAACGCAGCCAGCACAAGAACAAGGCCAGCGCCATGAAGGTGCTGCGCGCACGGCTTTACCAATATTACAAGCAACAGCAGGATGCCGAGCAGGCGGTCAAATCGGGCGAAAAGAAGGACATCGCCTGGGGATCGCAGATTCGCTCCTATGTGTTTCAGCCTTACCAGCTCGTCAAAGATCTGCGCACCGATACAGAAACCAGCAGCGTCCAAAATGTGATGGACGGCGAGCTTGACCCGTTCATCGACAGCTATCTGCGGTCGCAAATGGGCAAAGCGTAAATGTTTGTTCAAACAATTGTATTTTATGCTCGCATCTCGAATTCGCCAGCGTAAAGTAATGCGCGATGAGCAGGAATTCCAAAGTACATAACAGCGCTCCGGCTGCGGACTTCGAACTTCTGAAGAAGCTGTTTGATCTGCAGATCAAAACGAAGATCGATCCGCGCCTCATCGCCTGCGAGTTGCAGGCAATCACCGACGGCAAACTCGTCAGGATTAACGGATTTTCGCAATTTCGCCAGACGGACACTTTCATCCGGAACATGGCGCAAGAGGTGTTTGCAGGCATGCCGCTGGATTTCAATCTGCGCGTCATTACCAGGGCACACCCGCTGGCTTTCCATGAAGTCATTTGCGTCGCTGCCCCGTTATACCGGCAGGCGCTGGTTAAAAAGGAAGATCTGCTTACCGAGGCCTTGTACGGAAGCGTTATCCGCACCTATTTTTCGCGCGACGGCTTTACGTTCGCGCAGCATCCCGATGGTTACGTGGGCTACGTGCCGTCGCAGCATCTTAAGAAGACGACCATAGCCCGCTATCTGCGATGGAAGAACGGCAAGTGCGCGGTCGCAAAAGTGCCGCTGGCACTGAACGGCTTCATTATTCCGCCAACCGCACGACTGATTAAAGAATACAGCAGCGTCCAATTACCTGATGGCAAATGGCACCGCGTGCGTAAGTGTGATGTAAACATCAAGGAGCCGGCATCGCTCGCCTTTAAGGAGTCGGTGCTTGAGGCGGCTGAAGTTTTCCGTAACACGCCGTATTTATGGGGTGGCAAGACGCAGGAAGGTATCGACTGCTCTGGCTTCGTCCAAACGCTGGCCTATCATGAGGGTATCATGCTGCCTCGCGATGCAAGCATGCAGGCCAACATGGGAGAAATTGTCGGCTATTTGCCAAAGTTTGCAGACCTCCTTCCGGGGGACCTGCTGTTCTTTATGAACGACCAGGCATATGTTTTTCACGTGGGAATCTATCTGGGTAATTACACTTACATCCACTCCTCCGGCAGCAAGAATGTCGTGAAGTCTTCATTGCGACCGGGAGATCCGAACTATCTGTCCCGTTATGGCCGAACGTTTGTCTTTGCCCGCCGGGTGCATAGCTAACTCTTCTCTTGTTCTGACTCTCGGTTTAAGTTCTTGAATCTGGCTGCGCGTCCAAGCACCAGCGCATGCTTATGGACATCCGCTGCTCCACTTACCAGCTGAAGCTGATTAACCCTTTCGGGATCGCCCGGTCAACCCGCACACACATCGACGTGGTACTCACCCGGATCGACGGCGGCTGGGGCGAATCATCGCCGACGAGCTTTTACCACGAAGACACGACAACCGTGCTGGACATAGTCGATCAGATTTCCAGAATGGAACTCCCCGATCTGGACTGCGTGGAAGATGTAGCTGATTACATCGACAATCGTATCCAGGCCAACGGCAGCGCCAAGGCAGCCGTGGATATTGCGCTGCACGACCGGCTGGCAACCCGCCTCGGTGTGCCACTGTACAAACTATTCGGTCGCGGTCCCGCGCGGAAAATGGTCACGTCTTTCACCATCGGCATCGACACCATCGACGAAATGATGCGCAAAGTTGACGACGCGAAAAACTACGCCATCCTGAAAATCAAACTTGGCAAAGATCTCGAGCAGGACCTCGCTGTCATGCGGGAAATTCGTAAAGCCGTCGGTAACAAAACGGTCCGCGTTGACGCCAATGGTGGCTGGACACTCGAACAGGCCAAAACCGCATTACCCGCAATGGCCGACCTCGGCGTCGAGTACGTCGAACAGCCACTGTTCAAGGGCTCCCACGATCAGCTTCGCGAACTCCACAAAGGCGCTCCCCTGCCGATCTTCGTCGACGAAGATTCCATGGTTAACTCCGACCTGCCCAAACTGGCCGGGGCCGTGGACGGCATTAATATCAAGCTGATGAAATCTGGCGGACTGGTCGAGGCCCGGCGCATGATCGCTACCGCGCGCGCGTTCGGGTTCCAGGTAATGATCGGCTGCATGATCGAAACCGCCATCGCCATCACCGCCGCCGCACACCTCGCGCCGCATTGCGACTATCTCGATCTCGACGGCAACCTGCTCATCAGCAACGACCCGTTTACCGGCAGTACCTGCGACCCCGACGGCACGATCCACCTGCCCAGCAAACCCGGCCTCGGAGTCGCAATCCGCCCCGAGTACTCCCAGGAACTTGTCGCGCTCGCCTAAGGTAGCACCGGCTCCTGGCGGCGCTTTAACGCGGCCAACCTCGAACTCTATTCCTTATGGAAGAATCACCCGTATTTTGTTGTCGGTAGTCCCCATCAACACGGTATGGATTTGGAATGACTGAACCGCGCGCACGCCGTGTCCGCGTCACACGGCAACACCTGCTAATCGGATTTGCGACCTTGCTTCTGCTGTTGCTCTGTTTCGCGTTCCCGATATTCGCACACTGGCGTTCCGTCGCCCCGGGCGGTTCATCCGGCACACTATTCTTGGCGACCATGGTGCTGCCGTTAATACTGTTCATGCCGCTGGTAGGCCTGGTCTCGGGAATCTGGATTCTGGTAGAACACCGCATGGACGGAAAGAGCTGGCGATTGGCTTTCTTCAAAGCAGGTGCGATGCTTGCAGTCAGTGTGCTCTGCACCTGCCTTTACGGATTGGGTTTCGGACTAAGCAGGAACATTCGGCACAATGCATTCGAACACCTGACTCAACGTTCGAAGCCCTTAGTGAACGCCATCCGCGCGTACGAAACGGACCACAGCCGCCCGCCGGGCAAATTAGAGGAACTGGTACCCACGTATCTTTCAGAAGTCCCCCGGCCGCATACAGGCGTAGGTGACAAATATGAATACATAAGCGGTGAACGTGCGCTACCTTATGCAGGCAATCCGTGGGTACTTTTGGTGGACGCATCAATGCCACTCCAATTCGACTACTTCTGCTATTACCCGCTTCAAAACTATCCAGCTTCTAATTCGGCCGGTTGGTTCGAGCGCATCGCCGACTGGGCTTATCTACATGAGTAGCCCCGATTTTCTTTTTTGGCGAATGCTATGTTCGCAATTTTGGGCCCATCCTGCAGCATTCTCGCCAATTGTACGTCTAATGATTAAGCAGGGCCCTGATCACGTGACTCCCGACACCGACGCAGCTACCGGCGTCGAAATCGTGTACGACGCGACCAATGGCACCATCAGCGGGGGCGATGTTTTACGTACCCAGAAATAGCTGTGCAAAACGGCGTATTGCCGGTAAAAGCCTGAATAGCATGCGGACGCCGAAATAGTACGATCCGCACTGAATCCGGCGCCCGCGAAGGACGCCAAAATATTTGCGAAATCCGCAAATAAGCTCCATGGGTTCGGGTACATAAACTACGCTGCACGATGAAGGGCGAAATGCCCTGCGCCTTCTTGGAGGCGTGAAGTGGCCCAGGTATCAGCGGCTTCACTGTCGAGCAGATTTCCGGCTCTTTTAAATGGCATTCCGCGCGACAAGCACGGTTCGTCGGCTGGAGAAGCAGCACCGCATCACAAGAGCAGTTTCGTTCTTTGAAAACTAGACAGAAGAGAGCACATTTATAAAAAGCAAATCAACCTCCGAGGTTGATTTCTTTGAGTGATGTAACTTGCGCGCGTGGCCGCAAGGCGTTTGGGGCATCTGGTTATTTTAAGTTTTGCCCGTCCTTTAGGGGGCGGGTCTGACGCAATCGAAATAATCTGGATTCTTCAAGCGGTTTTGGCTGCGCCAAAGCAGCAAGAAAACAGATAATTTCGAACGTTGGTAAAAGTCAGTGTTGAGCGTTTCAGACGTTCTTCCAGAGTTTCAAAAAAACAATGGAGAGTTTGATCCTGGCTCAGAACGAACGCTGGCGGCGTGGATTAGGCATGCAAGTCGTACGCGAAAGGTCCCTTCGGGGGCCGAGTAGAGTGGCGAACTGGTGAGTACAAGGTGAATAACGTGCCCCTGGGTGGGGGATAACTCCGCGAAAGCGGAGCTAATACCGCATGGTCTTTCTTATTTAAGAGTGAGAAAGTAAAGCAGTAATGCGCCCGGGGATCGGTTCACCTCCCATTAGCTTGTTGGTGGGGTAACGGCCCACCAAGGCCGCGATGGGTAGCTGGTCTGAGAGGATGGTCAGCCACACTGGGACTGAGATACGGCCCAGACTCCTACGGGGGGCAGCAGTCTAGAGGCTTTGACAATGCCCGAAAGGGTGATCAAGCGACGCCGCGTGCGGGATGAAGGGCTTCGGCTTGTAAACCGCTTTTGCTTGGGAAGAAGGCCTTGCTCGTGAAGCAGGGATTGACGGTACCAGGCGAATAAGCCCCGGCTAACTCCGTGCCAGCAGCCGCGGTAAGACGGAGGGGGCAAGCGTTGTTCGGAATTATTGGGCGTAAAGGGCTCGTAGGCGGATCCGCCAGTCTGACGTGAAATCTCCACCGCTCACCGGGGAGGGGCCGTTGGATACTACGGATCTGGAGTTCGGCAGAGGACCATGGAATTTCGGGTGTAGCGGTGGAATGCGTAGATATCCGAAAGAACACCGGTTGCGAAGGCGGTGGTCTGGGCCTGAACTGACGCTGAGGAGCGAAAGCCAGGGGAGCAAACGGGATTAGATACCCCGGTAGTCCTGGCCGTAAACGTTGAATACTAGGTGTGGGGGGTATCGACCCCTCCCGTGCCGCAGCTAACGCAATAAGTATTCCGCCTGGGAAGTACGGCCGCAAGGTTGAAACTCAAAGGAATTGACGGGGGCCCGCACAAGCGGTGGAGCATGTGGTTTAATTCGACGC
>JBPCLP010000026.1:0-20017 GCA_051003195.1 Candidatus Sumerlaeaceae bacterium | reverse complement strand
GAGCACAAGCGCTGTTCGGAGTACAGGCTAAAGCATGTAATCCGAACGGGGCGGTACAGCGAAGGATGGAATCCTCGGTGCGCTTGCGTTGGCCCAGGCTAAAGCCTGTACTCCGAACGGCTGTACTGCGAACGGGGCGATCTACGGCGAGCTTGCGTTAGCCCAGGCTAAAGCCTGTACTCCGAACCGATTACTATGACCACCTACTCCGCCGCCACGCTGCTCGCGCCTAACCGCACCGAGATTACTGCCCAACCCCACCTTCCGCTCGAGGCCGGCGAGGTTCTGCTGAAAATCGAATACGCCGGCATCTGCGGCACGGATCTGTCTCTTTACCGCGGCCATTATCCCGTTCCACTGCCACTCGTTCTCGGACACGAATTCTCGGCACGCGTTGTCGAGTGCGGAGCAAACGTTGACACCCACTGGCTCAATAAACGCGTTGTCTGCGAGATCAACAACTCCTGTGTCGCTTATGGCTACACCGACCTGTGCACCGCCTGCAAACGTGGCATGCCGACGCACTGCCTGCGGCGCACCGTCACAGGCATTATCAATCATCCCGGAGCATTTGCCGAATACCTGAGAGCGCCGGCCGGAAACCTACATGAATTGCCCGACGACATTCCGTCCGACATTGCGGTCTTTGTGGAACCTCTTGCCGCTGCGATCCGCACATTCGAACTGACCCCGCTGTCGCCCGGGGACACCGTCGTCGTTCTCGGCTGCGGTCGCCTCGGACGACTCGTAACTCTCGTCGCGCATAAACTCGGCGCCCGCGTCATCGCGGTGACGCGCTCCACCCAAAGCCTCGAGTACGTTAGAAACCATGCGGACTTGCTGGTCCGCTTCTCGCCCGAGCTTTCCGACGAGTTCTTTATGCAAGTCGAGCACGTCGCTACCCCGGGTGAGCTTCGCGAGTTCATCCTTGCCCACACAGCCGGCCTCGGCGCCGACGTTGTCGTCGAAGCGACTGGCATGAACGAGAACTTCAACCTCGCACTGCAGCTTGTCCGTCCGCTTGGCCATGTCTCGCTCAAATCCACTTCGGGTGTTCCCGTGCGTGAGCTAAATACGACCGAAGCCATTGTGAACGAAGTGCAAATCCACACCTCCCGCTGCGGCCCCTTCGATAAAGCCATCGCCTTCCTGCAGCAGCACAAGAAGCCTGACCAATCCTGGATCAGTGCGACTTATCCGCTGGCGGAAATTACCATGGCGCTTGGCGCCGCTACCCATGAACCCAAGGTGCTCCTGGAGATCGGGCGAGACAACTTATAGGTCATATAGGTCGTACAGGACCTATGAAAACTATAAGCTTTCATCTCAAATGTCGCGGCCGCTGCTGCCATTCTTCGGCGAGAATCGCGTAGCGCTCGTGGTCGCGCCAACGACCGGCAATCTTCAGGTACCTGGGCGAAAATCCCTCGAGCCGAAAACCCAGGCGTGCCAGCAGCTTCTTCGAAGCAAGGTTGTCGGGCTGCACGTTCGCTTCCAGCCGGTGAAGGCGCAGATCGCCAAAGGCCCACGAAATTACGTGGATAAGCCCTGCGGTCATGTATCCGCGCCCCGCAAAATTGGCGATCCCGTAGTAGCCGAGAAATGCTCCATGCATCGCGCCGAGCACCACATTACTCACATTCGCGGCGGCGGCAATCTGCTGCGTCTGAACATCACAGATCACAAATCCATGACAGTCATCCCGGCTGCACTTCAACATGTAGGCATCAAACTGTTCATCGTTAATCGGCGGATTCACCCAGCGGCGGTGCATTTCACGGCTGCGGCGGTTTGCTGCGAGAAGAGGAAGGCGGTCTTGCTGTGAGAGAGCGCGTACCGTTACACGCGGCAGCGGGTTCTGCATTGCCGAACCTGACCGGCTGATCCGTTGCTTTGCGGCGCTCACCATGTTGGCGGGATGTGCAGCACTACTGCGGCTTCGTGCCGATGTACTGCTCCAGCCGCTTAAGCCACGCAGCATAACCGGCAGGGGAGAGGTGAATGCCATCTGTTGTAAACTCCGGGCGGAGTTCACCGTCGGAAGACTTCATGATCGGGTCAAGCAGGAGGAATTCGGCCTTTATGGTCGATGCAATCTGGGGTAGCTTGCGGTTCAGCTCATCTACGCTTTGTTGAAGATGTTTGTGCGGCCCTCCGGCCGGGAGAGTGCTTTCGATGATGATGCGCGCCTTTGGAACAGTTGCGCGAAGATCGGTGGCCATGCCGCGATACGATTGTTCGACAGTCGCCGCATCCTTTTTGCCGCCCCAGAAGTCGTTTATACCGATCATGACGCAGACGATAGCCGGTTTGGCCTTTGGCACCAGGTGAAGGCGATTCCGAACTCCGGTGCGGCTGGTTGCGTTTTCCACCTGGTCGCCGCTGATGCCCTGGTTAATGACCGACATGCCCGCGAGCTCGTTCGTCTTGATGCCCTCTGTAATGCTGTCGCCCAGCAGAACGATGCAGCAGGTTGTATCTGAGGGAGCGCGCTCGATTGCGTTTTCGATCTGTTCGCAGCGCAGCCGAAAGTGCTCACTCGGGTTCCACGCACGAGTCGGGGTTGATACGTTTCCGTTTGTTTGCGTTGCCGTTGTTTGTCCCATTGCATCCACTCCGGTGCTGAACATCCATAATGCTGTCGAGCAGGCGATAAGAGTTTTCATGCGATCTCCGGTGTTGTTTCGAGATAAATTAAATGAGGGCGGCATGTCCGCCACGCGTTGTGCAATCTTTCTATAGTCCGGGGTGTTCGGTGTTTCAGTCATGGAGGTTTATGGTTGCACCGCGTGCTGGACGACAGGACGTCTGGAACCTATCAAAAGAAACGTAAGGGCAAGTAAATGAAGGTTGGATTCATCGATTACAACCTGAACAACTATCATTCCACAAAGTTTCACGGTCTTCTGAAGCTCGATGGAATCGACGTCGTTGCCGCATATGAGAGCTCGCCGAAGGGCGGCGACTGGTGCGAGGCCAAGGGGGTGAAGCGTGTGGACAGCGTTGCGGAAGTGGTTGCCCTGAGTGAAGGTATTATCGTGCTGGCGCCAAATGCCCCGGAGCACCACCTAGAGCTGTCGCGCGAACCGCTTGCGAGCGGGAAGCCCGTGCTGGTGGACAAGGTATTGGCCAGTTCACTGTCGGCTGCGAAGCAGATGGTGGAACTCGCAAGTAAGTCCGGCACGCCGCTGATGAGTGCCTCGTCGCTGCGGTTTTCCGTCGAGCTCGAGGAAATGCTGGCGCGCGCAGGCGATACTAAACTGGACGGCATTTTTTCGCGTGGCGGAGGCAAGTGGCGCGGCTACGCGGTTCATACCGTCGCCCCGGTTCTACGCATGTTGGGGGTTGCCATCAAGCGCGTGATCGATACGGGAAAAGATGCGGCGCACATGATCACGGTAGAAGCCGAGGATGGCCGCCGGGCTTCAATTGATCTGCGCAAGGCCAAGAACCAGATGGAGGTTCTGCCGTGGCAGGTGGGCTACCTTAATGGCGACGAGTATGATGTCGTCACTATCAAGTTATTCGACGAGTTTTACGCGAACCTCATGAAGCAGGCGCTGGAATTCTTCCGAACGGGAAAATCACCGATCGCAACGCAGGAGATGCTGGATACGGTAGCCGTTGAAGAAGCCGCCGATCAATCCATCGCGAAAGCCGGCCAGTGGGTGGAACTGAGCAGCCTCTGACGGGGCGTTCAAGTGCCCCGGCCGCGTGTGCTTTAGGAGTTCAAGCGCACAAATTCGGCGTATTTTGTGCAGGGGTTGGAGCATTGATATTGCTGGGGTTAGAGTTCAAGCGCACAAAATGAATTTGTGCTCTTGAACTTTTCGGTCGCAAATCGCTTGTAAAAGCAGTAGCTGCAATCGTTTGGCAATGCGCACAAATTAGGAAGTGGTGAATTGTGGACGCGGTAAATCTCAGTCGTCTGACCCGCTCCGGACGGCGTTGTTTTGGGATGCACCAGACGGGAGGTAAATCTAGCTGGGTGCCTGGAATTTTCAAAGAACCGGGCGCACGCTAGCATGACGGGCGAGGGGTGTCACTTCCCAGGTGGGAACTTAATCCGTGGATCGCGCATCAACGCTGCGCAGAGCATCTAAAACAAACTGCCGCCCAGGTGGGCGGCAGTTACTATCGGTACACATAAAGCGAATACCGCTTAGCGTTTAAACCGCTCCGCGACCTTATCCCAGTTCACCACGTTCCACCATGCGCCGAGGTAATCGGGCCGGCGGTTCTGGTATTTGAGATAATAGGCATGTTCCCACACGTCGTTGCCGAGTATCGGTGCCGGCTGGCCATCCATCATCGGGTTGTCCTGGTTCGGGGTTGAGACGATCTCCAGCTTTCCGGCTTTGTTAATCAGCCACACCCAGCCAGATCCAAAGCGCTTAACGCCCGCCTCGTTGAACTGCTTTTTGAAGTCCTCAAAGCTGCCGAAGGCGCTGCCGATCGCACTGGCCAGCTCGCCCGCGGGTTCTTTCGCGCCGCCCGGAGTCATGATCTCCCAGAACATCGTGTGATTCAGGTGTCCGCCCGCATTGTTGCGCACGGGAGCGCGGCTGGCTTCCGGTACGGCGTTGAGATCCTTCACGAGGTCTTCCACCGATTTACTGGCAAGGTCCGCCTTACCTTCCAGTGCGGCGTTCAGGTTATTCACGTAAGCGGCGTGGTGCTTATCGTGGTGGATCGTCATCGTTTCTTTATCAATATGCGGCTCCAGCGCATCATAAGCATAGGGCAGCGGAGGCAGTGAAAATGCCATGTTTGTTCTCCTCGATCTGTTCAGTTGGGCGTCGGTGACAGCCCGCGCCGATTTTTAAGCCTGTTGGTGCTAACCGCAGACTACGGAAAGGCGCTGTCAAGCCCGTCGCTGTGCCTTGCCCGAAAGCTTGCAGTTGCACATATCGCGCTCTCCAGTAGGCGCCATGATTCTCGATTGGAACGGGCAACTCGTACTCGACACAGCAGCGACCGCAAGCCTGGCAGGGCAGCCCAGTGCGCTGGCGGACGGCTTGTATGAAACTCTCCGCTGTTATGGTGGTATGCCATTCGACCTCGACACGCATCTGCGCCGATTGCAGGAGGGCTGTTCGATGCTTCGCATTGAAGCCGATATAGGGCAAGGGCGCTGGCGCTCGCGTATCCAGGCGCTGCTGGAGGCCAATGAGATGAGTAGCCAGGACGCGCGCATCCGTATTGTCGTTCACCGATCCAGCAGCCTGGAGATTTCCACGTCCGTGAATATGGCGATTCTCGTCTGGCCATTGGCGACCCATGCAATGGAAGAACGCCGCAAAAAGGGACTGGTAATGATCACAGCCGCCGACCGGCGGCTTCCAACCTGCAGGTTGTTCCACATCAAGTCTCTCAACCTGCTTGCCACGGCCATTGCTCAACAGGAGGCAAAACAACTCGAAGCAGACGACGCCCTTTTTCTCAATGCGGAGAGTGAAGTGTGCGAAGCCACGTATTCCAACTTGTTTGCAGTACCTGGTTATGGGTATTTGCGCACGCCTCCGCTGTCGAGTCCCTGCCTTGCGGGCGTCACGCGAATGCATGTGATGAGACTTGCACGCCGCGAAGGCTGGAAGGTGGAGGAGTCACCTCTTTCACTCGCGGAACTGGAAAAGGCGGAGGAGATGTTCCTGACATCTTCCGTAAGCGAGCTCATGCCTGTTATCCGTTTCAACGGCAATGCCGTTGGCGAAGCCCGTCCTGGCGCCACATTTGGATTGTTGCAGGAGCGATATTCCGAACTTGTGCAGGAGACCCTGGCAAAAGCGTCGAGCTGAACCCATAGACTTTTACGAACGCATCTTTATCCGGAAAGTATTTGCATCCGGTGGTACAGCCCCGTTGTACCATCCCACACAGTTTAGCGAAAAGGACCCCTATATTGCCTAAGTTCACTATATTACTGCCGATTGGTGAAGGTCATAACTGGGAGAACGACCCGCGAATCGTCAGCCTCAAGGCCCAGGAGTTTTCCGACTGGAAAGCTTATCTACTTCCGGGAGCCGGCAACGGGGTTGCGGCAGCCGACGATCCGCGGTTCGAAATCGGCCCGGCTGGTCTTGCCACTTTCGCGAAGCTGATCAACTGGGCAGTCGAAAGCGGTGGTGGTTATCTTATCGTTCCGCTCGCGGAAGGTATCGCGCTCAAACCCCACGCACTTCGGGTATTTGCGGAGCTCTTTGATAATCACCAGGAAGCTGCCGCTGCATTCTCTTCTTACAACGAACGCACATCTTCTGGCGAGAAGCTGATCCAGTTGTATCCGCACGAAGGGGCGGTTCACGAGCGTTTCGATTTCGGGTTTGTGAAGGTCTATCGCACGAGTGCCGTTCGCGAGGAAAAGGGCGTGCGGGAAGACCTTGTACACACCGGCGAATACGATCTCGACCTGAAATTGACGGACAAGCACGTTATCGAATTTGTGGATGAGCCGTTGTATGAGATTATGCCGGTAGAGCAGGCAAGTGGCGCGGACACGGGCGCATTGCATTCGCCAGGCAAAGGGAAGCTTGGAGGCTTCTCCTACATTTTTTATCCGCCCGATCTTGAGAAAGAGATCACGACTGTCTTTGAGGAGATGCTGCATCGCCGCGGCGCTTACATCGATCGTCCTACCGTGGAGGTGCAGTATCCAAAAGAAAAGTACCCCGTGCTGGCGACGGTTGTCATCCCGGTGTTGAACCGCGCGCGTTTTATTGGCAATGCGATAGACCGGGTGCTTGAGGGCACATTCAAAGACTTCGAAGTTGCAGTGGTGGACAACGGCTCGACCGACGGCACGCAGGATGTGGTGCGTGAGTACGAGAAAAAGGACCCACGCGTGCGACTCATTCAGGGCAAGGGCGGCAGCATCGCATCGGCACTTAACGAGGGTATCCGCGCCGCACGCGGCAAGTATATCTGCCAGTTGGATTCCGATGACGAGTACACGCCGGACACATTGGAGCAGATGGTCGGGCACATGGAATCGCACCCGAAGTGCGGCCTGGCGATATCCTATTATGAGCTGATGGACGAGAACCGCGGCCAGGTAAAGGATATCGACCCGGTGACCCACAGCGGCTACACGCGCAACCAGATCCTTCGCCGCGATGGCGCAGGCGCATTACGCGTGTTCCCGAAAGTAGTACTCGAAGAGATGGGGTATTACGACGAGGAGCACTTCGGTAACTTTGGCGAAGACTATGACATGGTTCTCAAGGTTGGCGAAAAGTACGATGTCGATCGTGTCCATAAGGTCCTGTACCGTTATCGGCGGCACGGGGATAATACGGACGTGACACGCGATCCGCTGATGAAGATCGAGAACAAAAACAACGCCCGGCTCAACGCGCTGAAACGCCGGCAAACCATCAACTCAGCCAGTAAGGGTTAGGAGTTCCAATGCGAAAATCGTATAGTCTTGTCCTGGCGGCTATGTGTGTGACGGCTGCGATTCTGGCTGGCTGCCAGTCTGCCTCGACCGAGGATACCTGGACCATCAAACGCGGCGACGCTTTACCGGCATTTCAGCTGAAAACCGCAGATGGTAAGCCGTTTACTTCTGCAGATCTTTCAGGGAAGGTCGGTGTAATTGCTCTCTGGGCGTCATGGTGTCCGCCGTGCCGGATGGAATTGCCAGTGCTGGACGAGAAAATACACCACGCGCTCAAAGACAAAGGCGTTGTGGTGGTCGGAGTGAATGTCGGAGAAGACGCGTCGACGGTCGCGGCTTATTCTAAAGAGTCGAAGCTGAAGTTTCCGCTGCTCACGGACCCTGAGAGTTCTTTCAGCTCCACTGTGGGCGGACAGTTTTTACCCCGGTCGCTCATCGTGGATCGCAGAGGCAAAATTCGAAACCTGCATGCGGGATTCAACCCTGCAGAGGTGGACGAGCTGGTCGCCGAGGTGGAAAAGCTGGCTGCGGAGAAGTAGCGGACCGGGGGGCTGTTGAAAAACCCGGAGGGCGCCGTGCTGGTGAGCGGTCGCGCCACTTTCCCAACCACGGATTACACGGATTACACGGATGAAACGGCCGGTGAATCGAGATTTGCAGGTTTGCGCCTGCGGCTGTTCATGTTCGACGATTCGCAAACTGGTGAATGAGATTGGTTTTTCGCTCGGGCGAGGATTATTTCTATGCGAAGTATCGTCGCCCGAAGCCGGAGGAGGGCACCGAGCTGGTGAGCGGTCGCGCACCACTTTCTCAACCACGGATTATACGGATGACACGGATGGGGATGAGGGCGACGGTGAGTATGGGGATGACAGTGTAGCGAACAAGCGCACGTCCGGTGTCGGTTTTGTCAACAGCCCCACCGCCGCTGAAATGCACTTGCATCGAAGTTGTGGCTCGAGATGTGTCTGCCCCGTCACTTGAAACCCGCGAGGCCAGTATGAATCCTGCTTGTCGCCAGCCGTTTTGCATTATTACCGCAGGTATATTGCTGTTTTCTTCATGCTCATTTATTTCGAGGGCACAAGAAACCGGCCTCACATCGTCGTCCATTGTCGAGGCAATGCGCAAGGCGTGCGACTATCAGCTCCAGCAGCAGGCCGCGATGCGGATCACCACCGGCGGCAAAGAGAATAACGGATGGATACGTTCGGCTTTTTACACAGGCGTGATGGCTACCTACGAGACGACAAAAGAACCCAAGTACCTGGAAGCAGCCACCCGGTGGGCAGACGCGCTGAACTGGACACCGGTTCCTCCAAACACCCGTCACGCGGATAACCAGGCCTGTGGCCAGACATACGCAGAACTCTACCTGCTGCAAAAAGATCCCAGGCGTATAGCAGGCATGCAGGCGTGTTTTGACCAGCAGATGGCCGCTCCACAACCGGGCCGTGTGGAGTGGTGGTGGTGCGATGCCCTGTTCATGGCGCCGCCGGCGCTCGCACGCCTCGCGTCAGCTACGGGCGAGCGCAAGTACCTGGCTTTTATGAACGACCTTTACTGGGATACACACGAGTTTCTCTACGATAAGGAAGAGCACCTCTTTTATCGCGATGCGGACTACTTTGCTGCCAGAACGAAGAACGGCAAAAAGGTATTCTGGTCCCGTGGAAACGGCTGGGTGGTTGGGGGACTGGTGCGAGTGCTGCAGTACCTGCCAAAGGACGATCCCAGCTATCCGCGTTTCCTTCAACTGTTCCGTGAAATGCTTACAAAACTTGCGGATCTGCAACAGGCGGACGGACTCTGGCGCCCGAGTCTCCTTGATCCAGATGATTTCACGACCAGTGAAACCAGCGGTAGCGGGTTCTTCTGCTACGGCTTCGCCTGGGCGCTGAACAACGGCATGCTGGAGCGACGAAAGTACGTGCCGGTAGCCCACCGCGCCTGGAAGGGCCTCAATGCTGCGCTGACACCTGAAGGCAGGCTGGGCTATGTGCAAAAAGTAGCAGGAGCTCCAGGAGCCGTGGACCCTTCGGACACGCACGAATATGCGGTGGGTGCATTCCTTCTGGCAGGTAGTGAGGTGCTCCGGCTCGACAACAGGCGTTTTGACTTTGGTGGAGTGACGGAGAAGGGCTACACGGCCGTGGCAAATGAGACGACTTACACAGTTGAACGGGGCTTTGGGTGGTTGGAAGGCGCGGAAACGCTCGCTGTTCGAGACCGCAAAAAATCCGACTCCATCCGTCGAGACTTTGTGGTGGGAAATCGCCCGGCGACATTCCGAGTCGATCTGTCTCCCGGGCCGTACACGCTCAGAATGGTGTGCGCGGATACGGAGCACGGTGATCATGCACTGAAAGTCTCAATTGCGGGCTCCGCTGACAACCCGCTGATCAAGCCGCGGCCTGGCGAAGCGGCAACTCTCGTGCTGCCGATCCAGGTTCCGAAAAGCGTGAATGGATTCCTGAGCCATCTCGATCTGCAATTCTCGACCCCTAGTAAGAATTGGACGCTCAATGCGCTGAGTATCGATCGCGGAGAAGACGGTGGCACGGCATTACTCATCACGGAGAAACTCGTGGTGGCGGATTCTGCCACATCACCCACGAAAATCAAAGATACATGGCAGGATATCGCGAAATGGCCAGATCCCACCGCGCCTTACGTGACGTCCTTTTTGCAGAACCAACAGACTGCGCCTGGATTCAAGCCTACCGGGCTCACTCGAGCGGATTATCTTAAAGTTACTGCAGGCGTCGTCGATTTCTTTAAGCAGCACCAGAATGCAAACGGGGCGATTATCGATCCATACCGGAAAGAGGAGTTTCAGTACTCGACCCCGTGCTTTGCGTTCGCCGCGGCAGAGCTGGTCGTGAACGCCGGCAGGAGTGATTTACTCGAGCCAGCGGCTAAAGCAATGGATTGGTCGGTCCAGACACTCAGCCAGCGGCAGGCAGCCAGCGCGCACGAGGACTTTTTTGCACCGCAGCTCGGCCATGGGCTCCCATTGCTTAAGCCGCTTGTATCGGCTGAGCGATACGCCAGGTGGACGAAGCAGATCGCCGACTTCGACCCGTGGTACGTTTACCGGTTCGCGCCGGGCAGGGGAAACTGGAACATTGTTGCTCTGAGTGGTGAATACCTCCTTCATAAGCTGGGGGTGCGCAAAGATACGTCCTTCATCGAAGAGAGCCTTTCCGGGCAGGGTGACTCTTTCAGTTCGCAATTCGGTCTGTACCTGGAAGGGCCGATGGCTTACGACCACTTCCCCCGGCTTTGGGCGGCAGACCTGATTGCAGCCGGATACAACCTGCGGCACTCCGGCGATATTGGCGAAGTAATCAGGCGGGGCGCTCTCACCAGCCTCTTCATGCAATCGCCAGAAGGCGAGCTGCCTTTGGGCGGACGCAGTGCGCATCACCAGTGGAACGAAGCAGAGCAGTGCGTTACGTATGAGATTTACGCAGCACAGGCGAAAGCAGAAGGTAAGCTGGAGCTGGCAGCAGCTTTCAAACGTGCGGCGCACCTTGCGCTGCGGTCGATGACGCGCTGGATTCGGCCGAGCGGCGAATTATCGATTGTGAAGAATCACGTCGATCCGTCAAACCGGCAGGGCTTCGAGGGCTATTCGGCGCACTCTCAGTACAACACGTTACCCATGGCGATGCTATCGATTGCGTGGGAGCATGCGGGTGCGACCGAAGACATAGCGGAGAAGCCTGCTCCGTGCGACGTGGGTGGATATGTGCTGCAAATCGATCCGCATCTTCACAAGATTTTTGCTAATGCGGGTGGTATGTACGTGGAACTCGACACAGCGGCGGACCTGCACTACGACGCAAACGGACTTGTGCGCATCCACAAAGCGGGTATGACCCCGCAGATCGGGCCGAGCGATACTCTAGTCACGAAGGGCTACCCGCAGATGCCAAACCAGGAGACGACGATTTCGGCGATCGGACCGCAATGGACTGGCATTGATGGGCAGCTTCACCGCCTGGGCGAGTATGGCAAAGGTTCGGGCTTAAAGGCCTCTTTGTTTGGGGTGGAAGCTGCACCTGGCCGAGTTGGATTTCAGGTGGTTTACCAGGGCTATCTATCGGGTCCCGATTTTGTCTCGGAGCGCTACATGCTGACTCCGGATCAACTGGAAATTGTCTCAGAGGTCGTGGGGACGAAGAATGGTACCAGCTTTGTATGGCCAGTGCTGTCTTTCGATGGTAAAACGAGTACGACGATCGCAGGGCAGGATAAGACCATTTCGGTGTCGTTGGACGGAGAGAGTAGCCAGACGTTTACAGCCGTGGATGCGCAAACCGTCAACGTAGGAGAGCGGGCATTTCCAAACCGGAACGGATGGGCGCGCCTGGGCAGGGCCGACTATCCACAGGCGGGCCCGATGCGGATTGTTATACGGCCGCAGACGAAATGACCCAAGTGTCCTGATAGAGCAGTTGCAGCCGAAGCGTCGTTATTAAGCCAGGATCGCGCCTTTGTCGCCCGTTGAGGCGATGCCTGCGATGAAGCGCTTGTAGGCGTAAAAATCTTCGCAGTGTTTTGTGCCTTCATCGAAGGTGATCCGGTTCGCGCGCACAAGGTCCGCAAGCCCCTGGTCGAAGGTCTGCATGCCGTCATCGCGACCTTTGATCACACCGAAAATATCGACGATCCGGTTTTCTTTCATGAGCTTAGCAATGGTAGAGTTGACGACCATGATTTCCTGAGCGGCAAGCCTGCCTTTGCCATCGGCTCGTTTTACAAGGCGCTGCGTTACCGATGCCTTCAGGTTCATGGCAAGCTGCTCGCGAAGCAGGTCATGTTCGCTTTCGGGAAAATATCCGATTACTCGCTGAATTGTGTGCACGGCGCTGGTGGTGTGCAACGTGGACAGCACAAGGTGGCCCGTTTCGGCAGCTTTGATTGCGACCTTGATGGTCTCCACGTCACGCATCTCGCCTACAAGTACGATGTCCGGATCCATTCGCATGGCCTGACGAAGCGCGACGTTAAAATCGGGCACGTCTTTGCCGACTTCGCGCTGGCTGATGATTGCTTTTTTGTTGGAATATACGTACTCGACCGGGTCCTCGATGGTGATGATCCGCACTGCTTCTGTCTGGTTAATATAGTCGATCATGGCTGCGAGCGTTGTCGATTTACCCGAGCCCGTCATTCCCGTCAGTAGAATCATTCCGCGGGGGCTCCCAGCAATGGTCCGCGTAACTTCCGGCAGTTCCAGTTCCTCAATGCTGGGAACGGTGAGCGGAACCAGTCGCATTACAATTCCGCGATGGCCCATTTCGTAGTAGCAGACTACACGGAACCGAATCTCGTCTCCGATCTGGTAGCCAAAGTCCGCTCCGCGCTGGCTCTCGTATTCACGATGCATGTGAGTCGGCATCATTTTTTTGAGCATCTCGTCGAAGTCGGACTTACTGAGGGCCGGAACGTCGACTTTCTTCATGTCGCCGGCAATGCGGAAGAAGGGCGTTTGGCCTTCAATCATGTGCACGTCAGAGGCCTTGACGCGTTTGGCGCCCAGGAGAAGCGCGTCTATGTTCATAAAAAGGAGGTGCTTTCTCGATTAATCAAAACTTCAGGTCAAGCGCGCCATCGATGGACCATTCCCGCCGGAGTGCAACGGAAAGTAGCGACTTTATATAATTTGTCGTGTGGCAAGAATTCACTTGGCATTGAGATGCAAATACCGATAGCCTGCTTGAGATGTTGCTGGGTCGGCGCAGAATTGCGGCGCACAGCTGTAGATGCGCATGCTGCTGGGCGAGCAGATTGACGTTCGAATAAAAGCTATGGGGCAGTGGGCAATGCCGTATTTTACGTATGTAGCAAGAAATCCACAGGGGAAGCTGGTTACCGGACGAACGGAAGCCGCCACCCAGGCCATGGTTGTCAAAATCCTGAAGGACCAGGGACTGACGCCCACCCAGATAGATGCTGGTGCGGGTGCGATTGCCGAAGGGCAGTCAAAGGCGCGTAAACAGAAACTGCGCCGCGGCGGCACCAAAATCGAGGATCTGGTGCTGATCTCACGCCAGTTAGCCACAATGATTCGCGCTGGTCTCCCGCTTATCGAAGTGCTCAACATTCTTGGTGAGCAGGTGGATAAGCTGATTTTGAGAAACGTGTTGAGGCAGGTGGAGAAGGACGTGCAGGGCGGCAGCTCGTTTTACGAGGCGCTGGCCCGCCACCCTAAGGTCTTCAGCCAGTTCTTTCTGAGCATGGTAAAGGCAGGCGAAGCCAGCGGTATGCTAGACACCATCCTGGACCAAGTGGCGACCTACCTGGAAAAATCGGCATCGATCAGACGAAAAGTCAAGTCGGCCCTTATGTATCCGGCGGCTGTCAGCGTGTTTGCTGCACTTATCATGATTTTGATCATGTGGAAAGTGGTGCCGGTTTTTGAGGAAATCTTCGTCGACCTGGGCCAAAAACTTCCGCTTCCAACGCGTGTCGTAATTGCCATCAGCAGATTTATCCGCGACCAGTGGTATGTCGCCTTAATCGGCATTTTTGGATCGTATTTCCTATTCCACCAGTGGAGCCGCACGAAGAGTGGTCGTGTGCAGCTAGATACGATCAAGCTCAAGATACCGGTGTTCGGACCATTGCTGCTGAAAGTCGCGATCGCCAAATTCAGTCGTTCGCTCGGGACGCTAATGCGTGCCGGTGTTAACATTCTTGGCGCTCTCGAGATCGTGGCTAAAACGGCCGGCAATGTTGTGATTGAAGAGGCCGTTCTGAAGACCAAGCTCAGCATCCAAGGCGGGGAAAGCATTACGAAGCCACTAGTTGAGGCCGGTGTATTCCCTCCGATGGTGACGCGTATGATCGAAGTTGGGGAGAGAACAGGTGCGCTGGAAAGCATGTTGCACAAGGTTGCGGAGTATTACGAAGACCAGGTAGACGCGGCGGTTTCAGGCCTCACATCCCTGATTGAGCCGATGCTGATTGTCTTTCTCGGCGCAACGATCGGTACCATCGTTATTGCGATGTTCATGCCGCTCATCAAGATGATCGACGCGGTGTCTGGCGGTAACAAGGGTTCCGAGTAGTGGAGTGGTGTTCCTGAATCCCTGATGCCGTTTCCGCACGCGGGGCTTGATTATGCGGCTGTGCGGGTCTGTATGCAATACAACCTAATAGACAGTAGCGAGGCAGCGGATGATTGATACGACAGTTGAACGGCAGTACTCTGATACAAAGGAGCTGCTGGCACTGTGGCGTACTTTTTATGACTACTTCGTGCTGGGTGTGAAAAACGATAACATTACGCCCGAAAAAGAAGGTCAGTTCCTGGAAATTAAGAGCCGGATCGCGATGCTTCATGACAGTTTCATGGAGGCGCTGACGGCAAACCAGAATATCGGCCAGGAAGTTTTAAACATCATCTCGCGTGCAATCACTCTGAAGCACTTAAGTAAACAGAGCACTGCGGACGTAAAGAAGATGGAAATTGAGTGGCATGAAAGCTACCTTCTGCTCAATGAAACGATTGGGGTACTTGAAGACAAACGCAACGAGCTGGCGCAGGTAAACGAGGCCCAGTACCGCGCGGGTAAAGTTGCGGGTGTTGCCCGGCAGAAAGTCACAGGCTTTTTCACGAGCGGCGGTTTCAAGCTGGCAGTTATTATCATTGTCGTCCTGTTCGGAACCATCGGCATCCAGTGGTTCGGCATTTTTGACTGGGACGAACTTGGCAAAGTAAAAGCTCTGAACGCGCCTTATGGCTGGGGCAAGGCGCTGGTACGCAAATTCTATGATCCAGACAGCCCTTGGCCGGCTATTGACGCCATGTTCCGCAAGCCGCAATCAACGTGGCCAGTGGGGGTGGGGGTGCCTGAACTCAAAGGCGAGCCGAAAGACGAATTCATAGCCAAAGTACCGGTGGCAGCCATGCAGCCGCTGCTGGCGCAGGCCACTGAGTATCGAAAAGAAACGGCAAGTGTGAGAAACAAAGATCCCGTACAGATTCACACGTTTCTTTTCGCGAATACCGCGACCGCGAAACAGGCGATTGAGGAGTGGGAGAAAGTCGCCAATGCGAACCTCGCGATGAAGGATAATCTCGATTTCTTCAGAAATGTGAACATCATCAACTCGGTGGCACATTCGGATAAAGACGTGGTAAATGGCTTCAGGGTACAAGTCTTTGAAGCGGCGCCCTGACGACCGGAATTTGCCGGCGCTGCGATGACGTGGCTGGATATTCTTTGTGAGCGAGCGCTATTATGCGGGTCGCCAGGCACTGGCAGAGGGCCAATCTATTACACTCTCCGCGGAAGAAACTCAGCATTTAGTCAAGGTGATGAGGAAACAGCCGGGCGCGCAGGTTCGCCTGTTTTCCAGCGGTCAGGATGCGCTGGGTGTTTTTCGAAACACTGAGAACAAATGCGCTGTCATCCAGATTGAGCAGGTGTCTGCCGGTATAGCCGGGCCAGATGTGTCGCTACACATGCTTATACCCTGGATCAAGGGCGGGAAAACAGAATTTGTTATTCAGAAGCTGACGGAACTCGGTGTTGCGTCGATCGCCATTTTCTCATCGCGACGGGAAGTTGTAAAGCCTTCGGAATCTAAGCTGGAGCGGCTGCAAAAGGTAGCGATTGAGGCGTGCAAACAATGTGAACGCGCGGAGGTGCCCGAGCTAAGCGAGTATCGCGATCTGAAAAGTGCCCTGGGCAGTTTTATGGTGACGACGCAGCAGCGCCTTCTGCTGTACGAGCGTGAACGCACGGTTCATTTTTCTGACGTGATAAAAGTTGCGTTGGCTGGGGCCGACCGGCGAGAGCTGGTGATCGCTTCGGGTCCGGAGGGTGGTTTCGACCCTGAAGAAATTGAAGCGGTTTCGGCCATCTGTATGCGCGTAGGGTTCGGGCCAAGAATCTTACGTGCCGAAACCGCGCCCATCGCGGCAGCCGCCGCAGCCCTGGCTTTATCAGGAAACGTATGAGAGCGCGCGGCTCCAACAGATCTAATAAACTGTTCCTGGCCCTGGTGGCTCTGCTGACCGTGTGCTCGCTAGCTCTGCTGGTTCGATTGCTGAAGGATTTTGAACAGGCACGCGAACGTCGAATCGCAGATTTGCAGCGCGTCTTTTCAGATCCGGCTCTGCTGCGGCCGGACCAGCCGGTGTTCAGTTTTGGTGAACTGGAATCGGAGGTTCATAAATATGAACGGCAGGGCGAGTTGGGTGAGATGACCGTCGCACGCCGTATCGGCAATGAGGAACGGGTAGTGTATCCCTACTTCCTGCCCGCAATTGCGGATGACGAGCCGGACCCGACGAAAACCGCTGCAAAGAAACTTCGTAATCCGTTGCCCTGGAAGCTGGATGCCGACGTAAGGGTGCTGCCGCTGCTGGCGGACGGTAAGCAGATCGGGACGCTGTATGTGCGTCTGCAAACGAGCTCGCTGAAAGTTGTTCGCTCGGCAATCGGGTCGCTCATCGCTCTGCTCGTTGCGTCGATTACCCTGTTTTTAATGCAGTTCCGCCGGCAGGAAATTACAATTACGCGGACAACCATTGAACTGGAGCAAAAAACGCAAGAGCTGGTGCGGCTGGAGCGGCTGGCGCTTGCCGGACAAATCTCAGCCAATATATTTCACGATCTTAAAAAGCCGATGCTGAACATTAAAAATGAAGCGGACGAGTTTACTGTTCCCGGTGACGCTTCTCTGGCTTCCCGTATTCGGCTGCAGGTCGATCTATTTTTTCAGATTCTGCGAGATACCAGCCTCGAACGATTTGTTCGAGCAAGCGAGGAGTGCGAATACGTTGATGTGAATGAGATTGTCGAACGCAGCCTTGCCCTCGTAAAATATGAAAAAGCGGATGTGACCGTGCGGACTGAATATGCTCCAACCGTTCCACCTGTTTTCGCAGAGCCTGTGCGACTGGTCCAGGTCATTTCCAACCTTGTTCTGAACGGGTACCAGGCGCTGGGTGGGCGCGGCACATTGACGCTTCGTACCAGTCGAGATGCATCGAAGGTAATTGTCCAGGTTGAAGACAATGGACCTGGTATTCCAGCCGATAAACTTTCTAAAATTTTTCAGCCATTTTATACAACCAAAGAGGCGGGGCAGGGGACCGGTCTAGGGCTTTATATCGCAGACGAAATCCTGCGCGAAGCAGGCGGCAGCATCCAGGTGGAGAGTGTAGCTGGAAGAACGTGTTTCACAGTCACCTTGCCCGCTGCTGCAGCGGCACAACCCGGCGCTGCTGAATTTTCGTGACGTTCAGGCACTAATGCGCATCATTGTTATGCGGAGAAGCGGGTTCGTAACCGCTGCTGAATGAAAGATTGTGTGCCTGCGGACCGGTGCTTCTCCCTATTATTGGTTGAAGGAGCAGGAAATGGCCGCCGCCACCGAAATGCAGGGCAGTGTAATTGTTCGTCTACCAGATGGAACTCAACGTGAGCTTCCCGCAGGTACGACACTCATGGAGCTGGCCCAGCAGATTGGACCGGGCCTGGCAAAGGCAGCGCTGGGCGGGAAGATCAACGGGCGCCTGGTCGACCTTTCGACTCCAATAACAGAGCCCTCGGACATACAGCTCGTCACGTGGAAGGACGAGGAGGGACGGGAAATGTTTCGCCATTCCTCCACCCACTTAATGGCCCAGGCATTGAAGCGGCTTATGCCTGAGGCTAAGCTGACGGTTGGCCCGCCGCTGGTGGACAGTTACTACTACGATTTTGACGCACCTGAGCCGCTGACGCCGGAAATTCTCGAGAAAATAGAAGGCGAGATGGCAAAGATCGTCGACGAGGGCCTTGAGATTCGTCGCCGTGAGCTATCCCGCGAGCAAGCGATAGAGCTGTTTAAATCCCGGGGCGAGGACTACAAGCTCGATATCATTGACCGCCTGCCCGGCGAGGAAACCATTTCCTGTTACGAACAAGGTGAGTTTATCGACCTTTGTCGCGGCCCGCACATTCCGAACACTGGTCACATCAAGTCATTTAAGCTCCTGACAATCTCCGGCTGTTACTGGCGCGGGGACGCAAAGAACAAGGTGCTGCAGCGTGTATATGGCACAAGCTTTCCAGACAAAAAGCAGCTCGCGGAATATCTCCGCATTCTGGAAGAAGCAAAGAAGCGCGACCACCGCAAAATCGGCCGCGAACTGGACCTTTTTTCATTCCAGGATGAAGGGCCCGGGTTTCCGTTTTTCCACCCGAACGGAATGGTGGTCTACAACGAGATCGTGAAGTTCCTGCGAGAGGAGCTGGCCAGGCGCGACTATGTGGAAATTATGACGCCAATGATCCTGAACGAGGATCTGTGGCATCGCAGCGGACACTATGAACATTATAAAGAGAACATGTACTTTACGCAAATTGACGAGCAGGAGTTTGCGGTAAAGCCGATGAACTGCCCCGGCTGCGCGCTGGTTTATCGAAATACTTTGCGCAGCTATCGTGATCTGCCGCTGAAAATGGCGGAATTTGGACGCTGTCATCGTCACGAGCTGAGTGGCGCATTGCATGGATTATTCCGCGTGCGTAGCTTTACGCAGGACGATGCCCATATTTTTGCGACTCCAGATCAGCTTGAGGCAGCGGTGACGGAGGCGATCGAACTGGTCCAGGTGGTTTATCGCGTGTTCGGATTTAATGATTACCACATGGAATTGAGTACACGCCCGGAGAAAAGCCTGGGGTCCGACGAGATGTGGGACAATGCGACCCGCTCATTGCAGAACTCGCTCGAGAAACTTGGCGTGGAGTTTAAGCTCAATCCAGGCGACGGTGCCTTCTATGGCCCCAAAATTGACTTTCATGTGAAGGATTGCCTGAATCGCACATGGCAGTGCGGGACGATCCAGGTCGACTTCTCAATGCCCGAACGTTTTGATCTGAACTACGTTGGTCCTGATGGTCAGAAGCATCGGCCGGTCATGGTTCATCGCGCGCTGGTTGGGTCACTGGAGCGCTTCATAGGCGTCCTGGTGGAACATACGGCGGGTAATCTTCCTGCGTGGCTCGCACCTACACAAGTCGCTGTGCTTCCTATTTCCGAAAAGTCTTTGGAGTATGGCACGCGCGTACTGGCAGATCTAAAGGCATCTGGATTCCGGGCTTCGCTGGACGAAGGCGAGGAGAAGATTGGTGCGAAAATCCGCAACGCGGAAATCGCCAAGATACCTTACATGTTGATCGTTGGGGAGAAGGAAGCGGCATCGGGAACTGTTGGAGTTCGCAAACATGGCAAAGGCGACCAGGGAGCGGTGGAATGCCAGGCGTTTATCGGCACGTTGCTGGACGAGGTTCGTAACCGGGGTTAGTTATCGAATGACAGGGGATAGCCCGGGTGTCAGTTTCCCGCGTGTTGACCTGCACCCCGCGATTGCAAATCGTGCACACATCCATATACTGCTTTTCGACGATCACCGCAAAGATCCACCAGACGTGCGTATATCGATACTGCAGCAAGAGTAAAAGGGCAAGGTAGTAAGTTGATCTTCCGTCGAAAACGTAGACAGTCGAATTGCGGGGTTCTAAGGAACTTCACATGGACAACGTTTACGAGAAATACAAGCGCTACGACGAGGAGTTTAAGCGCAGTGCAGTCGAGCTGGCCCGT